>CALCIN010000049.1 GCA_937961055.1 uncultured Chitinophagaceae bacterium | reverse complement strand
TGGCTGCAGTTGGCAACCTGACCAATACCGGCAAAGGCATTTATAAAACAACCAACGGAGGCTCTTCCTGGACCCATGTCACGGGCACAGGGTTTCCGTCTGTTTTTCACGGTTTTGTACGTTTGGCGGCGCATCCCACCGATGCAGATGTAATATTTGCCAGTGTAGGCATGGGCGTTACTACCACCAACAACCACCGCAGCTATACAGACAATGAATTGTATAAGTCATCCGATTTTGGAAGTAACTGGACAGTAAAGAATAATTCATTGCATGCAAATTTCCAGCATTGGTTCGCGCACGCTATAGCTGTAAACCCGGGTAATGGTAACAAAATCATATTGGGCGGTGTTAAATTATACAGATACACAGATGGCACAGGCAGCTCGGGAAGTGTTGAAAATATTCATGGCTCGTTGCATGATGATATCCATGATGTGGTATTTGATCCAAACAATTCCAACATTTTGTATGTGGCTTGTGATGGAGGAGTATACCGCACCACTAACATCAATGGAGCAAATGCTGGCAATGTAGTTTTCCAGACGCGCAATAGCGGCCTGGAAATTGCCCAGTTTTATGCTAGCCTGGGCGTTTCAAAGCTCACTGCAAACCGGTTTATAGGCGGTTTGCAGGATAATGGAGTTTGGGCATATAACAATGGTTCCTGGAGCAAACGGTTGGGAGGAGATGGTGGCCCTTCGGCCATAGCCCCGAACAGTGATAATACTGTGCTGGCATCCAATGACGCCCTGACTGTAAACAGATCTACCGGTGGAGTAATGGGAACCTTTAATACCCGCCTGGGCTCGTGGGCGTTTGTTGCGGATGATCGTACTGCATTTATGGCTCCCATAGCGTTCGCTCCGTCTGACCCCAGCATAGCCTATGCTGCCTCCGATAATTTACATAGATCAACCTCGGGTGGAGATAAATGGACTAATGGCACTTACAGTTCTGCCAACAGGTATATCGAAGCACAGTATAAAACAGCTGTAACACTGGCAGTTTCTCCTACCAATCCAAACAAAGTGTACGTTTCACTTTCTCCTTTTTCTCAAAGGGTAGACAATAAGTTGAACGTAACCGGTGGACCCACATTGAGGAAAACGACTAATGCGGATGCTGCCACGCCCACCTGGACTACAGTATCAGGGGGGCTTCCGAACCATTTCATTATGGACATTGCCATTAAACCAAACAACGATGACAGTATCATGGTGGCCCTGGGTGGATATGGAGATTCTCACATATGGCTTTCCGGCGATGGGGGTGCCACATGGGTTAACCGCGGCATAGGCCTGCCCGACGTGCCGTTCAACGCCATCGTATTCGATCCTGTGCATCCTACAGTGGTATATGCCGGTAGTGACCTGGGAATTTACGTAAGTCCCGACCTCGGTCTGCACTGGTTCGATTTTAATGATGGCTTCAGTGATGCTACCATGGTATTTGATCTCCAAATAACGGCAGACAATAGAATTGTAGCTGCCACACATGGCAAGGGCCTGATGATCGGCGACCTGGCCGATATCAGCTCACTGCCTGTAAACATTATCTCATTCACAGGCGCCCGCAAGAACAGTTACAATGAACTGCGCTGGAAAGTGACCGATGAACACAATGTTGCACGCTATGAAATTGAAAGAAGGGTTGATAACGGAACCTTTGTAAAAGTAGGCCAGGTAACGGCCCTGAATAACACCGGCATTCACACCTATACCTTTGATGACAACATTGCCAATGTTGCCGGTACCAATTTCTATTACAGGCTGAAAATTGTAGATATTGATAATTCTTACGAATATTCGTCTGTAGTATTGCTCAAAGTTCACCGGCCCGGCAAATTTGAAATTCTCGGCAATCCCATTACCGCCGGTTCTTCCATGAGGCTTACCCTTCCTGCACCGCAAACAGTTACCTTCCGACTGTTTGATATGAAAGGTAGACTGATCAAGGTGAACAAGGTGAGCGCCTCTGCCGGAGCAAATACCTATTCATTCAACATGTTTGGTATGCTGGCCACCGGTCAGTATGTGGTGGAAGCCATCACACCTGATGAACGGTTTACCAAACGTATCGTTAAACACTAAATCACCATAACAATAAAAAAAGAAATCGGAAGTAGGTCTTCCGATTTCTTTTTTTATAAATCATTGGCGCCTCTGCAATTACTAAATACTTCCGCTGCAGGGCCACAGCCACTAATTGCCTTCGCCTTCCGGTGTTTCCTCGATCTTCTCGTCTTCCACGTTCGCCAGTATCGACGGCGTTACTTTTTTCACCGGGTTGCGGCGGCTCTGAATATACCCATGACGCCGGCTGATAATATCGATGCATTCAAACACAGCGGCCAGAAAGGAAGTATGATCGGCTTTGTTTTTACCTGCAATGTCGAAGGCCGTGCCATGATCCGGCGATGTTCTGATCACCGGCAATCCGGCAGTATAATTCACGCCTTCTGAAATAGCCAGCGATTTGAAGGGGATCAATCCCTGGTCGTGGTACATGGCCAGTACCGCATCGAATTTCTCAAAATGACGGCGTGCAAAAAAGCCATCGGCCGGGTAGGGACCCATGGCCAGCATGCTGTGCTTGGCTTCCTTGATGGCAGGTTTAATAATCTCTTCCTCTTCCTTGCCTACCAATCCTTCATCACCGGCATGCGGGTTCAGCCCCAGCACCGCAATTTTGGGTTTGTCAATGCCAAAGTCTTTGATCAGCGCCTGGTTGATAATATTGAGTTTCGACAGGATCGCTTCCCTCGTCACGTGTTTGGCGGCTTCAGACAGCGGTACATGTTCGCTTACCAGCCCTACCCGGATATTCTCCGCAACCATCAGCATGGCCACATCGGGCACATTGAACACGTGTTTCAGGTAAGGCGTATGACCGGTGAAATTAAACTCGGCAGAACGGGTATTCTTTTTATGAATAGGCGCGGTTACCAGGCCATGAATCTTGTTTTCTTTCAGCGCCTGTACGGCAGTAACAAGCGATTTCACGGCATACCGGCCGCCAGCCTCGGT
>CALCIN010000048.1 GCA_937961055.1 uncultured Chitinophagaceae bacterium | reverse complement strand
AAGCTCTTACTCTTATTGCCGATAACCGGGGTGGGTCATCATGCAGGAATCCTGGGTCAACATGGCAAGAATTTACATCCTCATTCATGGAGAAGGCAATGATCTGCGGCCTTCCGGCCGCGGGGATCAGAAGATTTTCATTCTTTACCATGTGGATAATTTTTAGCTTGGTCTTATGCGCAGATCGGGCGGTATGAGACAAAGGATGCGCAGCCGCCGGCGGCCGTAATCAAAAAAATTGCTGATGCCCTCGATACCACTGTTGATTTTCTGGTAAACGGTAACACAGAAGATAAAGCCAATGCCGCGCTGCAGGATGCAGAAGTGATCCGCTATTTTAAAGAAGTCGATGCATTGCCACAGGAAGATAAAAACGCATTACTGCGGGTGATCGCTGGCTATATACGCGATGTAAAAACGAAACAGGCATACGCATCATAAACAATAAAGCCGCAGTGATCGCTGCGGCTTATTTGCTATTGAGTTAACTTATTAATAAACAAGAAACCTCTTGTAAATGTTAAATAGTACAAGCATACTATTTTTCTCTAATGCCTCCGCGCAATCAGATGTAAAGTTTCCCTTAAGAGAATGTTTGTTTTCAACAGCCTTAAAAACAATTCGATTATAGGAGTGAACAAAATCCTTGCAATTTGAAAAACTCACAATCGTATCCTTCGAGGCTATCGCCATGCACGTTTCAAAATTTGATTTATCTTCTTTTGATAAATTTAAACTCTTGAACCTTGATCCCCGTTTTCCCTTGTAATAAGATTTTACACCCTTTATTTTCCCGTCTTTCTCATACATTATCGCAATAGTGCCTGCATCTGAATACAAATACAAGAACTTCTGTACTCCTGTGCCTTCAAGCGACTTTAATTTATCAATAATTAAGTTGTTAGCTTTTGTGCTGTCTTCGATATGCCTCTGTTGTTGCGCAGAAGCGGTTAAAGCGATGATATTAAAGCAAAGTAGTGTTATAGCTTTTCTTACTGTCATGGCAATATTCTAAGGAATGTTCGCATTATAAGATGAATGTTCATCTGCTGCAAATAAGCAGGAGTTTCACTTGCTTGCCCGTACGTTAAAGGCGTGCCGGTAGTTCCGCCATGAGAAGTGCCATCCCTATAAAGATTCCCTGTACCTGTAACTTTATCTCCTCTAAATTGAGCGCGCTGAAACATCTGTCTCACTGCTTTCATTTCTTTGCCTCTGAACGTTTGCCTAATTATCCTTTGCAATCTTCTCGCATCTTGGACAGAAGAACCTCGTAAAGTATCTCCTAATGGGTCGGCATTTAAAATCGGATAATTACCCATCATTGAATATGGGCTTTCTGCCATATTAGGCTTCGGATCTATCTGCCACCATCTGCCAATTTGCGGATCCGCACTTCTAAAAAATGCGTCATAAGTGTTTAAATCAAAGTCTGTAGTGTGTTCAATTCCGTTAAATTTCTTCCGGTTCTCAGCGTAGTTCGTCTTCAATGCCTTACTACTAATCCCCGCCATCGTCAGTCCAAACGGATAATAATGCGTCTCCTCCAACACCTGCCCCCTCGTATGAATCACCTGCAGATTATCAAAGAACACATTCACCGGGCTCTCATTGCTAACATACACATAAAGATAACCATTTCGCGGAACAGTTATATCCTGCATAGACGCATCATCGTAGTGATTCTTCACCGCATTGGCAGCCCCTACACGGCTAAAATTACCGGATACAAACCGGAAATTTTCATCCAGGAATATATAGTTGATATAGGCTTTGGGAGTAGTAGTGGGCGTTCACGTACATCAATAGTGCCGCGGAGTCTTTATAGTTCAGCCTTGCTGCATTATGTAGATCGGTATGACTGCTTTGTTTAAAACCAAAATTGACGTTGCGTCTTGCACGAATATCATCCAAAACGACGCGAATATCATCCAAAACTGCGCACTTATTAATTCGTACTTCAGCGTATTGTTCAACTTATTAGATTTACCATCATTTTCAATCCGCACCTTGTTAGCGAGGCACCAAAAGAAAATTCACCAATAAACTGACATCCTGTGCGGATAGCCCTGCAACCAATATCATTTCTGCTTGCTTTGCTTTGCCTGCATTTGCAGGGAATTTCGCAGGATGCTGCTGCACCGGAAAAGATTACCGCTTTCCCTGAAAGGTTTATTTCCAGAATAAAGAGTAAGTCAGCTGCTCTCGAAACAAAACTGGACCGGCAGACTGAAAAGTACCTGCAACGACTATTACAGAAAGAAAAGAAACTGCAACGCAAACTGGCCAGGACTGATGCTGCTGCTGCGGCAGAGCTGTTTGGAAACGCCGAAGCAGAATATGCAGCCATAGGAGACAAAATGAAAGCAACCACTGCTTCAGAAAACAGCAGAAATGGGCAGTACCTCCCTTATGTAGATAGTCTCAAAGCCTCATTGTCTTTCCTGCAGCAGCATAACCACCTGCTTGATAAAGGAGAAGGTATTTCCGGCGCCAACCTGCAGCAATCCTTAGCGCAAGTAAAGAATCTACAGGCAAAACTGGGCACATCAGAAGAAGTCAAAGCATTTATCCGGCAACGAAAAGAGCAGATCAAACAAACCCTGAGCAAGTATACCCAACTACCGAAAGGCTTGCGCAAGACGTATACTGATTTTAATAAAGACCTGTACTATTATTCGCAGCAGGTAAAAGAATACAAGGATCTTTTAAATGATCCGGACAAGCTCACGCGCAAAGCACTGGGTTTGCTCACGCAGTTGGATGTATTCAAAGACTTCATGCAGCAGCATTCCGAACTTGCCGGATTGTTCGGCATGCCCGCTAACTATGGCACGCCACAAGCCTTAACCGGTTTGCAAACAAGAAACCAGGTGCAGCAGCTGATTCAATCGCAACTGGCTGCAAGTGGCCCCAATGCCCAACAGGCATTACAGCAAAACCTGCAAAATGCCCAGGCGCAATTGAGCCAACTAAAAGATAAGATCAACAAACTGGGTGGCGGCGACAGCGATCTTGATCTGCCCGATTTCAAGCCCAATAATCAAAAGACAAAGAGTTTCCTGCAACGGCTGGAGTTTGGCACCAACCTGCAAAGCACACGATCCAACTATTTCTTCCCCACTACCACTGATCTCGGACTTTCAATTGGTTACAAACTAAGCGATAACAGCGTCATCGGTATTGGTGGCAGTTACAAAGTAGGGTGGGGAAAAGATATCAGAAACATCGTCATTACGAGTGAAGGCGCCGGTATTCGTTCGTTTCTTGATGTAAGGTTGAAAAAATCATTTTTTATCACTGGTGGTTATGAACAGAATTATCAGCCACTTACGCTCACATCTCCCGGAGGGGGAGGTCTTGAGGGGGCCGTTTGGACTTCCAGTGGTTTGATTGGATTGAGCAAAGTTGTTTCCCTCAAAACAAAATTTTTCAAAAAGACGAAGGTGCAGTTGTTATGGGATTTTTTGAGTTACGAGCAGGTGCCGCAAACGCAAGCGGTGAAGTTCAGGGTGGGATATAGTTTCTGATAAATATAACAACAACCTTTACGAACGCAGGCAGCGTAAGGAGCAAACTATGCATTCAAATTAACTATTGATAAATGAAGAATATGAAAAAAATAGTACGACTAGTTTTTTCAGTTGTTTGTTGCTGTTACATTACAACAGGATTTGCACAACAGATTGATCAGACTTTGGGAAAGTATATTGCAGCTTCTCCTGATGCATCTTCTATTGCTCTGTATCAGAATTATCCGGTAGATCATGTAACAGGAGCGCCGTCGATTGAGATTCCGCTGTTTGAGATACAGACCCGAGTAGGTGTGATACCATTCAAACTCAGTTACCACATTGGGAAAATTAAACCGGCTGAAGTGTCGGGGCCTGCTGGTTGGGGTTGGACTTTGTCGCCCAACATGGGTATAACACGTTCGGTGAGAGGTAGAGCAGATGGACCCGATTATGCATTCCCTTCCCAGGCGGGTACAGTTGCCAATCATTCGTCTCATAACAACTCCTACCTTGAGGCCGCATCGAAAAATAATATAGATGAGCAACCTGATGACTTTTTCTATTCATTGCTTACCAAAAGTGGAAGATTCCTTCCTAAAGGCATCAACTCTTTCGCCACTTCTCCTTACCAGGCAATAAAGATCAACTTTATTGATGATAATACTTTTGAAATTACGGATGATGATGGCACCCGCTATCGTTTTGGAAAATCAGCCATCCATCCTGCTGATCCGATGGCTGTTGAAAGTTCAGGTTCCAATAACCCGCCGGAAGACAGGTCTGCGTGGAAAATCACGGATATTACTGCCAGTGATAACTCGGAAGTTATAACGTTCAGATATGGTACAAAGAAAACAAATATCATTCCCTCTTTTAATTTTCAATGGAAAATCCAGGAGTATTTTATTAATGGAATTGATGAGATACCGACCAAGCTATTCAGAGCCAATATAGGTTTTACAGACACAAAGAATATATGGCATCCTGCCGGTTTTCAGAGTCATGGTCCCGGATATATGACCTATGGTGTTGGTTATAATCCTCAGGATTTTGATTTTGAGCCGGTAGCAGTTGATCCTGATGAGCTTGTTTTTCGCCCATCCCCAAGCCCGTACGGTCATCTAAAAAGAGAGAAGATGTGGAAAGATCTGAATATAGAGCAAAGTTACAACGTAGGAGTTGGCGGCGTGAGCGTTTCACAACAGCTTCCCCTTACGGAAATAAACTTCAACAATGGAAAAGGCAAGGTGGTGTTTACCTACCAGAATAATCAGCTCTCTACAATAGAGCTGTATGAATCAGGCGTGTTGATAAAAAAAGTGACTTTGTATCAGACTGAATTGGCAAACGCCTTCGAAGACCCTACTGTTATAGTATCAGGTTATCAGAATTTAAATAAGCGATATGTGCTTGACTCCGTAAGGATATCAGGTACTAACGATGCAAATGGCCTGATGTACAAAATGGTGTACGATTTGACCGATGGGGTATTGGGAGGTTCACCGTTTGGTGTATACGCCAATTACAATACTGATTTCTGGGGGTTTTATAATGGATTGGGGCTGAATCTTATTCCGCGAATGCTGCTCCGATTGGATCAATATTCATGGTTTGCACACTTGCCTACGGGAGCCATGGATGCGTGGCCCCTTGATACGACCAGCAATGGTGGCTTGATGACAACACCGGTTGTATTGGATATTGGTTACCCACAAAAAAATGCTTATGTGCCTAATCCTACCGGGTTACTGAGGCGAATTTATTATCCTACAGGTGGATTTGCCCAGTTTGACTTTGAAACCAATGAATATGAGACTACTCACAACAATCCCCAAAGGGCAAATGGAGGAGGCTTCAGAGTGAAACGAATCAGATATGAAAATCTGCAGGGCAATGGCGACAGGATTGTAAAAGTATATAAATATGGAGTTAATGAAGATGGCCTTGGTCATATGCGCTATAAAATTGACTGGTATAATTTTGTGTACCAACAATGGATATACGAGGAAAGCACACATCCTGTATATGGCACCATACAGGTGGGCAACCAGCGGCTGACTACAGTGAATGCCACGCCGTTCCTGAACATGAGTTTTAGCAATGGGGCAGCTATATTATACCCGGAGGTGGCTGAATATACCTATTCTGCTGATGGGAGTAAGCCATTGGGTAAGACTGTGTACAAATATATCTTCCCTACATCTGCAACAAATGTGTGGACAAGTTTCCTGAGCCCCATCTATGTGGACAACAGGGACGATTTCAAGGATGTGCTTCTTGTTTCCACTGAGCACTATAAATACCATAATAACACGTTTACATTAGTTGAAAAAACAACCTATAGCCACGACTTATTTGTTAGAGAATCGATTTCGGTTGCGCAAACGTTTTGCCGTTATTACCGGGGATATGAGGATCCAAATCCGTTTTTTCAAACGCCTCCTGATGGTCAACCGCAATTTGCCCATCTTCATTATGATATTACAACGGGGGCAACAAAACTGTCTTCAGTTACAAAAACTATTTATGATATAGATAATCCGGCAAACATCATTACTGCTACAACTAACTACACCTATGAACAGATTCATCTTAACCTGGAGTCGGAAATTGTAACTGATAGCAAGGGAGATGTACACAAAACCCGATATTGGTACCCTTATCAATTAGGTATTCCAAATATTCCTGGCTCTCAGGAATCGCAGTTAGAGACATTAGTTTACAGGAACGAGATTAACCGCCCTGTAGTTGTAAAGAAATACCTTAATAATAGTTTGTTGAATACCGTTTACCAAACCTATCAGGATGATGCGCTGCTGCATAAGGTGTTTGCCTTTAATTTTAATGATGCTGCTGAAGAAAAGATATCTATCAATCAATATGATAATCAAAAGAATGTAGTAGAGCAGCAAAAGGCTAATGATGTAAAAGAAGTTTATCTATGGGGATATGGGCAGCGGTATCCCGTGGTAAAGGTATTCGGGGCAGACTACAGTTCTGTTAGCGCAATAGTATCACAGGCACAGATAGACAATGCAACAAATATTGCCAATAACGACGCTGCTGTCAGAAGCCTGCTGAACAACATTCGCGACTATTATGCAGCAACACCTGAGGTGCAGGTATACACCTATACGTATAAACCGATGGTAGGTATTACCAGCGAAACTGATCCAAATGGCAGGACCACCTATTATGAATACGATAATTTTAACCGATTACGTATTGTCAAGGACTTTGAAGGAAGAATTCTTAAACAGATTTGTTACAACTATTATGGACAACCGGAGAATTGCGGATTTGGAGTAGGTTCAGCTACAGCGCCCAACTGGCAAAACACGGCTACTGCTGTAAGGTGCCAGAAGGATATCAATAATCAAAATACCGGTAACCAGGAAAGAGAACAAATAGATGCGAACCCGCTTTCTGTAACCTATAATCAAACAAGGTGGGTTAATATTGGCGACAATTTTTCTGCATGCCCTCTTGCTACTAGCCCTATCTGGCAAAATACAGAAACACCCCTGCGATGCCAGAAAAATTCCAATGGCAATAATACAGGTTGGCAGGAACAGGAACAAAGAGACGTGAATCCAAACTCTCCAGGTTTTGGACAAGTCCGGTGGGTGGCTGTATCAAATAATCCTGATGTCTGTCCAGTCCCCTTGCCTATGATGAATATTAACGCCAATAACTATGCGGATGAAGAAGGTTGGCGGGTCACTTTCACCAATCTTACAACGCAAGAGGTCTTTGACCTGGAGATACCAAAAACGGTAAGAGGCTACATAGGTCAGATCCGTAAAGGTCTTTATGATGTCAGGATATATAATGTAAATGGCAATGCAGCCCCCAACTATTTCTACATAGGAGGAACGACTACCATGGATACAAGTGGTTTAGAAGGAATTTTTAACAATGTGCTCTTTATGAACAGCCAGAGTTGGAACGACCATATTGATGTTTTTTGATAACGAATTTCAATTGTAACATATGCCACAGCATCATAATTATAGAAAAGGGATTTTGCTGTTTCTGTTTACGGCTTTGTTAGGGTATGAGCAGTCATTTGCACAGGCACCGGCTCCTTTACCGCAGCCTTATCAATCATCTGCCCCCACCAATTATATCCGCGCCTGGGATGTGGTAAAGCCGGTTACCCATCATAATGATTTGACACTTCATACGAATCTGCAGACTGCAAAAATAACTACCCAATATTTCGACGGTCTTGGCCGTCCGCTGCAAACAGTAGTGAAACAGGGTTCCCTGCCTACGGGTGGATCAGCAGTGGACATGGTAACCCCAGTAGTGTATGATGCCTTTGGGCGCGAGCAGTTAAAATACCTCCCCTTTGCTGCAAACAATACAGGAGGCAACACCAGTATCAGTGATGGACTTTTAAAGCCGAATCCCTTTCAGCAACAGGAGAGTTTTATGCAGGCGCAATATGGAAGTCAAGGGGAAACCTACTACTATGGGCAAACAGTATTTGAAGCTTCACCCCTTAACCGCGTACTGGAAACCTACGCTCCCGGCAACAGTTGGGTGGGTACTGCCGGAGAGGCGTCAGAGGCAAACCGCCATGGTACAAAAACGAAATATGGGGTGAATACGGAAGCTGACGATGTAAAAATATGGAGCGTTACCAATGTTCCTGGCGGTTGGGGCACCTATAGTGTAACAGGCGTGTACGCGGCCGGTGAACTTTATAAAACAGCCATAGTGGATGAAGACAATAAACAGGTGATAGAATTTAAAGACAAGCTGGGAAGGGTAATACTCAGGAAAGTGCACATGACAGGGGACGCTGATGATGGAAGCGGACTGGGATATTCCAATTTTTATTGTACCTATTACATCTATGATGACCTGAACAATCTTCGTTGTGTGATACAACCGAGAGGCGTACAAGTATTAAATCAACAAAACTGGAATATCAACGCCCTAAGTGGCGCCCTATTAAATGAACAATGTTTCCGTTACGAATACGATCACCGCAACCGCATGATCATGAAAAAAGTGCCGGGGGCCGGTGAAGTGTATATGGTCTATGATGCCCGGGACCGGCTGGTACTGACCCA
>CALCIN010000047.1 GCA_937961055.1 uncultured Chitinophagaceae bacterium | reverse complement strand
TCAAGCTCCCCCTGCTGGACTTGAACCAGCGACCCTCTGATTAACAGTCAGATGCTCTAACCAGCTGAGCTAAGGAGGATTATATCCCGTTTCTCCAAAACGGGCAGCAAAAATAAGGATTTTCTCAATTGACAAAAAACTACAGACCCGGAAAAATCAAGGTTTTATGCCAGAAAGGCCTCCCGCCAGCCTGTAACATACCCATCCAATACCAAAAGCACCCCTACACCACCAACTCAAACCCCTTTACCACCCCCTCCCTTCCATTCACAATCACCGAAACCCCGTGCCCGCCTGCATAATACACCCGCGTAGTAATCTTTCTAAATGAATGCCGCCGCTCCACCACCTTTTTCTCCCCGGCCGCCAACACCCCCTCACTGATCTTGAACACCTTGCGACTCAATTCCCCGCTCTTCTTCCGGTAATACACCCCGTATTCCAGGCGCACCGGCTGCGGTTTTTTGCTATTGTTTTGCACCGTAAAGGAGAATTCCAAAAATCCGCCTTCCTTCACCACCGGCGTTACCACTTTAAACCGCAACACCGCCAAATCCGCCCCATTCAACCCATACAATTTCAACACCTCCGGATGCCCCTGCTTCAGCAACGTCCTACACGCATGCTTGATAATTCCATCCGTTTCCTTTCCCATCCCCTTCCATTGCCTCGCCAGTCCTACCACAATAGCCGGATGGTCTTTGCTAATATCATTCAAATGATTGGCCACACTCCGGCGCACAAATTCTGAAGAGTCGCATTTCAGATTTTCCAGGATGGGCAACGTAGGCCGCGGGTCTTTCTTGAGCGCCGGAATGGCCATGGCCCAGGGCAGGCGCGGACGACTGCCCTCACTGGACAACCGCCTTACCAGATGACTGTCATGCTCCGACCAGCGATACATCTGCCGCATCATCTTATCGCCATAGCGGATAATAAACGGCCGCACGGCAAATTCGCAACTGGTAAATTGTGTTACCTGCTCAATGCTTTTTACGGCGGCGTCGTAGTGGTCAAGGCCATACATTTCAACGTAATCCGGGAAGAACATGTACACAAAACTGTTTTCCTGTACGCCGCGCCGGCGCAATGCAGTAATGATTTGTACCAAATAATCCGCCGCTGCTTCAAACCGTTCCGGCATGTATTGACGCAGCACCAGCGCGGTGTGTTTCATTCGCGCCTTCAACGCCTTTTCTTCCCAGCCATCGCTGAATATCGCTTTTTCAAATGCACGCTGGTCAAACCGGGGCAACACTTCAGCCAGTACATTGCCGAATTGTTTGTAAAAAGCAGGAGAGTAGATATCCTTTAATAATTCGCTCATGCAGTTCTATTTGCCGTAAAATTATGGGCACGCGTGACAACCTTATGTCAGCAGTCGTCAAGAGGTAATTGTATTCGCCATCAACTTTTGTTGGAAAACCTTTCCGCAATTTACCTGCTGAAATCAGTAGGTATGGTTCATACTGTATTCATTCCGTCTAAACTTGTAACCGGGTATGGCCGTACCGGCAAATAGTCATGCATGCTCAATGAAGACCAGTTGATACAGCGGAAACTACGCTGGAGCAGCTGTTCCGGTAAGCCTTTGCAGCATGCATTCCAAAAAAGGAGAAACCTACGATCATGGTATGTTGCTCCTTTTCTGTTTCTTTAATGCGAATACGATACTTTTGTCGGAATGAGTAACACCTCCATAAAGGCCACCGTGCTGAATGTGTGCATCCCTTTTCTGAACAGCATTGGCATTCCAACTTTTTTCCGAAAAATTGAAGACGCATGTTTTTTACCGGGAATACTGATTGAAAACGGCGGCATTGTTATTGACGAAGATGCCCTGTTATATCCGGGCGATATTTTACATGAAGCCGGGCACATTGCCGTAACCCCTGCTGCAGAAAGGCCAACCCTCAACAACGCTGCCATTATGGCCAGCTTAAGCCGCGAAGCAGAAGAAATGATGGCCATTGCCTGGTCGTATGCCGCCTGTATACATTTGGGACTGGACCCTTACATTGTTTTTCATGAAAATGGTTATCATGGTGGTGGCAGCGACATCGTGGAAAATTTTGCGCAAGGGCGTTATTTCGGCACGGCCACCCTGCAATGGTGTAATATGACGATTGAACCAACACCCAATAAGTCTGCACCTTACGCATATCCTAAAATGCTAAAATGGATGCGCGATTAATGCAGTGTCACGAGATAGGAAAACTGACAATTTACGTTTATCTATATTATTTAGTGAGCGGTTATGCGCATTTCTCCAATTATTCCGTAGTTTAGAGCCTTCATACTGCAACTTCACTCTAAGGCTTTGTTTTACCTATAGAATGCATTCACCAGGTGAGTAGCAACATGCTGATCAATCGTTCAGATTGATCAAGGGTGTTCTTTGCCTATACATTAACCTTTAAATCAACAACCAACTTTATGGAAGGAGTAATTGGGGTAGTAACCTGGTTTGCAGGCGATTTTGTGCCCAGGAACTGGGCACTATGCAATGGAGCTATATTGGCCATAAATGGCAACCAGGCGCTTTTTTCGATTCTTGGAAATACGTATGGCGGTAACGGAACCACGAACTTCGCCTTGCCCGACCTGCAGGGAAGGTATCCGATTTCTGCCGGCGTCATTCAGAATCGGCAAACTTACGTTGAGGGCGAGAAATTGGGTGAACCGAAAATACAGCTTGGGGTAAATCATCTCCCCCCGCACAATCATGACGGTACTACTACCATTGCTATGGATGTAAGCAGTTCGGAGGGTATTATCAACCGGGCACAGAATACCTATCCCGCCGGAGCACCGCAGGCTTATTCCAACTCACCTGCTGCCTATATGGCTGAACCCGCCTACACGGCTGTTGTTGCTGCGGCCGGAGAGAATGTACCGGTACCGCTAATGATGCCTTACCTGGTGGTGAACTATATTATTTGCCTTACTGGCATTTATCCCAGCCGTAATTAATTAAAAGATTTCACTTTCAAAAAGCAACTTATGTATACAGAACCAACTATTGGTACTATTGCCCTGTTTGCCGGTGATTTTGCGCCCGTGGGCTGGGCGTTCTGTGATGGATCGCACCTGTCTATTGCCACAAACGATGTACTGTATGCGGTGATCGGCGACACGTATGGCGGCGACGGGCAAACCTGGTTCGCATTACCTGACTTACGATCAAGAGTAGCCATTGGCGCTGGTGTAGGGCCGGATGGCACCGTCTACCAGGTGGGCGATATAGGAGGTGCGGAATCAGTAACACTGTCCGTTAATAACCTGCCCGTTCATACGCACCAGCTGCTCAGCTTTACAGGCAGCCCCTATGCAGATGGTCAGCCAGGAACGCAGAGTGACGCCATGGACCATGCGGCGGCCGTTACCAAAGGCATCAATAACTACAATACGGCCGGCACTACCAGTATGGCGCCTACCAGCACCACTGTTCCTTCCCCCCTCAGCCTGGGAGGAAATGATCCAATAAATCTCATAAAGCCTGTACTGGCGCTTAATTATCTCATTTGTATGGAAGGCCTCTTCCCGAGCCGTAACTAAACACATTCCTTCATTTGTTAAACTACCCATCTCATGGACGGAGTTATTGGATACGTAACCTTATTTGCAGGCAACTTTGCCCCCCGCAACTGGGCTCTTTGCCAGGGACAATTACTAAGCATTCAGGCAAACTCTTCGCTGTTTGCCGTTATTGGCATCCGCTACGGAGGCAACGGCTCATCACTCTTCGCCCTGCCCGATTTGCGGGGCAGGACGGCTGTAGGCGCAGGACAAGGCGCCGGATTGAGCAACTATGAACTTGGCGAGACAAAGGGGGTTGAATCAGCAACACTCACTATCAATCAAATGCCGCCTCACTCGCATCCCATCCAGGTAACCATTACCCCCGCAGCCGCTACTACGGCCACCGCCTCATCGCCGGTAAATGGCGTATACGCTAACAGTACGGAACGTTTGTATAGTGTTTCAGCCGATGCGCAGGGCATGCCCTATCCCGTTGCGGTAAAAACACAATATACCGGCAACCTCTTGCCATTTTCCATACAACAGCCATTATTGGTAATGAATTATATCATTTGTATTACCGGTGTATTCCCCCGGCGTACTTAACGATCAACAGGAATAATTTTACTGACTGTTTACTATGCACGCACGAATTGGCATATTACTGCCCCGGTCAACTGACTATCCCGCTATGGGCTACAATATTACGGATGGCCTCCGGCTCCATTTGCAGCAAAAGGGCATTACGCCTGAATTTTTCATGGAGAATATCGGTTATGGAGAAGACGCAAAGCTCACCTATAGTGTAGCAGAGAAGCTTTTTCTTAGTCAAAACATTGAGGTACTGATCCTGTACAGCACCAGTTTCAATGCAGAGCCGCTATACCCGCTGGCCAATGCTTTACAAAAGCCTGTTATTATACTCGATGCAGGTATGCAACTACCTGGCAGTGCGGCGTCTCCGCATTGCTATCATATCACTTTGCAGGGCGTACATGCCTGTCGCATTGCCGGGCAAATGGCAGGCAAAGGCAGCAAAAAAGTATTGATGGCCACTTCCTTTTATGATGGAGGTTACCGCGGTCCGTACAGCTACGATCGTGGTTTGTCGGAAGCAGGCGGTTCGGTATGTGCCAATTTTGTGAGCGCCTATAAAATTGCTGAATTCAACATCGCTTCGTACATGGACCACCTGCAACACGCAGGAGCCGAATCGGTGGCTGCCTGTTTCAGCAGTTACCTGGCGGAGTTGTTTTTTAAAGCCCTGCATCAACACAACAGCGCCGCAGTACCGCTGCCTTTCTATTGTTCGCCCTTTATGGCGGAAGAACAACTGCTGGAAAACTGCCAATATCCCGGGGGCACCTTTTATGCCGTAGTGCCCTGGGGACGATCGTTGCAAAACAAGGTGCAGGAAAATTTTTTGCATACGATTGCAGCCGAAAAGAGCAAACCAGCCAATATTTTTCACCTGCTGGGCTGGGAAGCGGCCGATGTGGTGCAGCAACTGTTACAGGAAGGCGTTGCTTCACTGGCGCATTTTTCGTGGGAAAGTCCGCGCGGCACAGTGGCTTTTCACCCCGCTACCCATTATACCTATGCGCCGCTGTATGAAGGCATGATTATAGGAGATGAAAACGGAAAATGTCGATTACGTATTACCGGTAGTAACACTGTTTCAGCGGAGGAACATTTAAAAGTGATGACAGACATTCCGCAGGGTGTGGTTTCCGGATGGACAAATAATTATCTCTGTATTTAACTTATGCGCATCGCTTTACTTTGTAATGACCGCATTGCCCTGCCTGCATTGGATTACCTGTTGAGTACAGGCGAACTGGTGGCGGCAGGCATGCCGGTGCGGCTGAGTGAAACGCAGCCGGTAGTGCGGGAGCGGTGTCGCAGGGAGCAGATTCCGTTCCGCACCTTTGAAAAAAAACATTTTGAAGCAGCCATTCATGACTGGTTGCAGCAATGCCTGCCGGATGTGGTGCTGGTGAAAACTTTTCCGTGGCTGATACCGGCTTCTGTGTTGCAATTGCCGCGACATGGGTTCATCAATTTTCACTATGCGCCGCTGCCTGCCTGGCGGGGCAGCAATCCGCTGTTCTGGATGTTGCGCAACCAAGCTACCATGGCGGGGGTAACGGTTCACGAAATGACGGCGGCGTATGACGAAGGCCCCATATTATTGCAGCATAGCATACCCATTGGCCGGAACATCAATTTCGGCATTCTTTATACGCAACTGGCATACGTGGGCGTGCAGCTCACTGCTCAATTGCTTACCGGTTTGCAAAGCGGCACGTTAGAAAAAAAAGAACAGGATGCGGCCGCCGCTGCCTGGTACAGTCATCCGCAACCGGCAGACCTGTACATCAAGTGGCAATCGATGGATGCCGAAGAAATCAATGCCCTGGTGAAAGCCTGCAATCCATGGAATAAAGGCGCAGCTGCCCGGTGGAAGAACTGGACATTCGGCATTACCTACGCCTCCGTACTGGAAGATGTTCCGCAAAAATTGGCGCCGGGTACCATACTGTCTATTGATTCTGTGGCCGGTTTTACCATTGCCTGTAAAGACGGCAAGGCGCTGCTGGCCGAAGTAGTTTATTGTGAAGAAGGTTTTTACCCGGGATATTGCTTAAGCGCCTTTGGATTGAAGCAAATGGACCGGCTGTCGTAGTACGATTATCACCATTACTTTATACACAACAACCACTACAACACTTAAACTATGAGGAAAATTTTATCCTGGCTGCTTTGGGCGTTGCTGGCAGGCGCCTTGCCTTTGATTTCGGTGGCGCAAACGTGGAATTTTCGTGCAGGGTTTGGCCAGCCGGGAACTTCATTTGGATATGCTGATGAAGGCAGGGCCATTTGTACGGATGCGGCCGGCAATGTGTATATCACGGGCTGGTTTAATGATGACTTACAGGGGAATACGGTGAGCTTTGGAGGCACACCGCTGATAAGCGCTGAAGATGACGATGGTTTTGTAGCAAAATTCAATGCCGATGGTGTGTTTCAGTGGTCAGTCAGGTTTGGCGGCGATTTCATTGACCAGGGCAGAGCTATTGCCACCGATGGCATTGCTGTGTATGTGGTAGGCCATGGTTATGGAAGCATCACGGTGGGTACTTTGTCTACTTCCTATGATGCGCCGGGGGGAAATGTACTTACCAATAACGATGGAGTGATTATAAAACTAAATGCTTCTACCGGCGCAGTACAATGGGTTACCCGCTTTGGCGGACCGCAAAACGATGAAGCGCAGGCGGTATGCCTGGACAATGCGGGTAATATCTACGTATCAGGAATTTTCAGCACCAATACAGCCAATCCCATAGCTCAGTTTGGACCGTTTCAGCGCACGGTGCAGGGAAATGCATCCAATTATTCCAGTGACCTGTTTGTAGCCAAACTGAATTCCAACGGTGTTTTTCAATGGGTAAGCACCGGTGGTATAGAAGGCAGCAACGATAACATCAATGGCAGCGGCATATGTTATGTACCGGGTACAGACCAGGTAGTAGTAGTGGGTTCCATGCGCACCCGTTTGAATGGCAGTGCCAATGCCGTTTACAGCACAGCTACGCCGGCATCTGCTGTTTTGCTTACCAATTCCGGTACCGTAGTGAATGAAGATTTTGTACTGCTGGAACTGTCGGCTTCCACCGGCGCCTTTGAAAGAGGTTTTTCCGCAGGTTCTGCCGATGGCAATGAACTGGGAATGGCCGTTACCTACGATCCGTACAGCCAGGCTGTATACTTTGCCGGGTCGTTTTCCAGCGCAAGTGTAACCTTTCCCGGAATGCCTGCTCTTGTAAATACTTCGCCCGGCCGCGACAATGTGATGTATGGCCGCTACAACCCAACCAGCGATTCGTTTGGATGGGTAAGAGAAGCAGATAACGGAGTCACATCCACTGCAACGGACAGAGCAATGGCCATCGCCGCCAACGGGCATGGACGTATATTGATTGCCGGTAGATACAATAATACCATCACGTTTCCCGGCGGTCTGTCGCTTTCAGCTTCGGGCAATACCGATCTGTTTGTGGCCAGGGTGAATGTAATCAATGGCGAAGCAGATTATGTAACCCAGGGATCGGGTAATCACGCACAGGCCACCGATGTGGCATATGGTATTGCCGCTGCTCCTAACGGCAAATGTTGGATTACCGGGGTATATGCAGGCAATATGATCTTTCCCGGCCTTTCGCCCCTTCCCTCCAGTGGGAACAGTGAAGACATCCTCCTGGCAGCTTTTGCAGATGCGCCCACCATACAGGCTCAACCGCAGCCGGTTACAGGTTGTGCCGGTGATGCTGCCGTGTTTGGTGTACTGGCAGGTGGCAGTAACCTCAGTTTTTCCTGGCAGGAAGCTACCAACGCCTCGTTCCAGACCGGGGTAACCACGCTCAGCAATACGGGCGTGTACAGCGGTACCAACACCAGCCAGTTGAGCATTGCAGATAATACCGGTTTGAATGGCAGGTACTATCGTGCTGTTATCACCAATGCGGGAGGTACCATGCGTACCACGCCCGTAATGCTTTCAACACAAAATCCTACGATGGCAAGCAATAGTGTGGTACAGCAAAATGTTACCAACCAATACACGTTTTATTCAGCCAACTGTGCCATCGTGGCCAAAGTAACTCCATTGGGCGCGTCGCCGGTAACTGGTAACGTCACTGCCCGGGTGTGGGTTGAACCTGGTGTGCCTGAAGTAAATGATATACCATTTGGACAGCGGCATTATGAAATTGTACCGGCAAACAATGCTTCGCAAGCTACTGCCCGCGTAACCCTGTATTTTACCCAGCAGGAATTCGACAATTTCAATTCGCATCCCAACAGTATACTTGACCTGCCCACAGGTCCGGGCGATGTTGTCGGTATTTCCAATCTTCGCATAGGTAAACATTCCGGCACTTCCAGCGACGGGTCGGGTATGCCGCTTACCTATGGCGCGTCGGAGGTGTTGGACCCGGCAGATGCCGATATCATTTACAACACTACTTATAATAGATGGGAAGTGACGTTCGATGTAACGGGTTTCAGCGGATTCTTTGTACAAACTGCTGCAGCGCCCTTGCCGGTAAATCTCATTGCTTTTTCCGCCCAGTGGCAAAACAATGATGTGCGGCTGAACTGGAAAACGGCGGGAGAAATTGAACACAGTCATTTTGAAGTAGAGCGGAGTTTGAATGGTAATCAATTTATAAGCATCGGGCAGGTGCCGGGGAAAAACAGTGCCGGTATAGAGCAATATGCGTTTACCGATGCCAATGCAGCAACAGCCGGCCACAAACTTTATTACCGGTTGAAAATGGTAAGCACTTCCGGAAAAATTGAATACAGCAAGGTGGTGGTAGTGATTGGCAACAACCCGGCAACGCTGGTTACCGCCATTATGCCCAATCCGTTTACCGACGCAATCAGCTTTGGTGTACAAGCGCCGCAGCGTGGCAGGTTACATGTAACGATTACAGATATGACGGGCAGGAAATTGGTGCAGCGTGCTATGCAGGTGGAAAAAGGGTTTAGCACACAAACGGTGGATAATCTGGCACATCTGCGTAAGGGCGTGTATACATTAACGGTAATGTCAGGAGGAGTAGTGAGTACGCACAAGGTGATAAAATAACTGATTGACAGCCCCGGGGGCCGCTCATGCCCCCTGGAAAGCCGCTTTGCATCATCGGCAGGCTTATCTTGTTTTGCTACTAATAGACAGCCCCTACGTCACTATAGGGGCTATCATTTTATACGTCCCGATACGACAGATTTTGGCTCTGCCGCACGGGGGCCTGAAGGCACTTGCTCATGGAAATTTCACATCCTCTTCATCCTCTAAACAGAATAATCCTATAGGAAATACGTTTAATTTACTGTTACTTGCATTTCATTTCTTAACCCTTCCTGCATGAGTCTCGTATCCCGAACCCGGAAGCGTCCCGGAAAAAGATGGAAAAAAATTGTGCTGCGTTCCCTTTTGGTGTTTTTCCTGCTGCTGGTTGTGCTGTTCACCGTTGTTCCCTGGATTCTGTATAGCAGGCAGAAAGAAATAACCCAGCATGTAATCGGGGAGTTGAACAAAACCTTTGCGGGAAAACTGCTGGTGGAAGACAGCCATATCTCCCTGTTTCAACAATTCCCGTATGTGTCCATAGACCTTACCAATGTGCGCTTCTATGCCACCAAAGACACCACGCAAAAGCCTATTTATAAGGCAGGAGATTTTTATGTAGGATTCGATATCCAAAAACTCCTGCAGGGGAAGTACGACGTACGCCGGCTGCGCATGGAAAAAGGCCATATAGACCTGGTGCAATACCCCAATGGCGACCTCAACCTGCTGCTGGCCACACGTATCAACCATACATCACCATCATCCGGTAATGTTACCGATACCAGCGCGCTGAGGTTCCGGTTGAAGCGTATCCGCCTGAAGGCAATGAATGTTACTTACTTCAAAACTGCGGACAGCCTGCTGGTGCAATCGTACATTGCAGAAGCGCGCGCCACGTTCAGCATCAATGACGAGCACATCAAGAGCCGCCTTAACGCCAATATGGTATGCAATATCATTCACCAGGGCGATACCGGGTTCTTTCGCAAGAAAAAAGTAGCACTGCAAACCAACGTGGAATACGACGGGAAAAAACAACTGGTGCAAATTGCCAAAGGTGAATTGTCCCTGGATAATGGCGAGTTTGGTTTTTCCGGCTCCATTGATATAGATGACCAGTTGTTTACCGACCTTGAATTGCATGGCAGCAAACCCGATTTCAACACGTTTCTGTCACTCGCGCCGCCAGATGTTGCCGAAAATTTCAAACCTTTTGCCAATGC
>CALCIN010000046.1 GCA_937961055.1 uncultured Chitinophagaceae bacterium | reverse complement strand
CCACCTATAGTGCTTGATAATATGGTCATTCAATTAACTATGGACGATATACTTCATATCTATGAAAAAGTGTAACAAACAAGTGTAGCAAGATTTGGTTCCTATACGGTATGCCAATAGCCTGGCGCCATGCGTGCCGTTGCTGTCTGTTTTGTTTTTGTTGTTGATACTGCTAGTGCCACCTTCCAGAAGCTTGTTCGGATTGGCGCCGATTTCTTTGAAATGCCTGATGCTTTGCATTAGTGGTTCGCTCGCAAGCGTCGGGTGGTTCGAAGGCTATAAAGCATTTCGTGCAAAATTGCCACGCAGGGCATCGGGCCAATAACCGGACCTTGGCACTGAACAGTTTTACCGTTGCATGAATCAAACCCCATCCACACCACTGCTTGTGCTGAATAAAAAATTCCGTTAACTTAGCCATACCACTTCAAAACAGGCAAGCAGCGCTTTGTGCAGCAGCAACACAATGCAAGCACACAAACATGCCACCTGAAGTTTTGAAATAAGTCAATATATTGCTGCTGATTTGCCAAAATCAGCCTAATCCGTTCCAATGAAAAAATCGAAAACTGCCGGCGTCACCATTGATGAACTTGAAACAGGAAATGTCTTCATATCATCACTATACTGACTGTAAATTAGCCCACCTGCTGAAGGAAAACGATCATGCTGCCTTTGCGGAGATCTATCGTCGCTATGCAAAAGATGTATATATTCACGCCTACAAGAAAATAAAGGACAGGGAACTGGCTAAAGATATTGTACAGGACCTGTTTACCGCCTTATGGAATCGCCGGTCTGAATTTGAATTAAAAACAGTCTTTTCAGCCTACCTGTTCACCGCAGTTCGCAACCGGGTCATCAAAACCATTGCCCATCAAAAGCTGGAATCTGCTTTTCTAAAGTCCCTGGGCGATTTTGTTGAACAGCATCACCGCACTGCCGATCACCTGGCACGCACAAACCAACTCCAAAAACATATTGAAAAGGAAGTCAAAGCCCTGCCCGACAAAATGCAGGCTGTATTCCGGCTAAGCCGGCAGTCTAACCTGAGCCACAAAGAGATTGCTGATCAATTTGATATCTCAGAAGCTACGGTAAAAAAACAGGTAAACAATGCGCTGAAGATTCTTCGGGTTAAACTGAGCTCCCTTCAATCCTTTTTATTCCCCTTCCTGTAATTTTTTAATTTTTTTATTTTCTTCTACGCCCTGGGTAGCTGTTGAAGGTCTATAGTAATAAGGGACACAGAATGCCCTTGATTTATACATGAACAAGACCGACATCAAAAGCCTCCTGGAACAATATCTGCAGGGAACCTGTTCCGAAGAAGACCGTAAAATCATCGAAGCCTGGTATCAACAGTGGGAAGGGAAGGGGCATGACCTGTCGGAAAAAGAAATAGAGGAAGATTTACAGGCTGTTTTTGCTTCCTTGCCGCAGCCTCCACCGCGTCGCCTGCGTCCTTTGCTGTGGCGCATGGCCGCTGCAGCTGTCGTTACAGGCGTCGTCGTTGCCGCTTTTTACTACCTTACTCCTTCAACCTCGCCACAACCAACCGCGCAAGCGCCGGTACCTGTGGAGAAAAAAGACCTGGCGCCAGGTGAAAATAAAGCTACGCTGACGCTGGCCGACGGTTCAACGATCTTACTGGACAACGAATCCGGCGGTGAAATAGCAGAACAAAATGGTATTAAAGTAATAAAAACGGGCAACGGTGCTTTGGTCTATGTACGTCAACAGGATATTATTAAGGCAATAGAAATTCCATCTTATAATACCATTACCACGCCCCGTGGAGGACAATACCAGGTTACACTTCCTGATGGCACAGTGGTTTGGCTCAATGCCGCTTCCTCCTTAAAATATCCAACTGCTTTCACCGGCAGGGAGAGAGTAGTAGAACTGACAGGAGAAGGCTATTTTGAAGTTGCCGGCAATAAGGAAAAGCCTTTTAAAGTGCAGACGGCGGACCAAACCGTAGAAGTCCTCGGCACGCACTTCAACATCAATAGTTATGCTGATGAACCCGCGGTAAAAACTACTTTACTGGAAGGTTCTGTAAAAGTAATCCAGCATGGCACACACAAAACAAAAACCTTAAAACCGGGAGAACAGTCAACATTGTCGCCAGACGAGTTTAGTGTAGCACATGTGGATACAGAAAATGCAGTAGCATGGAAAAACAATTTGTTTTATTTCTCCGGCTCCGACATCCCCAGCGTGATGCGGCAGATTGCCCGGTGGTACAACGTGTCCGTGGAGTTTGAAGGCAACATACCGGAAACAAGGCTTTGGGGAAAAGTCTACCGGAATTCAAATGCTTCGAAGGTGCTGGAGTTGCTGGAATATTTTGGCCTGAAATACCGCATTGAAGAAAACAACGGTTCCAAAAAGATCATCATCCAGAAATAAATTCAGCTTTCTTAACCCCAAAAAAATGCCATATGAAACGATTGATACAATATAGCTAAACCAATAGCGAAGATTAAAAAAGCGTCTGCCCGACGGCCATCGGGAGACGCTGTGATCTGAGTTCGTTACGGGATTACCCGAAATCTGATGATTGCTCAATTTTCAAACTCAAACCTCACAAATCTAATGAAATTAAGATTGTCTGCCATTGCCGGAAGCTTGTTCCGGTATAACCAGGAACTGCCTGCAAAGACATCCATTTTTTCCACACTAAAATGGCAACAGCTTATGAGAATCAAGCTGACAATGTTCTTCCTGATCTTTGCATGGATGCAGGGCACCGCAAAAATCCATGCCCAGAAGGTGAGCCTGAACCAACAAAACACGCCGCTTGAGAAAGTTTTTTTGCAAATTGAAAAACAGACCGGCTATGTCTTTGTTTACGACAGCGAACAGCTGCGAACAAAAACCATCAGCATTCGCGTAAAGAATGTGTCTTTGGAAGAGGCCGTGAGTGAATGTTTGAAAGAATTGCCTTTCTCATTCAAGATCCTCGACAAAAACATTTTGATCCGTAGTGAAAAGCCAATCCCTCCCGTTAATACTCCTGTTGAGGAAACGCCCTTCAAGGAAATCAAGGGGCAGGTAAAAGATGAAAATGGCAAGCCCCTGGCGGGCGCTTCAGTAAAGATCAAGGGCACCAACAAGGCCGTGGTTACCGATCAGTCAGGAACATTTACCATCGATGCAGAGAAAGGCCAAACCCTGGAAATCTCCTTCGTAGGTTACCAGACTGCTGAGCTGGTGGTGGGCGATGCAAACGAACTGACGGTGTCACTGGCGCTTTCCTTTTCCAATATGGATGAAGCAGTAGTGATCGGTTATGGCGTGCAAAAAAGAGCGCACCTGACCAGCGCCGTTGGCATCATAACCGAAAAAGATATCAAAAACCGTGTTGTTTCCACTGCGGCCGGCGCACTGAAAGGCGCTGATCCTTCGGTGAACCTTACCTTCAATTCCGGAACACTGGATTCCGATTACAAAATCGATATCCGTGGTGTGGCTTCTGTAAACGGAGGTACGCCCCTGATCATGGCCGATGGCATTGAAGTGAACCTGAACCAGATCAATCCAAACGATATCGAGTCGGTAACGGTGCTGAAAGATGCGTCTGCATCTGCCATCTATGGCGCCAAAGCTTCCTCCGGCGTGATCATCATCACTACCAAAAAAGGAAAAAACATGGAGGGAAAGGCCAAGGTCAATTTGACCAGCCGGTTTGGTGTTTCGCAGAACACAACTTCTACCGATTTTATCCGCATCGGGTATGACCATGTCAATATCGTGAACCA
Source organism: uncultured Chitinophagaceae bacterium (assembly GCA_937961055.1). Lineage (GTDB taxonomy): Bacteria > Bacteroidota > Bacteroidia > Chitinophagales > Chitinophagaceae > CALCIN01. The sequence continues at coordinate 9,933 of CALCIN010000046.1, read as the reverse complement.
GTTTTACGAAATCTACCAGGGCACCCAGATGGCGCTTTACTCCGGCGATGACCTGCAAATGCTGCTCGACCGCCGCAACGATCTTACCGAACATCCCGACCGTCCGTGGACCATCGTTAAACCCGATAACCGGTATTATTACTACGGAAACTTCGACTGGTACAACTATTTCTACCGCAACTCAAGACCCCAGATGGAACAAAATCTTTCAGTGACCGGGGGGAACAATAACGTGAATTATTACATCAGCGGACGGCTCTGGTCGCAGGACGGTATTTTCAAAATTTTCCACGACAACTATAAGAACTACTCGTTCCGTGCAAAGGTCGATGCGAAAATCAAACCATGGCTGAAGTACACCGGTACAGCCAACTTCAATTCCAGTAATTATATCTATGCCGGATACGAAAACGAGCAGCAAACGATCCATGCCTTACAAAGCAATATCCTCGCGTCTTTTGTGCCCCGCAATCCCGACGGCACTATCATGCAATATCCCAACCAACTGAACGCCAATTCTCCCATTGGCGCCGGACATGGAGGCTACCTTACAGCCAATGAAGCCAGAAATAAACGAGGTAACAAATACCTGATTTTGTCGAACCAATTCGACGTGAGCCTGACGAAAGACCTGGAACTGACAGCTTCTTACGCTTATAAAACGCGCAACCGCCTGTACACTTACAGAGGTATGCCCTTTGAATATTCAAGGGCTGCCGGTACTGTTCTCACCTTTACATCCGGTACCATTTACAACTATTACCAGGAAAGTCATTTCAATGTGAACAACCACAACCTGAACGTTTATGCCACGTATAGGAAAAATTGGGGTGGTGGTCACCATTTTACTTTCCTGGCAGGCGGGCAGTACGAAGATTACCGCCAGACGAATCTTTCTGTTGAGAAGAAAGACCTGCTCAGCAACAGCCTGAGTTCATTCAGTATTGCCAATGGGGAAGCCGTCATTTCGCAAAGCATCGGCGCCTTTCGTACGCTGGGCTACTTCAGCCGCGTAAACTACGATTACAAAGGCAAATACATGTTTGAAGCCAGCGGCCGGTTTGATGGTACTTCCCGCTTTGCACCGGAGCAACGCTGGGGTTTCTTCCCCGCCGCATCGGTAGGATGGCGCATGAGTGAAGAAAATTTCTGGGAGCCGTTGAGAGGTGTGATCAACAACAGCAAACTGCGCTTGTCTATGGGCAGCCTCGGCAACCAGCAGGTGAGTTATTATTCCTACATAGACCAGATCTCCACCACCAATACCATGTCCTATACCTTCGACGGCAGCACCACAGCTTATTACGCTTCCGTTTCGAACCCCATCACGCCTGATCTTACATGGGAAACGGTAACCACCTACAACGCAGGTCTTGACCTTGCCCTGCTGAAAAACCGCCTGACAGTAACAACAGATGTGTATATCCGCGAAACAAAAGACATGCTGACGCCATCACTTACACTGCCCTCGGTGTATGGTGCCGCCACGCCAACCGCCAATGCCGCCGACCTGCGCACCAAAGGCTGGGAACTGTATGTAGGCTGGAACGATAAGTTTTTATTGCGGAACAAACCGTTTGACTACAACATCGGCTTTACCCTGGGCGATTATAAAACTGTCATCACCAAATACAACAACCCCGACAAGCTGATTTCTGACTATTATGAAGGCATGAGGCTGGGTGAAATCTGGGGCTACAAAGTAAAAGGTCTGTTTGCCTCCGATGAAGATGCTGCGGCTTACCAGGCGGCTATTAACGACAAAGCAGTTAACAACCGCGTATACAGCAGCAAAAAAGACAATTACCTGCGGGCCGGCGATGTAGAGTTCATTGACCTTGACCACAACGGCATTATCAATGAAGGTGCCGGTACCGTCAGCAATCCGGGCGACATGACCATCATCGGCAACAGCCTTCCCCGTTATTCCTATTCCATTCGTTTGGGCGCCAGCTGGAACGGGATTGATGTTGCTGTTTTCCTCCAGGGCGTTGGAAAGCAACACTGGTTCCCGCACTCGCTGGCCTATGATTTCTGGGGACCTTATTCCTTCCCTTCACTTTCATTTATTCACAGGGATTTCATGCAAAATGTGTGGAGCGAGGAAAACCCGAATGCATACTTCCCCAGGCCCCGTGGCTATGCATCGTATAGCGCCGGCGCACTGTACGTGCCAACCGACCGTTATTTGCAGAACGTTGCTTACCTGCGCCTGAAGAACATTAGCATCGGTTACACACTGCCCATCAGCAAACGGTTGTTTGACCAGGTAAGGATTTATGCATCGGGAGAAAATCTTTTCTATTGGTCTAAGTTGAAAAAATATACCAAAACTGTTGATCCCGAGCTGACCAATACCACAGCTACGTACAACTCGGGTAGCGGTGTTGGTTATACCTATTCGAAGATTTATACTGTGGGCATTGATATTCAATTCTAACCAAGCTTCATTTTTGTTATGAAAAAACTAATTATCATCATACCGGCTTTGATTTTGACCCTCACCAGCTGTAAGAAGCTGCTTACATTAACGCCGGAAGACAAACTCAGTCCGACAACTTATTTCCTGAACGAAGCCGATCTGCGATTGTGGACAAACCAGTTTTATTCTCAACTGGATGGAGCAGATGGGGCGGCCGGCCAGAATGCCGACGACAATGTTGACAATTCACTCGGTGAGCTTATGATGGGCCAGCGTGATCCGGCCGGCGAAAGCGGATGGAGCTGGAGCATGCTGCGCAGGATCAATTATTACCTGGAGAATTCGGGCAACTGCCGCGATGAAGCCGTTCGTAAACGCTATGATGGTGTTGCCTATTTTTTCAGGGCCTATTTCTACTTTGTAAAAGTGCGCCGCTATGGCGATGTGCCCTGGTACGACCAGGTGTTGTCTTCAACCGATGAGGAGCTGCTCTTTAAAGAACGCGACGACCGCGAACTGGTGATGGATTCGGTCATGAGTGACCTGGACAAGGCTATTGCGCTTTTGCCTACGGCGAAAAATATAGCCACTGTTACCAAATGGACAGCGCTGGCCCTGAAAACCCGCGTAGCCCTGTACGAAGGCACATTCCGGAAATACCACGGACTACCCAATGCCGATAAATACCTGCAACATGCAGCTGCAGCAGGCGAAGAGTTTATTGCCAACAGCGGCTATGCCCTGTATACCTCCGGTTCCGAACCCTATCGCAACCTCTTTAACAGCGATAATGCCAATACCACCGAAGTCATCCTGGCCAGGATCTACAGCGCCGGGCCGAACCTTATGCACAGCGTTCCGTTCAACATCAGCAACAGTAAGCAAGGGTTCACAAAGCGATTTATGAACCATTACCTGATGGCCGATGGCAGTCGCATTACCGACCAGCCGGGATGGGAGACCATGACCTATACCGAGGAGGTAGAAAACCGCGATCCCCGGTTGCGCCAAACCGTGTTGTGCCCGGGTTATATACAGAAAGGAGCTTCCACACCAACCCGTAATAACCTGAACGCAGTAACCGGTTACCAGCCCATCAAGTTTGTGGCAGAATCTGCATACGATGGAGCTTCCAAAGCCATATCTGACTGGCCGCTCTTCCGCACCGCAGAGGTGTACCTGAATTTTGCCGAAGCAAAAGCCGAACTGGGCACCCTTACACAAGCTGACCTGGACAAATCCATCAACAAAATCAGGGCCCGAGCGGGTATGCCCAACCTTGAACTGACCACAGCCAATGCCGATCCGGACCCACTGCTGCTGGAATATTATCCCAATGTTACCCAGAGCGCATTTACAGGAGTGATCCTGGAAATCCGTCGCGAACGCACGGTAGAACTGGCACTGGAAGGCTTCCGTCAATGGGACATGCTGCGCTGGAAAGAAGGCATGCAGTTCACCAAACCTTTCTACGGCTGTTATTTCCCCGGTCCCGGACGATACGATATGGATAACGACGGCAATGATGACCTGGTGCTTTGGGTAGATACGCCTGAAACCATCAGCGGCGGCGTAAGCAAGCAAATCGGAAAAGACATCATTCTCTCGAACGGTAACTCCGGTTATATCGTTGCGTATCCAGCGATCAATGTGACATGGAATGAAAACCGGGATTATTTGTGGCCCATACCCACCAGCGAGATTGTGTTGACCGGTGGTAAACTCACACAAAACCCCAATTGGTAAATCATATCAATTCATACAAATGAGGAAATGGTTGTTGATATGCCTCTTTGTATGCCGGCCCGTTGTTTCCATTTCGCAGGGAAACAACGGCGCCGGTTTTCCCCTGTCGCGGCTAACCGACACGAGCCATTATGTGATGATAATTGCGCACCGCGGCGACTGGAGAAATGCACCGGAAAATTCGCTGCAGGCTTTCAAAAATTGCATTGACGCAGGTATCGACGGAATTGAAATTGATGTGCAGGAAACCAAAGACGGCGAGATCGTGATCATGCACGATGCAACGGTTAACCGCACTACCAATGGGAGAGGAAGAGTGCGCGACCTTACGCTGGCGGAAATCAAAGCCCTGCGACTGAAAACCGGCATCAACACACTAACAAGGCAACAGGTGCCTACACTGGAAGAAGTGCTACAGCTTTGCAAAGGCAAGGTGCTGCTGCACATAGACAAATGGGAACCGGTAAAGGATAAAGTGCTGGCCATTGCCCGCAAGCTGGATTGTTTGGACCAACTCATTTTCAGGAGCACCAGGCCGGCCGCCCGAATGAAAGAACTTTTTGGCGACGACATCAGCAAGGTCAATTACATTCCAGTAGTGACAGCTGGCACCGACAAATCAAATGATCAGTTGAACGATTATCTCGAAAACACCAACGCTGCCGTGATCGGCATTGCGTTTAGCAATGACAAGGATCCAATGCTGGACAGGGTGCCGGAGATCAAAAAAAAGGGCATCAGGGTTTGGTTCAATGCGTTGGTGGGAAAGAAGTTCAATGATGGCCATGACGACGAACTGGCCGTTACCGACCTTGAAAACAGCTATGGCTGGCTGTTGAAAAAAGGAGCGGACGCGATCATGACAGACCGTCCCTTTCTGCTTCTGGATTATTTGAAAAAGAACAACCGACGATAGTTAAACGAACAAAATGAAACAGATTTTTTTGCTGAAGTTTTTTCTCTTTCTTTTTGCCTCCGGCCTTTTTGCGCAAGACAGGATAGCCGAAATCCGAAAGGCGCTGTTGGATAAAGACACCAGCCGGGTGTTGGTGGTGGCCCACCGCGGCGACTGGCGCTATGCCCCGGAAAACTCCATACTGGCCATTGAAAATGCCATCAAACTGGGTGTTGACATTATTGAAGTGGATGTGGCCAAAACCAAAGATGGTCACCTGGTCTTGATGCACGACAGGACACTGGACAGGACCACAACGGGAAAGGGCAGGGTGGCTGATTGGACGCTCGACTCCATCAAAACACTGAAGCTGAAAAACGGCGCTGCCATCCGTACCCGGCACAAAGTGCCCACGCTGGAAGAAGCCTTGCTGGCCGCCAAAGGAAAAGTGATGCTGAACCTTGACAAGGCCTACGATTTATTTGACGAAGTATATGCTTTGCTGGAAAAAACCGGCACCACCGATCATGTGATCATGAAGGGCACCCAACCCGCAGCGCGGGTAAAGCAGGAGTTTGGCAAATATCTCGACAAGATTATCTACATGCCTATTGTAAACCTTGACCAGCCAAACGCCTTGCAGAAGATCGATGATTTTTTGAGAGAACTGAAGCCGGCGGCCTTTGAACTACTCTATGCTTCAGACAGCAATCCTTTGCCCAAACAGGTAGTGAATTTGCTGAAAGGCAAAAGCCTCATCTGGTACAACACGCTTTGGGATACCCTGGCTGGCGGGCACGACGACGACCAGTCGCTGGACAACCCGGATAACGGTTATGGTTACCTGATTTATACTTTGCACGCCCGGATCATTCAAACGGACCGTCCCGAATACCTGATCAATTATTTAAGAAGCAAAAACCTCCGGTAATAAGGTCAACATGTTGGTACCCTTTTAAAATAAACAAAACTCATGTACATGGGATTGAAAACTATTGCCCGCATAACCCTGCTGCTGATCTGCTCGTTTGTCGCAACGGCCGCATTTGCGCAAGATAATAACCAGCCTTCCCTTTCCCGGCCCAAACTGGTGGTGGGCATTGTAGTGGACCAAATGCGATGGGATTATTTGTACCGCTACTACGACCGCTACGGCGACGGCGGCTTTCGGAGAATGCTACGCGAAGGATTTACCTGCGAAAACACCATCATCAACTACCTGCCCACCAAAACCGCTATTGGCCACGCATCGGTATACACCGGCTCGGTGCCGGCCATTCATGGCATTGCCGGTAACGACTTTATCGAGCAAAAAACAGGCACCCCGATGTATTGCGTGGGCGACAGCACCGTGCAACCGGTAGGTACCGCTTCAGCTGCAGGAAAGATGTCGCCCAAAAACCTGTTGACCACCACCGTGACCGACGAACTGAAGCTGGCCACCAATTTCCGTTCAAAAATTATCGGTATATCCATAAAGGACCGCGGCGCCATTTTGCCGGCCGGCCATGCCGCCGATGCCGCTTACTGGCTGGATGGCGCTACGGGCAACTGGATCACCAGCACCTGGTATATGAAGGAATTGCCGGAATGGGTGAAGAAACTGAACGAAGAAAAGCTGGTGGACAAATACCTGCAACAGGACTGGAACACCCTGTATCCTGGCGACACCTATCTGCAAAGCACGGCCGATCTCAATGCGTACGAAACGCCTTATAAAGGGGCCAAAGAGGCTGTTTTTCCGGTAAGGTTGTCCGAACTGGCCAAAACAAACGGCAGGGGCATCCTTCCATCCACACCCTTCGGCAATACACTCACCCTGACGATGGCAAAACGGGCCGTGGAAAACGAAAACCTGGGCAAAAACACCGTGCCCGATTTTCTGGCGATCAGCCTTTCCAGCACTGACTATGTGGGGCACCAGTTTGGGACAAATTCCGTTGAAGTGGAAGACACTTACCTGCGTCTGGATAAAGACCTGGCAGATTTTTTTGATTTTCTCGATACGCAGGTAGGAAAAGGCAATTATACCGTTTTTCTTACAGCCGATCACGGCGCGCCGCACAACCCGAAATTGCTGAACGATCACGGGCTTCCGGGCGGATGGTTCAGCAATGCATCGCTCCTGAAAGAAGCGAACGCTTTTCTCGAAAAAAAATACGGACAGCATAAGATCATTCGAAGCCTGGCAAATAATGAAGTGCACCTGGACTATACATTGATCAGGAATGCCGGGCTGGACGAAAATGCCATACGGAAAGACTGTGTGGACTTTTTCCAAAACAAAGATGAATTTGCATGGGCGGTAGACTTAAAGGAGCTGGCCAACGCCAACCTTCCCACCATGCTGTTGGAAAGGCTTAGAAACGGGTACAACCGCGAAAGAAGCGGCGTGATCTTCCTGATTGCAAAGACGGGCTATTTTCCTTCGCAGTCAAAAACCGGGGTTGACCATGGGCATTGGAGTCCTTATGACGCGCATATCCCCCTGGTTTGGATGGGGTGGGGGATAAAGCACGGCAGCACCGCAAGGCAAATCTTCATTACCGACATTGCGCCAACGGTAAGTTTCCTGTTACACATTCAACTGCCCAGTGGCTCCATTGGCGAGCCCATCGGCGAAATTTTGGAAAAATAACAATACTTCATTTTCATGACGGCAAATAAATGTTTGGAGCATGGCTGCGGGCAGCAGGCATCGCATCAAACACTATTCAGACCAGCTTGTATTTTTTCAATAAGTTTCTTTCTCGCCCCCCATGCACTTAGTTCGTGAAGAATGGGAGATAATTCCCGTGCAATATCTGTGAGCGTGTATTCTACCCTGATAGGGACTTCGGGATAAACTGTTCTTTTAATCAGTCCATCTTTTTCGAGACTTTTTAACTGCAGTGTGAGCATGCGCTCGGTAATCATGGGAAACTTTTTTTTCAGATCACTGAATCTGAATGAACCATTTTCAAGCGTACCAAGAATCTGTAGTTTCCAGCGTCCGCCGATCTTGCTGATTGCATAGCTCAGATTGCATTCTGTGAGATACTCCTCATTTTTGGTAAAAGTGGAACTCAATTTTCTGGATGACATACATACAAAATTGTTCGTTGCTCACAATCGGTTTCCGGTTATCTGAAAATTTTCAACCGCGTTTAGCTTTGCTACGTAAAACTTCAAAATTCTTATAACAAATTTTGTTCAAAATGGATTTGTATTTAAAAGGAAAAACAGCTGTAGTAACCGGCGCCAGTCAGGGTTTGGGCAGAGGCATTGCCAGAGAGCTTTCCCTGGAAGGTGTGAAAGTGTTGGCCGTAGCCAGAAATGAAGCATTGCTGAACAGCCTGAAAGATGAAATCATTTCAGCGGGAGGGGTGGAGCCCGTATTGCTGCAACAGGATTTTACAGCAACCGACGGTCCGAAAATAATTGCAGACATGGCCTTATCCGTTTTTGATAAACTGGACATACTCGTCAATAATGCAGGAAAAAGCCGCCCGATGGATGTTGTAGGGGATGAAGCTGAATGGGAAGCTGCCATGAACCTGGATTTCATCCGGCACCGGCAACTTACACAACACCTGCTTCCGCATTTCATAAACAATCGCAGCGGAAGTATTCTCAATATTACCAGCACCTTTGAGCTGCGCTCTATCAATGCATCGTCAGTGGCCAAAGCCAGCATTACCGTTTGGTCAAAACAACTGGCTTCGCAGGTGGGGAAATACGGCATCCGGGTTAACTGTTTACAACCGGGACTCATAGACACCAATAATATTCGTCCCTATTTTCCGGAAGCAGAACGCAAAAGATTTATTGACGCCGAAATTCCGCTCGGTGATTTCGGCACGCCCCAGGATATTGCCAATGCAGCAGCGTTCCTGGTTTCTCCGAGGGCAAGATATATTACGGGAGCTGTTACAGTGGTAGATGGTGGGATGAAAAGATATCCGTTTTGAATAGGTGAACTAGCTATGGTTGGCGCATGTTGCTGGGCATTGCCACAACCCATGATAGCCGCTATTGTTAATAGCGTAAAAATGGAATAGTTGTATTTTTTCATGGCTTAATTTTTTAGGGTTTGCAATAAGTTGTCCAATTCGGTTAATGTAGCCGTGAAGCCTTCCTTGAAGCCTAAGCGAACTTTTCGGTAAAGATTGGTGACGGCACGAATGTGACCAGTGCCTATGATGCCAATGGTAATATCAGGCGGATGCAACAGTGGGGATTGACAGTAACCGGTACTGCGGTAATTGATGATTTGCAATATACGTATTACCAATATGGCAACAAGCTGCAGAGCGTTACAGACAACGCAACCGGCGGCACTGCTGCTTCCGGAACCGGTCCATCACTCGGCGACTTTACGGATAAAAACACCACCAGCGAAGACTACGGCTATGATGCAAATGGTAACCTTATTACCGACCTGAACAAACGCCTGAACGGCGCTACGGGTGCTTCGTTAACCAGCGGCGGCGCGATCACCTATAATCACCTGAACCTGCCAATGGTTATTGCCGTGAAGAAAGACGACGGCACTTCCAGGGGGACAATCACTTATACCTACGATGCAGCAGGCACCAAGCTGAAAAAAGAAGTAGCGGAAGTTGGTCAGCCTGTAAAGACCACGTTGTACCTGGGGGACTGGTATATGAAAATGATACACTGCAATTTATAACGCAGGAAGAAGGCAGGATACGTTTTACATCTGCTATCGGCAATCAGGCCGCAGCCCTGCACTACGATTATTTCCTGAAAGATCACCTGGGCAATGTGCGCATGGTGCTTACCGAAGAATGGCAACAGGATGTGTATCCTGCTGCTACTTTGGAAGGCAATATCAATAATAGTAATGATGCGGTATTTGTTGAAAGCC
>CALCIN010000045.1 GCA_937961055.1 uncultured Chitinophagaceae bacterium | reverse complement strand
TGCACGGTGCAGTTGCATTGCCTGATCACCTGCATTACATCGTTCATGACGGTATAATCAAATTGCAGGCTATAGTTTATTTCCACTGGCTTCTGTACTACCGGCGTTACCTGCAGGGCAAGCGCTGCTGCGGATTTGTAAGCGTTGATCAGTCCGGGCACGCCCAGCAATGTGCCGCCAAAATATCGTACCACGATGATAAGCGTATTGGTCAGCTGGCGACTATCTATCTGTCCCAGTATAGGTCTGCCTGCGGTTCCGGAAGGTTCCCCGTCGTCGCTTACCCGAAAAACATTTTTATCGAGACCAATGCGATAGGCAAAGCAATGATGCGTTGCTTTGGGATGTTCTTTTTTGATGACATCCAGGTGGGCTTTGAATTCTTCTACTGAGGCAATAGGCCACGCGTAGGCAATGAATTTGCTGCCCCGGTCCTTGAATTCTGCCGTGCCGGGCTTTTCGATGGTATAATAAAAATCCTGTTCACTCATAATTTAACCAAATGCTATCAATGCAATGGCGGCCAGCGATAACGCAATACCCAGCCTGTTGATCGACGATAATTTTTCCTTGAACAGCCACCCTGCTGCGAGGGCGCTGATCAATACGATGCCCATATTATTTACCGGTATCACTACCGAACTGTTGCCGGTGTATCCTTTCAATGCATACATCAGGCACCAGATGGAAAAATAATTGGGAATACCGATGGCCATGCCGGCTACGATGGCTCTTGCATCGAACCGCTGCCGGCCGGTGGCAAATATCCATCCCAGCAGGCAAATGCCAATGGATGATGCAGAAGAAAAAGCTGTGATAAGGTAAGCGTCCTGGTTGGCGGGACCCAGGAACGACTGCTCTACAAATTTGATCATGGCGTCCAGCAGGCCGCTGCCTATAAATAATACCAACGGCGCCAGCCATAGCAGCAGCGGCACCTTTTTGTTTTGCGCCATAACACCCTCAGGAAGCATTTCAATTGCTTTGTCTTTCTTATTGTTGCGGGCTTCTTTTTGCTCCATAATGCCTTCCGGATGCTTGCTGTCTTTCTCGTAGCTGCCGGCTTGTTTCTGCTCCGCAGAGGGCCAGAAAGTGAACACCACTGCGGCAAGCGCCAATGCTATGCCTGCTATCTTCCAAATCGTATAAGGATCACCGTAATAATACAAGGAGAATACGAAGGGAATGACCAGCGACAACTTATAAGCCACTACTGCCACAGCCACTCCAATCCGCTGCGCGATGAAGGCTACAAGGTTGAACATGGCAATAAAACCGGCGCCCATTACCAATGCCCAGGGAAACCACGTTTCTGTGATGGTTGTTTCATCCCAGGGCGAGCCGCCCTGCACTACCGTGCCGGTAACTACGCAGCTGATATAATTGAAAACAATGGCCTGCAGGTTGTTGATACGAAAACGTTCAACCAGTTTGAATGATAAGGTGAGCCAGGAAGTGAGTACAATGCTGCTGAGGAGAAACAGTAAACTCGTCAATGGAGAACAGTTTGCGGGTTTACAAAATAGTGGATGGTATCGGATTGAATGGTTTCCTGGTGCACCAGTTTGCTCACCGGTAATTGCGGTGCCGGAATGCCATCGTGCGCTGAGGTGGAACTGCTTCGGATCAGGCGGATTTCATCCCATACGCCTGCATCGATAAATGATTGCAGCAGGCGCGCGCCTCCTTCCACCAGCACGCTCATGATCTTTAGCTGGTACAGGGCATGTACTACCTGGTGTACGATGTCTACATCTTCTGTTACCTGGTAATAAAGCAGGTTGCCAGCTTCCTCGTGTTTGTGTTTATTGAAAACGATCGTTCGCACCGGGCCATTGAACAATTGCAAATGTGAAGGAAGTCGCAAGTCCATATCGATCACCAGTCGCACGGGGCTGGGGCCAAACCATAACCGATTGGTAAGTGCCGGGTTATCGAATTGCGCGGTGTTGGTGCCTACGAGTATCGATGTTTCTTCGCTGCGCCATTTGTGCACCAGTCGGTTGGTGATTGCATTGCTGATGAGCAGGCGGCCATAATCAGCCTGTGCAATTTTGCCGTTGGCTGTTTCGGCCCATTTCAAAATAATATATGGACGATGATGGGTATAAAATCCAATAAAGCGTTTATTGAGCGCGCGTGCTTCCTTTTCCAGTATGCCTGTGGTAACGGTTATGCCGGCGGACTGGAGTTTGGCGATGCCGCGTCCGTTGACCTGTGCGAAGGGGTCCTGGCAGCCGATTACAACAGCGGGAATTTGTTTTTCGATGATGAGATCGGCGCAGGGAGGTGTTTTACCATAATGGACACAGGGTTCCAGGCTGACGTATAAAGTAGATTCGGCTATGAGCGGACGATCGGCTTCTTTTACGGAGGCAATGCAATTTACTTCCGCATGGGGACCGCCGTATTGTTCATGCCAGCCTTCACCGATGATGCGGCCGTTGTGCACGAGGACGGCGCCTACCATAGGGTTGGGCGCAACGTAGCCAGCGCCTTTTCGGGCGAGTTGGAGGCAACGGTGCATGTATGGGTGGTGGGTGACCATGAGGGAGGAGGTGGTTTCAATTCCTCAATGAATCATAATAATAGAATGCAATAAGGGGCAAAGATATTTTAAATGGGTGAATGTGCACGACTACTACAAATTATCCCCCCTCCCCGCTCTCCACAAATTCCCTAAGTTTGCCCCCATGACCTTTCACGAAGCACAACAACAATTATCAACCCAACTCAAAACCATCTACGATGCGCGCGAAGCAGCCACCATTACCAATTGGGTTATGGAACACGTAACCGGTCTGACAAAAATTGACCGACTGGTACAAAAAACATCCCACATGCCAGCTGAGCAGTTACAACAACTACAGCAATACACCGCCGCCCTGCTCACCCACCAACCCGTTCAATACGTTCTCCAGGAAGCCTGGTTCGACGGCATGAAATTATTTGTAAACGAACATGTACTTATACCCCGACCGGAAACAGAAGAACTCGTAGCGTGGATCGTACATGATATTCAAACAACCCACCCCGACTTCACCGGCACTATGCTCGACATCGGCACCGGCAGCGGATGCATTCCTGTTGCATTAAAGAAACGCTTACCATCAGCCACTGTCATCGCTTGTGATGTAAGTGAAAGAGCTTTGGCAGTAGCCAAACAAAATGCCACGACACATCTTACGCCCATAGCATTTATAGCGGTTGATTTTCTCAATGAACAAAGCCGTCAGCAATTACCTTCCTGCCATATCCTGGTAAGCAATCCGCCATACATACCAAAGAAAGACATGGCTTCCATGCATCAAAACGTAGTAGCTTTTGAACCGCATCTCGCCTTGTTTGTAGAAGATGATGATCCCTTCCTGTTCTATAACGCCATCGCCTCATTTGCACAAACGCATTTATTGCCTGGTGGAATGATTTACGTAGAAATTCATGAAGAACTCGGCAATGGCGTAATGGAAGTGTTCAGTGCAAAAGGCTTGACAGAAGTGACAATACGAAAAGATATGTCGGGGAAAGACAGAATGGTGCGCGCAAAGAAAAATACCTGAAGACGTCCTCCTACTTCTCCACATCTGTATCTACCAGCAACGTAGACCGCGCGCCCAAATCCCGCGCAATGCGCATCACAGCCACCACATTCTCCAGCGGCACTGATTTATCCGCATTGATAGCAATCGTTGCCTGCGTAGAATCCTTCACAATCATTGGCTGTACAAATTCACGCATTTCGGCAATATTCACCTGCTTTCCATTGATGATATATTCACCGGTGGGCTTGATGTTCACAATCACCGTTTGCTTGGCCTTGGTATCGCTTTTTGCCTTGGGTTGCGAAAGCCTGATCACATTGGGATTGGCCAGCGTAGAAACGATCAGGAAGAAGAATAACAAAATGAACATGATGTCATTCAACGCCCCGGCGTGCATTTCAGGATGTTGCTTTAATCTTCTCCGGATATTCATTCCTTCTGTTTTGCTTTTCTCCGGCAGGCACTAACCTGCCCCTGAATGTTGTTTGTTGTTCGCTCCGTTTACCGGGTAGGTTCCTGCAGGATGTCAATAAATTCAGCACTGGCGGCTTCCATGCGGTTAACCGTCTTATCTATCTGCGCATGCAGGAAGTTATAGCCGATATAGGCCAGCAGACCAATGGTAAGCCCCACAGCAGAAGTGATCAGCTTGGTATAAATACCGCCTGCTATCGTTTCGGTGCTGAACTCATGCGTGGTATTGATGTTGTAAAACAACTGCAGCATACCGATCAAGGTTCCCAAAAAACCAAACATCGGCGCTATGCCATACACCAGCGACAGTACAGAAAGATTGCGCTCCATTTTGTACACTTCCAGTTTGCCCACATTTTCCATACTCTTTTCAATAGCGTCAATAGGTTTGCCAATCCGCTGCAGCCCTTTGTCGATCATGCGTGCAACGGGGTTGGGTGTATTCTTGGCCAGGGACCGCGCAGCAGCTACGTTGCCGCTGAAAACATTGTCCCGAATGATGTACATGAAATTGGGATCAATTTTGCTCGCCTTACGAATGGCAATAAGGCGTTCAAAAAAGAAAAAAACCGCCAGCACAAACAACAGCCCGAGCGGAATCATCAGCGGACCGCCATTGGCCAGCATTTCCATTATATTCATGGAGGGAGGAGGGGTTCCGGCAACATCCTGGGCTCGCGTAGCAGTATCAACAGCTGGACTACCAATTTGTAAAAAAAACCAATTCATCCGGTGTTTTTTTGATGTGTAAATGTACTCAAATGTGTGCCTAAAACGGAGTGCCCGTCTTAATATTTCTTAAAACTTTGTTAGGAATGTGATCAAGTTGTGAATATCGCACAAGCGGTAAGCAGCGCAGGAAACAATTTAACAATTCAGGAATGCAACAATACGACCCCATCCTACAATGATTTACCTTTGATGTAATATGAGCACAGCAACAGACAACCGGTACGAAGTGATTATTGTGGGAGGAGGGCCCATCGGACTTGCCTGCGGACTGGAAGCGCAGAAAGCAGGTCTTTCCTATTGCATTATTGAAAAAGGCTGCCTGGTGAATTCCCTGTACAATTATCCCCTGAATATGACCTTTTTTTCTACGTCGGAAAAACTGGAGATCGGGGGTATTCCGTTTGTTTCCAACAACAATAAACCCACGCGGCCAGAGGCACTGGAATACTACCGTCGCGTGGCTGTATCGCATCATCTCACTATTCACCTGCAGGAAGAAGTAAAAGAAATTCTGCCGGCAAACGGGCGCTATACCGTAGTAACTACCCGCCATTCCTATTCGGCCAAATACGTGATCATTGCCACCGGCTTTTACGATATACCGGTAAAGATGAACATTCCCGGCGAAGACCTGCCCAAAGTGACGCACTATTACAAAGACCCGCATTTTTACGCCATGCAGAAAGTAGTGGTCGTTGGCGCCAGCAATTCTGCTGTAGATGCCGCACTGGAAACCTACCGCAAGGGTGCCGAAGTAACCATGGTAGTGCGCGGACCGGAAATCGGCAAACGGGTAAAATACTGGGTGCGGCCCGATATAGAAAACCGCATCAAGGAAGGCAGCATACGCGCCTACTTCAATGCAACGCTGAAGGCTATACGAGAAAAGGAAGTGGATATTGAAACGCCCGAAGGCATGGTGACCATCGAAAACGATTATGTAATTGCCATGACCGGTTACCAACCCAATTGCGCTTTCCTGCAACAGGTGGGCATTACCTTGTCCAACGACGAAAAACGGCAACCGCAATACAACCCCGATACTATGGAAACCAATATGCCCAATATCTTCCTGGCCGGCGTTATTTGCGGCGGTATGGAAACCCATGTGTGGTTTATTGAAAATTCACGTGACCATGCCGTGCTGATCATGAAAGAAATACTGGCCAAAGAAGGTGCGCACCGGCTTTCGTTGGCGTCAACCGGTTTCACTTGTACATCGTCAAGAAAAAAGTAGTATTCATCCCGGTAATCCGCCTGGTTAATGGCATAATCGTTACGCTTGAAACAACCGATGGTAATATACCCTTCTTCTCCCGTTGCTGTATACAATAAACGGATGCGCTGCCATTCACTATGAGGTTTGCGCACACTATCGAACCCGTTGGCTGACCTTAGTTGGGGACTGATCTCCGTGAATCTTCTTTTTTCAACCAGGAAATCGTTGGCAGAAAAGCAGATGCCGATGCTGTCGAGAATATTGTACTTCGAAAAGACATACATCGACACTTCATATTGCTTTCCCGGCTGCATGCCGCAAAGCAACCGCGTGCGGATGAAATTGCTACCGACTGCTGGTTTGCCTGTTACCACTTCGTTGCCACCCTTCATCCGAAACACCCAACCCGACATTCAACGCTCAGCTTTTTTCTTCCCATATGCAAGCCAGGTGTACAATGGTTTCCACGCTTTTCTGCATATCCTGTACGCTTACGTATTCATGTTTGCCGTGAAAAGCCATTTCGCCGGTAAAAAGGTTCGGACAGGGCAGTCCCATGAAAGACAGGCGGGAACCATCTGTTCCGCCACGCGCGCTCATTTCCAGCACCTCCACCCCTGCCCTCCGGATGGCTTCCTTTGCATAGTCAGCAACCTGCGGGTGCTGGTCCAGCACTTCTTTCATGTTACGGTATTGTTCTTTTACGAAAAAATCAGCGCGGGCGCCGGGGAAACGGCGTAAAATTATTTCGAGATTATCGCGGAGGTAGTTTTCGTAGGCGTGCAGTTTGTGCGTTACAAAATCGCGAATGATCAGTTCCACCTTTGCTTTCTCAGCAATTCCTTCCATATATACCGGGTGTACAAAACCGTATCGCCCTTCGGTGCTTTCGGGAGAGAGTTCGTCTTTGGGCAGCGATTCAAGAAAGGCTGCAGCCACTTTCAGGGCATTTACCAGTTTGTCTTTTGCATAACCCGGATGGGCGCTCACGCCGTAAAAGGTAATGGTAACGCTGTCGGCGCTGAAGGTTTCATCTTCAAATGCGCCCCGTTCGCCAGCGTCGAGGGTATAGGCATACTGCGCACCCAGTTTTTGAAGGTCTACATGGTCTACGCCCCGGCCGATCTCTTCATCAGGCGTAAACAATATTTTGATGGCGCCATGTTTCACTTCCGGATGCGTCATAAAGAAATGCGCCATGTCCATGATCACGGCCACGCCGGCCTTGTCGTCGGCGCCGAGCAGGGTGGTGCCGGAGGCAGTAATGATATCTTCGCCTTTCTTTTTTAACAGGTACGGGTGTTCGGAAGGTGATATTACCTGCGAAGGGTCATCGGGCAGCACAATATCGCCGCCATCATAGTTTTCATGCACGACAGGTTTTACGTTGGCCCCGGTACAATCAGGCGCGGTGTCCATATGGGCGCAAAAACAGATTACCGGCACCGGTTTGGTGGTATTGGCCGGGATGGTGGCATACACATATCCATATTCGTCAAGCATGGCATCGCGCACACCCATGGCCTGCAGTTCCTGCACCAGCAACCTGCCCAGGTTTTTCTGTTTTTCAGTAGAAGGTTTGCTATTGGAATGCGGGTTACTCTGCGTATCAATCACTACATACCGTAAAAATCTTTCCTTTACTGTAAAAGCATATTGGTGAAACATGTAAGCTGTATTTTTGGCAAGATAGGATTTCAGGGAGAAACCGCCGCCTTGCGGCCATGCAGCAAACGTTGGGAGCGAACTATCTTATAAACGCAATACATTTCGCAGGTAACAACGCTGTGGTTGCTTTGTTATTTGCCTATCGTTAATTGAAATTTATTCACAACGATGCCCGCAATTCAACAAGGATGGACAAGAGCCATTGTCTTTTTTGCAGTTTATGTTGGCGCTATCATAGCCACTGCCATGGCCATTGCGTGGGGGCTGATAGCGGCCGGAGTAACGGATGAAAAAGCGCGGGCTACGCAAGCCATTGAATGGACATCTGTTCCAGCCATCAGCGTTGTCACCATAGCGCTCAGCCTGGTATTCCGGCGTTTTATCGACAAACAACCTTTGCTAAGCCTCGGCTTTTCCCTTCGCCGCATAGGGCGCGAACTGGCCATGGGCTTTTTATTAAGCATTGTGCTCATAGGCAGTGGTGTGTTGATACTGCAAGCCAATGGCAACCTGCAGTGGGTGGATGGAAATTTTAAAGCAGGCCAGTTCCTGTTGTTGCTGCTAAGTATGTTGCTGCTGGTGGTAGGTGAAGAGATGGCATTCCGCGGCTATATCCTGAACAACCTGATGGAATCACTGGACCGGCGACTGGCCCTTGCGGCCTCGGCAGCGCTTTTTGCCATGGTGCATCTTTTCAACCCGGGCGTTAATGCCCTGGCTGTGGTAAATGTCTTTTTGGGAGGGATATTGCTCGGACTGAATTATATATATACGCGGCAACTCTGGTTTGCTATTGCCTTGCATGCCGGATGGAATTTCTTGCAGGGGCCGGTGTTTGGCTTCTCCGTAAGCGGACTGGGCCATTACAGCATACTGGAACAGGAACGCAAGGGTAATCCTTTATTGACCGGCGGTCAGTTTGGCTTTGAAGGATCTATTATCGCCACCATACTACTGCTGGCGGCGATAATAGTGCTGTATTTTGTTTATGAAAATAATGAGCCCCCAAACTAAACTGCTCTCTTATTGCTGTGCAACAATTTCATCTACATATACCGTTTTTCCTTCCGGTATGGGCAGATCGCCGAAAATCTGCGGGAATATATAACCGAGATTTGACAGGGAATTATGACTTACATCTACAAACTTCCAGGTGATGCCATTGTCTTCCGAATGACCAATAAGATACGAGTAGATTCTTGCCTTGCGGTTATTGATCCATGTTTCACGCACCTTTTCAATCACGCATTGCCATTCATCTGTATTGTTTACCAGGGTGAGCATGCGTAGTTTTTCCGGTTTTTCATGTTCGGTGGGTTCATGGCGGAAGTACGCTGTTACGAGATGTTCCTTGAATTGTTCCTTACCACCGTAGTATTTGATAGCGCTCTGGCAGGTAAGGGCTATATACTGGTTCCAGTTCTGATAAAAATTGCATTTCACCAGGCTGTCTGCATACAACAGGGCATGGCGTTTGGCAATGACAGAATCCGGTTCAGATTGAGCACTAACGGCGGAAAGATGAAATGAGAGAATAACTCCTAACAGGATGGTCTTAGTGGTTTGCATAGGGTATATCATTTGGGCGGTAAAATAAAAAAGAAATCCCGGCAGGTCAATACCGGGATGCAAATACCACTAAGCAATTATTGTACAGCCTGTTACGGCATAATGATGCGTGAAGGCGTAGTGATTTCCACTATCTCAATATCAAATATCAGGTCCTGACCTGCCAGCGGATGATTGGCGTCCAGCATCACCGTGTCTTCCAGCACTTCAGTGATTACCACAGGGATCACCTGTCCGCTGCCATTGGTCATGTTTAACCGCATACCGGCTTCCGGCGTCATATCTTCAGGAAACTGATTTATCGGAAACTCAACCATCATAGCAGGATCTTTCGGGCCATAGGCCTGTTCGGCGGGGATCTGTATTGTTTTCTTTTCGCCTACAACCATGCCCTGTACGCCGCTGTCGAAGCCGGCAATTACTTCACCGCTTCCCACTTCAAATTGCAGGGGTTCACGACCGGCAGATGAATCGAATGTAGTGCCATCTGTTAAGCGTCCATGGTAGTGGACCTTTACCGTATCGCCACTTTTTACTTGTTGCATGATTTAATAATTAATTAATTTAAAAAATAAAACAGCTTTCACTTGCCACGTTCCCACCCTATCTATTGCTTAGATTTCTGTGGAGCCAAAAAAGTAAACAAAGGAGAGAGCAGAAAATAATGTAAATGATAATGTCCTCAACAAAGTAAAAGGATTAATTCCTTGTTGCCAATTAAAGTTTTTTAGAAATTTATCCTTTTTGCCAA
This sequence comes from uncultured Chitinophagaceae bacterium, assembly GCA_937961055.1. GTDB lineage: Bacteria > Bacteroidota > Bacteroidia > Chitinophagales > Chitinophagaceae > CALCIN01. The sequence goes on along the minus strand of CALCIN010000045.1, from coordinate 162,177 downwards.
ATTTTAAGGGATTGAGCCTTGCGCAATATTCATAATTGATTACCAGCATTTCCGACGCATTTTCCTGTGTTTGTTGGCCAAAATTGTCCCAATCCAGGGATTTGTTTTTTATTTTGTGCTTAATCGGGTGACATTGAATTTTTTATTAACAATGCTCACCTGTTGTAATACCTGTAACTATGCGTCAACTGTTATCCCTGCTTGTTTGTCTTTCAATGATCTTTACGCTTGCCTGTGCGGGTCCTGCGAACGATCAACAGGATGCCGGCATCAAATCGGAAGGCAGCATTGAAACTGCGCCCGAAAAAAATGGGCATGCAAAAATTGTTCCCGCAGCCGAAAGAATGGAATTGTACCTGCCCCTGCTGCGCAATAAACGGGTGGCAGTGTTTGCCAATCATACCTCTATGGTGGGAGCCACCAACCTGGTAGATACGCTGGTAAAAAGCGGCATCAAAGTGACGGTGATATTCGGCCCCGAACATGGTTTTCGTGGTACAGCCGATGCCGGGGAAAAGGTGGGCAATTATACCGATGAGCAAACGGGCGTGCCGGTTATTTCCCTGTATGGCAGCAAACGCAAACCTTCGCGTGAGGACCTCAGGGATGTGGATGTGATGTTGTTCGACATACAGGACGTAGGAACGCGCTTTTATACCTATATCTCTTCGCTGGAAGAGTATATGGAAGCTGCTCTTGAAAACAACAAGCCGCTGATCATTCTCGACCGTCCCAATCCCAACGGATTTTATGTGGATGGTCCGGTGCTGGATACCAATTTCCGCTCTTTTGTCGGCATGCAACCCGTTCCCATCGTTTATGGATTAACGATAGGCGAGTATGCCTGGATGCTGGTAGGTGAAAAATGGCTGCAAAAAGGGCTGGCAGAAAAGGCGCTGGACGCTCCGGCAAACGACAGTGCATTGGTGGGGCCAGCAGCGAGCGATTCCGTAGTGCGGATAGGCAAAAAAGGATGGCTCACCATTGTAAAATGCGCCGGTTATGATCATAACAGCAAATACGAACTGCCGGTGCGCCCCTCTCCCAACCTGCCGGATATGCAGTCGATATACCTGTATCCGTCTACCTGCCTGTTTGAAGGTACGGTGCTGAGCGAAGGCCGCGGAACGGATAAACCTTTCCAGGTTTTTGGCCATCCGTTGTTGCCCCCCAATTTTTATTCGTTTACACCACGGAGTATACCTGGCGCCACCAATCCCAAATTTAAAGACCAGGTATGTTATGGATGGGACCTGAGCGGCACTACGGAAGAAGTACTGACGCGGGTAGATAACCGGGTGCAGTTAAAATGGCTGATAGAAGCGTACCGGTTATTCCCGCAGAAGGATTCTTTCTTTTTGCGTAATGGGGGATTTTTTAATAAGCTGGCGGGGAATGATGTGCTGATTAAGCAAATTCGCGAGCGGGTATCGGAAGGGGACATACGAAAAAGCTGGGAGCCAGCGTTAAATACATATAAAGGAATCAGGAAGAAGTACCTATTATATAAGGATTTCGATTAAACCAACCAGGCTAAGATGCATTTTGACATCTTTCAGGTTCGTTTGATTGATCAGATGACTATTATTCGTTTCTCTGAATAATTAAAATGGCTACAATTTTGACAAACTATCGCATGATACCTGATATGAAGCGGACTATCGCCCTGCCGGGGATTACGCAGTGTCCAAATCACGCGCCCATTTACTACTTTCGCATCCATGGCCGATTACCGAGATTTACGAATTGTTTTTATGGGTACGCCTGAGTTTGCCGTTGCTTCACTGGACGCATTGGTGCAGGCAGGGTGTAATATAGTAGCTGTTATTACTGCTCCCGATAAACCGGCAGGAAGGGGTATGAAATTGCAGGAAAGCGCTGTGAAAAAATATGCGGTGGAAAAAGGACTGCCCCTGCTACAACCGGAAAAACTCAAAAACCCGCAGTTTCTCGAAACGCTTCGTAACCTCCGTGCCGATTTGCAGGTGGTGGTAGCATTTCGCATGTTGCCTGAAGTGGTATGGAACATGCCCCCCATGGGAACCATTAACGTACATGGGTCCCTGCTGCCCAAATACCGCGGCGCCGCCCCCATCAACTGGGCCATCATCAACGGGGAAAAAGAAACCGGTGTGACCACCTTTAAACTGCAGCACGAAATCGATACCGGCAATATCCTGTTGCAACAGCGCCTCCTTATTGGTGAAGAGGAAACGGCCGGTGAACTCCACGACCGCATGAAAGTGGCAGGCGCTGAACTACTGGTAAAAACAGTGCAAGGACTTGCCGATGGCACACTCAAGGAAATTCCGCAATCCGACGTGAACGATGTACCACATGCCCCCAAAATTTTTACCGAAACCTGCCAGATCAACTGGAACAAAACGGTGGAGGAAATTCATAACCTCATTCGCGGGCTCTCCCCCTACCCGGGCGCCTTTACCACCCTGCACGGGAAGACCCTAAAAATTTACCGGGCGAAGAAGGAGGCTGGTGTGCCTGCTTCAACGCCCGGTAGTATTGAAACTGATAAGAAAACGTATTTAAAATTCGCTGCGTCCGACGGTTATATCCTTGTACTGGAACTGCAACTGGAAGGGAAAAAAAGAATGCCGGTGGAAGATTTCCTGCGAGGGTATCGCTTTGAATAAACCCACCACGATACACCTTACCATTTTATCTCCACATAGAACTTCGCCCTGTCTACCCCCAGTTCCGACGCAGCCGCATCACTGAGGCGCAATACCAACCCGATGCTCTCCTTCATTTCCGGCAACTGTCCTAACACCTTGGCATATACGCTCTTGTTGGTACTTGGAAAAGTCACTTTTATAATGGTACCTACGGGCACATCATTCATCAATGCGTAATATTTTCCATCATTCCAGCCGCTGGTGCTGCGAAAAATGCCGGCATTGCCTGCGCTGCTCACCCCCTTTTCCTTGTAAGCAGATTTAAAATACCCGCCGCGAAATCCTTCACGGTTATCTTCCAGGGAATGCGTGGCTGTTGTTTGCACGGCAGGCTGAACGGCCACCGGCTTGTCCGGCGTGGTTTGTGCAGTAGTAGTGACAGCTGTAGTGGCAGGAGTGGTCTTTGCGTTTTCCGTCACTTTTACTGCCGGCTTACTTTGTGTACCGCTGGTTTGTTGCACCGGTTCCTGCCTGGCTATTGTGGGAGTAGTTTGTGTTACAATATTTTTGCTTCCTTTGGCAGCCAGCGCTGACTGGCCTGGTTTTACCTTCAGGTACCCTACTACCAGGTTCATGCCCGGACGGAGATCATCGTTCTTAATATTGTTCCAGCTTTCAAGATTGGCAATAGGTACTTTGTTGTGCTCCTGGCTGATGCGGTAATACCATTCTTTCTCTTTCACGGTATAATACAGCGGAACAAACACTTCGTCGTCAGCACGATTGCCATCCTGGGAGAAATTGGCCTTCGTTAAGGGAATTTTCAATTGCTGTCCAATCTGCAGACCATTGTCCATGGTGGTTTGATTGTAAGCAGCAATGTCTTTGGGAGAAAGATTGTACAACCGCCCGATACTGTACCAGGTTTCTTTGGCTACTACGGTGTGCGTCAGGTAAAGATCGGGCGTGGTGCCCTGTACCTGCAGGTCCGATTGCGCACTGGCCACAGTGGCAATCAACACAAAGCAAATACAAAGCAGCCATTTCGTTTTCAACATAGGCCTTATTTTTTGATGGTGCAAAGATCAAGAATAATTAGCTAATTTGCTAATGCGCCAATAAGCTAATGCGTTATTGGCAGCATGTTTTATTCATCAATAGATTAGCTCATTGACCTGATGCGCCAGGCTTGCGGGTAATAATTGTTGATCCTGTTGGGCAATACCTTGATCCAGCCGAGATTTGCCTGTTCATATTGTACCAATGTCCATCCTTTGTGCGGCGCATTTATGGTAACTTCATCTTTCCTGAGATATTGCAGGGCCTCTTCCTTTTTTAACGGTATGGCAACAGTTTGATCGCTGATCACGGTGCTGAGCGCCAGGCCATGATCAGGTACGAGGTCGTTGCCGGCAATTTTGCCTACAGAAATACCAGCCTGTTTAACATACAGGTTTCCTATTAACCATAACAACGCGTTTTCCTGTGCTGCAGGAAATGCCAGTATGCGGTCGCCCAATTTCCATAACTGCAGTTGGTGGTGCGGCTTCAGCCAGGGTTGAACGATGGCCGCTTCGTGCTTGTTCAGTTTTTGTACCAGTGTTTGCTTCGGGTCTTTCCGGGAGCGTGCAGCCGTGGCCGATTCTTTCCGGAAACAACTGATAAAGAAGCCTTCGCCCTTCAATTTATCAGGAAAAAAACGATAACCGGGTAACTGATGCTTTTCAGATGCAGTGGCTACAATATGCCATGAAGGTTCTGTTGATAAGGGTAAAAAGGTTACAGGCCATTCATCTGCTATCCAGTCCAGCACATCCTCATCTTCCTCTTTGGAATAAGAGCAGGTGGAATAGATCAGTATGCCCCCTTCTTTCAGGGCGGGGTAAACGTCGGCGAGTATGCGCTTTTGCCGCTGGCAACACAAGGCCACATGCTGTTCGCTCCATTCGGCAATCGCTTCCGGATCGCGACGGAACAGTCCGGAACCTGAACAGGGCGCATCGATCAGGACCACATCAAAAAAACCTTCCAGTCGCGCAAAATCTTTCGGATCATTGTTGGTGATGATCGTATTCGCGGCTCCCCACTTGGTAAGATTTTCTTCGAGAATGGCCGCTCTTGATTTGATCACTTCATTGCTCACCAGCACGCTATCGGGTGACAGGAGCGATTGGAGCAAGGTAGATTTCCCTCCCGGCGCTGCGCACAAATCCAATACGCGTAATGGTTGTGCCAGATCCACCGTTTGCTTCAACGCCTGTTCCAAAAACATGCCTGATGCTTCCTGCACATAATACACGCCTGCATGCAGCAGGGGATCGAAGGTAAATGTCGGTCGCTCAGGGAGATAAAAGCCGTACGAAGACCAGGGTACCTGTACAGCGCCATCAAATATCGCTTGCGGAGATTGCGTGATTTTTGCCGGGTTGAACCGCACGGTTGTTACCTGGTGCCCGCTTTCATGCACACGGATAAACGCTTCACGGTCGAAGCCCTGCACGCGCTGGAGGGAATCCAGTAATGGAGTGGGTAAGTTCACCAGGCAAAACTACAGTTTGCTGTTCAATTACAGGTTTTTGATCTCTGCAATCAGGTCCTGCAATACTTTCTTGGCATCACCAAACAACATGGAAGTTTTGGGCTGGAAGAACAAATCGTTTTCTATACCGGCATAGCCCGGCTTCATACTACGCTTGTTGACGATTACATTCTTTGCCAGTTCCACATCCAGGATTGGCATACCATATATGGGAGAAGAAGGATCTGATTTGGCAGCAGGGTTCACCACGTCGTTAGCTCCCAACACCAGCACTACATCGGTGGTAGCAAATTCGTCATTGGCCTGCTCCATTTCCAGGAGTTTGTCATAACTCACATCGGCCTCTGCCAGCAGTACGTTCATATGCCCCGGCATACGGCCTGCTACGGGATGAATGGCGTATTTTACTTCAACGCCTTTGCTTTCGAGCAGCTTTTCCAGTTCATGACAGGCATGTTGCGCCTGGGCTACAGCCAGACCATAACCCGGCACAATCATCACCTTGCTGGCATAACTCATTACTACTGCTGTATCGCTGAGGGTGATTTCCTTGTACGAGCCCTGTTCTTTTTTACCGCCTGCAGCACCGCTTCCACCACCAAAGGAACCGATCAGTACGTTTTTCAAAGAACGGTTCATGGCCTTACACATCAGTATGGTAAGCAGTGTCCCGGCAGCGCCTACCAAAATACCACCGGTGAGCATTACTTTGTTATCGTAAAGAAAACCACCACATGCTGCGGCCACACCCGTGAAGGAGTTGAGCAGGGAAATCACTACCGGCATATCGGCGCCGCCTATGGGCATCACAAACAAAATGCCGTATACAAGCGCAAGTCCCAGTGTTGCATAAAACAGCACCAAAGCGTACGACAAATCATATTGAAAGGCTAAGTAGGCAGCAGCCAGCACGGCTATCAGCATCACGAGGTTAACGATATGCTGCCCGCGAAAGGCAAAATCTTTTACTTTACCGCTCAACTTGCCCCACGCAATCATACTACCTGCAAAAGATACACTACCGATAATGGCGCCGGCGATAATGGTGAGGTAATGGCCAAACGGAACAAAATCGCCCAGCACAGCTCCGGGAACGCCTGCATTGGCCTGGTATATATGATCAAATTCCACGGCTGATATCAACGCAGCGCAGGCGCCACCCATGCCGTTGAACATACTCACCATTTCGGGCATGGCGGTCATCTTTACCTTTTTTGCCGCCAGGGTGCCTATAACGCCACCAATCAGCAATCCGCCGAATATCCAGGGATAGTTGCCCAGCTTTTGTCCGTTTTCTTCGTACAGAAAAATGGTGCCGGCAATGGCAATGGTCATACCCATTGCTGCCACGAGGTTACCATTTCTGGCAGAAGCGGGATTACTAAGCATTTTCAACCCTACAATAAACGTCACCGACCCGATCAGGTAGCACAGCGTTAGCAGGTTAAGTTCCATAGTAGTTAATTAGTTTCAAAAGCGATTTTGAACTGGATACGCCCAGGATTTTCGCGTCTTTACAGTTCAAACTATTTCGATGGTTTTTTCTTTTTGAACATTTCCAGCATTCTGTCCGTTACCACAAATCCTCCTACCACGTTCAACGTGCCGAGTATCACTGCAAGGAAGCCAAGGACCAAAGCCACATAGTTATCTGTTTCTGCTTTGCCCATCACAATAATAGCACCAATGATCACCACACCATGGATGGCGTTGGCGCCGCTCATGAGCGGGGTATGCAGCACACTGGGCACATGCCCGATCACTTCCACACCAACAAAGATCATCAGGATAACAATGTAGATCATCTGCTGATGATCGGATATCCACTGCAGTATTGCTTCCATATATGAACAGGTATTATTGGTTTGAAAAAAAAATGGGTGAAATGCCTAACCCGCTGTTTTCACCCTTTCATGCACCACTTCTGAATTATAGGTAATGCAACTTCCTTTTACCAGGTCGTCGTCCCAGTTCAGGTTCAGTTTGCCTTCTTTATCGATGATCAGTTGTAAAAAGTTGAGCACATTCTTGCCGTACAATTTGCTGGCATCAGAAGGCATGGTAGCCGGCAGGTTGCTGTTACCGATAATGGTCACGCCGTTGTAGTGTACGGTTTCGTTGTTTTTGGTAAACGGTGTATTGCCACCGGTGGCTGCGGCGAGGTCTATAATCACAGAACCATTGCGCATGGTCTTCAACATGTCTTCCGTGATCAGCAAAGGCGCTCGCTTGCCAGGTATCTGTGCCGTGGTAATAACGATATCTGCCTTGGCAATACTTTCTGCAATGCGTTGTTGCTGCCGTTGCTTGTATTCTTCAGTTTGTTCTACTGCGTAACCTCCGGCTTTGGAAGCATCAGCTGCGCCTTCTACTTCTACAAAGCGCGCACCCAGACTCATCACTTCTTCTTTTACCGCAGGTCTGGTGTCGAACACTTCCACCACGGCGCCCAGGCGACGTGCCGTAGCAATGGCCTGTAAACCGGCCACTCCTGCCCCTAATACCAATACTTTGGCCGGGGCAATGCTGCCTGCTGCGGTCATAAACATCGGCAAATAACGGCCATACACATTCGAAGCCAGTAATACAGCCTTATAGCCCGCAATGTTGGCCTGCGAACTGAGCACGTCCATGCTTTGTGCGCGGGTAGTACGCGGCAACATATCGAGACTGAACGTAGTGAGTCCCTGCTTTGCCCAGGTTTTCATCAGGTCCACATTGTATAAGGGCTGGTAAACGCCTATGAGTACGCGTGAAGAAAGATTGCTGCTCTCGGGTATGGGATGAATGCAGAGCAGCACGTCGGAAGCTTGCAGTACTTCGCTCCTGCTGACTACTTTGGCGCCAGCGTTGCGGTAATCGTCGTCGGCGCTGAATGCCTTTTCTCCGGCCCCCTGCTCCACCAGCACCGTTATTCCTTTTTTTACCAGCGTGCCGGCAGCTTCGGGCAATAACGATACACGCGTTTCAGGTGACGCTTCTTTTAAGACACCTATCGTCATAATCAGTAGTTAATGGGGTCAAGATAATGCAAAAATTTCAGTTGCAATAATTACTACGACAGGCACGGAGGCCCAAAGGTACACGAAGGGTGTATAAATATCTTTTTTGCAGCCACTTCGTTTGGAAGGCAAAAAAATTCCCGTTACAGGAAACCCTGTATGCACCCAACTAAAAACGAATGGTAAAATGCTGTTTTTCGCGGAGGTCTTCATTGAAAAATACCAGTCCCATAAAAAACAGATCCATGGTGAGCCGAACGGAAGGATGTGCGCAAATGGCCTTCCAGGCAGCTTCCATACCGGCGCTCCAGTGAATGTCGTCGAAGACCAGGATGGAGGCCGTATGCGTTTTCGGCAACAGTTGATGAAAATAACGCAAGGTGGGTCCTTCCTGGTGATTGCCGTCAATAAAAGCCAGGTCAACCTGTGGCAATATGGTGAGGGTATCGGGCAGGGTATTGTCGAAATTACCGGGCACCAGTTGGATGTTTTGCAGTTTAAGGGCCGCAAAATTCCGCAGGGCATAATCAGCTATTGCCCTACTGCCTTCGCAGGTAATGACTCTTGCATGGATATTGCCCAATGCCATGTAAGCGGTGGAAATACCCAGTGAAGTTCCCAATTCCAGGATGTTTAACGGGGCATAATAATGTACTATCCGGAATAACAGCTGCGCCCATTTGGGCCGTTTGGCAGCCTGTTTGGCAATGGAAGCTACTGTCCTTTTGCGCCCACCCTGTATGGCAGATCCTGCGCCAAAATCTTCCACGTCGAGCACCGTTTGATCTCGCAACAGCATTTCGCGCAATGCCTCTACTTCTTTATAGGCGTAGAAATTTCTTTTATCGTTGAGTACGTTGCGTACAAAATCGTATACAAAAGGTGAATGAATACCATGTCCTTTGCCGTTGGCCGCGGTGAGATAATAGTGCAGGTATTTGCGTGCTATCTGGTAACGGGAATACATGGTTGCAATTGCGCTTTGGAGGTTCAGGTTAAAGATTGTGGGTTGTATGGGAAAAGCGTTGTCGATTACTTTTTCCGCTGCCAGGTCTGGAAGCTGTAGGAATAAGCATGTTTTTCGTCGGCGGGACAATCCAGTTGTGATTGCAATTCCCATTCTTCAGCAGGCAGTGCGGGAAAGTAGGTGTCGCCATCGAGCGTGGTATGCACGCGGGTGAGATAAACCCGCTGCGCCTTTGGCAGCGATTGCCGGTAGATTTCTCCGCCGCCAATCACAAATGCTTCTTTGGCATCGGTATCAGCCGCAGCCTGCAGTGCATCTTCCAGACTTTGCACGGCAATGGCGCCTTCCGCTGTCCAGTCTTTTTGCCTCGTAATGACAATATTGGTACGGCCGGCCAAAGGTTTTCCCATCGACTCGAAAGTCTTTCTTCCCATAATTACTGGCATGGCCCAGGTAGTGTTTTTGAAGAACTTCATATCATTGGGCAATCGCCACAACAGGCGATTGTCTTTCCCGATCACATTATTCTCCGTCGCCGCCACTACCAACGAAATCACCATAGTAATAAATTAAGTAAGAATAAAAACACATTTCCCTCTCCCCTTTTGAGGCGGGAGTTATGAGCTACACTGCCACCGGCGCTTTTATGGCCGGATGGTACTGGTAATTCTCCAGCGTAAAATCTTCGTACCCGAAATCAAAAATATTGGTTACGGCCGGGTTCAGTTTCATCACCGGCAAAGGATAGGGCTGCCTGCTCAACTGCAGTTTTACCTGTTCCAGGTGATTGTTGTAAATGTGTACATCGCCGAAAGTATGGATAAACTCTCCCGGTTCCAGGTTGCATACCTGGGCAATCATCATGGTCAGCAATGCGTAGGAAGCAATATTGAAAGGCACGCCGAGAAATACATCGGCACTGCGCTGGTACAACTGGCAACTGAGTTTCGCTTTGCCGCCTGTGGCTGCGGCCGGCGTTACATAAAACTGAAACAATGCATGGCAGGGCATCAGGGCCATATCGGGCAAATCGGCTACATTCCAGGCGCTTACAATCATACGGCGACTGTCGGGATTGGTGCTGATCTGCCTGATCACATCACTGATCTGGTCAATGGTTTTGCCGTTGGCGCCTTCCCAGCTACGCCATTGTTTGCCGTAAACGGGCCCGAGTTCGCCGTTTGCATCGGCCCATTCGTCCCATATGCTTACACCGTGTTCTTTCAGGTAGCGGATGTTCGTATCCCCTTTCAGGAACCAGAGCAATTCGTAGATAATGCTTTTCAGGTGCAGCTTTTTGGTTGTCACAAGCGGAAAACCCTGCTGCAGATCAAAACGCATCTGGTAGCCAAAACAGCTGATGGTACCGGTACCGGTACGGTCGGTTTTGGACACGCCGTGGTCGAGAATATGTTGAAGTAATTGCTGGTATTGCTGCATGTGCGCAAGGTACGAAAAATGAGGTGGGGTGGCGAAGAGGGGAAGTAGAGGAAAAGGTATGGTGGGAAAATTGTGGATTAAGAGGTCCCCCCGTCCATGCGACATTGTTGCGGTGGTAAGATCGTGCTGGCGCCCCCCACCGGCACGATCCCACTCCAGGAACAATATTGCATGGATGAGGTGGTCACAAGTTACGCCACCTCCTCTTCGCGTGCAGGGGCTTGTACAAGGTCACATTGACTCAATTCAGTGATAATCTTTTCCAGCAATCGCGCATTGTTCGCCAAACGAGCTTCGAGCTGCTTTGTATGATGTTGCACGGATTGCAACGAAGTTTCCAGTTGTACAATCGTTTGTTCCTTTGCAGCCAGGACAGCACGTAATTGCTCCTGCCCTTGCTGCATGGTTTCCAGTTGTACCATTGATTCCTCCTTTTCCTCCAGCGCCGTGCGCAATGCTTCCTGCTCTTGCTGCATGGTTTCCAACTGCACCTTCATTTGTTCTTTTTCCGCCACCACCGTGCGCAATTGCTCCTGCTCTTGTTGCATGACAGCCAGTTCGTCGCTCAGCTTTTCAACCTGCAGTGTTTTTTCCTGCAACAATTCCCGGCTGGCAACCAGTTCAGTTTCCATGCCTCCGATAGTGGTTTGCTTTTCCTGCAACACATCGAGCAGTTCGTCTACCCGCTGCTGATATTCCCGCGCCGATTGTTTCACCTGTATCAATTCAACAGTGGTATCATGCGCCTGCTTTTCCAGTTGATGATAGTTGCGGATGCGCTGGTCGAGTTGTTGTTGCAGGAAATTGATCTGCAATTGTTTTTCTTCCAGCAGGTCCTGCATATACTGGTATTCGGATAGTTTTTCGCTCAGCAGGTTGTTCTCTTCACGCAGCTGTGCCAGGGATTGCTGCCAGGCTTCCAGCTGTTGTGTATAACTTTTTGCCACTTCTTCGCCATTGGCCCCCGCCTGCAATTGTTCGCGCAAAAAGTCATTCTCTGCTACCAATGCAGCCATCTTTTGCTCCCTGTCAGCCGCATCTCTTTGTGTGCTGTGCGCGGCTGCCAGTTCTTTTTCCATATTGTGCAACAGGTCCTCAAGCTGTTGGATCTCGCGGGCATGTTGTTCCTGCTGTTGTTGTAACGCTTCCTGCAGGTGGCGGATGGTGGCGTGCAGTTGCGCCCCGTCTCCGCTCCCATTGCTTTCCTGCCCGCTGTCAAATAGCGCCTGCTGCAATTGCGCCACCTTCTCCTTGTAGTGGCTGAGCTCTTCCTGCAGTTGTGCCACACCGTGATCAGGGACGGTTTCCTGGTGATAAGCCTTGTTCAGCAGATCGGCATATTTTTCCTCCAGCGTGCGGAATTCCTGCTCCAGGGTGGCATAGTTTTCTTTATACCGCCTGATTTCCCTTTCATATTTCTTCAGCAGGTTGGAATTGTCCGGATCAGCACTTGCTAACCAATCGGGCATTTGTTCTGTATCGCCGGCAACAGCCAGCCGGAATCGTTCTTCATACAATGCTCCCGCTGCTTTCAGTTTCTTTTTACGGCGATAGTGCCATATGGTAGTGATGATGATGGCCAGAACAGTAGCAGGTATGGCGATCCATGAAGTGATTTGCAAAAACAGTTTGAATTCATGCAGGGACGACAACAACAAGGTTGGCATAACACACAGTTTTAGGTACAGCGATTCAAATAAAAAATGCAGGCAAGGGCGGAGGGAAGTATAAGTAAGCACCGCATTGAACGCAAGAATGGTACCAAAAGATGCCAGGGAATAAATGTTAAGAAAACCTTTTATCCACATAACAGCCTGATGCTGCACCATTAATTCATATAAAAAAAGAATAAAACAGGCATAGCATGGTTGAAAGTCAATACAGTGTTACCCGCCGCACCAGCATTGCCTTTTTTGAAAAAAGCCCCGCATGCGTGGGGGTATACCTTCGGCCGGTTGTCCTATTTCTTAAAATTAGTATCTGGAAGCATCTATATTTGAGGCACGATATCAAATAAAGCACGTGGCCATAACCCGACAGACTGAATTGACGGCACTGCCCAAAAGCAGTGAAAAGGAATTTGAACAGCTATTTAAAGAACATTTTAAAAGCCTGTATAGCTATGCCTATACCATACTGAAGAATGAAGCCGTGGCCGAAGAGATTGTGCAGAATGTATTTTATAAAATATGGGCGAAGGGCAGGCAGGCAACTATTCAGACTTCCATCAAAGCCTATCTCTATAAGGCCGTGTATCACGACAGTCTCAATTACCTGAAACACCTGAAGGTCAGAGCGCACTATAAATCACAGGTTATGCATCAAGAGAAAGACCAGGCAGCTCCCGCTTCCAACCGGGTGCTGCTGAAAGAGCTGGAAGGAAAATTGCGCGATGCGCTGAACACGTTACCGCAACAATGCCGTACCATTTTCCAGATGAGCCGGTTTGATGGTCTGAAATACCAGGAAATAGCCGATGAACTGGGCATATCTGTTAAAACCGTAGAAAACCAGATGGGCAAAGCATTGAAGTTGCTGCGGGTAAAACTGATTGATTTTTTACCGGTCATTATCCTGTATTTATTAAACTGCTAAACCAACGATTGATTGAAAACCCGAATGCACCATATTGATGATCTGCTGGTGAAGTATCTTACCGGTGAAGCTACTGCCGCTGAAACGTCCATCATTCAGCAATGGCTCGAAGCCGGTGAAGCCAACCGGAAATATTTTGATCATTTCCGCCTGATATGGGAAGAGAGCCTGCGCCTGGCCGCCACTACCGAAGTGGACGAGCAACAGGCCTGGGAACGTTTTGTGCAACGCACGCAGGAAGCTCCGCCACCGCGCGGCACGCTCCTCTCCTTCCGTACCGGCTGGCTCCGTATTGCAGCCATATTTATTGTAGTGGCAGGTTTGGGCTGGCTCGCCGGATCACTGTTGTTGCAGCAGCACGATGCTGCCCTCAACACGCTGGTAGCAGCTACTGCGCCGCGAACCGATACCCTGCCCGATGGGTCAGTAATCACCCTCAATAAACACTCCCGCCTTACGGTGCCCGCAGCATTTACCGGCGACCGCCGTAAGGTAGAACTGGCCGGGGAAGGTTTTTTCAATGTAAAAGCCGACAAGGAACACCCCTTTGAAGTGCATACAGACAATAAGGTGATTGTAGAAGTAGTGGGCACTTCTTTCAACATTAAAAACGGTACCGGCTTCACAGAAGTGATTGTAGAAACCGGCGTAGTGCGCGTGCGGCGGCAGGACCAGACCATCACCCTGCAGGCCGGAGAAAAAGTAATGATACACCCCGGGGAAGGCATTTTGCAAAAAGAGGAAGTCACAGACCGCCTGTACAACTACTACCGGAGCCGCGTATTCGAATGCGACTCTACCCCGCTCTGGAAGCTGGTTGACGCGCTGAATGAAGCTTACCAGGCAAACATAGTGATAGGCCGGGAATCGTTGCGCAACGAATCGATTTCCGCTACCTTCCACAATGAATCGCTCGATGATATCCTGACCATTGTAAGCGAAACCATGGCCATCGATGTAATCAGGGAGAACAACAAGATCATACTACGCTAATATTGTTGACAAGGAACTATCTGCCCAATGCCCGGTTTGTACAAAAAATCTTTGCTGTGCTTTGCACTTTTGCTCTTTGCCCATTCGCTGCTGCATGCCCAGGACCTGCTGAGCAGGCGCATCACCATATATGCATCCAACCAGCCATTGTGTGATGTGCTGAAGCAGATCAGCAACAAAGGCAATTTTTATTTTTCCTATAACAGCAAACTGATCAACCGCGACAGCATTGTATCCATATCAGCCACAGATCAGCCTGTACAACAGGTATTGGACCAGTTGTTCAACCAAACGCTTTCCTACCGCGTAACCAATAACCATATTATTCTGCGCAAAGCCAGTCACCCGCCAACCACCACATCGCCAACGGAAAGCCAGGACCAATATTTTATCGTAAGTGGATATATATTGGACGCGGAAACCGGCGAACGAATTGCGGCAGCAAGCATCTACGATAAACAACACCTTGTTTCTGCCCTTACCGACAACCAGGGATATTTCACCCTGAAACTCAGGAAACGACATGGCCGGACCCTGCTCACCGTGAGCAAAGCGGCTTACCGCGATACCAGCCTGTACGTATCGCCGGAATCGCACCGCATGGTTACCCTGGTGCTGGAACCGGTGCAGTTACAATACAGCACGATAACCGTAAGCCCGGTGTTTGATCAGCCGGATTCCATTACGGCCGCGCCTGCTTCCATTTCGTATATCCCTGTGGTGCAACAGCCGGTAAAAGAAGTGGAGCAAACAAGAGTAGGTAAATTTCTTTTGTCTGCACAACAACGCATTCAAAGCATCAACCTGGCCAAATTCTTTGCCGACCGGCCTTTCCAGGTGAGTTTGATTCCCGGCATAGGTACGCAGGGTAAGTTAAGCGGCCAGGTAGTAAACAATGTATCCCTCAACCTGCTCGGTGGTTATACAGGAGGTTCCGAAGGCCTTGAATTGGGCGGGCTTTTCAACATCAACAAAACCCGTGTAGCCGGATTGCAGGCTGCGGGTATTTTTAATATTGCCGGCGGACCAGCTTCCGGTATACAGATGGCAGGTGTTTCCAACACAGTGCTCAACCGCACCAAAGGTTTGCAGATGGCGGGCGTATCCAATTTTACCAAAGGCTCCTTTACCGGCTGGCAGGTCAGCGGGTTTTACAATCACGCTACAGACAGTGTTGCCGGGGCGCAAATTTCGGGCGCTATTAATTTCGCCAACCACGATGTTAAAGGTGTGCAAATATCCGGCGGCATCAATTTTGCCAAAGGCGAGGTAAAGGGAGCACAAATTGCCCACGCCATCAATTTCGCCAACCGCGATGTTAAAGGCGCACAAATATCCGGCGCCATCAACTTCGGCCGCCGTACAGTGGCCGGCGCACAGATTTCAGGGCTTATGAATTATGCGCGCAGACTGAAAGGCGTGCAGATCGGTTTGATCAACATTTGTGACAGTTCATCCGGCTACAGCATCGGTTTAATCAACTTCGTATTGAAGGGCTATCACAAAATAAGTATCTCTGCCAACGAAACGATGGACCTGAACCTTGCCCTGAAAAGCGGCAATTCAAAGTTGTACAGCATTATGGCCGTTAGCGCCAATACCCGCACCAATGAAAAGGCCTATTCCTACGGGTATGGTTTCGGGCGCGAGTGTAAGATTGGAAAATGGTTTTCGCTCAATCCTGAGCTGGTGGTGCATCATGTATATCTCGGCAGCTACGAGTATGGCAATGTCTGGGGTAACCTGGCGCTGCAGTGCAATTTCAAATTGCTGAAATTCCTGACCGTTTTTGCAGGTCCTTCTTTCAACGCATTTTATTCTGACCAGCCTGCAGCTATGGAAGGTTATAAATACCAATTGCCCGGGCCGGGCTACAACACTTTCCGGCTTTGGGACGATCGCACCGTGGGATGGATAGGGTATCATGTAGGAGTAGCGTTCTTGTAAAGGAGAGAGCGTAAATAGGGGTATCGCTTCCCTGCGTTGTCTCATGACAAAAGGGAAGTATGATCACAGGAAAAACAATTGTAGTTGCATCAGCAAGTTTATTATTGAGCACAATAACTATAGCGCAGGAGGCAGAGAGCGCAAAACCGGTTGCTGTGCCCGTACGCGTAGGCATAGTGCCCGGACTGAGCACGCAGGGCGCAGCAGACAAATACACTACCAGCCATTTTTCGTTTAACCTTTGGGGTGGAATTACCGGGAGCGTAAATGGTGCGGAACTGGGTGGATTGTTTAACATCGATAAGGGCAATGTGCAGTATGTGCAGGTGGCAGGATTGTTCAATATGGTAAACGGTAACGTGCGGGGTGTGCAAATGGCAGGCTGGTTTAACAAAACCGATGGACAGGTAACCGGCGCCCAGGCAGGAGGCTTCGGAAATATAACCAATAAGCACACACGAGGCGCACAGGCGGCAGGCTGGTACAATCATGCAGGTGAAGGTATTGCCGGGGCGCAGGCAGCAGGCATTGGCAATTTTTCGGGCAGTAATACAAAAGGTGTACAGTCAGCCGGCATTGCCAATATCAGTGGTGGGAATATGCAGGGTGTGCAATTGGCCGGCATTGCGAATATCAGTAACGGAAATTTGCAGGGCGTGCAAATAGCAGGCATTGTAAATATTGCCCGCCGGGTAAAAGGACTGCAGATCGGCCTGATCAATATTGCCGATACTTCGCAGGGATTCAGCTTCGGCCTCATCAATATCGTAAGGAAAGGTTATTACAAATTAGAGCTCTCGGCCAACGAGGTGATGCATGTCAACCTCGCTGTGAAAACCGGTAACCCCAAACTGTATAATATTCTCCTGGCAGGCGTAAACCCCGGCAGCGATAATAAAGTGTTTTCATTCGGCTGGGGTGTGGGACGACATATCCCCGTAGGAAAAATACTATCGCTGAACCCGGAACTCACTGCACAATACCTGTACCTCGGCGACTGGGATTCCGACAATTACCTGACCAAGCTACAGTTATTGGTAAACCTTAGAATCGCAAAAGGTTTCGCCCTGAGCGCCGGACCGTCGTTTGCCGTGTATTATTCCAACCAGGACGAACCGGTCAAGGGGTATAAATTTCGGATACCGGAGGGTGGCTATCACCAGTTTGAACTCTGGAACAATAACCTAACAGGCTGGATTGGCTGGCAGGCAGGTATCACGCTGTTTTAACGACAAGAAAATAATCTCAAACCATTTGATATATAATTAAACGAAACATTATGCAACAGTTGAGCACCAGGAAGAGCGAGGCAATACCCGGCAGCATGCTGCAAAAATTGATGGCAGGCTTATGCGCCATTTTATTGGTTTTTGTATTGCCCGGTTGTGAAAAAATTGTGGGCGAAGGGCCCGTTGTTACAGAAACAAGGCAGGTGCCTGCCTTTCAAGGGGTAAAAGTGCATTTGCCGGCCGAGGTGATTTACACCAAAGGCCCCGACTGCACCCTTGAATTGCAGGGCCAGCGGAATATTCTGGATGAAATACGAACGAGGGTCAATGACAATATACTGTCTATCGACTTCCGTCACGATGCGAATATCCGTCGTCACGAGCCTATTGTCATTCGCATCACGGCGCCGCAGGCCAGCTTGCTGGAACTGCACGGCGCGGGCAAAATAGAAGTAAACGGCTCCTTTGACCCTGCAACAGTCCGTTTGTATATAAGCGGCTCGGCCACAATAGACGCAGAAAATTTTCAAAGCAACAAAATTGAAGCAGGCATCAGTGGCTCCGGAAGAATCATTGTGCGTGGTGGTGCTGCTAATGAAGGAAGGGCAACTATCAGCGGCAGCGCCTATATTGATATGGCAGATGTACAGGTTAAAGATGCGTACACCACCATCAGCGGTTCCGGCAATATCCGCATCCATGCCACCGATTATTTGAAAGCAAATATTTCGGGCAGTGGATCAGTGTTTTACAAAGGCACGCCCTCTATTCAGTCGAGTATCTCAGGGTCGGGTACGGTGGTGAAAATGTAATTGAACTATAGAAAAACGGAGGTCCATAAAGCAATGCTTTGTGGACCTCCGTTTCTTTTTGCCATTGTATGCGCGCTATAAAAAAGGCTACCGCGCTTATGCGGTAGCCTGACTTAAACGAACGACTGCATATGAATACAACGATAGGGAAAGGCGATCAGTAGTTCGGGTTCTGTGGAGGAATGCCTCCGGAGCCCAGCTCAGGATTGTTGTCAATTTCCTGCTGGGGTATGGGCAATAAACCATCCCTGCCAGGATTATAGTAGGGAATGGGTTCTACAGCGAAATATCCTTTCTTTCGCCAGCGCAGAATATCACGGTTGCGGATTTGTTCACCGCCCAGTTCGGCCCATTTTTCGTGCATAATAGCGCGTTGAATTTCCAGTTTGTTGCTTACCGGCCAGTTATCGGTAGGATAATGCGGCATGGCAACTGAAGCCCGGTCGCGCACGGCATTCAGGTATTTGACAGCTTCTGTGGGATTTTCCAGTTCATTTTCACACTCTGCCAGGTTCAGCAGCACTTCGGCATACCGGATGATACGCTGGTTGTTGCCGCCGGGATGGAACTGGGCCTCGTCATTACTCATTTTGTAAATGAGCATGAACTTGCGCCAGCTGATCTTCAGCGAATCGCCATTGAACAGTACTTTTTCACCGTTCTGTTCGGCGGCAGTTAATATCGAATTGCCATTGTTGTAAGTATCTCCCTCAAAATAAACGGACATGCCTATACGCGGATCAGTCTTGTCATCATCTTTATCTTCATGCTCAAAATTGGCCATATACTTTTCTGAAGGGATCAGGTTGCGCCAGGCCACCGGGCAATATTCCTGGTTGCGCACCGTAGCGGGCGATTCGCCGGAGCCATCGCCTGTATATCCCCAGTTAAAGCTGTTGTCGCCACGATCAAAAAAAGCGATTTCCAGGATTGACTCTTCGTTAAACTCTGTTTCTTCCAGGAAATTGTCCATGTAATTGTCCACCAGCTTGTAAACGTTCAGGTCCACTACTTTCAGCAAAGCAGTTCTGGCGCCCTGGTAGTCGCCACGCTGCATCAGCGCACGGCCCAGCATAGCATAGGCAGCGCCTTTGGTAGCGCGCCCCAGATCTTCTCCCCCACTGTAAGAAACCGGCAGCCCCTCAGCGGCCTCATTCAAATCCCGTTCAATCTGGTCGTAGATTACATCTTCTGCTGCGCGCGGCTGGAAGTCGGTGGGCGAAGTAACCGGCTCTGTATATAAAGGCACGGGTCCCCAAAGCGACACCAGCTCAAAGTAAGCCCAGCCGCGGAAGAATTTGGCTTCTGCCACACAGCGGTCGCGGAGCGCCGGGTTGTCCTCAACGTTCGCTGCATTTTTAATAACCGTATTGGCGCGGTGAATGGTGGTGTACCAGCCAAACCAGTTATCCTGCATTACCGCATTTGCAGGAGTAATGTTTCCTTCCCATATCTGGCGGCGCACCAGTTCCAGCTGGCCGCCACCTGCCTTCACTTCATCACTGCGGAGGTCGTGCAAAAAGTACCATTCACGGGCAACCAGGCTGGCAGAACGCACCACGGAATAAATGGCATTGGTGCCTCTGAGTAATTCATCACTGTTCTTGAAATAACCTTCAAGCGTCGGGCGACTCGGGTCTGTTTTGTCAAGGTCACGGTGGCACGAAATCGCAAAGGCCGCCACCATCACCCAGCAGATGAATAAACTTTTATAAAAAACTTTGTATTTCATAATGATCAGTTTAATCAGGTTATAGTATTAAAATCCAACTTGAACACCCAACTGGAAAGAACGGGCGGCGGGATACTGCCCGTAGTCGATACCATTGGTCAGCGTAGTGTTCTTGGACCCTATTTCAGGATCCCATCCTTTGTAGTTGGTGATGGTAAACAGGTTTTGAGATGATACATATATCCTGAAACTGCTCACAGCTCCTTTGGTTAAAGATGTCAGCGCTGCAGTGGGCACATTATAACCCAGTGAAATATTCTTCAGGCGCAGGTACGATCCGTCTTCGATGAATCGTGTGGAAACACGCGCATTGAGGTTCGGGTCACCACTGATGGCCCTGGGTATATCGGTATTCCTGTTATCAGGTGTCCATGCCCGTAATACCGCTGTGCCGGCGCCAAAGAGGCGGGCCATACCTTCTGTAATCACACGTGCTGCATTGAAAATTTCATTGCCCTGAACGCCCTGCAGGAACAAAGTGAGATCAAATGCTTTGTAGCGGGCGTTGAAGTTGAGGCCATAAGAAAAATCAGGAATGTAATTACCGATGAAAGCGCGGTCGTTAATATCTATCACACCATCATTGTTCAGGTCTTTGAAGCGGAGGTCACCAGCCCTTGCACCAGCTTGTTCAGGCGCCTTGTCTACTTCATCATCACTCTGGAAAATTCCCTCTACTATCCATCCGTAGAACGATTGAATGGGCTGACCTGCTACGGTGCGGGTGATTTCATACGTACCAAAGTCCTGGTCGCGACCGGCATCAATGGTAGCATTGGGGGTGTTCAACCGCAATACCTTGTTGCGAACGATGGAAACATTTCCGGTAAGGTTCCAGGTAAAGTCGCCCTTGATTTTATTATAGGCCACCTGCACATCCACACCATAGTTCTTCATGGCTGCCACATTGGCCAGCACGCCCTCGCCACGGAATCCAAAGGAAGCAGGTGTAGGAACGGTAAGGATCAGGTTGTCTGTTTTACGCTGATAATAGTCAACCACCAGCGTAATCTTGTTATTCAACAATCCCAGGTCAACACCTACGTTGAACTGTTTGGTAGTTTCCCATTCCAGTTCTTCATTGGCCAGCGCATTATAGTAGGAACCATTGCCAATACGCTGTTCGCCCCCAAAGGGATAGCTGGTATTGTTGGCCTGTACCACTGCCTGCCAGGGATAGTTGCCCAGCACCACACCGTTCAGGCCGGTAGAGCCATACCCTGCACGCAATTTCAGTTCGGAGATGCTGGGAATGTTGCGCATGAACTCTTCCTGGTCTATGCGCCAGCCAATGGACGCAGAGGGGAAGTTGGCAAATTTTCTGCCCGGCGCCCATACAGACAATCCGTCCCGACGAATGGCGGCGCTCAACAGGTATTTACCTCCAAATTCATAGTTCACACGACCGATGTAGGAAATGATCAGGTTCTCTCCCAGTACGCTCGACGTTTGAATATTGGTAGCGCCAAACAGCGTGCGAATTTCATTGGTGTTCTGGTTGCCACGTGCATCCTGTGTCAGCGTTCTGTTACCCTGCCTTTCCATTACAGCCGTTACATTCACGTGGTGGTCACCAAAAGTTTTATCAAAGGTCAATTGCTGGGTAAACAGCAGGGTGCTTGATGAAATACGTTGGTTGATAATGGTAGAAACAGCAGCGCTTCTTCCCTTATCGTTGAATATGGGCGAAAACTGTTCGTCCAGTGTATTGGCATAGTCTACGCCAAAAGTAGAACGGAAATTCAGCCAGGGTGCAAGGTTTACCTGCACATAAGCAGTTCCCAGTACCTTGATCGTTTTTCTTTTTGCCTGTCCCAGCAGTATGGCATCTTCCACCGGGTTGGTGGGGTCGGCGCCATCGAAGCTGTTTTCAGCATTACGGAAACCACCCAATGTAGTAGGATCATACACCGGCAGGTATGGAAGGCTACGCACCACATTTACCAGGCGTGTACGGTTGCCTCCCGTATTGTCGTAATACTGGTCGGAGTAAGAGAGGAAGAGGTTTTCACCAAAAGAAAACGTCTTGCTGATGTTATGATCGGAATTGATGCGGAAATTGCCCCTTTCATAATTCAATGCCTGTACAATGGCTTCCTGTTTGAAATAACCGGCAGAAGAATAGAAACGCGATTTGTCGTTGCCGCCGGCTACAGAAATATTATGCTGGGTGATAATGCCGTTCTTGAAATAAGCGTCCTGCCAGTCGGTATTGGTTTGCGCATACGTTTGAGTAGCACCGTCATAAATAGGCTGGTTGAAATTGGCGGGCTCCAGCCTGGGGGGCAACCCGATACCGGCATTGCCGTTCAACATTCTTTCATACACCAGGTATTGCTCGGTATTCAACAGGTCAATTTTTTTCCACGGGCTTTGTGTGCCTACGTAGGAATCGAGGTTAACGCGCATTTTGCCGTCGCGGCGGCCTTTTTTGGTAGTGATAAGAATCACACCATTGGTAGCCCTTGAACCATAGATGGCGGCGGCACTCGCATCTTTCAATACCTCTACCTGTTCAATATCGCGGCTGTCGAAATTGGAAAGATTGCCTGTAGGAAAACCGTCAATCACATACAGCGGGTCAGAAGCGAAGCTGATAGAGCTGATACCGCGAATGCGTACAATCGGCGAAGTACCGGGGCCACCATTATTGGTCACCGTTAAACCGGCCACACGTCCCTGCAGGGCCTGCTCCACGCTGGCTACAGGCAATTCGTTGATGGTCTTGCTGTTTACCGAAGCAATGGCGCCGGTAAGGTTGGTACGTTTCTGGGTACCGTAACCTACTACCACGATTTCATTGAGGTTCGATATCTCGGCTTCCAGTTGCACGTTAATGGTATTGGCTTCGCCAACCCTTACAGAATGCACCCTGTACCCTACCATGGTAAAATCCAGGGTTTCTCCCACTTCCACATTGATGCTGTAAGTTCCGTCTGTACCGGTGCTGGTACCGCGACTCGTTCCTCTAACGGTTACAGACACACCTGCCAGGGGATCACCGATGGTATTGGTAACCCGACCGCTCACTGTTTTGAACGGGTCTTCTTCCACATAGGATGTGCCGTTACCGTGCTCTTCTTTGGTATTGGAAGGGCCATCGCCCTCGGCGCCCCGGCGCATCAATACAATCTGGGTGCCCGATACATAATAGAATACATTCAGGGGTGCGAATATGGTATGCAGTACATCCCCCAGGCGCTGATCTTTGGCCTGCAGAGATACTTTTTTCCTGGTAGGGATTTTCTGCGAACTGTAGACAAACTTGATTTCGGCCTGTCGGCTCAGTTCATTGAGGATAGTGCGTATTTCCCGTTGGTCTGCCGCCACGGTAACCCGCCGGTTCAATACCTGTTGCCCATTGGAGGGCTTGGCGTATATGACGGCGCTCAGGCTAAGAATAAGCAATAATGGCAGCAATCCTACTCTCATAAACCCGTAAATTAACTGGTTAACGAGTCGTTTTTTCATAACTTTGAATCGTTTTGGTTAATGCGATCTGTTAAAAATCAAAACATGTGCGTGGCAAGCAATTACCACGTTCAGGCAAGCCGGGGTTGTTGCAGCAACACCGGCTTTGTTTTTCATAAGTTTAGTCTGGTGGTATATGCATAAAAAGTTTTTTAAAGTTTAAAGCGTTTCCGCAATTGTTATAGACAACCGTTAGATGTTATTACTACCTGGCCATCAATGACTTCATAGGTAGCGCCAATGGCCCGGCAGATCAGGTCCAGCTTGTCATAAAATGCTTCCTTCCGCAAATCGGCAGTAACGGTGCAGTTCTTCAGCAATTCATTGTCATACACGATGTTGATGCCGTATGCTTTACTGATCTGCGCAAATACTTCTTCAAGCGGCGTATCTTCATACACCATGCTGCGGTCAACAGACACCGGTACAATCATTACCGGCCGGGGCAACAGCAGCTTGTGAAACTTCTGTTCTTCCTTGCTGTACGTAAGTTGCTGGTTGGGCGTAAGAATGATACCGCTTTGTATTTCCGGCGTATCCTTTTTCTTCGTGGCGGTTGCGCCGGATTGTGAATACACGCTTACCTTTCCCGTTTTTACCGTTACCTGTATCACAGAATCTTTTTCGAATGAACGCACCATGAAACTGGTGCCGAGCACCTTTGTAACAATCTCATTGGCAAATACCCGGAAAGGCATATTGGGATTCCGTGCTACACGGAAAAAAGCTTCACCGCTCAGGTATACATCGCGACTGCCCGCACTGTCGAAACTACGCGGGTAACTGATGCGACTGTTTACTGCCAGTTCTACCTGGCTGCCGTCTGCCAGCGATACGATGATGGGTTTATCAGAAGTATTAACCTGTTCTATCAGCGATTTGGAAGAGGTAAGACGCGCATAGGTGTAGGGTTCTTCCGAAATCTCCGGCGACGATGGCATATCGGTAGGCTTGTATACCACCGCCGCAACAATCACGCCTATGGTCACCGCGGCCATCAGCCAGCGACTGGGTATGGTTTTTACACGGCCTTTGTTCAAGCGAAAGGGCTGGTCCCGAATGGTTTGCAGCAGGCGGTCGGCTTCCCGGTCCAGTTCCGCTGCTGAAAAAACACTTTCTTCTATATGAATAGATTCCAGTATCCGCCGAGCTTCCGCCACCAGCAGGTGTTTTTCGGGGTACTGTTGTAACCAGTTGGTCCAGAAGGCCTCATCTTCCGGACGCTTTTCCTGCACCCAGCGGATGAAATCTTCGTCCATGACAAAGTCCATGATATCGTAAAGCCTGAAATCTTTCATACTAACCCTGTTATATACATTAAGTACCGCGGCGTGGGAAAATCTACTGGATCGGGGGAGAGAATTTTTTGGGTGCCGGTGGCACGCGTTGGGTAAGACGGAGTTGCATCACCATGCAACGATTGCAACGCAGATACTTCAGCGCGCCTGCAAAGACATTGGCAAAGCGAATCCTTTCACGGGCCGGCTCACTGCGTTACATCCTCGGGCTTGCTCAGCTGTATAGTGCTTTCGTATACTGACTGGTGGCGCATATGCATCAGGCCGGCCATTAGCTCACTGCGTTACAATCTCCGGCTTCCATAAATTGCGCAGTTTCATAATGCTTTCGTGCAACAGGTTGTATACTGACTGGCGGCTGATATGCATCAGGTCGGCAATCTGCCCGTGGTCAAGGTGCTGGTAATATTTCAGGTAGATCACTTCCTGCTGTCTTTTTGAAAGGAGTGACAATGTCCGGCGAAGCGCTTCCGCCTTCTCTTCGCTGATCTGTTTTTCGATGATGAATTTTTCTATGGAGAATTCTATAAAGAAATCGTACTCATCGCCGTTGAGATAGGCACTATCGGCTTTTCGTTTGTTGCGGTCCAGCGATTTCAATACCTTGTTCTTCACCGCGCGTAACAAATAATACCGGGGCGACAAAATAGAAGTAACACTTTCCCTTCTTTGCCATAAACTGATGAAAACTTCCTGTATACAATCCCTTATCAGTCCATCATCTTTTGTAAAACGCGCGCCATAATTATACAGGTTGGTATAATAATGTCGCATGATGGCAGTAAGAGCCTGCTCATCCCCCTGTTGCAGTCGTTGCAGCCAATCGTTCTCCAGAACAGCAGTTTTTTTCATCAGTGACGGCAAGTCGTTTTGGTAATGGTCCATAGCAATCTGACATTAGAGATCGCTGTTATCCGCAACCGATTAAAGTAGTTGCAAATTTTGGGACCAGGACAGGTTTTTAATAACATTCCGCTGCATTTGCGGAAACAATTTCGGATATTTTTTTTAAAATGCAACCGATTACACGCATTTCGTGCAAAATAACCGTTAGAATGTTGCAACAATGAATGGTCTTATTTAGAAATCCACCCATTGGTACCCTGCACAAAAAGAAATTGTTATTCTTGGTAAATCGATTTAACAATCGACTTTAAAATTATTCAACTCACATTTGCCAGTTATGCTTTACAGAAATACTTTCCTGCTTTTGTTTGCCATCTCGCTGTACACCAGTTGCAGCAACGAAAAGCAACCCACGCTCTTTACGCAACTTTCGCCTGCAACAAGCGGCATTCATTTTAAAAATATTATTACTGAAGCGCTCACCGATTCCAGCCTCATACTGGAGTTTGCCTACATGGGCGGCGGCGTGGGTATAGGCGATTTCAACAACGACGGACTGAAAGACATTTACTTTTCCGGCAACCAGGTAAGCAGTCGCCTCTATATTAATAAAGGTAACAACCAGTTTGAAGACATTACCGAAAAGGCAGGCGTTGGCACTAACATTTGGGCAACCGGCGTTAGCATCGTTGATATTAACGCCGATGGTTACGATGATATTTACGTGTGCGCATTCGGTAAAAATCTTACTACCCGCGCCAAAAACCTGTTGTTCATCAATCAGAAAGACCTCACTTTTCGCGAAGAAGCCGAACTGTATGGACTGGCGGATTCCAGTTACTCCACACAGGCTACCTTTTTTGACTACGATAAAGACGGTGACCTGGACATGTATCTTACCAACTATATGCTGAATGGTCCCAATGCCAATACCATTTTCCCCCGCAACCTCACAGGCACCTCTCCTGCCAATGACAGGCTCTACAGAAATGATGGCATTGCTAACGGAAGCGACCACCCGCATTTTACCGATGTAACATTGGAAGCAGGCATCAAAGAAGACGGTTATGGACTGGGTGTGGTAGTAAGTGATTTTAATAACGATAACTGGCCCGACATTTATGTATCAGATGATTTTCTCAGCAATGATTTTCTCTGGATCAATAACCAGGACGGCACCTTCACCAACACCATCGCTGCATCATTGAAACACCAGAGCTATTCCGGCATGGGCGCCGATGTTGCTGATATCAACAACGATGCATTACCGGATATTGCCACCATGGATATGATGCCCGAAACCAACGAGCGGAAAAAAGTGACCTTTTCGTTCATGTCGTACGAGCGCTACCAGATGGAACGCAATATGCATTACGAACCGGAGTTCATGCGCAACATGCTGCACCTGCACAACGGCACGCGCGCCAGCGGCAACAAATCCATTCCTTTTTTCAGCGAAATAGGGCAACTGGCAGGCATATCCGAAACCGACTGGAGCTGGAGCGTGCTGATGGCCGACTTCGACAACGACGGGTATAAAGACATGCACGTCACCAATGGCATTGGCCGCGATTTCATCAATGCCGATTTTGTCCAATTTACCACTACGGTGGCAGGCATGCAGGATGAAGCTGCGCGAAAACAAATCATCAAGGAAAAACTGGCGTCGCTGGAACACGTGCGGCTTAAAAATTATTTCTTTCTCAACAACACCGATCTCACGTTCCGCAATGTGGCAGACAGTGTGGGCATGGGAACAATTTCCATGAGCAATGGCGCCGCCTGGGCCGACCTCGATAACGACGGCGATCTTGACCTGGTCATAAACAACATCAACCAGGAAGCATTTGTATACATCAACAATGCCCGGCAGCAACCGGTTGCCAACCACTACCTGCAACTGGAATTGCAGGGCGATAGCCTGAACCGGAAAGGTATCGGCTGCAAAATTTTTGTGTATACGAAAAATGGTGTGCAACTGCAGGAACAAATGCCGGTACGCGGATACCTGTCTACCATGGACACAAAAATTACTTTTGGTATTGGCCGGGAAACTACAGTGGACTCCGTACACGTCCTCTGGCCTGATAACAAAATGAACAGGTTATACCAGGTCCCTGCAGACACCTTATTGATCATTAATAAACAGGATGCAGCCACTTATTATGATGTACCGGCAGAACAAACGCCTCCACTGTTCCAGGATGTAACGGGCCGGTATGGATTGCAATACCGGCACAAGGAAACCGAGTTCAACGATTTTGCCGTTCAACGATTGTTGCCGCAAAAATATTCGCAACTCGGGCCCTTTATTACTACCGGTGATGTAAATGGCGACGGACTGGAAGATTTCTTTGTAGGCGGCGGCTTCAATGCATCAGGCTACTGTTTTATACAGCAACCCAACGGCAGTTTTGTTGCAAAACCATTGCATGGCCCGGGTAAGATGCAGGAAGATATGGATTGTTTGCTGTTCGATGCCGATGGCGATAATGATAAAGATTTGTTGATTACCTGCGGCGATGTGCGTTATGAAGAAAACGCTCCCTGGTATGTGCCACGGTTGTACCGCAATGATGGCAAAGGCAATTTTACGGAAGACGTCAATGCCATACCCGAATCTGTAAAAACCATTGCAGGCTGTGTTACCACCGCCGATATTGATGGTGATGGCGACCTGGACCTCTTTATCGGCGGTCGCGTATCCAAACAATTCCCGCTGGCTCCCAAAAGTTTTATTCTTATAAACAACCAGGGCGTTTTTACCAATAGCACCGCTTCGGTTTGTCCTGCATTGCAAGAGGCCGGTATGATCACGGCAGCTGTGTGGACCGATTTCAACAATGATCAAACCCCCGATCTTATAGTAGCCGGTGAGTGGATGCCTGTTCGCTTTTTCGCCAACCGTTCCGGCAAACTGGAAGAAGTAACGGACCAAACCGGGCTTACCGGGATCAAAGGGATGTGGCGAAGCCTGGTGGCTGCAGACATCGACAAGGACGGTGATATCGATATTGTGGCTGGCAATTTTGGTTTGAACTGTAATTATAAAACCAGTCCTACCTACCCCATGAAATTATACGCGAAAGACATCGACAACAATGGCAGCATTGATCCCGTAATGTTTTACCATATCAAAACCGATAATGGTGACCGCAAATTGTTTCCGGCTATTGGCAAGGACATGCTTACCTCGCAGGTGCCGGCACTTAAGAAAAAGTTTGTCCATCACCGTGAGTTTGTTGCCATGGGCGCCACGGATATTTTTGCGGACAGAAACAACCTGCTGGAACTGACCTGTGAAGAAACCGCAACTTGTTTGTTTGAAAACAAAGGCAACGGTCAATTCGTCAAACACGTACTGCCGGTGGAAGCGCAGTTTGCCCCGGTGAATGCCTTACTATGTGAAGATCTGGACGGTGACGGAAACCTGGACCTGCTGCTGGCCGGTAATGAATACCAGATGGAAGTGATGGCGGGCCGTCAGGATGCGCTGTACGGATTGTTTTTGAAAGGCGATGGTAAACTTGGATTTACCCCGGTCCGTACGGTGGAGAGCGGATTTTTGATCGACGGCGATGTGAAGAGTATGAAACTGCTCGATGCAGGCAAAAGAGGGAAAATGGTATTGGTGGCGGTGAATGACGATTCGTTACGGGTATTCCGCATTATAAAATGACAGGCCTGGTGGACTGTACCGGGTTCGAACCAGTGACCTCTGCTCTGTCAAAGCAGCGCTCTGAACCAACTGAGCTAACAGTCCGGAGGAAGTATTGGATCGGCAATTAAGTACTAAGTTAAGAAAATCGGGGACGCAGCACGAAATTACTGACCCAACCTGCTTCATGGATGGGGCGCTACCCATGTTTTTCATTAACTTTAATATTCCTCCTTACACCAATCACCATGCATATGAACCAGCAAATCATTAATCTCTTCGACGAGTATACGCATGCGCCGCTGCCGCGGGAAGAATTCCTGCGCCGGCTGGCAAAACTTACCGGCAGCATGGCGGCAGCGCTGGCCATCCTGCCCATGCTGGAAGTAAACTATGCCCATGCGCAAACCATTCCCGACCAGGACGAACGCATCAGCACTGAACGCATTACCTATCCCGGTGATAACTGCACCATGAAGGGCTACCTGGCCAAACCCAATAAATCCGGCAAGTTTGGTTCAGTGGTGGTAATTCATGAAAACCGCGGACTCAATCCGCATATCGAAGACGTAACGCGCCGCGTAGCGCTGGCAGGCTATCTTGCCCTTGCGCCGGATGCGCTGAGCCCGCAGGGCGGTACGCCGTCCAATGAAGATGAAGCACGCAGTATGTTTGGTAAAATAGATCAGCAACAAAACCTCAATAATTTCATCAAGGCATTTGATTATCTCAAGTCGAGAGAAGAAAGCAACGGCAGGATCGGTTGCGTAGGATTTTGCTGGGGAGGCGCCATGGCAAATGAACTGGCGGTGCACGTACCGGATTTGAAAATTGCCGTACCGTATTATGGGCGTCAACCCAAAGTGGAAGATGTGCCTAAAATAAAAGCACGCATACAACTACATTATGGCGGCCTGGATGAACGCGTGAATGCGGGCATTCCTGCGTATGAAGATGCGCTGAAGAAAGCAGGCGTTAAATATGAACTGTTTATTTACGAAGGCGCACAACATGCTTTCAACAACGATACCGCTCCCACGCGTTATAATGAAGCTGCCGCAAAGCTTGCCTGGGAAAGAACGCTGAAGGCGTTTGAAGAAGAGCTGCGTTAAAAATTATTTGCTGATTTTTCCCTTTTATAAAATGACCTATACAGTTGGCGGCGCCACATCATGACGCATCCAACCTTATAGGTCTTGCATTTTCTTATACTTTCGCCATTCTCCTTCTCCGCAACTCTTTTTTGATCAGGCTCAGCTCACGACCTGTTTGGCCCGATACAGAAGAATTCTCCTGTGCTCTGCGCATGAGATAAGGAATCACATCCTTGATAGGACCAAAAGGCAAATACTTGCTTACGGAATATCCTGCTTTTGCCAGGTTGAAGGTGATATGATCGCTCATACCATACAGCTGTGAAAAATGAACATGCGGATGATTATGGGGCAATCCTTTTTTCTCCAATAGTTCGGTAGCATACAAATTGCTGTATTCATTATGCGAAGCAACGATCATCGCAATCCTGTCGATATGATCAATACAAAATTCAATGGCTTTATTGTAATCGCGATCAGACGCTTCTTTATCAGGTTGTATCGGTGACGGATAGCCTAACTCGGCAGCGCGCTTACGTTCTTTTTCCATATACGCGCCGCGCACCAGTTTGGCGCCGAGTATGAACCCTTTGGCAGCGGCGTATGCATAACTGTCTTTCAAAAATTGCAACCGGTCGTGTCGGTACAGTTGTATGGTATTAAACACAACGGCCTTTTCCTTGTTGAACTGCTCCATCATTTGCATGGTAATGGCATCAACAGGGTCCTGTATCCACGATTCTTCTGCATCGATAAATACGCCGGTATGGGCGGCGGCAGCCGCTTCGCAAATGCGGGATAATCGTTGTACAACACGCCCCCACTCTTCTTTTTCTGCATCAGTAAGCACCTCGGTGTGCACTTTTCCCTCGTAGCCGCTTTTATCCGTGGCGGCAGCATCGAGTTTCTCCAGCAATCCAAACCGTGCAATGCCGGTAACTTTTACACTCATGTAGGGCACACCCGGTTTGCCGGCAGCAAAGCGGATCACGCGAATGAATTCTTCGCAGGCATGATCAAAATTTGCTTCACCCTCCTTTCCTTCCACGCCATAATCGAGAATCACCTGCACGCCGTATTGTCCCAGTTTATCAGCTACCATGGCCGTTTCTTCCAGTGTTTCGCCACCTACGAACTGCCGGAAGATCGTGTTGCGGATCAGTCCTTTCACCGGCAGTCCCACCCTGATGGCCCACGGCGTTACTTTGATACCGAAGTTCACCAGGGCGGCATTGTTCATACTGGAAAAAAGAAAACGGGCTTTGCGGAGTTCTTTGTCGGATTTATAAGCAAATGTGTTTTCTGTATTGTCGAAGGATACAACGGGAGAACCTTTTTGCATAAACTGCTAACAAATGTTAGCCGCGAAGGTAGGAGGTAAAATTGAAAATGTAAACAGGGGGCAGGGGGAAAATTAACTGATTCTCATCAGGCGCAGTTGCCATAAAGCAAATTATTACCCTCGTCATAAAATTTGTCTGTGATAGCTGTCAATTTGGTTATTTTCACACCGTACAATTGCACCCGACATGAAAATAGTTCGTACAGAGATCTGGAAGTTCAGCATTCCGATGCATCCGTTTACCATCGCTACGGGCACCATGCATTTTGCCCAGAATACCTTCATACGCGTACACACCGATGCGGGCATATATGGTGTAGGAGAATGTTCTGCATTTCCGATGATAGTAGGAGAAACGCAGGCTACCTGTTTTGAGATGGCAAAGGAATTTGCCGCCCTTTGGAAGCACAAAGATGCTTCCGCCATAGAAGACCGTTTACAGGAATTGCATTGGTTTACTGCTTTCAACAGTACTATCAAAAGCGCCTTCGATATGGCCCTGTACGATCTTGCCGCCAAAGCGGCCGGCCAGCCACTGTACAAATATTTGGGTGGTGTGTACAAAGAACCGGAAACCGACCTTACCATTGGCATCGATACACCGGAAAACATGGCCGCCACTGCACGGCAATATGTGCAACAGGGCGTGCGCATCATCAAAATAAAACTTGGCAAAGCCCCAAAGCAGGATGTGGAAAGAGTGCGCATGATACGGGAAGCGGTTGGTCCCGACATATTGCTGCGCATCGACGCCAACCAGGGTTGGAACTACGAAGAGGCGCTGTACGCATTAACTGCGATGGCGCCCTATAGCATACAATTCTGCGAACAACCCATGCGTCGTTGGAATGATCACCTGCTGCCTGAACTGGTAAAACATTCGCCGGTAAAAATAATGGCCGATGAAAGCGTGTTCGATCACCACGATGCGGCCAGACTGATTCGCGAAAAAGCCTGTGATTATGTAAACATAAAATTTGCCAAATCAGGGGGTATTGCGGAAGCGCGCCGAATCCATGAAGTATGCGCCCGCCACCAGGTGCCCTGCATGATGGGCGGCATGCTGGAAAGTCGCATTGCGCTGTCGGCAGCGGTGCATTTTTCACTGGCGCACGACAACATCATTTTTTACGATATGGACACGTGCCTGATGGGCCATAAAACAGATCCTGTTACCGGAGGGGTTCGGTATAAGGGATACATTTTGCAGCTACCGGACACGCCGGGTATTGGGGCAGATGTAGACGATGCGTTTTTAAGTACACTTGAGAAAGAAGTAGTATAGCCAGCTGACTTCCATCCCTCCTTTCCGCTTTATCTTTGCCCAAATTTTTCCCTCATGAACGGACAATCAAAAACAGCCAAGGAATCGGCAGTGACCATGACGGAACTGGTATTGCCCAACGATACCAATACGTTTGGCAACCTGATGGGTGGCAGATTGATGTACTGGATGGACATTGCCGCCGCACTGGCTGCCATGAAACATTGCGGTGAACCGGTGGTAACGGCTTCTGTAGACAATATTTCCTTTGAAAACCCCATCAAGCTGGGCAATGTAGTGCATATCGAAGCAAAGGTTTCAAGAGCCTTCAATACTTCGATGGAAGTATATATGAAAGTATGGGGCGAAGACGCGCTCAAGCAATACAAATACAAAAGCAACGAAGCCTACTATACATTTGTTGCACTCGATCCCTTTGGCAAACCGCGCCCGGTGCCCGCTTTGATTCCCGAATCGGAGGAAGAAAAGAAACTCTTTGAAGGCGCCCTGCGACGCCGACAGCTACGGCTCATCCTTGGCGGCAAAATGAAACCGGATGATGCCACTGAATTGAAGGCGCTGTTTTCTTAATGTGCTGGTGGAACAATTTGTCAATGTGCTAATGAAGATCCATTTGTACCAAAGTGGTCAATAGCAAACAGGCAATGTCACACATCAGCTAATTGCCTTCTTCTGCTCGATAGCCTCCATCACCTGGTCCAAAATTTCATCTACCGGTGCTGTATAGTCGATACTCATAGGTGGTTTGAAGGTGACGGAGAGCAGCGTGCCTGGCTTTCTGAATTGCAGTCCTTTTTTATTGAATGCTTCGGAGAACCCATCGATCACCACAGGAATGACTACGGGTTTTGACAATTTGATGATATGGGCAGTACCTTTTCGTCCCGGCGCAAAAGGCGTGGTGGTTCCCTGCGGAAAAGTGATCACCCAGTTGTTTTCCAGTGCACGCAAAATCTTCCGTGTATCGGAAGGGTCCAACCCTTTGCGTACTTCGTTGCCTTCAGGACGCCAGGTCCTTTTTACTGTAAGAGCGCCGGCCATAGTAAACAGGCGACTGATCCAGGAGGCACGCATCGTTTCTTCTGCAGCTACATAATACACGCGTGTAAAAGGGTTGAGCAGGTAATAAGGCACGCCCAGTTTATTGCTTTTGCCCCATTTTACTGCACAGAAAATATGAAGAAAGGTAATCACATCTGCAAAGTAGGTCTGGTGATTACTGACAAACAACACATTGCCCCGCGGCAGGTTTTTGATATGCTCCGTGCCCCTGATGCGCAGTTTGTTCACCCATACCAAACCCGGATAAGTGATAATGCCCACCAGTGTGTACACCAGCTTTCTTACCAATTTAAAATGCATCCATCTTTCTTTCAAAATTCCCATGCCTGATACGATTGTTTTAGTGCGTGCACGCCTTACGGAGCGCCATGACTGCCGAAGTTAGGCAATTGTTTTATACTACCTCCCGGCACCATCCTTTGTGTAAAGCCGTATTTTAATGAATTTCTTAACAAAACGGATAACATACAAACGGTTTGCAAACAACCAAAATACAGCCCATTGAAAGCTGCCCTGGAAAAAGCTACCGATCTGGCTGAAGCAATGCTTCCACCCCTATCTTTGCCGCCATGAAATTATCCACTGTTATTTTCGATATGGACGGCCTGCTGATCGACTCGGAGCCATCGTGGCAGGAAGCTGGCGCAGCAGTGTTAAGGGAATTTGGTGTAACGCTTACAGATGCACAATACCACAGCACCACCGGCTTGCGTACGCCGGAATGGATTGATTACTGGTTCACTTATTTTAACCTGGATAAAAAACACGCAGCAGCCGCAATAGAAAATGTGGAACAAAAGGCACTGGAAATTATCAGGGAAAAAGGCCAGCCCATGCCAGGCGTTCATTATATCCTGCAATTTTTCAGAGAGCAACAATTTCGCATTGGACTGGCATCTTCTTCGCCCATGCGATTGATCAATATGGTGGTTGACAAACTACAGATTCGTGATTATCTCGACGCCATTACTTCTGCAGAGAAACTCCCGTTCGGCAAACCGCATCCGCAGGTATATATGGATTGTGCGTTGTTGCTGGCCGCACGGCCCAATGAATGTGTTTGTTTTGAAGACAGCTTTAATGGAATGATCGCTGCGAAAGCTGCACGCATGAAATGTGTGATTGTGCCGGCGCCTGCTGTTCACCATGAATCACGATGGGAGGCTGCTGATCTTAAACTCAATTCGCTGGAACATTTTGGTAAGCCGCAGTTGGAGATGCTGCAATAAAAAAAAGCCGCTCACAAATCCGGCGGCTATTGGATCTTTTTTCCATGGGATAAGGGTTTACAGGGATAGGATAAGGGTTAAGGTAGTAAGTTTCAAATCCGAAAACATCTAAAAGGGATAAGGCTTAACGGAAGATTGTGTATAGGTTTTTCTTTATTTCCTGTTAAGTATAAACCTAACGGAACTTTAGTTCGAAAAATTATGTGCGCGCATAAAAAAAACGCTCTTTGCAGAGCGTTTTTTGCTTTATTTGACAATTGTCAGCCTGAATACAGCAATACAGTGTTCTTTCCTTCTATTCACTTCACTACAGTTATCTTGCGAACAACAGCTTGCATCCCTGTCACTACCTGCAACACATAGGCCCCGGGGGGGATGTGCTGTGCGTCCAAAGCCACCAATTGCCTGTAACCCTTTACCACAAGGGTTTTCCTGGTTACAATCCTTCCATTCAAATCAAACAGTGTGGCGGTAAGCATGCCTGAAGGGTACGACTCACAGGTAAATGTTACTACGTCGCGTGAAGGATTGCCCAATAAGGTAATATTCGGTTTACCATTAAGGTTAGTTTCGATTAAAATAGTGTTGGTATAATTGCTGCTGCCGGAGCGTTTATGCACCAGCAAACGGTATTTACAGGCGCCTGCGTTACAACCGCCATCTGTATAGGAATAGCTGGCGCTTTCCACACCTTTGCTGGCAGGCATCATGGCAATGGTTTGAAAAGATTGGTTGCCGGCAGCACGTTGTACTTCAAATTGTTCCACCTGGCTGTTATCGGTAGCCGTCCAGTTGAGCACCGCCTGTTGATGCGTAGGATCGAACCGGCCTTCCAGTTTGATGCGGTCGGGCAGCGCGCCGGTAATGAACGTGCCTTTGCTGGAAAACACTTCCTTGCCGCAGCCATCGGTAATGGTTACGCTTACAATGCAAGGCTCCGCACCAACAGGAGGCGTAAAGGTCACTTCATGACTGTTGGCATTGGGCGAAAAGGTACCGCCACTGCTGCTTATCCATTGTATAGTATAATTGCCCAGGTCAATGCCCGGAGGTACGGTGAACGAGAGATCGTATTGCTGGTTGCCCACTATTACTTCCGGTAACCCGGTGATAGTGGCCTCGAGCAGGACATAGCGGTCAACAGCTACAAAGAAGGAGAAGTTGAAGAAGGCACGTTGTGCAGCTACCTGTTCAGCTGTTGTTCCGGAAGCATTGTGTTCGTGGCCTCCCTGGTACATCACCACACCGCGACTGCTGTCGCCAAAAGCGTGGCCGTAAGCAACAATAGCAGCCGGACCCGTAGACAGTGTTGGGAAATGCGTGTTGGTAGTATCATACACTCCCAGCGTAGTCGTGCTGCGCCACGCACTGCCGGATTTAGGCAAAAAGGTGCGTTCAGAACCATTAATGGTGGCATTGTCCATGATGTCCATAAACTGCATAATCGGGTGACCATTGTCTGCATACTGGTAGGGAGGCGTAGCATCAAATTTGTGATCTTTCCAGGGCACCATTCCTCCGGTGGTAAGAAAATTTAGCTGCGTGCCGCTTACAGGGTCGGTAAGATTTTCCAGTTCACTCACAGCATGACAGGCCACCCATAAATTGCCTTTATGATCGCGGTTCCAGGCAAGCAGGTTGTTGTGAACGGCCCAGGCAGGATCGGCATGAGGCATTACGAAAATATCATCACAGGCGCCGAGTTGATCGGGATTTTTCCAGTTGGTGCTGTCCCCGCCATAGGCGGATGAAGGAATGCCGGCATTGGCAAAATAGTTTTCTACTATGGCGCCATTGGTTTTGTCCATGGTCCAGTTGGGCGCGTAGTGCAGTGTTTTAATTACGTCCAGCACCATATCTTCTACCGTTGTGCTGCCTACTACGCCCTGTGCTTCCCAGTTACTGATCTCGGCATTCACGGAGGCTGTTCTGTATTCAAATGGAATAATGAAGGTGCCACCGCGGTAAGCAACGCCGTTATGTACAAAATCAATTCCGTTTCTCCCTTTAGTCCCGTTGATCACCCACTTTACAGGCACTTTGAAATTTTTCAGCAGACTGTATACCAGTCCATAGGGTTTCAATCCATTGCCAACTGTCTGTGGCGTAATGCCCATGTTGATGATGTACGAGCCGGTCCTGATGGTTTCCGGGGCAGCAACGGCGCTGAGGGTGGCAGCAATGAAGAGTAATACAATGCAGTAGCGGGACAGGTAAAGACTTTTCATACGGGTACAATTTAGTTTAGTAGCAACCAGGTCTTTCAGGAGAAATTGGAGGAAAGATCAAAGGAGAATGGAAAATGTACAAGGGTTTTCAAGGATGGGAACCTGGTGAGTGGTCCCGGAGATGCAGGAACAAAACTATATGCGGTTTTTCCGGGGTGCAAGCTTTTGCAAAAGCTGTTTCGGGTAAGGGCCTGTGTTATTGACTGCCATCAATGCTATTTCGGTTGAGCAAAAGCTGTAGTGCCGGAAGCGGTCAAGGCAGCGGGATGGAGGGTTGTTTAATAGAAAAGCGGCCCCCAAACGGGGGCCGCCGTATCTTCAATGGAAGGTTTTCAGTTACTGTTGTTCTTTGTTTTCACTGCCACCTTCACCCTGTTTCTCTTCTTTCTTGAGCTTTTCCTTGATCTCTGCCAGTGCGCCGAGGTCGCCCAGGGTAGCTTTTTCAACCTTACCCTGAATGCTCTTAACGGCTTTCTTGGTTTTTTCCGCTTCAGCACGGGCTTCCTTCTTGGCAGCCTCTTTCTCTTCCACCTTCGATTGCTCCCACATACGGGTGTGCGAAACGAGGATGCGTTTTTCGTTGCGGTCAAACTCAATTACCATGAACTGGGCGGTTTCGTCGGCCTGGATGCTCTTGCCATCTTCTTTGGTGAGGTGACGGTTGGGAGCAAATCCTTCCAGCCCATAAGGCAATTGTACAATGGCGCCTTTGTCATCGCGACGGATCACCGTTCCTTCATGCACAGAACCTACGGCAAAAGTGCCTTGCAGTGCATTCCAGGGATCTTCTTCCAGTTGTTTATGGCCGAGCTGCAGCTTGCGGTTATCCTTATCAATACCCAGGATGATCACATCGATGTTCTCACCTACCTTGGTATATTCATTCGGATGGTTGAAGCGCTTCAGCCAGCTGAGGTCGCTGATGTGGATCATACCACCGATGCCGGGGGCCAGTTCCACGAACACACCATACGGGGTAATGTTCTTTACCAGGCCGGTATGGCGGCTTCCTTCGGGGAATTTGGTTTCGATGGTGCTCCAGGGATCTTCGCTCATTTGTTTGATAGACAGGCTCATCTTGCGATTGTCCTTGTCGAGCGTAACGATCTTGGCTTCATACTCATCACCCAGTTTAAAGAATTCCTTGGCATTGATCGGCGTATTGGCCCAGGTAATTTCACTTACGTGTACCAGACCTTCTACACCCGGCATGATTTCAAGGAATGCGCCGTAGTCTTCAATGTTCACCACCTTGCCTTTCACCACAGCACCTTCGTGTATGGTTTCCGGTAAGATATCCCACGGATGCGGTGTGAGTTGTTTCAGACCCAGGCTGATGCGTTTCTTCTCATCATCGAAATCAAGCACCACCACTTTCAGCTTCTGGTCAAGTTTCAGCACTTCGCTCGGATGGCTGATACGTCCCCAACTGATATCAGTGATATACAGCAGGCCGTCGAGACCACCGAGGTCCATGAACGCACCGAAATCGGTAATGTTCTTGATCGTGCCTTCGAGCACCTGGCCTCTTTCGAGCTTGCTCATGATTTCGGCACGTTGTGCTTCGATATCGCTTTCGATCAGTGCTTTGTGCGACACTACGGCGTTCTTGATGGCCTCGTTGATCTTCACCACCTTGAACTCCATGGTCTTGCCCACGAACTGATCGTAGTCGGTAACCGGTTTAACGTCAATTTGCGAACCGGGCAGGAAGGTTTCCATACCAAACACATCCACGATAAGACCACCCTTGGTTTTGGAAGTGATGGTACCGGTGATGACTTCGCCGGTTTTGTGTACTTCCACGATTTTTTCCCAGGCACGGGTAATACGGGCCTGTTTGCGGCTGAGGTTAAGATGACCTTCGCGGTCTTCTTTCTCTACCACCATTACTTCCACTTCATCGCCTACTTTGAGGTTGGGCATGTCGCGGAATTCGTTTAACGACACCAGGCCGTCACTTTTGAAACCGATGTTGATCACAACATCTGTTTTGGTGAGCGCAACCACCAATCCTTTCACCAATTCGCCATCTGTGACAGCTTTAAAGGTGCTTTCGTATACAGCATCGTACTTTTCTTTTTCTTCCTTGCTGTAGGTAGCTACGTTACGTTTGTCGATACTCCAGTCGAAGTCGTCATGAGCACTTGTCTCAGCTTCGGGAGCCTGCGCAGGTACATTTGTTGACGCTGTAGTTTCTTCGGCAGTGGCCGGAGAAGACTCCTGTGCATCAGCGTTTAGTTGTTTAACAATGAATTTTTCAAACATGATACTTACCCGATGGTTTTGATTCGGGCCTGCAAAGATAGGCCAAAAAGCTGAATGATGGAGCGTTTGGGAGAGTTTTTTTGTCAGTTAATTGATTGAAAAGCAGGAGGTTAATTAATCACCTACCGATCCCCGGCACATCAAGGTACCCCCATCCCCCGCTGGCGGGGGCGCCAGGAGCAACTTACTGCGTAAACCTGGTTCATGGATGGAGGTGATTGACCACCCCGCCATGCAACATTGTTGGTATGGTAAGATCGTACTGCGCCCCTGCCAGCGGGGGGTGAACAGCCAGCCGGATAAGCCAAAGTACCAGCAGCGGATTTGTGCTCACACAATAGTGCCAGCGGGGAATGGACCAGTATATGGATGTACCAGGGAACAAGCAGCATATTTGGCCTGTACACCAATTTCCACCACCAAAAACCGTTAGTTTCCTGGTACCACTATCACCAGCCGCCGCAACCCGTTGCAATATTTTTTTGCCGGTAGCTTTAAGAAAGAAAGTTTTCTCATTACATTTATCAAAATTATTTTACTGTTTCTATGATCACACCTTTATTGATCCGATTATTCGACCAGGACCTGGATAAGCTTGCAGAAGAAATCAAATTGTATCCCGACGATCAGAGTTTATGGGTGGTAAAAGAAGGGATCAAAAACAGCGGTGGTAATTTATGCCTTCACCTGGCCGGCAATTTGCAACATTTTATCGGCGCCGTGCTGGGCAATTCCGGCTATGTGCGTAACCGTGATGCTGAATTTTCGTTAAAAAACATCAGCAAACAAAAATTGCTGAATGAAATTGACGCCACGAAAATGGCCGTAAAAGATACGCTGGAACAGGTGAGTAAACATGAACTGCAAAAAGAATATCCCATCCGTGTGTTCGATGAAGCAGTAACTACCGAGCATTTCCTGTTGTACCTTTTATCGCACCTTAATTATCACATCGGGCAGATCAATTATCACCGGAGGTTGCTGGCAGGACAGTGAAAAAGCGCTGATAGACAACATAGTTTCTATAGACGGCCCGAAGTTGAGCATTTCGATTTGCTGTTCTGTTGTAAGTCAAATCGCATTTGAAATTTCGTCGCATGCTATAATTTGTCTTAAGCTTTAGCTGCTGAGACATTTAAGAGAAAAACCAGCCGAATAAATCCGATCCGGTATTTACAACTATGTTGTTTTAATTGATTCAGGAAATTTACATGAGTCTGGCCTACGGCATAAAACATATAACCGGGTTTTTGACCCGGTTATATTTGTAATTCCTCCAATATTTTATATCAATCTGCTTAATGCTTACCTGTATTCAATCCTGATTCTTTCCTGCTTTTTCGTTAATGGTCCTGGCAGCCACATACCCGCTTGTCCAGGCGTGCTGAAAGTTGAAGCCGCCGGTAATACCGTCCACATCCATAATTTCGCCGGCAAAGAATAAGGAAGGTACCAGCCGGCTTTCCATGGTTTGCGGATCAATTTCTGTTAATCGTATACCCCCGGCTGTTACAAACTCTTCCTTGAACGTTGTTTTTCCACTCACAGTGAATGGCTGTGCTACCAGGTTTTTGATGAGCCTGTTTTGCGGTTTGGCCGGCAAATCGGCCCAGCGCAGTGCCGCATCCACACCAGATGCTTCGAGCAAAAACTCCCACAGTCTTTGCGGAAGACCAAACGGATTGCGGTTCACTATTTTTTGCGGGGCAAGTTTAAAGCGGAGCGATTGAAATTGTTCTGCCAGCGCCTGTTCGTGCTGATCACCGAGCCAGTTTACCTGTATGGTACATTGCCATCCGCGATCGGCCAGTTCCCGTGCCCCCCAGGCAGACAACCGCAGTATGGCAGGTCCGCTCAGTCCCCAATGGGTAATCAACAGCGGTCCCCTCGACAACAGCTTACTACCGTTGATCCTTACCTGCACATCGGGCACAGACACACCAGGCAACCGGGTGATCCGGTGACCCGGTATATTAAAAGTAAATAAAGACGGCGCCGGAGGTTCAAATGTGTGCCCTGTTGCCTGCAACCATTGAAACATGGTAGCTTTCGGATAACCACCGGCCGCCACACATACATAAGAGGCGGAGAGCACACTGCCATCGGCCAATTGAATGGTAAACCGATCACCTTCCTTTTGAATGCCTTTTACTTCGCTTTGCATACGCACCTGCACACCGTACCTGTCTGCCTCACGCAGCAGGCATTGAATGATGCTTTGCGAGGAATCAGATACCGGGAACATACGCCCGTCTTCTTCTGCTTTCAGGGGCACGCCTCTCTCTTCAAACCAACGAATGGTGTCGGTGGTAAAAAACTGGTGAAAGGCTTTCTTCAAAAAATTTGCGCCCCGGGGATACCGCGCTACCATATCGGCAACCTGGTAACAGGCATGCGTTACATTGCAGCGGCCGCCACCGGAAATTTTTACTTTGGACAGTACCTTATTGGTTTTTTCCAAAATGATTACTTCCAGTTGCGGATTCATCCGCGCTGCATTCACGGCACAAAAAAAACCTGCTGCTCCACCGCCTATTACGATCAGTGTTTTATTTGATGGCATGGCGGCAAATATATTGCGGATTGGGCAGCAGGGAGCGGGTAAATTGAAGGACCACCTTTTCTATTGTGTGGACGCAGCTTAGGCCCCCCGTCCATGCGGCATTGTTGATGTGGTAAGTTCGCGCTGGCGCCTCCGCCAGCACGATCCTACCTCACCAATACTATTGCATGGATGGGGGTGGTCCGGCGTTGTGTCCACACGATAGCCGCCGGCGGGGGATGAAGTGGCATGCGGATTTACCAAGGTAGCAGCAGCATATTGGTGTCAGAACGAATGCCATAGCAGCTACGTTGCCGTTTCACTGATCCCTACTGAGTAAACCCCGGCACATAAATGAAAAAACATTCCCAGCGGTCCTGTTCACACGCATAATATACCCTGAAGGGACCATTGATGGTCTTTCGCGAACCATTCTTCAATACGGCCACAAATTTCATCGTGCCATCCACATGCGCCAATGCCTTCACCGGCAATTTGCCTGGTCTGGGGAAAATAAGAATGCCATCAATGGAATACTGCGTATGCTCAAAAGCAGCATACTGGTCCAGCGCCTGTTGCAACCTGGCCAGGGCTTTTTCGCGGGGATACAGCCCACCATCCGGCACCATAAAATTCTTGCACAGGTGGTACTTCATGGCGCTCAGTGACCTGTTTAACCAGGCTGACACAATGGTAGCCGTGTGATTGCGCAGGGTTATCTCATGGTCGGGATGAAATTCCTCGTAGACGTAGCATTTCATCAGGCCTGGCAAATGGACGTCCCAGGTTTCCAACTGGAAAAATTCCTCCGTAATAAAACGATACCGGAACAGCGCATCACGAGGACGAATGAAGTCTACCGCTATTCCATGCGCCGCCAGCA
Source organism: uncultured Chitinophagaceae bacterium (assembly GCA_937961055.1). GTDB lineage: Bacteria > Bacteroidota > Bacteroidia > Chitinophagales > Chitinophagaceae > CALCIN01. Next base: position 119,082 of record CALCIN010000045.1, on the reverse strand, counting down.
ATTTTTCAATACGGGCCAGTTCCTGCTCCGCCTGTTCCGGCCGCAAGGCATCGGCTTTAATATAATCCGGCTTGCCGATACTGTCATACACCTTTACAGGTTTGGCTGTGCTGATGCGTTGTTCAAATTCCAGTACATTTTTCAGGAAGCGGTTTTCAATTTCAGGAGGCAAACCTGAACCGGCATGAAAAGTACCACCATATTCTGCACGGATTTTCATGGCCAGTATCTCGTTCTCAATACGAAGATGCTGCACCGGGTCATCATGCAACGGTTCATCCATACCTGTACCTTTTTCATACGACATAGGTTAATGATTTTAGGTGTTAAAAGTACAGGAGGGATTTCGTTTGAATATGAATGTAATGAGGAGAAAATTCCCGAAAAAAGTGTGATTTTTCACGGACACGAGCACGGGATAATACGTCAGGGAAAGTCTTTGCACAGCGGCTATAGTACACTGTTATACACACCAGGGCATGCCATCAGCATTTCCCCAGCCATTTGCTCCCGCTCGCATTTATGCATGCCGCCCGGGCATTATTCGCAATAAAGATTAGGATTGGCTTTTTCTGCCGCTTCAATAATGCTATAATCCGACAGTATATCAGCCTTTCCTTTTTTCACACACACATCGTGTTCAAAGTGAACAGAAGGTTTGCCATCGGTGGTGCGAACGGTCCAGCCGTCATCTTCGGTATACACATCTTTTTTACCCAGGTTGATCATGGGCTCAATGGCCAGCACCAGCCCTTCTTTCAATACAGCGCCGGAACCGCGACGCCCATAGTTGGGCACCTGGGGGTCTTCATGCAAATGGCGGCCCAATCCGTGCCCTACCAGTTCGCGCACCACCCCATATCCATATTTTTTTTCGGTATGTTCCTGGATAGCCCAGGCTATGTCGCCGATGCGATTGCCCACTACCGCTTTCTCAATGCCCTTATACAGGGCTTCCTTGGTAACACGGATCAGTTGCATCACTTCCTTGCCCGGATCACCAATAGCGAAAGTGTAGGCATGATCGCCATGAAATCCATTTTTGAATACGCCGATGTCTACAGAAATGATATCTCCTTCTTTCAACTCATTGTTGCCCGGAAAACCATGCACCACCACATCATTCACCGATATGCAGCTGTTGAAAGGATAGCCACGGTAGTTTAAAAAGGAAGGGATGGCCTGGTGATCGCGAATGAATTCGCCAATCAGTTTATCGAGATAGAGCGTGGTAAGACCGGGTTTAAGGATTTTGGCAATTTCTGTCAATGCTTTGCTTACGAGGAGCGCGCTTTCGCGCATCAATTCAATTTCTGCTGCTGTTTTGTAGAAAATCATTGCGTTTATTCAGTTAGCCCAGTGAGTGATGAACATCCACCAATCACTATGTAAAGAACAAAACCTGACAGCAATGGATTACAAAGCTGTCAGGTTATTTATACATAAATACGATACTTCCAAATGTTTTACATAGCTGCAGGAGAAGCAGCCTGGCGACCCTGGATCCTGCCACTCTTCATCAGACCATCGTATTGCCGCATCAGCAATTGGGTTTCGATCTGCTGCAAGGTATCCAGTACCACACCTACCATGATCAGCAACGAAGTGCCGCCGAAGAAAGTGGCAAAGCTGGCTGTAACTTCCAGGCGCTGTGCAAAACCAGGCAATATACCTACCAGTGCCAGCAATACGGCGCCCGGGAGGGTGATTTTATCCATCACCGAGCCGATATAATCAGCCGTAGGCTGACCAGGTTTTACGCCCGGAATAAATCCGTTGTTGCGTTTCAAATCGTCGGCAATCTGCTTGGGATTAAATATAAGCGCGGTATACAGGAAGGTAAAGCCGATCACCATGACGGCATAGATCACCATATACCAGAAATTCTTAGGATCGCTGAATACGGCCGCGAGACCACGGGTGGTTTCGAAATTAGACAACAGCGTTGGCAGGAACATGATCGCCTGCGCAAAGATGATAGGCATTACACCGGCGCTGTTAACCTTGATAGGCAAAAACTGGCGCGCGCCACCAAACTGGCGGTTACCTACAATTTGTTTGGCGTATTGTACGGGTATTTTACGAACACCCTGGATCAGCACGATCAGGCCCATAATGATGGCTACCAGCACAGCAATTTCAATTACAAAGATCAGCAGGCCACCACCGCCACCGGTAGCTGTTTTGCCTGTCCACTCCTGCCAGAGTGATTGCGGCAAACGGGCCAGGATTCCCACCATGATCACCACAGAACTACCATTGCCCAAACCCTTGTCGGTAATTTTTTCGGCCAGCCACATCACGAACAACGTACCTGCTGTAAGGATGATGGTGGTAGATAACCAGAAATAGGGTTTATAGGCATCGATCATGGCGGCGGCATTGGTTTGGTTCAAATACGCCACATAGGCGCTGGCCTGAAGAATGGTTACCAACACCGTGAGATAACGCGTATACTGGTTGATTTTTTTTCTGCCGCTGTCGCCTTCCTTCTGCAGTTTTGCAAAAGGCGGATAGAGAATGGTCATCAACTGCATGAAGATAGATGCAGAGATATAAGGCATAATGCCCAATGCCAGGATAGAAGCCTGTGAAAAAGCGCCCCCTGCAAATGCATCTATTATATCCAAAATGCCACCGCCGGAAGTAGATTCCTTGATCTCGGCAGGATTTATACCCGGTAGAACGATGTGCGTACCGAGACGGTAAATAGCAATGAGCGTTATCGTCACCAGGATCTTGCTCCTCAGTTCCTCGATGCTCCAGATATTTTTAAGCGTCTGTATGAACTTTTTCACGGATTGCAGAGATTTTTTAAAATGAAAGCAACAATGTGCTTAAACAAAAAAAGACGCATTGCAAAATGCGTCTACGCAAGTTACAGAAATTACTTTACAATTTCTACCGTGCCTCCGGCCGCTTCAATGGCTGCCTTTGCCTTCTCGCTAACAGCATTCACACGGAAAGTAATTTTGCTCTTCAATTCACCGTTACCCAATATCTTAACCACATCGGTACGGCTGATCAGTCCGTTTACATACAGGTTTTCGAGAGAGAATTCCTGGAGACCATAGGTTTCTACCAGGTGGTCGATCTGGCCCAGGTTGAACACTTTGTATTCAACGCGGTGAATGTTGTTGAAACCGCGCTTGGGCAAACGACGCTGAATAGGCATCTGGCCGCCTTCATGCGCCATTTTATTCTTGAAACCACTGCGAGACTGATGGCCTTTGTTACCTTTTGTAGAAGTGCCTCCTTTACCGGAAGCTTCGCCGCGACCCAAACGTTTTTCGCGATGTGTAGCACCCGCTGCGGGTTTGATCTGATGTAATTTCATAATACTGATTTTTACTCAACGGGGAATCGCCCCTCGCTTGATAGTTAGCAAATTACATTATGCAACTTCTTCCACTTTCACCAAATGGTTCACCTTGCGCACCATACCCAGTATCTGGGGGGTGGCTTCCACTTCGCGGGAAGAATTTGTTTTATTCAGGCCCAGCGCCCGCAGGGTCAGCTTTTGCCGCTCCGGCCGGTCAATGGGACTTTTCACCAACGTGATCTTTATCTTTTTCATCGTAATGAGTTTGGTGTTTCGCGTTTTGTTTTCCGGTTATGCATTCGGACGGCTTTCATTCATCCGATGAATCACCAGAACCGGCAACCCGAAACTGTATTACCCGTTAAATACTTTCTTCAGACTTAATTTACGGTCTCTTGCGATGGCTACCGGTTCGCGCAGCATAGCCAGGGCCTTGAAGGTTGCCTTTACCACGTTGTGCGGGTTGGCAGAACCCAGCGACTTGGCCAGTACGTCTGTAACGCCTGCGCTTTCCAGTACGGCGCGCATACTGCCTCCGGCAATCACACCTGTACCGTGGGCAGCAGGTTTGATCAATACCTTGGCAGCGCCTTCCTTGGCAAGCTGATCGTGCGGAATGGTACCATGACGGATGGGCACTTTGATCAGATTCTTTTTCGCATCCTCAATGCCCTTGGTTATGGCTTCCTGAACTTCTTTGGCTTTTCCCAAACCATGACCTACAACACCATTTTCATTTCCAACAACCACCAGCGCTGAAAAACTGAAGGCACGACCGCCCTTCGTGGTTTTTACCACGCGGTTGATAGCCACTACCTTTTCTTTCAACTCGAGGTCGCCGGCTTTAACCCTGTTTAGATTAACTTTTGCCATCTATAGCGATTTACGATTTTTTTATTCTGTTTCTGAAATATTTAGAACTGCAATCCACCTTCCCGGGCGCCATCGGCCACACTTTTCACGCGGCCATGATACAGGTTACCACCGCGGTCGAAAACCACCTGGGTGATGCCCAGTTCCTGCGCCTTGCGCGCAATGGCCAATCCTACCAGTCTGCTCTTTTCCACCTTAGTACCTTTCTGCGCCTTGATATCCTTGTCCCTGGAAGAAGCCGATGCCAGCGTTCTGCCTGCTTCGTCATCGATCAGTTGTACATAGATGTCGGTATTGCTTCTGAAAACAGACAGTCTCGGCTTGGTAGCTGTACCGGACACTTTCTTACGAATGCGGTACCGGATCTTCTGCCTTCTTAAAAGTTTTGTGTTCATTGATCTTTTATTTTATACCCCTGATACTGCCAGGAGGTTGTAATGGGCTAATGAGCTAATTATTTACCGGCAGCTTTACCAGCCTTGCGGCGGATCTGCTCACCTACATATTTCACACCTTTACCCTTGTACGGTTCAGGTTTGCGGAGGCTGCGCAATTTGGCTGCCACCTGGCCAAGCAATTGCTTGTCGATGCCTTCGAGCACTATGATCGGGTTCTGACCTTTTTCCTGTCCTGCAGATACTTTCAGTTCTTTCGGCACTTCAAACAGGATGTTGTGGCTGTAGCCCAGCGACAGGTCGAGCATATTGCCCTGGGCAGCCGCTTTATAACCTACACCCACCAGTTCCAGTTCCTTGCGGAAACCGGTAGTCACGCCTTTTACCATATTGGCTACCAGGGCGCGGTACAAACCGTGCATGGAACGGTGCCTGATCTGGTCGGTAGGCCGTTTGAATACTACTTTGCCATCATTTACTTCAATGGTGATATCGCGGTCAACAGCCTGTTTGAGTTCTCCTTTCGGGCCTTTTACCGTTACCACGTTGGCATTGTCCACCTGCACTGTAACGCCCTGCGGCAGTACTATCGGTGCTTTACCTATACGAGACATAATGAATGAGTTTGTCGTTTTATGATTGATTTACTCCTGACCGGTCAGCCCCTATAGGCGGGAGCTTAATGTATCAGAAGCGTGTTCGATGTTAACAGTTTGCTGCTCCGTATTAATATACGTGACACAGTACTTCGCCACCCACATTCTGCGCCTTGGCCTGTTTGTCGGTCATTACTCCTTTCGAAGTGCTCAGGATGGCAATGCCCAGACCATTTTTAACGCGTTTGAAATTGGCAGGGCTGGAATACTGACGCAGACCCGGGCGACTGATTCTTTCCAGCGACTTGATAGCGGGTTCTTTCGTCTGCGGATCATACTTCAGGGCTATTTTGATAACGCCCTGCTTGTTATCATCCTCGAACTTGTATTTCAGAATATATCCCTGGTCGTACAGAATCTCAGTGATACGTTTTTTCAGGTTCGAAGCCGGGATTTCAACAATCCGGTGACCTGCCATCTGCGCATTCCGAATCCTGGTCAGGAAATCTGCTATAGGATCAGTTACCATGTTTATCTAAGTTGAATACTTTATATGTTTTGAAAATGCAGGTGAAAGCCTGGAATTTTTTCTTCAATGAGTCTTTGCCAACAGGCATTCCAATTACCAGGAAGCTTTTTTCACCCCAGGTATTTTACCCTGCAAAGCCATATCACGGAAGGTAACGCGGCTGATGCCGAAGTAACGCATATACCCTCTCGGGCGACCGGTTAACTGGCAACGGTTTTTCAGACGAACCTTTGAAGAATTCTTCGGCAGTTCATCCAGCGCTCTCCAATCGCCGGCAGCTTTCAAAGCAGCCCGCTTCTCGGCATAATGCGCAACCATGCGTTCCCTTTTTCTTTGTCTGGCTTTTACTGACTCTTTAGCCATCTGTTATAATTTGAAAATGTGAAAATTTGAATATGCGATTATTAGCACAAAGGCCGATTAATCTTTCTTGATGTTCCTGAACGGCATGCCCAGTTCCTTCAACAACTCATAGGCTTCTTCATTGTTGCGGGCAGTCGTTACAAAGGTGATATCCATACCCGTGATCTTGTTCACCTTGTCGATATCGATCTCGGGGAAGATGATCTGCTCCGTCACACCCAGCGTATAGTTACCGCGACCGTCGAACGCTTTTTCATTTACGCCACGGAAGTCGCGCACGCGGGGCAGTGCAGTGGAAATCAGCCTGTCGAGGAACTCGTACATCTTAGCACCGCGCAGCGTAACACGGGCGCCGATGGGCATGTTCTTACGCAGTTTGAAGTTGGAGATGTCTTTTTTAGACAGCGTAGGAACTGCTTTCTGACCGGAGATCTGCGTCAGTTCCTCCACGGCCACATCTACCAGCTTCTTGTCATTCACGGCACCATTCACCCCACGGTTAATGCAGATTTTTTCCAGTTTCGGAACCTGCATTACCGAAGAATAGTTAAAGCGTTTCATCAAGGCAGGTACAACTTCTTTTTTGTACCTGTCCGCCAGGCGCGGAATATATTTTGTTGTGCTCATCTTATGTTGATTTTGTGATTTGTGATCCCGGGACCATCGCTACCAGTGCAGCTGAGGCCCGGATCGCTAAATCATCAATTATATCTTTTCGTCCGATTTTTTGGATATTCTCACCAGCTTGCCGTTTTCGCGGGTGCGCTTAACGCGGGTGGGTTCACCTTTTTTGGCATCCCAAAGCATAACATTGGAAATGTGAATGGCGGCTTCCTTGCGGATGATACCTCCACGCGTGTTGCGCGCAGAAGGTTTGGTATGCCGCTTTACAATATTCACCCCTTCTACCAGCACCCGTGCCTTGTCAGGATATACCTCCAGCACCTTGCGCGGCTTTTTGGTGTCCTTGTCTTCACCGGCAATGACAACCACCGTATCGCCTTTCTTAATATTAAACTTTGGTTTGAATCTGTTGCTCATTGTTATATACGTTTTCTCTTTAAGAGAATGTTTATTTTGATGGTGAGTGGTGTAAGGCTTACAGCACTTCAGGCGCCAGGGAAATGATCTTCATATACCCTTTATCGCGCAGCTCACGGGCAACGGGTCCGAAAATACGGGTGCCTCTCGGTTCGTCGGCCTGGTTCAACAATACCACAGCATTGTCATCGAAGCGGATATAAGAACCGTCTTTGCGGCGCAGCTTGTTCTTGGTACGAACAATAACAGCTTTGGTAACAGTTCCTTTTTTGATACCGCCTGCAGGGATGGCGTCTTTTACAGTTACTACAATCTTGTCGCCGATTTTGGCATAATCCTGCCCGCTATTTCCCAGCACACGGATGCACAATACTTCTTTTGCACCACTGTTATCAGCCACATTCAATCTGCTTTCTTGCTGAATCATTGTATTAAGTTTTAAAAGGCCTTATCCTGGTTCCTCCTCCGTGTACCGGAATCGGCAGGACTTTAGTAACAATTTTTTACTTCTATAGTTAAGCGTGTTATGTCCCCGTTCACACAATTCCACTCCAAAGGGCACAGCCTGTTAACGCCCCACCAGGGGCCAGGGTCTTATTTCGCTTTTTCCAATACTTCCACCAGGCGCCAGCGTTTGGTTTTGCTCAGCGGCCGCGTTTCCATGATCTTCACCACATCCCCTATGGCGCACTCGTTCTTCTCATCATGCGCATGGAACTTGGTAGTCTTTTTTACGAACTTACCATAGATAGGGTGCTTTACCCTTCTTTCCACGGAAACGGTAATCGTTTTGTTCATCCTGTTGCTGGTGACCAAACCGATCCTGGTTTTACGCAAATTTCTTTCAGCCATTTTATTAATTTGATAATTGTGATAATGTGCTAACCTGCTAATGCGCTGATTGGCCAATTAGCTAATTAAGCCAGCTGCCTGCTTCTCAACTCTGTTTTCAGCCGGGCAATATCCTTGCGGAGACTGCGAATGCTCATGGGATTCTCCAGCGGAGAAATGGCATGGGCAAATTCCAGCTTCTTGAGGCGCATTTCATCTTCGCGAATGCGCGCTTTCAGATCTTCTTCACTCAGTTCCTTCAGGCTCTTTATAAAATCGATTCTCTTTGACATATCATTCAGATTTGAAATTTATTTACGCCACGAAGTCATGACGCACAATAAATTTGGTTTTGATCGGCAGTTTCTGAGCAGCCAGCGCCAGCGCATGCCTGGCAACTGTTTCCGGCACACCATCACATTCAAACAGGATGCGGCCTGGTTCTACTACAGCAGCCCAGAATTCAGGATTACCTTTACCCTTACCCATTCTCACTTCAAGTGGCTTGCGGGTAATTGGCTTGTCGGGGAAAATACGGATCCATACATTCCCTTCACGCTTCATGGCGCGGGTCATAGCCTGGCGGGCAGCTTCAATCTGGCGGTTGGTCAGCCATACAGGCTCAATTGCCTTCAGGGCAAAAGAACCAAAAGCAATGGTAGTTCCGCGCTTGGCCACTTTGCGTATCCTTCCCTTCTGCGCTTTCCTGTGTTTTGATCTCTTTGGCTGTAACATATCTTAAATTGAAAATTTGAAAGTTAATGTGCCAATCTGCCGTACCGGTCTGCCATTGCCTGGCCCCTCATTTCCTGCAGCACATTGGCTGATTAGCTGATTAATGACGTTCTTTCCGCTCGCCGCCGCGGCCACCTCTTCTGTCGCCGCCTCTCCTGTCGCCACGGTGTTCACGGTCTCCTTCCCGGCGGTCCCTGCGATCTGTTACATCGCTCTTGCCACCCACAAAGTTGGGGTTGAGGTCTCTCTTGCCGAGAATTTCACCTTTACAGATCCATACTTTAATGCCGATCTTACCATATACCGTCAACGCATATACGTTTGCATAATCTATATCCATGCGGAGCGTGTGCAGGGGCGTACGGCCCTGTTTGATTTCTTCGGTACGGGCAATTTCAGCACCGCCGAGACGTCCGCTTACTTTTACTTTAATACCTTCTGCACCCATGCGCAGTGCGGAAGCGATGGCCATTTTGATAGCCCTTTTATAGTTGATACGATTCTCAATCTGGCGGGCAATAGTGTCTGCCACGATCATCGCATCCAGTTCGGGCCGGCGGATCTCCAGGATGTTGATCTGCACATCATCCTTACCGGTCAGCTTCTTCAACTCTTCCTTGATACGATCCACTTCACCACCGCCTTTACCTATTATGATGCCGGGTTTGGACGTATGGATGGTAACGATCAGTTTATTCAGCGTACGCTCAATAACGATCTTCGAAATGCCCCCTTTGTTGATACGGGCATTCAGGTAGGTCCTGATTTTGTTATCCTCGATCAAGCGGATCGAAAAATCTTTTTTATTACCATACCAGTTTGACTCCCATCCGCGGATGATGCCCAACCTGGCTCCAATAGGATTTGTTTTCTGACCCATCTATTTTTTGATTTGATAATTTGTTTGTTAATGTGCCGATCTGCTTCTGTGTTAATCTGCTAATGGTATTGCCGATACTGATTACTTCCCTCCTGCATTAGCACATCAGCACATTAGCCAATCAGCTGATTCATTATTGTTTTGTGTCTACAACAATCGTAACATGGTTGCTGCGCTTGCGCAGGCGGTAAGCCCTGCCCTGGGGCGCCGGCAACATTCTTTTCAATGTACGGGCTCCATCCACATAAATCGTCTTCACGATTAACCCTGCATCGGCCGCACTCTGACCCTCATTTTTCTGCTCCCAGTTATTGATAGCGCTGCGCAGCAGTTTGTACAGCGGCGTAGCGGAATGTTGCGGATGATGCTCCAGCAAAGCCAAAGCTTTTTCAACCTCTACACCACGGATCTCATCTGCCAGCAGGCGCATCCTGCGGGGCGATGTGGGATAATTTCTGAGTTTAGCTACTGCTTCCATTTTTTAATATTTCGATCTTTCTTGTTCCTGGTCTCCGTGGTATTGCACGATACCAGGAATGTTGAAATGTGATTTAAACGTTGCCTGCCGATTGCATGGGTCAATCCTGTGCAATCAACATTGATTGAATCCCTATGCTATTTTCTTGCTGGAGTGTCCTTTGAAGTTCCGTGTAGGAGCAAATTCGCCCAGCTTGTGACCCACCATGAATTCGGTTACATACACCGGGATGAATTTGTTGCCATTGTGCACGGCAAAGGTGTGACCTACAAAATCCGGAGTAATGGTTGAACGACGGCTCCAGGTTTTGATAACACTCTTCTTCGCCTTGCCTTCGTTAATGGCCAGTATTTTTTTCTCCAGTTTGGAGGCTACATAAGGACCTTTTTTAATCGAACGAGCCATATTGCTAATTTGATAATTTGTTTGTCAATGTGCTAACCTGCTCATTAGCTTGTTACTACTGCGCCAGCTTCTTTCCGTTCCTGCGCTGGATAATCAGCTTGTCGCTGCCTTTTCCATGCTTGCGCGTTTTCAGACCTTTGGCGTATTTGCCGGTCCTTGAACGCGGATGGCCACCGGAAGCTTTACCTTCACCACCACCCATCGGGTGATCAACAGGGTTCATAGCCACACCGCGGTTGCGGGGACGAATGCCACGCCAGCGGTTGCGACCGGCCTTACCCATCATTTCCAGGTTGTGATCGCCGTTGCTCACTACCCCTACGGTAGCATAGCAGTTGATCAATACCTTACGCAGTTCGCCGGAAGGCATTTTCAACACGGCATATTTTTCTTCCTTGTTGGTGAGCTGCGCAGAAGTACCTGCACTGCGAACCAGTTTACCACCCTGACCAGGCTGCATTTCAATATTGTGCACGTTGGTACCGAGCGGCATATTTTTCATCTGCAAAGCGTTGCCTACTTCAGGGGCCACATCATCTCCACTCATAACGGTAGCGCCCACCTGGATTCCCTGGGGAGCCAGAATATAGCGTTTTTCACCATCTGCATAGTGCAGCAGAGCGATGAACGCAGTACGGTTGGGATCGTATTCCACAGAGGCAACTTTTGCCGGAATATTCTTTTTATCGCGTTTGAAATCGATTATACGGTACAGTTTCTTGTGGCCGCCGCCGATATAGCGCATGGCCCTTCTACCCTGAGCGTTTCTACCACCGGTCTTGGTTACTTTTTCCAACAGGGTCCTTTCGGGAGTGTCTGTAGTGATCTCCGCATATGCATTACCGATTCTCCAACGAGTACCGGCTGTAACCGGTTTGAATTTCTTTAATGCCATTTTTCAGATCTTTTCTTTTGTTAAAACTTGTCAATACTTCGCGGCGATTGACGGGCCATTCTGATTTTCAGTGCACGCTTTGGTAACCGTTAAATGTTAGCGTACAGGTCGATGGTTTCGCCTTCTGCTACGGTTACATATGCTTTTTTGTAAGCGGGCTTCACACCGGAAATAAATCCGGCTTTGGTGAAGCGGCTCTTTGCCTTACCGGGTACCACCACGGTATTAACCTCTGTTACGTTCACGCCATAAAATTCTTCCACGGCTTTCTTGATCTCCAGCTTGTTGGCTTTGCGGGCCACGCGGAAACTGTAGGTTCTGCGTGATTCCGACAGCTTGTTGCTCTTCTCCGTAACAATCGGCTTTATCAGCACTTCCGAAAGTTTCATATTGCTAGTTTGAAAATTTGTTGTTAATGTGCCAATCTGCTATTGGGTTCCAATCAACAGATTATGCTGCTACTTCATCTTCTTCTGTTGCCTCGGCAAATACCCTGGCCGCGCTTTCAGTGATCAACAGCGCATCTGCATTTACGATATCATAGGTATTGATATCATAAATGAGTGTGCTTTCCACGCGGGGCAGGTTGCGCAGGCTCAGGAACAGGTTTTCGTTGTTTTGCTCCATCACCACCAGCACCTTCTTGCCATTCAGCTGCAGGTTGTTGAGGATTTCAACGAATTCCTTTGTTTTCGGAGCGGCCAGGTTAATGTCTTCCACCACTACAATGGCATCTTCTTTTGCCTTGTACGACAAAGCGCTCATCTTGGCCAGTTCCTTCACCTTGCGGTTCAGTTTGAAGTCGTAGTCGCGGGGCTTGGGACCGAAAATGGTACCACCACCTTTGTACAAGGGGTTGCGGATATTACCCTTACGGCTACCACCGGTTCCTTTCTGACGATGCAGTTTTTTACTGGAACCCTTTACTTCGAGCCTTGTCTTTACTTTATGCGTACCCTGCCGCTGAGCAGCCAGGTATTGTTTTACAGCCAGGTAAATAGTATGGTCATTGGGCTCGATGCCAAAAATCTCGTCCGGCAATTCCGCAGTGCGACCGGTCTTTTTACCCTTTATATTTAAAATATCTACTTGCATCTCGCGTAGTTTATTTTAGATTCTCGTTTGCAGATGGCCGTGCGGTGAAGCAGCGGAACATCTCCATCCATTATTTTTGAATGTATACAATGGCTCCGTTGTGCCCCGGAACTGAACCGCTTACCAGGATATAATTTTTTTCAGGGAAAATTTTCAGCACTTTCAATCCCTTTATTTTCACCCGGTCGTTACCCATTCTGCCGGCCATGCGCATGCCCTTAAAAACACGCGAAGCGTCAGAAGAGTTACCGATAGAACCGGGAGCACGCTGGCGGTCGTGCTGACCGTGCGACTGCTCGCCTACCCCATGGAACCCATGACGCTTTACTACACCCTGGAAGCCTTTACCTTTTGAAGTACCTACTACATCCACTTTTTCGCCTTCGGAAAAAATTTCTACTGTAATAGCATCTCCCAGGTTCTTTTCAATGGAATAATTACGGAATTCCTTTACTACCTTTTTTGCCGCTGTATTGGCTTTGGCAAAATGATTTTTTTCTGCCGCATTGGTATGCTTTTCATTTTTGTCGCCATAAGCGAGTTGCAAAGCATTATACCCGTCGGTCTCAATGGTTTTCACCTGCGTTACTACACAGGGACCAGCTTCAATAATGGTACAGGAAGTTTGTTTCCCATCCGGACTGAAGATGCTGGTCATCCCGATTTTTTTGCCAATAATTCCTTTCATTGTTGTTCGGTTTGTGCCTTCTTGGTTGAAGAGACATTTGCATTGGATGGTATAACCCGCTGTGTTGCGGGCGGCTACCCCACGGGGATGCGGGGGAGGCACAACCATGAGCAACTTCAATCTCCGTTTGCTGTTGACCTTTTCCTTTGGTTTGCCGGCTTGAGCAGGACGATCCCGCTTTTACGGCCCCGACCGCTTCACGGATGTTCGGCGATCGATGGAAGTACCAACAGTAAACTAACCTCGAAGGGCTAGTTCATATGTACCCCTGGTCTTTTGAAACCAGGAACTTGTTTGGTTTTAATGTCCAGCGCTGCTTTATCTACCGCAGTGCGGTAAAGTTTACAGATAGACAGAATAAAGAACTCATATAAAAACCCTGTCAGGATTGAGAACCCTGACAGGGTTCGTGATATTTCTATTTACGCCTTGATCTCTACCTCTACACCACTCGGCAGGTCCAGCTTGCTCAGTGCATCCACTGTACGGCTCGAAGAGGTATAAATATCCAGCAAGCGCTTATGCGTGCATAACTGGAATTGTTCACGACTTTTCTTGTTCACGTGGGGTGAACGCAGAACCGTAAAAATTTTCTTACGCGTCGGTAAGGGAATAGGCCCTGTAACCACAGCTCCGGTGCTGCGTACAGTTTTCACGATCTTTTCAGCGGATTTATCCACCAGGTTGTGATCGTAAGACTGCAATTTGATTCTAATTCGTTGAGACATATATCAAACCCCAATTTTCCAATGGGGATGCAAAGGTAGGGGTTCATTTTATATGTTCAAAAGAAATAGGGAAAAATTTTGCCCGAAAGCGAGTTTTTAGGGCCTTTGGCGGGGATTTTTGCTCCGCAAAGGCCCGGTTCTCCCCCATTTCCCCCTGAAACTATCGCGGCCCCGGCGGACAGTTACAGGGTTCAACCGGGCCTACCTGAAACGCATGGGCAATGAATTGCTGAAGCCGGGTACCCTACCGATGTACCTCAAACCAGCTCCGTCAAACTATCGCGGCCCCGGCGGACAGTATTGCTTTAAATAATTCGTATACAGCGTTGAAAGATGCTCAAACGTGCCCTCCCCTTCCGATATGCTGTGCGAACGGTTAGGATACGCCATATACTGAAATTGCTTCTTGTGCCTGATCAATTCATTCACCAGCATCTCCGCATTGTTGTAATGCACGTTATCGTCCCCGGTGCCATGGATATACAACAAATTACCCTTCAGCCCTTTGGCATACGTAATGGGCGAGCCCAACACAAAATCCTCCCGGTTCTCCTGCGGCAATCCCATATACCGCTCCTGGTAAATATTGTCGTACGTCAGCTGGTTGGCCACCGCTGCCACAGCAATTCCGGTTTTGTAAATGTCCGGGTACTGGAACATCAGGTTCAAAGTAGCCGAACCACCGCCACTCCAGCCCCATACTGCTATGCGTGAGGTATCCACAAAAGGCCATTTCAACACCTCGCGGGCAGCCATTGCCTGGTCGCGGATATTGATGCGACCGATCTGCCGGTATACGATTTTCCGCCAGGCACGGCCTTTGGGACAGGGCGTGCCGCGGTTATCAATGGTGATGTAGATATACCCGTCTTTTGCCATATCGCCCTGGTACAACCAGTTTTGCTCCACACCATAGGTATCCGTCACCAGCTGGCCCCAGGGTTCGGTATATACCTGGAAAACCACGGGATATTTTTTAGTGGGATCGAATGGCTGCGGCTTCACCATCCAGCCGTCCATGGTCACGCCATCTGCTGTAGTGATTTGGAAGAATTCCACACGCGCCGATTGTTTGTCGGCCTTCGCCACCGCGGCATGCACCAGGTCCTCGCCATTCAATCCTTTATGGTCCTGCAAGGATATCAATTCCGTAACCGGAGGCGTATAATGGTTGGTAAACCGGTGCATGGCGAATTTTGCTCCCGGCGACACATCATAGGTATGCGTGCCCTCCTGCGCCTCCGGCGACAGGCGTTCTTCCCTACCCGATCCATCCAGCCGGCTGCGGTACAGGTATTTCTGTGTGGCGTTGTCGGGCGAAGCCATGTAGTATACATATCCTCCGGCTTCGTCCACCCGCACAATGTCCATCACGTCATAGGCGCCTTTGGTGATGAGCGTTTCCTTTTTTCCGTCGCGACTGATACGGTACAAATGGCGCCAGCCATCTTTTTCAGAACCCCACAAAAATTGCTTACCTCCGTTGAGCCAGTCCCAGCCACCGTAGCTGTAATCGCGGTCCCACAGGGGCAGTATATCGATCCATGCACTGTCCTGCTCGGTATAAATTACCTGCGACTTGCCGGTTTGCACATTGCACAGAAGAATATTGCTCTTGTTTTGCTTGCGGTTGAGTTGCTGCATGATCAGTTCCTTTCCGTCCGGCGCCCACTCCATACGCGGCAGATAGGTTTGCCATACAGTATCCGTTGGTATCTGCATCCACGTTGTTCTGGCTGATGATATATCTACCACGCCTATGCGAAATGGTGATGGCCGCTCTCCGGCAATGGGATACTCCACCGGCACTGCAAAGGGATAAATGGAATCTGTATTGTTCACCATCAGGTAATCCTTGGTGCCGCGGGCATCGATCTGCCAGTAGGCAATCTGGCGGCTGTCGGGGCTCCACCGGAAACCGTCGCGGCAACTAAACTCCTCTTCATAAGCCCAGTCAAAAGTGCCGTTAATCAGTTTTCGGTTACCATTGAAGGTGAGTTGTTTGATTTGACCGCTGGCCAGATCCTCCACATAAATATTATACTCGCTTACATAGGCCACCCGCTTGCCGTCAGGGGAGAATTTGGCAAACATGAGGGATGATGCCGGGCGGGTGCGGCCCAGCCGGTTCAGTTTACCGGAGGCTTTATCGAAAACCCAGTAGTCGCCGCGCGTATTATACCGCCAAACCTTTTTGGTATTGGTAAACACGAGCACTTTTTTGCCGTCGGGAGCAACCGCAAACTGGTTTACTGTAAGAGCGCTGCCGCCGGGAGGCGTCAACTGTTCTTTACTTACCAATACCGTTTTGGTTTGTCCAGGCAAAGCATACTGCACGATGGCGCCGCCTTCTACTGCATAATAACCGTCGCCGGATGGCATCCAGGCAACAGCAAGGCGCTGACCCATTGACATTAGGGGGGATAGTACTACAAACGTCACAAGGAATAGTATACTTTGCATTTTTTCGCGATACCTTGTCATGTAAAAAAGATTTTTTCGGTGAATCCCGGAATTAGCACAAAAAAAGAACATTTCACTTAAAATCAACTTATCATTTTTTTGCGTTTCGGACCATAGTTTTGATGATACCCGAAGAATTGTACCTCGGAGGAGTTTCTGTATGAAGCGGAAAAGGTGCCGGGTAAATGCAGTACAAGAATGAGGCACATGAATTGCCCGAACGCGCCAGTATAGTCAACGAGCATTACCTTATGACAAAGAGGGGAAACGGTTTCCTGCGGTGCAAAGAAGTTTCCTGCGGACAAAGGTGTTTCCTGCTGGCAAAGACGAATATGAAAAGTAGCATCATTACTACAGCGCAGCGGACATGCAATACAAACTCATATAGCCCCGCCATGTGCGCGGGGCCTTTAAATAACGCCGACAAAAAATAGTTGATATCCGAAAAAAGAAAAATTACTTGTGGTGCGCAGGTTGCGTTTGTTTGTGCTTTTCCCGCAACCGCTTCAGTTCTTCACTCATCTCCTTCAGCAGGTCCACAGGAATATTGTTTTTATACTTATCCAGTGCGAGATTGTAAAACATCTGAATCTCTTTCAATTCTGACCGTGACTGTGCAAGGGCTTGTAAATTGTTCATAAGGATTAAATAGTGTAACGATTCATGGTTCAGGCAAATTTAAACAGTTTGTTGCACAGCAATAAGGCAACCCAACAGTAACCTGCAGCTACAACGCCCGTACCAGCTTCGGGCGACTGACCGTTACCGGAATGTAACGGTATATTGCCGGTATTTATCTTGTCAATTTGCCGGTATATCATCTCCACATCTAATGGTAAACTATCATTTCCTCATAGTCAAATGCACCCAGGATACAATAACATATTGCATTTTTTGTGCCACAATGGACAATTTGGAAGCTGTTCCGGGCTGGTTATAAAAAAAATTTGACGGGATAATTTCCCGTCAAAATATCGTATAAAAACCGTGTAATTACGGAAAGCAACCCAGATTTTTACGGTTGTGCTGATCTGGGGGCTTTAGTCAACACCTATTAAGATTGACTGAATAATTTTAACGATCCCGGGAAGCGTTTATTTTGTTCATCGTAAATACGGAGCCGGTAAATGAATGGCGCCGGATTATTACCGGTAATGGCCATGGTTTGTCAAAAAACATGGCATAAAAAAACCCCGCCTTTCGGCGGGGCCTGTTCTATCTAAACTCAGTGCATTAATCAACTTTTACTTTACCCTTCACTTTCGCAATCACTTCTTCTGCAATATTGTTGGGTGCAGGAGCGTAGTGACTGAATTCCATAGTGGAAGTAGCGCGGCCGGAAGACAAGCTACGTAACTGTGTTACATAACCGAACATTTCGCTCAGCGGTACTTTTGCCTTGATTACCTGGGCGCCGGCACGGCTGTCCATACCTTCCAGCATACCACGACGGCGGTTAAGGTCGCCAGTTACGTCACCCATGTATTGTTCGGGCGTGATCACTTCCACTTTCATGATAGGCTCCAGCAGTACAGGCTGTGCTTTACGGGCAGCTTCACGGAAACCGCTCTTGGCGCACAACTCGAACGACATGGAGTCGGAGTCTACCGCGTGGAAGCTTCCGTCGAATACGCGCACCTTCATATTTTCTACCGGGTAGCTGGCCAGCACACCGGTTGTCATGGCCTGTTCAAAACCTTTCTGGATGGCAGGCACAAATTCGCGGGGGATAGCGCCACCGAAGATATCGTTTACAAACTGCATGGATTTGCCCGGGTTTTCTTTCAGCCATTCTTCATCGGCAGGTCCGAGCTCAAATACGATATCAGCGAACTTACCACGGCCACCGGTTTGTTTCTTCAGTATTTCGCGGTGTTCAACAGTAGCGCGGAAGGCTTCCTTGTAGGCCACCTGCGGCGCGCCCTGGTTTACTTCCACCTTGAACTCACGACGCATACGGTCGATGATGATTTCCAGGTGCAATTCACCCATACCGCGCAAAATGGTCTGACCGGTATCTTCATCGGTATTTACACGCAGTGTGGGGTCTTCTTCAACCAGCTTGGCAATAGCCATACCCATTTTATCAACGTCGGCCTGTGTTTTCGGCTCAACGGCAATGGCGATCACCGGCTCGGGGATGAACATGTTTTCCAGTACAATCGGATGGTTCTCGTCGCACAGCGTATCACCGGTTTTGATTTCCTTGAAACCTACAGCGGCGCCAATATCACCGGCTTCGATGAAGTCGATGGGGTTTTGCTTGTTGGCAAACATCTTCATGATACGGCTGATACGCTCGTTCTTGCCACTGCGCATGTTCTTCACATAAGAACCAGCTTCCAGGCGACCGCTGTAACAACGGAAGAACGCCAGACGGCCAACGAAGGGGTCAGTCATGATCTTGAATGCCAGCGCAGCAAAAGGCGCTTTGGGATCGGTTTTCCGGGTGATCTTCTCGCCGGTATCAGGATGCGTACCTACTACTTCTTCGATATCTACCGGAGAAGGCAGGTAACGGCAAACGGCATCGAGAACTGTCTGAACACCTTTGTTTTTAAAAGAAGAACCACACATCATGGGCACAATGCTCAGGTCAATGGTAGCCTTACGGATGGCAGTATGAATTTCATCTTCTGTGATGCTGTTGGGATCGTCAAAGAATTTCTCCATCAGCTTGTCGTCGTATTCTGCAACGGCTTCGATGAGCTGACCTCTCCAGTATTCCACGTCTTCTTTCATATCTTCCGGAATGGGCACCTCTTCGTAGGTCATACCTTCAGTGGCCACATCCCAGATGATGCCTTTCATACCGATCAGGTCTACAACGCCTTTGAAATTGTCTTCAGCGCCGATAGGCAACTGCAGGGGCACTGATTTGGCGCCCAGCATTTCTTTCACCTGCTTCACCACGTTCAAAAAGTCGGCGCCTGAACGGTCCATCTTATTCACGAATCCGATACGGGGTACCTTATAACGGTTGGCCTGACGCCAAACAGTTTCACTTTGCGGTTCAACACCGTCAACGGCGCTGAACAGGGCAATCAGACCGTCCAGTACACGCATGGAGCGTTCTACTTCCACGGTAAAGTCCACGTGTCCCGGAGTATCGATGATATTGAAATAATATTTTTTGCTTTCTGGCGTCGGCTTTCCCTGTTTGGTGGGGAAGTTCCACTGGCAACTAACCGCTGCAGAGGTAATGGTAATACCACGCTCCTTCTCCTGCTCCATCCAGTCGGTGGTAGCAGCACCTTCATGCACTTCACCAATCCGGTGAATCATACCGGTATAGCGCAGAATACGCTCGGTCGTTGTCGTTTTACCGGCATCAATGTGTGCCGCAATACCAAAATTTCTTTGTAATCGTAAGTCTGCCATGACTTGTTGGTTTTCTTTTAATGTTTTCGGAAATATCCCTGAAAATAAGTGCGCAAAGGTAAACAAAAACTGGAGAAAATAGTGTATTACGGCTGGCTTAATTATCATCCGGTGCCGGTTTCCAGGGAATCTCCGGTTATAACCGTTTATAATCGTGCCAGAAGCGAAGGGGGCGTTGGGTTTGGGGAGCCCTTGTTTTTCAATGGAGGCGCAGTGGGGAGCGCCAAGATATACCAGCAGCCGGAAGGCAATTCAATGGAGGCACAGTGGGGAGCTACATAATAAAACCGGGAGCCCTTTAAGAAAATGAAAAAAACACAAGGAGCTGTTGGCGGTTATGCCCTGTTTCTCAATGAAAGTAGCAGGAAGAGCCCACGCCTGTAAAACTTCGTTGGTCTTTAAAAAAGCCCCGGGGTTGCGGAGGGCTTTTCAATCACTTCTTGAGTTAGCTGGTTTCAAATGCCATCAATACAGGTAGTTCAAAGCAATGCGGTCATTGGCGTTGAACGTGCGGTTACCGCCATTGGAACAGGCAAGCATCCAGGAGCCGGAATCGGGACCGGAAGGCGTGCCGGGAATGCGAATGGCGCCGGGACTTACCGTGCCTCCTTCATTGCCGCCCACACCGCAGCTGAATGCCCGGTTCATGTAGTCGGTATGGCGGAAGCCAATGCAATGCCCGATCTCATGCTGGATCACCGAACCAACATAATTCACATTCGGGTTGGCGCCATACGCCTGTGGATGGGTGTTCATGCGGATGCGGTTGTAAGGATTACCATTGGAGGTGGGGAAACCCGCCGAACCCAATGTGATGAACCCGCCGGAAGGCCCTTCATAAAAACCCTCGATACGGATATCGCCCCCGCTCGATACACGCTGAAAACGGATCTGCAGGTTTTCTGCATTGTAACGGGCAATGGCCAGGTCGGTACCCTGCACGTAAGCGCTGCCAAGACCGGAAACTGAAATGGTAATGGTGCGGGGCAGCCGGGTAACCAGGTTGTAGGTGCGGTACTGCTCTACCTCGGCAATGCGCAGTGTGGGAGAAGCAGAAACATCATCCAGGTTTTCCGGGCCCAGGAATATATCGCCTTCCACGATATAGCCGCCATCCCGGGCAACTACCTGTTCTGTACTGAAACCAAGATTTTTGATTTTGTTCAGCACTTCCTGGCTTACTGTTTCGCGTTGTTCCTGTTTGGCTTCTTTTTTACAGGCTACCAAAAGAAGCGTAAAAAACCCGCAGGCCAATGTGGCCGTGATCAGAAATTTTCTCATAGTGACATTTTTAAGGTTTAATGAATAATTACTGGGATAAGGATATCCTTTAGACATCCCTCTTTCAATTTACCTGATTTTGCGCTTCACCGGAAATTGTATTTGGCAACACCGTTGCAGAAGAATGCGTTTTTTACCCACTCTCCATGAGAAAAATTTTGCCATGTGAATAAATTCATCAGCGCCATTTCCTTTTAGGAAAAATTCCTGGACGCAAGAGCAAGCCACGAGCGGGTTTCATGGCACGGGGTTCGGCTAAAATTTGTAGATTGTAAGTGTATGAGAAAACGAACGCTTATCCTTATCTGTATACTGCTGGCAGCAACCCGTGTACATGCCCGACAGAAAGGCCAGCCAGCAATTACCCTTACCCCTGCCGCAGCCGCCCACTATCATAACTGTACCGATAAATCACAACTGCAAACTTTCTGGATCATCACGCCGCAACCCGATGCATTACAAACATTCGCCAGGCATCACTCCTTCCCCTTCACTATCCTTTATCAATATACGAAAATCAATCTGGTAGTGGCCAGCACCAGCTGGCAGGCCATAGACAGCCTGCTACGCACATCACCACTACCCCTGGTGATTGATATGCCCCGCGTGCCGCATGTAGAAATGGCTTTACCGGCATTTGATAACAGCCTGAATGCCATCAATGAAGTACACCATCGCTTTCCCACCCTGAATGGCAATGGCCTGGTGGTTTCGATAAAAGAAAATCAGTTCGATTCAAATGATATTGATATAAGGGGAAGAATACTGTCCACCCCGCTGGCCTCTCCTGTAATCATGTCTCATGCTACCGCCATGGCTACGTTAATTGCCGGGGCCGGTAACAGTTATTATACCGGCAAAGGACCTGCGTGGCAATCGCGGATCAGTTCTTCCAGTTTTGCTTCCCTGCTGCCCGATAGTGATGATGATTATGCCCGCTACGCGATTGCCGTACAAAATCATTCTTACGGCACCGATATTGAAAACTACTATGGCGCCGATGCCGCAGCTTATGACGCCACCGTACAAACACTGCCCCACCTCCTGCATGTTTTTTCCGCCGGCAATGCCGGCAATAAAGCCGCCGGCATCGGTACCTACGCCGGGTTAAATGCAGTTGCCAACCTCACCGGCAGCTTTAAAATGGCGAAAAATATTCTTACCGTGGGAGCAGTGGATTCCTTTGGTATCATCGGCCCGCTCAGTTCCCGGGGACCAGCCTATGACGGCCGCCTGAAACCGGAATTGACGGCTTTCGGACAAGAGGGCACTTCAGAAGCTGCCGCCCTCGTGAGCGGCATCGCCCTGCTGGTGCAGCAGGCCTGCAGTGACAGGAACAATCATGCGTTGCCGCCCGCTGCACTGGTAAAAGCTGCGTTGGTGGCGGGCGCTACGGATGCAGGTGCCCCAGGGCCGGATTATCAATACGGGTTCGGATTGGTGAATGGCATCAACGCAATTGCAACGGTGTTGGATAACCGATACTTTATTGATAGTGCCAGTAACGGTGCAGAAAGCACTTTTTCATTCACGTTGCCTCCCGGTGTGCGCCGTTTGCAAATTGCTTTGTGCTGGAGCGATCTTCCGGCGCCTGTGAATGCAGCAAAAGCCCTGGTGAATGATCTTGATATGCAGTTGCAACATCCGGCAACCAGTGAGCGCTGGCTGCCCTGGGTACTCTCAGCGTATCCGCATGCCGACTCGCTACAATCACCGGCACGTCGCGGCAGGGACAGTGTCAACAATGTGGAACTGATTTCCATTGACTACCCACCGGCAGGTGAATATTCCCTGTGTGTACAGGGATATGCTGTTACAGGCACACAACCTTTTGCTGTTGCATGGCATGCAACTGCTGCGGACGAATTTGCCTGGCGTTTTCCGTTGGGAAAAGTTTCCCTGCTGGCCAATAGCCGCAATATATTGCGCTGGTCCTCTACGTTTCAGGAAAATGTTACCGGTACATTGGAGGTAAGTACAGATGGAGGAAATGCATGGCAATCCCTGGCAAACAATGTAGACCTTGCAAAAGGCTATTGGACCTGGCAGGCGCCTGATACGGTTTGTACACTGCTGTTCCGGATGACCGTTAATGGTGTGGAGTATTGGTCTGATACCTGCACGTTGTCGTACCCACCCGATCTTCTTGTGGGATTCGACTGTGCAGACAGTCTCATGCTCTACTGGAAACCGGTTCCCGGCGCCAATAGTTATCGTTTGTGGCAATTGGGCGCCCACTATATGGAGCCGGTAAGCACTGTAACAGACACCATGCTGATACTCCCCCGCCCCGGTGATCAGAACCGGCATTATGCCATAACGCCCATTCTCCCATCAGCGCTGCCGGGCATTCGGTCCTATGCGGTAGATTACACGCTACAGGGAGCGGGTTGTTACATTGCCAATTTCCTGGTCGATGCAATAAATAACGGTCATGCACATATGCTATTACGCATAGGTACCTTACACGGAGTGAAGGAGATTCGCTTTGAAAAATATATAAATGGCAACTTCGTGCCGGTTTATACAGAAGCAGCAGGCAACCAGTTGGAGTTTACCTATACCGATCAGCAAACAGTCCCGGGAAGAAACAGGTACCGGGCCGGCATAGTGTTGCAAAACGGTGCTGAATTGTATAGTGAACCGGCCAGTGTGTATATCGTGGGCGAACAGGGCTATCTTGTATTTCCCAATCCTTTGCCGGTGGGAACAATGCTGCAGTTGCACACAAACGTTTTAGAGCCAACTGAAGTGATGCTGTTCAATATGACCGGGCAAAAAGTATTGCATCAACGGACCAATCAACTGGTATCATCCCTTCATACCAACCGCCTGCAGCCAGGAGTGTATTTTTTGGTTGTCAGGAAAAATGGTATAACGGATTATGCTACTACTATAGTGGTTCAATAGGAATGGGCCGGGAACTGTTTGCAACTCGCCTGTCTGCCGGTCAACGCTCCCCAAAAAGAAAACCCCGCCAAAGCGGGGCTCCCATAACCATAAAATCCGTTAACCAATTATCTCGTTTACACACGGAAGTGAGCAAATGCCTTGTTGGCCTCTGCCATACGGTGCGTATCTTCTTTCTTTTTGAATGCGGCGCCTTCACCTTTGCTGGCTGCAATGATTTCATTGGCCAGTTTTTCAGCCATACTGCGACCATTGCGCTCGCGGCTGTAGCGGATCAGCCATTTCATGCTGAGAGAAATTTTTCTCTCCGGGCGTACTTCCGACGGAATCTGGAAAGTAGCACCACCGATACGACGGCTGCGTACTTCCACCGCAGGCGTTACATTGCTCAATGCTTTCTTCCACACTTCATAACCATTTTCGCCGGTTTGTTTGGTCACACGATCCAAAGCATTGTAAAAGATATTAAAGGCAGTGTTTTTCTTGCCTTCCCACATCAGGTTATTCACAAAACGGGTAACCTGGGTATCGTTGTACCGGGCATCCGGCGCCAGAGGAATCTTTTTTGCTTTTGTTTTCCGCATTGTATTGCTGATTTACTGATTTCCGGACCGCTCCGGTCCGGATTATCCACTACAATTTTTGCTGTTTTATGAACGATGGATTTATTCAATGCCGGTCATCACCGGATTAATAAACCTTGTTATTTCTTGGCCTTTTCTTTCTTCGTACCATACTTCGAACGGCTCTGTTTGCGGTCTTTTACACCGGCTGTATCCAGGCTTCCGCGAACAATATGGTAACGTACACCCGGAAGGTCCTTCACACGACCTCCGCGCACCAGCACAATCGAGTGCTCCTGCAGATTATGACCTTCGCCAGGAATATAGGCAATCACTTCTACCTTGTTGGTCAGGCGAACTTTAGCCACCTTACGCAAAGCCGAATTGGGCTTTTTAGGCGTGGTGGTATAAACACGGGTGCATACCCCACGACGGAAAGGACAGGAATCCAAAGCTCTCGACTTACTCTTGGCCTTAATAATTTCTCTTCCTTTTCTTACCAATTGTTGAATAGTAGGCATTCTAAACCTTTATTTTTAGGGACGGCAAAGTTAAGAGGTTTGATATATAATTGCAAAAAATGAGGCATAATTGTGCAAAATTGTATGAAAAGGCAGCAAAGTGCACATAAGGACAATTAATTCGTTAATTGTAGCACAAATACTTATGCCTTGTGTTTCTCCCGAAAAATTTCTTGCACAGCAGCTTATAAATCCTCGTTCATTGCCCACTAAACTACAGCCGCAAAAATACCGGGAATGTCTTTCGCTTACCGCAGCAACACCGGGAACGTCTTCCGCTGCCCGCTTGCCATATTGGTAATCAAAAGCATATAGGTGCCGTTCACCATGCCAGCAGGGCGCAGGAACCGTTTTGTTTCCCCAGCCTGCAAATAGAGCTGCCGGTCCCATACCATTCTGCCGTCCGGCGTCAGCAGGCTGATCCGGTAGTGGCCGGCGGGCATATCGTTCATCCGTAGTTCAAAATGCTGCATTACCGGGTTGGGATATACCTGTGGCCCCTTGCCTGTTTTATGCACAATTACGGTAGCCGAATGCGCGTCGGGTTTGCCGTGTTTAATAATGCGCAGGCGATAATAATTGGCTCCATTTACCGGCTCCGAATGCGTGAAGTAATATTTATTATACTCGCCGCCGCTGCCACTGGCTGCCTGCAAGGCGCCCGTTGACCTGAAAACGCGTCCGTCACTGCTCCATTCCACGATGAATGCGTCTGCCGAAAAGTCCTTGCCGGTGGTCCACGCCAGCATCACTACTTCGTTTTGCAGGCTGCCTTTCAGTTGCAGCCCATCGCCGTACAGCGGCACACAGTTGCCGTCGAGGTGGAAGCTGGAAATGCGGGTAAGACAGCCGTCATTTACAGAAACCACGCACACATAGGTGCCCGTATCGGTGGGCAGCAGGTAAGGAATATTGTAGTGCTGGTCTACCCCCACCTGCGTACTGTCAGTGGCGCTGGTTTTATGGTACCAGGTATAGGTAGCATTGGGGATGGTATCCACGCTCAGCGTAATGTTGTTGTAATAGCACGTGGCGGAGGCACTGATGGTGGTATTGGCCAGTGGCAGCACACTGACATCATTGGTAGTAGCATTGCCACAGGCGTCAATACAACGCAGGCGCACCAGTCCATAGCTGTTATTATTGTTGATCGAAAACACCGGGTTGGCCTGTGGCGGTGCCACAATAGACGGTGAATCGGGTATACTGCCTATAATTTCGTAGGAGAACGGCCCCAGCCCGCCGGTAACAGCAGCGCTTACGCTGAAATTGTTATCGTTACACTGGTATACCGCCGACTGTTGCAGGTTGGGATAACTATAGGACTGCAACTGGAAGGTGTCTGTAACCTTTGCCGAACAGCCCTGCAGTGTGTATTCCACCACATACTGCGCCGGCTCCATTTCAGTAAATGTATAGATATTGCCGGTGGAGAAACTGAACGGAATATTTACTACAGCGCCATTTTTACGAATAACCCTCGGCGTTACCGACCCATGACTGTATTCGCAATGCACCACCAGGTCGCCGGAACCATTCTGCCATTCAGCGCCGGGACATTTTGAATTGGCATTGATGCTTTTCGCAAGCACGGAAGCATCAGGCGTGATCAACACAGTATCCGTTGCATTGCAATTGTCCCGGATCACCACTTTGTACTGCAATCCTGCCGGCAGCCCCGGCAGCGGAGGAATCACTGCATTGGTATTGCTGGTTGATGTAGCGTATACCAGCGCATTGCCCGGATTGAACACACTGATGGTATAGGGCGCTACCGTGGCGGGCCAGGAGGCTTCCAGGTCTGTATTGCCGATGGTACACGATGCTGCAGCCGACACGCCCAAATCAGGCGTTAAGCCCGAAGCAGCAAAACAACGGGTAATGGTGGTGTCGTAACACGCGTTCACTACCCGAATGCAATAGGAACCATATGGAATGTTCTCAAAAACACCCGTGGTATTGCAGGCAACCTGGTTGTCGTTTGCATCATACAAACAATATTCCGGGTCTGTGAGGTTCAACTGGTCCGTTATGCTGGCGGTGAAAGTAGCACAGCCCCTGTCGGACAGGGTGACGGCTGCCCCCACCTCCGGCACAGGTTGTGATACAGAAAAGTTCCGCACAATGACGGTATCATAACAGTCTGCATCATTCGTAGTACGCACGGTGTAACTGCCATAGGCCAGGTTGTTGAATACGCCGGTAGTATTGCAGGTGATGAGCACATCGTCTGCTGTATACAGGCAATATTCCGGGTTGGTGAGATTGGTTTGCCCGGTAACGGTGGCCGTAAAACCGGTACAGGTCCGGTTGGAAATATTCACGTTTGCGCCCAGCGAGGGTACAGAAGGCGTCACCGTAAAACAACGTACGATAGTTGTATCGTAGCAGACAGCATTGTTATCAATGTGAATGCAATAACTGCCATAAGGCAATCCGGTGAAATCTCCTGTAGTATTGCAGGTGATCAGATTACCGTCCGCATCATACAAACAGTATTGCGGATTATTGAGGTTCGATTCCCCGCTCACGCCGGCATCAAACGTGCTGCAGGAGCGATTGGTAATAGTAATATTCTGTCCTACCGCAGGCACAGGAGGAGTGCTCGTAAAACAACGGATAATCACGGTATCCGTACAATCGTCCTTCACCCTGATGCAATAACTGCCATATGGCAGGTTATTGAATACACCATTCGTATTACAGGCTATGAGGTTATCAGCTTCGTCGTAAATGCAATACTCCGGGTTGGTCAGATTGCTTTGCCCGGTAACGGTAGCCCTGAAAGTAGAGCATGTAAAATTGTTGGTAGTAACTGTGCCGCCTACCGTAGGTTGGGGACGCGATACATCAAAACACCTTGTGATGATGGTGTCGTAACAATTATCGGTAATGCGGATACAATTATGGCCATAGGGCACATTATTGAACACGCCGGTTGTATTGCAACCGATCAACTCGTCGGCACTGTTGTACAGGCAATACTGGGCATTGGTAAGATTCGACTGACCGGTAACGGTGGCTCGGAAACCGGCACACGCCCGGTTGCTGATCGACACATTGGTAGCCACAGAAGGTTTGTTGGGTTCATTCCATACCGTGGCTCTGGTATTGCCGCAATGGTCCCTCACCACAATGGCGAAGGAACGCGCATTGCCTTTCAACACAGGGAAGCTGCGGCTGGAAAACCAGATGGTGTCGCCCGGCGTAATACATACGCCGTACATAAAGCCATTGAATGCGGTACCGGAGGTATTGAAATTACCCTGGTTGTCTTCCAGTGTAACCAAAACGTTTACTTCATCACAATCTGTTTTGGTAACCGAAGTAGCATCTATCCACCAGTTATAGTTGGCAATGGTGAAAATACGTGTTTGCAATCCGCCACAGGAATCGGTAAGGCGGATGTAATAACTGCCCGGAACCAGATTATTGAAAATACCCGTGGTGTTGGAAGTACCAACGCCCGATGGAGAAGGGGCTACAATGGTAAACAGAAAAGGCGCCCTTCCATATTGCAGGTCGGATACCTCTACCCTACCATCCGTACCGTCAATACAACTGACATCTGTACCCGATAATGAAAACCGCGGGTCCTGGTAATCGCCGGGCACCACTACGGCATCTTCCGCCACCACACATCCGTCTGCCACGTCTTTTACTTCCAGCCGATAAGTGCCGGGAGGCACACCGGTAATGTCGCTGGTGGAAGTAACGATAGGTGGAATGCTGCCGCCGATCAGGCGGAAATTATAATTGCCCGAGCCACCATGCACGGTAACGTTAACGGCGCCGGTAGCTTTACATCGCGATTCTGTAACAGTATAACTGAGAGAAAGACTACATTGAGCCAGTGCGGCCACAGGGAGAACGAGCATACAGGCCAGGATGCCTGCCAGGAGGGTACTTTTCATTTTCATCGTGTACGGTCTTTTATGGCGGCCGTTCATCAACAGAACAGGGCCTGCACCAATTCATCAGGATACACTGGATCAAATACATAGAGTATCTTAAAAGCAAACATAATACACAAATTGCCCGATGTCAATACCTGCCTGAAACGGATAGCCATTTCAGGGAAAACGGGGAATATGGCGCCGCTGTCAGCAACACTGCCCGCCGAAACCGGTTTCGCTATCACAGTGCACAACAGCCTAAACAGCCATACACCCTAAAACACTAAGTATCAAAAATTTATATATTAGCAAAGAGCATCCGGAACGATACAGCAATAAAAAATCCGAAGCCGAAATCAATGCCATTTCGTACTTCGGATTTCTCCCCTTTTATTACATGTTATTGCGTGCTATCACTGTACTTTCAGCATCCAGCCGTATGTATCTTCGGCCCTGCCATACCGGATATCATCAATACGCTTTTTGAGGGCAGGCGTTACCGTCCACGCTTCTGTATTGAATTGCATTACAAAATCCTTGTACCGGAGTTCACGGATCAGGGATATGGTGGCTGCTGTACCGGTGCCAAATACTTCGCGCAGTTGGCCTGCCTGGTAAGCATCCATCAGTTCATCGATGGATACCGGTCTTTCCTCTACTTTCAGCCCCAGTTCTGCCAGTATGGTCATGGCGCTGTCGCGGGTAATGCCGGCCAGTATGGTGCCTGATGACAGATCGGGAGTGACCGCCGTATTGCCAATGATAAAAAACACGTTCATGGTACCGATCTCCTGCACATACTTGTGCTCAAATGCATCGGTCCACAATACCTGGTCGTACCCTTTCTTTTTGGCTTCGGCCGTAACGAACATGCTGGCCGCATAGTTCCCTGCCGCCTTCGCAAAACCTACGCCGCCGGGCGCTGCCCTGGTATATTTTTCTTCCACATAAATGCGCATGGGCGCACTGTAATAGGGACCGGTAGGCGCCAAGATGATCATGAACTTGTATTTTTCTGCAGGACGCACACCAATCATTTCATCGGTTGCAAACATGAACGGGCGGATGTACAGCGAATGGTCCTCGCGGGCAGGGATCCAGTTTTTGTCCAGTCCCACCAACTGGCGCATACCTTCTATAAAAAGTTCTTCCGGCACAGCAGGCATTTGCATGCGTGCGGCAGAATTGTTGAATCGTTTGAAGTTGTCGTACGGGCGGAATATAAATGCTTCTCCCGCTTTGGTGCGATAGGCCTTGATCCCTTCAAAAATAGACTGGCCATAATGGATGGCGGCTATGGAAGGGTCCATCACCAGGGGTTGATAAGGCTTGATCTCCGCATGCTTCCACTCCCCGTTTTCATAGTCGGCTTCCAGCATATGGTCGGTGAAATACCTGCCGAAAGCTATATTCTCCAGGTTGATATCGTGCAATTTGCTCCGCTCTATTTTTGTAACCGGTAAACTGTAAGCTTCAATCATAATCCGTTATTTTTGATGCGCAAAGAAACAAAATATTACTAACATTTGTTAGTACGAAGTTTTGGCGCGCTAAATTGTATAAAATCGTTATGAGTTTATCGGGCTTACAACTGCCGGAAGCAGTGATTGCCAACCTGTACAGGCAGGTGCTCGTTTCCAGTGGACAAACCTCTCCTGCCAGCCAATCCTCCCCTGCCGCAGTACCGGCAGCCCGGCAGGAAGCCACGGCAACGGAAGGCGCCTATACGTGGCTGGGCAACAACGAACGGCATATTACATTGATTGTCAATTTCCCCGGAGATGCCTTTTTGCCCGATCATCACCTGCAGTTCCTTACCCGCATGCTGGACGCCTGCAAACTCAACCTGGGTGATGTAGCTATCGTTAACCATGCGGTGTTGCCTGTGAATATGGACAAATTGCGTGAGGTGCTGCACCCGCAGATTGTACTGCTGTTTGGCATAGAACCCGTGGCCACCGGCCTGCCGCTCAATTTTCCGCCGTTTAAAGACCAGGCTTTTGCAGGATGTACGTATCTCTTCACCCCTTCGCTTAGCGAGTTGAACCAGGACAATGAAGAAGGGAAGCTCATGAAAAGCAAGCTATGGGTGTGTTTGAAGAAGCTGTTTAAACTCTGATTTACAAGGATCCATGGAACTGATATTTGCCACCAATAATGCCCATAAAGTAAAGGAAATGCAGGCTGCCATTGGCCAGTCGCTGAAAATCATCAGCCTGGCCGAAGCCGGTATTACCAGAGAGATTCCTGAACCGCATGATACGCTTGAAGACAATGCCCGGGAAAAGGCGCGGACAATTCATCAATTAACGGGCAAAAACTGTTTTAGTGAGGATACCGGCCTGGAAACAACCGCATTGGGCGGTGAACCGGGCGTGCACAGCGCGCGGTATGCCGGCAATGATGCCAGTTTCAATGATAATATCAATAAATTATTAGACAGATTGGGCGCAATACCTGACCGCTCGGCCCGTTTCAGAACGGTCATAGCCCTGATCTGGGAAGGAAAGGAATATTTGTTTGAAGGGATTTGCGAGGGGGAAATCACCAAAGAGCGCCGTGGCAATGGAGGTTTTGGCTACGACCCCGTATTCCTGCCCAAAGGCAGCACGCGCAGTTTTGGCGAGATGACCCTGGAGGAAAAAAACCGGTATAGCCACCGCAGGAAGGCCGCAGATAAATTGGTTTTATTCTTGCAACAACAATTAAAAACCATATCGAAAGTCTGAAAATCATTTATCCGGAGAAAAAATTTGACAGACAAAAGCAACTATACCATTTCAGAAAGCGACTTAATCAAGGGCTGTATTGAAGGCGACCGGCGCATGCAGGAAGAGCTGTACCGGCGGTTTGCCCCCAGGATGTATGCTGTGTGCCTGCGATACGCCAATAACACAGACGATGCCCAGGACCTGTTGCAGGAAGGGTTTATCAAGGTATACAGGAATTTGCACCGGTTCAGGGGCGAGGGTTCTTTTGAAGGCTGGATACGGCGCGTGTTTGTGAACACTTCCATTGAACATTTCCGGAAAAAATCCACCCGTATGTCAATGGTAACGGATAAAGAAGATCAGGCGATAGAAGATGCAGATATAACGGCACTGGATAACCTGGCAGAAAAAGATATCATTAAAATAATTCAGGAGTTGTCGCCCGGATACCGGGCTGTCTTTAACCTCTACGTGGTAGAAGGTTACTCCCACAAAGAAATCGGCGATATGCTGGGTATCAGCGAAGGCACCAGCAAATCGCAGCTTGCCCGGGCGAAGAGCGTGTTACAGAAGAAAATTACACAGTATCTGAGCGATACTCAAAAAAGTTATACCCGGTAAAGTATTATGGCTTCCGACGTAAAACATACCCTGCTAAACCTTGAAATAGCGCCTCCCGAAGGTGCATGGGAGCATATTGCTGCACGGCTCGGTGAAGAATTTGACGCCGGTGAAATAAAAGTTTCGCAAAAGCTCTCGGATATTGAAATTACTCCTCCTGCCGGTGTATGGATGAATGTATCGGCAGCACTCGATACAGCACAACCTGTACAGGCAGCAGCATCCAAAGGGGCCGTGGTTCGTATCCTGCTCAAATGGGTAGCAGTTGCGGCCGTGCTATTGGTTGTTGCTACCGGAGCTTTTTACCTGTTGAACAATAACAACACCGGTCAGGACCAGATTACAGCAACGGAACAACTGCCTGTGCCCGCTATTCCGGAACACACACCTCCTGCCATGGACAGAACACAACTGCCCGAGGTGGAAGAAGCGGAAGAAGAAATTGTTGCTGGACGCCGCTTTCGTTCCAGGAATGCGGTGGCCAATCCTTATCAAAACATGGTCATTGCCCGGGCGGCCTATGTGATGCCTCAAAGGCAGGAAGTAATATGGGAAACCGATTTGCGGCCGGCAGAACCG
The DNA here is from genome assembly GCA_937961055.1 of uncultured Chitinophagaceae bacterium. Lineage (GTDB taxonomy): Bacteria > Bacteroidota > Bacteroidia > Chitinophagales > Chitinophagaceae > CALCIN01. The sequence goes on along the minus strand of CALCIN010000045.1, from coordinate 86,302 downwards.
GATGACATTCCCGCCATGGACATCATTTCCGATCCCAATGTGCAGGCGCCTCCCATCCGCGATGACAACGGCAATATCATTCTCGATCCGCATCTCATCCTGGGCGACGACGGGCAGTACATTGTTGTAACCAGTCCTAACGGGCAGCAAACGCGTATCTCTTCAAAATTTTTGCCCCTGCTCACTTCGCTGCACGGCCGTCCCGAACCAGTGGACCATGTGCCCTATATTTTCAATGAAGACAATATGTGGAAGCAGCGAATCCACGAATGGAAAGACAAAATGCTGAAGCAGGCGTCTTTCATACCTGCTGCCACCAACTTTCTGGATTTACTGGAATTGAAAGAAATTTTGCTGGAGAATTAAGGTAAGCGAAGGCAACTGAACGGCTTATTGTTCCAATTGCTTCTTTGCTTCGTCCGGCACGGGCACAACTTTCTTTTTGTCATAATCATAACACACCATGCCGGTTTTTGCTACTGCTACTATTGATTCGGTGTCGGTTGTTGCTTTCTGCAGTTTGTAATAAATATCGAAAGACACTTTAGTAAAATCACCAACGCCTACAAATACACGAACTTCATCGCCGTAAAATAATTCCTGACGGAATTCAATGGCAACATCGGCCATGATCAAGCCTACGCCGGCAAAAGTGAGTTCTCCATAACCGTGATGTTTGAGAAACTGCACACGGGCCTCGTGGAGGAGGCTGAGCAGGGTATCATTGCCGACGTGGCCACCGTAATTGAGGTCGGTAATACGAATGGGTATTATGGTGGAAAACGGAAGGTGAGCGGGAATGGGAACTTTTATTCTTGGCATGGTGAAATGTTTTGGGGTTGATGAGAAATTCAGATGGGGTGACTACTGCCGCCGTCTATGGAACATTACCACCCCCGTCCACGAAACACTGCCCCTGTACATGGAAATATTACCACCCCCGTCCACGAAACATTGTTGATGTAGTGAGCGGCTGCTGGCGCCCCCGCCGGCGGGGAATGGCGCGGTAGATGGATGTACCAAAAAAGGTGGTGGCATATTTGTGCCCGGATGATAGCACCGGAAATATGTTGCCGGGTTTAGCCAATGACGGAGGGGGTATTCCATATTTTCCAGCTTTCTTCTGCCTGGATCACCAGCATATCGGCCCCGTTCTCAATCAGCGCGCCCCGGTTTTTGCCTTGCTGCAAAAACTGCGTGAGGGGCGGATTGTAAATGAGGTCGAATAAAAAATGCTGAGGGGTGATCTGTTCATAGGGAAGCGGAGGACAAGCCTCCACAGCAGGATACATGCCCAGCGGCGTGGTATTGATCACCAGCAGGTATTCGGGCAATACGTTGCGCACGGCTGCATAATCAATCTGGTTGCCCCCTTGTGGCTGGCGCGAAACGGTGAGGTACTCAATGCCTCTTTTTTGCAATACATACTGCACCGCTTTGGCTGCTCCCCCGGTGCCCAGTACAAGGGCTTTCCGGTGAACGGGCTGCAATTGCTTTGCCAGCGATTGCTCAAAGCCCACTACATCGGTATTGTAACCGCACAGTTTGTTGTTGACGATTTTGATACAGTTGCAGGCGCCGGTGGCTTGCACCACTTCATGTTGCCAGGACAGCATCGGTATCACTTTTTCCTTGTAAGGAATGGTAACGTTTAATCCTTCCAGGTCGGGATGCGATTGGAGCACATCACGCAATTCCTCAACAGATGCAATGGGAAAATTTTCGTATGTGCATCCGGTTAAGTTTTCGCGCTGAAATTTTTCGGTAAAATATTTTTGCGAAAACGAATGGCTCAGCGGATATCCTATCAGGCCAAACCGCCTCATTATGCCGTTGCTTCTTTGTTGTTATTGATAAACAGGTTGAAGGTATCACCCCGCAGCCCCAGCCGCATGGTTTCGAGCGGAATCACTTCCGTGGGAGCAATATTGCCGAGGTTTACATTACAGCCGAGCAATTCAATAAAGTAGAGTTGTTGCGCTTTTTGCGGTGCTTCCCAGATGATGCGTTCGCCGGGAATCTGCGTTAATATTTCCTGCACCAGGCCTTCGCGCACTTCGCCGGTGCCGCGGTAAATGCCTACGTTACCGGCTTCACGGGCTTCTGCAATCACATAGGAAGAACCGGCGCTCAGTTCGGCGCGCATCAGTTCAATCCATTTGTACGGGGGAATGATATGCGCAGCATCCTTGCTGCCTACTTCACTCAGCACAGTTCCGTGTTTCGCCAGCTTCTCAATATATCCGCATTTTTCTGCATGAGGAATGGTGATCGATCCGTCGCTCACTTCCATATAAGTGATGCCAAAATCCTTGCAAACTTTGAGGTAGTCGTTGAACTGGTCGCGGATCAGGAACGCTTCAAATAAGGTACCGCCAAAATAAACCGGTATGTTGTACGACCGGTACACTTCAATTTTTTCGCGGAGGTTAGGCGTTACGAATGACGTACCGAAACCAAGCTTTACAATATCTACATGCGGGTGAGAAACACTCATGAAGTTTTGCGCTTCGGGTACGCTCATCCCCTTGTCCATAACCATTGTAATACCACTGGTGCGGGGTTTGCGAATTCTCTCAGGAATCTGCGTGAGGTTAAAATTCATTCCCAGGATTTTAGATTTACAATTTTAAGGCCGCCGCAAAAATAGGGAGAAGATGAAAGCAAAAATGTGACTGAAGTAAGGAATTTTCGCTCACAACGATTTATTCCGCTTGTATCGCGCAATAATATCCACCACCTGCTGATGACGCAACAACCCCGGGTTCAACTCAATAAACTTCTTCACCATCCTGGGCGATTGGCTCATGGCTTTTTCGAGTTGTACCAGCGCTTCTTTTGATTTGCCCAACGCAAAAAGAATGGCGCTATAATAAAAAATGAATATAGGTCTGCCTTCAATGATCTTCATCGCAGAGCGCACCTGCTCGAGCGCTTCTTCATAAAATTCTCCGTGATACAAACAACGGATCAATGCTTCCCAACTGGATACATTGCGCGGACGCTGCCTTACCACATTTGAAAAATATTGAATAGCTTCTTTATATTCACCCAGCTGCATTTTGCATTCACCCATGGCCAGGTTGTATTCTGGCTGCAGCCGGTGAATTTGCATGGCGGTTTCCAGTTGTTTTACCGCCATGGTCCATTGTTGTTCGTTGATATAAGTGCAGGCAATTTTGTAGTACAGTTTGCTGTCGCCCTGGTTCATATGCGAAGCCTTGCGGTAATAAAAGCGCGCCTGCGCATAATTTTTCAACCGGTCGTAGCAATGCCCGATGGCTTCGTAAATCACTTCTTCAGGTCTTGACAACTCCAGCACTTTTTCCAGCGATTCGATGGCATCACGGTATTTGCGCAGGCGAATATAGGCATCGCCCATATTGCGGTAAGCGTAATCAAATTTTTCATCAATGGCCACTGCATACTTGTAAGCATCTATCGCTTTTTCGTACAGCTTCAATCCCTGGTAGGCAGCAGCGAGGTTGAACCAGGCCAGTTCGCAATAGGGATATTCCTCAATGATCCATTGATGCAGCCGGATGCTCTCTTCGTTTCTTCCAGTAAAATCAGTCCAGAAACAAATCTTGTATAACGCTTCTTCGTTATTGGGTTCCTGCTCAAGGATCAGTTTCAGGCAATCGAATATCTTGTCGAATTCTTCGTAATCATCGTATACATCTGCCAGCTCAAACAACAACTCTATGCGCTCCTGCCCTTCGAACAGCGACAAAGCGTTTTCCAGTAACTGCACGGCTTTTTCCTGCTGGTCAAGCGCCAGGTAGGCATCTGTTTTCAGTATATAGAGGTTGATGTCGTTGCTGTCAAGCAATTCTGCATGGTCCAGTACCTGCAACGCTTCATGGTAGCGCCTGGTGGCAATCAGCAGATCTGCTTTCTTGATCAGCAAAAGCGAAGAATATGGATACTGTTCTATACCCAGTTCAGCCGCTTCGATGGCCTGCTGGAGGTCTTCTACGTCATCAAAATAATCAATGATTTTTTCAAAAGCCTCTTCATCCAGAAAGGAGTGGCTCCGGCCGGCTTTAAGGTTCTGAAACTGCTTCACCAACTCCCGGATTTCCTCATTGTCCTGACGGTATGGATTGTCTCTCATGTATAAAAAGAAGGTTTATGTAAAATAGGCCATTCGCCGATTGATTCCAATTTTTTTTGCCACGGATTCCAAATTTGGGCACATGAAACATTTGTTGCACTTGCAGTAAAAATGTAACCGGGCAACTATAAACAGCTGACAGGGCACGAGATAGCAGAACAATACCCGCATCCGACTAAATATTGTTAACTCGGAAACACATGGCATCCGAAGCAATTTTTTTCATTGCTTCATTTACAACAAATTACCCCCATGCAACGGTTGTGGATTGAAAAGAATCAGACAATTATTATGTAATCTGTAACAATTCCGCATCCTCATTCGTTAAAGAAGTACAAAAGTTTAGGATAGACGGTTAAAGGATTCTAAATCTTTTTCTATATTTTTGTGTTATATGCAAGCAAATTTTACGCAAAAACTTAACCACATGTTTAAAAAGACCATCATCAGTTGTGCGATGATCGGGGCGGTTGCGCTTGCATTGGCCAGCAGCGGCGGTGGTGATAAGAAGAAGTCTGAGCCACATAAAATCGATTTTACCCCCATCAGGACCACCAATGGCTTTACCCTGAAAGCTGGTCCCTCCTATTCGGGCAGTCGTATATTCAGCACTGAACGCAATAAGCACTACATTACCTACAACGCAGTGGTGACCTATCAAAAGGGCAACACGGTGATCATTCTGCCGCACCAGGCTAGGGTGAGCACCAACAACACCGCGTACCGTTCCAATTTGCGTCTGCTGGACCTGCGCATCCGGTTGTCGCGTTAATTAATTGCTTTTTTCCTCCTGATACGTGTAAGAGGCCATTAATGGCCATACAGGTCATTTTCTTTATTGCCGGAAATGCGATGCTGGCAGGGCATCTCGTCATCAATTGGCCACGGGCTTTTTACCTTGATGCCGGGAATGACGCTGGCGGAAGGAAATCTCTACATCAATTAACCAGATTGGTCTTTCGCCTTTCTGCTCCAGACACGCCTGACTTAGGTATCTCCATATCAATTAGCACTGTTCTTTCTGCCTTAATGCCGGCAATGCCGCCAGCGAACAGGTAATCTCTTCTTCCATTAGCCACACCGCCTTTTTACCTAATGCTCAGAATTAACGCCTGCGTAAGCATCCCCTCATCAATTGGCCAAACTCGTCTTTTTGCTCTCTTCGTAGGTCAGTTCGCGGTAACCGGTCTTCGGTATATCAAATTTGGAGGCAGGAACCGGGTTCATGTTGATTTTGGAGACCGTGTACTTGATAGTCAGTTTTCCCTGCACCAACTCATACTCCAGGGGCAGGCCGTTCAGGTTCCTGAACTGGTAGTCGTATTCCTTGTTTTCCGGGACAATTTCTGTAGTGTAATACACCGTGAAGGTAGTGCCGTCGCTCAGCGTAGCCACGGCTTTGGTACAGGTATAGCCAGCTATCGTCTTGGTTTCGTCAGTATTGGCAAATTTAATCCCGTCGTAGCGGGCGTTTTTTTCTGCCCAGTTTTCGGCATTCATCCTGATCAGCAGTTTCTGGCCATCCACTTCCCGCAGCACCACAGCGGTACCGGTACGGGTATCATGAATGGTAGCGGATGAAAACAAGGCGGTAGCCATTTCACAGCGGCTCATATTGCCTTTCAGGTATACCGTCATGGTAGCGCCGTCAAAAGCATCGGCCAGGCGGGGTTCCTTGTTGCCGGTGATTACGGTGGCATCGTATACCAGCGTCAGCTCCGACACCTTGCGCTGGGCGGTTGCCGGCAACGCCATTGCCGCAGTGGTTATCAATAGAATAAATAATTTTTTCATACCCATCTGTTGTGGTCGTTGTTACAGGAAGAAGATGTGCCGGCCGCCGCAAAAGTTGCCTGCTCCGCCCCTTTCTGCCCTGATTTTTACAAAGAAATGGGGACCGGCCCGGAAATGTAACGGATTTTGGGTAGAATTATTTGGTCGGAAGGGCGTATCCCCTTACCGGCCCTTTTGATTTTTTTCCCGCATGGCCTGGGCTTTTCGCTGCGCTTCCTGCATCTGCTCCAGGCGCTCCTGCCATTTTGATTTGGCCTTCGGCTTCTTGCGGTTTTCTTCGATGCGGGCCAGAATTTTATCGTGGTCAATGATATAATTCTGAATCACGAACTGAAGGATCAATGTAATGATATTCGAAACCGTATAGTACCAGGTAAGGGCCGCCGGCAGACTGTTGAACACGAACAACAGGATGAACGGGAAAATGTACGGCATATACTTCAGGGCCGGATTTCCCGAATCGGGCGTCATGTTCATATTGTACACAGAAATCAAAAAGCTGGTCAATACAGCGGTCAGCGTAAACAAGCTGAGGTGATCACCCAGCAGCCAAACGTGAAATGGAAAACGAAGGATCACATCGTACGAAGCCAGGTTATCGGCCCACAGGAACGATTCCCCACGAAGACTGATGTTCGAGTTGAAGAAGCTGTATAACGCAAAGAATATCGGTATCTGCAACAGCGCCGGTATACAGCCGCCCAACGGGTTTACGCCCGCTTCCCTGAACAGTTTCATTTGCTCCACCCCTATCTGCTGCTGGTCGTTGCCGTATTTCTCGCGCAGTTTCTCAATTTCGGGGCGCAACGCTTTCATTTTGGCGCCGCTCAGGTAACTCTTGTAAATCAGCGGAGAGGTTATGAGGCGAATGGCCAGCGTAAGGAACGCGATCACCAGTCCGAAGCTGACGATAAAACTATTGAACAGATCGAACAGCGGCATTACAATATACCGGTTGATCGGGCGCACAAATGCGTAAAAGTCACGGCCCAGGTTCACGATCTTGTCCATATCAGTGGCCTGCTTCCGGAGCACCTTGTAATCATTGGGACCGTAATAAAGTTGCATGGGGAAGCTGGCATTGTTGCCCAGCGGCAGCCTGGCCTGCAATGCGGCCGTTACTTCCGCGATTTTTGCAGAGGTGTCAACACCTTTGTTCATGGTTACTTCGCCTGAAGAAAAATTGTTTTTAGCCACCAGCGTGGTGTTGAAAAACTGCTGCGCTACGCTCACCCACTGCACCGGTTGCTCAAATTTTTTCTGCGCTTTGGTTTGGATATAATCAAAATCGCCGTCTTCAGGTTCATAAAAGCAGATGGTAGACTGAGTGCGTTCGTACACCACATCTGTTTCCTGCTGCATGGGCTGCGCCTGCCATACCAGGTTCAGGGCGCCCTGCGTGAGCAGGCGGTCGGCGCCTTCCAGTTCCAGCGTCCAGTCGATCATATAATCATCAGGACGCACGAGGAAGTGGTGCCTGATGATACCTGTGCCGGGCGCGCTGGTTTGAAATGTAATGCGCTGGCTGCCGTCGGCCTCCCTGCTGATCTGCGGTTCATTGAAATACAAATCAACTACCTCTTTTGCGCGCATATCCGCCGTATTAACGCGGTAGGAAATTTTATCAAAGTCAGTACCGCCCAGCACTACAGGCATATCCTTGTGCAGGGAAGCATACTTCTTCAATTCAACTTGTTTGGGTTGACCGCCCTTGTTGGTGAAGGTAATTTTCAATACTTCATTTTCCACCACCGTCAGTTGCTCGGTAGCAGGCGCCGGAGCGGCAGCAGAATCTGATATTCGTTGCAGGGAAGTAGTGTCCTGCAAATTGGCAATGGAATCAGCAAGGCGCTTTTCGCGGGCAACAGAGTCGGCATAGCGTTGTTGCTCCAGCCGCAGTTGCTGAGCATCCTTTGTTGTAACGTAAAACCAGGCAAGCAGCAGTACCCCCATCAACAAGAAACCAATTACCTGATTGCGGTCCATTTTCATTATGCTACGATTTTAAAGAGGTGCAAAGATAGGGGTTATTGGGATGAACAGATTGGCGGGAAAGGTTCTCCTTCAACAGGAAAGCCTTTCCGCGTATCCGGGGCTGATGCGCCTCTTCAAAGTACTTCACCCTGCAATTGCGGTTTTGCCGCGCTTTTCTGCTCGGCATATTCCCTGGCCGCTTTCACAAAATGAACAAATATGGGATGAGGATTTTCCACAGTGCTTTTCAGTTCCGGATGATATTGCACCCCGATAAAGAACGGATGCGAAGGCAATTCCACAATTTCCACCAGTCCGCTCTCCTTGTTCTTGCCACTGGCTACCATACCTGCTTTTTCAAAAGCCTGCAAATAGTTGTTGTTGAACTCCCAGCGGTGACGATGCCTTTCGCTGATGGTGTCTTTTTCATAAATCTTACGCGCCAGCGTACCCGGCTTGAGGTCGCAGGAATAGGCGCCCAGCCGCATGGTGCCGCCTTTGGCAGTGATCTTTTTTTGTTCTTCCATCAGATCGATGACAGGGTCCGGCGTATTTACATTCATTTCAGTAGAATGCGCATCCTTCATGCCCAGCACGTTCCGGGCAAATTCAATGACTGCCATTTGCATGCCGAGGCAAATGCCGAAGAAGGGCAGCTTGTTTTCCCGGGCATGTTGCACCGCAATAATTTTACCTTCCACACCACGCATACCGAAACCGGGCGCCACCAGCAAACCATCGAGGTTGGCCAGTTTTTCACTCACATTCTCCTGGGTAATGAATTCACTGTGGATGTTTACCACCTGCACCTTGCATTCGTTCATGGCCCCGGCATGCACAAACGCTTCGAGAATGGATTTATAGGCATCCTGCAGTTCAATATATTTTCCGATCAGCCCGATGGTCACCTGGCTCTTCGGGTATTTCAGTTTATCGAGAAATTCTTTCCATTTGCTGAGTTGCGGCTCGGTAGTGGTGGCAATGTTGAGCTTCTTCATACAGATCACGTCCAGCTTCTCGCGCATCATGGCCAGTGGTACTTCGTAGATGGTGGGCGCATCGGCCGCCTCGATCACTGCTTCCTGTTTTACGTTGCAGAACAGGGCGATTTTGCGGCGCAGATCCGGCGTCATCGGCTTTTCCGTACGGCACACAATTATGTCAGGATGAACGCCTTCCTGGCTCAGCATTTTTACACTGTGCTGTGTGGGTTTTGTTTTCAGTTCCTTCGCCGCCTTGAGGTAAGGGATCAGCGTGAGGTGCACTACTACCGTATCTTCTTCAGGCAGTTCCCATTGCAATTGACGCAAAGCTTCAATGAAGGGTAAGCTTTCTATGTCGCCTACCGTACCGCCTATTTCGGTAATGATGATATCGTATTCATTGTTCTGACCCAGCAGCAACATCCGGCGCTTGATCTCATCGGTAATATGGGGCACTACCTGCACCGTTTTGCCCAGGTAGGCGCCTTCGCGTTCCTTGTTGATGACTGTCTGGTAAATGCGGCCGGTAGTTACGTTATTGGCCTGTGAGGTATAGATGTTCAGAAAACGTTCGTAATGACCCAGGTCAAGGTCGGTTTCAGCGCCGTCTTCTGTAACATAACATTCGCCGTGTTCATAGGGATTCAGCGTGCCCGGATCGACGTTGATATACGGATCAAATTTTTGTATTGTTACCCGCAATCCTCTCGCCTGCAGCAACTTTGCCAGTGAAGCCGCAATGATTCCCTTTCCTAATGAAGATGTTACACCACCGGTAACAAAAATATACTTGGACATGATCTATGGTTAAATATGTTAGTAAACGCTGCTGTTTTTTCCGGGCGGGCCAAAAAAACAAAAAACCAACCTGTATCGCCTTGTTCCGGCGCTCAAATTTGGTTACGATGGTTTTGATTGATTAAACCTGCCTGGCTGACCAGTGGAAAACTTAAACTGAAGATTTATTCCGAAAGGTCATGCAAAGTTACAGGAATTCGGTCACCTCCGGAAAAATCTGTTTAGTGGTGGGGAAAACTTCTGAAAAGCATGTGAAAAGAAGGCCAGGATAATAAAAAAGCTCCGGAAAAATTTTTCCGGAGCCTGTTCTTTGAAATCTCAATATTTATTTAAACCCAACATATTTCGCTTCCACCTTTACAATGCGGCTGAGAAACTCTTTAAAGGCAGCATAATCGGCCGGAAGGATGTTTTCCCGCACCAGCGTGGCCTTGCGCACAATGGTCACTTCATCGGGTTTTTCCCTGATAAACTGAATCGAATAGCGGCTGTTTTTGAACGACACCGTTTCGTCTTTCGGTATTTCAAAAAACTGCTTGCCTGCCGGCGCCTTTACATGAACTATCGTTTCATACTCGTCCGTATTTTCATACGCCCAGTATTCAATGGGGAACTGGCGTTTGTCGAGCGTGAAATTTTCGATGGTGGCAATCAGGTCGGTATAGGGCACCTTGATCATACCCATTTCCCCCAATTCCACCACTTCATTGCTAACCGTATATGCATACTCATACCCTACCGAATCGTCGAGCCTGTCGAGACCAGAAAAAGATATGCGCTCCACCTTTACGGGATTTTTGAAATTATTGCCGATGGTTTTTTCCATCTCCTCTTTTTGCTTTTCTGCAGACAGTGTTTTGTAGCGATCTCTTACAGAAGAGGTGAGCGCACCCGTTTTTACCACATTGGTTTCCACCTGCAGATCACTACCGGAAATAGCTATGCGCATTGTTCGTTTCGCTTTATCCCGTGTACGATGGGCAGCTTTGATGGGCTTCAGTTCCGCCCCGGAAATTTTTTCATCCTTATAGGGAATTTCCAGGCTGAGGGCATTGTTGATATTGTTGGGCAGACTGCCGAATGGCAAATTGTTATCGGTCAGCTCGAGATAATGTTCCTTTCCGTCCAGGGTCACCTTCACGATGCAGTGGTTAAACTCGATCATGGGCAGCAGCATCTGCTTTTGTCCTTCATCGCGGGTATCAACCAACAGCAGGCGTGCATTGAGCCCGGCCATGCGCGCCAGCGACACAAACAAGGCTGAGAGGTCTTTACAATCGCCCAGTCTGGTATTGATGGTTTTGGAAGGCTTCTGCGGCACAAACGCGCTTTGCCGGAAGGGCACGGAGCTGTAACTGATATTGCTTACAATGTAATTGTAAATAATCATGGCTTTTTCCCGCTGCGTGTACGTTTTTCCGGCAGGAAACAGTTCTGCATATTTTTCTTTCACTTCATAGTCGTCTTCCAGCGCCAGCGTCACCAGGTCACTGTACCAACGGGCCACCTCATCCCACGACTTCATGGTAGACACGTGCACTATGGTGCCGACGTCTTGCAGATTGGGCATGAGCGGTTCTTCTTTCAGCGCAGGAATGTCTTTTTGTTCCCAGGTGTACAATTTGAAGTTTTCAAATTCAGATACACTGGGTTGCAGCCTATTGTCGCTTACCTTGTGATGAATGGAAATATTGTTGGCGGCGAGCAGACAGTATCTTGCCATATTGGTAGGAACAAAAGCGCTGATGGTAAATTTGTTCCAGAATTCCCTTGCCAGCCGACCTACGTAATAGTCCTGCGTCTTAAACCGTACCAGGATGGCATCCCCTGTCTCCAGGCCTGTAAATACCAGCTCATTGCCGTTCTTTTCCGCCGGTACCCTGTTGCCGTTCTTCTTTACTACTTCTGCCTTTTCGATGTTCAGCGACTGACCGCTCTGATCGTAAGGAATATACATTTCCTTCCACGAATCGATGCCTTTCTGCGTGAGCACCTTTACGATCAGAGTGACATATTCTTCGGTTGCCCCTTCAGGATAGACAATATCAAACTTTTCGTCGAGCACATAGTAAAAATTGTAATCACCTTCTTTGGGGTCCTTTGCATTTTTGATCAGCTCATAGGGGTCCGATTGCGGAAACGCTTTATAAATGTCGGGCTTGTTTTGGAACGACCGGATTTTGTACCGGGTATCAAACCGGTTATGGTCGTAATAAAGGGCCTGGGTATAAGCCTTTACAGCCTCTTCCTTTTTACCCAGTTGCTCATACACCAACCCGAGATTTTCGTGGTATTCCGGTGTGTAGGGCGCCAGCAGCAGGGCTTTTTCGGCATATGTCAATGCCTGTTTGTAATCCTGTTTGTCGAAGTAATACCGCACGAGGTTCACCACCATGTCGGGGTCCCAGGGAAACATGCGGTGTAAATCTTCCAGTATCTTCAGGCCTTTCTCCGGCATTCCCTGTTCAAAATACAAATCGCTCAAACTGTTGAGGATGGCATAATTGTAATTCTTCGCCACATAATCTTCATATACTTTCAACGCTGCCTTGTTGTCTTTATAGGCATTTTTCTGCAGCATAAACATCATCCGCACAAATGCTGTTACTTCAGGATATTTCTCATAGGCTGAGGTTTAAGGGCTTGAATCATTGGGTGAATTACAGCTACAATTTACGGATAAGCCGGCTTTTTAGGAAACCGTACGCCAACAGTCAAACGAATATTACCCAAAGAAATACGTGCAGGAAAAATGGAAGAACGCCGCGCTTAACCATTTGGGAACTACCAGCCATGACAGCTCTATAAGGGAACCACTGGTGGATGGGTTGGAAAACGGTCGTACAGATTCGGACACACATAAAAAAATAGTCCCCGCAGTTGCAGGAACTATTAAAAATGCTATCGGTGGGACCGTTTTATTTGATTTTTGTCAGTTGCAGATTGGGCGTTAACTGGTACGTAACAGTTGCTGTTTTATCATTGACAGGCCCATGCCCGACTTTGTCGTTGTTTTTGGCAGAGTGCAGCAATGATATCACAGCAATTTCTGCAACAAGAATAAAGAGACTAATCTTTTCTCTTTTCATAGTTATTAGGATTGGGGGATCAGGGTCAGATTCTTAAAAACGAAAAAAGAAAACTTTTATTTTATTTGCAAGTTTACACCTATATTTCTCCCTCTTATTAGTAGTTCTACTAAAAAATCCACCGTATAACTACTATTCCCTACTATTTATAAACGTATATAATAACTTATTTATTACTGGAATCTTTCCCCTCAGGCGGCGCCGGGAGCCATCGCCCCAACCATAGGTTTGCTAATCTTTGGCTATTTTATCGTAGCTGGCAACAATTCCTTTGATCAGCGATGAGCTGAACCCCTGGTGTTCCATTTCGTTCAGGCCGGCAATGGTACAACCCTTGGGCGTGGTTACCTTATCGATTTCCTGTTCTGGGTGGGCGCCTTTTTGCAACAGCAGTTCGGCGGCGCCTTTTACCGTTTGGGCGGCAATGAGGCTGGCCGTGGCGGCATCAAACCCGATCTGGATACCCCCCTGGATATTGGCCCTTATGTAACGCATGGCATAGGCCGTACCGCAGGCGCCCAGCACGGTGGCAGCGTCCATTAGTTTTTCATCGATCCATACCACCCTGCCCAACTGGCTGAACAGATCCTCTATATAACGTTGTTGCTCAACCGAAATATTGGCAGCAGACAAACAGGTCATGCTTTGCTGGATAGCAATAGCGGTATTGGGCATTGCACGCACAATGGTACAATCTGCTGCAAGGGACTGAGCGATCTGATCGATGGTAAAACCGGTAACGACCGAAACGATCACATGTCTTTTTTCAATGCTTTGCTGCAGTTTGGTAAGAATATCGGAAGCCTGGAATGGCTTTACTGCCAGTATCACCAGGTCTGCAAAGCGAACGGCTTCCTGGTTGTCGTCGCTCACCAGCACGCCTTTCTTTTGCAGTGCCGCCAGCGATTTTACATTACGCCGCGTAATCAATATATGTTCTGGTAATGAAAAGCCACTGTTGATCAACCCTTCTGCTATGGCTGTACCTAAATTACCGCCACCTATAATGGAAATGCGCTTGTTCATAACTGTTATTTTTGCTGTTCCCGCGGTATCGTAGCTGCGCTGAAAAACTTAATAATATGAGCCGGTCACGAGGTAATTGCGTACATAATCATCTACGCCTTCTTCCAAAGTATAAAAACGGTTTTTATAACCGGCCGCGGCCAGTTTGCTCATGTCGGCTTCTGTAAAGTACTGGTATTTTTCGCGGATATCTTCGGGCATATCGATGAACTGGATATGCGGGTTCATATCCAGCCCGGCAAAGGTAGCAGTCACCAGGTCTTCAAATGTGCGGGCCTTTCCGGTGCCCAGGTTGTACAAGCCACTGGGAATAACAGCGCTTGCCCCCTCCCACTGATCGCCCGGGCGGCGCTCTTCACCGGGAAGTGACTGCAGCTTTTTCATGCTGTTTTCCATCAGCCAGTAGCACACCTGCAATACATCTTTCACATATATAAAGTCGCGCAACTGCTGGCCGTCCTTGAAATCAGGACGATGGGAGCGGAAAAGTTTTACCACGCCGTCCTTTTTTATCTGGTTGAATGCATGCCAGATCACGCTGGCCATACGGCCTTTATGGTATTCATTGGGGCCATATACATTGAAGAATTTCAAACCTGCCCAGAAAGGCGGATGGTTTTCTTCGTGCAATACCCATTTATCGAATTCATTTTTCGATACGCCATAGGGATTCAAAGGCTTCAGCGATTCCACCACGGCATGGTCGTCGCGGTACCCATGTTCACCGGCGCCGTAAGTAGCGGCGGAAGAAGCATATACCAGCGGCACCTGGTGTATGGTGCAGTAATCCCATACCTTTTTCGAATATTCTACATTGAGCTGTTGATGCACAGCATAGTCGAATTCGGTGGTATCGGTACGCGCGCCCAGGTGAAACATGAAGTCAATGGCGGGTTTTTCGCGGGCCAGCCAGTCGAAAAACTGTTCCCGTTCAATTTTGGCCATAAACTTCTTGCCCAACAGATTCGGCTCTTTGTTTTCCCGGCTGAAATCGTCTACCAGTATGAGCTGGTTAAATCCGTTTTCATTCAAAAACCCGGTAAGGCAACTGCCAACAAAACCGGCAGCCCCGGTAACCACTATGTGAGCGTCTTTGTTCATTGCAGGTTAATTGATATACATAAGGCAAGCACTACAGCGCACTCAGGGCATGTTCGGATTCATGGCCTGCCAGCAGGCTTTCGATGGCAGTATCATACCGCTCTTTCCAGGTAAGGATGGCGCCCCAATCCTGGCCATCTATTTCAACAGATCCATCCGTTACCACACCCAGTTGCTCGAAGGGATGATCGCCGATGATCTTTTTAAATGCTTCCACCTTGTCGGGCCTAACGCTGACCACTACTCGACTTTGTGCTTCGCCGAACCAGTAAGCGTCCTTGCGTATACCGGCATCCGCAGCTTTCACGGCTACGCCTTTGTTGAGATGGAAACAGGATTCCAGCAGGGCCACAAACAAACCACCTTCACTGACATCGTGGGCCGACTCAATCAGCTTTCCCTTGATCAGTGCTGCAATTTTTTGTTGCAGGGCCATCTCTTCGTCAAGATCAAAATGGGGAGCAGGGCTGTATTCCACCCCGTGTATTTTGTGAAGGTATTCGGATGAATTGATGTCGGGCCTGCTTTTGCCTACGAGGAAAATCAGGTCGCCTGTATTTTTAAAGTACAGGGTCATTTTATCGTTCGGGCTGTCCAGCAATCCCACCATACCGATGGTAGGCGTTGGATATACCGCCCCTTCCGGGTTCTGGTTATAGAAGCTTACGTTGCCACCTGTAACCGGCGTATCAAAGCGACGGCAGGCTTCGCCCATGCCCTTTATTACCGATACAAACTGGTAATATACCTCCGGATCGTATGGATTGCCAAAGTTGAGACAGTTGGTAACGCCCAGCGGTTGTCCGCCGCTGCATACAATGTTGCGCGCTGCTTCTGCCACCGCCATCATGCCACCCTTATAAGGATCGGCAAACACATAGCGGCCGTTGCAGTCAGTGGTGAGCGCCAGTCCTTTATTGGTCGGTTTGGCCACTACCACCGCCGCATCACTCGGCGCGTTCGTGGAGGCATTGGCGGTACCTACCATACTATCGTATTGTACCCATATCCAACGTTTGGAGGCGATGCTGGGAATGCTGATGATGGCTTCAGCAATGCTTTTGAGATCTTTGGGAACTGTTATAGAAGCAGGATCGAAAGCCTGTATCTTTTTAAAATAGGCGGGTTCTTTGTATTCGCGGTCGTATTGGGGAGCACCTCCGCCAAGCACGAGGTCCTGGGCAGGAATTTCTGCTTCCAGCACGCCGTGCATGTAGAAACGCAGTATGCCATCGCCGGTTACTTCCCCGATCTCGGCACAGGGAAGGTCCCATTTTTCAAATATGCGTTGTACTTCTGCTTCGCGGCCTTTCTGCACTACCATCAGCATTCTTTCCTGGCTTTCGCTGAGCAGCAATTCCCAGGCTTTCATACCCGATGCATTGTCGGCAGTAGCTTTCTGGCGGGTAGGTACTTTGTCGAGATCGATGCGCATACCTACATTGCCTTTGGCGCTCATTTCGGAAGTGGAACAGATAATACCGGCAGCGCCCATGTCCTGCATACCTACTACTGCCCCTGTTTTTATTACTTCAAGGCAGGCTTCCAGCAATTTCTTTTCCTGGAACGGGTCGCCCACCTGCACAGCAGGCAATTCTTCCACGCTCTCTTCGGTAATGTCGGCAGACGCAAAGGAAGCCCCGCCGATACCGTCCCTGCCAGTTGCCGAACCCACAAAAAATACCGGGTTGCCTACTCCTTTGGCTGTAGCTGAAACCGTTTCACCATTCTTCACAATGCCCACGCTCATGGCGTTTACCAACGGGTTGGTATGATAGCAGTTTTCAAAATAAATTTCACCGCCTACGGTTGGTACACCAAAGCAGTTGCCGTAATGGCCAATACCATGCACCACGCCGGCCAGGAGGTGCTGCGTTTTTGCTTCGCGGAGGTTACCGAATCGCAACGAGTTGAGCGCCGCAAGGGGGCGTGCGCCCATGGTGAAGATATCGCGGTGAATACCACCTACCCCGGTGGCTGCCCCCTGGAAGGGTTCTATGGCAGAAGGGTGATTGTGCGATTCTATTTTGAACACTACCCCATATCCGTCGCCAATGTCCATAAGACCGGCATTTTCTTCACCGGCTTTCACCAGCATTTTTTTGCCTTCACGGGGTAATGTTTTCAGCCATTTGATGGAGTTTTTATAGCTGCAATGCTCGCTCCACATGCCGCTGAAAGCGCACAGCTCGGTAAAATTGGGCGTGCGTCCCAGTTTTTTCTTAATAAGTTCAAATTCTTCTTCGGTCAGCCTGAGTTGCTGTGCTGTTTTGACGGTAATTTCCATGATAATTAATTGAAGCCGATGCAAATGCGGTGGTTAGGTATGCCGCTGCGAGCGCAAAAGTACGAAGGTTGGGGCAACTTCAGTCAGGCAAATTACCGGTGAGGGTGTCCATGTATTCGCGGATGATATTTTCCATATTGAAGCGCTTCATCACCAGTGCGCGACCATTTTTTCCCATACGCCATCTTTCTTCATGGGAAAGATTGATCATTTTTTCCATTTTGTCTGCCAGGTCAAACGGGTCCAGCACGCGGCACAGGTACCCGGTGCTATTGTGTTGTACCACTTCCCGGCAGCCACGGTTGTTGGAAGTGATTACCGGCAATTCCATACTGGCGGCTTCCATAAGACAGCGGGGCACGCCTTCATTATAAAAAGAGGGAAATACAAAACAATCGGCCTGCTGCAGCCAGGGACGTACATCTTTGGCAAAGCCGCCGTATTTGATTAATCCTTCCTGCTGCCAGCGGTGCAGGTCTTCCTGCGCTATGCTGTCGGGGTGGTTCTTTTCAAAAAAACCGATCAGCATAAACTGCACATCGTAATTCTTTTTCTTCAGAATTCTTGCTGCGTCTGCGTACAGCCCTACGCCCTTGCTGCGCAACAGGCGTGTGCTCATGATAAAAGTAAAAGGTCTTTGCCGGTGCGGCATATGTGCCTTTGGCTGAAAAAAAGTAGTGTTCACGCCTTCGCCCGGCAACACTTTTACTTTTTCTATGTTGACGATCTTTTCCGTAATGAAGATTTTGGCGTCATCATTATTCAGGAACCATACTTCCTTGCTGTGGCGCAATGCCCGCTTGTACAAAGTTTTCAGCACCCAATACAACCAGTTGCGACGGGCAAAAGGATAACCCAGTCCGGTAATGACGGCCACGGAAGGAATGCCAAGCGCGGCTGCGGCCATGGAACCATAGATGTTCGGCTTGGCCACGAAATGAAAAATGAAGTCGGGACGTTCCTGGCGGTATATGGCCTTCAGGCGGCGATACAGGGAATAATCATGAAGCGGATTGGCGTCGCGGTTATCGAACGCTACCGGAATGAACCGGCAACCTACCTGTTTCAATTGTGCTGAAAACGCATCATCAGGCGTCATCACAAGCACATCAAATCCGGACTCGACAAGGTGTGTAACTACATCCAGGCGGAAATTGCATACAGACCAGGCGCTATTGGATACGAAGGCAATTCTTCGCGGGGTTAAATCTGGAACAGCCATCAGGCAAATATTAGTCAAATTTATTGATTTACCGGTCAGGACGTTATAAATTGTCCGCCAATCCAGCTCCGTTAGTTATGATCACAACGATAGGTGTTGTTTTTTATTACCTCCTGCTCACCTGGCTGCTCTATTTATTGACAAAACGGGCTGATGTACGCTTGTCGTTAAAGGAACTGGCGCTGGCAATGGGATACAAGGTGGTAATGGCCTGCGCCTATGGGTATATCTTCTACCGCTTTTATAACGGCGATGACACCTGGGCCTTCAACCGCGGATCGGTGATTGAATACGAGAAAATGTTTGAGGAGCCGGTAAAATGGCTCCAGGAATTATTGCCCATAGATGCGATCAATGAAGGAGATTCCTTCGCCTCCATCATACGCATATACATCATTGACCTGGAGCATTATGTTTTGCACAAATTGCTGGCCCTGTTCAACCTGTTCACCCGCGGCAACTATTACATGAATGCCGTGTGGTTCAGTTTTGTCACGTTCTGGGGACATTACTGGTTGTTCATAACGCTCGTGCGTGCATTCCCTTCCAGGCGGAATGTGTATTTCCTGCTGATCTTCTTTTTTCCGTCCGCCGTTTTCTGGTTAAGCGGTATACGGGCCGATGGCCTGCTGTTCTTTTTCATGTCGTTGCTGCTGCTGCATTTTCATAACTGGGCGCAGCACCGGCGCAGACCATCCCTGGTGTACAGCCTGATTGGTTTCACCGGGCTCCTCATTTTCCGCGATGCGCTGCTATTGCTGGTATTGCCTGTTTGCATAGCATGGTTCATTGCTGTGCGCTATGGTAAGGAACCCTTGCAAGTATTTGCCACGGTATTTGCCGTTTGCCTGGTGTTGTTTGCCGGCAGCACCCTGTTGCCTGAAAAATTCAACCTGGCCAGACCGGTAGTACAACGGCAGCATGAATTTTTGGAATTGCATGGCAATACGCGTTTCGATCTTACTCCTTTGCAAGCTACTGCCGGTAGTTTTTTGAAGGTATTGCCCGAGGCAGTATGCAATGTGTTTGTCAGGCCTTTTATATGGGAAGCATCGGGGATGTTGCAGGTGATGGCTGCGGCAGGTACGCTGTTTTTCTGGATGCTGCTGGGGTTGGCGTGGTGGTTCAGGGTTGCGTGGTGGCGGGAGGTTTTCCGGAAGCCGATGGTGCTGGCCATGCTATTCTTTGGTGTTTCGCTGTACGTTTTTATCGGGTATACGGTGCCCTTTCCGGGAGCTATTGTGCGGTATAAGGCAATTGCCGAGTTGTGGTTGCTGGTGATTGCGGGGATGTGCGTTGATTGGAAGAGGGTGAGGGAAAGAATATATTATAAAAAATAAAATATTTAAAATTTTTCATTTTTCCCCGCTTTTTTAGCCCAAATGGGCCTTACATCTGTTAGTTTTTCAATGAAATCTTCAAAAAATTCACATATTAGTCAAAAAATTTTTTTAAATTCTTAATTGTCGGTTTATTTGCACAAAGCAAAAACAACTAAAGTAATGGAATCGCTACGTTTTAAAGCTATTAACGACCTCTCGGTTCACGTAAATGGTGCAGAAGTGGGAGGGTCGGCCAAAATTACCGCCATATTTGGTGACAATGTGTTCACCCTGAAGACTGCGCGTGAGTACCTGAGCGACGAGGCCTACAAGAGCCTGATCGGTTCTATCAAACAAGGCAAGAAGATTGACCGCAACATGGCCAACCAGATCGCGGCTGGCATGCGTCAATGGGCAGAAAGCAAAGGCGTTACGCACTTCACGCACTGGTTTCAGCCCCTTACCGGATTGACCGCTGAAAAACACGACTCTTTCTTTACCATCAAGAGCGATGGTAGCGCAATAGAAACTTTTGACGGCGATGCGCTGATACAGCAGGAGCCCGATGCTTCTTCCTTCCCCAGCGGCGGCATTCGCGCCACTTTTGAGGCCCGTGGTTATACCGCGTGGGACCCCTCCTCTCCTGCCTTTATTATGGAGATCGGCGAAGGTAAAACGCTTTGTATTCCTACCATTTTTGTTTCCTATACCGGTGAAACGCTCGACTACAAAGCGCCCCTGCTGAAATCACTGGAAGCACTCAACAAAGCTGCTGTAGAGGTTTGCCATTACTTTGATAAAAACGTTACCCGCGTTACCGCTACCCTGGGATGGGAACAGGAATATTTTGTTATCGATGAAGCCTTGTTCAACGCCCGTCCTGACCTGGTAATGAGCGGCCGTACCGTATATGGCCATGCGCCGGCCAAGGGCCAGCAACTGGAAGACCACTATTTTGGTTCCATTCCTGAAAGGATCTATGCCTTCATGCGCGATTTTGAAGACGAAGCGTACAAGCTGGGCATTCCTCTCAGAACAAGACATAATGAAGTGGCTCCCGCCCAGTTTGAGTGCGCCCCGATCTTTGAAGATGTAAGCGTGGCCGTAGACCACAACACCCTGCTGATGGACGTGATGGACCGTGTGGCCCGCCGTCATAACCTGCGCGTGCTTTTCCACGAAAAGCCGTTCGCCGGCATCAACGGTAGCGGTAAACACAATAACTGGAGCATGGCCACCGACACCGGCGTGAACCTGCTGGCTCCCGGCAAAACGCCGAAGACCAACCTGATGTTCCTCACGTTCTTCGTGAATACCATCAAGGCCGTTCATGATTACAGCGACATACTGCGCGCTTCCATAGCGTCTGCAGGTAACGATCACCGTTTGGGCGCCAACGAAGCCCCTCCCGCCATCATCAGCGTATTCATTGGCCAGTATCTGTCCAAAGTGCTGAACGATGTAAAAGAACGCGTTGGCGGCAAGTTCGACGAACAGGACGAAGCCATTCTCAAACTGGACCTTCACAGAAGCATTCCTGAACTGTTGCTGGACAACACTGACCGCAACCGTACTTCACCTTTTGCCTTCACCGGTAACAAATTTGAGTTCCGTGCGGTAGGTTCTTCTGCCAACTGCGCCAACGCCATGACTGCGCTGAACACCATTATGGCCGAAACGCTGAAGAACTTCAAGAAGGAAGTAGATGCCCTGATTGAAAAAGGTGAGAAGAAAGAAATCGCCATCATGCACGTGATCCGTGAGTATGTGGTGGCCAGCGAAAAGGTATTGTTCGAAGGCGACGGCTACAGCGAAGATTGGCATAAAGAAGCTGCCAAACGCGGCCTGCCCAACGTACGTACTACCCCCTATGCACTGGACGCCTATGTTACGGATAAGGCCAAGCACGTATTTGAAAGCAACAACGTGCTCACCCATGTGGAACTGGAAGCCCGTCATGAAATAGAACTGGAGAAATACATCAAGAAAGTACAGATCGAAGCGCGCATCATGGGCGAAATGGCCACCAGCCATATTCTTCCTGCTGCTGTAAAATACCAGAATGAGCTCATCAAGAACATCAAAGGCCTGAAAGAGATCGGTCTGAAAACCGAAGCTTATGCCAACCAGTTGCAGATACTGGAAAAGATATCTGAACACGTGAACAAGATGAGCGACCTGGTAGAAGAAATGATCGAAGCACGCAAGAAAGCCAACAAGATCGAAGACACCCGCGAGAAAGCCATTGCTTATTGCGAAACGATCAAGGACAAGTACTTCGACAAGATCCGTTATCACGCCGATAAGCTGGAACTGCTGGTAAGCGATGATTACTGGATGCTGCCCAAATACCGCGAAATGCTCTTTCTGAGATAAATTTGGTATACTGACATGACAAGCAGAGCCCCTGACCGAAGTTGTTCGGAGGGGCTTTTTTATTTTGATATCCTAACTGATCAATCTTGATACGCGCAATGAAATTGAAGCGGCGCAAAAAATGCTGCACAATACGGCACGAGCACGCCCGCCGTAAGCATTGGCTCCTGGTTATATCATAAACTCCAGCATCCCGCTTTGCATTTCTATACGCACCGGACAGCTCTCCTTCAATTTAATCAGTTCATCATCTACATGAATGAGGTGTTCTTCGCAATGCAGGTGGATATGTTTTGCCCTGTACGCAGGCAATTGTAACTGGTTATCATTGCCCAGCCGTTTGTTGTTGATGTAATCGAGCAGTTGCTGCCGATCTTGTTCCCTGATGAGCATTACATCCAGCAGTCCGTCCGCGGGGTCAGCGTCGGGCGCCAGCACCAGGTTTGGCCCGATGGAAGCAATGTTCATTACTTCCACCATCAGAAAATTGCCCGACATATCCATACCATCAAGGTCTACGCTGCAGTAAAATGGCTGCTGCGCCAGCGCCACTTCTTCGAGCAACTCGATGGCCAGTCGCATTTTGCGTTGCGGTTTTGTTTTAAGCAGTTTATCGGGCTTTTTCATGGCATCAATGAGCGCCGGGAACACACCATAGCCAAATCCTTCGATCAGAAATTTTTGTCCCCTTATGCCTTCTATTCTGCCTGCATCAAATTTTATGAAATGCTCCCGGCGCCAGCGTTGAATCACTTCTTCCGAATTGCCCTGGATGTGCAGCGCTTTTGCAATGTTATTGGCGGTGCCAAAAGGCAGCAATGCAATGGGCAACTTTTTATCGATCTGTTTGCGGTTCAGTAATGCCCGCGCCACCTTGCGCACCGTACCATCGCCGCCCGCCACTATGAGCAAATCGGTACCCGGTTCAAACTCCTCCCATCCTTCTTCTTTCGTGGAAAAATATCTACACTCGAGTTGCAAGGAATTTTGAATAAGGTTGATCAGTTCTTCTATGGAATGATCTTCGTCTCCTGCCCCTGGATTGTGGAGCAACGCTGCCAGTTTCATATGATTGCTATTATGTTAACGCATAAAAGTTATGTGCCTGCACCCACGCACGCTCGGCCCATGGCATAATTATATAGAGACATAGCAGGGAATAGTTAGACACTTTTGTATCATGCGAATCCTGGTAACAAACGACGATGGTATTTACAGTCCCGGTATTGCGGCACTGGCAAAAGCGGCTGCGCATTTTGGTGAAGTAAGAGTAGTAGCGCCCGATGTGGAGCAGTCGTCCATGGGACATGCCATTACCGCCTCACGACCGCTGTTTTACAAAAAATCGCCCATAACATTTGAAGGTATTGATGCCTACCGGGTGAATGGCACGCCGGCAGATTGCGTGGCGCTGGGCACGCATCTCTGGGCAAAAACGGATGTGGTGCTGAGTGGCATCAACCTTGGCACCAATCTCGGCAATGCCATGTGGCATTCGGGCACACTGGCCGGCGCCAAGCAGGCGGTGTTACTGGGCATCAAGGGTATTGCGTTGAGTACGCCCGCCGGCAAAACAGAACCTGATTTTGATAAACTGGAATCGTTTGTAATCGAAACGCTGGGTATATTGTTACAGGACAGCGATAGCTGCCTGTTCAATGTAAATTTTCCCCGCGAGCCCAAAGGCATCAAGTGGACCCGGCAATCAGTGCGGCAGTACGATGGCAGGATCATTCCCGGCATGGACCCGCTCGGCCGGAAACATTACTGGTTTACCGTGGCGCCGCTCGACGCTGCAGAAGAAGGAACCGACCGGTGGGCGGTGGAAAATGATTATGTTTCTGTAACGCCTCTGCGCCTTGACCTGACCAACGAAGAAGAATTAAAAAAACAAATTGAATTCAATCCTATCCATTAGCGTTCACGTTTATTAACAACAACGCAGCTTACTCAAAAAATACCGCCACAATTCTTGCCACTATAAACAGGAAGAGCAGCAGTGCAGCCAACTGTGTAAAAAACCTGATCCACTTCCAGGTATTGTGAAAGTTGCTGTCATTGACAACGTTTGCCATAGCACCTCCTTATTCCAACACTTGTGCTTGCAAACTGTATGCTGTATTGTTGCTGCAGTCAAAAACTGCAATAAGCTCATGAATAGATGTAAAATTGACAATTGTACCGTCATTTCTGCTATGCAGCCTGAACTGCTCAAACTGTCATCCTGCACTAACTGGTCTTATTACGCGTGGAGTGATTGCCTGGGGTTGAATTCATCCTGTACTAATTCGTCCTTTCACGCGCCCATTGCAAAGCAATGTCCAGTTGTTCCTTTATGGTGAGATGGGAATTATCCAGCACCAGCGCATCATCTGCTTTCCGTAAGGGGCTTACTTCACGATGCGAGTCGATGTAGTCGCGCATTTCCAGATTGGCTTTCACCTCTTCCATCGTTACGTTGGGATTTTTTTCATAGAGTTCCTGGAAACGGCGCCTTACGCGAACGTCTTTATCGGCCG
This sequence comes from uncultured Chitinophagaceae bacterium, assembly GCA_937961055.1. Lineage (GTDB taxonomy): Bacteria > Bacteroidota > Bacteroidia > Chitinophagales > Chitinophagaceae > CALCIN01. The sequence continues at coordinate 61,694 of CALCIN010000045.1, read as the reverse complement.
TCATAAAAATTTTCAGGGCTGCATCCGGAAATACCACCGTACCGATATCGCGGCCGTCCATGACGATGCCTTTATTTTTTCCCATTTGCTGTTGCTGTCGCACGGCAAATTCACGCACTTCCCTGATGGCGGCCACTTCACTTACTTTTTCAGCCACTACGAGATCGCGGATTACATACTCCACGTTTTCTCCATTCAGGTAAATTTCGCTTTGCCCGGTCTTGTGGTTCGATTGAAATTCGAGATGGATATTTTCCAGTGCCTTGTGCACGGCCTCAGGATTAGTCCAGTCAACATGATTGCGCAGAAAATACAGTGTAATTGCCCGGTACATGGCACCGCTGTCGATGTACACATAGCCCAGTTCCCTGGCGAGCTGGCGGGCAAGGGTACTTTTACCGCAGGAAGACCAGCCGTCGATGGTGATAATGATCTTTTGTTTCATGAATACGATGCAAATGTAATGGACTGGCCATAAAAAAATGCCGTTCCGGCTAACCGGAACAGCATTGATAATTTGTAGTGGTACGATGTGACTCACTACGGTAAGTCACCTGGTTTTTCTCAAACATTGGATTTATTGCAATGTTCCGCCTGGGGGAGTTGCATTCGATAATGCTGCAGCCGTTCGCGGAAGAACAGAACCGAGGGACTTATTACATTAACGATACTTTTATGGTTAAGTTGTATGAGAGGGGTGAATATGGCAATAAATAAGGGCTCCGCAAGCGGAGCCCTAAGAGTTTACCTGTATATGTTAGCCTTATCAGGCTTCTGATTTTTCCTTGGTAGGTTCTTTCAGGGTAAACCTGATTTTCGAGTTTTCCTTGTCCAGATCGGCCACCATGGTATCGCCCTGCTTGATATGCATGCTCAGAATTTCTTCTGCCAGCGGGTCTTCCAGGTATTTCTGGATAGCCCTGTGCAGCGGACGGGCGCCAAACTGCTGATCATAGCCTTTCTCGGCAATGAAGTTCTTGGCTTCGGTAGTCAGCTCCAGCGTGAAGCCGAGGTTGGCCAGGCGCTTCATTACTCCTTTCATCAGAATATCAATGATCTGGAAGATATGCTCTTTGGTAAGCGAATTGAAGATCACCACATCATCGATACGGTTCAAAAACTCGGGCGAGAAGGTACGCTTCAGTGCTTTTTCGATAACAGCCTTGTTGTTTTCATCAGCACTTTGTATGCGCGCCTGTGTAGCAAAACCTACCCCTTCGCCAAAGTCTTTCAACTGGCGCACACCGATGTTCGAGGTCATGATGATGAGGGTGTTCTTGAAGTCAACCTTGCGTCCCAGACCATCCGTCAGCTGACCATCGTCCAGCACCTGCAGCAGGATATTGTAAATATCCGGGTGTGCTTTCTCGATTTCGTCGAGCAGGATTACCGAGTACGGTTTGCGACGTACTTTTTCGGTTAACTGACCACCTTCTTCATAACCTACATATCCGGGAGGAGCACCGATTAAACGGCTCACGGTGAATTTTTCCATGTATTCGCTCATGTCGATGCGGATCAGCGCATCTTCCGAGTCGAACATATAACGGGCAAGCGCACGCGCCAATTCTGTTTTACCTACACCCGTAGGACCGAGGAAGATAAATGTTCCAATTGGTTTTTTCGGGTCTTTCAATCCCACACGGTTGCGTTGGATCGCTTTTACTACTTTCACAATGGCTTCGTCCTGTCCTACCACCATGCCCTTCATGTCTTCTGCCATGTGGCGCAGTTTTTCGCTTTCTGCCTGCACCATTCTCTTTACCGGGATACCGGTCATCATGCTCACTACTTCTGCAATGGCTTCTTCATCGATGGGGTACCGACGGTGTTTGCTTTCTTCTTCCCAGCTTGCCTTGGCTTTTTCCAGTTCTTCCTGCAAACGTTTTTCGGTATCGCGGAGCGAAGCGGCTTCTTCAAACTTCTGGCTCTTCACCACTTTGTTCTTCTCCACTTTTACATCTTCAATCTTTTTCTCGAGGTCCAGAATTTCTTTGGGCACATTGATATTCTTCAGGTGCACCCGCGCGCCTACTTCGTCCATTACGTCGATGGCCTTGTCGGGCAGCAACCGGTCGGTTATATAACGGTCACTGAGTTTCACACACGCATCGATAGCATCATCGCTATAGGTAACGTTGTGATAGTCTTCGTACTTGGATTTGATGTTGTTCAGAATCTGGATGGTTTCTTCCACGCTTGGCGGTTCCACCATTACTTTCTGGAACCGGCGGTCCAGCGCACCATCTTTCTCGATGTACATCCTGTACTCGTCGAGGGTGGAGGCGCCGATGCATTGCAACTCACCTCTTGCCAGGGCCGGTTTGAAAATATTGCTGGCATCCAGTGAACCACTGGCGCCACCGGCGCCTACAATGGTATGAATCTCATCTATGAAAAGGATCACATCCCTGTTCTTCTCCAGTTCGTTCATGATCGCCTTCATGCGCTCTTCAAACTGGCCGCGGTATTTGGTACCTGCCACCAGTGCTGCCAGATCGAGACTGATCACGCGTTTGTCGAACAGCACACGGGATACTTTGCGCTGTACTATCCGTAACGCCAATCCTTCCACGATGGCAGTTTTACCTACACCAGGCTCACCGATCAGGATCGGGTTGTTTTTCTTACGACGGGAAAGTATCTGCGAAACACGCTCAATTTCCTCTTCACGACCAACGATCGGGTCCAATGCACCGCTTTCGGCAAGGCGCGTTATATCACGACCGAAATTGTCGAGCACCGGTGTTTTGCTTTTGGTGTTTCCTGTGCCGCGCGATTTCTGCTGCGAATATTTCTTTTCTTCATCAAAGTCGTCTTCATTCTCATCAGCGTATTCACTGCGGACATCGTTGCTTTTCACCACACCCAATTCATTCCGGAAAAGATCATAGTCTACATCAAACTGATTCAGTATTTGCGTAGCTATATTCTCTTTATTCTTCAGAATGGAAAGCATCAGGTGCTCTGTTTCAACAGTGGGGCTTTTAAGCGCTTTGGCTTCCAGAACGGTTACACGAATCACCTTTTCTGCCTGCTTGGTTAAAGGCAGACTGTTTATATTGGCGATGTTTTTACCGGTTTTATCTTTGACTGCCAGTTCCACTTCTTTCCGCAATTCGTACAGATCAACATTGAAGCTTTTCAATATACGGACAGCAGTGTTCTCTCCTTCACGAATCAAACCCAGCAACAAATGTTCAGTACCGATAAAATCGTTCCCCAGCCGTAAAGCCTCCTCCCTGCTAAAAGAAATGATCTCCTTTACCTGGGCTGAAAAATTGTTGTCCATCTTATAATTTATTGTGTTTTATGTGATTTATACAATAATAACGAATATTTTTGATTTCTGTTGTCACCCCTTTTTTAACGGTTGTAAACAAGCATTAGTGACTATGGAGTTCAAAATTGATACCAAGGAAAAATTCCATGCCATTACGATAAAAGAAGGCGAAATTTCTGCTAATATGACAGAAGAACTGCGGGCACGTTTACTGCCGTTTCTTGAACAGGATGTTAAAAATGTTGTGCTCATTTTAAAAGACACCAAAATGGTGGATGATGCTGCTGGAAAGGAATTGCTAAATATTCAGCGCCAGTTCTATAACAACCAGGCCTCCTTTGTGATTTGTGAATTGCAGAAAGTGGTTGAAGAATCCCTCAGGAACAATGGCACCTTTGAACAACTGAACGTAACGCCCACAGAGAGCGAAGCGTGGGATATTGTACAAATGGAGGAAATTGAGCGGGAATTGCTGGGTGAATAAGTTGGTATCAATGAAGTAGAATTGTACAAATGAAGGAATTTGCAATGCTGCGCCGACCTTGCAGCTTGCAGGCGTCAATAATGGTCATTTTGTCGTTTACCGGGTATGCGTTTGAAATGCGTCAACACAGCTTGCCTCCTTATTTTGCTTACCGTTGTGCTCACACCAGGTACGGCCTTTACACAGCATGATACTTCATCGGACGGATACCCTTCAGCATTGCCAATGTTTTTTTGAAGGCCTGCGTTCAGCGGATACGCTGACCGCCTCCGCCATTATCCGGTCGGGCCGGCTTGTTTGCAACGATGAAACCGTGCAAGTAGTTTCCTTTACCTTCTGTGCCGGCGGCAATTGCCTTGCCGATGGCAAGTACAGGGAAGCAGTCACCAACGCATCACAACTGAGTACCGAACAGTAGCGGCTGTTGCGACAACTGAAACCTGCGGCAGATAACGGCAGTGTACGGGTAGTTATTGACGATATCCGGGTAATTTGTGGAAGAAAAGCCTTCCGGGTTAAAGCTGTGCCCCCGGTTTTAAAAGGCAATGTATCGCTACAACAACCTTCACTATATCAATTAATTTTGTGTTGATTTTGCAGCAACTGCACCGCCCTGCGGTGTCTTTAACAGAAAATCTATTGCTGCCGGCAAGAGAAAAAATACCCAGTTGCCGGTAATTTGGTATGAAAAAATATGCAGTTATAGTAGCCGGCGGGTCCGGTTTGCGCATGGGCACGGCAGTACCCAAACAATTCCTGCCATTACTGGGACAACCAGTACTCTGGTACACCCTTACTGCTTTTTTAAACAGCTTTTCCGACCTCGAAATCATATTGGTATTGCCGGAAGCGCACGTGGAAACCGGCCAGAAAATCATTCAAAGCACCAAAGACCCGGGCCGCATCCAGGTCACCACAGGCGGCGAAACAAGGTTTCATTCGGTAAGAAATGGGTTGGGCCATATCCGCCATCATTCCATCGTGTTTGTGCACGACGGTGTGCGTTGCCTGCTTACGCCGGAACTGGTGCACCGTTGTTATTACGAGGCGCTGGAACGCGGCAATGCCATTCCCGCCACGCGGGCGGTGGATTCTATCCGCATCGAGAACTTTGGTGGCAATACGCAAATGGACCGTAACAAGGTGCGCATCATTCAAACGCCCCAAACCTTTTACAGTGATATTATCAAGGCCGCGTTTGAACAGGAATACGATGAAAGCTTTACCGATGAGGCCAGCGTGGTGGAACGACTGGGCGTAAAAATCAACCTGGTGGAAGGTGAAGCCTCCAATATCAAGATCACCCGGCCGGTTGACATCCTGATTGCCGAGAAGATACTGGAAGAACGGAATTTTCAATAGGGAGAGCTTACGCCTGCTTCAGCCACTTTATCCACCACGGCAATCCATTGTACAGGAGATGATAATAGGCTTCCTCCTGCGGCCCGAACCGCCTGTAAAACGCCGCCACATCGGGAATATCAGAACCTTCAAAATCGAACAGCAGCGGTTGACCCGCATGCCGTTGCAATACCTGGTCAATGAAATAATAGGTTGCCCGCGCCTGCCGGCCTGCTGCAGTGGGTGCGCCTAACAAGTAATACAGTCGTCTGTGGCATTGAAACAAGAGGGCGCCAAACAACAGTTCATTGTCCCGCGCATGAACAACGCCCCATGATTTGAGCATCCCTTTGGCGGCGGCGGCTTCTGCCCACTGCCGGAGCCGGGCATATCCTTCGTTGCGGATATGGCCCGAATAGCTGCCGTAAGCGCGCCGGTACAAGGACATGACTTGCTCAATGGAAACATTTTCTGTCAGCAAACAATACCTGCTCTCTGCCTTGCGGATATTCTTTACACATTCATCGGTATAGCGTTCCCGAATGGTATGGTAGGGCGATGCAAGCGGAATGATAAAATTCTTTCTTGGCTTTATTTTCCAGGAATTACCGGTAGTTGCTTGATCGGCCATCAGGTCAATAAAAGAAAAATGACGGGCGGCGAGCTGATAAAACGCCTGTGCATGCGTTCCATCCACATTTTTTCCGAATATACCTAACCGTTGAAAAAACAAGGGAGTATACACATACCTGATGCCCCATTTTTGCTTCCACGGCAGGGGCATAACGATTTCATAATCGCCCCATACCAGGGCGTCCCAGTGCTCAGCCATCTGGTCTAACGAAAAAGCATGCGCATAGATAAGACTGTTATCCGCATGGGCGATACATGTGTCCCATCTGTCAACATCAATTTCAGCGCGACGCAAATATTGTATGGGCGTAGAAGACATGTTGGTCCGATCAGGCTGTCATAATGGAATGGCATTGCCGGTTATCCGCCGCAAGTTAAACCGGTGAATGTCTATGCTGAACGACAATCGTTTAAAAAATTTGTTTGCTTCAGGCACCGTCTTCAACTGGTTGCGAAACTCACTGCTCATGAACACGGGCGCATAAATATGCAGCAAATTGCTGAACAGCGAAAGCTGCAGCCCGGCCACATACAGGAAGCGGCTGGTAGGGGCGTCTTTTTTCCAGGCTTCGGCATAGGTGCCGGCATCAAGGAAAATTTTCAAAGGTAAGGTGGGCGGTATAATACTGCGGGGAAACGTAGTGGCAAAGTTCACGGCTGCTATCCAGTTATCGGAACTGTTGGGCAAGCCCTGGAAAATGTCTGTACGCAGTTTAAGACCCGCATCCCGTATCATGATCTGCTGCGATGCCAGGCCCTCAAATTCATTGCGACCGATGAAATAGTTGCTGTAGGTATAGTCGTCGTACCCGCGAACGGCAGTGAGTTTAGGATGATAAAGCGCTGTTTCAAAATAATTGGCCAGCGTCTTTTTGCCGAGGTAGCCAAATTTTGCGGCAAACAACCGCACCTGCATACCGCCGCCTTTGGCATAATTGAAGAAATAATGTGCCGTGGCATTGGCGCGATAAAATCCCTCGCCTTGCTGCAATTGCAGTTGCACATCATATGGGTACAACACACGGTAATTTTCAACCGAAAAGGTAAGTTGATTCAAGTAGCGTTGCTGCGTGGCGCCCGGTGCAGGAAAATATTCCATCAGCGTGGTGTCGTACGCATACTGAAATCCACGTTCGCCAATGATAAAGGTTTTCCACTCTATCCATTTTTCCATTGAGCTTAGGGCACTGCTGTTTTTGAATGTAAAGCGCAGCGAAGGAACAATACGGTAATACCGGCCGAATACTTTTTCGCCTTCACTGTTGGTACCGCGCTGGGTGGAAAAGGCAGCGCCGCTCACGCCCACCTGTATTTTCTTAAAGGTGCGATCTGGCAACCACGAATAATTCAGTAACCCAACGCCATTTATTTGTTTACTATTGGTGGCATACAAGGGCGCCAGTAAAAACCGGAATTTATTGGGAGGCAGGTTAAAATTATGCACCAGCAATCCTGCCATCAGTTTATCATATTCATTGTAGCCCACAACCGGCGTCCAACCGATATAATTGGTGGTTTTGTAGTCTTTGAACGAAAAGAGAAAAACCGGTTTTATTTTTTTTCCGGTCGGCCATGGTTCCAGCGGTCCTTTGCTATCGAGCATGGCAAAATGCTCCTGCAAGTTCCGGCCACTTACCTGTTCGGCCACTGCACGGAAATCTTCCGGGTAAGGGTGTCGGAACTGCCATTGCCGGTAATACACGCGCATTACACTGTCGAACAGTTCCGGGCCCAGGGTATGTTCCAGTTTTTGCAACCAGGCAGCGGCTTTGGCATAAGCGGTGATGCTGTAATTGCTCTTGGTGAAATCTGCTGCTGCGGTGGATATGGGCTGATCTTCTTTCAAAGCGGCCATTACATCTGCGGCAAACAGCTCCGGGTCGTCTGGCAAACGGACATCCATAAACGATCTATCCTGTTCTTCGCCGTATTTCCATTGCTCGTAGCGTTTGTCGTAAAAACTGTTCATACCTTCATCCATCCAGGGATGCAGGCGTTCGTTGCTGGCCAGGGCGCCATAAAACCAGTTATGACCAATTTCGTGCTGGATGACGATGTCGAGCATGCGTGGCTCGTCAAAGGAGGATACATTGGTAATGGTGGGATATTCCATACCTCCCCCTACAGGGGCAGGCGATTCCACTACACTGATCACATCATAGGGATAATCGCCGAGTTGTTCGCTGCGGAAACGCAGTGCATCTTTGATGTACTGCATACTGTTTTTCCAGCCTTCATCTCCGGCAGACAGGTAAAAACTGTAAGCCTTTACCGGTTTTCCCGAAGGCAGTTGCACCGTATCTTCTTCCACTACAAAATTCTTCGCCGCAAACCAGGCAAAATCATGAACATTGGATTGCTGGTAATGCAATGTTTTGTATGATGGTCCCTGGCTTTTGGTGGCAGGCTGTAGCGGTTGCTTCCCTGCAGGCAGTGGCTTTTTTTGCTGCGCAACAGGTTTACCCGTTTTGGGGCTTACCGGCCGGCGATCGGAGGCCCCTGTTTCCTGCTTTTCCGGTACGCCTTTAAAATCGCCGCTTTGCAGCAGGCCGGTGGCTGCCACCGTATAAGTAACAGGAATGGTTATGCGCACATCATAATTACCGAATTCACTATAAAACTCTCCCTGGTCCAGGTAAGGCATGGGGTGCCAGCCTTTGGCATCGTACACGGCGGGTTTGGGATACCATTGCGTAACCTGGTAAAACTGCGCCATATGGCCTCCCCTGCTGAAGAGCGCCGGCAATTGTACATGAAAGGGCGTGGTGATGTGCACGTTGCCGCCGGGGGCCAAAGGTTCGTTCAGCAATACCTTGATCACATCGATATACATCGGGTGGTCTTCCGTGCGCAGGATGGTATGGCCTGCCCGGAAATCGAGCCGGTTGATGTATCCTCTTTTCTCCTTGTCCGCAAAATAAAAATCAGTACGACCGTTCAGCAGCAGTTGTTCACTGAATGCCGTTTGATCATTTTTGTAGGCATTGGGCCAGATATGAAACCAGATAAAATGCAGGGTATCTGGTGAATGATTGATGTATTGCAGGTGAAGAAAACCGTCGAGGGTATGTTCGCGATCGTTGAGCGACACATCTATGGTATAATGCACTTCCTGTTGCCAGTAAGGCCGCTGCGCCATGGCGGCAACCGAACATACTGCCAGTAAACAAATCGCGTAAAATTGTTTCACCTGCTAAGTTTATAGTGATATGGATAATAACGATAAAGAAACGGATTTCTTACAGGTTTCCGTGCTGCTCACTGTCCTTTCCCCAGGAAAATGATCCGCAGGGTATAAATCATGATTTTCAGGTCGAGCGCCAGGGAAACGTTTTCAATATAGATGAGGTCGTATTTCATCCGCTCGATCATCTGCTCCACATTTTCGGCATAGCCGTATTGCACCATACCCCAGGAAGTGAGGCCGGGTTTTACTTTCAGGAGGTAATTAAAATAAGGGAACTGCTGCTGGATCTGCCGGATATAATATTCCCTTTCAGGCCGCGGGCCTACCAGGCTCATTTCGCCTTTGAGAATATTCCACAACTGCGGCAATTCATCCAGTCGCCATTTGCGCATGATTTTTCCCCAGCGGGTAATGCGGGGATCATTGGCCGAGGACAATTGCGGCCCGTTGGTTTCGGCCGGATGGACCATCGAACGGAATTTGTAAATGTGGAATTTTCTCCCCCGGTACCCTACCCGCTCCTGGCTGTATATGACCGGTCCGGGCGAAGACAGCCGTACCCGGATGGTAACGTACAGGAGCAGTGGCGACAACAACACCAGGCCGGTCAAGGCCACCGTAACATCTATTACGCGTTTGATGTTCTGTTGCCAGTCGGCCATCAGGCCCGTTTGGATATCGGAAAGCACGGCCCCGAATACATGGCTGGTTTTAACGGAGCCGGACAAAATATCGAGCACATCGGGAACAATCTTGATCTCTACATCTTTTTCGCTAAGGATATTGACGATCTGTTCTATCTGCTTCTTTTGTGATTTTTCCATGGCCACCACCACCAGGCTGATTTGTTTGCTATGCAACACCTTTTCAATGTCCTGGAGGTTGCCCAGCCTGGGCAGGTAGTTGCTGATGCCATTGCCATCGTGTCCCGCACAGATATACCCAATATAATGGTAACCCGTGCGCCGCAGGCCATCACTCGTTTCGCGGAAAATTTTTTCGGCCACTGAATTGCCCCCAACGAGGAGTGTATTGAACCACACAGTGCCTTTGGTGAGTTGGCGGCGCACCATATCGAGCAGGAGGTTGCGGCCGGTCCAGGTAAACAGGAACTGCGCTGCTATATATACCAGCAATGCCTTATAATAATAAGTATACTGCTTTTGCGGGTCGTTGATTACAATGGCGAAGAAGATAACGGTGCTGCCGATCAGGGCCAGCAACAAGGTGATGCCCAGTTCACCCAGTCTTGATTTACGATAGAGAGAACGATAAGAACCGGCAAGCGCGTAAAAGATAATCCATGCTACGGGAATGAGGGTGATACCCCACCAGAACCTGCTGTTCAGCACCAACTCGCCATCTATCACGATCGGTTCCCGCAACAGGTACCGGCGTACAAAATACAAAACAATCCAGGCCAGTGTGGCTGCCACATAATCGCTAACAAGGTACCAGGCGCTATGGATTTTTTTGGGGGCCGACATCAGGGATCACGCTATGATGTGATTGTGTTTGATCTTTTGCAATATCTGGTGCGCCACATCCATTGCCCTGTATCCATCTATTTCCGTTACTACTGTTGGGGTCTTGTTTACTATTGAATCGCGGAAAGCTTCGAGTTCCTTTTTGATTGCGTTTACTTCCGGCACCAGCGGATTCACCACAGCAATTGTTTTCCTGCCATACTTTGTATCGAGGTCAAAAGAGAAGGCATCTACATCCTGTGGTGTTTTCAATTTGATAATTTCCGATTTTTTATTCAGAAAGTCAATGCCGATATAGGCATCTTTCTGGAACAGGCGCATTTTGCGCATTTTCTTCATACTTATGCGACTGGAAGTGAGGTTGGCCACACAGCCGTTATCGAATTCAATCCGCACATTGGCTATATCGGGCGTATCGGTCATTACAGCCACACCGCTGGCAGAAATGTTCTTCACCTCGCTTTTCACCATGCTTAGAATAATGTCAATGTCATGGATCATGAGATCGAGAATGACGCTCACTTCGGTACCTCGGGGATTGAATTGCGCCAGCCGGTGTACTTCAATGAACATGGGGTGCAGATCGAGATTCTTTACCGCCAGGTATGCAGGGTTAAACCTTTCTACATGTCCCACCTGCAACCTGATATTTGATTCCTTCACCAGTTTGAGCAATTCCTCTGCTTCTTCCATAGTATTGGCGAGAGGTTTCTCCACAAACACATGTTTTCCTTTCCGGATAGCCATTTTGCACAATTCGTGGTGGAAGGTGGTGGGAGCAATGATGTCTACAGCGTCTACCGCATCCATCAGTCGCTCCGCATCGATAAAGCGCGGAAGCTGGTATTTTTCTGATACTTCCTGGGCCGCTACATCACTGGGATCGTAAAATCCGACCAGTTCAATGTCTTTGATTTCTTTCCAGTTGTTGAGGTGAAATTTTCCCAGGTGGCCTACACCAAAAACGCCAATTTTTAGCATAGGCGCAAAGATAGGGAGAGGGAATTGCAATTATTTAATCAAACTGGATTTGCTCCGGTAAGCAGCAGACGGATGATAGATGAACAGGCAGGTGCCTTCTTTTACATGGTCAATCAGTTCGCGGCTGATATCGGAAGGCACGGCAGGACAGCCATAGCTGCGGCCGATGTACCCCTGGCTTTGAATGAATTCTTCGCTTACATAATCTGCTCCGTGCATCACAATGCCGCGGCGGAATGCATAGTCGTTGATCCCTTTTTCCACACCCAGCAGTTTGAGCGAATAGCCATTGCTGCCTTTGTAGGTTTCACCGGTTACATAGAAACCCAGGCTGCTTTTGTGCGAAGCCGGTTTGTTGCTGAAATAAGTGGCAGCCAGTTTACCTGATTTCACGCCATGCGCCACCCAGGTATTATATAATAAGGTGTAGCTGTCGAGATCAATAACATATAAGCGTTTGTTAACGCTGGGCTGACTGAAGTCTATTATGGAAAGAATATTCTGTTTGATATGTCCCTTGCGGATCAGTTTATACATTCCTTTCAGCGCAAGTTCAAATACATTGCGGGAAAGTCCGGACGCTTCGAGGTTCAGGCTGTCGTACACATCCAGTTTTTCTTCCACAAATGAACGCGTGGTATAGGTAGCCGCTGCTTTTTCCGGTGATGAAGTGGTATCAACGGAAAAATCATGTACCAGCCTTTCCGGGTAGGAGGATGTTTTTCTGAATGACCCCAGAAAGATTACTATAAGCAACAGTACAGGAAACCACCAAAGTTTCCCGGTCAGTACCTGTAGTTTTCTCATAGATCCGTTCGTTTTATTTACCCCTGATTCTACTATCAACGTAGTAAATAGTGCAAAATTGCCTAACCCGGCTTTCCAGAATATGGAATGCTGCTGATCAACCAGTTGTAATTCAGAAGACTAATAAAAATAGGGAAATAAGTTCAGAGAGGCGAGAAATGGAGGCCTGAAAATGACACATATATTATTTTATCAAATGTTTGATGTTTTTATTCAGGCGGGAGGCGCGGAAGTTTGGGTGTGAATTGTTGCCGCTTGGGGAAGTAGTTCGGAAAAATGCGACCTACAAATGCCTGCATAAAGCAGTGCAGGAATTACGAAGTAAAGTATAATAAAAATCTGCTGTGGGGCGCGTGAAGGGATAAGCAGGTTCGCTACATGGCCCGCAAAGCAGGCAGATTACAGGCGGCACACAGTACAACGTGATGAGCAGCGGAACAACGTACGCTGCGAATTTACAGGCGCGTTGGATGTCTACTGTGCAAAGCGATGAGCACCGGAACAACCCGCTGCATAACACGCAAAGCAATGAACAGCGAAACTATCGGCTATATTCAACCATTGGAGTTTCGCCGATCGGGCGGAACAAGATCGTTCAAAGTAATTCCTAATGCACGGGAGATGGCCAGCAGTGTAGTGAGGGAGGGATCGCCCTGGCCGCTTTCCAGCGTCCATACCTGGCTGTAAGCAATGTCGGCAATGTCGGCAAATTCGCGGGTGGTGAGCCCTTTTGCTTCTCTTAGTTTCTTAAGATTTTCTCCAAAAGCTTTTAATACTTTTTCGTCTCGGTTGTTTGCCATTTGAATAGGGTAATGGGCGCGTAAAATATAAAAATATTGGTTTGAAATTTCAGGTCAGAAAAAAAATATGGCGATTACAGGTAGAAATGGATACAGGAATACCTATAGTTTCGCATGTGTTGAAACGGGAGACTTCTTTTTATTTAGCTGTTATTTGATTAGTCTCAATCAGGGGTAAAGGTGTAGAATTGACAATTATATTGAAGAAGGAATCAAGGCGATAAGGGAAATATATTTTCAGGAGATTAAAGTATGTGTATTGCATTACCATGGCACTGACTGCTGGTGGGTGTGTGTATATACATATTAGAACACATTGCGGGAATATTTCTATAATGAGGACCGGATGGCCGTGCTCGATTGCGCTAAATGCCCTTACTTTTATAGACCGCGTTGAGGCGCGTGACACAACCGGGAACACTTTTGTATTGGTCCCCCTTGCCAGCATTTATTCCTATCACCACCTTATCAATCACTCCTTTGGGCTTTTACCCCCACGCCAGCCACACAAAACACTTCCTGTTCGCTAACCACTGATTATCAAAAGATTACCAAAATCAACCAATACAAGCGGGAAAAACAAAAGAGAAAGTGCAATTTTTAAGCGCTATTTATACTTTTTTGTATAAATTGGTTTTACCTTTGTGCCGCAAAATTGAAAAAGATAACCCAAAAGAGAAAATAATTTATGAACGACGGGCTCACTACCATAGAAAAAACCGTTCTCCGCGACTACAAGTATGGCTTTGTTACCAATATCGAGGCCGACGAGGCGCCAAGGGGTTTGAATGAAGACATTATCCGCTTCATCTCAGCCAAAAAAGGAGAGCCGGAATGGATGCTGGAATGGCGGTTGAAAGCTTACCGGCATTGGTTGAAAATGGAGGAACCGAAATGGGCCAATATTCACTACGACCCTATCGATTACCAGGACATTATTTATTATTCCGCACCCAAACAGAAAAAAGCGCCCAAAAGCCTGGATGAAATTGATCCCGAACTGAGAAGGACTTTTGAAAAACTGGGCATTTCACTGGAAGAACAGAAGCGCCTGACCGGCGTGGCGGTAGACGCGGTGATCGACAGCGTTTCCATTGCCACCACTTTTAAAGATCAACTGGCCGAACTGGGCATTATCTTCTGTTCCATGAGCGAGGCCATTCGAGAGCATCCGGAACTAGTGAAAAAATACCTCGGTTCTGTGGTGCCTGTTACCGATAATTATTTTTCTGCTCTCAACTCTGCCGTATTCAGCGACGGTTCCTTCTGCTATATTCCGGAAGGCGTTCGTTGCCCGATGGAATTGTCCACTTACTTCCGCATCAACGCTGAAAATACCGGGCAGTTTGAACGCACGCTGATCGTGGCAGAAAAAGGAAGCTATGTAAGTTACCTCGAAGGCTGCACGGCGCCTATGCGCGATGAAAACCAGTTGCACGCTGCCGTAGTGGAACTGGTAGCGCTGGACCATGCAGAAATAAAATATTCCACCGTACAAAACTGGTACCCGGGCGATAAAGATGGTGTAGGCGGCATCTACAACTTCGTTACCAAACGCGGTATCTGCCTGGGTGAACATTCCAAAATCTCCTGGACGCAGGTGGAAACCGGTTCTGCCATTACCTGGAAATATCCCAGTGTAATCCTGAAAGGTGATCATTCTGTAGGCGAGTTTTATTCTGTGGCCGTTACCAATAACCGCCAGCAGGCTGATACCGGCACCAAAATGATGCACATCGGGAAAAATACGCGCAGCCGCATTGTGTCGAAAGGTATTTCTGCAGGCTATAGTAACAACAGTTATCGCGGACTGGTGCAGGTAAACAAGAATGCCACCAATGCGCGCAATTTCTCCCAGTGCGATTCCCTGTTGCTGGGGGATAAATGCGGCGCACATACTTTCCCTTACATCGAAGTAAGAAACAAGAGCGCTATTGTAGAACACGAAGCCACCACCTCGAAAATTGGTGAAGAGCAGTTGTTCTATTGCAACCAGCGTGGTATCGATACGGAAACAGCCGTAGCGCTGATCATTAACGGTTTTGCCAAAGAAGTGATGAACCAGTTGCCGATGGAGTTTGCAGTAGAAGCGCAAAAACTGCTGGCGATTAGCCTGGAGGGAAGCGTAGGGTAAACTGCGCACCGCTCCTGTTCAATGCTGACAGCGATGAGCTGATCTCCGCCATGAAGCATTCACGGGTCATCACCTCAGCACATTTAATAAGATCATATTTGAAAATAAAAACAACATGTTGAAAATTTCCAACTTACATGCACGTATTGAAGAGAAGCAAATTCTGAAAGGAATCAACCTGGAAATAAAACCCGGCGAAGTGCATGCTATCATGGGCCCAAACGGGTCCGGTAAAAGCACGCTGGCATCGGTACTGGCCGGTCGTGAGCATTTTGAAGTTACGGAAGGTTCTGTTACGTTTGATGGTAAGGACTTGCTGGAACTGGCGCCTGAAGAAAGGGCCGGCGAAGGGCTTTTTCTCGCTTTTCAATACCCGGTGGAAATTCCGGGACTCACCACTACCAATTTTATCAAAACTGCGGTAAACGAAGTGCGCAAGTACCGTGGCCAGGAGCCGCTCGATGCCGTAGGCTTTCTGAAACTGATGAAAGAGAAAATGGCATTGATGGAAATGGACCAGTCGCTGCTGAGCCGCTCGCTGAACGAAGGATTTTCCGGCGGTGAGAAAAAACGCAATGAAATTTTCCAGATGGCCATGCTGGAACCCAAACTGGCCATTCTCGATGAAACCGATTCCGGTCTTGATATCGACGCCATCCGCATTGTGGCCAATGGCGTAAACCGTTTCCGCAACGAGAACAATGCCGTGCTGGTGATCACTCACTACCAACGCCTGCTCGATTACATTGTGCCTGATTTTGTGCACGTGCTGTACAATGGCCGCATCGTGAAGTCGGGCACCCGGGAACTGGCGCTTGAACTGGAAGAAAAAGGATATGATTTCATCAAGAGCGAGGTAGCCGTTTAAGGCGCCTGTGTAATAGATTGAGCGACCAGATTTACAGACACAAAGCAAACTTGAGCATGAATACGGTAGAAAATATAAAAGAACAATTAAACAGGTTATACTCAGATAAAAAAGAAAGTGGTCTGCACGCTATCAGGCAGAATGCTTTTTTGCAGTTCGACAAACTGGGTATTCCGGGAGTAAGGCATGAGGAGTGGAAATATACCCGCATCAATGCCCTGTTCAATAAGGAATTCCGGTTTCCCTATACGGAAAGCAACCTGCTGCGTAACGACTGGCAATCGTTGCGTTTGCCGGGCGCAGACGATGCCCATGAACTCGTTTTTGTAAACGGCATTTTTTCTCCGGAACTATCGGTGCTGCGCCGGCCCGGCGACCTGGTGCTGCTGCCGCTGGAAGAAGCCGCCAACAGTGAACAATATGCGAAAACTATAGCTGCTAACCTGGGTCACAGCAGCCGGTACGCCAAAGACGGCATCAATGCGCTGAATACTGCCTGGATGTATGGCGGCCTGTTTGTGCATGTGCAGGAGAAACACCAGACTGCGCACCCGGTGTATATCTATCATATTACCGACACCCGCAAGGGCAATGTGTTGTCGCAGCCGAGAAGCCTGGTACACCTGGGCCGTGCTTCGGGGTTGAAGGTGGTGGAAACCTTCCTCACCATCGGCAGCCAGGAAAGTTTTACCAACCAGGTGATCGAGTTGATTGTGGAAGAAGATGCACAACTGGAATACTACAAAATACAAAACGATGGTCTGCATGCCAGCCAGGTGAGCACTACCCATGTGCGCCAGACCGGTAAGAGTTTTGCGCATACGGTTACCATTTCACTCAACGGCAACCTGGTGCGTAACAACCTGAACATCGTGATGGAAGCGCCCCATTGTGAATCGCACCTGTACGGGTTGTATTTGCTGAAGGGGCATAGTCATATCGATAACCATACGCTGGTAGATAATGTACAACCACATTGTTTCAGCAACGAACTGTACAAAGGCGTGCTGGACGAACACGCTACCGGTGTATTTAACGGAAAGATCTTTGTAAGACAGGATGCGCAAAAAACCAATGCGTACCAGAGCAACAAAAACATTTTGCTGTCTGATACGGCCACGGTGAATACCAAGCCACAGCTGGAAATTTTCGCGGACGATGTAAAATGTTCGCACGGATGTACCATTGGCAGCATCGATACCGAAGCGATGTTCTACCTGAAATCGCGGGGTATAACGGAAAAGAATGCACGCTCGCTGTTGATGCATGCCTTTGCCGAGGATGTGCTGGAAAATATCAAGTTGCCTTTTATTCGCAGCTATGTGGACCAGTTGATTTCTGAACGTTTAGAATTTGATTTGTTATGATAAAACCTGCTGAAGTTTCCGGAAGCCTGGATGTATATGCCATCAGAGAACAGTTTCCCATTTTAAACCGGGAAGTGAAGGGATACCCATTGGTCTACTTCGACAACGCGGCCACTACGCAAAAGCCGAAGGAGGTGATTGATGCGCTGGTAAGCTATTATACCACGTACAATGCCAACATTCACCGCGGCATCCATACCCTGGCAGAGGAAGCTACGGCAGCCTATGAAGCAACACGCAATACGGTACAACAGTTTATCAATGCTGCTTCAAGGGAAGAGATCATCTTCACCCGTGGTACTACTGAAAGTATCAATTTGGTGGCCTATACCTGGGGAAGGCAGAACATACAGGAAGGTGACGAGATCATCATTTCCGGTATGGAACATCACAGCAATATTGTTCCCTGGCAGATCGTGTGCGAAGAAAAGAAAGCAGTACTCAAAGTAGTGCCTGTGAACGACGAGGGTGAATTGTTGATGGATGCATTTGACAAACTGCTGAGCAGTCGCACCAAACTGGTGAGTGTGATGTATGTGTCGAATGCGATGGGTACCGTAAACCCCGTGCGCGACATCATACAAAAAGCACATAAAGCGGGCGCGCTGGTACTGGTTGATGGCGCACAGGCCATGGCGCATCTTGAAGTGGATGTACAGGAACTGGATTGCGATTTCCTGGCATTTTCCGCGCATAAACTTTACGGCCCCACAGGTGTTGGTGTGTTATACGGCAAAAAACATTTGCTGCAGGACATGCCCGTGTTCCAGGGCGGTGGTGAAATGATCAAGGAAGTAACCTTTGAAAAAACCACTTACAACGACCTGCCTTACAAGTATGAGGCCGGTACGCCCAATATAGCCGATACCATTGCCTTCAAGGCAGCGATAGAATTTGTGACGCGCATCGGCAGAAAAAACATGCACCGGCACGAACAGGGACTGGTGGAATATGCTACGCGCAAACTGGAAACCATCCCGGGATTGCGCATCATTGGCCGTGCGAAGGAAAAGATCAGCGTCATTTCCTTTGTGATAGACAAGGCGCATCCGCAGGACCTGGGCATCCTGCTCGACAACCGCGGAATTGCCGTACGAACGGGCCATCACTGCTGCGAGCCGCTGATGAACCGTTTTGGTATACCCGGCACCACGCGTGCCTCTTTTGCAGTATACAATACGATGGAAGAAGTAGACGCCCTGATCACCGGTTTGCAGAAAGCAATAAAACTGCTGTCCTGATGAAAACAGAAAAGACCATAGCAGCTATAGAAGAAGAAATTGTAGACGAGTTTTCCCTGTTCGACAGCTGGGACGACAAATACGAATACATCATAGACCTGGGCAAAAAACTGCCCCCGTTGGAAGAGGAGCATAAAAAAGATGAGAACCGCGTGCGCGGATGTCAGTCTACGGTGTGGCTGGTAGCAGATTACAAAGACGGCAAGGTACACTTCAGGGCCGACAGCGATTCGGTGATTGTAAAAGGCCTGATCAGTATGCTGATCCGTGTACTGTCGGGCCATGCGCCGGATGAAATTATCAATGCCAAACTGGAGTTCATTCATCGCATTGGCATGACGACGCACCTGGCGCAAACGCGTTCCAATGGTTTGCTGGCCATGGTGAAGCAGATGAAAAACTATGCATTGGCATTTAAAGTAAAAAACTCCTTATCAATATAAATTATGATGGATACGGAAGCGCTCAAAAAGAAAGTGATCGACTGTCTTCATACCATATATGACCCGGAGTTGCCGGTAGACATATATGAGCTGGGACTGATTTACGAGGTGGAAATACTGCCCGTAAACAACGTGCAGATTGTAATGACGCTGACGGCGCCGGGTTGTCCGGCAGCACAATCGCTGCCCATTGAGGTAGACCAGAAAGTGCGGCAGATCGAGGGGGTAAATGATGTGCATGTGGCCGTAACGTGGAATCCACCATGGAATAAAAGCATGATGTCTGAAGCGGCGCAACTGGAACTTGGTATGCTGTAAACAAGCGCAGTAAAAACCATTTCAATCCGGAACCAGTCAAGCTTCAGCTATTTTTAACAACTACAGGATTTTATGAAAATAACCGCTCAGGAAGAATACGGCTTACGCATATTGATCCGCGTTGCCAAATGCAACGATCCCGAAGGCATGAGCATTCCGCAGTTAAGCGAGGCTGAGGGATTGAGCCATCATTATATCGCTAAGCTGACACGTATATTGCGCCTGGCCGGGTTTATTAACAGTACGCCGGGCTATAAGGGAGGATATGTATTGGCCCGTCCCACCCGTGAAATCATTATCAAAGACGTATTAACCGCATTGGGCGGTCCCCTCTTCGATACTACTTTTTGCAATGCCCACACCGGCACCATGAAACTGTGCACCAATTCGGTAGATTGCTCTGCGCGGTCTTTATGGCAAATGATCCAGTTTACGGTGAACCGGTTGCTGGAAAAAGTTACCCTGTACGATTTGGTAAATACCGAAAAAGAAGCGGCGAAGATTTTGAACGATTTGCTGATGCGCAGCAACAACCTGGCAGAACAAAGCAATCTGGCCGAGCAATTTTGATGGCGCCTTATTGCTTGTTTGGTGGTGCCTTACTGCTTTTCCCTACCCTGTTTATTTATGCAGCGTAAGATCAAACCGTTGTTCAATGAGGGGCTTGCCAAATGCATCCGAAGGCTTTTCTTCGGTGAGCACAAAGCCGTACTTTTTGTACAACGCGATGGCCGTCTGTTGTTCATGGGTTGTCCACAGGTAGGTGGATGCATAGTGGCTTTCACGGAGAAATTCCATATACAATTCCATGAGTTTTTTACCCAGGCCCATGCCACGATATGCCGGGTGCAATATAAAGTAACGCAGTTGAGCAGCGTTTTCCGGGCGATGCATCAGCAACAGGAACCCAACAAAGCGATCGCCGTCTTCACAAATCCAGGCACGGTCCCGTAGCGCATCGTAATTAGTTGCAAACTCCTGCAGACCGCCGGCCACATAACCTTCGAACGGCAGGCCATACTGGTATTCCTGCGCATAAAGCCATCCATGCAGGCAGAGCACCTGGCCGAGATCGCCCGGCCGCAGTTCGGTGCGAATGGTAACATGCTGATGACGATAGTTCATTCTATACAATTAGTGCGACGCAAAATTATACTGAAAGTGCCAATTGGCACCGAACGGGAATTGCTTCGCACCAGAAAAACTGTGCAGGCATGCCAATTGCTGCAAAGTGAAAGAGCTTCCGGTAACTGGTAGCCTGGCTTGTTTTATTGCAAAAATCTCTGGCTTATGATGTCGTTTTCCGTTAGTGGCAGCTATACTGACCTGTATGCCCTGACCATGGGCGAAGTGTTGTTCCGCGAGGGGCGGCATCAAACGCCGGTATGCTTCGATTATTTTTTTCGCAAACTTCCCTACCGGGGCGGCTATGTATTGTTTGCCGGACTGGATGAATTGCTGCAAATATTGGAAACACTCCACTTTAGCGAGGCTGACCTGGAATTCCTGCAATCGCAACACTTTCACCCGGCCTTTATCGACTTCCTGCGCGCATTCCGGTTTCGCGGCACTATTTATTCGGTAAAAGAAGGCGAAGTGGTATTTCCCAATTGTCCGCTGGTGCGGGTAGAAGGCACCCAGTTCGAAGCACAGCTGGTAGAAACATTGCTGCTGAACATGCTCAATTTTCAATCGCTCATTGCCACCAAGGCGAGTCGCATGCGGTGGGTGGCCGGAGAACGGGTGCTGAGCGATTTTGGTTTGCGCCGCGCGCAGGGACTGGGCGGGGTCCAGGCCAGTCGGGCGGCTATTATCGGAGGATTCAACAGCACGAGCAACGTATATGCTGCCCTGTTATACCAACTCGAAGCCAGTGGCACCATGGCGCATTCGTTTGTTCAGAGTTTCGATTCGGAACTGGAAGCTTTCCGCGCTTTTGCCAACGCCCGCCCCGATCAATGTGTTTTCCTGGTAGATACCTACGACACCCTGCGCAGCGGTGTGCCCCACGCCATCAAGGTAGCCAAAGAAATGGAACAACAGGGACATCGCGCCATCGGCCTTCGCCTCGACAGTGGCGACCTGGCCTGGCTGGCCAAAGCCTCCCGCAACATGCTGGATGAAGCAGGATTGCACTACATGAAAATCGTTGCCTCTAACCAACTGGATGAATATGTGATCAGAAGTTTACTGGAACAGGAAGCTCCGATAGACATTTTCGGCGTAGGCACGCAGTTGGTAACCGGCGCGCCCGACGCCGCGCTGGACGGCATCTTTAAACTGAGCATGGCCGCCGGCGAACCCCGGCTGAAGCTATCTGAAAACATCGAAAAGGTTACACTGCCCGGCATCAAACAGGTGCTGCGGGTATTCAACCATAACGGGCAATTTCTCGGCGCCGACGCAGTGGTGCTGGCAAAAGAAACCACTACCGATACTATCTATCATCCTTATAAACCCGGAGAATCGCTTACTATTGCAGGTTATGTGCAGCAACCATTACTGGAGCGGGTCATGAAAGACGGCCAATCCATCGGCGAGCGCCCTACCCTGCCTGAGATTGCAGCGTACGCAAAAAAACGATTGTCGCTGTTGCCGGATGAATATAAGCGTTTTGAAAACCCGCATATTTATAAAACCGGTATCAGTCGCGCCCTGTTAAACCTGCGCAACCAACTAAGGGATGAACACAAAAGAGGCACTCATGAAAGCGCTTATCCTGATAGACATTCAGCATGATTTTTTACCGGGCGGTGCGCTGGCCGTTCCCGGAGGGGCAGACATTATTCCTGTTGTAAATCAATTGCAACCCCGTTTTGAACTGGTGGTGGCTTCGCAAGACTGGCATCCGCCTGATCACAAGAGTTTTGCTTCTGCGCATCCCGGCAAAAAGACTTACGATGTAATCGAATTGCGCGGCTTACGCCAGGTATTATGGCCGGACCATTGTGTGCAGGAAACGAATGGCGCTGCCTTCCCTGCTGCGCTTTCCACTGCCCGCATTGAAGCCATTTTCAGAAAAGGAACAGACCCGGAAATTGACAGCTACAGTGCATTTTACGATAATGGTCACCGTAAGTCTGTTGGGTTGGCAGGTTATCTGCGCGAAAAAGGAGTAACGGAAGTTTATCTTGCCGGACTGGCGGCTGAAATATGCGTGTACTATACCGCTATGGACAGCCTGCAGGAAAATTTCATCACGTATTATATTGAAGATGCGGTGCGCCCGCTTGTTCAACAGGAATTCAAAAAAGCCTTAGAACAATTTGCTGCAGCAGGTGGGCATGTTATACACAGCAGCAACCTGTAGCAAATTGCGGTGCCGCGGCTAAAACATTTGTGCAGTTATCCGCCACTAACCTAAAGGAAACCATTATACGATCCCTAAACATTACCAGTAGCCACGCTAAAAATTGATCTGTTGCAACAAAATTCCTGCCTGTAAACTTCCTTCCATATTGAATTCTGTTTACTTTTGTACCGTTGCTTGATCCACGTAGCAGCGACCGTCACGCATATTGAACTCCTCTTTTTAAACTTCATCAGGGACCCGCGATTCATTCCCATGGTTAAACTCAGGGGAAACCGAAAACCTGTTAACAGAGTAGGCTAGTTTTTAACCATGTAAAAGCTTACAACTATGAGAAAGTTCAGGATTTTCCTGCTGAGCACGGCGGTGCTGGTGGGAGTAGGCACTGCTGTGGCATCGGGTATGAAGGCACGAGACATTTGTACATTCTATACACAATATTATTATAGTTATTACTCAGGAGCCTATTTTCCCATTTTTGAAAATTCTTCTTATATCTGCATATACAATCCGTTTAGTGTGTGCACTTACTGGAAAAATTACTCATGGAACACTTTTGAACCGTGTACCATGGGAGAGTTATACCTGATTCAATGATCCCGATATTTTGCTTTCCAACTGAATACCACCACTTAGCGCTGATTTTGTTCCATTCCTGTTAACCAGATTTCATAATCTGGTATCGGCATTACATAGCGTGTGCTATTGGGAGGAAGAATATATTCCTTTCCTTCTGCAAACCGCCTTAATGTAATGCCGAAATTTTCTATATTAAGACGCCGCAGGTCAGCCCACCTGAGTCCCCGCAATACCAGCTCTTTTGAACGCTCCGCCAGAATTAGTTGTAAAGCTTCTTCGGGATCATGCGCCTCCATTGGTACAAAATAATTTTGCCGGTATCTTTTGATCAACAGTTTATTTAACCATTCCATGGCTGCCGCTGTGTTGTTAGCTCGCGCGTAACATTCAGCCCTGATCAGGTATAGTTCATCCAGGGCAATGCCTGTAAAGGGAAAATTATTCCCGGAATAAGAGCTTTTTAACTGCGGCTGCTCCTGCTCATTGGTTTTATAAAATAATACCCGCCGCAAATCA
Organism: uncultured Chitinophagaceae bacterium; assembly: GCA_937961055.1. Lineage (GTDB taxonomy): Bacteria > Bacteroidota > Bacteroidia > Chitinophagales > Chitinophagaceae > CALCIN01. The sequence goes on along the minus strand of CALCIN010000045.1, from coordinate 37,915 downwards.
TCCGGCGCATAAGACCTGTACAACACAGAATCAATCTGGCTAAGGCCTATTTGCATGCCAATACCCAACAGATAGTAGTTGTTTAACATTTCACTTTGATACAGTACTTCGGGATTGCCGGCGGGAAACGGTTGCTTTGCTGTTGTGTCCAATGTATTGAAATCAATCAGCGTGTCGTACCGCAACAGGCAGCTGTCTGCAAACGCCGCGGCTTTTTCATACTGGCGCATACCCAGGTATACCCTCGAGAGCAGGGCATAGGCAGCAACTGCAGATGGCCGGTTGGGATACAACATTTGCGGCAGTGGGGGCAACAACCGCGCTGCGCGGTGAAGGTCTTCAATGATGCATGCATACACCTCCTGCAGCGGCAAGCGGCGTACGGGCGTATGGATACTTGTCTCCTGCGGAACGGGTATGCCGGGCACACAACAGGCCTCCGCACTATCATAAGGTTTTGCAAATAACTGCACCAGGTTATAACAAGCATGTGCACGCGTAAAACAGGCCGCTCCCTCCAGCGATGTACGTAAGGCCCTGTTGTCTGTTTTTAGTTGCGGTAATATATTGAGCGCTGCGTTGGCGCACCGAATCTGTTGGTAAGGAATGTCCCAATCGGGAACGGCATCTTCCCGGGGATAAATATCCTTTTCCCATAAATAGGCATTGCGCTCCCTGGGTTGGAGTAAATAAAGCGATGGCCCAGGTATAATTACTTCATCGGCAGACAGGATGGCCAACCCATGAGATTGACCTAACAATTGATGATTATCCAGTAATTGCTGTATAGCTGCAAGCGTGTGAGGGACCTCAACAGCGTTGGTATGGATCTGGTTGAGTTTATTGCACGATACCAAGGCAAGCAACGCACAGAGCCACAGTGTTACCCTGTAATCTCCCATCATGTAGTTTTTCTTTTCTGGTTATAACTCCGCTTTCAAACCGGCTGTGATGCTGAGCGGAGGAGACATGTCGCCCAGATAATCAGGGTCTTCCATAGCGTCGGTGCTTTTCCACAAAATGCCAGGATTATTGATATATACAAACAATGAAAGCGATTTTACTGACCCTTTTGCTTTCCCCTCAATAACAATATAATCCAGCCGCACATCCTGCATCCTGATATTGTCGGCCTTTTCCATCAGCACCTGTGAAAAGAGATAAAAAGTTTCCCGGTACGGGTTGAACGGATATCGTAAAGAAGGCACATCGGATTTTAATTCATCACCAGGCCGCTCCCAACGCTTTTTAAAATCCGGATGACCCCAGGAGTTCAGGTTTTGAATATCGCTGTAGCTAATGGTGCTTCTCCTGAAAACATGGCCCAGCCTCGCGGTAAACAACAGCGACAGTTCCAGCCTGGAAATACGAACAGCCGGCTGAAAGCTGGCAGTAAAACGCGGCACATAGCTCCCGGAAAAAATAAGATTATCATTGGTTGAATAGAGGATCGCATAATAGTTTTTGCTGGGTACATTACCTGCATAACCTACCGGGTCGCCGTTGGTATAATCAAGGCCTGCCCAGGCAAAACTGAACAAGGAAGTCACCGGATAGCCTTTTTTGATGCGCTGCGCTGATGTAAGTTGCGAAGTTTCTTCGTAATGCGTCACACGGTTGCTGTGATAACCAAACAGGAAATGGCATCCGAATAAAGTTTTTTTTCCCAGGTTGCCGTCTCCTTTTATACTGATGTCGGCACCATGCCCGGACAGTTTTGCATAATTCCCTTTGTAAGAAGTAAATCCTGTGGTACGGCTAACAAATCGCTCAGCTATCAGGTCACTGCTCCGGCGGATATAATATTCCAATGAAAATGTCCATCTGCCTTTGCTGGTTCCCAGGTCGGCGCCAAAACTCCATATGCCTGCTTTTTCCCAGCGGAGATCAGGATTGGAGGGCGTAACCAGCACTCTTGCAGGTGATCCGTATTGATTGTGAAATCCTGCTGAAGAAGTAGCATAGGGCGTAACAGAATAATCTACGTTTCCGTTATAACCAAAATTTGCCCGCAGTTTGCAGTAAGGAAAGAGCGGGAAGCGGTACCACCTTTCATAATCCATATTCCAGGCAATACCGGTTGACCACAACGGAATGCCGCTGCGGTTGGCATTCATACCAAACAGGTTGCTCTGGTCCCATCTGCTGCTGGCAGATAGAACAAACCGTTTGTTGAAACTGCACTCCACATCAAGGTACCATGAGATATTGCAATGAAAAGTGGTGAGCTGATCATGGCCTCCAGGTATAAGGCCATATTGAATTGGGTTATAGGAAATTGGCCTTGGGGTTTGTTCATCCACCGCACTGCCGGGCGCACCATCGTGCACGCCATAAAACCGCACGGCCGTTGTATCAGTGCTTATCACGCGCATTTCCGCACCGCCCAACAGCGAAACCGATAGTTTGTTCCAGGTATTGCGGTAGCGGAGTTGTACGCGTCCTGTTTGCGCCGCAACATTACTGGTGCGATAGTCCAGGATACCTCCTGCCGGAACATGATGCACCATGCCACCGGGTTGTATTTCCGTAAAAGTATTATACAGCGCCCGGGCATAAAATGCTTTGCCATCATACAAGTCACGCAGGATGCCCGTTTCCTGGTGAATCGCCAGTTTAATCTGTGCCGTCAATTTGCTTTTGACAGGATGGATATTGGCTGTGAACGATGCCCTTATAGAAGAGGCGCGCAGCGTAATGGTGCGCAGGTCAACATCTTCCAGGGGTTTGTACGCCCAGTCGGGAAAAATATCCCGCACACTGTCTTTATAACTGTTTCGCACTATTGCGGGCACTGCCAGTGCATTGCCGGCACCATCCACCACCTTCGTATAGGGCGTACCGTTTGTAAACAAGCTACGGCCCTGGACAGTATTCGCAAACGCCATGTTGGCCATGCCTGTCAGCTCCAGCCATTTATTTGCCCTGCAAGAAACGCGGCCGTTAATGGTTAGCCGGTTTCGCTGGCTCCCTACCCTGCTGTCTCTGCCTGCATCCCACCCGATGGAAAAATAATAAGCTATCCTATCGCTGCCACCGGAAACACTGAAATGCGACTGCGATAGCAAAGCCGGCTGGTACAGTATACGGCGGATGTCTTTACCGGCATCCTGCTTTGCATAAGCAGCCAGGCGCGCGTCTTTTTCCGTATTGGACAGCAGGCCTCTGCGGTTACTATCAAGCGTTTCCACTACGGGCGACACGAGTTTGTACCTGCTGGCCAATAGCTCATCGTAGGCGCCGAGGGAGAAAAGCAATTGTTCGGCTTTTATAAAATCCGGCGCGCTCAATTGCGGAAGATCATCCAGGTCCGGGCTGGCAGACCAGGTAAACCCTGTAAACACCCCGAAACGCATCGGCTCGCCATACTTTCCTTTTTTATTGTTCATCACCACTACACCGTTGCCGGATGCCGGTCCGTACAAAGCGGTAGCAGCGGCATCTTTGAAAGCAATAATGCTTTCTATGTCGAGCAGATGGATATAGGTATGATCGCCGGTATAGGGCAGATCGTCGAACACCAGCAAAGGATGCGGGTTGGCCGCAATGGTGCTGCCCCCTCGTATGGAAAAAAGCGGTTGATTGGGATATTTGTTTGCATTTCTGGTAACCAGCAGCCCCGACAAACTCCCTTCCATCCGGCTGATCAGTGGCGTGGCGGCCCTTCGTTCAATAGCAAGGCGGTCCATAACAGCATAGGAACCGGTGGCATTTACTTTTTCGAGATCGCGGTAACCGGTGGTGACGGCTTCCTGCATGTATACCGACTTGGTCTTGAGCATCACATACAGTTCAGTAAACACGCCGTTGTGCCTGAACGTTAGCGGCTCCATGTTGACGTGGCTAAAATGCAATACGGTGTCGAATGCGCCTTTTTCGATAAAGAACCTCCCGGCAGAGTCTGATACAACAGTATGTTTTATACCACGCACGGTTACACCGGGCAGTTTTTCACGTTCCTCATTAGTGATTACGCCGTAAAGATCGCGGGGTTGAACATCAATATAATTTCCGTCGAGCGAAAAAGTGAGAAACGGTTGCCTGCTGAAGATCATCGACAATGCCTTTTTTATCGGAATATTGTCAGCATCAATACTGACCGGTTGCGCATGTTTCGCATAGTCATCACTCCAGAAAAAGGTTAACTGGTACCTGAAGAGTAGATCTTCCAGTATAGTATGCAGCGATTCTTCTTTATAATGGAGCGATACCTTAACCTGGGCCCTGAGCACAGTAAACAGAAAAAAACAGATTCCTGTGAAAAAAAATCTTTTCATGTTGATAAAAGTTTTTTCAGCGCAAAGGAATCCAGATGCCTGGTATAGATTGAATCTGAGCTTTAACCATAGCTGTTTATTCCTTGCCTGGCTGGTCCATGTATATTACTTACCCTCACCGCAAGCCGTGATTGGCCACTCACGGTTGCAATGTGGGGCAGGCCTTCCGGCCTGCGATGCTGCTTAGGAAAGGCAATGGATAATGGTAACAGGAATCTCCCTCCGGTTAAGGTCGTACATGTATGGTATCGTTGTGCAGAATTAATTGATAAGGCGCCTGTGATTGAATACGTTTCAATATGGTTTGTGGTAACTCATTTCGCAGCAGCGCACCGGAATATTTTGTATCATCCGGATCAACATGGTAAACCAGTCCAAGATTATACCAGCGCGCTATTTCCGGGAGTATGTCGGTTAGTTTATCGTTCTTAAAATCAAAAAATCCCTCTTTCCATGCCAGCAACTTATGCTGGTCGGGTACTTTTTCCTGTGCTATTTCTCCTGAATTTTTTACTACAACGCGTTCACCGGGCATTACCTCAAGTACTGTATCTGCCACCTTCACCTGTAGTTTTCCTTCCAGCAACGTTGTATTGAACAAACTGTCGCCGGGATAAGCAGTGATGTTGAATTTTGTGCCGAGCACCTGCACAGTTTTGTTTTCGACATTGATATGAAATGGAGCATTGGCATTTTCTGCAATTTCAAAATAGCCTTCTCCTTCAAAATTTACCGTTCTACAATTGGCATCAAACCAGGCAGGAAACGTAATGGTACTCCTGGCATTCAACCACACACGGCTATTATCAGGCAGTACCAGCATATACACTTTTTTGCTGAGCGACTGTAACCGGAGTTCCTCGGGGTGACCATGTGGTTTGTTTCCGGCGCGGCAAAAGATGGTATCTTTAGACCTGGCAATCACTACACCGTTAATGCGTGCCAGTAAGGTATCAGGCGCGGTATCAAGCACAATTACACTACTGTCTGCAAACCGGAGCAGTCCATTTACGGCAAGAGCGGAACCTGATTTTTCGAACGGTACCAGGATGTCCATTTTACGCGATCTGCTGCCACTGAAAATATAGTACAAACACCCCGCCATAACCACCAGCAACAGGGATGCAGCAACCCCGAGCAGTCGGGGCTTGCGCTTCACTTCCTCTGTCTTGCGGGCGGCCTGGAACCTCCGCCATCCATCGGCCACATCTATTTGCTGCATGATGCGCAATTGCTCCATGGTATAGTTTCCATCGTTTATCTTGTTGAACCAGGCCCGCATCTCTTCTGATTCATTCAATATTTGATCAAGTTCTGCCTTTTCTTCAGGCGATATGGTACCTGATCGGTATTTATAAGTTAGTTCGGCTATTCTGGTGATAAAAACCGCCATAATACAAGGGATTATTATTATGTGATTAGTGTCTCAATTATAAAAACACAATAACGGGTAATAGCAACCATTCCAACTGACACTTTTTTTTTATTTTTTTCAGGCCAGCTCCATGCTCACCGCGTTTATTAATAACCAGCAAAAGATTACGGCTCTTTTAGTATTCCCGAAGATTACCCTGAGTTTGTTGATCGCATTGATTTTGGTATTGCGAACAGTGTAATAGCTTTTTCCTAATTCATCTGCAATCTGTTCATCACTATAACCATCAAGGAACAAATACATGACTTTTTGTTGTTCGGGAGGCAGGTTATTTAATTCCTCGTATATGCTTTGCAAATAATCATATTCCCACAACGCCTCGTCTGTTACCGGCTGTATTTCATCGGCCAACTGGCTGATATCCACGTAGGTAAATGGCTCCTTCCTCTTCAGGTAGTTATAGCACCGGTTTCTCACGGATACGTACAGAAAACTTTTTGCTTTAACCAATGTGTCAAACCTGGCTGTGCCGCTCCAAACGTCCTGGAATATGTCCTGCACAATCTGCCTGGCTTCCTCTTTGTTACTGATCAGGGCATATGCCTGGTTCACCGAAGCAGCATAGTACCGGTTGAAAAAACGGCTAAACATCCGTTCATCTTTCTCATTTACTCCCTGTAAAAAATCACTATCTGAAATGCCCATCATATTGTTGATTTGCATATTGTTAATTAAATAGGTTCGGACAGGAATGGTCGGCCTTGAAATATGCAGTCAATGGTGGGGATAAGGAAAATCGCAGAAATGTTACCGTTTTAGGTGACAATGTGAATTAAACATGCACACTATAAGAACACAGAAAAGCCAGGGAAGAACCATTGCCGGGCAATTTTTTTTGAAACTTTTTTTAGTAATAATTCAAAACCCGATTGTGACTAAACGAAAGTTATTCGTCGATTCACTTGTATATCAAAAAAAGATCATGAAACAATGCTTATTGATGGTTTTGCTGGTAGCCATAGGCACCGTCACACTGGGTCAGGTACCCCACGCCGACACACTCCTGGCATACAAGCACTATTTTGAATTGCGCAATTTGCTCCAATCCCGTTCGGACTCCTTGTTACCGCACAAAAAACTTTACTACCAGGCGCACCTGGACAATTTTTTTAACCGCCTGAATGAGTCCAATGAACATATTGCTGTATTGTTAAAACAATATCGTAACCAGTTAAGCGCAAAGGAAGCCAGCAAGCTGTTGGAAAAAAAGATAGACAATCACGTGAAGCTGTACCAATATAAAGAGGCCTGGAAAACGAGTGAAGCATTATTGAAACAATACCGGCAGAGTCTGTCTGAAGAAACCATCAAAGATGTAAAGAACAGCGCCATCATCTGGAAAGGATTGCAACGCACGCCTGCCCAAACCACACTGCGCGAAAGCGATACGAAAATTGCCTTTACGCGCGACAAGGCTAATCTGATCAACATACCGGTACGCTTTGGCGACAGCACCTTCAGTTTTATATTCGATACCGGCGCCAACCTCAGTGTGGTCAGCGAAACCTATGCTGCCCGCGCCAACCTACGCCTGTTGAACGTGCGCTACATGGTGCGCGCCATAACCGGTATGGAAGTGCAGGCCAACCTTGCTGTGGCCGATGAACTGTCTATCGGCAATATTCGCGTGCGCAATGTGGTGTTCATTGTATTTCCCGACAGCACGCTGAGTTTTGGCGGCGGTGTGTACAAGATTGATGGCATCATCGGCTTTCCGGTGATTGAGCAACTGGGAGAAATACATATTACGCAGGATGGTCACTTCTTTATACCACAGCAACCTGCCAGCGATACCATCCGCAACCTGGGCATTGAAGGATTAACGCCGGTGGCGTGTGTATACGTAAACGGGCATCCATTGGCCTTTACATTCGATACCGGCGCCATGAGCACTTTCTTTTATGCTACTTACTACGAAAAATTCAAGGCGCATATTGATTCCACCGGCACGCCCGGCGAAATGCGTTATGGCGGCGCAGGGGGAACGGTGACGACGAAAGTGTATAACCTCAAAAACGTACGCTTTGATATAGCGGGTAAAACAACCACTGTTGAAGACATTTCGGTAAAAACGACGCCGGGCCGCGACCAGGAGAAATATTATTATGGCAATTTGGGACAGGATGTAATGAGTGGATTCAGGGAGATGGTTATTAATTTCAGGGATATGTATTTGAAGTTTGAGTAGTGGGAGGAATGCAATATTGTTCCTGGTGTAAGCGCGTGCCGGCGCCCCCGCCGTCGGGGGATGGGCAGGCAAAAGGATGTACCAAAGAAGCAGCAGCATATTTGTGCCCTCACGAAAGCGCCGTCGGGTGATGGAGTTCCTGATGGATGTCCCTTATTTTTCGCAGGTTAGCGTCAAATCTACATATTACATATTTCATGCATACAATTCTGCTTCTCATTACATTTGCTCCATGTTTCTTAATCGTTGCACCCTGACCGCTTTATTGCTTGCTTTTTTGGTTCCTACCGTTCATGCCCAGCAACGCCCGTACAGCATTGTTCATTATACTACTGACCACGGACTGCCGCAAAACAGCATTACCGGCATCGCATTCGATCGCTGGGGATATTGCTGGCTGGGTACCGAAATGGGCCTGGTACGATTTGATGGAAAGTCTTTTACGGTGTTCAGTACTTATAATGTGCCCGGATTGCGTGCCGAACGCATCCGCATTCTCACCACCGATTCAGCCGGCACGGTATACGCACAAAATGAACTGCGGCAAAACCTCGTGGTGAAAACACCCGGACCTTATGAAGCGCCGCGCCCCGAACTCGTCCCGCCTGACCAGCCGCTCTGGGTAGTATATGGCCATGTTACCGAAAACCCCACCATGGTGCAATACCTGGCCGATCGAAGACACGTTGCCCATATACACAATTTTCCCAATGGCGATAGTTATCATGTTGAACACGGGAAACTCCTGTACGTGCACAACAATCGTATGTACACGCTCTATTCCCGCCAGAACAATGAGCCGATGAGAGGAGCCGCCGTTGGCAATGCTTTTATGCTCTTTGATTACAACGGCAAAATCAAAGTGTGGGAAAATGGTAAACAGCTCACAAACATTGCCACCATCGACGGCCCGCTGCACCAAAACAAAAGCTGGCTGTCTGGGCGGAACTATCTTCCGGATTGCATTGCCAAACTTTGTGCAAGGCCATGTAACGAAGCCAGTTGAACCAGTTCGGTAAGGGAGCGAATGTTCAGTTTCCTGAATACCCTTGCTTTCAGCGTGCTGCCGGTAGACTGACTAATGGAAAGCGCGTTGCTCACTTCCAGAACGCCTTTTCCATCCAGCAGCAACATCACTACTTCCAGTTCGCGTGCAGAGAGGAGTTTAAACGGATTGCCTGAGCCGACTGCTGATATGGCTTCTTTACTACTTATGGGAATATACATTTCACCTGCCAGCACTTTTTGTATGGCTTTCTTCAGTGAAACATCATCTGCATTTTTGGAAATAAATCCATAAGCGCCTTTTTGAAGCGCTACGCCCGAAAACAGTTCTTCAGGGTTCACCGTAAGCACCAGTACTTTCAGGTTGGGTTGCGCCAGCAGCGCCTGCTCCAGCAGAAAAAAACCGCAAGGCTCAGGCATATTCATATCCATAATGGCCAGATCGTAGGGCGTTGGTGAAGCTTTCAGTTGTTGCAGCATCTGTTTACCGGAGGTAACTTCTGTAACCATACACCTGTCGTGCAGCAGGTCCTTTACCAGGTAACGAATGCCCATGCGTACGGTTAAATGATCGTCGGCAATCAGGATATTCTTTTTCATAAGCAGGATAGCGTAGGTTACAGATGCTCGTGTTTAATGCAAAAACAGTTTGTAGCGATACTTCTACAAACCTGTATGCTTAAATGAATTTTCTTTACTTAATGCTTTTGCTACATGCATTATCGCATGTAGCTGAAGCCAATGCAAATATAAAAGACCAGAATGGCAGGAATCCAAATTTTTGACTCCTGTCATGGTTAAATAAAATATCCTGTAAAATCCATTAACCATGCGTACAAGTTCTCCCCTACGCCGCACCCTGTATTCCATTATTGGGACGGCTGTTTGCTTTTTTTCCTGCTTCCCGACACGGCCTATTCCCAGGCGTATATCAGTTCCAGCAAAGTATATTATCCCGGTAGTGCTGGTTTTACGCGGACTGATGGTTTGGTAGCGGACAACAGCGCCAACACCTACCTGCTTTCGCGAACGCAACAAAACACCTTCCAGCCTACCATCCCTTATGCTGCCAAAGGCACAGGGTTTAAGTCTGTTTTGATGAAGCATGATGCGAACAACAACCTGTTATGGTCGCGGTACCTTCCGCACAGTGCGTCCGGCACCGGCAACACCATGTTCTCGCAAATAGTGGTTGACGGCAACAATGTGCACCTGCTGGGCGTTACCACCGCCACAGATGTACCGGTAACCCATGGCCCCGCAGCGGGTGGCGGCGGCAGCGACATCATTTATGCACGCGTTGATGCCACTACCGGCAACCTGCTTACCACCCTTTACCTGGGTGGTAATAGCTTTGATGGAGATGGCATTGGCCTGGCTGTACATGGCGGCCAGGTATTTCTCACCTATACCACTACTTCAAACAATATCCCTACAACCGACGGTTCTGCATATACGAGCGGTTATGACCATGTTATGGCACGTATGGATGAGCAGGCCAATATTGTTTACTGCGTGTATACCGGCAGTGTAAATACCACCACCACATATACCGATACAGTGTCGTTCAAAGTAAGCAATGGCAATGCTGTGTTGGGCATGGTGGTAAGCAATACCAACAATTTTGTCACCACCGACGGCAGTACCGTACAAGGACCGTATGACTATGGTATTGTAAAGCTGGGCGCATCCGGCAACAAGCTGTTCAGTATCGTGTATGGCGGCACCGGCGAGGAATTCAGCCCTGAGATAGAAGTACTTGGTAACAATGTGTTTATTACCGGCATCACCACTTCCACCAACTATCCTGTAACCGATGGCAGCGCATTTCCGGGCAGCTACAGGCACGTCATTACCAAATTTAACAACAGTGGCCAGGTGGTATTCAGCAAGTATACTGCAGGCATCCCTGCCGGGACAGACTATCCACAGATTGCCGTTGAAGACGGCATGGTGTACGTTTTCGGGCATGCTGTTGATATGGCGCCCCACGTGAATGTTACCGACGGGAGCAGCGGCGGCAGCTACCTCATAAAAATGAACGCAGCCAATGGTGCGGTACAATTTGCTACCAGGTTTGGGTATGTAAGGACAGGGAGCACTGTCAAAGCAAGCCAGCTAATGGTGCACAATGGGCAGGCATTCATCACTTTCCCGGCCCATAACGGCCCCGCCAACCTGTTCACAACCGATGGTAGTACTATGTATACTAATGGAGGCACCTATATAGTAGCCCTGACTGAAACAGGCAAACAGTTTTTTGCCACTGGCAGACAAACCGCTCTCAATGATGGCAGGGTGATTACCAACATGGTTAAAACCGGCAACAGGTTAACAGTCCTCAGCTGCCACCTGTCCAGTGCAACAGCACATGCCCCCCTTACGGAACCAATGACTACACCGCCTGCTACCGGCGGCTTCCTGAACCTGATGACATTTGAGTTTTGCCCGTCGATGCCCACAGAAAACATTATTAGTCCCCTCTTGCAAAATATCTGCAAGGGCGGTTTTACACAGACCATTTCAGGTAACAGGGTATCAAAACCTTCCGAGGATATGCCGCAACTGATCAAGGGAGCTAACGTTTCGCCCCAAATGGAAATACTGGCCCGCTATCAATGGCAGGTTGCTACTTCGCCCACAGGCCCATGGACAAATATTGTAGGACTGGGCACACAAAAAGATTTCACACCACCTTCGGCTAGTGAAACACGTTATTACCGCAGGTTGGTATTACCTCCTTTTGGTTGTGGTGACGACCCTGTAAGCATTTCTGATGTAGCAGCAGTAATAGTGGACGTCAACGCCGCTCCTGTGGTGGTTTCCCTGGGAGCAGCACCCGTGGCCGGCTATAGCTATCAATGGAAAAATGTAGCGCCCGGCGATGAAACGCTTTCCGATCCCAGCGTTTCACCCGACACAACCACTTACTACCCGGTTAAAATTACCGAAGCCACAAGTGGTTGTGTTTTCAGAGATACAGCCAAAGTAACAGTAAGACGCGTTTTTGCCAATCCCGGCAACGATTGGATCACCTGCAACAATGTCGTGATTGAACTGGGTGCGCCCGAAGTTCCGGGTTACACCTATAGCTGGTTCCCACAGGTAGCGGCGTACCAGGATGGCACCGATCACACCTCTGCACAACCGAAAGTATTGATAACAACTTCGCAGGACTTCACTTTAACTGTTACAGATACTGAAACAGGTTGTACGCACGACAGCACCATTTCCATTATTGTAGATAACGTAGGCACATTAACCGGTTTGCAAGACGAAACCATTTGTGCCGGTGGCAGTGTTGTGATTGGCCCGCCTGCACAGGCCGGCGTTACCTACAGTTGGTCGCCGGCAACCGGGTTGAGCAGCACTACTGTTGCACAACCGGTAGCCAGTCCCACCACCACTACGGTATACACGCTCAGCGTTACTTATTATGATGCCCTGGGCAATCCGATATGTACCAAAAACGGCGCTGTAACGGTTACCGTCAATGCGCCCTCTATTACCGGTATGAGTGATGTGAATTTATGTCCCTCGGCACCAGCGCACAACCTCGGCACAGGAGTCAACGCGTCCGGCACAGGAACGCTTACTTACGTGTGGACGCCCATCCACCTTGTAAACACGCCCAACAGTTTGAATAGTACGCTAAAGGCCAATCCTACGCAGCCGACCACTTTTACACTCACCGTAACAGATGGTAACGGTTGTACCACTTCTGCCAGCAAAACCATCACGCCCACTGCCACACCACCAGATGCCGGCGTTCCGGCCCAGGTATGCGTGGGCAGTTCGGTGCAGTTGGGATCAACAGCCAATACCGGCAGTTGCACCTGGACAGTGTCGCCGGCCATTGCAGGCACACTCAGCAATGCCAATTCGCCCAATCCCATTTTTACACCGGCAGCAGGAGATGCTGACAAAACGTTTACGTTTACGCTGAGTGAACAAATTGGCGGCTGCACCAGCAAGTCAACGGTGGATATTACCGTAAGGCAATTCAACCTGCCTTCCATGCCGGTCCAAACCATATGCAGCAATGCCAGCACTACCATTGGCGTAGCGCCTGAAGCCAATGTTACATACATATGGTCGCCCACTACCGGGTTGGAAAATCCCAATGCGGCTACTACGGTGGTAAACAATGTAACGGAAAACAGGGTGTATACCCTTACCGGTGTTCATATAAATGGCTGCATTGACCAGGCCCAGGTTACCATAGGGGTAAATCCGGTGCCCGCTCCTACCGTAGTTGTGCCTCCTGTAACGGTACAGGTAGGAAAAACGCCTGATCCCTTCCAGCCGCAGATTACGCCGGCATCGGGTTCCTATACCTACAGCTGGTCGCCGGCCCAGTCGGTAAACAATCCATACATTCCCAATGCTACTCCTTATGCAGGTGGCATCGGCAATACTACCTACACGCTGACGGTGACCGATGAATATGGTTGTACTTCCGCTGCACAAACCCAATTGTCCGTAGTGCCGCTGGTGGCAACCCTGCCCATCCACATCACGTCCTTTAGGGCAATTCCGGCCTTGTGTAACATTCAGCTGAAATGGGAAACGGCGCAGGCAGAGAACTTCTCTCATTTCGTTATAGAAAGAAGCAATAACGGAACCGACTATTCGGAGATAGCAGTTATCTTCCATTCATCGCTGCGCACCAGTTACCAGTATACCGACAACCAGCGTGATAATAATAAATGGTATTATCGCCTGAAACTGGTTGACAAAGACGGCAGGTCCCGGTACAGCCCTGTTGTGACGGCGCAGGCTACCTGCCTGACCAGCACAACGCTGAAAGTATATCCCAACCCTGCACGTAATTATGTTCACATAGAAAGCAATCAGCCGATCAAACGCGTGGTATTGCTATCTATTACCGGGCAGGTGCTGATACAGCAGGAAATGAACCCGGCAAACATTAACCGGTTGTATTTCCCGGGCAATGTAAAACCTGGCATCTATGTAGTGGGGGTATGGGATAAGGAAGGCAACATTACGTATGCACGACTCATTAAGGAATAAAACATCTTGTTCATACGTTTGGATTTTCAGGAATCCAATACGGCCGCCTCTTTTGGGGTGGCCTTTTTTGTTGGCGTATTTTTCAACATTGCCTTCCTTCCTGCTATTTTCTATTTACTCAAACGGGGCGTGGGGCGCCACACATTCAACATCATATATACATGAACGGTACTTACCTCATCGGGCCGCCAGGAAAAGTACTTTTCGCTTCAGGTTACCAAACTTGCTTCATCAGGTACCCAGGGACAATACTTCCCGCATCCGGTAGCCCGGACCAAACCTTCCAAATTCCGCCACATGCCACCACAATTTCCATATTCGTCCGCACAAACCTCAATTCTTCCACTTCAACCTGAAATACCCTTCTATATTATGCGTACTGTACGTGGGCGCACCCTGCGGCGGGATTGTAATTTTCAGTGCCGGTCGCAGGTAAAAGGTACCAATCGCATACGGTAATGATTGCATACCGTGGTGAAGATAGATGCCGCCGGGACTTGGCTGCCCGTTCTGCAAAATGTGCATATAATTCGTAATGGGGTTGGGCCCGTACAAAAAGTATGGCCAGGTAAGGCGCCAGGGCATATAGCTGTGCAGCGTTCTGGTACCCACCCAACGGATGGTAACGCCGTCGTTTTCTTCTGTAGAAAGGTTAGCGGCTGTAATGGTATTGAAGTAACCATCGAAAAAGATGCCGTCGTCATCTACGCAATACATCCAGGGCCCGTTGTCGATACGGAAGTACAGCCCTTCATTGCCGATATAAATATTCGATACCAGCGTTACCTGCCAGTTGCCACGGGGCTTCAGCACAGCGCTTACCGCAACCGGGTTTTTGGCGGGAATAGCGCCGGGGGCAGTGTACGTGGCCTCATCGCCTTTGGGTTGCAACGCACCTTCTCCCGCCAGTTTCCACTCCTGCACCATACCCCCTCTCTTTTTAACCGGTTCGGGCAAAGGAAGCAGCGAATCATTTTTAAATTCATTCAGTTGCAGCAAATGCAATGCTACCGATTGACCTGGTTCTACCACAGTGGAATAGGGAATCAGTTCTATTGCTTTGTATAATGACCAGTCGCTGAAATGGTCTGTTGTTACCCACACTTTTTTGTTGGCAGTATCTTTCACCATATTGGGCGCTGCCTGCCAGCGGCCCTGGTCATCCTGGTACGCAATGGTCAATGCTGCGGGGAAGGAAGCTACATAATCGCTGTCGCCATAGCTAAAACCCAATGTAACCGGTTTGGCAAAATTGATATGCGGCGTTATACGGTATGCATTACCGGTAGCACCGGGACAATTATTGGTAATGGGTTGTATAGTCACAGTGGTAGCGGTTTGCACGGCGCCCGCCGGGAATACCAGTTGCAGACGGTCATCAGCCGTGGTCACTATCCCGCCTTCCGGCCCGACAACAACCTGTTCCGCCATTCCCACGGGTGTTCCGGGGGGCGTGGTTTCGGGCACTTCCGGCACAGCAGGCCCTTCGGGTACAGGTGTGTCATGGGTGGTACCGCTCTTACTGCAACCTGCAGCCAGCAAAGTCAGCACCAGTAAAGCCATCCATATGCGTTGAGAGAGAAATGCAAAATCACCTTGCATACAATTCAATTTTTAGCTTGCAAAAGTATACATGCGCTTTTCCGGGCAAAATACCGGTTCGTATGAACTGTATACAATTTTGCATGAATTGGGAATGCCCCGACAGAAAACAACACAGCGATATTTTCCCGGGTAACGTATGAAAGCAAGATTGAATACCTTTGGTTACATGCTTTGGCAGCATTGCGGTGGTATTGTGCAATTGCTGTATACAACCCGTAGAATCACCCGAAAAAATCCGTGTAAACACGCTTTGCCATTCTTAGCAGAACACCTAACTTACCCGTTAGTAAACTTTTTTACCTACCAACGCTAACTGTATGAACAACCGCATTCCTCCCAACGACCTGGGACTTTCGCTTTCAGGCGGAGGTTACCGGGCAGCCGCTTTTCATCTCGGCACCATGCGTGCATTGCACAAGATGCAGGTACTGGAAAAGATCGATGTACTGTCTACCATTTCCGGCGGCTCCATCACCGGCGCTGCCTATTGCCTGTATAAAGGCGATTATCCTTCGTTTGAAAAGGACATGATCAGTAAGCTCAGCAGCAAAAACGTGATCAAACAAATTCTGTTGTCGTGGTCGTTTTTGCAGTTGCTGTTGTTTACGTTGTTGTTGGTGGGTGGCGGCATTTATTTCCTGTTTACGCCATATGCCTGGGCCTTTTTGGTATTATTCACGTTGTGGATAGTATTATTGTTGAAATACCAGTTTGCCATTTTTCCTGCCGGCAAAGAAGTAGAAAAGGCATACGATAAATTCTATTATCAAAAAGCTACCTTGCAGGACCTGTGTAAAAAACCGGTGCTGGCCATTGGTTCTTCCAACCTGCAAACGGGAAGGCCGTTTACATTTTCTTACCGGAAAATGTCAGATTCCACTTATGCCAGCTATAACCCTCCCATCTATTTTCTGCAGGATAAATTTCCTGTGGCGAGAGCCGTAACGGCTTCTTCCTGCGTTCCTTTTGCTTTTACACCTGTGCCGATAGCCAGGGAATTTTATAAAGTTCCGGAAGACTACGCCCGCATTGACCCGAAACTGATCGATGGCGGCGTATACGATAACCAGGGTATACAAAAGCTCACGCAAAGCGGCAGTTCCTACGAATGCAAAACGGTGATTACCTCCGATGCAGGCGGTCAGATTTTTTCCAACAATAGATACCGCAATACCGTAACGCTGCTGGTACGCACCGTTGACCTGTTCATGAACAGGATCAAGATGGTGCAAATGGTGGATAATATTTACGAAAATACTGAATACCAGGACCGCCAGATCGCTTACCTGTCGCTGGGCTGGGACTTACAAAATTGTATTCCGGGTTTTGTCAACAATATGATTAAAAAGCAGGTACCCTTATCCGTTATGCAGGCACATCAGCTGCCGCAGGAGTGGATCGATGATCCTGCTGCGCACCGCGACGCCATACAACACTATCTCGAAGAAAAAGTAAACTATAAGGCCATCTGGTCCAGAAACCTTACGCCCGAACAATTGCAGTTCATTCGCAGTACCGGCACCAATCTCACGCCGCTCAGCGAAGAGCGCGTGCGACTGCTGGCGCAACATGCGGAAAACCTTACAGAACTGCAGGTAAAACTTTATTGTCCATCTATTTGCTGATCTATGTCGTTTGTATCGATCAATAACAATAAAAAACCAACCGTACGCCGTTTGCGCGGCTATGCGTTTGATCCCAGCCTTAGCCTTCAGCTGGACACCATAGATGTAAACAAC
This sequence comes from uncultured Chitinophagaceae bacterium, assembly GCA_937961055.1. Taxonomy (GTDB): domain Bacteria; phylum Bacteroidota; class Bacteroidia; order Chitinophagales; family Chitinophagaceae; genus CALCIN01. The sequence continues at coordinate 20,632 of CALCIN010000045.1, read as the reverse complement.
ATCACTTTCAAACTGGAGTGGGAGCCGCTGGACAAACCTGATCCGCGCTCTCCGGTTACCGTGCCGTGCGGCGAGTATATCGAGATCATCGATTACGATCCGGCCACCGGTGTGTTTTACCCGCCGGTAAATCTCGATGATACAGAATTACTGTTGCAGGACGGGCTCGAACCCAATGTTAACAATCCGCAGTTTCACCAGCAAATGGTGTATGCAGTGATCATGACCACCATCAAAAATTTTGAAAAAGCGCTCGGGCGAAAGATCCAGTGGGCCGAGCATGTGTATTACAAAACAAGAAACGGTAAGAAAGCATACATTTCTGAATTTGTCGAACGGCTGCGCGTTTACCCGCATGCGCTACGGCAGGCCAATGCCTATTATCATCCTGATAAAAAAGCATTGCTGTTCGGGTATTTTCCGGCAGCGCCTGCTTCGCCCATGCTGCAACTGCCGGGGAGTACCGTGTTCACCTGTCTTTCGCACGATATCATTGCGCATGAAACCACGCATGCCATTCTTGATGGATTGCATCGTCGCTATATAGAACCCACGCATCCGGATACGCGCGCCTTTCACGAAGCATTTGCCGATATTGTGGCGCTCTTTCAGCATTTTACTTTCCCTGAAGTGTTGAAACACCAGATTGCGCAAACACGCGGCAATCTCAGTTCCCACAATCTGCTGGGACAACTGGCGCAGGAGTTTGGCAAAGCAGTGGGTTGCTATGGCAGCCTGCGCGATTTCATAGGCAGTTACAATGAAGACACCGGGAAATGGGAACCGCATAAACCCAACCCGGCAGAATACCAGACGGAGTTTGGCTTTCACAAACGCGGCGCCATTCTGGTGGCCGCTATCTTCGATGCTTTTCTGAATATTTATCGGCGGCGTATTCAAACCATTCTTCGCATAGCCACTGACGGTAGTGGCATACTGCGCGAAGGCGAGTTGCATCCCGACCTGGTGAATAAACTGTCGGAAATGGCGGCCAAAACCGCTTCGCACATTTTGCGCATCTGCGTGCGCGCGCTGGACTATTGTCCGCCGGTAGACATCACCTTTGGCGATTACCTGCGCGCCATCATCACGGCCGATAAGGACATGGTAGCGGATGATGAAGGAGATTACCGCGTAGCGTTTATTGAAGCGTTCCAGAAAAGAGGCATCTTTCCGAAAGGCGTGAAAAGCATGTCGGTGGAATCGCTTTGTTATATGGAATATCCCGGCACCGGCGCGCCGGACAGCCTGGAGAATTTACTCGTGAAATTCCTGCGCGACTTTAAACACCATATCAGTTACGAAAAGAACAGGCGCGCCATCTACGAAATCACCAAACAATTTATTGGCGGCAGCAAGACCGCCAAAATGGGCTTACACCAGCGCATTGACCAGAAGTTCATTCAAACCGACGGCGGGCAGCGCTTTGCTGAAATTACGGGACTGGTGTTTCCGCGCAATGATGAAGAAGGGCGCCGCATGGGTTTTGCGTATAGCCGCAACAACAAGGTGCGCTTCCAGGTAGGCAACGTATGGCTGGCCAACCGCGTTACGCCCGACGGCAACCTGGTGAACCATGTGGTGGTAACCCTGCTGCAAAAAAGAGGCGTGCGCGCAGAACTGAAAGACGACAAATTCAGCATCAAAGGATTTTTTGTGCCGGATGAAGACCCGATGCCGCCTGATGGTTTTATTTTTCGCGGCGGCTGCACGCTCATTTTCGACCTGGACAAACTATGTCTTAAATATGCTATTCGTAAAAGCATCAATGATGTGTCGCGCATGGAGCAGCAATTCCGGTATATGACCGGCGCCGGAGAGGAAGCCCCTGCTTCTTATTTTGATGAGGCAGCGTTGAGCGCTATTGCGGGACCGTTTGGGTTTATGCATGGATTTAATAATTATCATTGATCAGTAGATGGTAAAGGTTGCGAGTATGCGAACAGATGTTCTGATGTAATCATTACCCTTTGTCAGTTGATCGTAGTGGATGCATGCATACAACCGGGTGTTCCCATGTAACCATTAACCCTTAATCAATTGGTGGTGGCACTGTTTTAAAGCAAGTGAAGGCTTACGGCACAAGCCCCCGCCCCGACCTCAAAATAACAGATATGTCTATCAACCAGGTTAAAATTCGCATGTACCGCCATGGATTTGGTGATTGTTTCTTCCTGCAATTCTTTGCCGGTGATGAAAGAAAATTTACGATGCTGATCGATTGCGGACTGAAGCACAAAGACAAGGTGCCGGGCGTAAGCCTGCGCGATGTAGTGAACGATCTCAAAAAAGAACTGAAGAACGGCAAGGGCAAAGATGCGCGGCCTGAACTGGATGTGCTGGTGGCCACCCACGAGCACTGGGACCATGTATCGGGTTTTCATCCCGATGAAAAACTGTTTGATGATTTTCTCATCAAAAACATCTGGATGGCCTGGACAGAAAATCCATCCGACAAAGAAGCCGCGCTGATCCGCCGGCATTTGCGCAAATCGGTAAAGGCGTTGAAAGTGGCGAATGAAAAACTGAAGAAATCGCCGTCATCATCCGCCGGTTTTTATAAAACGCATTTACGCGGCGAACAACTGGCCGTAGCGCGACAGCGTTTCCATGAAAACCTCGAAAAGGTTGCAGAGTTCTTTGGCCCGCTCGGTGTTACTGAAACGAAAAGCGGCATTCGCCTGAAAGACAAATACAAGATCAGCGTCAACAGCGCGCTGGCCATGGAGCATATCAAAAAGAACCTGGCCACTGATGAAACAGGCATTCAATACTATTACCCCGGCGATCTCATAGAACTCAAACAACAATTACCGGGCGTAAGAATCTATGTGCTGGGCCCGCCGAAGAGCGCCTTGCTCAACAAAGACGCACCCTCCTCCGGCGCCAAAAAAGAAGTGTATTTCGGCCTCGACAACTATGCCATGACCGGCTTCGTAAACGGTTTACTGGCCATGGGCGATGCCGACGGAGAATTTGACGACGATGGCAATCCCTTTGCCGACGTGGTTTCCATACCAGCAGCCAATGCCGCCAAACAGGAATGGTACAAGTCAACCTATTACCATCCCGACAATGCCTGGCGACAGATTGATGACGACTGGCTGTTCCAGGCCGGCGCCCTTGCCATGCAACTGGACAATGATACCAACAACACCAGTCTTGCCCTGGCCATTGAACTGGTTGACAGCGGCAAAGTATTGCTCTTCCCCGGCGATGCGCAGGTTGGCAACTGGCTCAGCTGGCACGAACACGAATGGGAAGTGAGAAACGGTCGCAGCCGGGAAAAAATCACGGCCACACAATTGCTGGAAAATACGGTGGTGTACAAAGCCGGTCACCACCTCAGTCACAATGCCACGTTGAAAGACCTGGGACTGGAACTGATGAAACATCCCGAACTGGTGGTATTGATACCGGAAAAACAAGACCAGTACAATGGTATTCCCTATGAGCCGCTATTGAAAAGAATCAAACAAAAAAGCAGGGGTCGCTATATTTTTTCGGCAGACAGCAATCATCCGGCAGAAGCAGTGATCAAAAAGAAACCTGCTGCGCTAAGCAAAGAAGAATGGATGGCGTTTAAGAAAGCGGTTGAGATAAATAAGCTGTATGTGGAGCTGACGGTGGAGGGGTAATAAAAATCGGCTCATTTTCAATTAAATATACCTGGGGTATCGCTGCCCCCTTGTATCCATTAACCTGGTCAGGGGTTAAAAAAGAAAGATACCATCAGTATTACTGACGCCCGCCGGCCGGGCAGCAACCAGCTTAAAGAATTGGCGCCAGCAGCGTGAGAGGGGCAAATAGAAGCCGCGGAATATATGCCAATTGCCTCCCAATGAATTTACAAAAAACCACTAATCACATTCCTGAGACCCGAAGTGAATAGTTGCCGATATTTGCCTTTGTGGTTGGGGGCACCTGTTTCCCGGCCTTGTGCGGAGAGCATAGGAATTTGTCTTAAATAGCATAAGGCACTATTGAATATTTTAAAGCTACCGTTCATTCAATGATGAGACAACTGTTGAATTGCTTACTGCTTCTGACTTTTTTGATTGCCGGTAACGGCCTTTTTGCGCAAAATGCCTCGAAGGGTTTTTATATAGCCGACCAGCAAACCAAAGTGCCCGTGCAGGGAGTATATGTTCATAGTGCAGACGGCAGGTTCCATACCACCTCTGATGAGAACGGCTTTGTTAACCTGACCTCCCTGCCCCAATCCATTTCAACATTGCAACTCACCTGTGTAGGATACCAACCTCTCATCGTTGATGCAAGGAATATTGCAGGACAAACCATTTATCTCTCTATACAGTTTACCCGGCTTTCGGAAGAATGGGTAAGACCCTGGGCAGGCAGTAACCTATTTAAAACGATCAGTGACCTTGACATTCATCTGCGCCCCATCAATAATTCGCAGGAAATATTACGTATGGTGCCCGGGCTGTTTGTTGCGCAGCATGCAGGCGGCGGAAAAGCGGAACAAATTTTTCTCAGGGGATTTGATATTGATCATGGAACGGATATCAATATTACTGTGGACGGACTGCCGGTGAATATGGTAAGTCATGCGCACGGACAGGGTTATGCAGACCTCCACTGGACCATCCCTGAATTGATTGATAAGGTAAATTTTAATAAAGGTCCTTATTTCGCAGACAAGGGCAATTTCACTACGGCCGGTTTTGTTGAGTTCAAGACCAAAGATTATCTCGAGCACAATTTTGTGAAACTGGAAGGCGGGCAATTCAATACGTTCCGCGGCATTGCGGGCATCAATCTCCTTCCCACCAAAGGCGATCGCCGTGACAAGAGTTTATACTTTGCCGGAGAAGCATCTTATACCAAAGGTTACTTCGATAGTCCGCAGGATTTTTACCGCTACAATGGTGTTCTGAAATATCATGGTAGTCTTAACAGCCGATCGTGGTTAACAGCAACACTTACCGGATTTACCAGTAAATGGAATGCTTCCGGACAGATTCCCAATCGCGCGGTGGAAAGCGGGCTGATCGGGTTTTATGGCGCGATTGATGATACCGAAGGCGGAGAAACATCGCGCTACAATGCCAACCTGCAACTGCTGACCAACCTGGCAGACGGCGGCACTTTACGCCACCAGTTGTTCTACAGCCGGTATGCCTTTGAACTGTATTCCAATTTCACCTTCTTCAAAGAAGATCCTGTGAACGGCGACCAGATCAGGCAAAAAGAAGCCCGGAATATTTTTGGTTACAATGGCTCTTACAAAAAACAATATTCCCTGGGTAATATAACTACCGAAACCCAGGCAGGCATTCAACTGCGGTACGACGCTATTCACGATAATGAATTAACGCGCACCAGGAACAGAACGGAGAATACCGACCAGCTCATGCTGGGTGACATTAATGAATTGAACGGAGGCGCTTACCTGTCGCAGCGTTTTGCCCTTACCCCTAATCTGGATATTACCGGCGGCATCCGCATGGATTATTTTAACAACCGGTACCATGATAAACTATCAGGCGATCAACTAAGAGCACATGCTACGATAGTGAGCCCCAAACTGAATGTAAACTTGCGGGTAAATGACCATGTGCAGTTGTATCTCTACAACGGCAGGGGATTTCACAGCAACGACACGCGCGTAGCGGTGCAGCAGAACGGAAAGAAGGTGTTGCCTCCTGCATATGGTTCTGATTTAGGCGGCGTATTTAAAATTGGCAAGAAGCTGGTTATTCAATCTGCCTTGTGGTACCTCTGGCTGGACCAGGAGTTTGTATACGTAGGCGATGAAGGAGTGGTAGAAGCAGGCGGACGCACGCAGCGAATGGGCCTTGATTTTTCCGCACGCTATGAATTGTTCAATAACCTGTTCCTGGATGGAGATGTGAGTCTTGCCAACCCCAGGGCGCTGGGCGTGGACAAAGCAGCAAGCTATCTGCCATTGGCGCCGCGTTTTACCAGCGTTGGCGGTCTTACCTACCGGAAGCAAACGGGATGGAATGGCAGTCTCCGGTACCGCTTTATGGATGACCGTCCGGCGAACGAAGACAATTCGGTTATTGCAGAAGGTTATTTTGTAGTGGATGCGGCCATCAATTACACCAGTAAAAAATGGGAAGCAGGGCTGGCCATTCAGAACCTGTTCAATACTAAATGGAAGGAAACGCAATTTGATACAGAAAGCAGGCTGGCGATGGAGCCGGCGCCAGTATCGGAAATACATTTTACGCCGGGGACGCCTTTTTTTGCGAGGGTGAGTTTGGCGGTGTTTTTTTGAGGGGGATAAACTATTCGTCAAACTTTTGAACCTACAATAATGGTGACAATTCCGTTTAACGATAAAACATTCGCCTTTATGTTCTGCTTATATCTTTACTCACCATGCACGAGCAGCGAACGTATTTGATAACAACTTTTCATACCCTCAACAGTATTCCAACCTGCTTTCGTTCTATTTTGGTAGTTATTCAATAACCCTCCTGCATGCCAGTACCAACTTTCCTTTTTATACATATGATCAAGTCTCATTGCACCCCCATTTAACATTACCCTGATCCTTTTACCCACTGTATAAAGCGGTCAACTGTTCCCATGCATTGGTTTGCAATTTAATGTCATTTCCTTATACACCCTACCCGCAAAAGCAAGGGGAACTGTACCCGTTTAACTGCTCCGCGCTGCCAATGTTCAGCTATAGTTGTCTGCAATGCGTCAACCGGATTATAATGGTTTTGTTTGATGAAATGTTTTACGGCAGACCAGGTATTAAGATATCCCACTAAATGCTCCATTGTCCAATCCAGTTCAATAGTAAATGGAGGTGCAGGCAATTCGTCAAAGGGGAAAGGTATAGTTTGATATTTTTCATCAACATACTTTCGTTCTTTATCCCAGTATTGGCCAATAACATTGTGGTAAAAATCTGCAATGAGGTTGTCTATTGGCGGGTTGATTCGCAACAGGTCGTACCCCACCACACAGAGCAGGGCATTGTTTTTTGCTGTACGCCTGACCTCTTCAAAAAATTGTTGAAAGTTGAACCAATGAATAGCCTGGGCCACCACAATCAAATCAAACTGGTCGTGGGCAAAATTTGTTTTTTCGGCAGGCTGAACGGAATAGAAAATGTTTGGTGCCTGTATGGCAATATCAATTTGCTGCTGACTGATGTCGGTGGCAAAAACCTGGTGAAATGTTTTTGATAATTCGATAGCTACCTGGCCATTGCCGGTGCCGCAATCCCAGGCACAGTGTTTTGCGGGAACGTTTTCATAAAGAAATGAAAATAATTCCGGGGGATATGTTGGCCGGTATTTGGCATATTGGTCAGAATGGGTAGAAAAGTTGTCTTTCATGGGTTGAATGATTTGCTCATTTTTTCAAACCTGAACTGATCTTACGCTACAATATACACTGTATGTTAAACACTTCCATCTCTCCACCACATAAAATTCATGGATTTGCATCCAACACCATTTTAAACCGCGTGGATGTTGCCAGAATAACCACCGATAAAACACACATCGTTAACGCATCATAAAAATGCTGGTATTCCTGGCGGGCCATGTGTGCTGTAAAAGCACCTACAGCAAAAGGAAACAGGAAAAGCACGCCGATATTTTTCCATTTGGGTTGTAGTATACCAAACAACATCATCACAACGCCCACTACTTCGCACCAGCCAATTACCAATGTCCAGGTGAGATTAAAGCCCATATAATCCATTGCTGCTACCATCTCTTTTTGCAAAATAACTTTTAGCAAACCGGCCCTTCCAAATATAAAAACATACCAGGCAAACGCTGCCCAATGCAGCCATGTTAACGCTCTTTTCATAATGTGAATATTTTTGTGCGCAAAACTATTCAGGCTTGCAGGCGTTTTCAATAATGGATAAAATTGTAGGATACTAACAAAAATGTGCGTATGAAACATGGTGCCAAGACCAGCTCCACCAACTTTCTGAATAAAAGTTATCTCAATCAACATTGCGAGATCACCAAAGCATTGGAGGTAATAGGCAGTCGCTGGAAAGTAAACATCATTGCCTATTTGTTACATGATGAACCTCTCCGTTATCATGAATTGAAAAAACGACTGCCCGGAATTTCGGAAAGAATGTTATCAGCAAAGCTGAAGGAACTGGAAGCGCATGCAATCATTGAACGAAAAGCATTTCCCGAAGTACCACCCAGGGTTGAATACCAACTCACTGCCGTTGGGCGCTCCCTGCAACCTGTTCTTCAGGCATTGCATGAATGGGGCGCAGTACGACTGCAGCAGGAAGCCCGGGAAGCAGTTGCCCGGGATGGAGGAACGATATAAATCTATTTTACGGAATAACTGCTATTATATTTAGCTGTCAGGAGTATACTTTCAGAATTTTTCCATTTATGGCTCCTTCAATGCTTAATATATAAGCGTTCATTACCTTTTTCATGGGAACAAGATTGTAGCCCGGAAACAGGTGACCATACCTTTCAAAACTGTCTTCCACCAAACCCGGACTTACAGCATTGATCCTTATATCGTTTTTCAGTTCCTGGGAAGAGGCCAGCACAAAACTATTAATGGCGCCATTGATGGTTGCCACAGTCGTGCCATTTTTTGCAGGATGTTCTGCTGCAATTCCTGAGGTGAGCGTAAAGGAGCCTCCTTTGGAAATATAGTCCTTGCCAATCAACACTACATTTATCTGTCCCAGCATTTTTCCCTTAATGCCCGGCATCATATCTTCTTCCGTCATGGAATAATAATCGCCATAAAATCCGGTCCCTGCAGTACATACGCAAGCGTCTACAACCTTCAGTTTTTCAAACATCCTTTTGATAGTTTTTGCATCTGCTATATCAACGTTGATATCACCGCTGTTTCTGCCTGCAATGATAACCTCATGTTTCGCGGAAAGGGATTCTACAATTCTGCTGCCGATAGTTCCTGTGCCGCCGATAATTAAAATTCTCATAGCTTTTTGCGGCAAAGTTATTTTCCCTCCCCACCGCTATGGTAGTAGGAAAAGTTCATACTTTTTCCATTTCGGCTCTGAATTCGGATGGGGTTTGGTGAAAAGTTCTTTTAAAAAGACGGGTAAAATAGGAGAGGCTTTCAAAACCGCATTTTTCCGAAATCTCAGAAATACTCTGCCGGGTATTCCTCAAAAGAACACGTGAATACTCCAGCCTTTTCTGATTCATCCATTTTTGTGGAGAGGAATGATAAATTCTTTTGAAATCCCGTTTAAATGTAGACAGGCTTCGGTTAGTCAATGTAGCGAAATCTTTAAGTGACAACTTTTGAAACAAATATTTTTCTACAAAATAGCTCAGGTTTTCAGACGAAGTGGCAATCACCGAATTCCAAAACTGACTGGTTTGTGAATAAGGGATGGTTTTAAACAAGTATAACAGTATCTCTTTTTGCTTGAGTAACAAAATATCTTTATCCCTTAACAGGCGTTCGGTAAAAAAATGCCTTAACTGTCTTTTATAGGAGTCGATTACAGGATTTGTTTTGATTTTCAAAAACGGTATCGGGGAAAATTTTTGTGAGCTTTTGATTCCATATTCGTTAATCACCTCCTGTAAAATTTTACTATTCAGGAATAGCAGGATAGCTTCAAAATGTCCTTTTTCTTCAAAATACTCTGCCATGGCATAGATGCCTTTCCTGAGAAAGACAATTTCCTGTGGGGTAACTTCAATTGTTTCATCGTCAATGTGCAAATGCTTATATCCCTCTAAAACAAAAACCAGTACGTTTTCAGTAATAAAAACGTTCCTGAGGGTTGTCTTGTTTTCCTTTTTATACTTTGCAAAAAAAGTGTTATCCACAACAAGAAAAGAATGGTCATTACTGTCAGCTACCGGAGGCGGAAAATGGTATATCATTAAAGCAAGTTTTACCAGCAAGTTTCAAAGGGCTTCGAAAGAGGAAGTAATTGCAGCATTTTTGTTCAATTGATCTGCTGCAATATAAAGTTAGCACAAAGTTCAATTTGAAATAAGATATGCAGGTTCCAGGATTATATTGTAGATAATAACTCCATTACCTTTTTTTCCTTTTCAGCAAGTGTTTTCAACAGGCCGGAAGCCTGGTGAACAAATTTGATATCTTTTGTGCAGCTAACCTGCTCAAACAGCTGCGCCACTAAAGTCCATAGACTGGCAATTTCAGCAAACTGCCCGTAAGCAGCGTTTAACTGGTCCAATTGCAGTAATTCGTAACTCTCTCTTAGAAAGTCGCGGTAGAGATTTCTGAACAAGGCACCGCCAGTTCCACCTCTTTCCATGATACTTGCAAGATTGCTGAATTCAGCTGCTACGTTTTTACTGGTTTGAAACCATTTCACTATTTCCGAACTGGTTTTCAAAATGCCTTTAAAGCCTATATTGGTGATAGGTGGGTTCAGGTATTCATTGGCGTTATTGCGGATAGCCGAGACAATGGAAGTATTGATATCCTGGTTTTTAGCTGTTTTTCGCAGTATGTAAAACAGGTTTTTGGAGGCCATTGGTCCCTTTGCCGCTCTTGCCAATGCCAGGCTTTCCAGGCTGGTTTTTACCAGTCCGCCTTGTTGTCGGGTGTCTACCAGGTAAGCGTTCTCGTGGTCGTAGCCGTACAAAGCCACATAGTGCCCTGCAAAATGAACAGGCTGTGTAAAGTATTGCAGGTAAAAACAGTCCAGTTTCAACCCCACTGCCTGCCCGTTGTCAACCAGTGCTTTTACTTGCTCCCAGGCTTTTTGTTTGGAGGACGTTTCCTGGACGATCAAATCAAGGTGCAGGTTTTGGGCGATGTTCCGTGTGAGCAAATCAGGTTTTATCCTTCCACCCAGGAATGGGAAGTCCATTGTTTTCATTTTCCAATAGATAAAACCCAGCCCCTCTCCCAGTCCGAAAAGCATGGGTTCCGAAAGTTCTATCCCTAATTGCTTCAATAGAGTTCCGGTAGCAGTGGTTTCGCAATGTTGACCGCCGAATGGTTTGAAATCGGGAATGATCATGGACTTTTTTTGATCGCAAATTTGGGTAAACCGAGTGACAATCCTATGTACTCAGCCCCTCTACCCGGCATTACGTTTGCAATTGTAGTTGATCTTGCGCAAGACGACCCGGAAACAGGAATTAGTTAAGCCAGCAATGCATCATTCAAGGCACTGCTGGCGCGACACTGGCAACGATGAATTGTAGCCTTTAACTCCATGATATCCATGCAAACGCAACGGCAACTGCAATACTCTTTCAGCATACATTGAAGTACGCAGCATGGTCCGAAATCAATACTCAATGGCATATCCGGGTTGCATTTTGCATTGCAATTTCTCAAGACGCTGATAAAAGGAGACATTTTTATTCTCTCAGAAATTGAATTGGCTCAGTTGTCACGGTTTACAACTCTTTACATGAAATAAACAAAAGCCTATGTCATACAAACAATTTAACCGCCGCCAGTTTGTACGGCTGGCCGGGATTACAGGCGCCGCAATTCCCATGACTTCGATGATAAGAAATAATAGAGCAGAATTAAAAAGTGAAACCAGTTCGCCGGATGCAATTGTAAATGACGTCCGATCGTTCCCCCCTGGATTCCATTGGGGTGTTGCCACTTCAGCCTACCAGATCGAAGGAGCATGGAATGAGGACGGCAAAGGCCCATCTATCTGGGACACGTTCGCCCACACACCTGGCAAAATCGCAAACGGCGACACCGGCGATGTGGCCAATGATCACTACCATCGTTACAAAGAAGATGTAGCGCTGATGAAAAACGAGATCGGCGCCAACGCCTACCGCTTCTCCATCTGCTGGCCACGCGTTTTCCCTGAAGGCGCCGGCAAACCGAACATGAAGGGTCTCGACTTCTACAGTCGCCTGGTGGACGAACTGAAGGCGGCCGGCATCGAGCCGTTTGCGACGCTCTACCACTGGGACCTTCCCCAAGCGCTGCAAGACAAGTACAAGGGCTGGCAGTCGCGCGACACGGCTAAAGCATTCGGCGACTATGCAGCTTACGTGGCCGAAAAACTTTCCGACCGCGTGCAGCATTTCTTCACCATCAACGAATTCCGCTCATTCACCGAGGCTGGCTACAAGGGGTTTGAAGTTCCTTCGCCGGGAAGTCCGACCGGAATAAGGACCATTCATCTCGCTCCCGGATTAAAGCTGTCGCCGGGAGAATTGAACCAGGTCCGGCACCACGCAGTGCTCGCACACGGCCTGGCTGTACAGGCGATTCGGGCAAAAGGGAAGCCGGGAACCAAAGTTGGCCCGGCGGAAAACATTGCGACCGCTGTCCCGCTGATCGGGGCTCCCGAACACATCCAGGCTGCGCAGGCGGCAACACGGGAAAGCAACGCGCCTTTCCTGACAGTGATGCTTGAAGGAAAATACACTGATGCTTACCTGGAAAGCGCTGGCGCCAATGCGCCAAAGTTTACAGACGAGGACATGAAGATCATCAGCTCACCACTCGATTTTGTTGGCATCAACGTCTATTGCCCAAGGTTTTATGTGATGGCCTCAGACAAAGCGCCGGGTTGGCGTGAGATTCCCTTTGCCAGGGGACATGCCAAAGCGGCGACGAACAATTTTCCCATTGACCCTGAGTGTTTGTACTGGGCGCCAAAGTTTGTTCAGTCGCTATGGGGAGCAAAGGAAATCTTCATCACCGAGAACGGGTGTGCCGGTGAGGAAGTGATCACAGACGACGGCAACATCTATGACACCGACCGCATCATGTTCGTCCGTGCACACCTGACGCAGCTTCAGCGTGCCACCGCTGACGGAGTGCCGGTGAAAGGCTACTTCTATTGGAGCGCGATGGATAACCTGGAGCGGACGGCTGGATTTGGGAACCGGTTCGGATTAGTGTATGTGGATTTTAAAACGCAGAAAAGGATGCCCAAGGCAAGTGCGAGGTTGTTCAGGGAGATGGCGGGATATAATAAAGTAATGTAGGGAGTTTCTTCCTTCCGTTCACCAGCTTTGAATTTAAAGACGCTATCGAAAAGCAACTGCTGGGATTTGGGCTACCCAGGGGTATGGTTACTATAGCATATACACCTGTGAAACCAGCAATGCAGGTCAAAAATCCCAGCAATTGCAGTTCGCTTATCCATCACTGTTTGAATCGACTGCCTGTGTTCCCAGTGAAATGAAAATGGAAGCAGGTTGCCTGTCGTTACATGAACTCTATGCCCGCAAACAAAGCCGGATAATCTGTTTCAATTATATCCGGACGCCCGATCAATTGCGCACAATACGCCCTGATGCGCGCTGCGTCGGTTTTTAATTTATCGAATGTGGGCGGAAAAGAATAAAAACACATCACACCCTTGTGCCGGAGAAAACGGCAAAGATCAGCCGTTGCCCGGGATACCGAATCGCCTACATAGGCAATGATGCGATTATAAGGGATACCGGTTTCCTGGAAGGCCTTCAGGTCTGCATCATTCTTGATGGCCACACACAACATCACATTGTCCAGCCGTTCATAGTAGTACAACGCCTCTTTCATGGAACGTACACTCAGTACAATATTGGGATAATCGCCATTCTTGAATAGCTCAACATATTTGGACCAGGGAATGTTTTTGTTGTCCAAATTGAAGATGGTTTTATCCTTTCCCCACTCCAGCGCTTCTTTGAGTGTGGGTATTTTACAATTGGTGTAATTGCCGTTTCTGTCTTTCAGTTTTGCCTGCTGCAGCTCCGCATAGGTATAATCACTGACCTTTCCTTTGAGATTGGTAAGGCGTTCCAGCGTATTGTCGTGAAACAGCACAATCACACTATCCTTTGTATAGCGTGGGTCAATTTCAAAAAAAGAAGGCAGGAGACTCAGCGTTTTTTCCATTGCTTCGATGGTATTTTCAGGATAACCGGGCAGCATTCCTCCCCTGTGCCCGGAAATAATTACCGGTTTGTCATCTTCATAGTGGAAATACTGCTGCAATTCCGAAAAGTTATTCACCCGAATGGTGTGCAATTTTTTCGTTTGTGCTACACCGGTATTGCCCAACAACAGTGCAATGCTGAGCAACCATACAATCCTTAAGCAATTATACTGCATAATATTTCTGTTTAAATTCCTCTAATGTTTGTAAAGTATAAGACGGACAAGCCCCCTGGCAGGTGGCAATAAAGGCGCTCAATACGGCCGCATTGCTGAAAACCTGCTCATTACCCATTCCGTTCAGCCTGCCTCCTATAAATGCAGCGAGAAAAGAGTCCCCGCTTCCGACCGTATCTACCACCTCAACAGAAAGCGCTTCAACATTGATTTGTTCGCGACGGTTACAATAAGAAGCCCCTTCCGCACCTTTGGTAAGAATGATCTCCTGTATATTGCCAAATGCGGTAAATACAGCTTCAATACTTTCCTTTTCCGTGCGAACCTGTTCTCCCAGCATTGTCATCACATATCCCAGCTCGTCACGGTTCAGTTTCAGACTGTGACAGGAGCGGATCAATTGTAGCAGTACTTCCTTGTTCACATACGGAGGCCTGAGATTCAGATCGAGCACCTTCCAGGGCGCCAGCTCCAGGTATCGAAGCAGCGTATCGCGGGTAAACGGACTTCTTGCCGCAAGCGTACCATAAACAAATGCAGCAGCGTTTTTTATTTCTTCAGCCAGTTGCCCGTTGTACGGAATAAAATCCCAGGCAACATGCTCCCTGATGGTGTATTGTACCTCGCCATTTTCCAGTACATTCACCAGTACAGTGGAGGTCTCGTAGGAAGGAGATGCCTGACAGTATTTTCCCATCAGATTCCATTCATTTAGCTGACGGATAATCCCCCGGCCCAATTCGTCATCACCTACCTGGGATACAATCACGGCGTCTACATTCAGCTTCGACAAATGGTAGCAAACATTTAACGGAGCCCCTCCGATTTTTTTGGTATCGCCAAAATCATCCCATAATACTTCCCCAAAGCATATAACCTTATGATTCATTCCTGATTTCTCCATGTAATAGCTTGTTTATAACCATTCGCATTTTCTTTTGCCGTAATTGCTGCACGTAATAGTCGAACAGGTCCCTCACCGCGCTGTGCTTCGATAGAGGTTGCAGTACTGGAACACGATCAAGAAATTGGTCCGCACTCCATCCGGGTTCCCCGAACAGCGCAAGCAACTGGTCACGCTGCAGGTCCACCACATCTGCCATCCTGTTTTTCTCATATTCGCATTGCAGATAATAGTACCAGGCCGCCAGGATAAGCACGCCTGCATGGATGTCGGGGCTTTCGCCTGCAAGTTGGTCCACTATTACAGGCAGCACAAATTTGGGCAGCTTATCTGTTGAGCCGGAAATGATCCTCGCCGTACTGTCGTTGATCATAGGATTGCCAAACCTGTTGATCAATTCCTCTACATATTCAGGATAATTCACTGATGGCAGCGGATCAAGGGTGGGTATTACTTCCTGCTGACAATAGCGCCTGAATAGTGCCAGGATATCCTCGTCCCTGATCGCCGTATGAATTGTATTATACCCCAAAGCATATCCCAATAAACCTGTGAGTGAGTGTCCGCCATTCAACAATCGCAACTTCATTTTTTCAAACGGCTCCACTTTATCAACCAGGAGCGCTCCCATTGCCGCAAACGGAAGCCCCTCCAGCGCAGGATGTTTTTCTATTATCCACTGAAAATATTCCTCACACACCACCAGGCATTCGTCGCGCAGTCCTTGTTCCTCCGCCAATATTTGTTGCTGCGCTTCCGTTGCTGCGGGTGTAATACGGTCCACCATCGTTTTCACAAAAACGACCTTTTGTTCCACCCATTCGATCAGCGAAGCATCAAACCTTTGCAGGAACTCCAGCAATGCCAGCTTCAGTATATCGCCGTTGTGCTGTACATTATCGCACGACATCAATATTACCGGCGCACCGTTCTCATCCCTGCGTTTTTTCAAACCTTCCGCCAGCACACGAAACACTGTTTTCGGATGACCGGCTTTTTGCAGATCGTCCTGTACTGCCGGTGTATCCCATATAAAAGAATGTTTTGAATAGTCTACATTGTATCCCCCTTCGGTAATGGTAAAACTGATCACCATTGTAACGGGGTCGGCAATACGTTGAAGAATATACGGATAATCTGACGATACATGCAACATTTCCCTGATGGCAGCAACCAGTTCTGTATGGTGAATTCCATCGGGAGCAAAACGCTTTACAAAATACAGGCAATCCTGTTTCCGGAATTTTTCCGTAAATGCAAGGTCCTGCGGCAGGATGCCCACGCCGCTAATACCCCAATGACCGATCGCTTCCGGGTGATGGTTTAACCACCGTTGCAAGGCCCATGCCTGATGCGACCGGTGAAATGCACCTACGCCAAAATGAACAATCGGGCAAATGGTTCCTCCTGCCGGTGGCAACTGCGGCAATAACCCGCGCAAGACAGCATGCTGCTGATTCAACTCCATGTCTGTTGCTATTTATCTCTTTGAAACAAAACGGCGGCTATAATAATGATCCCTTTGATAATTTGCTGCAAATAAGCGGTTATGTCCAGCAGGTTCATCACGTTGCCGATCATACTAAGAATGAATACGCCCAGGAGGGTGTTTAAAACAGAACCCTTTCCTCCTGAAAGCGAAGCGCCTCCTATCACCACGGCGGCAATGGCATCCAGTTCCAGTCCCACGCCAATATTGGCTGTGCCCACGCCGGTCCTGCCTACCAGCAATAAAGCAGCCAGTGTAGTCAATACAGCCGATATCACATACACAGAAAACTTGGCTATGTTCACATTGATGCCAGACAGCCGCACCGCTTCTTCATTCGATCCGATAGCCAGTATTACCCTTCCATAAATATTATAGCGCAGCAAAATGTAGAGTATCGCAAATACCATCAGCAAAATAATGGCCGGTACCGGAATGCCCATCACGCTTCCTGAACCCAGCACCAGTATATTGGAAGAATAAGAGCCCACGCTGATAGGCGCTCCTTTTGAAAGCAGGTAACCGGCTCCGCGTATCATTGACATCATGGCGAGTGTAACAATAAAAGGCGCCATTTTCCGGTAGGCTACCAGGAAGCCCGAAATGCAACCGATGAACATCCGGCACCAGCGATGGCACTTGCGTGTACGATGCTTTCTGGCCGTCTATCAACACCGAAGAATTGTTGAAGCTCATCACTTCGAGGAACTGGTACGGACTGATATTGGCATTTCCAAGCGCGCCGATACTGGCCCTGATTTTCATACTGCTGATATAATCGCCCAGCAGGTCGCGGAACCAGTCTTCCTGCGATACCATCCATCCGAGTGAAGCAGATGGGAAGAAGCCCCATTGCGAATTTTTGGGAAACTTGGAAGTACCGTCGTAACGGAAGCTGAACTCTGCCATGTACTTCCTCAGGAAAGAATAGTTGATGCGCGAGAAGAGACCGATCAGCCCCCACGTATTCCCTCCCGAAGTGGTAGAATAATACTCACCATCCATGAGGGTAAAACCGGGCTGGGAAGGATACAGGTTTCCTGTTCTGTATGTTTTCTGGTTTTTATATACCGATTCTTCGAGGTTCCAGCCTGCCACTACATTCAGTTCGTGCTTGGTGCCCAGTTTGGGTGTGAAGGTACCCACGATGTTGCCGGTAATATAATCTGTATTGTATCGCCAGTCTTCAAAAGATGACACATCACGGTCCACTCCGTAAGCATTCAAACCATTGTAATACGTATACAGGTTTTCGGCACGTTGCCTTTGCGAGCGGATACCCTTGTAAGAGAAGGTGCCCCGCACATTAAACACGCCCGGCACTACATCTACCTGCAGAGAAGTGGCGTTGAATACTTCCAGGCTGTTGTCGTGCTGGAAGGAGGTACCTTCTGCAAAAGCGGCATAACCTACACGGGCAGCCGTTTGCGTCCAGGTGCCATCGGGGTTTTTGATATTGGCCACCGGAAAACCGAACATATCTACCTGGCGCGGCACCACCATCTGGCTATAGTGCATCATGGGCTGGTCGTAGATCATGCGATACAGGTACGAATTGTTTTCCAGCGTAAGCCATGGTTTGAGCTTGATGGAACCCTTGGCCCGTACATTGTATTTTTTGAAATCCTCGTGGCCTACCTTATAAATGCCGTCCTGGTTGTAGTAGCGGGCAGACAGGTAAAAGTTTGCTGCCTCATTGCCTCCCGTAAAGCTGATGGAATGTGAGTAGGAACTATTCTGGCGTTTGTAAAACTCAGCCAGCCAGTTGGTAGAACCGTAATAGATATAATTGCCGTTTGCGTCTATATCGTAATTGTCCAGCGTGGGATCAGCCTGCCTGCGCTTCAGTTCTTCAAACCATTGATCGGAATAGGGGAAATAGTTGTTCATCAGCGGCGGCACGGTACCGTTGGGCATGGCATTCATATTCGATTCACGGAAGCCGTTGACCCATTCCACCGGGTCGGTTACCACGCCGTCTTCCCACATAATAGTTCTTCTGTGTAGGGAGCGGTTAAATACATAATTGAGGGAAGATTTTCCTTTTTTGGCCTGTTTGGTGGTGACCAGTATTACACCGAATGCACCGCGGGCGCCATACACGGCCGCCGAAGAAGCGTCTTTCAGCACACTGATACTTTCGATGTCTTCCGGGTTTACCGTATTCAGGTCCCCTTCCACCCCATCAATGATGATCAAAGCGCCGCCGCCTTGTCCCAGCGTGTTGCTGTATTCTCCGCCTCCTTCCCTTCTGGCTTTGAAGGAAGTGCTTTGCGAGCGGATGGTAATACCGCCGCCGTGGTTGGGTTTACCGTCTGTAGGCACAATATTCAATCCGGGTATCATACCCTGGAGTGAACGCGTGATGGTAGCATTGGGCCTGTCCAGGATGTCTTCACCCTTGATTTCGGCTACGGCGCCGATCACAGACCGCTTTTTCAGGGTACCATAGCCTACTACCACTACTTCGTCCATTGCCGGGTCTTTCAGTTGCATATAAATTACCAGCAACTGGCCTGTATTTGCCCGAACTGTCACAGGGGTGTAGCCAACCCGGCTGAGTTCCAGCGTGTCCGAAGGCAATACAGCAATGGAAAAATGTCCATTGTCGCCCGACAGGACCGTTTGATGGGTGCGTTTGTTGGTGATTGTTACGGAAGCCAGCGCAGTGCTGTCCGATGCGGAGTGTACGCGGCCTGTCTGTACCTGTTGACTGCTGGCAGTGGTATATATACAAAGCAGTACTGATAAAACAGCCAGGCGTTTAAGTAGGAAGTCGTTTTGCATACTGAAGCAATCAGTTTGATTAATCTGTTTAGTACCGGGCAAGCAAACTTTCAATTATTTACTACAGATGTAAACGGTTTAAACGATTAAATTTTCGGGTTAAAAAATTGGCGTCTTGAGATAACGCCGGTTTAAACGATTAAATTGATGTGGGGGTGAAGGTATAAAAAAATATAATTCGAAAACTTTTTTATACAATTTTCTTTTTACTTTTGGCCCCGCAGGCAAACTCAATGATTATTTACTACTGGTAGGAACGCCAAACTATCAGTATATGGCTAGATTATTGTCTCCACTGCTTTTGTCGGTGTGCATGCTTGTTTGCCTGGTCTCCTGCAAGAAGGATAGCGAACAGTTCCTGAAGAGAAATACCGACCTGCTACAGTTCAGCTACACAGAATCCTCGGCCAAATTTACCGTTCGGGCAACAGGCGCCTGGCATATCGATATTCCCGCACAATACAGCTGGATCAAGGTATCGCCCCAGGAAGGTGTGGGCGACGGCGTTACATACCAGGAAGTGGTGGTAACCTGTATGAACAACACAGGAGATGCCCGGGAAGGCTATATCTATTTAAATGGTGAAGGACAAAAAGACGTTCCCATCAAAATTGAACAGGCCAATGGTGTATTTGAATGGCTCACCTATGACAACGGATCACGGCTGAGCCTGAATAATTTCCTGGTGGTAAATACTCCCTCATCAGCCTCCATCCGCGTACCCTATATCAAGGCATCCGGCCAGGAGCAGGTAACCGTAGCTGTTACTATTTCCGGTAAGGGGTCTGCCGGGCTGGCTGTTAATGCCGCCTCTTTTACGCTTGCGCAGGGCGATGGCTACCTCGAAATTCCCATTGATGGCACCCCCACTTCCCAGGGTGAAGTAAGCCTGCAGGTATCCATTAACGGTAGCGATTTCGGCACGGTTTCAACGGTAGCCCTGGTGGGACAAACGCTGGTGGAACAGCGCTTCGACAAGTTTCTCTGGGGAGGCGACTGCATTGGCAACAAACCGGGGGTAACCACCGTACAGCCTACTGCTTCCATGACGTTAGCAGATGAAACCACCGCCTGCGCCGTAGGTACCAACGGCGCTAACGGTTCCGGCGTTACTTCTACTATCCGCACTTCCAACCCCGCATTTTACAAGGAAATAGAAATGGAAGACTGGAGAGGGGTAAGGAACTACATGCGGCCGGGCTATATCCAACTGGGCGCCACCAGCGCTACGGCAGATGAGTACGGCTCGCTGATTTCACCGGGTCTTGACCTCCCTGCCGGCACGCATGATCTGCTGGTAGAATTCAAACTGGGAATATATAATGCGCCCTACCCCAACAAAATGGTAGTGGGACTGATCCCGAAAGGCACAGAACTGCTTCGGATCAACA
>CALCIN010000044.1 GCA_937961055.1 uncultured Chitinophagaceae bacterium | reverse complement strand
TTCAATTGAAAAGCCCCGCTGAAAGCGTGAAAAATTATCTTAAAAAAAGATTTTTTTGTATTATAGAAATCAAATGAGCTTTCATTTGAAAGAAAAAAATTAGAGTTCAACCGGACAATAATATTTTGATAGGGTGGATCACCGACAACAGGGTCAACAAGGATAACTTTCTGAGCAGCCATTTAAAAACAAGAGGTATAAAACTTGCCTTTGGAACTGTGCAGGCAAGCACGATCGTAACGATTAGCAAGGGCAGCCTGGATAACAAAAGATCGACCCACATAGGCCATTTAACGTCTGATGGATCCCCTTCCAGTTCTACTTTATCTTTTTGTCGCAGGTAGCGTAAGCGTGGCTTATTAGGTTGGTAATTTATAGACATAGTATGCCTTTTTATTGTTCTATACTATGTCCGTCGCGGCGACTTCAAAGATACTTGTATTAATGACACAAAAAATTTCTACACTTCGCTAAAATGGCTTTACTATACCACTTATATTCCCTCGCAGGTAGAAAAAAATCCGGGCGCTACCCCGGATTTATAAGGCTTTATTACACCTGATCATTTACCTGCAGGCTGAACTTAGTGATTACCTCCTGGATACTGCTACCGGATACGATTATGCGTGATTCATATTCCTTCAGGAACGCCGCTTCCAGCTGCGGCGGCACCTTCATGATCTTTAACGATTCACTGCCTACCAGTGCGCAGGGGCTTTCTGTAACAATGTAAACTTTCATAAACTAAACTTTGGTGATAAAAAATAAACTGCCGCAAAAACTGCTTAGCGACCAGCATTTGCGGCGTGCGCGCAAAGCCAAAAGGAAACGGAATAAATGCGTGGATTACTGTCGCTGACTGACTTGATGCAGCTCGTGCAGGAACTGAAGCTGAGAACATATTCTGTCGCTTTATGCCGTAGTCTTTTGGCGGCCCTTGTGCGTGGGCACGCCGCAATATCTTTGCGGGTGCAGTTTTTATGCAGCCGGGCTGTCGCCTGTTTATTCTGCTGCATTCGTCAACCGCTTATTTTTTCATTTGCGTTTTGCCGATCGGAGTTCCTGCTGGTCGTGGCTATAATCTGCTGTTGATCGGAGTTACCGGCGCCACCGCTGCGCCATGCCCCCGCCGATGGCTACGCCGGGAGGGGCGCCGTCGCAGGGCCTTGTGCGTTGGCCGGCGCCACGAAGGCGGAGCAAAGGCCCCTGGCGCCTTATTATTCGCCCGTAGCGCAGCGGAGGGCAAAATCATTAGCGAAGGGCGGCGGGGGCACAGCAGGTGGCGCACCAAGTGGAGGAAGCGCCCTGCACTGCAATTGCCGGGCTTTTGTGCGTGGGCTTGCAGGGCAGACAGGCGCTGGAGTGCAGGGCTGCGAAGCGCCGGCAAAAACCCTGACAGGTACAGTAGGGCGGGTTTCTGTGCGCTGGCTACCTGGCGGGGTTTTTAAAGCGCAGGCCGCAGCAACTGCACACCGCTATACCCGCAGATGATAAGCATTCCCGCAGACGATAAGGAGGATTACTAAAAGCTGATCGAAGCCCTGTCGCCCGGTTTGGGTGTTCGATACAGCTCCTGTCCGGGATAGGGAACGGGAGTTGAACCTGCTGCTTGTAAAGCAGATGCTTCTTATAAGATCATTTGTATATTCGCGGTTATGGAAGCCATTCAGGATATTTTTATTAACCTGCTTGCCGATGCTATTTGGGCATTGGGTGGTTTCCTCATAGCCCGGTATCTGGTTTTAAAAAAGCCTTCCAGGTTACGCTTTCGTAACTATTAAAAAAATCACAACTTAATCCTCATCACTTTCCACTTGTTAAGCCGGATGTTTCGTTTATGTTAATAGGTTGAAGGGCGGTGTTACAGTTCATCATTACAATAGGACTTCTTTTAAAAAAACTTACCCATGTGCACTTAAATTTGGGCAATGCTCGATAACATTCGGCAAGTGGTACGGTTAACCAGACTTTTACCTCATGGGATGATGTTTTTGCACGGCTGCTTTCAACGTCTCGATCTCATTTTGTTTATACCGCTCTGTAGAAGATGGATACTTATGCCCCGCAAAGCCCTGCACGAGGCTCAGGTCATGACCCTGTTTTAACAGGTTGGCAATAACGCTTTGTCGGATCGTTTGAGCGTTCACTTCTCTTCCAGGATAAAGGTCTTTATAACTTCGCGCTACGTGATCGGTTATATCTCCTGCCTTCATGGGCTTGCCTCGTAAACCGATCGATAACGCATCGCATTGCTTTTCCTGCAACAGCTTCGGTCTTATTTCATGGATGTACTGATAAAAAAGTAATATCTGATTAGGTTTTAACTGCAGCTCGCGTTTATTAGTTTTGGTGGTTGCTTTAATGTAAATACTTCCTGTTCTCAGATTAATATCGTTTACCCTTAACGCTTCGATCTCCCCGGGCTGCAATGCCTGGTAAATCAGTAAACTCATCAGTACAGAGTTTCTATAAGCCAGGTTGTTGTATCGCTCCGGCCGGTTCAGTAACGCTTCCAGTTCTTCGGTGGTAAATAGATCCTGCAACTGGATATCCCGGCTGCGCTGGTCCCGCAGTTTGATCGAGCGTGCCGGGTTGTCACTGCGCTGACCCGTATAACATAAAAAATCATAGTAGGCTTTAATGCTGCATAGTATCCGGTTTAGCGTGGAGGCTTTGCTGTAACGGGTTCGCAGTGTTCCGATATAGCTCACTACGTCTTTATAAACAGCCTGTGCTGCCTGCGGGTAGTTGGCTGTATAGTTCCCGATCTCGTACCCGTAAATCTTTGCTGTATCTTCCGTATAGTGTTGCTTCAGATATTGTTCTAAGGTCATAGTAACTTGAGTTGTTCTGCATCAGGTTTTGCATAGACCTGTGTGCTTTCTAACTGGCGATGTCCTAAAAAATCGCGCACATACTCGATACTCATACCACTTTGCAGCAGGTGCGTGGCAATCGAGTGGCGAAGGTGGTGCAACGTTACTTCCTGCATGATGCCGGCTTTATCTGCAATCCGTTTCAGCAGTTTCATATATCCTTCGCCTCTCATTCTTGTTCCTCCCCTGTTCAGTATAAACGCCTCCATATCGCAGCTTCCAAAGTCCCCCGCCGGGGGATTTAGGGGGCCGCATCTCTCATTCAGGTAATAATTTTCCAGATCAGCTGTAACTCTCTCCGTCATTGGTATCACCCGCCGCCTGGCTCCTTTGCCTTCCCGTACATACAACAACTGCTCTCTAAAATGTATATCCCGTATATTGAGTGCCTCCCCTTCACTTCGGCGCAATCCACAACTATAAAACAGGTGCAGCAAGGCAGTTTCCTTCAAGGTGATGGCTGCTGTAAATAATTCCTGGATTTGCTGGTGGCTTAACGGTTGCCGCATGTTTTGTGCCGGCCGCTTGAACTTCATACCACTGATCGGATTATAGTCTGCCTGCCCGGTTACTTCCAGCCAGCCAAAAAAGGTTTTGAGCGCGTATACATAATGCTGGATCATCATTTCACTGAGGGCGCCCGTGCGTTTCTTTAACGGCCGTATCTGCAACCAATCGTAAAATGCTTTTACTTGCTGCTGCTCCACATAACTGACATCCGTGATCTGCTGCTGTTCCAGGAACTCGCTCACCAATGCCGGCAGCATGTTTTGTATCGTCTCGCTATAACCAACCTGGTATAAATAATTTTTAAACTGCTGCACGATCATGGCCATAAGAGGTAGGAGTATGACGGTTTTTAAAAAGGGGCTTGCACAATTTTCCGGAACGCGGAACGCCAGGCCGTTTTTGTAGTGTTTATGCGGGTTCCAGCGTTCCAAGGGCGTTCCGTAGCGTTCCGCATTTTAGGGCTTTTACCTGCTCGTCTAATCGTAGTTTTATTTTCTCACGCAATACCTGGTAATTATCCCAATAACCAATTTTATAAGTATACCCTTTGTTACCATAACCACCGCATTGCCGTATATATTCCAGACGCAGAAGATCACCGGCATACCGGAACGCTTGCGTTTTACTGATCTTTAAAACCTGCCTGATCTCGCGCAGGCTAAATTCGGCCTGCTGGTAGTTCTTATTATACTGTTTCTGCAAATAACCTTTTAACTGCTCATAGAACTGTCGCAGGCTGCCGTCCAGTTCATCCACTTTCAAGATGATGCTTTCAAACAAGATATGGATGGCCGTTTCCACATCCTCGATCTCTGTAATTAATCGTTTGCGCTCGTCCTTTTTTCGCTGGTACTGGTTAAGAATCGTAATCATTTTTACGAAGCTCTGGAACAAGTCATTCAACCGCCGTATCTTATGGGCTTCCTCCGGTAGCTCGATCTGTGCCGCATAAGGGTTTATTACTTCATAGGGTTGCAGGATGCGCACAACGTTTTGCAGGAAGGTTTTTATTTCCTGTTCCTTTCGGTGATCGATTTGGCCTGCAGCTTTTTTATTCTGGTACTCAATAATCCGTTTTGTTTGCTGCGTACTCTCATCCACCGCAATCAAAAACACCCGGCTCATATTGTCTTCATAAATCTCGCCGTGTGTGGTACAGGCCAGCGAAGCAATGGGCCCTTTCACCGTCTTCTGTCCGCTGGTGATCTGCCCGTTCTCCAGTTTGATGCTCGTGGCGCTGTTCAGTTCCCCATTGCTCTGCAGTTCCCTAAAAGCAAACTCCGCTTCTTCGCTTAAGCCGTCTATATCTTCCAGACACAGCAGCCGGTTTACAAAATAATTTTCCGGGTAGTTGTACAGTACTTTATCGCTGAGCCGTGTCAGCTTGGTAACGTTTTCTTTGGGGATACAGTCGGTGATCTGCTTGAGCAGTCTTGTTTTACCGCTGCCGCTCGAGCCCTGGATCAGTGCGTGCAGCGTTTCCGGCATCTTGTGACTGATCGCAATGATCAGTAAAAAAATCCGGTTGCGCTCTTCGCCCACGATGCCGGCACGCCCTAACAGTTCATTTAACCGTTTGATTAGCCTGGGTTTTTTACAAAAACTTTCCAGCTCGCTGCGCTCCCTGGCCGTTAGCGGGCTCCCCGTTCCGCCTTCAGCCAAGGGAGTTGGTGCAGCTTGCTGAGTTTCTCTATGGTTATCTAATAAATCGGTCAGCCGGTACAGATCCGCTTCCAGCAGATCTTTTCTTAACTGTAATTTTTCCGATACCTCTTTGCACAGGCGTTCTACCTGTTTATCCTCGTACAGGTCTATCCGGTTCCTCGCCTTCATCCCTCCCCCATTGGGGGAGCCGGAGGGGGCCGCTTCAATCACCAGCATGATTTTCATATTATCCACCTGCTTCGGTATGCCGCCCTGTATGTAGTAGTTGGCCGTATCGGTGCTGTATTTTACTTTCAGGGGATTGGTCGTGTCGAGCTCTTTTGCTGGATGCTGTTGTATCAGTTCAGCGGTCTTCTGCTTTTCAATACTGCTTTCGATCAACAGCTTTGCACCTGATAGATTTTTATTTTCATTTGAAAGTAAAAAATCTGTTCGGTCAGTAAGCAGGTCAGTAAAAATCTGTTGATCACTATGAGTCTGTGCCAGGCTGTTTACATCTTCGCCCGCTGGCATCCGCACACCCGTTACACGCACTGCCGGCAACAGGTCTTTAAATTGGATAGCATACTTCTTTGTGGCAGCTTCTCCGGCTTCATCAGCATTCAACCAGAGGATAATTTCAGTGAGCTGCGGTAATTCGGTGATCGCCGTAATATGCTCCTGCGTTAATCCATTGGTGCCATACAAGGCCAGCACACTGTACTGACCGGTGATTTCTTCCACCTGCAACAAGGTGGCCGCATCTATAATGCTTTCGGTAAGGATTAATTTGGTCGTTTCTGCATTGGGATATTTAGGATATAGCCCCTGCCGGTCCTTCAGATAAAAATGCCGTTGATCTTCGTTGTTGATCGTGCTGCGGAAGTATAAGCCGGTAACCTGGTTCAGCTTATTACGCAAGGCAAACACAATGGAGTATTTTCCGAACGGCTTGTACGCCTGGCCACCTTCCCTCGTATTCGTGCCCCACGGCGTTAATAATCCCACCTGCACGCAGCTTTGTATCAACGCTTCATCTTTACGGCTGCCGTGGTGGAACTGCGCCGTATTGTAACCGATCTCGATTTTAGTAGCATCCAGCGCCCGGCGCTTTATATATTCCTGCGCCGGTTTGCTGCTGTGCACCGCATTTTTAAAATAGGTGAACATCCGCGTGAGTACAGCCGTTCTCGTGAGCGCATCTGCGGAAGATGGCCTTTGCGCACTGGTTAAGCCCTCTCCACCCCGGTGGCTTAGAATAGGGCCGATCAGTTGCTTGCATTTTTCAATGGCCTCGTGTTTCGTACAACCTTCTTTGTACATCACAAAGTCAATCACATCGATGGGCTTGCCATGCGTTTTGCAGTTGCTGCTGAAGCAATAGGCCGTATGCGTTTTGTAGTATACCTGCAGCGAAGGCGTTTTATCCTCATGGAAGGGACAGTGCAGGCGCCCGTGCTTATCCGGTTGTAACCCATAATGCTGCAGCACCTGCGACAGTGAAAGGGACTGTTTGATCTCAGCGATTTCCATGGACAGACAGCTTTTTTATAGTGAGCTCCTTATTTTTTATGCTGATCTCGATCCGGTCGCCCACTTTAAAACCGGCCTGCTCCAGCCACAGCCCGTTCACGTTCAGCCAGGGCACATACTTGCCCGGGTTATAACTGCCCCACCTCCTTGCGGTCGGCCGGTACAGCCCGTGTACTTTGGCCCGCCTGATCATTTTTGTACGCATGTGGATATTTTTCGGAGTTGTCATTTCGGGAACAAAAGTATTCTTTTATGACACTTCGCCAAAATCTTCATTTCCAAAATTATCCACATTATGACACCTGATTCTGGATAAATAGTGCTCTATATGGTACTTTTGCAGGGTTAATTATTCAAAAATGAAAGAGAGACTGGCAGACAGAATACAGCTTTTGAGGAAGCAGGCCGGGTTGACCCAGATCGAACTGGCAGAGCAGATCGGTGTGTCCAAATCGCAGTTCATCCGCTATGAGAGCAAGAACGTGCAGCCCCCGGCCGATACCCTCAACAAACTGGCCGAGGTGCTGGGTACCTCCGTGGATTATTTAATCAGTGGGGATAAAAGCGAGAAGGCTAAGACGTCTTTAAAAAACGCAGAGTTGTTGCAGCGGTTTAAGGAGATCGATGCCCTGCCCGAACAGGAGCAGTCCGTTTTACTCAAAGTGATCTCTGCGTATATAAGAGATTTTAAAGCGAAGCAGGCGTACGCATCTTAAATTATTTATTATGGCTAAAATGCTTGGATTGGATTTAGGAACCAACTCAATTGGGTGGGCTTTAATAGACACCGATACAAACACAATAGCCAGGCGAAGAATCGCTTGCCGGCAAGCCGGGAGGAATACAAGAATATCTGGCAAAAATTCCTTAGCTCTCATTGATAGAATAAAGCGGGTATGGCCAGTATGCATTCACATACTGCTGGCAGTATTGCTCGCCGGCTCTTTGCTTATGGCACTTATACAGCAGAAAGATTTTCAGTTCTGGTTTAATCTTACCATCACCGTACTGCTCGGTTGGGTCGCTGCTAAAAAATAAAACCGCCAGCCAAAGCCAGCGGCTAAATAAATTTCACACCTCTAATCTCTCCTTGGATAATAAGTCTCCAACCAAACACTGCCTTCTATAATCTTCAATGCATGCTCCTTCAATGCAGCAGCAATCTTCTTCAAAATTTCTTCCGCTACCTTCTCATTAAATTCATTGGTGAGACTGGTATCAAAATCCTTCCCGATAGATTCCAAGTAATTATTTAATGAAAAATAATCTTCATTGCCCACATAAGGAATTCGCGTTATGGAAGCGGTAAAGGTATATATAACATCGTTAATTACTTTGCCTTTTACACAACTCACCCTTACATTCCTTCTCCGCACTTCATTTATATACTCCAACTGTGTCTTTTCGATAAATGTAGCATCTTGTATATCCCTGCAGTGAGGAGTAAAGTAATATTCCCTTTCCAAAAAATTGAATTCGTTTAAAATCAAATTTTTTGAAATTATCATACTATTGTCCCTTTTCTCCATATACAGCTTGCTTTTCCATATTATAAAATGTACTCGTTGTTCCTCCTCCCGTGTCAAGTATATCGTATCCTTCTTTTTTCACGTCATTGATCCACTTAACATTTTCTTTATAAAGCTGAGTACCTTTAACTACTTCATCTGGTACTAATAGGTCCTTTGCTTTATACTGTCCCACTAATTCGTCCCATGCATCTTGGGCTTCTTTTGTCGGAGTGAACACTTCCGGATTTTGAAGTCCGGCGGCTACCCGCTTCACTTTTTCCATTCCCTGCCCAATTACAGCTACTTTTTTTCCTGTAGTCCCCTTGACAAAAGTTATATTCTCAGCTCCTGCGTTTTTCAAAAATTGCCGAATATCAGCAATCGGAGATACAAACATGCGCCTTAAAAGAACTCCTACATCAGCTGATTGCCATCCGGTACTGGTTGGAATGGGCTCCATATCATCACCAGTTGTTAAGCCATATATGATATTTACCGCATCTGGTCCGTATTTACCGGCAACCAACCCTGCCGTCGAAGCAGAAGACATAATAGCGGGATTGGTTGTAATTCGAATTATAGTACCCGCTGCCCAATTGCCAACATAAGGTCCAACAAGAAGCGAAGTTGCCAACCCAAACTGACCTAATCCAAGTTTGATTCTGGCTGATATTAGGGAGTTATAATATTCCTGGGCTTTCTTATCCCCTTGCATAGCCTTTTTGTGCAAATGATTTTCCGCCCATTGTGCACCGGCCCCCATAGCGGCTGGGCTCCATTCCAACCCATCTAAGTCTACCCCGTCAATTGGTCTGTTAGAAGCGTATTGATAAGGTGTTAATTGCGGATATTGCCTGGTTATCGGATCCACACTCAAAAACCTCCCCACCCTCGGATCGTAGATTCTCATCCCATAGTCAATCTGGTTCTGCCACCCCTTCGCTTCCGAGTCATGCTCCTTCCCGTTAAACCCAAAACGGTATTCCGTACCCGATGTACTCGTAGCTACCCGGCTCAGCATGCCAAACGGATAGTAGTCATTACCCGCTAACATATCCGGTTCATAGTAATCTATCAAAGAGCCCCCCGAAGATACG
Source organism: uncultured Chitinophagaceae bacterium (assembly GCA_937961055.1). Lineage (GTDB taxonomy): Bacteria > Bacteroidota > Bacteroidia > Chitinophagales > Chitinophagaceae > CALCIN01. The sequence continues at coordinate 2,376 of CALCIN010000044.1, read as the reverse complement.
CCAAACTTCCGGTCGCTGAGCGTTATTAGCACATTGCCCAGGTGGTTACTCAGTTCATACTGCCGCCGGCCGCGTGTAAAGGTGTTGGTAGTATAATATTGCATGTCTGCCGGGCCGCCATCCACACCCTGCGTTAATGCATACATGCCCAGCCGGCTGCTACCGTAGATATGGCGTTCCACCAGGTTTACATCCAGACTGGCAAGGGGTACCACGGTCTCCGTCTCCGCCTTATACGTGCCCAACAGGTTGCCCTGCGCATCACGCACATACCAGAAATATTGTTTCGTTCCATTCAGGTCATATTCCTTGCTGATGCGGTTACCCAGCGCATCGTAGGTATATTTAATGTTCGTTACGTTCACCTTCGGCGTGGCATTCCGCGATATCTCCAATATCTTGCCATACACGCTCCATTTGATGTTGGTGATCTGCTCGGCCTTGTCTTCTATCAGGTTGCCGATCTCATCGTACACATAGTTGTCCGCATCACTCTGGTTGTCTATATCAAGGATGAATTCTTAGGGGTTGAAGGCCCCCTCCGGCTCCCCCGGTGGGGGAGAGAAAGGCAGTACCCTGATTAGTGTTAATATACCTCTTATGGAAATGGTTAGTATGAGCCCGGCTGTGGTACTACTATTGGGCTGCCGTTGCGTCGCACGCTTCAGCGTAAGGGAATGCTATTGAGCTATCCACCGCAAAAGTTACAGCCCTTAACCGTGGGAAATTCCAAAAACTGACTGGCATCTTTTCATGACTACCGACCAGATTTTAAATTATGATGGCAACATGCCTTATGAAGTAGTAATTGAAGATAAAACGGTAACTGAGCAAATGCGGCTCATCCAACAGCTCGATGAGGAAGACCGGCAAACTATCTTCAATATCAGCTAAAATGCTTACCAATAAAAAACTTAAAGACTTCTTTCAGAAAAATATGGCTGTGATGTAAAAAGCTGCTGCAAAACTATTCAGGAGCTTACAAGAGACCTACCTGCCTGTCATATTTAATGTAGGCCATTCTAACCTATATCTTCCCAGTCATTCTCCGATATCTTAAACTCCCATTTGGCTTGCTCTATAGCACCCTCTAAAGAATCATGATACGTATCAGTTTGAACTTCTCCTTTTTCGTTTAAATAAAACAGATAATAACCATCATCATCAAAATACTGTATAATCTCCAAAGAAAAAGGTGCCGGCAACTCACTTTGACCAGAGTAATGGACAGTTTTGCCTGTTGGTATATTCTTTTCCTTCAAAAAAATTCGCTTTATTACTCTAAAGTCACTCATAGTTGTTTTAATTGTCTGGAACAATTTTAACGCTTGTATTTTCAATTACTTGGCCACCCTTATCCACTGGCCTGTCATAAATTTCAAAGTGGCCATGATGATTATTGCCGGTGGTCTCGTGCTTACCATAACGAACCTGCCTTAATCCATCTTTTGACACATATCTTCCTTTACCCAAATCTCTATATCCTTCGCCAAGCCATTTTAAGGCAGATCTTAAAAAGCCACTTTCTGTAACTTGACCGCCTTCAAACTCAGGAGCCCTGGAAGGTGGTTTTCTCATTGAATTATTTGGCAAAGATTGTACTTCCTTCTTTGCCATCTGCTCCGCCATTTCTTCCGAGATCTCCTCTTTAGCTTCCTTCTTTAATTTTTGCTTCCAAAGATCTATGGGATTATCAAAAATTGGTACATCCGCCACCTCCTCAAGCACCTCTTTACCCAGCCAAATAAAAAATGCCTTTCCATATACAGCCAAAGCCGGTATACCCACAACTGGAGCTACTAACCAATAAACACTTCTATCCTCTGCTGGATTATACCACTGAAACTCAGTAGGCGATCCTTTCCAACCGTCTTTGTCGTATTCCACATACCATTGTCTTGTGCCATGTGCAGATTCAAAAATGACATACGTCTTCTTTTCATATTCTATAGCGTAGCCATTAATTAACCCTTTATAATCGCCAATAGTACCATTCCATACGTTATTGTCCCAATAGCTTGGAATGTGCTTTATACCGGTTTTGTAATATGGCTCCAGGCCATCCAAATCTATTGCCCATATAGGCTGATTTCCGGCAAACTGATATGGCGTAAAATATGGATACCTCTTTTGCAGTGGATCAACAGACAAGAAGCGGCCAACACGTGGGTCATAAATACGGTTTCCATAATCCACCTGGTTCTGCCACCCCTTCGCCTCACTATCATGCTCCTTCCCGTTAAACCCATACCGGTAATGCGTACCCGTATAACTCGTCGCCACCCGGCTCAGCATTCCAAACGGATAGTAATCATTACCGGACAGCATATCCGGTTCATAATAATCTATCAAAGAGCCCCCCGAAGATACACCAAA
>CALCIN010000043.1 GCA_937961055.1 uncultured Chitinophagaceae bacterium | reverse complement strand
TTTGAAAACAGGATCAAAATTTAGATTCCAATACGAACTCCGATTTTTGAAACTTACACAGTTATTGAGATAGTCCCTTTTTCTTCAAACAAAATACTTATTTAATGCTGATAAGTGTATGTCTGTTTTTCTTAGGATTTTATATAGGTGGCACCCGATACGCTCCATATAAAAACTTGTTGTTATTACTAAGTGGTATATCAATTCCACGGCGTAACCAAATTTGGTGGCCTTTCCCCTAAGACAAGTATTCGTATATTTGACCTTGCAGAAATTTACCTTGCATGTTGATCAAGCCTTTCGTTTGCACACTCACTATTGTTTCGTTTTCGTTTACCGCTATTGCGCAAAATTTTTCAGACCAAAAGATTTTTACTTCTGATATCGACAACTTCTGGATCGCCTACGACAGCGTGCGCGCCACCACCGATAGCGCAAAACAGGTGCATTTCATCCAAACCCTCTACGTTGACAAAGGCACGCCCGGACTCAAAGCCTTCATGAAAACACGCAACTACACGCCGCAATTATGGGTAAAACTCATTAACCGCTATCCGGATTTCTGGCAATCCGTCCGGCCCAATACTTTCACCGTTAAACCCATGGCGGAGGAAATTGAAAAAAGCATTCAGCAACTCAAAGCCCTGTACCCCCACCTGAAAGATGCCAAAATGTATTTCACCATCGGCGGACTAAATTCCGGCGGCACTACCATGGCCGATATGGTGCTGATCGGCACCGAAATCGTAACAGCCAATGCCGAAACCATAGCACCCAATGCCTGGCTGGCAGACGTATTTAAAGAACAGAAAGCCGGCCATATCATTCCCTTCAATATTCACGAATATGTACATACGCAGCAGGAAATGGCAACACCGGCCAACCTGTTAGGCGCCGCCCTCCGCGAAGGCGCCTGCGATTACATTGCAGAACTGGTGCTGGGAAAACCCTGGGGAACCAATTACCTCCAATACGGCAGAGCACATGAAGCTACCCTGAAAAAGGAATTTAAAGCAGCGATGTACGGCACCGATTTCAGTGATTGGCTCTACAACGGCAACAACGCCAAAACCGTTGCGGACCTGGGCTATTTCATGGGTTATGCCATTTGCAAATCCTACTACGAACACGCGGCAGACAAAACCAGAGCCATCAAAGAAATTATCGAACTGCGTTATTCCGATGCCGGGGCAGTAGACAAGTTTTTAAAAGCTTCCAGGTATTACGAGTAAACATTGGTTGGCCTGTGGCCCATCGTCACAACGCTGCTTACTGCTTCGTACTGTCCGCAGGAATATACGTCGGCCCGGTATGGTTCCGTATCGGTTGCACAGTCTGCAAATACCGGTAAATCGCTTTCAGATCACTGTCGCTCATGCGGCCGTACGATTCCCAGGGCATGGGAGAACCTGCATAAAAACGCCCGCGACGGAATCGCTGGATAAATGCCTCTTCGCTCCAGCCGGCAATATGGCCGCTTTCCTTGTCGGGCGTAAGATTGGCCGATACATATTGTTCCTTGCCTCCTGTTTCTGAATTGAAACGTTCACCACCGGAGAAATCGGGACCAATATACGCGCCCGTCATCATATCGCGGGGCGTATGGCAACCGCGACAGTTGGCAATGCTGGTAGCCAGGTATTTTCCATAGTCCGCCGTGGAATCAATTTTCACCGATTGCGGTGGGGTAGCGGCCGGACCCGAAGGTTTGAGCACAAAGGCGCTGATCGCTTTACCGAGGAAATTGTATTCTTTTGCCGGCAGTTCTCTTTTTACAGGCGGCATGGAACGGATATACGAAATAATAGCTGCTAAATCTTCATCACTGGCATTCTGAAAACTCATGAACTCGAGCATGGCCTCTCCGCGGTGGTTCACGCCATAGCGCAACGCCCGTGCAATTTCTGCATCAGAAAGTTTGCCAATGCCGGTTTCCGGGTCGGGCGTGATGTTAGGTGTATAAAGCTTCCCGATAGGTATATCAAATAAATAACCACCTGCCAGCGGCAGCGTTTCACCTTGTTTCATCCGGGCTACTTCTTCATTGGTGCCGTGACAATAATTGCAATGCCCGGGGCCATATACCAGGTATTTGCCTCTTGCTATCACTGCGCTGTCGGTACTTGCCTTGATATCAGGCAGGGGCGCCTCGAAATGCCGGTCGTGCCGCGCGTACACAATGGCTACCAGTCCGCCGATGATCAACAATACAATAATGCCCATCCATTTGAGAATCTTGAGGAACGTCTTCATATACCTGAAAATTTGCGTGCCAAATTAGAGCAGTAGCCGGGAGTCTCTATGCGCAGACGTTACGAATTGATGAACTACCTGCATGAAATGCACAAAACCCGTCCCCATGCGTTTTTTTGCAACCATGGCACGTAATCGACAACCTGTTATCCTGTAACCGTTCCCGTAATTAACACTAATCAATTCCGTTCTTGGTGATACCATCATTTTTGCGTCGCGTTAGGAATTCCGGAAATAATCTTTAATTTTAGCTGCGTCCTTTCTTAATGCACTGAGCATACCACGACCAGCCAGGCGCTTACAGCTTGTTATAAACCTTTACCAATTAAGCATTGCCGCCATATGTGGCTTTTATCATCAGCAATGGTGCAAAGCCGGTTTGTTGCAGATCTATAAACCGATACCTGCAATACCTATTTGAATCGTACCTGCTATTGGTACGTACGAACAAGCTTTAAGCCTTTATGAAGCAAACGAATCAAACCGTTGAATGGATCCCGCTGTTTCAGGCGGGCAGTCTCAAAGCAATCCGCGAATTATGCCGTCAGCATTTTACCGCACTGGACCAGTTTGCCACCCTTCTCATCCACCACAAAGGACTGGTCCGGAAAATTGTCATTGATACATTTATCCGGCTGATGAACCGGCGTGCGCAGTTGACCAATTCCGCCGATATTCGCGCCTTCCTGTACATACATGTGCGCAATGCCTGCCTCGACTTCCTGCATTATCAAAAGCTGCATCCCGGCGCCGGACACAATAGCGATGCCTGGGCGGAAGCAGGTTATGAATACAAAGAACAAGTGCTGGAAGACGAAAAACTGCTTACCGCTGCCACCACCTTGCTGGACGATGCCGTGCTGCATCTGCCCGGCACGCAGGCCGAAATTTTCCGGTTGATCTTCCTGGAAGGGCTGCCTGCCGGCGCCGTAGCCAAACAACTGCAAATGGACATGCATGAGGTGTTGCAACAACGGCATCAATGCATTCACCAGTTGGAAAAGGTGCTTTCCGGCAATCAGTTATACTCTATCCCGTTTTTAATCCACTACCTCACCATAGGGTGCAAAAGAAAAACACCGGTTACTGTACCGGTGTTGTAAATATGTTTTCCCCTTACGAAAACCTGTAAGGTTCACAGCGCCGCATGGCTGCACGGCTAACCCTACAGGTTTTTGGTTGTTGATCAGTTGGCTTCTGTGTATTTCTTGAAGTTGTCAAGAATGGCTTGCCAGCCCTGGCGCTGCATTTCCACCGGGTTTTGGCTTTCTGCGTCGAAAATGGTTTCAATACTGGTGGAGTTGCCTTCGGAGGTAAAGCGAACAATTACCTTACGGTTGTCGCCCATGGTGTATTCAATCAGTTGATGCGGTATTACCTGGTCATATACGCCGCCAAAATCAAAACCGAAACTGCCGTCTTTGGCTTCCATACGGTAAGAAAATTTCCCGCCTGTACGAAGATCATTCTGACCATAAGGACAATGCCAGCTGGGATCGGCCATATTCCATTGGGTGACGTGTTCGGGGGTATTGTAATAGTTCCATACTTTCTCTATCGGCGCATTGATAGTGGCGCTGATGGTTACCTGAATGTTGTTGGCTGCTTGCATGATTTGTTTGTTTAAATATTGTGTGATGATTGTTTGCTTGCACAAACCTACGGCGGTAATTTGGTAGTGCCGGTGTGTAAAAGCGACTAAATGAAGGGGAAATTGCGACGGGGGAGGAGTGTAAAGAAGGGCTGTAAAAAATGCTGCATTGCAAAATATTGCCGTTTGCAGGCACATCCAGGTGGCTGTTCATCCCCCGCTGGCGGGGGATAAACAACCCCTTGGATATACCAGGAGCGTACTTATTCATTCATTATTCCCCTGCTGCAAGCGTTCATACGCTTCCAGAGTGTCTACATCTACCAAACCTTTCTCAAAAGCCACGGAGGGTATCAACGCATCATATTGCTGAATAATTTTCTTTGCCCCTGTATCGCCCTGCAATTGCAGGAGCTGCGGGAAAAATATTTTGTGCCAGAGTACAGGCGTACCTTTTCTATCACCATACTTACTCGCTACGGCCGGCGCGCCCGTGTTGCGTTGCACCTGTAGCAAGGTTTGTAGTAAGGCAGGCGTGATGAAAGGTTGATCGCATACCATCAGCAAAACGGCATCTATATTGCCCATTTGCATCGCAGCCGTAATACCCGTACGAATTGAAGCTGCCATACCTTCCTCCCAACCAGGATTGTTTACAATAGTTACTTCCTGGTTTTGCAGTTCGCGGGAGATGATGTCGGTATAAGCGCCAGTCACTACCAACAGAGGACGCATACCGCTTTCCAGCGCCGCGTCCACCGCATGTTGCAACAAGCTTTTTCCCCGGAAAGGCAGCAATTGTTTCGGACGTCCCAGCCGGCTGCTGCTGCCTGCGGCCAACAGCACGACTGCGCATTGTGAAATCGTATATCCAACATCGTTAATAATCATTTTTTGTGGGCTGTTGTCATGCCAACCGGGCATGGATGGGTCCTTTTTTGTTGCGCAAATTACCGCCCGGTTTGCTGCTCAATACTGCCCTGATTTCAGACAGTATGCTCAGCGCAATTTCTTCTGGTGTTTCCGCGCCTATTTCCAGGCCGGTGGGACCATATACATTGCGCAATTGTTCTTCGGTAACGGACATGCCGGCAGCGGTGATTTCGTTCAGCATGCGGTCGAGTTTTTTCTTGGGTCCCAATACACCAATATACCGCGGCTGCAGCGGCAGCAAGGCTTTCAGCATGGCCGTATCATACTGGTAATTGTGGGTCATCAGTACAAATACGGTGTAAGGATCGATGGGGACCTGTTCAAGCGCCTGCTCCGGTTTGCTCACCAGCACCTGGCAGGCAGCAGTAAACCGTTCCGGCCTGGCATGGGTAGGACGGCCATCGATCACGCGCACTTCCCAACCCAGTATGTCGGCCATTTGCATCATGGGAATTGCATCGTTGCCCGCGCCTACTATTACCAGTGAAACAGGCGGCTGCAGGTATTCAATAAAGGCAGTAAGAGGCTTTCTTTCGTGTTCATAGTTTTTAAATATGCTGGTCGCGTGCTGCAGTGCCTCCAGCGCATCCTCGGTTATACTTTGGCGTAATTCGTTGAAAGGAATAGTACCGGTAACAACTCCATCACCTTCCACCAGCAGGCAGGTGCCCGGTTGCGCCTCTTTTTTATAGTCTGGTGAAAACAAGGTGACCAGTACAGCGGGGCGGCGCGCCGATATTACTTTGCGCAACAGTTGTATGGGATTATGTGGCAGCGCGGCATCAATAGGTTCAATCAATACCTGGACCACGCCTGCACAGCCCAGTTGAACGCCGATCGTGGCGTCTTCTTCATCGCTGGTATCGTAGGTGACCAGTTTCGATTGTTGCTGCAACAGCACCAGCATCGCCTTACGCAACGCATCGCCTTCGAGACATCCGCCACTGATCGCTCCGGTGAGCGCGCCATCATCCGCTACCAGCATACGCGCGCCCGGACGGCGGTAAGAAGAGCCATCTACATGCACCACCGAAGCCAGCGCTGCTTTTTTGCCGGCGGCTATGGCGGCATCATAGGCTTTGATGATTTCGCGAAGTTCTTTCATGCACAGGTTGACAACTGTAATTTAACGGTTTCCGGTGGAAATTGCCGTAACGGGCCCACCGCTCATTTTTTTCTTACCAATATCATTCTCGTCAGCACAAACTTGTTCTGTTTTTCCGTGGTGCGAAAGCGGAATGATAGTGTATTGTTCAATTCAGTGAGCGTAATGGAGGCCATCTTTTCCATAGGCACATCCACTTCCTGCGTTGCCTGCGCATCAATCCAGTCTGTCAAAGGTGTTTGTCGTTGCCAGAGTGAAAACGAGGCAGCATCAGGTGTTTTGCGATAATGCAGATGAATGTCATAGGTGCCGGGCGGTATATCCTGTAAAGAATAGCGCACCAGTGAGTGGTTGTCGATGGTATAGTACAGCGTTTTGGCAGGCATGCCGGTCCACCGGGCATCTACGGACACCTTGTTGTCAATGGCCACGTTCATCAGTTGCGGATAAATTTCCAGGGTATCGGGCATGTAAATAGTGGTGTTGTGATTGTTGGGCGCTTCGGGTTGCCCGCCGTTGCGATCGCAATAATAGTAAGTGACGGACGTATAATCGGAAGGAACAAGGTTATATTCCGGGCCATGTTCTATAGAATGAAAAATACTTTTTTCAAAAGGTATTTTATCTGTCAGGAAGAAACGATAACCCCCTGTGCGGCACAAGGGAATAGAGTAATCAAGCGAACCGCTTAGCGGCAGGCTCATGGCATCGTCCCAGCGATCGAGCAACGCGTACCAGCCACCGTTGAAATAATCTTCGGAACCGGTGCCATGCATGCGCAGTTCACCGTCTATTACGGTAGAATCATCTCCTTCAAAGAAAACGGTAATGCCGGTATTCAATCCCTGCGCCTGCAACACAGAGCCGGCCAGGTGTCCACGGCCATTCACATCCAGCATCGTGAACGGTTTGCCCTGCGGCACGGGATTTTGCCGGCGCCAGTTGGCGTAGAATTTTCCTTCATGCTTTGCGTCTCTTTTCAGATTTTGGGTATAAAACCGCGTAGTGATTTGCAAAGCACTGGCAGGCGTGTAGGACGTTTTACGGTATACCAGTTCCACTTTGGCCGAACGGTCGTAGGGCATGGGAAACCAACTGTAATGTCGTTTGCCATCCGAACCGGCCAGCAGTCCCTGCATGGAAGCTTTGCCGAATGCATACCCAAAATAATCAGCCAGCGGACAATACACGGCAGGCGTTTGTTCACCATCCCAGGTAATTTTCAGATCAATGGCGCGGGCAATGGTATCGATGGCGCTGCCGGTGATCAGTTCAAAGCCGGTAATGCGGCCGGGAGAGGTGGATTGATAAATGGTAAGCGTTTGTCCGGGTTGAATGTTCACCACATTGCGAGTTACTGTTACCGGCGTTTGCGATGGATGCAAATCAGAAGCCGTTACAGCAGGGTTATTCCATAATTTACTGATCCGCTCCAAAGCCGTCCGCACGTTACTGTTCAGGTTCAGTGAAAAAGTTTGTACCGGTTGATGGGCTGGAAAGCGTTTGTACCCGATCTGATGAAACATCGTTTTTTGTGCGCGCATTACAATTTTGCAGTACTTATTGTACGGAATGGGCAGGTAACAATAATAGCCACCGAGCTGGTTGGAACATAGCGGCGCTACAAACGGATAAATTTTACCCGTATACAAATCCCGGTACATGATGGAGAAGGCCGGCTTCAGGGTATCATCAAGATAGAAGTCAAGGGTATCGTCGGTTGGCGTGGGCGTCCAGAGGCGGTTGATATAACCCGGGCCTTCCTGCTCAAACAGCACCAGCGTGCCATCCGGATTTTTTCTTACAAAAGAATAGGTGCCGCCAAATCCATCGTCGTTCTTACCGGTACGGTCATACGAAGATTCCTGTGCGGCGTAGATGCCCGTTTCATAGTGGGGGAGGGTAGAAAGGTCGTAAAAAGGCGTAAGCAAATTTTCCAGCGTAATCGGTTGTTTGCCGCTTTCTTTCGTTTGGGCAAACAGGGTAAGGCTGGCCAGCAGGCAAAATAACAAGCAATAAGTTTTCCGATTCATATGGTATGTAAATATTGGCAACGTAATATTTTACTCAATAAAGTGGGAAGATAATGAAACCTGCTGTTGCTTTGTCATTAAAACTTCACATCAAGCGAATGTGAATGCTTATGATAAATCACTAATCACCAATAACAACCAAAGTGTTTTTGATAAAAACACGCACCCGTCAACTTTCAACCTGACATGTACTCGTGTTTGTTTTTGAATACCTGTTGCTTTCCAATCCGATTTCGCATTTTGAATACTTTTAACTTATTTTACTGTCGGTTAACCTGATTATAGTTGCTTGCCAACCACTACACTGCATAATGAGATATTGCTCGTCCGGGCCATGCAGACGGGAGATACAGCGGCATTTACCACGCTGTACAGGCATTATAGTCCGCTGCTGTACGTAAATATCCTACGCATGGTGCACGATCCCGTCATTGCCGAGGAACTGGTGCAGGAACTGTTTACCCGCATATGGCAAAAGCGCACAGCCAAAGGTATCAGGGAGAATTTTTCCGCGTACATGTATCGCATTGCACAACGATTGGTGATCGATTTCTTCCGCCGCTTGAAGAAAGATCATGTGCTGATGGAACGGTTCCGTTCTTTTGCGCGGGAAGCTGATGAATCGGCCAATGCTGAAGAACGATTGTTACAGCAGCAAGCCGCCACCATCATCAACTCCGCTATCGAACATTTGCCGCCGCAACAAAAGAAAGTATATCAATTAGTAAGACAAAAAGGTTATTCCTATAAAAAGGCCGCCGAAAACCTCGGCATTTCCCCATTCACCGTAAAAGAATACCTGGCACTGGCCAACAAATCCATCCGCAACTATCTGCTTAGTCATGGCGATGCTCCCCATGAAATAATGTTGCTGATTCTCACCGCTTTCTCCCTGTTGTAAAAAATTTTTCGCTCCCATCCCCCCATCGGGTTGCTAACTCCGTTACTCTGGTAATAAACTTTTTTACATTGTCCGAATACCAATTTCACAAAGAGGCTTTGTTCAACCGGTTGTTGGAAGGCAATCTCACTGAACATGAAATAGATGCATTGGTGCAATGGCTCGGTACCCACGAACCGGACGAAGAAGCCAGCCGCCTTATCCTTGAGCAATTGCAACGCGGGGATACAGGCGATACCGCGATGACCCCGGAAATCATTGCCAGTCTCGAAGCAAGACTGCCATTGATCCTGGCAACTGAACAGCCATCACCTGCCCGCATTGTTTCCATGTTGTCAAACAAATGGATGCGTTATGCAGCTGTGCTGTTGGTGTTCGCAGGCATTGGGCTCTTTTTTGTGTTGCAACGAAACAATTCCCGCAATGCCCATCAACAGGTGGCACAGGAAAACAACGTAAATGATGTAGCGCCGGGTAAAAACGGTGCGATACTCACCTTGATGGATGGCTCGCAGGTAGTGCTGGACAGTCTGGGCAATGGCTGGCTCACCACGCAGAGCGGCACCAAAGTGCAACTGGTGAACGGGCAATTGGTGTATGAAGCAGGCGCCGCACCGCCGGTGGCAGTTGGCTATAACACCATGAGCACACCGAAAGGACGGCAGTTTCAACTGGTATTGCCAGACGGTTCAAAAGTGTGGCTGAACGCAGCGTCGTCCATTCGTTACCCGATAGTGTTTAATGGTGGAGAAAGAAAAGTAGCAATCACCGGCGAAGCCTATTTTGAAGTAGCCCATGACGCGTCCAAACCATTCCGCGTAATGGTCAATAATGAAACGGAAGTTGAAGTGCTGGGAACGCATTTCAACATCAATGCTTACCACAACGAAGAAAGTATCAATACCACGTTGCTGGAAGGTGCGGTACGCATCCGGAACAACCAACAACGCATTGTATTGTCGCCGGGACAGCAGGCTCAGGTGAGCAATCAGCAGGACATAAAAGTAGTGGACGATGTGGATGTAGAAAAAGTCATGGCCTGGAAGAACGGCGTATTCAATTTCGACGATGCCTCCCTGCAGGAAGTAATGCGCCAGTTGGAAAGATGGTACGATATAGAAGTAGTGTACGAAAAAGGAGTGCCCCCGCTGGAGTTCTATGGAAAAATGGGTAAAGACCTGCCGCTTTCCGCCGTACTGAGCGGCCTGGAAAAATCAAATGTGCATTTCAGGCTGGAAGAGGGGAGAAAACTGATAGTATTACCGTGATACTAAAAAAATGTATTGCCATGAATAAATAAAAATTACTTCAGCTCAAACAAAACCGCCGTGGACTGGCATCCCGGCGGCAAAGGCTTGAGTTGAAAAGAAAAGCAAGTCGCGAAACATTGATTTCTTCAACTAAACCATTGCAAAAGTATGCAAAAAACAGCATTGCGTCGCCGAAGCCCAGGCGCAGGCGCGCTTCTGTGTTACCGGCACTGCCACGATGGTGAAAGCTTACCGCACCGCAGCAGGTTCCGGTACTTAACCAAAACAATGCTTGTCATGAAACTGACGCTATTGTTGCTGCTTGCCGGACTGCTGAATGCCCAGGCAAAATCCTATTCCCAGACTGTTACCTTCTCGGGAAAAAATGTTTCGATTACCAAAGTGTTTAAAACCATCGAGGCACAAACTGGTTATACCGTGTTTGCCAACAAGCAATTGTTGCGTACAATAAAACCTGTTTCTGTTTCGGCGAAAGATATGCCCTTGCAGCAGTTTCTCTCCGCCGTGCTGCACGATCAGCCCGTTGGTTATGAAATTCATAACCGCACCATTTTCATCATTGTAAAAAACAACCAACCGCAGGCGCCCGCACAGGCGCCGCCGGCAACAGCGCCCGTTGAAGAACCTGAACGCGCGGAAATACACGGTACCGTATTGGGCGAAGGGGGCGAACCACTGGCTGGCGCTACTGTTTCCGTGAAGGGCACTGCCATATCAACCATGACAGATTCCGAAGGTCGCTTTACCATCCAGGCAGAACCTTCACAAACGCTGGTGGTTTCTTACGTGGGTTATGCTACCAGAGAAGTGGCCATCGGCAATCTCACCACCATTCGCATCACACTGGAAAAAGAAACACAGGAGATTGAGCAGGTGGTGGTTACTGCATTGGGCATAACAAAGAAAGCCAAAACACTTACCTACAACGTACAGGAAATTGATAAAAGCAATATCAGTGCTGTTGACAATGGCAGTTTTGTAAACAGCCTGATCGGTAAGGTGGCGGGCGCAACCATCAACAGTTCTTCTGCCGGTGTAGGCGCCTCTTCGCGCGTGGTGATGCGCGGTGTGAAATCGATCAGCGGCAACAACAACGTGCTGTATGTGATTGATGGTATTGCCATGCCCAACCTCATACGCGGACAGGCAGAAGATATTTTCTCCGGTGCAGGACAAACCGGCGATTTTGTGGCCAACCTCAACCCGGAAGATATCGAGAGTCTCACCGTGCTCAGCGGTCCCTCTGCTGCCGCCATGTATGGCAGCGCTGCCGCCAATGGTGTAATAGTGATCAACACCAAAAAAGGAGCGCGCAACAGCACCAACGTTACCTTCTCCAACACCACTACGTTCAACAGTCCGCTGATACTGCCCGAATTCCAGAATACCTATGGGCCCAGTGAAGTGGGCAGCTATTACAGCTGGGGCGAAAAACTGGTTACGCCTTCTTCCTATGACCCGGCGGATTTCTTCCAGACCGGCGTGAATGTTTCCAACGCCATCACGTTCTCCACCGGCACCGAACGCAGCCAAACGTATTTATCATTGGGCGATGTGCGTTCAAGAGGCATCATCACCAATAACAATTTCAAGCGTTCCAACTTCACCGCCCGGAACACTTCCAGTTTTTTCAATAATAAAATGACGCTGGACGTAAGCTTTATGGCCGGTATGGTGGGTGAGCAAAACATGATTTCGCAGGGGCAGTATTTCAACCCCCTGGTAGCCATATACCTGTTCCCTCCCGGCGATGACTTCAATAAAGTAAAAGCCTTTGAACGGTACGATCCTTCACGCAACCTGATGAAACAATGGTGGGATTACGGCGATAACGGCCTCATGATGCAGAACCCCTACTGGGTAACACATCGCGACCTGTTTCCGAATAAGCTGGAACGTTACATAGGTACGCTTACCCTGCGTTATACCGTAGCACCCTGGATCAATCTGTCCGGACGCGTGAAGCTGGACAAGTATCATGCAAAACAAGAGAAGAAATTTGCGGCTTATACCAACACCTTGTTTGCATCGGAGTATGGTTATTATTCCCTGCACAACCTGGACAACCGCCAGATCTATGCGGAAGGTATGGCCAATATCAACAAGCCGCTCAATGACAATTTCAGCCTCAGCGCCAACCTGGGCACTGCGGTGGAAGACATTGAGTTCAACGAAGATCTCTATGGAGGCAAACTGCTGGGTGTTGCCAATTTGTATACCTATGCCAATATAGACCGGGCCACGGTAGACGTACTGCAAACCGGCTATCACCGGCAAAAGCAATCCGTATTTGGCAACGCACAGCTTGGTTATAAAAACATGGCCTTTCTTGATGTAACCGCGCGAAACGACTGGGCATCAACGTTAGCCAATACCACCAGCGAATCATTCTTCTATTCTTCGGTAGGTATTTCAGCCATCGTGACCGACCTGCTCAAAATCCGTTCTCGGCAGTTGTCGTACCTGAAACTGCGCGCTTCCTATGCAGAAGTAGGTAATGAACCCAATCAATTCCTCACCAATCCTACCTATGCATTGGCCGGCGGTTTGCCCGTGACCCGTACCCGCATGCCCAATCCTGAACTGAAACCTGAGCTCACCAAATCATGGGAAGCGGGTATCAACGCCGCTTTCTTCCAGGGCGCGCTGCAGGTAGATGCTACGGTGTATACTTCACGCACGTATAACCAGATTTTTGAACCCACCCTGAGCGCTGCTTCCGGTTACACCAGTGTAATGGTGAATGCCGGCCGTGTAGACAACAAGGGTATAGAAGTAGCCGCCCGCTATAACAAGAAGTTCGGCAAACTGAGCTGGAACACGTATGCCACCTGGTCGCTCAACAGGAACCGCATAGTGGAACTGCTGCCCGGCTGGACCAATCCCGTTACCGGCGAAGTGGTGTCGCTGCGCGAACTGGATATGACCGGCACCGGCAGTTACAAAATGGTTTTGAAGGAAGGCGGCACTATGGGAGATATTTATGTGAATACGCTGCGCGTGGATGAACATGGGGCTATTTATGTAGACCCCGGTTCGCAAACGGTGGCTGCAGATGTAAACCGCTTTGTTTATGCCGGCAACAACAACCCCAAATACAATGTGGGCTGGGGCAATACTTTGCAATGGAATGGCCTGCAACTGAATTTTGTGCTCGCTGGTCGTGTAGGCGGCATCGTGGTGTCCAACACGCAGGCAATTATGGACGCCTTTGGTGTAAGCAAGGCTTCTGCCGAAGCACGCGATAATGGCGGCGCTATTGTGAATGGCCGTCCCATTCCCGCCAAAGAATACTACCAGGTAGTAGGGGCAGGCGCTTCCGGCGGTGTTGGCTCCATGTATGTGTACAGCGCTACCAATTTCCGGTTGGCGGAAGCATCACTGGGTTATAACCTGCCTGTGAAAAAATGGGCGCCCTTTATCAAAGGCGCGAATGTTTCACTCGTAGGTCGCAACCTGTTGCTGCTGTATGCGGCCGCTCCTTTCGACCCGGAACTGACGCCCAATACCACTACTTACTTCCAGGGTATTGACTATTTCATGATGCCGAGTCTTCGCTCCGTTGGTTTTTCTGTAAGACTTGAATTCTGATAATCTAATAACGACAATTATGATCACAGATAAATTATTTCTTTTCAAAAAATTGACAGTGCCGGCTGTAGTGATACTGCTGACAGGTACAGCCTGTACCCGCAATTTTGAAAAATGGAATACCAACCAGCACGAGGCTACGGAAGAGATGATGGCTACCGACAACCTGAAAACGGGCGCCTTCTTTTCGCAGATGCAGCGCAACGTGGTATTGTTCAAAGACGGTACCAACCTCAGCAGCGATTACCAGGTGGCGCAGGGCCTCACCAGCGATGTGTATTCCGGCTATATAGCGCCCACCGGCACCTGGTTTGGCGGCGTGCACAATGGTTCGTATCATTTTATTACGAGCTGGATTGAACGCACATTTACCAGCGGTTTTGCTTCAGTAATGCCCGCCTGGCAGGCCATCAACAAGGCAGCCAATGAACAGGGGCAACCCGAAGTAGCGGCCATGGCCACCATTGTAAAAGTGCAGGCCATGCATCGTGTGGCTGACGCTTATGGGCCTATTCCCTATATCAATTTTGGCGCCGGCAACCTGCAAAACACCTACAACTCACTGCAGGATGTGTACAAAAAGTTTTTTGAAGAACTGGATGAGGCCATCGATGTGCTGACGCTGTTTGCACAGGGCAATCCCGGCGTACCCGTGTTGAAACGCTACGATCATATTTACGAAGGCGATGTGGTGAACTGGATAAAGTTTGCCAACACCCTGCGCTTGCGGTTAGCCATGCGCGTGGTATATGCTGATGAACAATTGGCCAAAACGGAAGCCGAGAAATCTGCCGCCCATCCTTTCGGTTTTATCAGCAATGCCAATGAAAGGGCGGCATTGCAGCATTCGCTGATCAACTATTATCACCCGCTGTATGAAATAGCTTACGATTTCAACGCCGGTGAAGCGCGTATGAGCGCCTCTATGGACAGCTATATGAACGGGTACAACGACCCCCGCCGCGCGGCCTATTTCACCAAAGCGAATGACGGCAATTACCATGGCGTGCGCCAGGGCATTGTTACCACCAACTGGACGCCGTATACCGGTCCGGCCATTTCCAATCTCAACATGAATATGAGCACTACGCAGATTGTGTGGATGACTGCCGCAGAATCCTATTTCCTGCGGGCAGAGGGCGCCCTGCGTGGCTGGAATATGGGCGGTGATGCAGGCGATTTCTACAGGCAGGGCATTGCGGCCTCTTTCGCCGAAAACGGATTACCCGCTACCGATGCAGCCAACTACGCTGCTGACAATACTTCAACCCCTATACCCTTTACCGACAACAGCGGCCAGAGTGGCAACAATGCACCGGCACCCAGCAACATCACCATTGCCTGGAACGATGCGGCCCCTTTTGAAGAAAATCTGGAGCGCATCATCACCCAGAAATGGATCGCCATGTATCCCGATGGTCCCGAAGGCTGGGCCGAATTCCGCCGCACGGGTTATCCCAAACTGTTCCCCGTAGTTACCAACCGCAGTAATGGCACCATACCCGGTTTTGTACGCCGCATTCCATACCCGCAATCGGAATACAATAATAACGCGGCCGGCGTGCAAACTGGCGTTGCCCTGTTGGGCGGCGCAGATGGTGGCGGCACGCGACTGTGGTGGGACAAAAAATAATTCACTGAACTATCAAACCAAGTGGTATGAATAGAAAAGTAAAAATCATTGTAACACTGCTCGCCGGGATGTGTGTGCTGTCCGGCTGCATCAAGGATACGCCGCTGGAAATACAGAAACTCAATACCTACGATGAGCAGTATTATGCCAATCTGCGCGCTTATAAAAAAACAGATCACACGCTTTGTTTTGGCTGGTATGCTGCCTATGCGCCCATTGAGGGGGCTACGGGATATAAAGACCCTGCTTCGTGGGGAGAACGCATTATTGGACTGCCTGATAGTATGGACATTGTTTCCCTGTGGATGGGCATACCCAGTAATGACCCCAACAGTGAGGCCTATGCGCCGGTTGCCTATGCCGATATCAAATTTGTGAAGGAAAAGAAAGGCACCCGCTTTGTAGTGCCTACCATCACACGCATGAACCATAAAATTACCCTGAGAGATGGTACCGTGTACGACCTGGCGGCCAACAGGAATGACGAAGGCATTAAAGTGTATGCGCAATACCTGGTTGACCAGGTGCTGGACAGCGATCTTGACCTCGATGGCGTAGACCTCGACTACGAACCGGAGGGCGATTTTCTGCAGGGCAATAATTTCCTGAAACTCGTTCAGCATATCGGGCAGTATTTCGGGCCAAAAGGCATGTATCCCGATAAACTGCTCATCATAAATTTTTATAACACCGTGCCGCCTGCGGCCACCGGTGAATACGCCAATTATTTCGTGCGGCAGGCCTATACGCAAGGTTTCTCGGAGCACTCTGCCGCGCGTTTGCAATCCTATTACAACGCGGTAGCTTCGGCTATCCCGCCTGAAAAATTCATAGTAACAGAAAACTTCGGCGACCATTCAGAAAACGGAGGAACTCCCTTTGTGGAAGCGAATGGCAATACGCTCACTACCGATGGTACCAGGATGTATTCGCTGGAAGGAATGGCCCGGTGGAACCCAACGCAAGGTAAGAAAGCAGGTTTTGGCGCTTTCTATTTCGACCGGGATTACTATTCAAAAACGGGCATTCCGTATTACAACATCCGGCGCTGTATCCAGATTGCCAATCCGGCAGCGCATTAAACATTCGCTCCATTGCTAACTATTAAATGAAAACATTATGAGGTATATAGTATCGTTGGGATTAATGCTGGTACTCCTCTTTGCGCAGGGTTGTAAAAAGGCGGAGTTCGGGCACCCGGTTATTCTTGTCACCGGAACGGAAGTGGACCCGGTGGTAAAGTTCACGGTGGAGAATACGCCTGCCACCTATGCAGTGACTGCCACCGCTACCCATAAAGCAACAGAAGATATCTCCATCACTTTTGCGTTCGATCCTGAAGCAGTGGCTGCCTATAATGAAGAACATAAAACAAGTTATTTTGTAGTGCCGGAAGAAGCCATTGAAATCACGGATATGAATGCTGTGATCAAGGCAGGTGCTACGGCTTCCACGCCGGTTTCTGTAAAGGTGATTTCCACAGCGCCATTGGTGGATGGACGCACCTACCTGATACCGCTTACCATCAAATCGGTGAACAAGGGTGATATGAGCGTGCTGGAATCATCCCGTACCATCTTCCTGCGCATTGCACGCATCATCAATTTTGCAGCCGTATCCATGAACAACGCTACCGGCGCCACTACCGGTTCGCCGGGCACCAGGGGTCGTTTCAACGGCGCCTTCCTTTTTGATCCGCAAAATCCCGAGCGACTGGCCAATTTTACGGTTGAAATCAAAAACCTGGTATATGCCTTCCGCGGGGGAGATGGTAACAGTAATCCACAACCGATACAAACGCTGGCCTTCTGGACCAACCAATGGGAAGAAACCACGGTGGGTTTGCGCTATGGTGAACTGGGCAATCCCAACAACTCCCTGCAGTTAATCGGTGCGCTGGGCAGCGCCTTCGCGTATAATTTCAATCCCAATCAATGGTATACCATTTCGCTGTCGTATGATGGAAACAAATGCATTATGTATGTGGATGGCAACAAGGCGGCGGAAGTGTCCGGCAGCATGGTACTGGAATTTTCACGCATGCAGTTCGGACAGGTATGGGGCGGTTACGACACACGCCAGTATTTCAACGGACGTATTGCCGAGTGTCGTGTATGGAGCCGCGCGCTTACCCCCAGTGAAATCAAACTCAATCTCTGTGGCGCTGATCCGAACGCGGACGGACTGCTGGCTTACTGGAAACTGAATGAAGGTTCAGGACATATTTTCCATAACCTCTCCAAAGAAGGATCGCGGTACGATATGGACTGGAGCAAGGTGTACTGGGACCCCGGCGCCCTGGGCAATGATAACCTCACGCTGGCCGATAAATCACAGTACGTAACATGGACAAATGATGAACTGAACAAGTGCAGTCAATAATGTTCTTCAACGAAAAAAAATTACCATGATGTCAACCCCCAAATATTTTGTCTGCTGCCTGCTTGCCGCCGCTGTGCTGGCGTCGTGCAGGAAAAAAGACAGCTACGATATAACCGGCGACCCTGAAGTAAAATTCTTTACCAACGAAGTGAGTTCAGGCGATGCGCCGCAAAATTCCATCAGCTATTCCGTGGTGAATATTCCTGATGTAAATGGTCCCGGTTGGGCAACGCTTTCCACCACCATGCCCGACGCCATCAAATTCCCGGTGCGTGCTTCGAGAGAGGTAACCGAAGAGGTAACCATCAGCGCCGAACTGGATAACAGCCTGGTGGAAGCGTACAACGAAGCACACAATACCAACTACAAGCCCTTTCCGGCGGGCATACTGAATGCGCAATCGCTGGCGGCGACAATTCCTGCGGGCGCCAGCCGTTCTGTAGATTCCATTACCATTACAGTTGAAACGGCCAACCTGCATCAACTGACAGAAAAAGCCTATATGGCCCCGATACGGCTGACCAGCGTATCGAATCCGGCAGCAGGCGCTATTTCTTCCAATGAAGCCATCCAGGTAACGTATATAGTAGTACGTGTGGAACAAAGAAGAATTGCTTACAACAGAGCTGCTGCGCAGGCATTGGGTTCGCTTATAGCTGACCGTTCATCCTGGACCGCCGTGTTAACGCCTGATCCCACGCAGATAAGCGGCGGCGGGAGCATATTGGACGGCTCCACCACTTCGTATTCGCGGTGGAATACATCGCCGGGACAGGCAGATGTGAACATGCAGGAGGTGAAGCAGGTGACGGGCGTGCGGGTGTACACCAGTACTACCAGTAGTGTCACGCCTACACAGGTGGAGGTATATTTGAGTGAAGATGGTGTCAATTACGATGCCATTGGAGCACCGTTGCGTGAAAATCTTTCTTTTGCTTCTGGGTATACTTATATTTTGTTTTATAAAGCGATACCTGCGAAGTTTATCAGGTTGGTGTTGTATTATTCTACTTCCACCAGTACGCAGAACAGGCGGCTGGCGGAATTGCAGGTGTATGCTGAATAGGAGGAATTGTGGGGCAACCTCCGTCCATGGAACATTGTAGATTTTTACCACCCCATCCAAGCAGCATTGCTGCTGGTGTAAAATCGTGCTGGCGGGGGCGCCACACATACTTACCACTGGGAACCATGTTGCATGGACGGGGTGGTCACAAAAATGCGCTACAAAGGTGAGACAACTTAACCCAAACCAAAACCAAATGAAAGCCTATCTCATTTCTTTATTACTCCTTCCCCTCACAAACATCTTACCCGCTCAAACACCATCCCCCACCATAGTGTTTGACCAAAAAATTCACAATTTTGGCACCATCAGGGAATCTAACGGCAAAGTATCGCACACCTTCATTTTCAAAAACACCGGCAAAGCGCCCGTTACCATCGACGAAGTCCACACCGGCTGTGGCTGCATCGGCAACGTAATTACCCAGGGCCCCATTCAACCCGGCGCCAAAGGAAAAGTCACCATCACCTTCGACCCTGCCTACAAATCCGGTTTCTTCTCCAAAGAAATTGTCGTGCTCAGCAATAACCGCCAGCACTACAACCGCATCTGGATAGAAGGTACAATCCAACCCGCGGAACATGCCATTGAAGACGATTACCCGTACAACTTCGCCAATGGATTATACCTCCGCCTCAAGGTGATGGCCTTCGGCTATGTACGTCCCGGCGAAACCAAACACATGGAACTGCATTACGCCAACAACACCAACAAGGAAATGGACCTGCGCTTTGTAGCAGTGAACCATCCGCCCGGACTGATCTTTACCAACCCGGGTAAAATTCCGGCCAAAGGCAGGGGCGTGATGAAGGTGGCGTTTACCATGCCCCTTACCAACGAAGAGGAAGTGCTGATCAAACTGCATCCATACGTTAACAACATACAACTCACAGAGACTGTAGACATACGCGTTTTGAATGGAAAGAAATTGCATGAAAAACCGGCCAGACGCGGACGTTGAAGCGTGCGAACATTACACTCAGGCAGAGGGCATAGACAGTCAGAGAAAGCATCTGCGGCACCAACCGTCAGGTGCTTCTCTTTCTGTAACCGCGCAGATTTTTGCGCGTGCAGGCGCGCAGGCACACAAAGTTTTTTTGAATATTTGTAATGACGACCACAAAGCCACAGCGTCGCAAAGTCTCAAAAAACGCCATCGATGAATCGTTTACTTAACCTGGTAGCATTCCTGTTTTTCATTGTTTCAGTACACGCACAACAAACACCGTTATTCCGGGATAGCAATGCCCCGATGGAAGAGCGGATCAAAGACCTCGTATCGCGTCTCACCCTCGAAGAAAAAATTTCGCTCATGGGCTACAATAGTCCGCCCATTGAACGCCTCGGCATACCCGCCTACAACTGGTGGAATGAAGCCCTGCACGGCGTTGCCCGCGCCGGGGAGGCAACGGTATTTCCGCAAGCCATTGCGCTGGCCGCTACTTTCAACGATAGCCTCGTGCACCAGGTAGCTGCTACCATTGCTACCGAAGCCCGCGCCAAATACAATCTCGCTACGGCCATGGGCAGGCATCTGCAATACATGGGACTCACGTTCTGGTCGCCCAATATCAACATCTTCCGCGACCCGCGGTGGGGCAGGGGACAGGAAACCTATGGCGAAGATCCCTTTCTCACCGCTACCATGGGAACTGCCTTCGTAAAAGGATTGCAGGGTAATGATCACCGTTATCTCAAAGCGGCTGCCGCCGCCAAACATTTTGCCGTACACAGCGGACCTGAAAAGGGACGCCACGGGTTCAATGCCGTGGTAGATGAAAAAGACCTGCGGGAAACCTATCTCTATGCCTTTAAAAAACTGGTGGATGCCGGCGTGGAAAGCATCATGTGCGCCTATAACCGCCTCAACAACGAACCCTGTTGCGCCAGCGGCAACCTGCTGCAACAGATTTTAAAGAACGAATGGCATTTTACGGGCCACATCGTTACCGACTGCGGTGCACTGGACGATATGGTGCGTTTTCACAAAGTATATAAAGACAATGTAGAAGCGGCCGCCGCCGGCATCAGGGCAGGCGTCAATCTTGATTGCTCCAACCTGTACCAGCAAAATCTCCGCGAAGCTATTAATCGAAACCTTATCGCGGAAAAAGACATCGATGCGGCGCTCAGCACGTTACTGCGCACGCAATTCAAACTCGGTTTTTACGACGATAAAACACACATTCCTTTCAGTAGCCTGGGCGCTGAAAGCGTACACAATGAGCAGCACATTGCGCTGGCCCGCAAAGCCGCACAACAAAGTATTGTGTTGTTGAAAAACGACAAAGGATTGCTGCCCTTGCCCCGCAACAAATACGGTTCTATCATGGTGCTGGGCCCCAATGCCGGAGCGCTCGGTCCCATGGTGGCGAACTATCATGGTATGTCGGGCAATATCGTCACGTTTGCCGAAGGCATTGCGCAGGCTGCCGGTCCCGCCACCGTAGTGCAATACGACCAGGGCAGTGATTTCACCGACACCACCCGCTTTGGCGGCATATGGGCTGCCGGCGAAAGTGATATCACTATTGCGGTGATCGGGTTAACGCCCGTGTATGAAGGCGAAGGCGGCGACGCATTTTTGGCAGCCAATGGCGGCGATAAACTCACACTGGATTTACCTGCCCCGCATATTGCCCTGTTGCGTGAACTGCGCAAAAAGAATAAACCGGTGATTGCAGTGGTAACCGCCGGCAGCAATGTAGACATTTCTGCTATTGAACCCTACGCAGACGCCATCCTGCTGGCCTGGTACCCCGGCGAACAGGGGGGCCTCGCGCTGGCGGATATTTTGTTTGGTGAGGTATCGCCTGCCGGCAGACTGCCCATTACGTTTTATGCATCCCTCAGCGATTTGCCGCCCTATGAAAATTATGGGATGAAGGGCAGGACTTATCGGTACTATGATGGCAAGGTGCAATATCCATTTGGCTATGGATTGAGTTATACTTCTTTTGCCTATCAATGGAACACCCAACCGAATGCTGTGCGATCTGCTAATGACACACTGCACTTTTCTATCAAAATAAAAAACACCGGCGCTATGGACGGCGATGAAGTGGCGCAGGTATATGTGCGTTACCCTTCGCTGGAAAGAATGCCGGTAAAAGAATTAAAAGCTTTTCGCCGGGTACATATCAAAAAGAATGAAGAAACAATAGTACATTTCAGTATTCCCTTGCAGGAACTGCAGAAATGGGATTTGCAGCAACGGCAATGGAAACTGTACCCGGGCGATTATGAAATAGTGATTGGCGCCAGTGCGGCTGATATTAAACTATCTGCCCCGTTGCCCATCAAACCGGCCCGGAAAAAATAGTCATTCATTCCACCCAACCACCATACCAGCAACATGAAAATAAATTCCCTTATCAGCAGTGTTATGCTTGCTGCCTCGGTAAGCTTGTTATCGTGCCAACCATCCAAAGATGCAGCCCCTTCGCTTACGCAATTTGTTGATCCTTTTATCGGCACCGGTTTTCATGGCCATGTTTTCCTGGGCGCCAATGTGCCTTTTGGTGCGGTACAGTTAGGACCGGTCAACATGACGGAAGGCTGGGACTGGTGCAGCGGCTATCACTATTCAGATTCCACCATTATCGGGTTTTCGCATATGCATTTGAGTGGTACCGGTATTGGGGATTTGGGGGATATCAGCCTGATGCCCGCCACCGGTCCGGTCACTATGCGCACCGGCGTGCCGGGCAATTATGAAAGCGGCTTTTTCTCGCTGTTTTCGCATGAAGAGGAAGTAGCGCGTCCCGGTTATTATGCCGTGCAATTACAACGCTATCGCATCAAAGCTGAATTGACTGCCACCGAACGGGTAGGTTTTCATCAATACACCTTTCCTGCTTCAGACGATGCCAAAATAATCATCGACCTGCAGGAAGGCATCGGGTGGGACAGGCCCGTCAACTGCATGATCAGGCAGGTGAATGATACCACTATTGAAGGCCACCGGTTTTCTACCGGGTGGGCTAAAGACCAGCAGGTTTATTTCACTGCTATATTCTCCAAACCCATTGCACAATTTTCCTTGTATGATGATACGGTAAGCATGCCGGGAAAAGAATTAACCGGAACCAGCATTAAAGCGGTGGCCGGGTTTGCCACCGGCGCAGGTGAAAAGGTACTGGTGAAAGTGGGCATTTCTCCCGTAAGCACGGCCAATGCAGCCGCCAATATCCGCGCTGAAATTCCGCACAATGATTTTGAAACCGTGGTGAAAAATGCCGATGCAGCCTGGAACCGGGAGCTTGCCAAACTGCGCATCAAAACAAGCGACACTGCGCGGCTGCGTACGTTTTATACAGCCTTGTATCATACCATGATCGCGCCTTCTGTGTTTAATGATCACAATGGTGACTATCGCGGTACAGATAAAAAAGTATATACCGGTGCTTCCTTTACCAATCTTACCACTTTTTCATTGTGGGATACCTATCGTGCGGCGCATCCGCTGTATACTATTACCCAGCAAAACCGGGTAAATGATATGATCAACTCCATGCTGGCCATTTACCAGCAGCAGGGCAAATTGCCGGTATGGCATTTAATGGGCAATGAAACCAATACCATGCCCGGCAACAGCGGCATTCACGTGGTGACGGACGCCTACCTCAAAGGCTTTCGCGGGTTTGATACCGCGCTTGCCTGGGAGGCTGTAAAAACCACTGCCATGCTCGATGAGCGGGGATTGAAATACGTAAAACAATACGGTTACATTCCTGCAGACAGCATGGTTGAATCCGTGGCTATGGGACTGGAATACGCCATCGCCGACTGGGGCATTGCGCAAATGGCAAAGCAAATGGGTAAGCAGGAAGATTTTGTGTATTTCAGCAACCGGGCAAAAAGCTATGCCAACTATTTTGATACGCTCACCCGTTTCATGCGGGGACGTATAAACGAAAATACCTGGCGCACGCCTTTCAGTCCCTTTGAATCCCGCCATATGAGAGATGATTTTGCCGAAGGCAATGCCTGGCAATATACCTGGCTGGTGCCGCACGATGTGGAAGGCCTGATGACGTTGCTGGGAGGAGAGGAGGCGTTCATTGCACGGCTCGACAGCCTGTTTGTGCTGCAGGGCGATATGGGCAAAGAAGCTTCGGCAGACATCACCGGACTTATTGGCCAGTATGCACATGGCAATGAACCGGGCCATCATATCCCTTATCTCTATGCTTTTGCAGGACAACCCTGGAAAACAGCGGACAAGGTGCGGTACATCCTCGACAGTTTGTATTCCGACAAGGTAGACGGGCTTTGCGGTAATGAAGACGTTGGACAAATGTCATCGTGGTATATATTGTCCGCACTCGGCTTATACCAGGTAAACCCGGCGGGCGGTATGTATGTAATGGGAAGCCCGGTGGTAGATGAAGCCACCCTGTACCTGGACAATGGAAAAACATTCCGCATAGTGGTGCAAAACAACGGCGCCAACAATAAATACATACAGCATGTGCATTTGAACGGAATGGACTATGATCATTCATATATCCTGTACCGTGATATTGTGGCCGGTGGAGAACTGGAAATTATCATGGGACCGGAACCTTCTGCCAGCTGGGGCGTGGATAAAAAGGTGCGGCCTGTTTCGGTGCTTGTTAACTGATGGCAATTCATTAAAAGGCATTGGCAAATAAAATGTAGGTGCTGCGTGTTGCCTGAAATAGGCAGGTTACCGAAACAAAAAGAGGCTGCTCAAAACTTTTGAGACAGCCTCCTGATTTACCCTACACGAACCACCCTTTATTGTACGGTAATTTTCCGGGCCGGGTCAGAAACACAACCGATGCTCCTGCACCTTTATTGTACACTGATTTCCAGGTTGGGCACGGCCCGGCTCATCATATCATACACAGGTGAATACTTGCGTCCCATGGCAACAATCTCTTCTTTTTGTTGCTGTGTAAGGTCGCCGCTGAGCCTGAACTGTACGCGAATGTTCTGATACCCGCGGGGCACCGCTTTCAGGCCAAGGAACCCATGCAGATCAAGATATCCTTCCAAACTTGATTCAACGCCTTCCAGTTGAATGCCGCGGGCGGCAGCATGGTATACCATGGTAGTGGTTAAGCAACCGGCCAGCGCGTGCAATACGTACTCTACCGGGTTGGCGCCATTGTCTTTACCCAGCAGGATATCCGGTTCGTCGTTGTCCAGCACAAACGGTTCAGTACGCGTAGTATCTACCTGGCAGCCGCCATAAAAGCTCTTGATAAGGGAGCGGTTATGACCGCCATTGATCCATTTATTGGCTGCGCGGAATTTGAAATCGGCAATGGCCGGATTGTCAGTTACAGCGGCAATAGTGCCTTCGAGTCTTTCAATGTCTACGCCGTTGAGCATTTTTGTTTTACTTGCTTGCATGATTTGAATATTTGATACTGATTAAAAAATTTATTGACGCACGAAGGATAACCATATCCTTGCCAGAAGTATTAAATGGCTGATAGTCAAGACGTTAGCTGATTCGTGCCAAAAAATTGCAGTTACGAAATTTCGTTTTGCTACGAATTATCGTACTTTTATTTACGAAATTTCGTAGTATATGATGAAACGACCCGCTCCCCGGCAGGCTCCCTCCCTGATGATTGCGCTCAAAAGAATATTTGAAGGCACTTCGGCGCACACGGGAAAGCCATTCTTCAGGCAACTGGTAAAAGAACTGGCCGAAGTGCTCCAGGTACATGGGGTGTGGGTAACCGAATACCTTGAAGAAACACATGAACTGAATTCGCTGGCATTCTGGCTCAATGGCCGTTTTGTAGAGCAATACCGCTATGCTGTGAAGGGCACGCCCTGCGAGCCGGTATTGAAAGCCGACACGGTATGCCATGTGCCCGACCGCGTGATTGAACTCTATCCCGACGATCCCGACCTGCCACCGCTGGGCGCTGTGAGTTATATGGGACTGGCATTGAAAGACAAGGATGGCAAAGTGCTGGGACACCTGGCGCTCCTCGACCAGCAGCCGATGGAAGAAATTCCGGAGGTGTTTGTCATCTTCCAGTTGTTTGCTGCATGCGCGGCGGCTGAATTGCGCAGGCTGCATGATGAAAAGAAATTGCAGGACAGTGAATCCAAACTGAGCCGGTTGCTCAATGGCACCATGGACGCTATTGTGGAACTGAACACCGAACTGAAAATTACCCAGGCCAATGAATCGGCCCACCGGACGTTTCGGGTGCATGCCGGCAGACTAACTGGTCAGGATATACGAAAGTTTCTTACGCCGGAAGGTTACCGCAAATTGCAGCAGGCCATTCCTTTTGCCGCCATGCCCCGCACCCGGCCCGGCGCCCATTGGATACAGGGCTACCTGCAATGCGTGACGGCCACCGGAGATGAATTTCCTGCCGATGCCACCCTGTCAGGCTATACCTACAACAACCGGCATTTTTATGCGCTGTATATCCGCAACGTACAGGACCGTTTGCAGCGTGAAGCGGAAATTCAGCAACTGACGGTGGAAACAACCATGCTGCGCGAAAAAGTGAGCAATTACCAGATGAACCAGATCATAGGCGAAAGCGCAGCCATACAACATACCTTTGCCCAGATACAACAGGTAGCCGCAACCGATTCCACCGTGCTGATATTGGGCGAAACCGGCACCGGCAAGGAACTGGTGGCCCGGGAAATTTTTCGCCAGAGCCTGCGAAGCGATAAACCATTTATCACCCTCAATTGTGCGGCGCTGCCGGCAGAGTTGATAGAAAGCGAATTGTTCGGTCATGTGAAAGGCGCTTTTACCGGCGCCGTACAGGCGCGCGAGGGACGTTTTTTGTTAGCCGATAAAGGCACCTTGTTCCTCGATGAAATTGGCGAACTGCCGCTGGCTTTGCAAGCCAAACTGCTGCGTGTGGTCCAGTACGGAGAATTTGAACAGGTAGGCAGTTCATTCACCAGGCGGGTGAATGTGCGCATCATTGCCGCCACCCACCGCGACTTGAAAAAAGAAGTGGCCGCCGGGAAATTCCGGGAAGACCTGTATTACCGCCTGCACGTTTTCCCCTTGTACCTGCCGCCTTTGCGGGAGCGCGGTAACGATATCCTGCTATTGGCCGAAGCCTTCCTGGCGAAATATGCAGCGCGGTATGGCCGTCCGCAGCCAACATTATCGGAGGCCGACAAACAACAACTCCTGCACTACCACTGGCCCGGCAATGTGCGCGAATTGCAGAACATCATGGAGCGTGCCGTCATTACCAGCCGGGAGGGGAGCATTCAATTAACCGGTATCACCGCTTCCGAAGCATCTTCAACACACAACCCTGCAATACCTGAAAAAATACTCACAGCAGCCCAACTGGAACAACTCGAGAGGGAGAATATGGAACGCGCATTGCGCGCCACCAAAGGCAAAGTGTTTGGCGCAGATGGTGCTGCGGCGCTGATAGGCATTCCACCTACCACTTTAAGTTCGCGCATGAAAAAACTGGGTATTCATCTGAACCGGTTTAAGTAATGAGCTTGCTCACGGAAATATGATTATAGTAATAAGAATGCATTAAAATAAATAAAAGATAAACTTGTCTTTTATCTTTGCTGTATATACCTTTGCTCCGTCAAACGATGTTTTCAAAAACCTGCGAATATGCTATCAGGGCAATGATCTTCATTGCGCGAAAGACCAAGGAGGGTCAGCGGGCAGGAATCAAGGAAATTGCCAAAGGAATTGATTCTCCTGAACATTTTATTGCCAAAATACTGCAGGAACTTGGCAGAAAAGGATTGGTGCAATCCATGAAAGGTCCCAATGGCGGATTTTACCTCGACAAAACTTCCATGGAAAGGTCACTGGCGGATGTTGTCAGAACCATTGATGGCGACAAGGTGCTCCGGGGTTGTGGTCTCGGGTTGCGCTACTGCTCCGAAACGCATCCCTGTCCCATTCACCATGAATTCAAAAAGATTCGCGGTCAATTGATGAAAATGCTGGAAAATGCCAAAGTAGGTACGTTCACGGCATCGCTTGAAAAAAGTAAAGTGTTTCTGAAAAGGTCGTGACATTTTTTTTGCAATAATAAAAGATAAAAAGGTCTTAATATCTGAATTATGCAACGATTGAAACCGGCTATTACTGTTCCTTTTCTCTTGTGTATCTTGATGATGATGGTGCCTGCCGCAGCCCAGGAAGCGGGAAAAACAGGATATTCATTGCTCGCAACAGGTCCATGGTGGAGGGGGTTGATGTTGGCGCTGGCAGTAGCAATGCTCGCCGTGGCAGCCCTTATGGTTTTAAAAGTGATTGAATTGCGCAACAGCAGTAACCAGCGAAGCGGCGCTGACGAAAAGGAGCGGTACCAGGAACATCTCCGCCGGCTCACCAGTAAACAGATTGATGCGGTATTGCAATACAAAAAAAAGCAGGGCAATCATACGGGCGTCATGCGCCTGCTGATTACATGCCTGATCACTGCCACGCTTGCTCTTTCCGGCAGCCACCAGCTGATGGCACAGGCGCCGGTAAGTTCAGAACCCTCCTCATTGTTGGGAGAAGGCGGCATTATCATCACCATCATACTGGTGAGTATACCGGTGCTGGCCACCCTGATCCTGCTTACGGTGCGCTTAAGCAATATGGCCAAACGATATCGCAGGCGCGCTCAGTTAATAGAAGCGGCCGCCTTTGCGGATTACCTGAAATCATTGCCGGATGAAGTGGTGGAGAATGTATTGAAGAAGCGCAAGGCAGCGCTCGATTATTCGCTCAGCCAGCAGGAACTTTCCGGCACACAACAGCCGGATGATGCCCGTGGACTGCTGCAGATCAAGGGTGAACCGGGCCTTCCGGTGGTGGCAGCCAAAAAGAAAGCATTGCCACGTCCGCATATAGATCCCCGTTTGTCGCGGCTGGTGCTTTGGTACCTCGGTACGGCTACCTGGTGGCTGCTGTTTGGCACCACAGTAGGAGAGTATGTGGGTATCAAATTCCTGGCGCCGGATGCCGACCACCTGCCCTGGCTGAGTTTTGGCAGGCTGCGCCCGGTGCATACCAACGCGGTTTTCTGGGGATGGGCTTCGCTGGCCATGCTGGGACTGGGATATTATATTGTTCCCCGGGTCAGTAATGTAAAACTGGCGAGTATCAGGATGGGATGGTATGCCTTGTACTGCATCAACGCATCGGTGGTCATAGGCACCATCTGCCTGATGGCAGGCATCAACAATGGTGGGGGCGAATACCGCGAATATACCTGGCCGGTAATGTTGTTATTCGGCATCGGGCTGGCGCTTACGCTCATCAATTATTGGAAAACGATTGCTGCCCGTGCTACCAAACAGATTTATATTTCCAACTGGTACATAGTGTCGGCAGTGATCTTCACCATTGTTATTGCGCTCGCGGCATATTTACCTTACTGGCAAAACGGTTTGGGCGAAACCATCATCCAGGGATATTACATGCACCAGGGAGTGGGCATGTGGTTCATGTTGTTTACACTCGGTATTGTGTATTATTTTCTGCCCCAGCAACTCAATAAACCCATTTATTCCTACAGCCTCGGCATACTGGCCTTCTGGACACAGATATTGTTTTACACGCTTATCGGTTCGCATCATTTTGTATTCAGCTCCATACCCTGGTGGTTGCAAACGGTGGCTATTGTGGGCAGCATGGGCATGGCCATTCCTGTAATAGCAGGCACTACTAATTTTTTGATGACGTTCAAAGGCGCGTGGTACAAGGTGCGGGATAGCTATACACTGCCATTCTTCCTGGTAGGCATCATCTTTTATTTTACCGGTTCCATGCAGGGCAGTGCAGAAGCGTTCCGGTTCACCAACCTGGTATGGCACTTTACTGATTTTACGGTGGCGCATTCCCATCTTACCATGTATGGTATTATCAGCTTTTTATTGTGGGCATGTACCTATGCGGTGGTGCCGCGACTCACCGGCCGCGAAGCGCCGCATTGGTCCATCGGTGCACATTTCTGGATGGCGCTGGTTGGTCTCTTGTTTTATTCCGTTCCGCTAATGATCGGCGGCACCTTGAAAGGATTGGCCTGGATGCAGGGAAAACCCTTTATAGAAAGTGTGGAGCTGATGGGACCTTACTGGTTGTGGCGCGCCATTGGCGGTAGTTTGATGTGGCTGTCGCACATCTTCTTTGCCTACAACATGTACAAAATGATTGCCCGGAAGGAAGCCATCGATGTGCGGGAAACTGCCATCCTTCAATTGCAAAAGGCTGCCACCCTTCACCCTGAACCTATCGCGTAACAGTTTCAACCATTAGCAATGAAATTCTTCGATAATCATAAAATGCTTTTTACAGTGGCCACCCTGTTCTTTGTGGTACTGACGATTTTGGTGGCCATCATACCGGCGGTAAACAACCAGAACAGGAACCGTCCCTTGCCCGGCGCCGAACCGCTCAGTGCGGAAGCTGCCAAAGGCAAAGCCGTGTTTATTGCCAACGGTTGTGTGGCTTGTCATACCCAGCAGGTACGTAATGTAGACATGGACAAAATCTGGGGCAGTCGCCCGGGCGTGCCAGCCGATTATGCAGGCATTACCCGCACCAGCATCTGGCAAAATACAGCAACCCTGATGGGCACCGAGCGAACAGGCCCCGATCTTACGGACATAGGTAACCGTCAACCGTCGCGCGACTGGAACCTGGTTCATCTCTACAACCCGCGCATAGTGGTGGAAGCGTCTGTGATGCCTGCCTATCCCTGGCTGTTCACCATTAAAGACACACCGGACGAAAATGATGTGGTGGTAAATGTACCGCCTGATTATATGAAAGGCAAAAAAGGAAAAGTAGTGGCCACCAGCGATGCGCTGAACCTTGTTGCCTACCTGCAATCGCTGAAGCAGGTACAATTACCTGATGGCATGCCTGAACCCGCTTTTTTGTACAAACGCGAGATTGAACAATCAACCACGCCCGGTAAAGGACCAGACGGAGCAGCTTTGTATATAGCCAATTGCCAGTCGTGCCACCAGGCAAACGGGGAAGGTTTGCCAGGCGCTTTCCCGCCCTTAAAAGGCAGTAAGGTGGTAAACGATGACGCAAACCTTGAACTGTACGTAGACATCATTATGAATGGCTATGATGCCCGTCCTGAATACGGCGCCATGGCTCCCATAGGCACCATTATGAATTTCTCCGAGCAGGATGTAGCTGCGATCATCAATCACGAACGCTCCAGTTGGGGCAACAATGGTAAAAAAGTAACGCCGGAAGAAATCAAAAAGATCATGGATTTTGTAAAACTTAAAGCTGCTACGCAATGAAAAAAACAGGTTTGCTTGTTTCGTATGTTTTGTTCGGTTGGACCGCAGTGGGCTGCCCGGTTTGCGAAAGGAATCAACCACAAATTTTGCGGGGCATTACGCATGGCGCCGGGCCGGACAGTCGCTGGGACTACCTTATTGTATGGGCCGTTGCGCTCATCGTGTTGCTCAGTTTATTTTTTACGGTTAAATGGATCCTGCATCCCGGTGAACAGGCTAAAGACCATATCAAAAGAACGATGTTAAATATGCGCTGATATGAGTGAAAAAAGCACCATATACATTTTTATTGACGACGAACCACAACCCATTGCAGCTGTATTATCGCCGGTAAGTTTTGAACTGGATACCCGCAAACTTACCGATGGGGAACACGTGCTGAAAATTGTCAGCAAAGACCCTTCCGGGAAAGAAGGCATCCGAAAAATTCCGTTTGTGGTACGCAACGGCCCTGCCATAGCTGTTGAAGGCATCCGCGAGCATGCGGTAGTGGATGGCGTGTTGCCGCTTATGGTCAATGCGTATGGTAAAGGCGATCAGCAATCGTTCCTGATAGAAGGCAGTGAAACACCGCAAAGCATTCCAGCCTGGGTGTGGATACTCATCATTGGTTTTGGCGCCTGGGCCTTGTACTATTTGATCCGGTACCTGTCTTTACCCGCATAAAAAGCAATTGTTAACCTTTAATACTACATTGTGATCGTTACTACGTGATCAAGGGTGGGCAGTATTACCATCTGTGTTTCTTCGGCCGCCACAACTCCAACCGCAGGAACACCTGCAGCGAACGGTTGCTTTCTTTTTGTTCTTCCATGCCTGGCAACGTAAACCGGATATAAGGCTGCAAGCCGAAAGCGTACCGCGCGCCTATCGACAACCGCTTCCATTGATACTGCGTTTCCACGATGCCCTGGAAGAACGATTTCGCAAATGTGCCGGAGGTATCGTTTTTGATGCTCACAATGCCTTTGAACAATACACTATCACCATTGGTGAAATTGTCGTGTTTGATGGTTTCCTGGTCGGTGATGGCTGCATAGAATTTGTTCCATACCACGCCGGTACCTACGGACCAGTTGGGCAGCACATAGTAATTGAAGGAAAGGGG
Source organism: uncultured Chitinophagaceae bacterium (assembly GCA_937961055.1). GTDB lineage: Bacteria > Bacteroidota > Bacteroidia > Chitinophagales > Chitinophagaceae > CALCIN01. The sequence goes on along the minus strand of CALCIN010000043.1, from coordinate 22,608 downwards.
CAACTGGTGGTAAAATGTTTTCTTCAGTCGCGCGGAGCTGTTGGTAACAAATCTCGGACTAACGCCCGTGTCAGGAATGCTTTCCTGGTGATAGGTAAACTCTTTTACATTTTGCGGCGCGCCGTAACGGAAGGCTGCCTGTACGAACCATTTATCGGGTTTGTTGAGACGTACATACACCGAAGGAATATAGTCGCCCAGCGAGCCTTCTCTTCCCAATGCATTATACGGCGTGGCTTGTTGCCCGGCCACCGGTATGAGCTGGTGGATGGCAATGCCGAAAGAGGGAAACGCTTTGCTGGATTGACTGCTGTCTTCATCAGCCGCTTTTTTCGCCAGCGATGAATCAACCGGCATTTCCGGACCTTTTACCGGCGGTCTTTTGATGGTGGCGTCAAAAGCAGGAACGGTAGCAGGTAAAGAAGGCAGGAGGAGCGAAGTTTCCATGTTGTTGGCAGTGATTACCGATACATTTCCTTCAGTGGGTTGGTTCAGGTCATCCGCTATGGATCGTTCCTGTGCGCGTGTGCGCATGGTTCGTCTGTCGCCTGGTTGTGTTCTGCGCCCGCGGGTTGCTGCAGCCTGTCCGTTATTCGGGTTAACAACGCGTTGATTGCTGATACGATCATTGGACGATGGATGCCTGTCGTCTTCCGATACATTATTAGCATCATTGCCATGGCCGCTCACGTGCTGGCGTTCAGTTTCAGCCGGCGATGGTGCATTGGTATCACCATTTGCTTTGGGGTGCAGATTTTCCTGTTGATTATAACCATACTGTTGAGGATGTATGGTTACAGAGGCAGCACTATCAATTTTATTGTTTTTATTACTGAAATATTTTTCCGGCCTGACGATCCACCAGCCTACAGCGAACAGCAGCAACAGCAATGCCCATACGCCACAGCCGGTGCGCCACCAGAAGAAGATGCCTTTATCGTCGTCATCTTCTTCCAGGCGCCGCGCCATGTCGTCCCATGCAGCCTGCTCATCCGGCAATGGAAGATTGTTCCATTGCTGGTGCAGGTGCTGCTCGTATGGTAATCGTTCACTCATGGGCCTGTTGCTTCGTTATTGATCAGTTGTTGCAATACACGCCTGGCCTCACTGAGATGCCATTTGCTGGTGCCTTCGCTGATGCCCAGCAGGTGTGCAATCTCCTTGTGGCTGAAACCTTCCATCACATACAGGTTGAAAACAGCTTGTGTGGCCGGTGCAAGCTGTCGGACCAGGTGTAATATTTCCTCGGCCGACATTTTGGAAAATACGTCAGGCGACAAGCTTACACTTGTCGCCTGATCCAGTTCCTGCCATCCTGTTTGTACAGTCCTTGCTTTAATATAATTGAGGCAGCTATTGATGATGATCGTGCGGATCCACGTATACAATGTAGCTTTCCGCCGGTCGTACTTTTCGATGTTTTTAAATACTTTAAAAAACCCGGTGTTTAAAACTTCCAGCGCATCATTTTCATTTTTGGTATAGCGGACACAAATAGTCATCATTGCCCTGTAAAAGTTACGGTACAGCAACTCCTGAGCTCTGCGGTCGCCCTTTTTGCAACCAACAATAATGCTATCTATGTTTTCCTGTTCGTTAACCAAGGTTTATGATCTCATTCAATTCTGGTCAAAGCTATGCTGTTACATTTTCTGGAAAACGCTACGCTTTCTGGTGTTGCCGTATTGAATGTCTATAAAGTACTGACCTTGTTTCAAACCGGTCACCGGTATACTGATCCGGTTGTCGCCGGCGCCAAAGGCTCTTTGCTGTCTGTACACCACATTGCCATATGCGTTGTAAACGGTGATGCTTACCATGGCCGGTTGCAGCAGGGGCAGTGCTACTTTCACCTCATGACTCTGTGTGGGGTTGGGATAGGAGGTGACGAGCGTTGCTGCTGGACCGCTTCTGAAACTGCTGTCGTTGCTGCTCACAAAGATGCTATCGCATACCGAAGCCGTGCATCCTTTATTGGTGCCAATGGTGAGGCATACCTGGTAGCCACCGGGCGACAATATGGTATCAAAAACCGGCGCTGCGGACACTGTGTCGCCATTGATGGTCCAGGTCCAGGAGGTAATGGATGCGCCCGGACTGGTGGATGTAGAATAGAACACTTTGATATTGCCGGTGGAATCAAAGCTTACGAAAGAAGCAGTGCAGGTGTCCGGCAACGTTATAGTGATCAGTTTGTATACTGAATCTGAACAATTGTTGATGGTATCAGTTACGAAATGCCGTACTGTGTACACGCCTGGTGCGGGGTATGTGTGCGACACGTTCGGGCCCGCTGCCTGGTTGCCATCTCCCAGTATCCAGTAGTGATACAGGTTGGGACTGGCGTCGGAGGCCTGTAATTGTACCTGTGCGCCGTTTACAATGTAAGTAAAATCTGCATCTACGTCACAGGAGTCTCCATCGATCAATACGCTGTCGCACGCAGTCGATGAGCAGCCTGCCGTGGTCGTAATAGTGAGGCAGATATAGTTCCATCCCGGTTGCAATACGCTTGCAAATACGGAATAGGTGCTTACCGTATCGCCGTTGATGGTCCATGTGTAGGAATTGATGCTTCCTCCGGTGGCCGTAGATGTGGAAGCGAAATAATAATAGTCGGGTTGCACGGTATCTTTCTTGTAGAAAGATGCCTGGCAGGTGGGAGGAAGCGTTATGGTAATGGTTTGCTGTGAGGAGTCGGTGCAATTGTTTACCGAATCGGTTACATAATGCCTGATGGTGTAGGTGCCGGAAGCGGCATAGGTGTGCGTGGTATATGCGCCCCAGCCCTGGTGACCGTCGCCAAACTTCCAATGGTGATAAACATTGGACGCATTAACGCCCTGCAGTTCTACAGTAGCATCGCTCACGTTTTTGGTAAAGGATGCATCGATAGTGCAACCAGAGGTGGAATCAACAAATATGCTATCGCAAACAGAGGCTGAACAGCCGGTGCTGGTGGTGATGCTCAGGCAAACCTGGTTCCAGCCTTGTGGCAGATAATAATGGAACCAGCTTGAGATGGACACGGTATCACCGTTGAGGGTCCAGGTGTAGGACGTAATGCTTCCACCCGGACTGGTAGAAGTGGAATAGAAATAATAGGAATTGTCGATGGTATCTACGGCGTTAAAGGAAGCCGTACAGGTTGCCTGCACCGTTACGTTGATGGTTTGCGAAGCCGAATCGGTGCATTGTGTAAGCGAATCGGTTATATAATGTTTGATGATGTAGGTGCCGGAAGCGGCATAAGTATGCGAAACATTGGCGCCCCATCCTTGCTGGCCATCTCCAAACTTCCACAGGTGGAGTTTATAGGGACTGTTATCGTTTGCCTGCAATTGCACCGTAGCGCCACTTACCTGGGCAGCAAAGCCGGGGTTGATGTTGCAGGTATCGGTTTGGGTGGAATCTACCCATAAGGTGTCGCAGGCGGTGCTGCTACAACCTGCCGTAGTGGAAATGGTAAGGCATACGCTATGGTATCCCGGTGTAAGGTAGGTGGTAAAATACTCGTTGGTGGAAACGGTATCGCCATCAATCACCCAGGTCAGGCTATTTATATAGCCGCTGCTATTGGTTGAGGTAGAAATGAATAAATAATAGCCGGTAAGGGTGGAATCGTGGGCTATAAAGGATGCCTGGCAGGTAGCCGGCACGTTGATGTTTACGGAATAGGTGGCCGAGTCGGCGCATGTATTGAGCGAATCGAACACATAATGCGTGATGAGGTAAGTGCCGGAGGCGCCATAGGTGTGGGAGGTGGAGGGGGCCCAGGCTATGTGACCGTCGCCAAAGCGCCACTGGTGGTATACATTGGTGTTGGAATCGTTGGCCTGTACGTAAACGGTGGCGCCGTTGACCTGTGTGGTAAATGTGGCGTCGCATTGAGCTTTGAGCCCTGTGCCGTACAGGCAAATAATCATAAGTAAGGGTAGAAACAGTCGCATGGTAGATCGGTTTGTATTTGTAAACATATACCACAGGGTAGGGGTGGAGGTTGGGTAGGGGCGGAAAATTTCCCTTAATGAATACGATGCGCAACCAATTGGCGGGGGGTAGTGCCAGAAATCCGGCGGTGTTGGGGCATCACACCAGGCAATGAACAGGGGCGAAGCATTTACAGACATCACACCCTGGCAAAAATCGGATAGTGGATCAATGTAGCGTTTTCATCGTACCGAACATTCAGCTCTCCGCTGGCTTCAAAAACCATACAGCAGTTGGGTTCGGTATACAGTTTCCGGAATTCATTGGAGCGGTTTCTTGCCATGGTGTTGCAGAGCAGCGTATCCCAATACCTGTAAATAAATTCCCCAGCAGGATGGTGCCGGTTGCATTCAGGCCTCCGACAATAGAAATGCTCAGCGACTGTTCGCCCTCCAGTTTATAATGGATTTTGGAGATCATGGCCAGGTCGCAGCAATTGCGACTATTAGGGGTATGTGTGTACCATTTTTCCTCATTGGATTTGACGGGTTGCAGAATTTTCAACTGCCTTTCGCCGGGGCCTGGATGAATGATGCTTCTTCCGGAAAATTCAAAATACCGGTTCGGCAGTTTCAGCGAATTGATGTGGTTCGAAAGTTGATTGGAATAGAGTCCTACGCAAATGAGGCTTTTGTACCGTTTGATTTTTTCTTTGTTGGAGAGTATGTCCATGGCTTCGCTGTCTGTGATGATGTCCGGCACGCCCAGGTGATGTTCCTGCAGCAGGGCTACCAGGAATTTGGCGGTTGAAAAATCGGCAAAAGAGAGAAAGGACACTTCATTGGGCGTTTTATCTGCTGCATCGTAATTGCCCTCTTCTTTTTCGTCGAAATACTTCTTATCGAACCGGGGAATGACGATGGCCGTTTTTTTGGTGGTGTGGATGGAGAAGAGTTTGATGAGGTTACCGACTTTGGTAACATTGATGAGATCAAATGTAGAGATCAATGCTGCGGCCAGGGTGGAGGTGCCGATTCCCAGCAGGAGGTTGGAAATGATCTGAAAGGTATTGCGCACCCATTCCTGTTGGGATTGTACCGGCCATAGTCCGGATACGCCTGCTAACAAAAAGGCGCAGATAGCTACCCAGGTAATATACTTTATGCGGCCTGAGAACAGGGTTTTAAGGGTTAAATACAGTACTTGCATGGGAGGGGGCTTTTGAGGCCGGGCTATGCAATTACGCTGCGGGGAGACGCAATCTATCAAACCAGGCTACTATAATGGAAGATAAGAATTTAAGCAGCAGGCGAGTAGGTATTTTTTTGGTGCAAAAGTTTTTTGCCATAATGAATGGTACCCCTATTTTTGCGCCGGAGAGATGGCAGAGCGGTCGAATGCGGCGGTCTTGAAAACCGTTGAGGTGAAAGCCTCCGGGGGTTCGAATCCCTCTCTCTCCGCATCTACTAATAATTATAGATAACGTTTTGTAATGAAAGCCCGTAGTATCAATAGATTACGGGTTTTTTGTTTTTATAGCATTACCCCTCTTTATGGCACTTTTCACCTCTGCTTGAGTGAGTGTTTCGGTGAGTTCACTTATCTTAAAAAAGACTCACTCAACTTTACATAGCGCACTGATTTTTAACGCTTCATAGGGTTTGTTCTTGCACGGGCCGCCTGCCGGTCAGTGTATTTTTATCACCCGAAAAAGTGCATTTATGGAGCAAAGCGTTTCTACTTTATTTTATCCCAAAAAACCACGGTATTATGTAAAAGGTGACGACGTTCCCATCTACATGCGGATCACCGTGAAAAAAGAAAATCAACCTCAACCTGACAAGGCTGAATTGAGCACCGGCAAGCGCGTGGATCCTCAAAGATGGTCATCGGAATCCAACCGGCTTTCCGGTCGCACCGACCAGGTTAAAGCCTACAATGAGTACTTCGATTTGCTGGAATTAAAGGTTACCCAGTCGCATAACCATTTGCTACGCACCGACCATGAAGTAACAGCCGAAAAAATTAAGCTGCTCATCGACGGAAAGCCGCTCGAAGCGGTGCGCACAATTCTCCCCGTATTTAAGGAACACAACGACAGGATGAAATCGCTGATCGGAAAAGACTATGCCTATGGTACATGGGAACGATATGAAACATCCTATGATCATACTGTTGCCTTTATGAAGGAAGTATACAAAGTAGATGACTTCAATATTAAAAACTTCGACCTGGAGTTTATTCAGAAATACGAGTTGTGGTTAAAAACAGTTCGGAATTGTAATCACAACTCCACCATGAAGTATTTAGCCAACTTCAAAAAGATAGTATTGATATGTGTGAAACGAAAATGGATACCGCAAGATCCATTCGGTGAATTTAAAATGACTAAGAAGAAGGTCAAAAAAACGCCACTTACACAGCACCAGGTGGATGAACTTGCAAAGAAGCATTTTTCTTCTGATAGACTTACCGTGGTCCGTGACATCTTCTTATTCTGCTGTTATACTGGTTTGCCTTACGCAGAAATAAAAAAGCTGAAACGCTCTGATATATTTATCGGAATTGACGGTTTTAGATGGATAGATAATGAACGTGTAAAAACAGATGGGGCGGCGCGGATTCCTTTGCTTCCTGTTGCTGAACAATTGTTGGATAAATATGCTGATGATCCCGACTGCGTCGAAAAAGAGCTGGTATTCCCTGTGCGAAGCAACCAAAAAATGAATGACTACTTAAAAGAAATTGCTGAACTGTGTGGGATAAAGATCAAATTAACGTTCCACATAGCCCGGCACACATTTGCGACTACCATTTGCCTGACGAACGGTATATCAATGGAAACAACCTCCAAACTCCTGTGCCATGCAAGCATTGTAATGACGGCAGGCGTTTATGCACAGATTGTGGACCGCAAAGTCAGCGATGAGATGTTGACAATACGGGACAAATATAGATCGCTGCCTATTTCATACCCGCAAACCGTTCAGCTCACCACTACACAACCTTGCGTAGTGCACTCCTTCACTATTCAAAAGTTTAAACATGCAAGCTAATAACGAATATATTCAACTGGTACAAGATATTAAATCACGTATTGCCCACAGTCGTTACATCACAGCGAGAATCGCAAATCAGGAACAACTTAAACTTTACCTAATAGTTGGTGCAATGATAGCAGCCAAATTCAATGAGCATAAATGGGGCGCTAACATCATTGAGCGTGTGGCTTCAGATCTTCATAGAGAAATGGCCGGCTTACGGGGATTTTCAGCAAGAAACCTTCGTAAAATGAGGCAGTTTTATCAAGTCTACAGTGTTGATCCAATTTGGCCGTCGTTGACGGCCAAATTACAAAGAGTTGATAACGTGAGTGATATATTCAGGCAATCATCAACTGTCCAATTAGAAACGGGGAACGATTCATTTGGCCAGGCGTTGACTGGCCAAGATGAGCCCACTTTGCGCAGCTTTTTTGGAATCACATTTACCCATCATTTACTGCTGCTGAACAAATGCAAAGCCTATGAAGAACGTCTATTTTACATGCACCGCGCCGCTAATGAGTTCTGGTCAGTAGACTTAATGGAACATCATATGAAAGAAAACCTATTCAAGCAAATTGGCAAATTGCATCATAATTTCGATACGACTGTTCAAGTTAATCAACAGAACATCGCCAATGAATTCTTTAAAGATCAATATCTACTGGATTTTCTTCAATTGCAGGATGGTGATCACGAGCGTAAAATTGAAGACGCTATTGTATCCAATATCACTGAATTCATTTTAAAGATGGGCAAGGGGTTTTCTTTTATTGGTAATCAGTTCCGACTAGACGTTGATGGTCACGAATTTTTTATCGACCTACTATTTTTCAACAGAATATTACAACGCCTCGTGGTATTCGAATTAAAACGAGACGCGTTTAAACCGGAATATACCGGCCAATTGCACTTTTACCTCAATGTCCTGGATGATAAAGTTAAACTTGCTCACGAGCTCCCTACTATCGGTATCATTCTTTGCAAAGAAAAAGCGAATGCCATTGTGCAGTATTCTATTCGCAACATGAATACACCTATGGGCGTAGCCACTTATAAAAATTCAATTGAGCCACCAAAGGAAATCAAAGAGGTATTGCCCGACGCGGATGCTTTGAAGAAACTGATTAGATAGGCGCTAACATTTGTCGCTTGTTTTATTTGCTTGCGGAACCGCTGATCTAATATCGCGTTTGGTTTTACGACGTTTAACTCGTACGAAAGTGGTTAAGTTGGACCCAAATAGTTCTTTGATATTTTTTCTGACCGATCTAAGAAATCAGGCAAAGGCGACATACCTGCCATTGATGAAGTATTGGCTTTTGACGGCTTCCGGATCATTCCAGTTGAGATCCAGGACTGCGGCAAGCGACGCGGAAAGACCTCTATAGGAGTTCGACTTTATTAAAAACAAGTTTGCACCCATTTCATAGGCTACTTGAATATCGCGAGGGTTTGTAGCGGCAGAATATACGACAATAGGCAGCCTTTCGAATTCTCGTTTTTTTCGAATTTCAACAAGACATTCCAAGCCGTTTTTAATTGGCATGACCAGATCAAGAAGTAATAAGTCCGGTTGCTGTTTTGTCAATAAATCCAGGAGCTTGTTTCCATCATTGGTGCAATCGACCTTAATGTTTGGTCTAAGTTCTGCCAGAACCTCTTGCAAAATAGTCTGATCGTCACAATCATCTTCTACGTAGAGAATGTGTCTAATCTCAATTTTGGTATTGACTACAGAGGTCTTGTCCGAAGCAGAGCCCATTACATAAAGTTACAAAATCCCGCCTTTTAAGGCAAAACATTCTAGGCCGCTACAGACTTTGAAGCTAACAACAAGATTTGTTTTGTTGGATTGGCGGACATTTTACGGTGCCATAGCTGCAATAGACGCAACAATCACCTTGTTGGGGTTTCAGAAGCTTACGGCAGTACGTGCATGTATAAAAATACTGGCAGGCATCTAAAGGCATTGTTTCTTCTTTTTGAAAACCACAATGGGGACATGTGATCGTGGATTCAAGTACAACTGTGGTTTGCATTTTCCTGTTTAGTTTTTGCTTTTTTCAGTGATCATAATGGTATTCCAAACGGGTCGTTTACAGTCATACAGGGATTATTCCACTGCTCCTGTTCAGTTACTGGCCTGTTATCTTTGTACTTTTTTGCCAATAACAAATTCTTAAATCCTTATCTTTTTCCAAACCTCCACCCGAAAACAACACCTAGCTTATTTTTTAACCTTTGCCCATTCAGCCTTTGCCTTGTTCAAATCAGCTATAAAGACAGGGTTTTTATACCAATGCTTCAATAGATGCCAGCCAATCACCCGTGATGCTTCATTATCACTTGGATAATGGATACCCAACAATTCCCTTGACCAACGGACCTCAGCCGCAGCCTTGATGAAGTCTTGTCTCATGTCCGGAAATAGTTCTCCAAAAACGTACGCTTCCGTATATGCCCATAAGGAATGTCCGCTAGGGAAAGCTGGTGAATTAATCCTTGCCAGTGGTTTCAAAGTCTGCTCCAGGTGGTAGGGCCGTGGGCGCTTAAAATGTTGCTTCAGCCGAAATTCCGTGACACGTATGTCCTGAATACAATTTAATAAGAGCGCAGTTGTCGCAGGATAGTTTTTAAAATCGTGTTGTTTTCCGGTGGCAGTGTTAAGTATATAGTAGAGGTTTTGTCGGTTCTCAACATAGTCTGGATCTGTAGGGTTGCTAATGTTAGGCCATGAGCCGATGTTTGCAATGTATTCTGCCCGTTCAATTTCCTGTTTTGTCCGGGTATTTTGAAGTTTTAAAAGGTAGTCAAGTTCGGCCCTCGTTTGGTCAGAACTATTGGCAGGCAACTCAACTAATGACGGCAGTACCTCTTCATCCGCCGGTGAAAGATAAACGGTTCGCCACAGGGCGTTCCCTAATGCTCCTTTGCTGTATTCCAACCATGGGTATTGAATTGTATCCAGATGCTGCCGCTTTTTGTTCGGGGCGCTACTCAACTGTTTCAGCGGTTGGTAGTCGGTATTTGCCGGTTCTAGTGGCGGGATGGATTGTCCAAAACTTACCTGTAAAAGTGATAGTATAACAGTGGATAATAAACTGATTGATTTCAGCCGTGTTTGAATAAGTGTCATAATGATCTAATTTATCCTTACGACGGACCACTGGGAAAAAAGACACAGGTTTACAGCAAATTTATTTTTTGCAACAAGCTGACTGATCGTGCTTCTGGCAGTCAATGATATTACCGTATTTATCAAACTCGTAGTTGCAACACTGCAGGATAACTTCTTTTAGTTTTTCCTTGCCCCTCTGCACGCGAATTTTTGCATTGCTTAGGGAAATGGCAGCTTTTTCAGCGTAGTCTTTTAGCTTCATTCCTTCTAATTCTGTCATAACCAAAGCCTCCCGGTATATATTCGGCAGGGAATCTATCATAGGCTTTAAACAGCAGTCGGCCAGTTGTAAAGATTGGTCGTTTTGACCCTCCGCATCTGAAGTAATATCTGTAGGCAAAAGATTGTTTAAGGCAGGGTTGGCTTTCCGATAATGATCGATAACGGTATTATTAGTAAGCTTTGCTAAATAGGCCGCTATATTGTCTGCATTTTCTATTTTAGGAAGGTTAAGCATTATTTTGAGGTACACTTCCTGCATTATATCGTGGCAATGATCTTCGTGCTGCACCTTTTTACAAATGATGTCATGTAATTGAACACCAAACTGATTATGTATATGCAATAAAGCAGGTTCCATTATGCTTCTTTTACGGTCGATTAATTATTCCGAAATTACCCATTATTGTTCTGTTAGTTACACTATTATAGGTACTGCGACAATAGATTTCAAAGTCGCCTCTTAAATTGAAAGAATCCAGTGTACTGATATGAACGTATCCCTGTATAATGCTATCTGAAATAAAATCTTGTCCATCAGCATATTGAATATTGTCGGTAATAAGACCTCGATAATAACCAGTATCTTTTATGTTGTTAAGCCTGAGGTTAAAGCGTTGCAGTAGATACCCTTCAGCACTTAAGCCACATTTTTGATCAGCAAAACTCCATGTTCCGTTTATTTTCTCAAGGAAGTCATAATCCTCATTATCGCCAAATTTCACCTGCAAATAACAGTATGGTCGCAATGATGTATCCTTTGAACAAGTTATATTCATAGATATGAACATCCAACAGGCTACTATCATTGAAGTTGACTTCATTTAAAGTTAATAAGCTTTCCGTAGCATATCTGCGAATTCATTTGGTAAGGGACCTTCTTCCACCGCTTTAGCTGCCCTTTCTATGTCATAATGGAAGCGAATAAATTCAACCGAAATACCATCCGTCTCTTCTGTGTTTGCGTTCTCGTTAATTGTAAGCAAAACGTAACCTCCCTGCGGATTGCCGTCTTTTGGCTTGCCTATAGAACCAGTATTAATTGCATGCTTGAAACGGCGCGGGCCGGTACCTTTATCCAGAATGCGGTAATAAGGTTTATGAGAATGGCCAAAGCAAAGAATATCAGCGTTTGCATTTTCAAAAACACTTATAAACTCCCTGTCCGGTTTATCCTGTAGCAGGTATTCATCATTACTGGAAGGGCTTCCATGAACAAACATTATAAACAAAGTCCTCCCTTTCAGTTGAAACTCCAGGCGTATATGTGCAGGCAAGGTTGCGAGATACTTTTTGTTATCTTCACTTATTAGTTTATAAGCGTAATTTTTTCCAGGTTGTTCCAATTCCATTGCTGTAAGACTGCTAACTTTTGCATCATGATTCCCTGCTATTGTAGCAATTCCTCTTTTTCTTACTTCTGCTATTACTTCATTGGGCCATGCGTTATAGCCTACCAAATCTCCCAGGCAATAAACAGCATCCGGCTGTTCAGCATCGATCAACTTCAACCCTTTTTCGAAGGCTGGCAGGTTAGCATGTATGTCTGAGAAAAGTATAATTTTCATAACTGGTCTTAAACTCCTTTTCTTAAACTTTCGGCATAAGCATTCGGCAAAGGGCTATCTTCTACGGCTTTTGCCGCCTTTTCTATATCATAATCAAACCGGATAAACTCAGTACTGATAGAATCTTTTGCCTGTATGCTGCTGTTCTCTTTGATATGCAACAATACATAACCTCCTTTCGGATTACCATCTTTTGGTTTGCCCACAGATCCAATGTTAATTGCATGTCTATACCGAACTGTACCCGAATCAGCTATTTCAAGCGTTCGGTGGTATGGCTTATGTGTATGTCCGAAACACATAATATCTGCGTCCGCATCCTGCATGATTCTAAGCAAACTCTTTTCTTCTCTATCTTCAAATAAATATTCATTGATTCTACGCGGGCTACCATGCACCAGCAGTAAATTAAATTTGTCATTATTTAACTGGAATTCAACTTTAATATGAGCAGGCAAAGTGCGCAAATATTTTCTCTGATCGTCTTTCACAATCTGGTTGGTAAATGAAATAGACACGGCACCATTGGCCTTCTCTTCATCTGTTTTATAAGCACAACCACAATCATCACTTGACCTGCCAATGCCAAAATCATAATTTCCTGCAATGGTAGGAATATTTCTTTTGCGAATTTCATCAACTACTTCATTCGGCCATATATTATAGCCTACCAAATCACCTAAGCAGTATACTGCATCCGGTTTTTTGCTATCAAGATCTTTAAAAAATGCCTCTAATGCGGGCAAGTTTGCATGAATGTCTGAAAAAAGAGCAATTGTCATTTTGTTAATCGTTTTTCATATTAGTTAGACAGAAATAAACCCATCTCATCGGTTTTCAAATAATCATTGGTTTTAAATAATAGATTCTCGTCCTTGTCGGTAATTACAAAGAAAGGAAGACCAACTTTCAACTCTGGAAATCGTTTGTCTGAAGCATATGCATTGAACGCCGGTGTGGCATCGTACACCTTAAGGAGTACTGCATTTTGCAAGATGGCATTAAATCCGGTATCGGATTGTGTCAATTTTTGAAACTCTTTGCAATTGGTACACCAGTCTGCATGAAAATCAATAAATACAGGTTTGCTTTTTTCGCGTGCAGCAGCGTAGGCTGCCTCTCTATCGAGATACCAGGTTAATGCTCCCTTTTGTTCGGTTTTTGGAGTTGCTGGCTGATCTGCCTTCAATGCAATAGTATTTCCCTGCATTTGCGGAATAAAAGCTCGTACTAAAACAAGGCTGCCGATAATGCTGGATAACACCAGCAGCGATTTTCTCATCCTGCTGTGTGCTAATTGTTCCTGCGGCTGCAGCAAATAAATGGAAAACAGCACTACCAGTGCACCGACAGCAATCAATTGGATCGTTGTTTCGGTAAAGCCATATCCCAGCAATGCCTTCTCTAAATACACGTAAGCAAAGTATACAATCATCACACCTAATGCCAATTGCACATACTTCATCCATTTTCCAGATTTCGGCAAAGACATTCCAAATACGCCAATTAATAAAAACGGTAGCCCTACACCTATTCCAAACATTAGCATTTTAGAGGCGGCAGTAAGGCCGGCCCCCAATGAAAAGGTGGCGCTGGATGATGCTATTCCTATCAGTATGCTCACGACCACAGGCCCAACGCATGCCGATGAGAGCAATCCAGCGCCCATACCCATTAAAAACGTGCTGCTTAATTTTCTTTTCCCTGCTTGCGCTGAGGTTCCTGTAAAAATTGGCAGGTGCAAAAGATCCAGCGAGGACAAGCCCAGTAAAAAAATCACTACTGCAATGGTTAAATTGGTAAAGGGTAAGCGTAGCACCGAATTAAAAGCGCCTCCTGTTATCACGGCTATAATACCAAACAGGAAATACATACTGATAATGCCAATAAAGTACGTGACAGGATGGGAATATTTATTTGTGCCAGATGATCCTGCCCTTAACACATTTACTGTTATGGGGTACAATGGATAGGTACAGGGTAATAGGCTCGCAAGCATTCCGCCAACAAGCAGAAATAAGTAAGCTGATACGGATGAGCCATTAGCTGATAACTGCCTTTCTAACCAACCGTTCATATCTTCCAGCAGGGAACCAGCAAAAACTGCATTAGGGATGGCTAATAGCAAAATACTAATAAAGACGCCTATAAACTTTCTCATTTCATCTCTTTTATTAATGAGAAGGCATATAAAATCTCAGTTGCAATTTGCTTGCAGCGTTCGTTATACACCTCATCCTGGTTGGCCTTGCCATCTGCTTCCTTCGGGTCTTCGTAAGGAATAGCGATTTTAATGGACGCGCCTTGAACGATGGGACATGTTTTGTCTGCATGCGCACAAGTCATTACAGCCGCGAAATTGGTGGTAGGATTTGGCGCATCCATATACTTTTTTGAGAATAAGGTCACCGAAGGTTGGTCTGCCGCATATTTTACATCGTATTTTGAATTGGTGCCTTCTGCTTTTTGGCAATGGTAAAGCCTGCTTTGGTGAGCGCTTTTATCGCGTTGGGATGAAATGCTGTTGCTTCTGTACCGCCGGAGTAACTGGATACGCCTTTAATTCCGTAGTAATTGGCAGCGGCATAGGCCCATAATTGCCCCATATGACTTCTTCTGCTATTGTGTGTACAGATGAAAATCAGATCGGCTTTCTTTTCCGCGTTTAATTTGGTGTGCAGGAATAATGCTATTTTTTTAAGTTGTGCTTTCCTGTCTGCGGGAATTTTATCGAAATCTTTCTTCGCGTTTTCGATATATTGATTAAGTGGTGGGTTCAATTTACTATTGACTTTTGTTTCCATTGTTGAATATGAGCAAAATAGTAGTGAAATAACAAGACCGAGTAATAAAGCGATTGATTTCATGCGAAAGAGTGTTATAGAATTAAATTTAAGTGTTATGTTACGTTGTTTGCAGATTTTTGTCAGGTCCATAATACCTTCTGCGTAACCAAAACGCCACGTTGACCAATGCAATTAAGGTCGGTACTTCTACCAGCGGCCCAATAACGCCAGCAAATGCCTGCCCACTATTGATCCCAAATACACCAATGGCAACAGCGATAGCCAGTTCGAAGTTGTTGCCGGCTGCCGTAAAGGCTATCGAGGCGTTTTTCGAGTAATCTGCGCCAAGCGATTTGCCTAAAAAGAAGCTGACCAGGAACATTATAGCGAAATAAATTACTAATGGTATTGCGATCCGTACAACATCCAATGGAATGCGTACGATCAGCTCTCCTTTCAGGCTAAACATCACTATGATAGTAAAGAGTAGGGCGATTAGTGTGATGGGTGAGATGACCGAAATAAAGCGTGTTTGATACCAGTGTTCACCTTTGATCTTTACCAGAACAAGCCGTGAAATGACGCCTGCGGCAAATGGAATACCCAGGTAGATGGCAACACTTTCAGCGATTTGTCCGATGGTTATATCTACCTCTAGCCCTTTAAGCCCAAATAATGGCGGTAAGACGGTGATAAATACGTACGCATAAACACTAAAGAAGACTACCTGAAAGATGCTGTTCAAGGCAACTAGTCCGGCTGCATATTCGCGATTGCCCTCTGCCAATTCATTCCATACAATAACCATGGCAATACATCGTGCAAGGCCGATCAATATCAGGCCAACCATGTATTCGGGGTGGCCATTTAAAAACAGTATGGCCAGAAAGAACATGAGAATAGGCCCAATGACCCAGTTGAGTAAAAGAGACGTGCCAAGGATCTTGGTGTTTCTGAACACCTCACCCATCTTTTCATACCGCACTTTTGCCAGCGGCGGATACATCATCAAGATAAGGCCTATCGCAAGGGGAATATTGGTCGTACCACTCGAATAGGAATTAATAACGGTTGGTATGGAAGGGACGAAATATCCTAACCCAACACCGATTGCCATTGCGGCAAAGATCCATACAGTCAAATACCGGTCAAGGAAGCTCAATTTCTTTCGTTCAACCACAGGGTTACAATTATTTGCGCTCATTCACTATTTATTTTTAGTTATATATACCATCGCTCCTGCGATATCTTTGAGCATAATATCCATGTCATCAGTGTCAGAAGACGTACTGAGTGGTAAGTAAAAAGGGGTGCTAGGTGTTAGGATTTGGAAACAGGATTTACCTCTCGTGGTGTCGCATAGTAGGATCGAGCTGACATCCGAAATAGGTAACGATTTATCTCGAGCGTCTTTGGCAAATAGAGTTACCGGATCTGCTTTGTCGCTAAATTTCACTTCGTAAGCGACTTCGCCATTTTTCGTAGTTTTATTCACCTTATAGCCAATCTTTGCCAATCCGTCAATCAACTTTTGGTCAACAGTACCTTTAGCTGCACCTGCTGAATGAATTTTCACTTTCTTAAATTTCTTTGCATAGGCCATCGTATGGAGAAATACTTGTGCAGCCTGGCTTTTCGTGCTATTGTCTTCACAATAAAATGTATAGTTCCAGTCCTTGTAGTCAATCCGGCTACTATTTACACTGTGTTGCAGATTAACCAGCGTGTATGCGTGTTTGGCTTCCAGTGGCTTGGTGTCAATAGAGTTGAAATAAGCCTCAATTTCGGGATAGATCTTGACTGGAGCATCTGGCTTGAAAGCCCAAATAGTAAGCAATACTAATGCTGGTAAAGTTAGAATAAGCAGCTTTTTCATTTTTACTATTTTAGAGTATAAAAGAAAGTGGCATTAATTAGATAATGCCACTTCTCATAATTTTTAATTACAGCAGTTAGGACCACAGCAAGCTTGCTCCGTAACTGGTTTCTCAGCAAAAACAGTAATACTATAGATACCGGTTTGACTGGCCCGGAACGCTTGAAGTTCCTCGGCAGACATGTGGTTTAAAAGAATATCATCTGGAATATTGATCACTTTTTCCTTTTGAATAGTGATATTTTGGAAACCATTTTGTTTAATTAGTTCCAGATATACCTGTTTTTGAATAGCACCGGATACACACCCTGCGTACATTTCTGCCGCCTGTTGAATTGTAGAAGGAAGCGCCCCTTCCAAAACTATATCCGAAATACTAAAATGCCCGCCCGGCTTTAATACGCGGTAAATTTCCTTAATAACGGCATCTTTGTTTGGAACCAGGTTCAATACACAATTACTTACAATTACATCGGCCGTGTTCGCTGTGACAGGCATTTTTTCGATATCGCCCTGCCGGAACTCCACGTTATGATAACCTAATTTTTCCGCGTTCTGCCTGGCTTTCTCAATCATGGCAGGAGTAAAATCAATACCGATTACCTTGCCTGTTTCACCGGTTTCTGCGCGGGCAATGAAAGCATCGTTGCCAGCTCCGCTGCCCAGGTCGATAACAACATCACCCTTCTTAATCTTGGCAAACTGCGTTGGCAAGCCACATCCAAGTCCAAGATCCGCCTCCGGATTGTAGCCGTCCAGGGTTGAATAATCGTCGGTCATAATATTGGCAGTTTCAATGGAACAACCACCGGCTCCGCAGCAGGAAGAGGCGTTGGTATCTTTATCCTGCAAAGCGATTTCGCTATATTTCTGTCTTACTAATTCTTTTAATTGGTTATCTGTTTGCATATGTATTGTATTTATTGGTTAATTGCAATATGGCGATTAAATAAGTCAAAAAAAATCAACAACAATCGTCCTTACTAGTATAGGCCACGAAAAAAGCCTCAAATGCAACTTTATACTGTTTCCAAACTTTAGGATCAATGCAATAGCACACACTGGTGCCTTCAATCGTTCCCTGTATTAAGCCCGCATTCTTCAACTCTTTCAGATGTTGGCTAATGGTTGCCTGGGCCAATCCCAGCTCGTCCACCAGATCACCACAGATGCAGGCCTGGGCTTTGATCAGGTGCTGAATAATAGCAATACGCGCGGGATGCGCCAAAGCCTTCATCATCGACGCCAGCTTGTTTTGCTTTTCACTAAATATTTCTGTTTTTGTAAGTCCCATATGTATCGCAATATTACAATGAAGTTTTAAACTGGCAAATTTTTTTTAAAAATTGCAGAATTCTAAGCTTTTGCAGTGTAATGCGAGTTGGAAAGCCGCCTACTCTATTTTTTCCCTTTTAATTTGGAACTGAGGTCTAGCAGTTCAGAAGGGTCTACTTCAAGGCCTTCCGCCAGATCCAATAAGGTGGTGACGACTAAATTGACCTGGCCAGATTCTATTTTACTGATTTTGGCGCGGTCAACATCACACCGGTATGATAATTCTTCTTGTGTAAGACCTTTTGCGGTTCTTATTCTTAATAGATTTGCGCCAATTTTTTGCAGCCTTACTTTATCTTTTTCTTTCATCTGATTTTGTCAATCAGGAAAAGTCAAAGTTTTTTTTCAAAATATTTGTGGCAGTTCTGCCACAAAATGATTTTTCAACTTATATTTGTCTAACGATAACTTTTTTAAGATTACTGATTTGTACGCATGTAATTACTAGCGGTATGCGCTAATAAGTCTCGTCGAACGAACCTGACAATTTCCGGAGTACGAGTAAGAAGCGCCCAATCCCTATATTGCACTATAGGGTTGGGCCTGCTTATGTCTTCTCGACTCCGGCCACCGAAAGGTGGTGGGCTTTGTCAGGGCCCGTTCGCGAAAGGCACGCAGGCTCCAACCCTATAGTTTTTATGGTAATATGCATTTTCCCTCTGCGTGCTCCAGTTTCATTTTAAGTATTATCTCTCTAATTCCTTGTTGATTTAAGTGACAATTGATTATTACAAGCAATTGTCAACACGGTAGGCCAATGAGCCTTACCTCAACTGTCTGCATACACACCGCAAACCCATGTGCACCATACGGCATAGTGCCAGATTATTTTTATATAACATAAGCACTATAGAACCTGCCATTTTAAGGTTATCTCTGAGTAGATAGCGTTGTTAGTGTTATTACTTCACAAAAACTTAAATTTTATGAAAGCAATTGCAACACAGGAGCAAGCACCTATTCCCCAAACAAACACTTTGCAAGAGCGAATTACATTGTTAAATGAGATGGGATTTTTATGGCGAGAAATTGCCGAATTGGCTGATTTGCCGAAGAAGCTCGTTAAAGGCCTGGCAAAAGGCGAATTTGTGCTTACAGAGGATGAAGATGAAAGATTGTGTGGAATATTCGATGAAACGATTAATCGCCTGAAACAAAACGTAAACAACGAATGTCCCGAACAAAATATTGACGCCGAGGATTATGAATATCTAAAATTGGAAGTGAAGAGCATTACTCTTTTTAAAGGATTGGGCGATGATAAGATGATTGTTCAAATTCATGGGGTGAAAGTCCATGACTAGGACATATGGGAAGCCCGTTTTTAATTCGTTCATAAATTAATGCGATACAGCATGAGTGGGTTTGTTTTATCGGACGATTTTGTCGTTCCGATGGTCGAGATTGTTTACCGGCCGCATGTACGTCTTTCAAAACGTCCTGCCATTAGCAGTTTTAGTAGCGCAGGATTGATTTTCTATTATTCCTGGAACAAAGAATCTGCTGGCGTTGCTAAGGCACTGCGAATAATGCTCCTGGGAAGGGCATACGAGGTGCTGGGTATTTATGAACTGTTTGACAGCGTAGACGCTATTGTGGCGGATCCACGGAAAATGCTATTGGCAGCACTAAGAACAAATGCATACGCCATATGCATCGCCCGAAACGATTGTGGGCAAGGTTTAACGCCCAATAACTCTGACACAAAGTTGTTAAATAAGGCAATTCAGGTCGCCAGGTTATTTAAGATAGATGTGTGGGACTATGTGATTGTTGGGAAAACGGAGTTTTTCTCATTTCGGAAACATGGTCTTTTAGGTAATAAGCTCATTAACGACACTTTGTTGCCTCGTGCTGAAAATACCAAAATTGATTTTGTCAAACGGGTATCCCAGGAAATAGATATCAGCGGCATTGTAGCTGGGGATGCGACATCATGCCCTGCGAAGGATCCTTCCAAACATTTTGAAGTTTCAAGCACTCAACTGATTAAGTCAGAAAAAATTGGAGAAACTACTTCTGCTGCTGATATTTCCAGCATTACAAATCATCTTCTTGATTTTGTCCAAACGCTGTCAAATAGGCCTTCGCTGTTAAAAGGGCGGGTCCGCCGGTTAAAGATCATGTCTGCAACGCGCGGCTACACCGTCCAAAATGAGTTGTATCAGGATGTGTACATGACAACTTCCCGAATCTACCTTATTGGCGATTGGATCGCTAAAACTGGGTTGAATTGCCATGACCGCATAAAAGTCATTCCTATGCACCGGCTCTTGATTATAGCTCCCGACGAGAATAAGGAGTAAAAATCAAATGTCTTTCCATGTTTCAGTCAATTCGCAGACACCTTCCCGAAAGGTTCTTTGCTGCCGTTTTTCTGGTGTTCAGTGTCGTAGCAGGCCCCGGTTTGTTTCTTAGCTTTTTTTATGGGCACTATCTTTCGACGAGCTATTTAGCCTGGAGGATAGTATTGTCTGCCGTAATTGGACTGCCGGTAAACTTTACTTTATATTTTTTATATCGAATATTGTTTAAGCTGGATAGCGGAAATGATGGTAATATTCTTCCGGAAATCAAAATCCTGTTCCGAGCAATAGTGTCAATGTTTTGTGGCTTCGCCTTTGTTTTACCGTGCGCGGTTAAATTCGTCATTCCAATTTTATGTCCGCTGGAAGGGATGTTGATTTTAGTCACTGTCCATTTCGTCGGGGTTACCTCAGCAGTTATTCATTGCATGCGGGAGATAACTATGAACAGGCGAAGGCGGAAATAGGAATTTAAAGTTTGCCTGGGACAGCGATAAACCGTTCAGCAGTTATTTTTCGACGGTCTTAACTAAGGCGCTGTCCATCATTCTGTGCAACTGTTTGTTTCTTATATTGTACAAATAATCCCAAGCTCTGATTATATGGTGTGTTTTTAAGGCCTCCATAGTTATCTCCTTTTGCAAGTTTTCCCGGTACACAGCCCATTTATATAAATAAAAACAAAAGAACATTATCGCCAGCCACATGAACCAACGACTGAAGACTATCTTGTAGAACAGTTTTGCATCCTGCTCTGGAAACAGCAGGATCCGGAACTTTTTGACCAGTGCTTTGGGCTGTAAAGCCATGTGCATCTTGATTTCAGAAAAACCATTTTTTAAAATGTCTTCCATCGGTTTAGTATCGACTAAAACATTTGGTTTCGGCTGTGCCTGCATCTTGCCGGTTGATGCTTCAATCTTTTTGACGGTTGTCGTAAGCAGGTCTATGGAGGCGGATTGACTGTTTAGACGTGCGATCACTGCCCGAAGCAGGTCGTTTAATCCGTCATCTTTTGTTTTTTCTTGCTCAAAGTCTCCCATATAGATACATTTTATCAGATGCTATTATTACCGTCTGAGACGTTTCCGTTTCTTTTTTCGTTTAGCTTCCCGGATTAGTTCCGAACTGACAGATTGGTTGTACTGTTCGGTGTGATCAGGTCCAAACCAGATTTTGAACATTTCCTGCTGGAACTTGTGATAGGCAGATCGTTCCAATTGCTCCAACAATGTTTCCTTATATGTTTGATGTAATAGCTGTTGAGTAGCCGTTGTTGGACGGGTGGATAAGGCCTGTTTAATATCGTGTACGCGCTGTTTTTCTTCGGCAGGAATGGCGGCAATTTTTTGTTTGAGTTCCAATGCCCGCTCGATCTTTGCAAGCGAAAAACCAACTTCGCTACCTTTTATCCTAACCTTTTTGCTATCGATAAAGGTGATACCGCGGCCTTTTAATACCTGGTAACCCAACTTCTTCATCACTTCTTCGAACTGGTCGTAACTACTTACCTCCTGTAAAGTTTGCCGTATATTTTGTTTTAACCGTTCCTTTCTGGAATCAAGGCGAGGAATATGGCGCATTTCTTCCGGTAAAAAACGCCGTGGACTTAAGACTTCACGGAGTTTATGTTTTTGTTCAAGTCGCCTGCAAAGGGCAGCCATCCGTTTGTAACTGTTGCTGTCGCTGGCACATTTACCATCGAAACCTACGCGGTTAGCAACAATATGAATATGCGGTTGTTGCGTGTCTTTATGCAGGACAGTGATATATTGATTATCCGCGAAGCCAAATTCTTTGGCACACTCTTGTCCTACTTCAATTAATTGTTCTTGGCTTAATTGATCCCCCGGTGCCAGGCGTAGTGAAATATGAAACAGCGGTTTTTTTACCCGTTTGTTCAGGATTGATACGTCTGCTAACTGTTCAAGGATCTCATCACGGTTGCCAAAACATTTATTGTACTCCAATATTTCCGCACGATTAAAGTGCTGCACATTCTCATCAAGTGATAGTTGCTGTTTCTGTCGTTCAGATAATTCTTTCTTATCACTTAGGCAATAATCAACACATTTATCGATGATCGTTGCTGTTCTAATGAAACCGATCATGAGAAATACGATTTAATCAGGATTGCAAGGTCTTTGACTTCCTCTGACTGCTGGCGCAGGGTATGAAGTTCTTCCGGACTGAGTTGCTCAAAACTGTTTCTTCTTTTGGCGATCTGATTGAGGTTGGCCGCCAGGTGACTCAGGTTGCCGGTAAGTTGTAGTACTTCTTTTGGAAAGTAAGCCACCGGCTAACCCATTATCAGTCTGATGGTTTCTCCCACTTCTGCGGCAGCAGTTCTTCAATGCTACTGG
>CALCIN010000042.1 GCA_937961055.1 uncultured Chitinophagaceae bacterium | reverse complement strand
CGGGAGGAGGGCCGTATCTTTTTTCAGCATCTTTTGCCGCATTGCGATTGGCGCCCCAGCCTCCGCCATGCATGCGTTCGTAGGCGCTGCTGCCGCCCCAGCCGGAAGTCTGGTTGCGTACGCCGCCGCCGGCATAACTGCGGTCGAGGAATTTTTCTGGCAATTCTTCCAAAAAACGGCTGGGTTCATTCTGCACCAGTGAGCCAAAGCGGTAACGCGTATTGGCGTAGGTGATCCACAGTTTTTGTTTGGCGCGGGTGATAACAACATAGAATAACCGACGTTCTTCTTCCAATTCCTCACGCGTGTTGATGGAGAGTCCGCTGGGGAACAGCATTTCTTCCAGTCCTACGGCAAATACGCAGGTAAATTCCAGCCCTTTGGCCGCGTGGATGGTCATCAGTTTTACCGTGTCGGCATCGGGGTCCTTTTCGTCCGCATCGGTGAGCAGGGTAATTTGTTGCAGGTAGGATCCGAGACCTTTGTCGCCTACCTCACCTTCTTCGGTATCGGGCGTTTCGGTCCATTCCTTGATACTGTTAAGCAATTCCTGCACGTTTTCGTACCGTTGTACGCCTTCAGTGCTTTTATCGTTGAATAGTTCTTTTACAAAGTTTGTTTGCTTGCCCACATGCACGGCCACGTCATACGCGTTTTTCGTTTGCAGCATGCTGGCGAAGCTTTTGATCATCAGCACAAAATTCTCGATGCTCTCAAGCGTGCCCGCCTTAAAACCAAATTCCCGGGCGCGTTCCAGCACTTCCCACATGGAAATATTGTGTTCATTTGCTGCCAGTACGGCGCGGTCGACAGATGTTTTGCCTATGCCGCGTGCGGGATAGTTGATAATGCGTTTCAGCGCTTCTTCATCGCGGGGGTTGACAATCAGTCGCAGGTAAGCGAGATAGTCTTTAATCTCTTTGCGCTGGTAGAAGCTGATGCCGCCAAAAATGGTATAGGGAATGCCCATCCGCCGCAAACTTTCTTCAAACGCTCGGCTCTGCGAGTTGGTGCGGTAGAGGATGGCGAAATCCCTGTTATGATAATGATTGCGCAGCTTTTGTTCCTGGATGGTGTCGGCTACAAATTTCCCTTCGTCATTGTCGGTCATGGTGCGCACCAGGCGGATCTTTTCCCCTTCGGAATTTTCGGTCCAGAGGGCCTTGGGAATTTGTCCCTTGTTGTTTTTGATCACTTCATTGGCCGCTTCCAGGATGCTTTGTGTGCTTCGATAGTTTTGTTCCAGCTTCACCACCTTTACATCATCGTAGTCTTTCTGAAACTGGAGGATGTTTTGGATGGTGGCGCCGCGGAAACTGTAGATACTTTGCGCATCGTCGCCCACCACGCACACATTTTCATGCATGGCGCCCAGTAATTTGATGATCTCATACTGGGCAGGATTGGTATCCTGGTACTCATCAATGAGTATGTATTTAAACTTGCGCTGGTATTTGCTGAGTGATTCGGGATTTGTTTTCAGCAGTTCATAAAACTTCAGCAGCAGGTCGTCGAAGTCCATGGCGCCGTTCTTGAAACAGCGCTTTACATAGGCATCGTAAATCTGTGCAATGGCCGGACGATTGTTCCGCATATCTTCCTGCTGAATATGGTAATCATTGGCATACTCCTGCGGACCTACCAATGCGTTCTTGGCGGCAGATATGCGGTTGTAAACGGTGTTCGGTTTGTAATGTTTATCGTCCAGATGCAGTTCGTTCACCACGGTTTTGATCACGCTTTTGGCGTCATCGGTATCATAAATGGTGAAGTTGTTGGGATAACCGAGCTTTTGGGCCTCGCCGCGCAGAATACGGGCAAACACGCTGTGAAAAGTTCCTATATAGAGGTTACGCGCCTCCGTGTTGCCGAGGATTTTTTCCACGCGCTCCTTCATTTCTTTGGCAGCCTTGTTGGTAAAGGTAAGGGCCAGGATGTTGAAGGCATCTACACCATTGGCCATCAGGTGGGCAATACGGGTGGTAAGCACCTTCGTTTTGCCACTGCCCGCACCGGCCACAATCATTAAGGGACCATTAATATGTGTTACAGCTTCCCGCTGCCGCTCATTTAAACCCTGCAGGTAATCTTGCATGGGTGCAAGTTAATGCTTGATTAGGTATTTGGGAGGGAAAATATGCCATGTTGATTGTACCTTGCACGTATGCCCCAGGAATTGTATTTCGACATCTCCTCCGAACAAAGCGGCGGCAGCCTCTACCGCATCACCGATGCCAGCGGCGCCGTATCCTTTTTATACAATCACAGCACCTACAACGACGATACCGACGATATACAGGTATTCAAAACACCCTATCCCTCTTTTGAAGCCTTCTGGCAAGACCTCACCAAAAACCAGGAATGGTTTTACCTGCACCCCCTCTTTGTTCATCCCGAACAACGTTCCTTTGTGCAACAACAGCTACAACATGTAAACTGGAATATTCACCCCGATAAAAAATGGCAGGAAAGTCATCAGCGCCAGTGGAAGAAAGTTTTGGTGGAGGCGCCGGATAACTATTATCGAAAATAAACGCAGATAAGCCTGGCAAAGAGAGCCGGCGTGAATGGGCGCGAATAGCACGCGAATGAGGATGCGCTGAATCCCCCGGGGCTGAAATCAAACAGCAAGTATGTTCACTATACCCGGCTGCAGTTTCAGCAAACCCATTCGTGCTTGTCCGCACCACGAAAGGGAGGCATAAGTAAACCAATCTGGCTGTTTCTCCAAACCCATTCGCGCTTATCCGCGCCATTCCCGGCGCTAATAGTTACTGCGGCCCGATGTATCTGTCATCCCCGTATCCGATCTGTTCATCGTATCCATTTGATCGCCCTGGTTATAACCGGCCGTATCTGATCCGGTACCAGTGCCGGTACCGTTGGTTCTATCACTGCTGCCACCATCACCGCAGGCCGCCAGTGCGGCCACTATACATAACATTACAATTAGTCGTTTCATAGTTTACTGTTTTTGTGTTCAACTAATTTTATGGACGCTTCATTTACCTACGGCATTCGCATGGTGTCTTGCCGCATCGTATCTGTATCATTTTGCATCATGGTATCCATTCTGTCTCTATCTATTGATGTGGTGTCGTTAGGATACGTAGTTGTAGGTTCTGGTGTGTCACAAGCCATTACGCTTGTAAACAATACCACCAGCACGATAATAACAGCTTTCATAATTGATATTTTTTGTGAATAAAGAATTTTCCGGGCATGATCTCCCGCTTTCCCTACTACTTATCAATTCCTTTGCCGCGAAATGACAGGCATGCCAATGGGGGAAATTTTCCTCAATGCAAATGAAACAGACAAGAAAACTCTTGATTTGTATAGCCTAAAACCGGAAAACGCACCTTTGTATTTACTCCATACAGGCAAGGGGCCCAACCGCTTCAGTAGCTTGCAGTTGCGTACCTGTGCTCATGTACTATTTCAATAGCGAAGTTTACTAATGCACTATTTATCCATTCAACTAACCGGTTGCCTCACCTGAAGCTGTGTTTTTTCCCCGCCATTTTCCACAAAAAACCTGTTGCCGCCTTTTGGGTATTGGTTTATCTTGCCGCGGAAACATTCCCCTCTATGTCCTTGCCCGACAAAACGAATGAATTGTTTGACCTGGCCACCCGGTTTGTAAACCATACCAGCCGGCATCTTTTTCTGACCGGAAAGGCCGGTACGGGCAAGACCACTTTTCTGAAATTCGTTCGCGAGCATTGTCCCAAAAAAATGGCCGTAGTAGCCCCCACCGGCGTGGCGGCCATCAACGCAGGGGGCGTTACCATGCATTCTTTTTTTCAACTCCCCCTGGGTGCTTTCATACCCGTTCACCAGGGAGGGTGGAACAGCAACAACAATTTTAACACACCGGTAACCCTGTTCAAAAACCTGCGGCTGAATAAAGAAAAGCGTCAGCTCATGCAGGAACTGGAACTGCTCATCATCGATGAAGTGAGCATGCTGCGCGCTGACCTGCTCGATGAAATTGATGTAATCCTCCGCTCCGTACGGCGCCAGCCACTTACACCATTCGGTGGTGTACAAATGCTGTACATCGGCGATCTGTTCCAGCTACCACCTGTAGTAAGTAATGAAGAATGGGAGGTGTTAAAAGATTATTACCGCAGTCCTTTCTTTTTCGATGCGCAGGTCATTCAACAGGCGCCGCCGCTTTTTCTTGAATTAAAAAAGATTTACCGGCAACATGAAGCAGCTTTCATCAATCTGCTGAACAATATCCGGAATAACCAGGTTACCCAACAGGACCTCGACCGACTGCATCAGCATTACCGTCCCGGTTACGAAGCAAAACAGGAAGAAAATTACATTACCCTCACCACGCATAATGCACGTGCCGATGCAATCAACCAAAACCGGTTGCAGCAACTGCCCGGAAATGTGTATGAATTCCATGCCGCTATCACCGGTGATTTTAATGAAAAATCAGTTCCGGCCGATATGGTATTGCAACTGAAAGAAGGCGCACAGGTAATGTTTATCAAAAATGATCGCGGGGAAAACCGACGGTTTTATAACGGAAAAATCGCCACCGTAACAAAGATAGCAGACGATGAAGTGTATGTGCGCGCCGCGGGAGAGGAAGACGAACTAAAAGTAGAAAAAGAAACCTGGCGCAATATCCGTTATCGCTACAACAATGAAGCAGATCGTATAGAAGAAGAAGAACTGGGCACTTTTCAGCAATATCCCATTCGCCTGGCATGGGCCATTACCATTCACAAAAGCCAGGGATTGACTTTTGAAAAAGCCATCATTGATGCGGGCGCTTCGTTTGCGCCCGGACAAGTGTACGTGGCGCTGAGCCGTCTCACTTCACTGGAAGGACTGGTCCTGCATTCAAAAATCTATCCGCATGCCATTCATACCGATGAACGCGTGCTGGCTTTCACCCGCCTGGAAAAACAAATGGATGTGTTGCAGCAGGAACTGGAAGAGGAGCAGAAAATCTATATAGCCCGCACGCTGGTGCTAAGCTTCGACTATACCAAAATGGCCGAGCGCATGCACGACCATTACGAAGCCTATGAAGACCGGCAACTGCCCGACCAGGATGCCTGCGTGGAATGGGCCAAAGGAATGCTGAACAGCATTGTGCAACAACAGGAAACCGGAACAAAATTCATACGCCAGCTGGAACAACTGATTCCTCAGGCAGCAGCAGATCATTATGCGTATCTCTTTCAACGTGTAAAAGCCGGCAGTGATTATTTCGTTCAGGCAATGGACAATGTAATTGCTTCGGTGAAAAATCATCTGGAGGAAATGCGCATCAGGAAAAAAGTACGCAAATATGTTACAGAGCTGAAGGATTTGTGGTTGATATGTGAAAGGAAGAAACTGCAGGTATTGCGGGCCGTTACCATAGCCGAAGGACTGGTGCGTGGTACCCCGGCCAATGAACTGCTTGACCAACTGCAGGAAGAACAAAAACCGGCAACAATATCCGGTTCAGCAGGCATGGAATCAAGTACCGGACCGGCGCCAGTGGAAAAAACGGCAGCCGAAAAAAAGAAAGCTGTACGGCCCCCAAAAGGCGAAAGCCAACGCATTTCGCTCGAAATGTTCAATAAAGGCATTGGGATTGCAGAAATTGCGCAACAGCGCGGCCTGGCCGTAAGTACCATCGAAACGCACCTGGCCGGTTTTGTGTTTACGGGCGAATTGAAGGTTACCCAACTGGTACCGGCGGAAAAAGTAGATATAATTATGAAGGCCATTGATGAAATGGACCCGGCCGGCAAAGCGCTGAACCCTTTAAAAGCTAAACTTGGGGATGAGTATTCTTATGGCGAATTAAAGGCAGTGATGAGCTATAGAGACCGTTTGCAGCAACAAAGCTTTGAAGATGCCTGAGAGGCGTATGGTTTCTTCATGTTTCATTCACCACCGATGGTTTTACAGGTGTTCTCGACCAGCGCGATAACTCTGTTTCTCCCGACATCAAAATCAAAGTGCTGTCCTGGAAGCGAAAGCTTTCTGTACGCAACAGGTTTTCAATAAATACCTGCTCATTGTATCCAATGCAAGCCATTTTGGTCATCATGATTTTTTCGTCGAAAGAGAGTGTAGAATCGGTGTATTCGAACCGGCCGTTCATGCTGTTGCAACCGGTATGGCCGCTGAAAGTTTTACCTGCCATATCAAAACTCAGCGTGGGCGTTTTGCGGGCGCCGGTATCGGAGGGAAGCACAGGGATGAGGTACCAGGTACCGGCAAGAGTATTGGTATCGGCACCGGAAGTTGAAGGAACATGGCTGGCTCCAGTGTCTGTTGAACTGTTGTTGGCGGCTGATTCAGTGCCGTTGCACGATACCAGCAAAGCAGCCAGTAAAATGATGCTTATTAATTTCATATACCCTGATGTGTAAACAAGGTTTACCGGAAGCTATTAAAAAATAATGCCAGTCCTGCTTTACATTGAAAAGAGCAAAACAGCCTTGTTACGGTTCTTAATTATATCGTACTAAATTCCACCGGATACTCTACCACACCGCTTACATGAGCAAGACTACCGGGTATGAGTTCTTTGGCCATAAATACATTATCTGGCACATCTATCGGCGCGCGTATGCCAAACCGTGAGGCAGGTAAAAATCCGAATTTCGGGTAATAATGTTCATGGCCCAGCACAATTACTGCAGTGAAACCCATTTCGCGCGCCCTGCGCAATGCCTCCGTAATCAACCTCGCGCCAATGCCCTGCTTTTGCCAGCTCGGATGCACGGCCATCGGCGCCAAAGCCAATGCATCGTAGCGCGCATCGCCATTTACAATGGCAATACGGTTGAGCATAATGTGACCGGCTACCTTCTCGTTCAGTATGGCCACCAGCGACAATGCCGGTATGTAGCCCGCACCGGTGCGCAGCTGTGCTACCAGTCGTGCTTCATTTTCCTGGCCAAAGGCTTCTTTCAATAATGTTGATACCTGTATGTGGTCGGCCTCACGTTCGGGCCTGATGATCGTAATCATAGCTTTCCGTTTAGAAGATGAGTGGTTGCCGGGTGCGCTCTCATGCAACTATACGTACACAGGATGCCTGAAGTTTGTGGGTTGGTTGTATGCAGGGAAAATAATTAACGAAACGTTTCGTTTCAAGTTTTCATGATACAAATTACAGGATCCAGGGGCTAATATAGGGCAACATTTTTAACTGTCAATTTTTGAACCTGCTCCCCTCATTGCGCAAACATTTCAATCGTATAATCCAGTAACCGGGTATCCCCCGCTGCACCATGACCGGGAATAACAATGCGTGCCTTTCCATACACCTTTTTCACTTTTTTCACCGTTCCGGACCATTCCTCCACATTGGCATCACTGAGGTTACCCTTTCCGCTGTTCAGCGATTTAATCATACATCCACCAAATAATATCTTTTCAGCAGGCACATATGCCACAATATTATCTTCTGTATGTGCTTCGCCAAAATACCTGCAAACGACTTTTTCATTGCCCACTTTCAATAACATTTTATTCCAGAAACTGTGCTGTGGTCTCACAACACTGTCTGCAGTTATCAGTGCCAGCGTTCGATAATTGGAATAGGAGGGGATACCTGCCTCGTGAAACACCTTCAAGCCGCCCAAACAATCATTATGAAAATGTGTTGCCACCACCGCTTTAATGGTGATGCCCGGAAAAGTTTTGTTGAACCAGTCCAGTAACAGGCGACTGAGCGGTTCATCAGGCGGCGTGTCCATGATCACTGCTTCGCCATTGTTGATATAGATCAGACCATTGTTGGTGAAGCGGCCATATGGCTCCACGGCGGTCCACGACACATGCATCCATGAATGGGGCGAAAGCTGTGTTACCTGCAAATCCTCACTGATCGTAACGGTACGTAACGAGTCCTGGGATTGCACAGTAAACGCCACCGCCATCAAACTGCATGCAAGGACAATGTGTTTCATATCAGTAAATCAAAGTTAGCAATTGACCGCATGTGATAGCCACCAAATACATGACCGGCGCAAGCCAATCAATTCAGTTACCTTTGGTTTTCGTATTGAAGAAGTTATGGCAACAATTACTATTACCACCATTCAGTCGGACCTGCACTGGGAAGACAAACAGGCCAACCTGGCAATGTTTGAAAAGAAAATTACCGGTATAACCGAAAAAACGCAGGTGGTGGTGTTACCTGAAATGTTCAGCACCGGCTTTAGCATGCAACCCGAACTGCTGGCCGAAAAAATGGACGGGCCTACGGTTACCTGGATGAAACAGGTAGCAGCCAGGCAAAAAATCATCCTAACAGGAAGCTGTATCATTGAAGACGATGGCCATTTCTTTAACCGCCTGCTATGGGTGTTGCCCAATGGGCAGTTAGGATATTACGACAAACGCCACCTGTTTGCCTATGCCGGCGAAGACGAACATTATACGCCCGGTGAAAAGCGGCTGGTAGCCTCGGTAAACGGCTGGAGAATTCTGCTGCTGATTTGCTACGACCTGCGCTTTCCCGTATGGTGCCGCCAGCGATTGATTGATGAAAACGGCGCATCGGCCATCCCCGAATATGATTTGATGATCTGTGTGGCCAACTGGCCCGAACGCCGCCACCTGGCCTGGAAAACATTGCTACAAGCCCGCGCCATAGAAAACCAGGCTTATGTTGTAGGCGTAAACCGCGTAGGGAACGATGGCAACAACATCTATCACAGCGGCGATACCACCATTGCCAACGCTTTGGGAGAAGTGTTATATACCAAAGCACATGAAGAAGATATCTTCACCTGCACGCTGCAGAAAGAACATCTTAACGATATAAGAAACAAGCTTCCTTTTTTGCAGGATGCGGATGATTTTAATATCCAGTTGTAAACAAAGGTGGGGCCATTTTATACCTGGCTGAAAGAAACATTGCACCGGGTGTGCTCTACCTGCTGAAGTGCTGGTAGGGGCCACCTGCTTATTGCTGTACCAACCACAATTCGGGGAGTGATATGCTGATGTTGCGGTTAACCACCGGCCTTATTGCTGCACCAACCCATTACGTCGCAAAATAATCTGCCTTACCGCCTCCACCTTGGGATCGATGCCCATACGAATGGTTTCCAGATTGGGCGCCACCTCTATATCCGGCAACACCCCTCTGCCTTGTTGTACCAGTTCTTTGTCCATCACAAGGCGGAACCGGGGTAGCCGGAACCGCACCTTGGTATGCGGCAGCACCACATCGGGAATCATCCAGGCCGTATTGCCATAAGCGCCGCCGCCTGTTTCTTCCCCTATAACCGTTACATTTTGCTGACCCTTCAACACTTTTACAAACAGTGTGGCAGCAGAAAACGAGTTGCCACCGGTGATGATGTACACCTCACCGTTGTAGTGATGTTTTTTCTTCGGTTTGAAATAATGCTTTTCAAAATAGGTGAAATGATACAGGCCGTCTTTCTTTTTGCGTGTAACGCCCTGCATCAATACCCAGTACCACGGTTGCCAGCTGATATATTTGCCATAACGGCTGGTGCGTTTATTGGTATATAGCGAATCGGCCAGCTTGAACTTTTTATCAGCAAGATAACGGGTAAGCATGGTGGAAATACCGGCGTCGCCACCTCCGTTTGACCGTACATCTATTACCAGGTGCCTGATCTTGTGTTTATCCAGCACGCGGAACGCCTTGCGGAAAAAGGGACGCAGTTTATTGCCGCGCGAAAACGTGTTTACCATCATGTAGGCCGATGACAAGGTAGTGTCTATCTGCATGTGTCGCGCCGCAGATAGCACCACCGGTCGAGGTTCGTCTTTTTGTTTCTTACTTTCTTCGCGCGCCACTTTCT
This sequence comes from uncultured Chitinophagaceae bacterium, assembly GCA_937961055.1. Taxonomy (GTDB): domain Bacteria; phylum Bacteroidota; class Bacteroidia; order Chitinophagales; family Chitinophagaceae; genus CALCIN01. Next base: position 212,315 of record CALCIN010000042.1, on the reverse strand, counting down.
CCAGCGAATCCCTTTTGGGTATAAAAGCAGGCACTACGGTTTCGCGTTCAAAACCTTCTTTGTCCAAATAGCCAATAACGAACTGATCTTTGGGCCCATACAGGTTCTGGTACAGGGAGCCGAAAATGCCGCGGTTGCTCAATGCCTGGTAACGGCCGTTCACGCTGTGCCCGTCTGATGAAATATAATGCAGGAACGTATCGGTAAGCTGACGAATGGGATGCCCGTCGATATGCGTAATGATCATGCCCCTGTGCAATACAGAATCGCGGCGATGCAGGCTGGCTGTCAGTACGGCATATTCGGGCCACACGCGGAACGTGAGGGGAAACATTTTCACTTTCGCCGTATCGAGGTATTTCAGGTATTTCTTGGAGGAACGTATGGAGGTATGACCGCAATGGATTTTGTTGGTGACCCAGGAGAGGATGTTCTTGAACTCCGTTTCGCTCATGGAATCGCGGATGGACTGGTAGCCCTTGTCAAAGTAATAGTCCATGCTGTCTTTGGGCGTAAACCAGTACAGGCTGGGGTGCGATTCTTCCAGTACACTGCGAAAAATGCGGTAGTCGTGCTGCAGTTTTTCGGCGGGATATTTCAGATCGGGTGTCCACACCTTACCCGTTTGCCTGGAAACAGCGCAGCCGGGCGCTCCGGCAAAGATCCACACCACCAGCAATCCATACAATATCCTCATAGTCGTCATGCAAACCGGTTTATTCACTGGGTTTTTTTGAACGCATTCCACCCTTGCGCTGTTAAAGCATGTGTACTTCCGCCTTTGGTTATTATTTTGGTCCCCTCCGATTCATCTGTCATATAACCTATTACGCTCACCTGTTCGTTTAAAACGAGTTTTTGGTAATCTGATTGTGAAATGGTGAACAGTAATTCGTAATCCTCACCGCCGCTGAGCGCGCAGGCCGTAGGGTCTATTTCGAATTTAAAGGCGGCCCGCCGCATATCCTCGGCAATGGGGATCTTTTCTTCGTACAACACGCAGCCCAGCCTGCTTTGGGTACAGATATGAAGCAGGTCGGAGCTAAGGCCGTCGCTCACGTCGATCATGCTGGTGGGCATGATGCCGCTTTTGGCAAAAAACTCCACGATGTCTTTACGGGCTTCCGGCTTCAACAGGCGGCCAATTACATAGCTTTCGCCTTCCAGGTCGGGTTGTACCTGCGGATGTTCCAGAAAAATTTTCTTTTCGCGCTCGAGGAACAGCAGGCCCACATAGGCGGCGCCCAGGTCGCCGGAGCAGCAGATGAGATCGCCTTTTTTGGCGGTGCTTCTTTTTACGTATTTATCAGGTGCTACTTCGCCGATGGCGGTAACTGAAACAATGAATCCTTTTTGCGAACTGCAGGTGTCGCCACCAACGAGGTCAACGCCATAGCGACTGCAGGCGGCATATACGCCTTCGTAAAATTCATCGAGGGCTTCCACGCTGAAACGGTTGCTCATGCCAATGCTCAACACAATTTGCGCCGGTTCGGCGTTCATGGCATAGATATCGCTCAGGTTTACCACCACGCTCTTATACCCCAAGTGTTTCAGTGGCGTGTACATCAGGTCGAAATGAACATTTTCGATCAGCAGATCGCTCGTTACCACTGTTTGCTTACCAAAATGGTCCAGTATTGCTGCATCATCGCCCACGCCTACAATGGAAGAAGCGTTCTGCAGTTCGATGTTTTTGGTAAGATGGTGTATCAAACCAAATTCTCCCAGTTCGGCTATTTCTGTTCTGGTAGGTTCACTCATTGTACATTCTTTTTATCGTTGATCCAAAGCAGCATTTCATCGTGAATTTTTCCGTTGGTGGCCAGTATATGCGGTTGATAGGGCGAATAGGGATTGCCGCTGAAATCGGTTACTTTACCACCGGCTTCTTCCACTATCAGGAAACCCGCGGCGCTGTCCCATGCATTGAGCAAATGTTCATAAAAACCGTCAAAGCGACCGGCGGCCACCCAGCACAGGTCCAGTGCGGCGGAACCCAGGCGGCGTACGGCGATGCCGCGGCGAACAAACCTGCCAAAGGCTTCCAGCGGCCCGTTGGGCTGGTCGAGGTAGGTGTAAGGAAAGCCGGTTACCAGGCAGGCTTTGTCTACCTCTGTCTGGGAGCTAACGAATATCTGCTCTCCGTTGAGGGTAGCGCCCTGTCCGCGTTCGGCAAGAAACAGCTCCTTCATAAAAGGATTGTGCACCGCGCCCAGCACCATTTTCCCTTCGTATTCCAGGGCAATGGATACGCAGCAGATGGGGATGCCGTGCGCATAGTTCACCGTACCGTCAATGGGATCGATGATCCACTTATAGGTACTGTCCATCACAATTTCTCCCACCTCTTCACTCAAAATAAAATGATCGGGAAAGGATTCCTTGATCGTATCGATAATGGCTTTTTCTGAAGCATGATCAGCTTCCGTTACCAGGTTGTTTACCCCGGTTTTGTTACTGATCTGCAGATTTTTGTCCTGGAAATAATGTACCAGCACTTTAGACCCTGCCTCTACAGCATTGATAAGCGTTTCTTTTAGCATGACGCAAAGATAGTCAGGAAAGTCGGGACGCGGGAAGGTCTGAAAATTAGCAAGATAAGGGGCCGGAAGACCTGAAGTTTCCTTTTGCTTTTTGCTCCAAAAACTCGTATTTCGTGATCCATGACTGTTTCTGTTATCATTGTCAGCTATAATGTAAAGTATTTCCTGGAGCAATGCCTGTGCTCCCTGGAAAGAGCGCGGCAATGGGAACATAATTGCCACCAGGCTTACCAGGACCTAATAGAGATAATCGTTGTGGACAATGATTCTTCAGATGGAACAATTGAATACCTGCAACCAAAATTTCCTTTTGTTCATTTTATAGCAAACCGCACCAATGCCGGTTTTGCGGTAGCCAATAACCAGGCATTGGCCCAGGCGAAAGGGAAGTATGTATTGTTTTTGAATCCCGATACCATTTTACCGGAAGATTTTTTTGAACAGTGCGTTCATTTTATGGAAGCACATGCCAATGCGGGCGCTCTGGGGGTGCGGATGATAGACGGCAGCGGTCAGTTTCTGAAAGAATCCAAACGCGGCATTCCCACGCCCTGGGTGGCTTTTTGCAAAATGACCGGGTTGACCGGCCTGTTTCCTGCATCAAAAATTTTTGCCCGGTACTACCTGGGACATCTACCCGAATATGAAACAAATCCTGCAGAAGCATTGGCAGGCGCCTGCATGCTGGTAAAAAAAGAAGTGCTGCAGCAAACCGGCGGATTTGACGAGCGCTTTTTCATGTATGCTGAAGATATTGATCTGAGCTGGCGCATTCAACAGGCAGGGTATATCAATTATTATTTTCCAAAAGTTACCATCATCCATTTCAAGGGCGAAAGTACGCGTAAAGACGCGCGCTATATAAAGCTGTTTTATGAGGCCATGGTGCAGTTTGTAGAAAAGCATTTTACCGGAAAATGGTCCGGCATTTCCGTTGCCCTGCTGAAAGCTGCCATCCGACTGAGAGCGGCGCTGGTGGCCGCATGGAAGCCACGGGAACCGGCGTCACAACATATGGGGCCCCGTCACAACCAGGGCAATGCAGAAGGGGGTGGAAGAAATGAAGAACCGGCATCGCAACATGTTGTACTGCACAACAACCTGTATACTGCTTATACAGGCTATGTTCTTGCCGGCGACGAAGCCAGTATAAATGAATTGCCGCTTGCAGCCGGGGCCAAAAAACAAACGATCCACGCACAGTCGGTGGTGGAGGAAGAAGGCCATATGCCGCGGATGGAACACCTGCCGCCTGCTCATGCTCAGTTGCCGGCGAATGAAGAAGAAGGCCATATTCCACCGATGGAACACCTGCCGCCTGTTCATGCTCAGTTGCCCGCAAATGAAGAAGAAGGCCATATGCCGCGGCTGCAACGCCCGCCTGCTCATGTACAGTCTGTCGTGTTTTGCGAAGGCCCTTCCTTTTCCTATAAAAATCTGATTGCAGTGATGCAACAACAAGTGTACAAACACAAGTATATCCACGGCAAAGGCACTGCGAGTATTGTGGGGAGTACTTCCAGCAACAGGCAGGGGCAGACCTTTTCGTGGTGATCATGCGAGGCATACTGGTGACCATTGTCACGCCGCATAACCATCCGCCTATTCGCTGCGCTACCTCCCTGATAAACTATTTCTTTTGAACCTAATACCTTAATTTTGGAATTGCCCATCCAAACGGGCAATACTATTGAATGGCCCTAATTGATATTTCATTACCCCGGTCCGTTGCCAAAGCGCTACGCTTGCCGCAAAAATCACCACGCCGGCAACAGATCAAGGTGTTGAAGAGATTACTGAAGAAAGCCCGGTTTACCGAATTCGGACAGAAGTACCGGTTCGATGAAATATTGATGAGCAAGCATCCCGGAAAAAAATTCCAACAACTGGTGCCCACGTTCGATTACAACAAAATTTATGATGCGTGGTGGCACAAAACACTGGAAGGCAAAACGGATATCTGCTGGCCGGGGAAAATCAAGTACTTCGCGCTGAGTTCCGGTACTTCGGAAGCTGCCAGCAAATACATTCCCATTACCAGCGACCTGATGCGCGGTAACAAGATTGTAATGATCAAACAATTGCTTTCGTTGCGCACCTACCACGACATTCCCGTGAAAAGTATCGGCAAAGGATGGTTAATGCTGGGCGGCAGTACCGATTTGCAGAAAGGTCCTGGTTATTATGCCGGCGACCTCAGCGGTATCACTGCGCGTAAAGTGCCTTTCTGGTTTACGCCCTTTTACAAACCAGGTAAGAAAATTGCGCGCACGCGCGACTGGAACAGCAAGATCGAAGCCATTGTGGAAGAAGCGCCCAATTGGGATATTGGATTCGTGGTAGGCGTTCCTGCCTGGATCCAGATGTGCATGGAAAAAATCATCGAGCGGTACAACCTCAAAACCATTCACGACCTGTGGCCCAACCTGGCCTTCTTTGTGCATGGCGGCGTATCATTTGAACCGTATAAAAAAGGGTTCTGCAAACTGCTGGGTAAACCACTTACCTATATTGAAACCTATCTTGCTTCGGAAGGCTTTATAGCCTACCAGGACCGACAGCATGCAAAAGGCATGCGCCTCGCCCTGAACGATCATATATTCTTTGAGTTCATACCGTTTAACGACCGCAACTTCGATGCAGAAGGCAACCTGATGGAAAATCCTGAAACGCTGATGATCCACGAGGTGGAAGAAGGGAAAGACTACGCTATTTTGCTGAGCACCACTGCCGGTGCCTGGCGGTACCTGATTGGCGATACCGTGCGGTTTGTAGACCTGGAGCGCAATGAGATCATCATTACCGGAAGAACCAAACATTTCCTTAGCCTGGTGGGCGAGCACCTGAGTGTAGACAATATGAATAAAGCAGTGAAGATGGTGTGCGAGGAATTGAACCTGGATATACCGGAATTTACCGTAGCAGGTGTGCCCCATGGTTTGTTCTTTGCGCATCAGTGGTGGGTGGCCTGCGACGATCACGTAGATGCCACAGTGCTGCGCAACAAGATTGACGAAAAACTGAAAGAACTGAACGACGACTATGCGGTGGAAAGACAAAGCGCACTGAAAGAAATTTACCTCGACATATTGCCGGAAAGCAAATTCATGGAATTTATGCGTTTGAAGGGTAAGATCGGTGGGCAACACAAGTTTCCGCGGGTAATGAAAGGCAAAATGTATACCGACTGGATGAAGTATCTTGAAACGGGTACGTTGTAAGCACACGCATGGCAGGTTGCAGTTTCCGGGTTACAAAAAACAGCATCCAGGCTACGGGTACGATGGCTCATTCGTCCAAAAGTCCTGCGTCTTGTAACCTGCAACTTGTATCTTGCACTTTGTATAGTGCATTTTGCATCCCGTAACCCGAAACCCAAAACCTGTAACTTGCAACCCGCATGCTGGAAGCAATTATAAGCGGATTAACCCTTGGCTGTATTCTTGCCCTTTCTGTTGGGCCGGTTATCTTCACCATCATCAAACAAAGTCTTACCAACGGGCACACCGGCGGTTTTAGTTTTGTAGCGGGCGTGTGGATAAGTGATATCCTGCTTGTGATTATCAGCAATGCATTTTCTTCCATAATGGCCGAGCTGCTGGAATACAAAAACATCATCGGCTATGTGGGTAGTGCCTTTCTGCTGAGCATGGGCGTTTATTACCTCTTCTTCAAAAAAGTATCGTTGCGCATGGATGCCGATGGCAATGAGGTGCGTTTCCGCAAGCGCGATATGGCAAAAATTTTCTCGGGCGGCTTTTTTCTCAATACGCTAAATCCGAGTGTGTTTATTTTCTGGCTGGGAACCGCCACGGCTTTTGCCAAGTATACATTCGATCAGCGGGTTACCATCTTTGCGGTGTGTATTGTTCTTAATATCTCGGCAGATATTGCCAAAGTACTGCTGGCAGGCAAACTGCGCAAACGGCTTAACCTGCATACCATGTCGGTCATCAATAAAGTGTCGGGCATTATCCTGGCCGGCTTTGGCATAGCGTTGCTGTATGGCACATTTTTTTTGAACAATAAATAAATCTTTCAACCAAAAATTATCCGGCAATCAACCAGTCTTAACAAATTCTTAGTCGTTGCCTATACTGCCGGGGCTGTATCTTGTTACCGAATGAAACCAATACTACTTTCCATATGCCTGCTGTTGTTTGGAGGGACTGCATTTTCGCAGCAAGCGGATTTTATTGTATTGAAGAAAAAAAACAATCGCACGCTTAAAACCTATTATGCCGGATCGTTTATTTCTGCTGTAACCTATGGCGGTTTTCAGATCAACGGCTGGATCAAAGATATTCGCAACGACTCTATTATTATCCGGCAGGAAGAACTGCGCCAGTTCCAGCAGGAATTTGGTATGGTACTGGACACCCTCGTGTATACCATAGTGATAGATTACCGCGAAATCAAACAATGGAATTATACCAGGGGATATACCTGGGGCGGACGTAAAGGGTTTGTGCAGGTGGCCGTTCCAAAAATCCTGATGATTGGCGGCACCGGCTTTATCGTGCTGGAACTGGTAAATACAGCCTACCGCAAAGAATCGTTGAATGAGGGAAACAAATTGTCTTCACTTGCCATAGCCGGCGGTGTTGCCCTGGCAGGCCTGGGTATGGAAGCCTTGCAAAACCGCAACAAAAAAGTCGGGAAGAAATACCAGGTGGTATATGTGAAGCGGCAGACCAGTTAAAGAGGTCAGTTATAATAATGCTCCATTATCTGCCTGGCAAAAATTTCATTTCCGATTTCGCAATTTCTTCAGTTTATTTGAGCCTTCTACCAATTCACGTGCTGGCAAATGGCGGAGAATAAAAAGGGAATAGGTCGCAGGATATGGATATTTATAAAGCGACTCTTCATCTTCCTCTTTCTTTTTCATCTCTTTTATATCCTGTTGCTCAAATGGGTTGACCCGCCCGTTACCATTACGCAATTGAGCAGCTGGCTCTCCGGCAATGGCCTGCGCCGCGATTATGTGGATTATGAGGAAATGTCGCCGTATGCAAAACTGGCTATGATTGCCGCCGAAGACCAGTTGTTTCCCGATCACTCCGGTTTCGACTGGAAGAGCATACAAAAAGCGATGGAGTATAATAAGAAAAAACCCAATCGCATCCGTGGAGCATCCACCATCAGTCAGCAGGTGGCTAAAAATGTTTTCCTCTGGCAGGGCCGGTCGTGGATACGGAAAGGACTGGAAACCTATTTCACGTTTATGATTGAACTGATATGGGGAAAACGGCGCATCCTGGAAGTGTACCTCAATGTTGCTGAAATGGGCCCGGGTATATTCGGGATAGAAAAAGCATCGCAGGTGTACTTTAATCGTCCTGCTTCCAAACTTACCCGGCAACAGGCAGCCATGATTGCCGCATGCATGCCCAATCCGCGTGTATATACGGTTAAACCACTAAGTAAGTACGTTGCCCGGAGATATCCATTAATTTTGAAACAAATGCACAACCTGCAAGGGGATGAAGACATACAAGCGCTGTTGCAGTGAGGGAAGCAATTGGTGATGGCATCCTCCTTCATCATGCATGCAAATCCAGGCAGCACTGCGTTCAATCAATTGCAAATACTTCTTCTTTTCATTCTTTTAATTCCAGGCGAAATCCGCTGCTGTTTACAGATGGATACCCAGGCAAATAAGTGCCTACACAAAGGCGGGCGGTATAAATGCCCGGTTGCGTATTTTGCGTTACAAGCGGCAGCGTAAAGCTGATATCCTGGCATTCACTTGTAATTTGCTGAACGGTGATGCCGGCGTGCAATATTTCCTTTACATGGCCATCTTCGTACAGTGCTATATACACCGGAGTGTGGCTATAGGGTGATTGTTGAAAATATCGCAGGTAATGCGATGGTGTGGTGACGCGGGCTGTAATCTCCACTTTGCCGTTTGCTTGTTTTTTTACTTTGATTTTATTAAAGAATACACGCGAGAACGAAAAGTAATTGTTCACATGGCTGGTGCGCGGGTAGTTCCATTTCTTTTTGCGGAAAAAATTTCTGAAATAATCTGCCGTTTCGGGAATGGCCAGGAATGCCGGTTTACCAATTAAGGAATCTTCCAGCGGCCAGAGATTAAAATTATTTCGCCGGTAATAAGGCGTGTTTAATGAAAATGCGGTATCCTTTGTATAAAACCAGTATTTGGAAGCGCGCTGATAGGTATTCAGAAACACGATGGGCGATTCACCGGCCTGCAGTTGCAGTGCGCTTGTCCACATTTTGTTGCCATGCATCTCATCTTTGCTCAATCGTGGTGATGGCGGCACGTTGGCCATCATGTAAAATCTTACACCGGCTGCAATCAGTAAGGTGAAGGGCACGCTGCAATACAACCATTTGCGGAATCGTTCATTTTGTTTCAGGTACTGGTGGCATATCACCATCAACGGTATAAAAGCGGGCACAGTCCAGTTGGCTTCTACTCTTCCTTTAAGCGTGCTTACGAGGAACACCACATAAAAACCCACCAGCGTAAATTTCAACGCACGTTCCAGATCAGTAACAGGTTTGTATCTCCAGGCAGCCCATATCAGCAACCAGCCTGCTACCGGTCCGGCAATGGCTATCTGCCCCAGCAAATATTCAAAGGTATAGTTGATATCATAATGGCTGGCATTGCGTTCAAACAGGTGAAAGTATACCGAGGGCCAGTCGTGCCGGTATTGCCAGTACAGGTGTGGTATATACAATAAAGTAGTGATTACCCCGGCCAGGTAAATGGTATAGTGTCGAAAAAGTTTCAGGTTCGACAAGAATGTAAAGCCAATAATCAGTATGCCATGGTACTTACTGTAAAGCATACACGCCATATTGATGCCCAGCAACACGGCATTCACGACATTTTGCCGGGCAAGCAGCCTGCGGTACAACCAGAAAAAGGAAGCGGTGAAGAAAAGCAGGGGCACGTCTGGTACGGCAATCATACCACCGAGGTGGGCAATGCCAATAGAGACAGCTATGGCATAAAACAACAGGTCGTTTTTTTTATCGATCAGCTGGCCGGTAATATAAATAGTGGCTGTGTTGAGCAGTATCACAAAGAAACGAACACCCAGCTCATTGGGAAAAATGGTATATCCGGCTTTGATGAGCATGGCTATCATAGGGGGATGATCGAAATAGCCCCATGCCGGGAACAAAGAGTAGATCCAGTAATAGGCCTCATCGTCAAACAGCTCCGTATATCCACCCTGTATAACATTTATCAGCAGCCAGGCTGTGTAAAACACAAGCCGGTGATGCGCTCTTAGTACTTTAACCATGCCACAACGAATGAGCAAAAGTAATTGTTATTGGTTCAGCAACCTGCTGGTTGCTGCTATTGCTTTTTTCAGCCGTTCATCAGGCGTGCCGGATATTTCCACCCAGGGTACCGATTGATTAATCAGAATATCTTTATATATGTTGTACAATTTTTGCCTGCTCTCGAGGTCGGGGTATTCTCGCAGTCCATCCTGTACCCAGGGAAGGTCAATATTGCACAGGAGGTACAGATCGTACTGACGCACGGCTATCTGGTCGAGGATCCACTGGTGGCATTGGTCATATACAAATTCGCACCACACTTTCATCACATAGAGATCGGTATCTACAAACAGTGGAGTGGGTTTTGCCGCTGCCGGCACAGCGGCTGCCAGCTTATCTTCCAACTGTACCTGGCTTTTGGCAATGTGCAATAAATCGTAATACGAGTAAGCAGTGCCATGCTGCAGCAGGTATTCACGTGCGTATTCCGGCACCCAGGTGGTTTGGAAGTGCCGGGCCAGTTGTTCGCACAGGGTGCTTTTACCGGTTGACTCAGGGCCAATAGCCACAATTTTTTTCAGCGATGCCTGCATACGATTAAAAGCGTGAAGACAGATTTCACAGATTTATATTGTCATGAAACAGTAAGGTTTTGTTTTGCAACCCTGGCCCGCTTTTTCCATTCAACCAGTCCAAAGAATGCCATCACCAGCAACACCGCATAAAATACACTGGTAAATACAAATTGTTTGACGAAATACAGGGGAATGCTGGCAAAATTGGTAGCTATCCACCAGTACCAGCTTTCTACTTTCTTACGCGCCATAAGCCACATGCCGGTGAAGGCGGTGGCAGAGGCAAAGGCATCGGCCCAGGGAATGGTAGACTGGCCAAAGCCTTCCCGCAGAATGGTCAGGGCTGCATAGATGAGTACATAAAACACTGCGAAAAACAGGAGATGCTGCAGCCATTGTTTCCCGGAAGAATGCTGGATGGTTACTACACGGTGATGGTTTTTATCTTTTTTCAGCCACCAGTACCAGCCATAAATGCTCATCACGGTATAGTACAGGTTTACTGCAGCTTCCCCGTATAAATGGGCAGTGGCGCTGAGATAAATGTAAATGGTGGTGCTGATCAGTCCTATGGGGTACACCCATATATTCTCGATCCGTGAAAACCATACACTGCCCACACCAGCGAAGACAGCCACATACTCCAACAGCGAAGTTTGCTGCATGCCTTCTACGAACAGCCGAAAGAATTCCTCTAACGTCATAGAGGCCGCAAAATAATGAACAACGAACGGGAAATGGCAGGGATGGAAGAAAATTTGGAAACATTAACCTGATATTTATTTACCATTTGCGCCCCATCTTTGTAACCCCAAATACTTATTTCCATTGAGCTATTTTCACAACAAAACCATATGGATCACCGGAGCTTCTTCCGGCATTGGTGAAGCAATGACCTATGCGTTGGTAAACAAAGGTGCGCAGGTAATTATTTCCGCACGCCGCAAAGAAGAACTGCTGCGCGTGCAACAGGCGGCCGGTGCAGCAAAAGTGTACGTATTACCCCTCGACCTGGAGGCGCCTGATACTTTTGAAGCAGCCGTGCGCCAGGCCATTACTGCATTTGGCGAAATAGATGTGATGGTCCATAACGGCGGCATCAGTCAGCGCGGACTGGTGAAGGATACGCTGCCGGCCGTGCACCGCAAAGTGATGGAGGTAGATTATTTCAGTTATATAGAACTAACGCGGCTGCTCTTGCCGCATTTCCTGCAGCAGCAAAAGGGGCATTTTGTGGTGATCAGCAGTGTAATGGGCAAGATCGGCACACCTATGCGTGCTGCCTATGCGGCCGCCAAACATGCCTTGCATGGTTACTTTGATTGTTTGCGTACGGAGACCTGGCGGGATAACATCAAAATAACGCTCATAACGCCTGGCTATATACGAACCAATGTATCGTTGAATGCGGTAACGGCTTCGGGTGAAAAATTGAACCGCCTGGGAAAACATATCGGCGGCGGTTATGATGTCGGGAAAACTGCACAGCAAATATTAAGAGCCATTGAGAAAGGTAAAAAAGAGCAATATGTAGGGCGGCCTTTTTCTAAAGAATGGATGGCCATTCACCTGATGCGTTTATTTCCTTCGCTTGCCTTCCGAGTTTTCCGCACTGCTGTTCCCGACTGATGCGAGATTGGTCCCACCTTCGCACAACTCTTTCAGATTCTTCAGTCCCTTCACAAATTGCTTCTCCAAATTTTTATTCAGCATCGGGCCCATCAGGCGGGCAACGGGATAGGGGAGGTCGCCGTTGTTTTGCCAGGTGACTTTTGTTTCGCCATTGCCCCATTCTTCAAACAGCCAGTTATCGCTGGCGAATGCTTTCCAGGGTTTTTTGAATTCCAGGTCGAAATGGACGTGCCGCCGATCGATCTGGCGCAGGGTAAGACTTCCAGTGCCGATTTTTCTGCCCTCCCACCGATAGGAGTGGCCCGGTGATAATGGCAGGCCGGTGATTGCGCGTTTGCTATCGGGGTCCATTTGCTGCCAGGGATTCCATTGGGCGTAATAATTTAAATCGGCTACTCTTTCCAGTACAAACGCCACCGGCTTGCTGATGAAGATGGTTTTTTCGATAAAGTAACGGTCGGGCATGAACAGTGCCGTCACCAGCAGAATTACCCCGGTAGCCAGCAGCGCAAACCCTATGTACAACGTTACCATTATACAGCAATTTACCGGAATTTGGGGGAACAATGGCGGATTCGCTTTTAACGGGCATATTGGCTTTGATCGGGCATCATGGACGCGCGCCAGGTGAAACAAAAAAAGCTTCCCCAAAATGGGAAAGCCTTATGTATGTCAACAAGAGTTATAAAGATTATTCTGCCTCGGCTACTACTTCTTTTACCTCAGGGATCATACGTTTCATCATGCCTTCAATACCGGCCTTCAGGGTAATCATGCTCGACGGACAGCCACTGCACGAGCCCTGCAGCATCAGGTTTACCACACCATCGCTGTAGCTTTTGAACTGAATGGCGCCGCCATCCATTTCAACAGCCGGCTTTACATAATTTTCCAGTAATTCTTTGATGCGTTTTACCACATCGTCGTCATCGGCCGCCACTGTATTGGAGCTTTCCTGTTTGATAGCTGCCACCTCATCTTCATTGATCACCACTTTTCCTTCTTCCAGATATTCTTTCAAAAACTGGCGTATGGTAGGAATTACATCATTCCATTCGGTTTCCGGTGTTTTGGTAAGCGTAACAAAGTTGCTGGCCACAAATACCGCTTTAATGAAGGGAAAGCCAAACAACTCTACCGCCAAAGGACTTGGTTTTGCCGACTCAACATCAGGAAAATCTATGCTCTTCCCCGGGTACAACAGCTTATTCGCCACAAACTTCATCGTTTCCGGGTTGGGTGTCATTTCTGTATAGATGCTGATGACAGGATTTCCTGTTTTTATCATATTGCTGATTTTAGAACTACAAAAATAACAAAGAGTGGCGGTAATTGTTGCTTTTTATCGGGGGAATGCGGAAGCGGAAAAGCCGGGGAGGTCAGAAAAACGGGAAGCTATTGTACTGCAAGTGGGTGAGGCAGAAAGCAATAATCGCAACCGGAGGGCAAAGAGTACCGATCTTGCCGGCTATAAGCTGCCGTACCAGGGACACTTTAATGCTTGCAATCATCCGCATGCGCATGGTTATGCACGCGGCAAAGCCGGTAATTCATCAGGTGGGCGCTGACGATAAACAGCACCGCTGCAGGCACAAACCACAATTGGTAACTATGCCAGAGCTGTTTGGCCAATAAAAGCAGCATGCCAACCAGGAAAATCACAAACGGGAGCGTGCTGTGATGATGTTTCCGGTATCCATGCCACATAGACCAGGCGCCAATAGCAAAGGCCAGCGCTATCATGAAATATTCAAATGCCGGATTTTCTATGATATCAATTCCAAAAACCGGTAAGCTGGTCAATAACAGCGGCAATACCGCACAATGAATGGCACAGGCCACAGAAGCTGTAATACCCAGAGCGTCCCAGTTGATTCGGAAATTCATGATGCGAAGATAGGAAGGTTAAATCAATACATGCAACAAAGTTGCAAATAATTTGTTCTATTAAAATTGACCGCAGGGAAGACATATGGCAGTAATTTTGTGCTTTGAAGCTGCGTTTGCACCCGGCTAAGGCACTGTACAGTAGCGGAGGCAACGGTAGCCGGTCACCCACAAACACAAAAAAGATCATGAGCAGGAAGACAATTTTTTACGTGGTGTTTTTTACCGTACTCGTACTTGGTTTTTATGTAGCCCTGACCCGTACCATACCGGATTTTGGAACGGTAAAATTGCCGGTGCTGAGCTATGTGCAACCCTTTTCCTTTACCAACCAGGACGGCCGCACGGTGACCGAGGCGGATATCAAAGGCAAAGTGTATGTAACTGAATATTTTTTTACTACCTGCGGCAGCATTTGTCCGATCATGAATACCAACATGCGCGACATTTACGAGGCGTACAAGCATGAAGACGGCTTCCGTATCCTGTCGCATACCTGCGACCCCGATGTTGACAATCCGCAACGACTGAAGCAATATGCCGATTCCCTGCAGGTGAATACCGATCGCTGGTGGTTTCTTACCGGAAGAAAGGACAGTCTATACAACATGGCGCGCAACAGTTACCTGCTGGACGATCCGAACAACAACCTGCAAAGTATAGAGGAACAGTTTCTTCATACCCAGTTTTTTGCCCTTGTAGACAAGAACGGACGCGTGCGCAAAATTTATGATGGGTTGAAGAAAGACGAACTGAAGCTGTTGAAGGAACATATAGCTACGTTGTTGGAAGAGCCTGTTGTAGCAAAAAAATAGTTGGGAATGAACCGGGCAGGTGGGGTATTGTGTGGACACAAATTTACGGACTACCCAGGCCATGCAATACAGTTTCTGGTGTAAGATCGTGCTGGCGCCACGCCAGCGAGGGGATGGGTTGGCAAATGGATGTGCCCAAAGAGCTGCAACATATTTGTGTCAACACGATAGGGCATTTGGGGGGGAGCGATGGCTGCCCTGTAGTGAAAAACCTTCCCTGCCTCCCTTAACTTGCGCCACATGTAAAAAACTTGTGGTAATTTTTCGGCGGTAATCGAATCATGAACACCCGTATTGACCATATTCTACGGCAAAATCAGTTAAGCGTAACCGGTAGCAGAAAGAAAATACTGGAACTATTCCTTTCCAGCACCGGCGCGCTGGCGCACAGCGATATTGAAAAAGGTACGGGCGAAAAATTCGATCGCGTTACCATTTACCGCACCCTGCATACTTTTCTCGAAAAAGGAATTATTCATACCATTCCCACCGACGACAACTCCGTGTTGTACGCCTTATGCAATAATAACTGCTCGGAAGGCCATCATCACGACAACCACGTGCATTTTGTATGCAGTGCCTGCGGCACCACTACCTGCCTTGCCGATGTAACGGTTCCTCCTGTACAACTTCCCAAAGGATTTCTTCCTGAAGATTACCAGATGGTGGTGAAAGGACTTTGCAAAGAGTGCAGATAAGGCATCCAATTGTCAGGCCATACCAGTCTGGCCCTGGTGCAAGAACTATGTTAAGCGTGTAAATAAGAATCGATGAAGCAGGTAAGCTGCAAGGCTTCAGCGCAACTGTTCAATGCAACCTCCTTATAAAAGCTTATGCAAACAAAAAGCCCCGATGTAGAAACACCGGGACTTTTGGTTAAGGCTCTGATTAGTAGCTATTTTGAAATAGCAAATGCATGGCACTTACTATCTGATTTTTTCTGCGACTACAAATATAATTAATAGAACTAATACTTTGCATACAACTTACCGGGTATTTTTTCCGGCTATAGGTAAACGTTTAGTGCATCCATTTCACGGCTCACAAAGTCCATCAGTTCTTTGATGTATTCGGGTGAAAAATCAAATTTCAGGCCGGCAGCCTGATACAACTCCGGCAACGTTTTGGTGCCACCCAATTGTAAGGACAGTATGTAGTTGTTCAATGCTGCTTCTTTGTTTTGCTTAAATTGTTTCCACAGCCCGATTGCGCCCAACTGGGCAATACCATATTCAATGTAGTACAGCGGCACTTCAAACAAATGCAATTGCTTTTGCCATCCGTATTTACGGTATTCTTCCAATCCCGTAAAATCTACTACGCCCGAAGAGAATTCATTCAGTATGCGCATCCACGCATCAGTGCGTTCCTGTAGGGAGTGCTCAGGGTTTTCATATACCCAGTGTTGAAATTTATCGATGGTAGCAATCCAGGGGAAGATGGTAATTACCCGTTCCAGTTGATGTTCTTTGGCACGGCGCAGGTCGTCGGGATTGTCGAAGAAAACATCCCAGGCATCCATGGTAAACAACTCCATCGACATGCTGGCCACTTCTGCAATTTCCATGGGATATTCCTTGAAAGCCGTCAGCTCCAGCGGATGCGCAAGAAAAGAATGCACGGCATGTCCGCCTTCATGTACCATGGTGGTAACATCGCCCATTTGCCCGGCGGCATTCATGAAAATAAATGGTGCGCCCGTTTCTGCCAGCGGACAGTTATAACCACCCGGCGCCTTGCCCTTGCGACTGTCGAGGTCGAGGCGCTGCATTTCATTCATTTTGCGCAGGCAGGCAGCGAAAAATGAATGGGTGCGTTCAAATACGCGGATGGTTTTTTCCAGCAATTCATTGCCCGTTTTGAATGGATTGAGCGGTTTTACGCCTTCGGGTTCTGCTTCCAGGTCCCAGGGACGTAAAGGATCAAGACCCAGTTTCTGTTTTTTCCGCTCATAAATGCGGTTCACCAGTGGCAGCACATGTTGTTTTACTGCTTCATGAAAGCGGAAACAATCTTCTTTCGTATAATCAAAGCGGCCCAGATCGCGGAACTTGTAATCGCGGTAATTGTCAAAGCCTGCATTTTTCGCCACCTGGTGCCTTTTGCTAATGAGCGAGGTGAACAAATCGTTGAGGGCATCTTTATCCTGCAGCCGCCGCTGGTTGATTTTGTGGTATACCTCTTCCCGCAATTTGCGGTCGGGATTTTCAAGAAACTTGGACGCCTGCTGCAGCGTATATTCCTTGCCGTTGATTTCAACGGTCATTTTCCCGGCAATCACGCCAAACTGCTGTTGCAACACGCTCAGTTCCGACTGCAGCGGAATATTTTCTTCCCTGAATAATTCAATGCTCTTTTTTATGCTGCGCAGGTAGGTAAAATATTTTTCCTGGGGCAGCTGTGCCGTATAGGGACTTTCAACGAGTTTGCGGTTCAGTTTATCGGCATACGGCTGAATTTTGGGCTGGATTTCGGTAACAAAATACACAAAGGCCTGCTCCAGTTCTTTATTCTCTGTATCGCAGGTCATGCGAATTTGCCGCCAGCAGGCATCTTCACTTACCACAGCCTCTAGTTCGCTCATATCCTTCATCCATTTTTCCAGGTCTGCCAGGCTCTGGATGGGTCTTTCCAGCAATTCCTTAAAATAAGGCTCAAGGCTGTTCCAGTCTGTTACCTTGAAATCTTCGGGCAAATAATGCCGCGGCAACTTACGTATATCAGCAGTAAGCATTGAATAATTTTTTTAAGCCTTACTATTTACTACTTCTTGGTAGATTTCTTTGCGGCCGCCTTTTTCTTGGCAGGGGTTTCTTTTTTGGCCTCGGTCTTGGCCGCTTTGGAGGCCGCTTTTTTCTTAGGGGCTTCTTTTTTCTCTTCTTTTTCTTTTTTGGCGGCTGATTTGGCAGCAGGTTTGGCTGCTTTCTTAGCCGGTTCTTTCTCTTTTTCGCTGGCTGCTTTTACCGGCTTTTCAGCTTTGGCAGGCGCTTCCGCCTTTTCAGCTTTTTCCGCTTTTTTCGGTTTTGCCGGCGCTTCCTTTTCTTCCGGTTCGGGTTGTTGTGCTTCTACAGGTTCTTCTTCCGGTTCTCTCAGTTTGATCTCGATGTTATTCGACTTTAAAATACCATACCACTTTACCATCTTCTTCATATCGCTGGCATATACCCGTTCAAAGTCGAGATCGGGATATACTTTCTCGAAATATTTCCTCAGTGCATTATTATCTTTTTCATCCGGTAAATTTTCACTGCTGTTGCCCATTGCCTTGAACACTTCCACCAGGTTCACGTTTTCCCGGGTAGTGTACACCTCAATGCTTTCCAGGTGTGAAAAGTTGTGGATGCGGCTCGACACAAACCGGGTGGTTTTATCTTCCAGGGAACGAACGATGGCGCCATCACTTTTGCTGCTCACCAGTTCATAAAGCCCGGGCAACCCCGTTACCGAAACGATTTTTTCATATTCCATAATGATTCTGTTGTTTTTAAAGGGACATGCAAGATAAAATGATTTCGGCAAACAGGCGAATAAGCTTACGGGTTTCGGGTTACAGGTGGTAAATCGGTGTGGGCGGTGTCCTGCATGCGGTAATCCGGAACTCGGGCCGCAATATGTTTCCCGTTTTGCAAATATTTTGCCCGTTTGCGCAGGTTTTACACAGGCCCGGCTTCCAATTTTGTTGATTCATTACATAAAAAAACGTTAACCATGAAAAAAGCACTCTTATTGCTTACTGTAGCTTTTGCAACTATAGGTACCGTTCATGCCCAGGGCGGACCCATGCAGCGTACCGTTGAAGAAAGAGTGAATGCCACTATGGAAAAACTGGCCGACCTCAGGCTGGACAAGGACCAGACCGATAAGACCAAAGCGGTATTTACTGAATTTTATGAAGCCCGTGATAAAATGATGCAGGAAATGCGTGGGGGCGGGAATCCACCCGACCGCGACCAGATGCGCGAAAAATTTCAGAAAATGAACACTGACCGCGATGAAAAACTGAAAAAAATCTTTACCGAAGAACAATACAAGAAATGGAAAGATGAAATAGAACCTTCTTTACGTCCGCAGAGAAGAGGTGGCGGCGGAGGCAGAAGAAATTAATAAGCAGTCCGCAGGCGGAAGAAAGAAAGCTTACCTGTAGAAACTGCGTATGCGTTTCTCTCTTCTGCCCTTCTCCTTTAATTCCCCATTCATGCTTTGAAGACTGCTGCATTTTCCTGGCTAATAATAATTTCTACTCCAATAGCCGGTCCCACTTCAAGCAGCAGGTTACGTTTGGGCCAGGTTTTGATCCGCTCGATGGCGCTGCTGTTGATAAGATATTTTCGGGTTACCCGGTAAAACCGTGCCGGATCGAGTTGTGATTCGATATCGGTGAGCGACTGATCAAGCATGAATTCCTGTCCTTTGTTATCTACCAGGCATACCAGTTTGTGCGCCGCATGAAAGTAGGCGATGTCTTCTGTTTTAATAATTATATAATCCGTTCCCTTTTTACCAGGAACCTGCTTTTGTATTTTTCCTGCCGGGGCGCCTGTGTCCACGCAACAATTGACGGAAACGGGCCGTGAAATGCTGTTACAGCTTTTCTTACTTGCGCAGGGAAAGTTCCAGCTTTTCGGGCTTCACCGGTTTTAGCAGGTATTCAAAACCGTTATATTCAAAAGCTGCCAGTATTCAATCGGCCAGGTGGTCATTGAATTGTTTGGCCAACCCGGCAGCTGATTGCCCGGCAAACTGTGTGGTTAAAACAGGTTTGGCCTGGGGCGCCACTGCAGGATTCCTGGCAGGCATCTGGACTTTTACTGCCATTGCCATTCATAGTTTATTTGAACTGAAACCCTGGAGAGGGATCCTGATTAATGCCTTTTACAGCCTGGTATTACTTACCCTGATAGGTGCAATTAACGGCGTGTGGCGGTAAGAATGAAAGAGGAAAGTATACATTATTTTATTTCGATCGTTTACTCACAATTTCCATTGTCTTAAATTCTTTTCCATCGGGCCCCGGCATGTACATTTCCATAACCTGTGTATTCTCGTCTACTATTTTCGTTACCTGTCTTACCGGTATTTCCTGACCAAAACCGGCGTGTACCATATTGCCTTTCAGGGTGATGGTTTGGGTGGCTTCGTCCCAGGGGCCTTCTGAATACATAATGCCGCTGCCCATATTGTCAATCCAGGTAGATACAAACAGTTTCTTGATTTTGTCGTAGGCGAGCGTTTGTTTTCCTTCGAAGGGCATCTCCATCATATTACCTGTAATTACTGATTCCTGGTAGAGACCATTCAGCACCATCTTGTTTTGGGCGGTGGCGACGCTTTTATGAGGGGTTGATCCGGGTTGATCCCAACTGGTGATTTCACTGGTCCATTGGCCATCCCAGGTAGCCATCATTTTATGCATATCGCCCGGTGTGGCGTAATCCTTCCAACGCTCCATAGCCGCTTCCGGATCGAGAGCAGGAGGAGGTGAAGCGATGCTTTCGTTGCTGGCAGAATCGGCCGATTTAACGTTGGCATCCCGGCCGGCTTCATTACAGCCCACAGCGAAAAGCAGGTAGCATAAGCAGCAAACAATAGTAAGGTGTTTCATACAGCATGTTTTATTAAAGGTAGATATTATACATGCCAAATAAAATCCCGGATTGGACCAAGACAAGTTTATTACTACCGGAATGCGATAAATGATGGACGAATACGGCTATTGAGATAACGAAAGGGATTTAAGGAGAACCGGATTGTAAATAAAGGTTAAGCATCAATCAGTAAAGTATCATTGAAATATTATTGATATCAGTCAGAACTATTTAATCTTAACCGGTAGTATAAGCGGC
This sequence comes from uncultured Chitinophagaceae bacterium, assembly GCA_937961055.1. GTDB lineage: Bacteria > Bacteroidota > Bacteroidia > Chitinophagales > Chitinophagaceae > CALCIN01. Next base: position 191,745 of record CALCIN010000042.1, on the reverse strand, counting down.
AATTCCTGATACATTAATTTCAGTAATATTGAAAAAAAGATGTCCCAGGTTTGCTGTAATGATCGTCATTGTTTTAAATACAAACACATCTATGAAAAAGAATCTGCTTATTTCCTGATAGGGCTTTTGTGCTGCGAGCACGCCGGCGCCCAAAATTTTACTCAGGAAGATTTCAATCCGCTGCGTAGCCTGGCGGGCATATGGAAAATGGAAACCCGGCGCGGACCTGTCTATGAAGAATGGCGTGTGACAGATAATAAGAAACTGCAAGGCAGAAGTTTTCGCATAAACGACGCCGACACCATTGTGATGGAAGAAATAGAACTGTTTATAACAAACAAGGAAATTATTTACAGTCCGGCCGTGAAAAATCAGAACAATGGCCAGGCAGTGCCTTTCCGTCTGGTCAATTTTTCAGCTAATCGGTATGTTTTTGAAAACAAGGAGCATGATTTTCCGCAGCGAATTATTTACCACCTCGTATCTGCAGACAGTTTGCATGCGCGCATTGAAGGAACGGTAAAGGGGAAGGAAAGGGCATCGGATTTTCACTTCACAAGAAATTAAAGTGCGAAGACTGGAAGGATAAATTTTTTTGAACAACAGCAGTGCAGGAATGCAAAGCGGCACAGAGAACATTTTACGATCAAAGTTGCTCTGTGCCGCTATTATTGAATGCGCTTCTGTATTTCCTTCAATCAGGAAATAAAGTCTTATCTATATTCGGAATAATACGCAACGCGTTCTTGTAGTAAATCTTTTTCAGGATATTATCCGGCAATCCCATCCCGTACATTGCCCAGAAAGCATGGTATTTTTTGTGATACGGAAAATATTCGTCTTCTGTTTCCAGCACCCGGAAATAAGTAGCATATTCAGCAGGCACCCAGCTATCTTTACCAAATAATATCCTGTCCTGGTATTTTTCAAAAAACTTGCGTGCCTGACGGGGTTGTCTGCCCAGCTCGGCAATCACCGCGCCAAACTCTACTACTACATTGGGCATTTCATCCAGCAGTTTACCCAGCTTGCCGAGGTCATTGGGGAACCAGCCAAAATGTGCGGCAATAAAGGTGGTTTGGGGATGTTTCTTAAACATGCGGTGCTGCTCTGCAATCAAGGTTTCCCAGGGAGCGGGGTTATCTTCACCCCGTTTGCGGTTCGGATGCGTTACCACCTCCAGCCAGCGTTCATTATGTTCGTCTACCGGGTCCCAGAACGGTTTGGGATCGGCCGTGTGAATGAGCACGGGAATTTTCAGTTCGCCGCATTTGGCCCAGATGGGATCGAGGCGGGGATCGTCAACTGTAACTCTTTTACCATCGGTATCCTTTACAGCAAATCCCAGGTTCTTGAAGATCTTGAGCCCATTGGCGCCAGCCTTTACATCGGCTTCCAGTTGTTGCACGGCCTTTTCGGTCCAGCCCGGTTCGCCTATGCCACGGAAATCTATATTGGCAAAAACGATAAACCGCTTCGGTGCAATGGATTTGATATTGTCTAATTTACTTTTCAGGTTATCGCCACTGCCGCCGCTGAGGTTTACCATTACTTTCATGTTCAGCTTGTCCATTTCCTTAAGCAACTCTTCAATATTGCCGGGTGCCATATTCCACTGGTGATTGTGCACATCTATGAAAGGAAAACGTGCACGCGTAACCGGATGCTCCGGCACTACCAGTGTGCTGGTGGGATTATATGTTTCAAAATCCATCCTGGGCCTGGTTGCCTCCTGGCTGGGGTTGGACGCGCCCTGGCTTCGGGCAAAAGCTATACACAAAAGAAAACAGGCGGTTATTCCAAAGTGCTTCATTTGAGGGATTTTTATAGCAAAGGTGAAAATGTCATATGCTGACAATATACCAATTAACCAACACTTTCTGAGACGCTATTCTGCCTGTCAGCTTTCGTTGCACACTCATTTATTAGTTACAAGCATACAGATGGTATGCAGTGCCATGCCGGTTGATCCAGCTATACAAACGGTAAACAGTCCACCGGCTTGCCCACCGTGGTGCTTTTGTCCAGCGCGGGATCGATTGAATGGTTACAATCATCGCTGTTTCCGTTTAACGCGAAGCGATACTCGCATCGGCCAGTACACGTTCAATCCGTTCTTTCAATACATCATAGTCGGTGTAACCGCGGGCCAGCAGCCAGAATTTTGTTTCGCCCACCTGTATCAGTACGGTGGGGAAGCCGGTTACCTGCAGTTGTTTGCAGAGCGCGAATTCGTAATGCGCTTTCTCCTTATAAGTTTCGGAGTGCAGCCGGCCATAAAATTCCTCATGCGGAATTTGGTATTGGTCCAGCAAATGGCGGTAGGCTTCATCGTCGGTGAGGTCACGGCCCTCGAACTTGAGGGCATATTGCAGATCGGCGGCAAAGGCCACTTGTTGATCGGGATAGTATTCCTTAAACACAGCAAGGGCAATGGCTGATTTTTCCGAATGAGGAAACCAGTCGCTTTTGTCGGGGTTATTGATATGCCACAAAAAATCGTTGCCAAACCGGATGCCGGTCCGTTCTTCCACCACTTTATAGGCTTCCTGGATATAGCCTGCCATGGCACTGATATGCCTTGGCTTGTCCATAACGATCATGCCACCAGACAGTACTTCAAAGCGCAATTTGTTTTCATATTCAGCAGCGATGCGTTTCATCACCGGACTGAAGCCATAGCACCAGCCGCAGTACGCATCATAACAATAAATGATTGACAGCATAGGGGTGAAATTACATGCAAATGTTGTTTAACAGTGTTAAGGGAAGAATGTTGCAATTAACCCAAAAACAATCCCCGCTCATCAGGCGGGGATTGTGCTGCAGATAGCCGACCGAAATCTTGCAGCAATGCTTTAAATACATTAATTACCTCTTCCACCACGTCCGCGTTCGCCACCGTTACCATTGCCCCCGCGGGAAGGTCTTGCTTCACTTCCTCCGTTGCGGGGCTGCACATCGTGCCGGCGAACAGCTTCCCGTGTGGGCGGGCGATTTGTTTCCGGTCTGCGCTGTACTTGCGGGGAACGATCAACCCGTTGTTCGGTGTTCATGCGCGGTCTTTCCATGGTGCGCCGCGCAGGTTCTGTACGAGAACTTTCGCGCTGCACTTCCCGTACCGGTGACCGACGTTCAGTTTCTGTGCGCCTGTTGTTATCAGGACCTGAGAATTCCCTCCTCACGGGTTCACGGTTCTGCAATTGCCGTTCGGGCAGGCGACGGTCCGCTTCGGTGCGGTTATTGTTACCAGGCCGGGAAAATTCACGGCGTTCCGGTTCCCGGTTGGGTTGGATGGTTCTATTGGGTGATTCACTGTTGGTGTTCCAGTTGCGGCGTTCGTGGGTAGTGTTATCGCCATTGGTGCTGCGTTCATTGGTGCGCCAGTTGCGATCCCTTACTTCACGCGGACTGTTGCCGGGTGTGGTGGCATTCCGGTTTGCGATACGGTTATTATTGTTGTTGCTCCATTCGCGTGCAGGGCGGTTGTCAACAGCTTCACGGTTTCTTCTCCAGGTGTTCAGATTGCCGGTGTTGTTGCGGTCGGGAACAGCGTTATTATTTCCATTCAGATTGTATTGCCGCTGGTTGTGCACGCGGTCTGCGGAGCCGTTCCGCATGTTGTTCCGTTCACTATTGAAATTGGCAAAGCGATTTGTACTGTTGAACCTGTTATTGCCAGCAAAATTGTTGTTACCGTTGCTGCGCACGGCCGGACGAACATAACGCTGGTTATCGTTCGTTACCACCACGTCGCGGCGGTTGCGATAGATGTTGTTATTGATAGTAATATTGTTGTAAGTGATATTGGTAACATTCACGTTCACATTTCTGCTGCGGTTGGAGGCATAATAAGGGCCATACCAGCCACCGCCGCCATAATAGCCGCCATAGCGTACCGGGGCATAACAATAAGGCGGGCGATATACGGGTGGGCCCCACCAGCCACCATAGCCCCAATAGCCCCAGGGTCGGGCATTGCCAAAGCCAATATTTACATGGAACCAACCGGTGCTGAAGCCAATGTTGATGCCCCAGCCATACCAGGGATTGTACCTTACCCCATAGCCCCACGTACATGGGCGGGGATAGTAGTAATGGCGGTACCAGGGGCGATAGTAATACCCTGTTCCATATACCACTACCGGTCCGCACACGTACGTATTGAGATAACCCGGTGTATAACCTACATACACAAAATCGGGTGTATAATCATACACGTACACATACTTCACATAATACACAGGGTAACGGGGCGGGATAAGCGCTACCACATGCGGCCTTGTTACGCAAACTGTCCAGGGACCCCAGGCGCTGTGCGACTCGAACCAGATACCATTGTCCACAGCGAAATATCTTCCTCTCCACCGTATCACAGAAACGGGGGAGTTTACGGCATAATACATATCGGTGCCTTCAATCAATTCAAACTCGGGATCGCCATCGTAGGTAATGGATGCTTTGGCATTTTTCCTGTCTACTTTGGCTGTTTGCGGCACCTGTGCTTCTTTCACGGCATCTTCGGCCTGCGGCGTGCCGGCTACGCTGGCCAGTACATTGTCTTTGGGCGAACCTGCAGGAATTTTGGCAAAATCAGCCGGCAGCTGATCAGGAGCTATGTATTGCCAGTTGCCATTGAGTGTTTTGGAACGGTACCAGCGACCGGACAGCAACACATAATACTGCTGGGTATTAATGTCCATGAAAATATCGTTCTCCGTGTTGCTCACATATAACAAACCGGTACCGTTCACTGCAGCAAAATTTGCTTCACCATTGGTTTGAATCAGTTCCGCAGGTTCGGTACTCACAATGATTTTGTAAATGGTATTGGCATCTTTTTCCTCTGCTTCATTCTTATTGGCCTGGTTTACAGCCTCTGCCACTTTATGCAGGTTCGAAGGTATTTCGGTGGTCATACTGTATTGACCGGTAACAGCAGTGGCGGTATACCAATGTTTGCCGCCATAGAGATAATAGCGGCCGTTGCTGTGTCGTACGATGGCAAACGGTGTGTTTACAACGGCGTCCACACCCCATTCGCTGTTGTGTTGAAATTTGGGTTCTCCGTCGATCAATACCAGTATGGAAGGAACATTGCTGTAAATAACTTTTGGGGGCGTGTTGTTGAATTTCTCAGTAAGGTTGGCTTCCTTTTCGTTCAGTTCGAGCGATGCCAGCAATTCGGCCTGGGAAAACTGCAGATTCCAGGAAGGCGCCTGTTTTTCCAGCGCTACGGCAATAGCTTCAAGTTTTTCATCATCTTTTTCACCAGGCAACCTGATATCGGTTATATAAATGCTTTGTACCGCTATTTGCGCGCCGTTGGTGGTGGTGGTAGCTTCCAGCCAGGCAACGCCAAATACGGGTTCCGTTTTTCCGCTTTCCAATACGGATATAGCGGCGCGTGCCTTCAGTTTATTATCGGAATAAGATTCCGGTTGCCATTCGTACAGCTTTACTACCGTACCATTGGCAGCGGTGGTTGTTTTAGGCCAGCCGTTTTGCGCGGCTGCAGGCAGTACCAGTATAGTACCGCATAGAATGCCTAAAAAGGTAAAGATCTTCATACCGGGTAATTTGAAGTTTACGGAATTCCCGTGCAGCTAATGTTGCAGTGGGTAGTGCAACCGAAACAATACGCCGAAGCGGGATTGTCGTTTTGAATTTACTCTCGTTTGACGACGCTTTCTGTTAGCGGGTTGTAAATAATGCGTTAAAGGATAAAAGTTGGGAAAGCGTTAGCAAATACGCGCGCACGGACCGGAAAAGGAAATGAAGTCCTGTTTATCTGATATTCTTTGCTTTGTTATTGAAACACAGTAAAATGCCTGCCTGAAAATGCTGTCCACACGCATTATTAAGTATATTTAATCATCGTGTGTTAAAAGAAAACAAAATCATTTTCTATCATTAAATCAACCTACAATGAGAAGCGTATTGGCAATGATAGATTTTTCGGAGTATTCGTCGGCTACGCTCCATGCAGCACATCACTATTGCAATCTTTCCGGGGCACGCCTTCATATTTTTCACAAAGCAGAACTGATAGTTCCTGCATTTGCCGATAACGATTTTAAGAAAGCGATGAGCAAAGAACTCGAGGAAAAAGCACTGGAAGAACTGCAGGAATTCGTTAAAAGAACTTTACAAACCGATCCGGCCAGGTTTGATTTGCATGTTACCAGTGGTAAATTACTGTCCCGTCTTGCTGAACTGATACAGGAACATCAATTTGATCTGGCATTTTTCGGGGCCAAAAAACGGAGTATGTTTATGAACATGGTGCTGGGCAGCACCATACTGAAAGTGATTGATGAATTTGAACTTCCCATTGCGGTTATTCCACCGCATTATATAGCAGTAGAGCCATTTACATTTTTTGTAGCCGTTGGTGAAGAATATCCGTTGAATAGGGCGTCGCTTTTGAAATTGCTGAACGGCCTGAAGGGGCATGTGGCGTGCGTGGAGTTCTTTAACATCAGCAAAGACAAAGCCAATTCCAAAATGCTGCAACACCTGGAAGAACTCACCACTGTATTTACGGACATCAGTCAATGCAATTACAAAATCCAGGAAGGCGATAATGTGCATGAAGAACTGAAAAACTTCATGATACGGCAACGCAGCGGTGTACTGGTGTTGCAAAGAGGCTCGCGCGATTTCCAGGACGTGGTGCTGAGAAAATCTATGGTGAATGCGCTCGTGTACGACTCTGAAATTCCTTTACTGATCCTGCCATAATTGAAAACAGGGAAGGCTTTATTGTTACAGGCAAACCTTCCCTGCTTTTCCACTACACGCCGCTCAGGCGCGGACGAATATCAATATACTCAGGTAAATCAGGTAAGCGCTTACGAACAGTATACCCTCTGTACGGGTAACCTTGTGATCACTTCTGAAAACGGGGTAGCATACTGCTGCTGCCAGCGCCGCCAGCGGAAGGTCGAACATGAGCACATCGTCGCTTACGTCTACTCCTTTTTTGAAACTGGCACAGGTAAGACCAAGTATCACCAGGATGTTGTAAATGCTGCTGCCGATGAGGTTGCCGATGGCCACATCGCGATCGTTTTTGATGGTAGCCATAATGGTAGTAACCAGTTCGGGAGCAGAAGTACCGATGGCCACAATGGTAAGACCAATCACTGCTTCGGTAACGCCCAACGCCCTGGCAATATTTGCAGCGCCATCCACCAGCCAGTTGGCGCCTAGCACTGTTAACGTAATACCTCCCACTACAAAAACGGAATTAAGGATAAAGAAACCGGTATTTTTCTTTTTGCCCGGTTTGGGCGTGCTGTATTCTTCAGAGAATTCCTTTTGCATTTGTGCGGATTCGCGTCTGCTGGTACGAATGAGCATGATGGTATACACAATAGCTCCCAGGAATAATATAATACCTTCCAGTTGGGAAAGCACGCCATCGAGTGAAAAGAGTACCAGTATGAGCGCGGAACCGATCATGACAGGCACATCGAGGCGGATACTGTACAGGTTCAGGGGCAGTGGCCGGATAGCGGCGCTCAGTCCCAGGATAAACAGGATGTTCAGCATATTGGTGCCGGCAATATTACCTACGGCCAGTTCCCCTACTCCCTGCGATACGGCTGTAATGCCCACGGCCAATTCAGGCGCACTGGTACCCACGCTTACCACGGTTAAGCCGATGATGATGGGACGCACACCTAACATAGCAGCAATATGGGCCGATCCGCGCAAAACTAATTCTGCCCCGACGAGGATTACTGCTAATCCTCCGATAAAAAACAATATAGAACTCAATTCCATAATAAGGTTATCAGGTCTGCGAGGTTTTGTATAAGAAAACTGTGTTATATCTGCAATCGTGTTGTTATGATAAACCTGCAGCCGGTATATTACAACGTTTTTCCGGAAAATACTAAATGTTCTGTAAAATGAAACTTTGGATGAAAAAAACTGGTAGTCAACGGCATTTACCTTGCAGAAAGCAACAATGCAGGAAGGGTTGCAGTCAAAGAAATTTCAGGAATAATTTTTTACTTTTCAAAGCTGTTTGTGTTTAACAACAGTTTTTGGAAGTTCCCCGTTTTAGGAATTGTGCGTAAATTAAACTATTGAAACATGGAACTCACTGGTGCAATAGGCTTTATTATTATCGCTATTACCGTTCTCTTTTCCATAAGGGGTTTCGGCAACCATGCAATGTTTGCACGGTATGCTTTTGAAGTAGAACGCATACAGGTGCATCGTGAATATTATCGTTTCTTCACTTCGGCGCTGCTGCATGTAAACTGGATGCATTTATTATTTAACATGTTTGCGCTCTATGCCTTTAGTACCGGCCTCGAATTCAGCCTGGGGTGGCTCAATTTCCTCATTATTTATGTGGCAAGTTTGCTGGGAGGGAATTTATTTGCGCTGTTCATTCACCGGCATCACGCAGATTACACTGCTGTGGGCGCCTCGGGCGCCGTAAGCGGGGTTATTTTTGCGTGCCTGGCCCTTTACCCCGGTATGAGTGTGAACCTGTTTATGATACTGCCTATGCCGGGCTGGTTGTTTACCATCCTGTTCGTGCTGATAAGCCTCTATGGCATCCGGTCGCGGTCTGATAATATCGGGCATGAAGCACATCTGGGTGGGGCATTGATTGGTATGACCACGCTGATCATCATGAGGCCTGAAGTAGTTTTGACCAATTACATTCCTATTCTGCTGATAGCAGTTCCATCGATTGTATTCATTGTATTCATCCTGCGCAGACCGGAAGCGCTGTATGTAGACAATCTTTTTTACAAAACCCATCAGCATTATACTATCGATGACCGGTACAATATGAGCCAGCGCAACAAACAGGAAGAAGTAGATCGCATACTTGAAAAAATTCATAAAAAAGGTATGCAAAGTCTTACGCGCCGTGAGAAACAAACGTTGAAGGAATATTCCAAATCAAAATAGCGCAATTGATACAACGGCCTTCGTTGTTGAAATTATTCCCCAGCAAAGCCTTTTTATAAAATTGATATTATTCAACCTGCTATGCTTTACCTGCAGGTTGAATGGAACAATTATTTTACCGTTACAGGCTGAAACCTTCATGTGTATTAATACATTCAGCTATGAAACCGGTAAATACCGTGGCGACGATTATGCTTGTTGCAACATTGTACTTTTCGTGTTCGGGCAACAGCAGCGATACGCGCAACACGAGGGGTATTGGCGATACCACTACAACATCGGCAAGTGATTCCACCATGTCTGCCCATCACCGTGATCCTTCCACAGCCTTTCCACAACCGCCTGTGAGTGGTTCGCAGGTAGATTCAAGCCATGTGAAAGATTCAATGCAAGATAGCAACAATATAAAGTGAAGATAAAAATACAACGTCGCCCGGCAAGCTGCCAGGCGACGTTTGGTTGTAACCGGAAATGCATCGGGATTACCCGAGTGATCTTAGCCAGGTTATTATCTCTTCTCTTGATTTGCCGGTTTTCTGTTGAATGCGTCCCAGCAATTCCTCGTCTTTACCTTCCTCATATCTCAGATCATCATCGGTAAGATTGCCATAGGCCTGCTTGATCTTGCCTTTAAGTTTATTCCAGTTTCCCTTCAATTCTAATTTATCCATAACTAAATATTTAAGATACCAATACAGTAAAAAATTATGCCATGCAACTGAGGGGCAGGTGGGGTGGTGCATGTATTGAGCATGGGGCCATGGGATGGGCCGGTGCATTGGAAAAAGAGATCAGCGCTATTGGGGGAGAAGTATCAGTGGAATTGAAGGAGGGTAGTAGTGCTGGGAAAAGCCGGGCTGGGCATAATCTCGTGAGCCTGGACGGTATTTTTTTGTTTAGTTATTATAATAACCGGGAAGCACACACGAAAGCGATTGTTTTGAATGGAAAGAAAACAAAGACCTTGTCCTTTCAGAAAAAAGAATCTCAAAATTTGCAAAGCATGCTGGCGAAATATAATGTTTGATTGCGTTTCCGCCTGAGGCCAGGAAAACCTGTGCTTCAGGCGGAAACTATCAATCTTTATAAAATTACCTGCGAAATCCTACTCCTCTTTCGACCCCTTCTCACCCACAAACCACTGCTCCTTATTCTTAAACAACACATTAAACGTGGTCAACGATCCGTATATACGCGTAATGTATTGCTGCAGGTTTACCTTTTCCTCATCCGTCAGCACCTTGTGCGCATTGATTTGTTGTTCCATCACCCGCAGGCGGTCGCGGAGCATCACTATTTTGTGAAAGAACACATCGATCGGGACTTCTTTCGGCTTTTGTGATTTGTCTGCCGGTTGCAGAATCATGGTGCCGCCTCTCCAGCGGTCGCCGAGCGGTGTAGGTTCTGTGATGCCGCCCCACAAGCGCAGAATTTTCAGCAGGCTCTTTTCTACATCGGAATGGGTTTCAATTTCTTCGCTTACATTTTCGGGTATGATTTCATCGAGATGCGTATCGTTCTTGTCAATTTCCTTGATACCATGATGAATGAATGATATCAGGTAGGTGGCATAACGTATACCTACAATTACGCCAGGGCCGTATTGGGTATGTTGCAGCCGGGTGCCGATGCCAAGTGTCAATTGGTCCATATGCAGTGTAGTGGTTTATCAGTGTTCAATACATTTAGTCATTAATCGCCGAATATACCAGCACCTTGAACTGGTTGGCAATATTGCGCAACGAAGTAGGATATACATTGCGGTACAGCAAGGCCACCATATTCTCTTTCGGGTCTACCCAATACGTGGTGGCAAACATGCCGCCCCATTCAAACGTTCCTTCCTGCGTGGGCAGTATACTGCTGCCTTTTTCTGTGGTGATGCCAAAACCCAGACCGAAATGATTGGGCTGACGATACAGATCACCTGCCTGGTTGGTGGTCATCATGCGAACGCTGTTACGGCTCAGCAAGCGGGTGCCATTGTATTCACCACCATTCAGGAGCATTTGCAGGAAAATGGCATAATCATATATCGTGGAAGAAAGACCGCCTCCACCGGAAAAATGCGTGCCCGCTGTTTTGGGATAATGCGGGGTAAAAGCGCTTCCGGCAAACATAATGGTGTCTTTCGTTTTCACCAATTTGCCCGTTTTTTCATCTTCACCGTACAAGGTCACGAGACGGTGATGCTTTTCTTTGGGCAGAAAGAAATAGGTGTCATTCATGCCCAGCGGTTTGAATATCCGTTCCTGGAAAAAACGGTCCAGCGGCATACCTGATACTACTTCTACCAGGTAACCCAAAACATCGGTGTTTAAACCATAGGTCCATTTTTCTCCCGGCTGATGCAGCAAAGGCAATTTGGCCAGCAACTTGATCTGGTCGGCCAGTACAATTTTTCCTACGCCAATACCGGCCAGCACACCACCTTTGTGGTAAATGGCCCTGGCTTCTGCAGAACCAATCTGCGCATAACCAATGCCGGAAGTGTGGGTCAGCAGGTCGCGGATGGTAATTTCTCTTTTTGCAGGAACGGTTGTCCAGGTGGTGTCCTGCAAATTCAGCTTGTCCAGTACTTTGGGATTTTTGAATTCGGGAATGTAGTCAGAAATGGGATCGTCCAGCAGGAATTTTCCTTCTTCATACAACATCATCACGGCCACGCTGGTAATGGCTTTGGTCTGCGAAGCGATGCGGAAAATGGCATCGTTTTTCATGGGCGATTTTGTTTCCATATCGGCATAGCCGAAGCTCTTGTAGTAAGCAATATGCCCATTGCGAATCACCAACGCCACCACGCCGTTGAGCCGCTGGTCATCGACATATTTCTGAAGGGCAGCATCAATTCTGTTCAGTCTTTGTACGTTGAATCCAGCTGCAATGGGATTCACTTCGGGGGCAATGGCCTTTGGCGCAATTTTGGGCTGTGCCCATCCTGTGGTATAAACAACTACCAGGCAGATACCTAGAATAAACTTTCTCATAGCTCAACATTTGGAAAGGGAAGATACTGAATCCCTGAAAGTGGGAAATCACCTGAAGTGGGGGAAATAGCCAATCACAAAAGACGAAAGCATTGGCTACTCGTCTTCTTTGCGGAGTTCATTCAATACCTGTTTCAGCCGCACATATTTTTCGTAACACTGTTTGATGTACAGCGCCATTTCGTAATCGGTGGCCATGTCTACAAACAGGAGGTCGGGTTTGTAACGCTTCATAAAAGTATCCAGTTCGGCGCCGCGCAACCCGGTAATCTTGATGACGAGCGCCCGGTTGAAGCGATGTTCAATGTATTTCTCCTGTTCTTCCCGGATCAGGCGGTCGCGGAAGGCTGCCATGCGCTTGTTGCGGCGAAACTGGAACATTTCAATAAACTGGTTGATGTCCAGTCCGGCCCCGCCACCCGGAGCCAGCGCCACATCGATGCCGGGTTTCTTATAATTAAATACGTCGGCATAATCGCGGCGGTTCTGAATGGAATCCATGCGGTAATTGGGGGGAGCAATAAACACACGCTTCAGTTCGGTGACATTCACATGGAGGCTTACTTCAAAGTTGTGAATATTGCCTATGGTTTGAATGGGATATTTGGGCGTAGGTTTGCCCAGGTAAGAGAACCATATGGAGTCATTTTCGTGGGCTACGATCATATAGCGGCCGGTGCTGTCTGTAACAGTGCCGGTGCCGGAAGTGCTCATAACACTTACGGACGCGAGCGGCACAGAACGCGACATATCATACACCCGCCCACTCACCTTTACCTGCGCAAAGGCTGGCGCTGCGGCCAATAACATGGCCGATACCATCATAATTATACCCCTGGATAGACGCAAAAAGTAAAAATTAGCAATGTGATATTACGGCAAGTTACGGACATATGCCACGCCGGCAGATAATTTAACGGCAATTTTGGGTAGTAGTGCCTTTGGAGCTGTTATTTACGCATTTCAGTAATCCATTTTTCTATCACTTTCGGATAGTGCAGGTGTTCCAGCAGATGAATTTTCTGTGCCAGCGTTTCCGGCGTATCCTGCGCTTCAACAGTACATTTTGCCTGGAAAATCACTTCGCCGTGGTCGTATATTTCATCAACATAGTGGATGGTGATGCCGCTTTCCTTTTCTTTTGCGGCAATCACAGCGGTATGCACGTTCATGCCATACATACCTTTTCCGCCATAAGCAGGCAACAGGGCAGGATGTATATTAATAATACGTTGCGGCCATGCACGCAGCAGCGTAACAGGTATTTTCCATAAAAAACCTGCCAGTATAATAACATCTATGCCTTTTTCCTTCAGTTCATCTGCATACCCGCTGCCGCGGAAAAATTTTTCCTTTTCTATCAATAGTGTTGGGATCTGTTCTTTGGCCGCAATATTCAGCACACCGGCGCCGGGTTTGTTGCAAACGATCAATGCCACGCGGATGAAAGGATGATGCCTGAAATGGTTGATGATTTGTTGTGCGTTGGAACCGGCTCCCGAAGCAAAGATGGCAATGCGTGTTTCGGGATGCGGATTGCGTGATGGCCGTTGTGTGTGTTGGGTTTCGGGTGTATGGCCCTCCTTCGGTTGGTTCATGCCTGTAATGTGATGTGCGCTGTCTGTTGTGATGTGCGTTTTGTCTCTTGTGACAGATTTATTATTCTTTTTGAGCATTCCAAGTCTTTGCAAAATTTTCTTTTCATAATTCCAGAAAAAAGAAAATTGTCCGAACGGAATGGAGAAAAGTAAGATGAGTATCTGGTATCCAAAAACCAGCATACATAATTTAATTATCCAATACCACGCTGAAGTAACATCAAGTTTCAGCCAATAAGTCACCTGCCGTGTCAGGTATGCAGTAGTGGTACCTGTAACAGCAAACACACACAAAATAAAAAACAGTTGAACACCGTTTACCTTCCATCGCTGCTTTAACCGTTGGAACATGCACGCAAAAATGCGTGAAAATCCCGGTTATCAGAATATCAATTTTGTTGGTAAGTCATTACGTTGCGGACAGCCTTACAAAACGGTGACATGATTACGATCATAAACGCACAAACGATACGAAAAATCGCTGAAACCCGCGCCAGTATTGACTTAAAAAAATTTTAAACATGTTGATATTTTGTTGAAATCCTGACTTATTTTTGCAGCCGATTCAGGAAATTTTTCCACATAATTTCATCATATTCAACTGATATGATTGACCAAACACCAATTGCCCGGAAAGCCTTTCTCTCTGCACTGATCATTGTTGTTCTGTCGTTCGGTAATAAGTTGGTAGCACAAAACGGGAAAGCCCTCTTCCAGGAAAATTGTGCGCGGTGTCATAACCTTACCAAGGACATGGTAGGTCCAAAAATGGAAGGTATTCAGGACCGCGTTCCAGATAGGGAATTGTTGAAGGCGTGGATCAAGAACAGCACTGATGTAATTGCCTCAGGCAATGAATACTTCAACGATTTATTCAAGCGATATAACAACACACCCATGCCTCCTTTTACGCATTTTACCGATGCGGACCTGGAAGCACTGGTTGATTACATCACTACTCCGCCGCCTGCTCCGAAAGTTGAAGGTGGTGGTAGTGCACCGGTTGAGGAACAAGACAACTCCATATTATATGGCATCCTCACGCTGATTTTAGCTGTAGTGGCCCTGATCATGTTGCAGGTAAACAGCAGCCTCAAAAAACTCAGCGACGATAAAGAAGGCATTCCTGCACAGGAACCCATTCCGTTCTGGCGCAATAAAAGCTACATCGCACTGCTTACGGTTATTCTCTTCATTGTAGGCGGTTATTATGTAGTGAAAGGCGCTATCAATATGGGACGTCATCACGACTATCAGCCCGAACAGCCCATTTATTATTCACACAAAGTGCATGCTGGCACCAACCAGATCAACTGTTTGTATTGCCATAACGGTGCTTATGAAGGAAAGCAGGCCAACATTCCTTCGGTGAATGTGTGTATGAACTGCCATATTTCCATTACGGAATACAACGGTGAAAAGCTTTACCGCGAAGACGGCACTGAAGTAGACGGCACTGCAGAAATCCAGAAAATCTTTGCTGCAGCAGGATATGACCCGCAAACAAAGCAGTATACAGGCAAAGGAAAAGAAATAGAATGGGTAAGAATCCACAACCTGCCCGATCACGTTTACTTTAATCACTCCCAGCATACCAAAGTAGGCGGCGTTCAATGCCAGACCTGCCATGGTGATATCAACAACATGCACGAAGTACGCCAGTTCAGCGACCTGAGCATGGGCTGGTGTGTAAACTGCCACCGTACCACCGGCGTAAAATTCGATGGTAAGGATGGAAATGAATTCTACAGCATTTACGAAAAGTATCACAACGAAATAAAGGCAGGAACAAGAGACAGTGTTACGGTAAGCGACATTGGCGGCCTCGACTGTCAGAAATGTCACTATTAATGTGATCATTAGCAAATGTGAAAATGTGATGATAAGTTCAGGGTCCTTTAAGATGTTGGTATAAGACTTCAGGCAGGACGCTTACATTTTCGCATGGTCGATTTTTAAAATTTTCAAATTGATATAAATGGCTAAAAAAAAGTACTGGCAGAGTTTTGGAGAGTTCAATACTAGTGAGGCCTATAAGCAAGCAACAGAAAATGAATTTCCCGAAGAATTGCCCTTTGAAAGTGCTGACGACAAAGGATTAGCCAATGCTACTGCATCGCGCAGAGACTTCCTGAAATACCTTGGCTTCAGTACAGCCGCTGCTGTAGCTGCCGCCAGTTGCGAAACCCCCGTGCGGAAGGCTATTCCGTATGTGAACAAACCGGCAGACATTCTTCCGGGCGTAGCTGATTATTATGCCACTACCTTCATCAGTGGCAACGAAGTGATTCCTGTTGTGGCCAAAGTAAGAGACGGCCGTCCCATCAAAATAGCCGGTAACACACTTTGTTCCTATACCAAAGGCGGTACTTCTGCAAGAGCGCAGGCATCTGTACTTGACCTGTACGACACTGCCCGCTTACGCCATCCCCTTGCCAATGGCAATGCGGTGGCTTACGAGGCAGTAGACAAAATTATCAGCGACGACCTGGCTGCCCTCGGTGGCGCACCGGTGGTGATACTGACCAGTACCATTACTTCGCCTTCTACCAAACAAATCATCAACGAATTTTTAGCTAAATATCCCGGCAGCCGCCATGTGCAGTACGATGCTGCATCGTACACCGGTATGCTGCTGGCCAATGAAGCTACTTACGGACAACGTGCACTGCCCACCTACCTGTTTGAAAATGCCAAGGTGGTGGTAAGTCTCGGAGCCGATTTCCTCGGTACCTGGCTGAGCCCGGTAGAATTCCAGCGCGGTTATACTGTGAACAGGAAGGTGACTCCCGAGAACACCGAAATGAGCAAGCACTACCAGTTTGAAAGCATGATGAGTATGACCGGCGCCAATGCCGACGAGCGCTATACCCATCGTCCTTCTGAAACCGGTGTGGTAGCTGCTGCCCTGCTCAGCGCCATCAACGGCCAGGGCGCTGAAGGGGTAACCGGAAAACTGAAAGCCGGTATTGAAAAAGCTGCGAAAGATCTTGTTGCCAACAGAGGCAAAGCACTGGTGGTGTGTGGCAGCAACAATCCGCAGGTACAAATCATTGTAAACGCCATCAATGAAGCCATCGGCGCCAATGGCACTACCATTAACTGGGCAGCGCCGATCAAAACCCACCAGGGTATTGACAGCGATATGGTGACGCTGGTGAACGATATGGAAGCAGGCCGCGTGGGCGCCCTGATCATATACAACACCAACCCGGCTTATGAATACGCCGAAAGCAAGAAATTCATCGACGCGATCAAGAAAGTACGGGTAACCATTTCCTGCAACGACCGCAAAGACGAGACTACTGTATTATGTAAATATGTATTGCCGGCTTCGCATTACCTCGAAAGCTGGGGCGATGCTGAGCCCAAGGCTGGTTACATCAGCATGATGCAGCCCACCATCAACAGGCTGTTCGACACCCGCCAGTTCCAGGACACGCTGCTGAAGCTTTCCGGCAATGCTACTACCTACGATGCCTATTTCAAAAACTACTGGACCACGCGTCTGGGCAGCAGCGATGCCTACAACAAGGCATTGCAGGATGGCATCATTGAACCCGCCACTGCTGCTGTTACATCCGTTGCCTTTAATGGTAGCGCTGTAGAACAGGCAAAATCAGCCGTGGCCGGCCTCCGCAAGAACAGCGGCTACGAATTGGTAATCTATCAGAAATCATCACTGGGTGAAGGCAAACAGGGCAATAACCCCTGGCTGCTGGAATTGCCCGACCCGATTACCCGCGCTACCTGGGACAACTATGTAATGGTATCGCCGCAATTTGCCAAACAGCATTTCGGCATTGATATCAGCAATCAAAAGGATGCGGACAGGTATGAAGTAGAACCGGCAAAACCCGTGATTGATGTAACTGTAGGTGGCAAAAAAGTAGACCTCCCGATACTCATCGTGGCCGGTATGCATCCCGAAACCATTGCCATTGCTGTAGGTTTCGGAAGAAGCAAAGACATTGGCAAGGCAGTATGGGCCATGGATGGAACCACGCTGGGTAGAAACGCCTATCCGTTCCTCAGCTATAATGGCACTACATTCGACTGGTATGCGCCCAATGCGGAAGTAACCGTTGTTAAAGGCAAAACCTATCGCATTGCGCAATCACAGGTACATACCAGACTCGAAGGCCGCAAAGAAGTAGTGCGCGAAACTTCGCTGGACGAGTATAAGAAAAATCCCAAACTGATCTGGGAACAGCGGAATGAAGAGCTGAAACATTTTGGCGGACTGAAAGATTTTGAAAAAGACGGCACCATTTATCCCATTCATGAAAAGCCCGGGGTAAAATGGGGCATGAGCATAGACCTCAACGCCTGCTTTGGTTGCGGCGCGTGTGTGGTAAGCTGTAATGCTGAAAATAACATTCCTGTTGTAGGCAAGTTTGAAGTTTCGAGATACCACGATATGCACTGGCTGCGGATTGACCGCTATTTCAGTGGTGATCCTTTTGATCCGGATAGCATTCAAACCGTTTTCCAGCCAATGCCCTGCCAGCATTGCGACAATGCTCCGTGCGAAAACGTTTGCCCTGTTGCGGCAACCACGCACAGTGCTGAAGGCATTAACCAGATGATCTATAACCGTTGTATCGGTACAAGGTATTGCGCCAACAACTGTCCGTACAAAGTGCGGCGCTTTAACTGGGCCGATTACCTCGGAGCAGACAGCTTCCCCAACAACCAGCGTCCGCTGGTGGAAGAGGGCAAGCTGGATGAAGTGGTGCTGATGATGAACGACGATCTTACCCGCATGGTGCTGAACCCCGATGTAACCGTTCGCGGCCGCGGTGTAATGGAAAAATGTACGTTCTGCGTGCAACGTCTGCAGGAAGGAAAACTGAAAGCAAAACAGGAAAACCGTGTACTGGAAGACAGAGACGTAGTAACCGCCTGCCAGGAAGCATGTCCGGCCGATGCTATCGTGTTCGGTAATGTAAACAACCCCGAGAGCGGTATCAGCAAGCACAGGGAAGAAAACAAGTACCGGGTATTCTATACACTCGAGCAATTGCATACCCTGCCCAACGTGAACTACCTGGCCAAGGTGCGCAATGCTGTGGTGGAAACAGCAGTGGAAGCATCAGGCAAAGAAGAACATTCAGCAGGTGCAGCAGCTCATTAAGGAAAGCATAACAGGCAGGCATTAGTGAAGTTTGGCAAAGAAACTCTGGAAGAAACTGCAATAGAACATAACAAAAAAATTCAGGCTCACAGTTGACGACTATTTTGGCCGGCAGCTAAAAGCGCAATATTATGGCATTAATAAAGTACGAATCACAGGTCAGACCTCCGCTGGTTGAAGGCGCTAAAGATTATCACCAGGTAACCGAAGACATTGTTCGGCCTATTGAAGCCGCTCCTACACGGTTATGGTGGATCGGATTTTTGATATCCGTGGCTTTACTGCTGTTTGGTGTGTATTCGATATACAGGGAAGTAGTATACGGGGTTGGACAGTGGAACCTGAATAAAACGATTGGTTGGGGCTGGGACATCACCAACTTCGTATGGTGGGTAGGTATCGGTCACGCAGGTACCCTGATCTCCGCGATCCTGTTGCTGTTCCGCCAGGGCTGGAGAACCGGTGTGAACCGCGCCGCAGAAGCCATGACCATCTTTGCGGTAATGTGTGCCGGTCAGTTCCCCATCTGGCACATGGGCCGTGTATGGGACGCATTCTTCGTATTGCCTTATCCCAATACACGCGGACCGCTGTGGGTGAACTTCGATTCGCCGCTGCTCTGGGACGTATTTGCCATCTCCACTTATTTCACTGTATCATTACTGTTCTGGTATTCTGGTCTTATTCCCGACCTCGCTACGGTGCGTGACCGTGCACGCCTCAAATGGCGCAAGTTCATGTACGGTGTGCTTTCATTCGGATGGACCGGTTCTACCAAACACTGGCAACGTCATGAAAGCCTTTCACTGGTACTGGCCGGTTTGAGTACACCGCTGGTATTGTCAGTGCACACCGTGGTGTCGTTCGACTTCGCTACTTCGGTGGTACCGGGATGGCACACGACCATCTTCCCGCCCTACTTCGTTGCGGGCGCCATCTTCTCCGGGTTCGCCATGGTGCAAACGTTGCTGATCGTAACACGTAAAGTGCTGAACCTTGAAGAATACATCACCATGGAGCACATCGAGGTGATGAACAAAGTAATTCTGCTCACCGGTTCTATAGTAGGTATCGCTTATCTCACAGAATTGTTCGTGGCATGGTATGGCCAGAACCCGTATGAGCAATGGGCATTCCTTGAAAACAGGGTGAACCTGAACAGTCCCTATGGCTGGAGCTACTGGCTGATGATGGGATGTAACGTGATTTCGCCCCAGATCTTCTGGTTCAGAAAACTGCGCCGGAACCTGGTACTTACCTTCTTTATGTCAGTGATCGTGAATATTGGTATGTGGTTCGAACGGTTTGTGATTATCGTTACCTCCATTTACCGCGATTACCTGCCCAGTAGCTGGAGTACCTATTACCGGCCATCTATCTGGGAAGTGGGCTTTTACCTGGGAACGTTCGGATTGTTCTTTACCTGCTACTTCCTGTTTGCGAAATTCTTCCCGGTAATTGCCGTTGCGGAAATCAAACACATCCTGAAAAAATCTGGTGATTCGTATAAAAAGAATATGGACGCAACAGAAAGAAAAACTGCGGACGAGTTTTATCATGATGCACATGCAGAGCATCACTAAGAGCGAGTGGTAACCATTTGAAAAAAAAGCATTCAGAAATTTCAAAATAGCAATATGGCTGTCAAAAAATTTGTAGTTGGGAGTTTTACGGAAGAAGGGGTATTGTTCGATGCCGTGAAAAAGGTGCGTAAGGCAGGATATAAGCTGCACGATGTGTACACGCCGTTTCCCATACACGGGTTAGACAAAGCGATGGGCCTGCGCGATACCAGCATTCATACTGCCGGATTTTTGTATGCCCTCTTCGGCACCACTACTGCGCTGAGCTTTATGACATGGGCATTTACGGTAGACTGGCCGCTGAACGTAGGTGGTAAACCGCATTTTGCTTTGCCGGCCTGGATTCCCATCATATTCGAGTTTACGGTGTTGTGCTCCTGCGTGGGTATGGTGCTCACGTTCTGTTACCTGTGCCAGCTGGCTCCATTTGTGAAGAAACACCATTTTCATCCGCGTGCTACCGACGATCGTTTTGTGATGGTTATTGAATGTACTCCCAAAACCAATGAAACGGAAGTACAATCTTTCCTGAATAATGCGGGAGCTATTGAAATCAACGTACAGCACGCCGAAACCGGGTGGTGGCTGGGCCGTTACGATAAGGAAAGAAAATTGTTTGAAGAACCTGTTTCCGCTTAAAGCCTGAATAAAGACAAACAAAAGCAAGATGAAAAAATTATCGATCATAGCAGTTTGGGTAATGGCCGCAGGATTGTGGAGCTGTAGTGATGTAAGAAGAAAGCAGCGCGCTACATATATGCCGGATATGTTCTACAGCCGGGCGCTGGAAACATATACCCCGATCGATACCCTGCACAAACAGGGCATCAACTATAACCGTATGCCGGTTCCCGGAACGGTAAAGCGCGGAGAACTGTTTCCTTTTGAACTGGGGCCCGATAAACCCGGCGAAGAGACCAACTACCAGGCATCAAAGCAAATCAAGAATCCGCTGCCGCCTTTGAATGAAGCGCAGATGAAAGAAGCGGAAAGGCTGTACCTCGTCAACTGCGGTATTTGCCATGGTACTGCCCTCGATGGAAACGGTCCTTTATATAAGGGAGGCGACGGTCCTTACCCGGTGGCGCCTGCCAATCTCATAGGACAGGAAATGTATCAGAATATGCCTGAAGGGCAGATGTTCTATTCCGTTACCTATGGCAAGGGCCAGATGGGAAGTTATGCTTCGCAGCTGAGCACCACGCAGCGCTGGATGGTGATCCACTACATTAAGGCGCAGCAGGCTGCCGGTGCAAAAGGAGCAGCGAAGACACAGGCAGGCAGCCAGACAACCGGCACCGGCCAAAGCGGCACCACCATTGATACTACCAACAAACAGTAAGATTAGAAAACAGCATATAAACTTCGGATAATGGCTATAAGAGAATATTTCAGCATACCCCGCTCGTACAGGACCTGGTCGATTGGACTGATGGCAGTGGGTCTGGTATCGCTTATTGTAGGTTTTTTCCTTTATGGCAAAAGTGATCATCCGGCACGGTTCTGGGCTTCACTGTTGCAAAACAGCACCTACTTTTTGCTGGTATGTAATGCTGCCATGTTTTTTATGTGCGCCACTACGCTGGCCATGGGCAGCTGGCAAATCTCTTTCGGCCGCGTAACCGAAGCCATCTCCGTTGCAGTGATTCCCCTGGGCATCATTGCGGGCATTGTGCTGATTTGCCTCGTGGTGGTTGACCCGCATATGTATCACTGGCTGCATCCCGGTAATGACAAGGTATTGATTGGTAAATCAGGATTTCTGAACAAAGGCTTCTATATTGTCTGGACCATCCTGGCCATTGGATTGTGGACGGTGCTGGGATATAAAATGCGGCAGCTTTCCCGCGAAACCGACAACAATCCCGTATCAGACCCCAATGCAGGCAGAAGATATATTTTCAAGAATACGGTATGGGCCTCCATCTTTATTGTATGGTTTGCGCTGACCGTAATGTCTACCATCCCCTGGTTGTGGCTGATGAGCCTTGATGCTCACTGGTATTCTACCATGTACAGCTGGTACACTTTTGCCAGCACCTTTGTGGCCGGTATTGCCTTGATCGTTCTTTTTGTGGTATACCTGAAAAACCAGGGATACCTGGAATATACCAACCAGGAACACCTGCACGATCTTGGTAAGTTCATGTTTGCGTTCTCTATTTTCTGGACTTACCTGTGGTTCTCGCAATACATGCTGATCTGGTATGCGAATATCCCCGAAGAAACCACTTACTTCAAACCGCGTGTAACCAGCAAAAATTACAGCGGTCCCTATACAGGCGTGTTCTGGTTCATGTTTATCATTAACTTCCTGGCGCCCCTGTTGATCCTGATGAAGCGTGGTTCCAAGAGAAATTATACCACTATCACGTTTATGGCAATTGTGATCCTCTTTGGCCACTGGCTGGATTTTTACCAGATGGTATTCCCCAGCCAATTTCCGAATGAGGTTAAACTCGGCATATTTGACTTTGGTGTAGCGGCTGGTTTTGTTGGTCTGATCATGTTTACAGTAGGAAGGGCATTGAGCCGTTATCCGCTGGTAGCAAAGAACCACCCGTTTGTGAAAGAAACGATTATTCACCACACGTAACCGGGAATACGT
Source organism: uncultured Chitinophagaceae bacterium (assembly GCA_937961055.1). Lineage (GTDB taxonomy): Bacteria > Bacteroidota > Bacteroidia > Chitinophagales > Chitinophagaceae > CALCIN01. Next base: position 168,889 of record CALCIN010000042.1, on the reverse strand, counting down.
GCAAAGCAGAATAATTAACCCTGAAAGGAATTTGTCCCGATTGTAAAAAACTTATTGAAGATCATGACAACTACCGGATTTTTTTTGTTGGCCATTCTCGCCCTCGGTTTTCTGATCACATTCCAGATTGCCAAGGCCAGTGAGTATGTTTCTATATTGAAGGGCGAAAAGAAAGCATTCGAACAAAATAACAGGATCAATGCATTCCTGATGGTAGTGTTCCTTGTACTGGGACTGATCGGGGTGTGGTGGTGCAACAAACTGTTGTATAAAAAGACCTTGCTGCCCTATCCTTCTGCATCTGAGCTGGGCACCAACATCGACACCATGATGTGGATCACCCTGGCCATTACCGGCGCCGTATTCTTTGCTACGCAGATTTTGTTGTTCTGGTTCGCTTATAAATACCAGCATAGCGACAAGAGAAAAGCTTTTTACTATCCTCATAACAATAAGCTGGAAATCATCTGGACCACTATTCCTGCCATTGCGCTGTGCGTACTGGTTGGTTTTGGTTTGTTCTACTGGTTCAAGATTACCGGTGAAGCGCCCAAAGACGCTATGGTGGTAGAAGTGACCGGCAAACAATTCCAATGGATCTACCGCTATCCGGGCAAAGACAACACATTCGGAAAGAAATATTTCAGATTGATCAGCCCGGGCAGCAATGATCTCGGTATGTTGTGGAACGACACCGTGCTGGTAAAAGAAACCAAAGGTGGTGGCCATGGCGATCATGGGCATGCGCCTGTAGACAACAAGACCGTAATCAAAGCCGATCCGGCAGGTTATGACGATATCATCCAGTCTTCTGCATTGTACGTGGTAAAAGGTGAGCCGGTTAAACTGGTGATCAATGCACAGGACGTGATTCACGACGTGGGTCTGCCTCATTTCCGTCTGAAAATGGACGCTGTGCCCGGTACGCCCACAACACTGTGGTTTACACCCACGTACACCACGGAAGAAATGAAGAAAATTACGGGCAATCCGAATTTCGAATATGAAATTGCGTGCGACCAGATGTGCGGTAATGGTCACTATACCATGCGCGGTGTGGTGAAAGTAGTGACCAGGGATGAATTCATTCTCTGGAGAGCACAGCAAAAACCGGCCTATGCCGCCTATGCGGAGGCCAGAGGTATAGCACCCGCCAATGCTGCACCTGCAGACACTACACAGGCAACGGCTGCTTCAGCTGCCGCTCCTGTAAAACTGGCAAACAATTAAACAATATGAATTAGCGTCCTGGTTAACCTGAAAATAGCGCAACCGGGACTTGTGGATAAAGTTTATTCGATTCTATAAAAAAGAAATTATGAGCCAAGACTCAATTCACGGTCATCCGGAAGTTGTCACTACCCATGAAGTGCATCACGATGAACATCACGGTCATCATAAAGAGACGTTCATCACGAAATATGTGTTCAGCCAGGATCATAAGATGATCGCCAAGCAGTTCCTGATCACAGGTATGGTTTGGGCTGTATTGGGTGGCTTGATGTCTGTGCTGTTCCGTTTGCAACTGGGTTATCCCAATGAAACATTCCCCTGGCTCGAAGACATTCTCGGCCGCTGGGCCAAGGGTGGCAGAATATCAGTGGAAAATTATTACTCACTGGTAACCATGCACGGTACCGTACTGGTGTTCTTTGTATTGACCGGTGGATTGAGTGGTACGTTTGCCAACTTTCTCATTCCCCTGCAGATAGGCGCCCGCGATATGGCATCGCCCTTCCTCAACATGCTTTCTTACTGGTTCTTCTTTGGAGGAAGCATTGTGATCCTCGCGTCGTTCTTTGTGCAGACAGGTCCTTTCAGTGGCGGCTGGACCTTCTATCCTCCTTTGAGCGCGCTCGGTGATGCTTCACCCGGATCGAAGATTGGCGCTGACCTGTGGATTATCGGTATGGCTTTGTTTGTGGTATCATCGCTGCTGGGTGGTTTGAACTATATTTCCACAATTCTCAATATGCGCACCAAAGGCATGAGCATGAGCCGTGTGCCGCTCACCGTGTGGGCACTGCTGTTTACTGCTGTGCTGGGTGTGTTGTCGTTCCCTGTATTGTTGTCGGGCCTTATTCTCCTGTTGTTCGACCGCCATGCAGGAACGAGCTTTTACCTGTCTGATATTTTCATTGCCGGAAAAGCGTTGCCTAACGAAGGCGGTAGCGCCATCCTGTTCCAGCACCTGTTCTGGTTCCTTGGGCACCCCGAAGTATATATCATCATATTGCCGGCCATGGGTCTGGTATCGGAAATCATGGCAGTGAACTGCCGCAAACCGATCTTCGGTTATATGGCCATGGTAGGCTCCATGTTTGCCATTGCTATACTCGCCTTCCTGGTGTGGGCACACCATATGTTTGTAACGGGTCTCAATCCCTTCCTGGGCTCGGTATTCGTATTGCTCACGCTGCTCATTGCGGTACCATCGGCCATCAAGGTGTTCAACTGGCTTACTACGATGTGGCGCGGTAATATCCGCTTTACGCCCGCTATGATGTTTGCAGTTGGTTTCGTGAGCCTGTTTATTTCCGGTGGTCTTACGGGTATCTTCCTGGGTAACTCTACCCTGGACATTCAATTGCACGATACGTATTTTGTAATTGCACACTTCCATATAGTAATGGGTGTGTCGGCATTCTTTGGCATGTTTGCCGGCGTTTACCACTGGTTCCCGAAAATGTATGGAAGGTATATGAACAATACGCTGGCATATATCCACTTCTGGGTAACCCTGGTGGGCGCCTACCTGATCTTCTGGCCCATGCACTACGAAGGTTTGGCGGCTATGCCACGCCGTTATATGGACTACAGCGCCTGGTCGTCTTTCAACCAGTTTGAAGGTTTGAACCAGTTCATTTCTACGGTAGCGATCATCGTATTTGCCGTGCAGCTGTTGTTCCTGTTCAACTTCTTCTATTCCATTTTCAAGGGAAGGAGGGTGACTTCGCAAAACCCGTATGGCGCCACTACACTGGAGTGGACTACGCCCATCAGACCGGGTCACGGCAACTGGCCTGGCGAGATTCCCGAAGTACACCGTTGGGCCTACGATTATGGTAAGGACGATCGTAGCTTCATACCCCAGACGGAACCGATCGGGGCGCATGAAAGTAAACACTAAGTCACTGCAACCGGGTCTGTGAGCGCACAGGTGTTGAGAAGAGCATTGTTTGAGAACCGTGTGCAGCAGGTATGAAAGATCCGGTTCGCAATAAAACAAATATGTAATGACGCAGCAGGAAACCGTGAAGCAACAGAGTTCTTTAATAATTGCCGGCAAGGTAAGAGATTATATGTTGCTGATTAAGTTCAGCCTCAGCTTCATGGTGGTGTTTTCTGCTGTGATCAGTTACCTGCTGGCGCCCGATGTGGTGGAGTTTAACTGGACGAGCATCCTCATCCTCTTTACAGGAGGCATGCTGGTTACCGGCAGTGCCAATGCGGTAAACCAGATCATGGAAAAGCAAACGGATGCCATGATGAAGCGGACCGCCAAGCGACCGGTGGCTGCCGGTAGAATGTCTGCAACAGAAGCGTGGACATTTGCCGTGGTTGCATTGATAGCCGGTTTGATTTTGCTCTTTCGTTTCGGATGGCTGGCTGCTGCGCTGGCCCTGGTAAGCTGGTTTGTATACGCCTATATGTATACGCCACTGAAAAAGGTAAGTTCCATTGCGGTACTGATAGGCGCCGTGCCCGGCGCATTGCCCTGCCTGATTGGATGGGCAGCCGGACAGGAAGCGCTTACTACCGGCGGTTGGGTGTTGTTTGCCATCCAGTTTTTCTGGCAGTTTCCGCATTTCTGGGCCATTGCCTGGATTGCGCACAGGGACTACAGCAATGCAGGATTCAAACTGCTGCCATCAACAGAAGGGCCGGGCAAGTATTCGGCCATTCAATCGGTGGTGTATTCACTGGTGCTGATTCCTGTTGGTATGCTGCCCTATGTTACCGGTATGAGCGGGATAGTAAGTTTCTGGATAGTGCTGGCCGCCAACCTGTTCATGCTGCTGCAATGCATACGGCTGTACCGCGAAATGGAATCGAAGGCTGCAAGAAGGGTAATGTTCAGCAGTTATATATACTTGCCGGTGGTATTGCTGGCGTTGCTGGCAGATAAGATACCGGCAGTGTAAGTGCACGAATGGGTATGTAGCAAAAAATAAAAGCGAACAAAAATTATATTAACCGTGATGACAGAAATGGTGAGTACGCAACGAAAAAAAATACATCCCCACAAATTTGCGATGTGGTTGGGCATAGGCAGCATCATAATGATGTTTGCGGGTCTGACCAGCGCTTACATTGTGAAGCAGTCGCAGGCCGAATGGACCACTGTGGTGATCCCGAAGATCTTTTATTATTCTACTGCTGTAATGCTGCTGAGCAGTCTTACCATGCAAATGGCATTGAAATCGTTTAAGGAGCGGAACATGAACCAATACCGGCTCCTGGTTTCATTAACAGCACTGCTCGGATTTGGTTTCATTGCCATGCAGATCATCGGCTTCCTGCAGCTGACCAGCGATGGCTTTCGCCTCGAAGGCAGCGGCGCTGCAGCCTTTCTGTATGTGATCTTTGGCTTGCACGCCCTTCACGTGCTGGGCGGAGCAGTGGCGCTGATGGTAATGCTGGTGCGAGCTTTCAGCATACGCATCAGGAATTACAACCCCGTACCGGTAGAAGTGGCCAGTACGTACTGGCATTTTGTAGACCTGTTGTGGGTGTACCTGTTTATATTCTTCTTATGGAGAGTATAAATTGAATGATCAAGCAGAAAATATTTCCGGAGGACTTTCCGGTTCCGGACAAAATAAACTTAAAAACTAAAGATAACACATGGCACAAGTAGTACCGGCAAATCAAAAATGGTGGGCAGGGGGCAGAAGTCCCTTCAATGTGGAATACGGCAAACTGATGATGTGGTATTTCCTCATGAGTGACGCGTTTACCTTTGGCGCATTTTTGATCTCTTACGGTACCATCCGTTTTTCGTCAAACAGCTGGCCCGACCCCAATTTCGTGTTCCGTTCTTTCCCCGGTATTGGTGAAATGAACATTCCGCTCGCCTTCGTGAGCCTCATGACATTCATCCTGATCATGAGTTCCGTGACCATGGTACTGGCCGTGGCTGCCGGTCACAGTAAAGACCGGAAAGGCGTGATCAAGTGGATGCTCTGGACAATCGTGGGCGGAATTGCCTTCCTCGGCTGCCAGGCATGGGAGTGGACACACCTGTATCACCAGGGCGCCTGGTGGGGCAGCAATCCTTTCCCCAATATTGACGGCACGCCCTCTACTACCAACTTTACCAACTTCTTCTTTACAATAACAGGGTTCCATGGTTTCCACGTATTTTCCGGTGTGGTGATTAATATTATCATGCTCATCATGACCATGAGAGGCGTGTTCGACCGCAGAGGACATTACCTGATGATTGAAAAAGCCGGTTTGTACTGGCACTTTGTGGACCTGGTATGGGTATTTGTATTTACCTGTTTCTACCTGCTTTAATAAAATAACTATTGTAAAAAATATTAATAGCCGAACATGGAGAAAATGCATACAACCGGTGGTGCAGCTGCACATGCAGAAGAGCATAGTTTTGATAAAAAAGCGATCTGGAGAACGTTCTGGATACTGTTGATCATTACAGTAGTGGAGCTGGCGCTGGCCATCCTTGAATTTGAGACCGGTTTTCCGCCGAAATTCATATTGAACGGAATATTTGCCATCCTCACACTGGCCAAAGCTTTTTACATCATTGCTGAATTCATGCACCTGCGTCATGAAATAAAGAATATGATCATGACCATTGCATTACCGGCGCTGTTGTTCATCTGGTTCATCATTGCATTCCTGTGGGATGGCGATTCCTATAAGAACCTTCGTAACCGCTACGACCGGTATCACAAGGAATCTACGCAGCCGCAAAAGGCGCCTGATGGAAAAGAAACCCAAAAGCCGGGCGAGCTGCACTAACATCTCGTTGCATTAGTGTTCTGATAATAGACAGAGCAGGGGAAACACCCCTGCTCTTTTTTTGCACAGCATGATGATAAAACTTTGCACGGCATGATGATGAAACAGACAACCCCTGCTGTCCGGCAAAATCCTGTGCTGTAAATGCAATACGTGGTGGCTGAAGCTTCAGGCCATGCTACTGCGATCAGGCGCCCTGCAGAGACTTGCGGCGCTGCGTTATATTGGCAGTAAACCGCACAGGATTTGAAATAAAGCGTCGTTCACATGCTTTCGTGGTGTACCTTTGCCCCGCAAATTCATGCCCGTGAGTAAGAAAGCAGTCAAAGCCCTTTGTATCGCCATTTTGCTGCCGCTCATCTGTTACTTCATTGTAAGAGGACTTAGCGATGATGCGGTGCATATGCCTCGCCATTATTTTCCCGAACGCATCATCGACACCGTGATTGATGGCAAACGGGTTACAGACACCATATGGCGACAACTCGAAAATATTACCCTGACCAACCAACTGGGTGAAGAGGTTTCGCTGTACGATTTGCGCGGTAGAATTGTGGTGGCAAATTTCTTTTTTACCCGTTGCCCGACCATCTGTCCCTACCTCACGCGCAATATGAAAAGTTTGCAGGACGCGCTCAAGGTAAATGCCGTTACCAACCCGGTTGATACCAGCTTTGTTCATTTTCTTTCCTTTAGTATAGATCCCGAAAGAGATTCGGTAGAAGTATTAAGAAAATATGCGGCAAAATATGGGGTGAACGACGATGTGTGGTGGATGCTTACGGGTCCGAAAAAAACAATTTACGATTACCTGTACAACGAAATAAAATTGCCGGCGCAGGACGGGTTGGGTGTTGATTCGAATTTTATTCATACCGATAAATTTGTTTTGATCGACAAGAAGGGTATAGTGCGCGGTTATTATGATGGCCTGGAGAAGGACGAGCTGGAACAGCTGGCCCGTGACATTGGTTTGTTGCAGCTGGAAAAAGATAAATCGAAACCTTCCAGACTATTTGCTCAATTGAAGGCAATATGGCCTATATATATTGCGGCCCTCGCCGGCCTCATCGTATTTCTTTTGATCACACGCAAACCCAGGCTCCAACCCCATTAAAAGTAATTACATGTTACCTCCCGTACTGGCCAAAAACGACAGAAAGGCCAACACGTTGATCATCCTGGTATCTATTATCGTTTTTGTAGCGGTTGCTGCGCTCGGCAGGATCAAACTGAATGTGGACGTAGGTTTCGACGTCCATATTTTCGCCACCATCAATGCCGTTATCAATTCCATGGTAACCGTGCTGCTCGCTGCAGCGCTGATTGCTGTAAAGCAGCAAAAATACCTGTTGCATAAGCGGATCATGCTTACAGCGCTGGTGTTGTCGGTTTTGTTTCTTGTTTCATACATCTGTCACCACCTGCTGGCAGGCGACACACGGTTTGGCGACCTGGACCACGACGGTGTGCTGAGTGCTGCAGAAAAAGAACAGGCAGGCCCGTTGCGTGGATTCTATTACGTGGTATTGTTTACGCATATACCGCTGGCAGGCATCATCCTTCCTTTCATATTGTACACCGCCTACAGGGCATTGATTGGCGAATGGAAACGCCATCGCAAACTGGCGCGCATCACCTGGCCAGTATGGTTTTATGTGTCCGTAACGGGCGTGCTGGTGTATTTGCTGATTAGTCCGTATTACTGAGAGTAGTAAAATACAAATTGCAGGAACCAAAGGAATGGCGTAAAATAAGTGTGGTACACTACACAATTATTGGCAGGAATGTTTGGAGTGGTGATGTATTTCTTTACACAAAATATTGTTTTTTACGCTCTGGCTATGTTTCATGCAGCCATGATCCTTGTATTCATGCCCAGGAGAGACAATATTGCAGTGCTGTTACAATTAACACGTGAGGAAGCGCAGCAACTGCTGGGGAAGAAAAACTAAACTTTTCAATGGCAGCTATACGTACACGTTATCTTTTACAACAGCTCTTTTGCCGGGTCCCAGAATAATGTTTTGAAATCCACTACTGTATCGTTCTCTACCTTCACGCCTTCTTTTTCCAGCAATTCCTGCATGCGTGAAGGCGGTTTGAAATGATGTTTACCGGTAAGCAACCCTTTGCTGTTCACCACGCGATGCGCGGGCACTTTTGGCCGGGCGCTGCCGGCAGCATGCATGGCCCAGCCAACCATGCGGGCCGATAGCCGGGTGCCCAGGCAGGCGGCAATGGCGCCATAGGAGGTAACCCTGCCTTTCGGTATTTGCCGCGCCACTTCAAATACCAGTTCAAAGAACGTGGCGTCTTTTTTACCGGAAGGCATTACTTCGGCGAGTTTATCGCGGACCGGTTTATTGTTCTTTTTGCGTGTTGCCATATTGATTGCGTTGTGACAAGAGTTGGCTTCGCCGGGGTTCGGGAACGCTTTCGTATTCATAGGGACAATGACGGCATCCATTACCGCAGCAATATCCGCGCTCGAGATGGTATTGTTCGGTCAATACCATGTAGCCATCATCGTTATAATAATAATCAACTCCTTCTGTCAGATTTTTCTTCACTTAACAACAATTTTAGCGCTGCATCTTTATCAGGCAATGGGCTTGCCGGCAGGCGGAATTGAAGATAATGTACCCTGTTGCTGGCCGCAATGTCCAGGCCCTCGTAATGCGTTTTGATTTGCAGTTCCGGCCTGATTTCCTTTTGAGCATATACATCGTCGGTATCTTCCACCAAAGGAAGCCCATATAAATCAATTACCCATTTGGTAAACCGATACAAGCTGGGTGAATCGGTTTTCAGATGGATATAACCGCCAGGCACCATGATTTGTTGATACAGCCGCAAAAATTTGGGATGCGTAAGCCGCTTTTTGGCTTTGGAAGTACGCAGCTGCGGATCGGGAAAGGTGAGCCAGATCTCGCTTACTTCATTGGGCGCAAAGTACGTGGCGATGCGGTCAATCTGTGTGCGAAGAAAACCCACATTGGTGAGGTTTTCCTGCAGGGCCTGTCGGGCGCCCACCCAGATGCGGTTGCCTTTCAGGTCAACACCCAGGAAATTACGGTCAGGATACATCCGGCCCAGACCCACGGCATATTCTCCTTTGCCACAGGCCAGCTCCAGGGTAATGGGATGATCGTTTTTGAAGAATGCTTTCCATTTACCCGCCATCCCTTCGGGGTATTGCAACACATTGGGAAAGGTTTCCAGTTCGGCAAACCGCTGTAGCTTTTTTTGACCCATAGGGCAGCAAATGTAAAAGAAATCGGGGGTATGGGAGGAGGTAAAGGTGGTGTATTGCCAGGCTGGTAGTACCCACCAATCATCTCTCGCCAACAATAAAAAACCCTGCCGGAATAAGACCGGAAGGGTTTTTGTTGAGAAGGGATGGGATGGAACCTCCGAAGTACATGGCACACAATCGATGTGTGTTACATTTTCATGGCTACACCGTAAGCCGCGGTGTGTGGTCAATATATCCGGCCTTTCGGCAATGTTGAATGCCCGGAGCAAACTTTAATACGCAAAGATATTAGGGGACGATCCTGTGCACAGGTCTTTCTGGGGCGCTGTTTTTTGCCTCACTGTATGCGCTCTATTGTGCGGCCATATCTTTCATGCCGGCGGACCAATGCCTTACGTCATCATCAATCAGCGCTTTGTAATGCGGGTCAAATCTTATTAATCACCGGCTATTGCCTCGTAAAACCATCGTATAGTGCCACCGGCAGCCTTCTTATTGATTTACAGGGCATTGTTGACCAGTAAAGGCCGCTGAACCTTTCATGATCGGCTATTGCAAAAAACTAAAAAACCCTCCCGAATCAAACCGGAAGGGTTATTGCTGTAGAGGGAGGATTCGAACCTCCACGGGGCAGTTAGCCATAATGCAAACTGTGGTGGTCAACCCCAGTCGTTCCTGCGTGAACAGGAAGCGGCGTTACATTACGTTTATCCTTTATCCCCACCCCCGAGACAAGAGGGCATGTCTGCCAAAGTTCCATCACTCCACAGTGTAGCCTGCTCGATTAAATCTTGCAGTGTGTAAAAGAACGAAAGCAGTGCAATATTAAACAAATTGCTCAATATGTTGCGAATTATTCAAGAAAAATTTTGAAAGTTTCGATAATCTTCAAATATTTGCAATGTTGATTTGATATTGTATAAAAACGATTGCTAAAATGGGAGCTAAATTGAATCTTGACAAGCTGGACCTGCAGATTATCCATGAAATGATGGAGAATGCTGAAATTTCTTATGCCGATCTGGGAAAAAAATTATTCGTCTCAGGCGGTACTATTCATGTTCGTATAAAAAAACTGCAGGAAGCAAATATCGTAAAAGGCACCAAACTCAATGTTGACCTGAAGCAGCTGGGATATGATGTGATCGCATTTATTGGCATATACCTCGAAAAAAGCAGCCTGTATGATTCAGTGGCCAAAGAACTGCAGAAAATACCCGAAATAGTACGGCTCAACTATACCACCGGCAACTATAGCATGTTTGCCGAAATTATTTGTAAAGACATCAACCAGTTGCGCTATGTGCTGCACGACGAATTGCAAAAGATCAAAGGCATAGAACGCACCGAAACGTTCATATCGCTGGAAGAAAGCTTCAGCAGAAATGTGCAGGTATTCAAGGCCTGAACAGCACCCCATCACCACCTGACCCAACCTTACCCACAACCGGAAATTCGATCCCGATTTACTGATTGTAATGTGCCCTATGCATTTGCTCGCATTTATTCCTCTGCTGGAACGCATCCCGCAAACCAAAGTTTGTCATGTTGCAGTAAAGCAGGAACAGTATGAAAGTAAACCGTGACTCCTTCCCGCATTCGGTTTATTTGGTGTAATGTGTGCTATGCCATTGCACAATATTTATTCCTTCACCTGCAACGCATCCCGCAAACCAAGGTTTGTCATGTTGCAGCAAAGCAGGAACAGTATGAAAGTAAACCGTGACTCCTTCCCGCAATCGGTTTATTTGGTGTAATGTGCGCTATGCCATTGCACAATGTTTATTCCTTCACCTGCAACGCATCCCGCAAACCATTGCCCAGCATATTGAACGCAAGCACCAGCAGCATGATAGCAAAACCCGGCGCCAGCGCCAGCATGGGATTTTGTGTAATGATGAAGTTGAAATTTTCCTTGATCATCAGTCCCCAGCTTGGCTGTGGCGGTTGAACGCCCACACCCAAAAAGCTTAACCCGGCTTCAATCACAATGGCAGATGCAAAATTGCTGGCGGCCAATACCATCACAGGTCCCAGCACATTCGGCAGCACATGACGAACAATAATGCGGCCATGCGTAAAACCCAGCGCCCTTGCTGCTTCTACATATTCCATTTCACGAATGCTTAGTACCTGTCCGCGGATCAAGCGCGCCACATTTACCCACATGGTAAGACCAATGGCAATGAATACCTGCCAGAAACCTTTGCCCAATACCAGCGTGATGGCAAAAACCAGTAACAAAGTGGGAATACTCCAGATCACATTGATGAACCAGGTGATCAAATCATCTGTCACGCCCCGGAAATAACCGCTCAGCGCGCCCAGCAACACGCCAATGCTGAGCGAAATGAGCACGGTGATCAATCCAACGGCAAGGCTCACCCGAACGCCTACAATGAGGCGACTGAGAATATCCCGCCCGTATTTATCCGTTCCAAGCAAAAATTTTTTTGTTTCCAGTTGGTGTTGGATGATATATTGGATGAGATGGTCTTTGCTGTTGTGCTCCAATGAAGCATTTCCGGGCACTATGCTGCTCAACGCAAATGCTTTGCGCTCCGTCACGTCTTCATCAAGATATTGCTGAATGATCAGGCTGTCGCCGGAAAACTGGTAGCCGGTGATGGGGATGTATTGAAAAACATCCTCCGTGCCGAACAGCAGGCGTTGCCAAAAGGAAGCCGGCCTGATGGTTTGTTCTTTGGGAAGTTTGAGAAACTGCCGGGTAAAACCCGGTTTTTGCCCACCAATCTCCACAATCATCCGGTTGGCGTCTGGTGTAGGGTCAGGGGCAATCAAATGAGCAAAAAGCGCAACCAGCACTGCAATGGCAATAATGACCATGCCGGCCATGGCGCCTTTGTTGCGTCGTAACCTTTTCCATGCAGATACTTTGGTTGCTGTTGCCATTGCTGTGCTAAACTTAAAAAAGCAGCCTCTTACCCCGTTTCCTTATGTAAACAAACCATAAGGCCGCCCCACCAATTCATCCATTTCAAGGGGCTAAGTGCGTATCAAAAAAGCAAATAACCAATAAAACTTCCAATAATGATTCCTATCTGAGCTGTGTTTTTTTGATCGTTCTTCCTTTCCATTGGTACGATCCGAATTTTCCCAACCAGCCAGCAATGATCGTATACACTATATGCAGCGGCTGCAAAAAAGGAAAATACCACATCAGCTGTTGCTGGTCGAAAAAGCGTGCTGCTGCTTGCACAAAAGGAAACTCGATAAGTGTTTTAGCCAACAGCAGCAACAACAGAAAAAACAACCAGATGCTTTTCCAGCAAGCGGCTATGGCCAGCACCAGGAAACCTGCATTCACGAGGTACACCAGCAGCAGCGCCCGGAAAATGCGTTTGTCCTGGTAACGGTCTGCCTTGCTGGCCCACCGGATGCGTTGGTGAAAGAATGCTTTCCATGAAGCGGCAGGCGCCGTGGTAACCAGGGCAGCCTTGCTTTTCAGGTAAAATACGTGCTCAGGATAGCGCAGTGCAATCTTGTGCATCAGCAGCATATCATCACCGCTGGGTATGGAATCGATTCCTGCAAAACCATTCACTTCAAAAAAAGCGGCGCGTTCATAAGCAAGATTGGCTCCATTGCACATGGAGTGAAACCGTTGATGAACGGAGGCGCCCGTTATGCCCTGCAGCGTTATGAAATCAAGCGTTTGAAAAACGCCCAGTAACCCCGGGCACTGCCACATCCTGACGGGCGCAGCAATGAATTTGGCATTGTTCGCTTCATGAAACGCTGCAAGCGTAGACAGCCACGTTTCAGGAAAACGACAATCCGCGTCTGTGGTAACAATCAATTTTCCCCGTGCTTCCCGAATACCGGTTTCAATAGCTTTCTTTTTGTAGGCAATAATGGGCGCTTCACCGGTATTTGCTATTGCCAACCTGATTTTCTTTAACTGCAGGTTGGAGAATGGATGTTCTTCCAGTATTTGCCAGGTATTGTCTGTACTGTGATCGTCTACAATGATTACTTCAAATAACGAAGCAGGATATTGCTGGCAGGCCAGCGATTGCAACAGCGCACCGATATGTTCTTCTTCATTACGCACCGCTATCACCACCGAAATGAATGTATGGGGCGACTGCCCGGCCGGAACAAATTCCGGTATCCGGTTCCAGCCCCGCTGATAGTAGTTGATCAGCAGCGCATACATGACCATCAGCAGAAAGAATATGAACAGGAATATTGGCATGAGCGATTGCGTAATTTAAACGGGATGTACCCCGGCGCCAATAGGGGTACGATTGGTTGTAAGAAGAAATCCATCTCCTGTCTGCACCAGCACAAAATCATGTCATCGGTTCATCAGTCGCCTTCAAAACATCCGCAATCAATCGGGCATTCCGCGGCTGCAACACCTGGTGTCCCGTATTGACGGTGTGCAACGTACAAAAAGATTCTATTCCGCGGCGAAACTTTTCGCCCAATGCAGCCATGATGATGCGGTCGTGGGCGCCAAAGAGGAGATGAACAGGAATGGCATATTGCTGCACCACCGTTTTTACCTGCTGCAGCGACGGCCTGAAACGACGCATGCCGGTCCAGCGCAGATACAGCAGCCTGCGCATGCTTTTATCATGTATATGATGGCGGGCAAATTTGTACACGCTTTTGTTGATGATGCCAATATTTTTCGCCAGCCGCATCATCATGAACAACCATTGCGGGTACTGCATGGTATAGTGGAACATCAGGTTGCCAACTCGTGTTTGTGTTGCCAGCCAGTACCAGAAATTTTCCTTAAGGCCATCAGGCGCTAACAACACTATTTTCTTTATACGGTGAGGGATATGCTGTAGCAGATGGAGCGATATGCGTGCGCCCATACTATAACCGGCGACCGTAAAACTTGCGCCGGCTACGTTGCGGTCGGCGAAAATGCTGTCTATAATTTGCCGGAGATCTTCAACGGTAAAAGCCCATCCTTCTTTCCATTGCGTTTTGCCGTGAAAGGGCATATCGATGCCAATGATGGTGTAATCACGCAAATAGGGCTCCAGGAAAAGAAAACTGGCGCCCGATTCTCCATATCCGTGCAGGCAGACCAGCAGGTTGCTGCCGCTGCCTGCATAGGAATAATGCACCTGGGAAGAGCGGAAAGGTACAAAAGCAGAATGCATACGGAAATGTATGCATTCTACGCCATAAAGTGGCAAAGGGGCCGGGACAGGAAATACTTACGACTTCTTTGCGTGTCTTTAGTTTGGTATTACCAGATAATCAGCGGTTGAGTTACCTGTACGCCTTTATCGCCGGTGATTTGTACGATGTACGAACCCACCGGCAGGTTAGGCATAGTCATTTGAATGGTATTGCTGGCCTCGCCCGACAGGTAATATTCCTTCGTGCTGAGTTTCTTCCCATCATTGGTAAACACAGCCATGCTGACCTTTTGCGCTTTGGCCGAAACCACCTCCAGCGTAATGGTGCCGGTGGCCATGGACCCGAAAATGCGTTTGATCTGTATCCCCGTTACATTATTTTTCAACACCAGCATTTTTGAAAAGCTGTTTCCGGAAGGTTCACTAATGACAAGCCTGTAGTAGTTGGCGCCGGCATGGGGACTGGTGTGCGTGAAAGTATAGTTGTTTGCTGCATTGCCGCCAATGGCAGCCACTTCACCCACGGTTTCAAAATCTGCTCCGTTGGTGCTGTGCTGAATGCGGTAAGTAGTAGGTAGTTCTTCATCGTGCGCAGTCCAGGTGAGTACGGCTGAACCTTGCTGCATACTTCCTTTGAATTGAGTGATGTTTACCGGTAAGGCGGCAGCAATGATATTTTTTGCCAGTACCTGTTCAAACAGCAGGCGATGTCCGGCATTGTTGATATGCACATCGTCCCACGGGTATGCATAATCGGGATGCCTCATATTGTTGGGGCCAACAAGGGGATCGAAAAAGTTAATAGCAAAATATCCAAAGCGGTTCAGGATGCTGTCTTTTAAAATGCGTAACCGTTCCCGGCCTGCATCGTCGAAATTATCACGCGGCTGTGTGGTGGTAATAAAGCAAACCTTTCCGGCAGCGTTGGCGGAATCTTTCATGGTTTGCAGGGTAAACATGGTCTCTTCAATAGAATATTCATTCAGATTATTGCTTACATAGCTGATAATAATGATATCAGGATTGAGCTGAATGGCCTTGGTAATATTGCGCTCAGGGTCAGGGCTGCTTTTAAAAGGCGGCGGCTGGTAACTGCTGGGCATGCCCTGGTAATTGTTGGAGCCGGGCACGGCCAGGTTGTGAATCACGCTTACAGTTCCCTGCTGGGTGACATAGTAGTGCCTTAACCGGTTTACCCAGGCGCTGTCTTCCGGATCGGCGCCGGCGCCTGCGGCAGTAGAAGAACCGATTATGGCAATAGATTTCGTTTGGCCCAGGGCAAAAACGCCAAGGAGCAGGACGCAACAGGTCAGGCAATACTTTTTCATAACAATCAGGGGCATGAATGTTTACAAATGCAGAGGTAGCGGAGAAATTGGATTTGTTTAGGGGAGGGTGGGAAAACAAAAGTACAAGTTATAGGCCAATAACCTGCAACGCACCCCGACATTTAGTGAAAGGCATCTTCACAAAAAATTATCTGTGGCCTCTCTTGTCAGGATGGAAGAAAAAACGTAGGTTTGAATAGTTGTATAAACAACTGTATGACAAACAACCAATTTAGGAAAGGAGAACTGTACAGCTTCATCACGGGCAAGGCATCCACTGCTATTGCGCGCCGGTTGCAAAAGAAATTCAATGCTGCCGGGCTTAATCTTACCATTGAGCAGTGGAGTGTATTATATCATTTGTGGAAACAGGATGGCATCAGTCAGCAGGAATTGTGCAATGCCACTTTCCGCGACAAGCCCAGCATTACAAGACTGGTTGATAACCTGGAAAAACTGCAGTTGGTGAAGCGGGTGCCTTCCGAGTCGGACAGGCGCATGAATTGTATATACCTTACCAGGCAGGCGCAGCGCCTGCAGGAACAAACCATGGAACTGGCAGAGGAAACATTGAATGAGGCATTGGAAGGCGTATCGGCCGACAGGATAGAGATTTGCAAGGAAGTGTTGCAACTGGTATATAACAATCTCACGAATGCGGAGACGAAAGTGTAACGCATCAAATTCATTTACAATAAAACCTAGTACATATGAGCACCGCCATTAAACAAAGCGTACTGAAGGGGGGCGAATGGCTGATAAAGGAAAGCGCCGCTGGCGACACCTTTATACCGGAAGATTTTTCGGAGGAACAACAGATGGTAAAAGACATGTGTCTTTCCTTTCTGGATACGGAAGTATTGCCCATATTGGACCGGATTGATAAACTGGAACCAGGCCTCATGCCTTCGCTGGTAGCCAAAGCAGGCGAACAGGGTTTGCTGGGCGCCTCTATTCCCGAACAGTATGGAGGGCTGGGAAAAGACTTTATAACCAGCAACCTGGTGAGTGAAGCATTGGGCGGTGGTCATTCTTTTTCAGTGGCGGTGTCGGCACATGCGGGCATCGGGACGCTGCCCATCCTGTATTTTGGTACGGAAGCGCAGAAGCAGAAATACATTCCCAAACTGGCTACCGGCGAATGGAAAGGTGCCTACGGACTAACGGAGCCGGGTAGTGGAAGTGATGCGCTCGGCGCCAAAACCACTGCCAAACTGAGCGCAGATGGCAAGTATTATGTACTGAATGGCCAGAAGATCTGGATCACCAATGGGGGATTTGCCGATGTGTATACCGTGTTTGCCAAGGTAGACGGCGATAAGTTTACGGCTTTCATTGTTGAAAGAGGTTTTCCGGGCTTTACGCAGGGGCCTGAAGAACATAAGATGGGCATCAAGGGCTCCAGTACGGTACAGCTGTATTTTGAAGATTGCAAGGTGCCGGTAGAAAATGTGCTGGGCGAAATAGGGCGCGGGCACATCATTGCTTTCAATATTCTCAACATCGGGCGGTTAAAACTGTGTGCTGCCGCACTTGGCGGCGCCAAGCGGGCCGCTACCACCAGCATTCAATACGCCACCACCCGCGAACAATTTAAAACGCCGATTGCCAATTTTGGTGCCATTAAGCAAAAGCTGGCAGAAATGGCGGTGCAACTGTGGGTATGTGAAAGTGCTTTGTACCGTGTGGCGCGCTGGATTGATGATAAGGAAAAATCTGAACTGGAGGCAGGTAAACCCTTTAATGAAGCGCTGCTGGGCGCGGCCGAGGAATACGCCATTGAATGCGCCATGCTGAAAGTACTGGGCAGTGAAGTGCTGGACTTTGTGGTAGATGAAGGCGTGCAGGTGCATGGCGGTATCGGTTTCAGCGATGAAGTAGTGATTTCAAAAGCCTACCGCGACAGTCGCATCAACCGCATTTATGAAGGCACCAATGAAATCAACCGCCTGCTTACAGTAGATATGGTGTTGAAGCGCGCCATGAAGGGCCGCCTTGATTTGATGGGACCGGCCATGAACGTGCAGAAAGAGCTGATGAGCATTCCTGATTTCGGCAGTGGCGATGAGGAGTCTTTTGCAAAAGAAAAAAAGCTGATCGCCAATTTTAAAAAAGCGATCCTGATGACAGCCGGCGCTGCCGTGCAGAAGCTGATGATGAAAATAGAACACGAGCAGGAAATCCTGATGCATATTGCCGATATGGCCATCTACACGTTTGCGGCAGAAAGCGCCTTGCTGCGTGTAATGAAACTGGTGGAAAGTCGCGGTGAAGCAGCAACTGCTTTTGAGTTGGATATCATACGCACATATTTGTATGATGCTGCCGATAAAATCAACAAACACGGCAAAGACGCCATCAATGCGTTTGCCGAAGGCGATGAGCAGCGAATGATGCTGTTGGGACTGAAGCGCTTTACGAAAGCGGAGCCCTTCAACAGCAAGGAAGCACGCAGACGCATTGCCGACAAACTGATCAGCCTGAATAAATATCCGCTATAAACGTATCAGCAGAACAGGTCGGTATACCAGGGCCATTCACGAAGGTGAGTGGCCTTTTTGTTGGGTGAAGAGCGGCCTGGCATTTCAGTAATTTCTTTTAACGATATTATAAAGAGAAAAAAAGTCCCAATATTGTTTTTTTTCACTTGGTTAACGCCGTTATAGCTGCTACATTTGTTCCATGAATTGCAATTCATCCATGCAAATAACGGTAAACGGATAAGAATAGGAAGGTGTTTAATTCACTTGCCGGCAAGTATTTTCAGCAATGCATCATCGAAATGATTTATCAATAACGAATATGAAATAATGGTTCAAAGCATCCACTGAATTTTGAAATAAGAAGATCGATAACGCATTCTTACGCAATAATGATTTGAGAATTGGCTCTTTCAACAAATGTAACCGCTCAGTTTTACCCTTTACCACAATTACATGCAACAGGCGTCCGTAGTTCGGAATAACCGGCGAATAGGAGGCCGCCATTTTTTTGATGACAATTACACACTACAAACACCAATTGAACGCAAGCTTCAATTGATCGTTCACACGATTTGCATTTCGTTGGGTCCGTTACCACTTTGAACAGGGTGTTCCGAAAACCTGTAGAAAAGAGTAGGAGTGAAACCTGGAACTAAAAAATCCGCCAACATGAAAACGATCAATCGCGTTTGCAGAGTTTTTCGGGCCCAAGGGGTCCTCCCTGTATGTTTGGTAGCTATGCTGGTGATGAGCCTGTTACTGCTACACTGCAAAAAGCAAGAGAAAGTGGAAGATGTAACGGCCAACGTGTTACAGGAGTTTGTGCATTCTTCGTTGTACAAAGACTATTTAAGTAAGAACGCTTCACTGGCTGCCACAGTAGATCCTGCCAGGGGCAGGATCGTGCAGCTCAACCGTTCTCTTTGCAGTATCCATATTCCTATTGTGGAAGACCAGCAAATCAAAGGGGTGATCGTTGCGCTGCCAAATGGGAAAAAGGGGCGCTATGAGTTGATTTACCAGGATAACACGGCGGCCCTGTCAGGTACGGGGTTGATCCGCGTGCGTACAGCAGCGAATGAGCCGTTTTGTATGATCAGGCTGGACAAGGGAAAGATCACAACCATTGAGCCGGTGTATCGCTCCGGGGAGTCTGCAAGCCGTATGGCAGACCCGGCCGGTTGTGGTTTCCTTTGCCAACTCAGCAAATGCTATACCACGCTCAAAGCAAATTTTCCTACGGATGCGGTTTGTGCGCTGCTCGACATTCTGATGGGGGTTTGTACCGTCGCCACTGTTACGTCCTGTCTCATCAAGATGACAAGCTGATTCCTTTGGTGGCGTCTTGCCCCGGACATCCGGGAACAATGCCGGATTGCTCCGGGGCTCTCCAAATAAACAGCAATATTTCCGGGGCAACGAAAATCGTTGTGCAGTCTTATGATTTGTTTCCAATGTAGAAAACATCCTAAGGCGCTGCCCGCCCCTTCAATATCAATACTGATGTATTATGACTGGAACCATTCTCCGTTTAAACGGTATCCATAAACATTCCGGGCACAAGCAGATTCTAACTGATATCAACCTTGCAGTACAGCACAACGACATACTGGGCATCATTGGTCCAAACGGTTCCGGCAAAAGCACGCTGATCAAAATCATGCTGGGATTGGTATATCCCAGCGCCGGTACGGTTTTGCATATGCAGGTAATGCCTACACAGATAAGGGCCGTGCTGGATAAGCCTGGTTTCTTTCCCGGGTTTACCCTTGGCAGGAATCTTTCTTTGTTTCCTGGCCTGCGTGATGGGCGGAGCAACAATGATATCACAGCGTTACTCGGTGTGCAGCCCTGGCTTAAGCTCCGGTTCGGGCAATGCTCTGCAGGTATACAAAAACGATGTGCGCTGGCCGCAGCGTTGCTCACCGAACCCAAACTGCTGGTCCTTGATGAACCTACCAACGGGCTTGATCCTACGGGCGTGTATGAGTTGAGGTCGGCCATTCGCAAGGTATATGCAGAAGGATGCCCGGTGGTCATTACCAGTCACGCATTGAGTGAATTGGAAAAAATTTGTACCCGGTTGTGTTTTTTGAAACAGGGTCGTATTCAAATGTTGGGCACAAAAGACGAGTTGCTGTCGAGGTTCAGTAACCTGGAAAATGCATACCGATATTATAATCTTGTCAAAAAGTAATCAATGCAGTATTCATGTATCAGAAAACTGCTGGCAATAGAACTGACCAAATTATCTGCACGGTTTAATATCCTGTATTTGATCATCATACATGGAATTGTATGGCTGCAGGTGTTTGTAGCTGTCAAAATGGAACAGGCAATGGCTGCCCATCCATACGCGGCAGAAGATATTATGAGCGTAGCGGAGCGGTTCGTAAACAATATTGCCTACACATTTATTCCGGTACTCTTCTTAATAAACCTGTCCCGTGAATTTGAATATGGTATTGTGCACCGAATGCTGGTATCGGGACAAACCCGTCTTCAATACTTTCAGTCCAAACTCATACAATTATTCCTGCTATCTGTTGTGGCTGCAATTTCCCTCATTCATTTTAGCGTGTCTATTGCAGCAGGCTTCAACCTGTCGGTTTCCTGGGACTGGGGGCGAACGTTGTTCGCCTTCCTGGTCCCCTTTTATTTAGGGAGCATCACAATGCTGTTCGCGTTCATGCTCAAAAAGACCAACTATGCCATCATACTCTATGCTGCCTATATTGTGTTTGACAACAGTGTGAGTACCATACTGCAAAACAATGGCATGGATATACAGTTCCCGTTTACCATGTGCGTGCGGCTACTTGACCCGGGCATATACAATGCATGGACCTTTGTATTCATGGCCGGAAGCTTCATACTGTTCCTGCAATTGGCTTTATGGAAGTTCAGGAAAAGCGATTTGTGGTGAATCGGTCACTCGCCCTTTACACTTCTGCATACTCGGTCTTCAATATGGAACGCAACAACAGCAGGAAGCCATTGGTAAAATGTAGTATAAAACAGGTATGGGAGAGTTTGTCTATATAACCGGTATAGAAGATCATGGAGAGGAAAGCTCCAACTACAGCCACAAACCCTATTGCCAACAGGGTATTCACCAAGGGTACGTAACGCATACAAGGCCAGATTTAGAATTGCAAAGTTGCCTAATATTCAAAAAACTGCCCCGGATATTTCCTTAAATAAAAAGTTAAACCTACCAGGGCTGTCACACCGGGTAGGTTTAAATAGGGTTGCGAATGGGATGGTTCGCCTTGTGTGCCACGCCTTGCAACACCGGGCAGGTTTAAGCCCGCACGATCGAGCGGCGAAAGGAATGTTGGTATATAGGAAAACTATGCGTTTCGCATTCGCGCCATTAGTCTGAATAAGGGAAGTTACGTGCCACTTTGCGCATCATTCTTTCCATAACCTCATTGGCATTGCTGGTAATTGTTTCGTTCATTTCTTTATAAAATCTCCACAAAAGCTCGCCATCTTTTCCATTGTATAGTTGCATGGTGAGCGATCCGCTTCCGGTTTTGGCTGCAGCTCCCAGAATGACTGCTTTTGCTATAGCGCCACCTTCACTGCCTGTTTTTTCATAGGCATAATTGCATTTTATTACTGCGTCTACTTCCAGGATCTTGCACAGTGAGTCGGCTGTAAGCTCATCGAGTTTGTCAAATACACCGGCTTGCTTTAACAATGCATTGGTCCTGTCTACA
The DNA here is from genome assembly GCA_937961055.1 of uncultured Chitinophagaceae bacterium. Classification (GTDB taxonomy): domain Bacteria; phylum Bacteroidota; class Bacteroidia; order Chitinophagales; family Chitinophagaceae; genus CALCIN01. The sequence continues at coordinate 146,974 of CALCIN010000042.1, read as the reverse complement.
TCCTGGAAGCTTACGGTATAGTTGCTTGACTTTCTGAGCAGGTAAGTATACATGCCCTGTTGCAGGTTCAGGGCCAGGTTCTTTTCTTCGGCCCGGATAGCTTCCGCATCATAGTTCCTGGGCTGCCGTTTAAAAGAAATGGTGGCTTTGAAAGGCAATATGGCAACTTTCTTATGGCGGGCAATTTCAGTTTTCATTTGAGGGGCGGAGTAGGTTTGTTTGGCCGATTCACCAAGGATCTGCGCCTGGGTGCTCACAACGGCAAAGCACAGTGAGAGTAACAAAAGTTGCTTCATATGTATGTGTTTTAAGGGTTTATCAGCAGAATGTTGAAGGAGCTGCCAGCTTTTTATGTAATTTTAGAACGCAAAAAAATGAATTTTCGTTTGTCCCTCTGATTTTGTCGGCATCCCGAATATTTGGATGCTAACGGTTGGGATACCCGTTTTTGGTCGAAAGCGATGCGTATCTTTCAAGATGCGTTTCCACCATGATTTGAATAGTAATACTAATTTGATAACCACTATGAGCACCCGACGCCAATTTATAACCAACAGCAGCAAAGCCGCCTTGGCAGCAGGGCTGGGCGTTTCGCTGGCAACAAACTCAACCGAACATATGTCAATTGAGAACAAGTTTATTCACCACGTGTATTTCTGGTTAAAGAACCCCGACAGTAAAGAAGACCGCGCCAAACTGGTAGAAGGCCTGAAAAAGTTATCCAGGGTAAAAACCATCAAAATGTTTCATATCGGTCAGCCGGCGCCCACCAACCGTGAAGTGATTGACCGCAGCTATGCCATATCCTGGTTTACGCTGTTCGACAATGCTGCAGACCAGGACAGTTATCAAACAGACCCCATTCACCTGCAGTTTGTAGAAGAATGTTCGCATCTGTGGAGCAAGGTGGTGGTATATGATTCCATAGCTGTATAACCATTAAAAAACTATTGATTGAAAGGATACCTGTTGCGGGAACAGGCCATTGTGCCGGGCACCGACATCTTCATCGAAAGCAATGCGGAAGAGAACAATTACGCAGTGGTGTTCCAGGATGATACCGACACCGCTTATTTCTATGCCATAGAAATGCAACCGCAAACCGGTCAGCAGCGTATACTTGATGCCCTGCACATTTATCAGTCAGACGAGCCAACACGACCGGAACCGGGTATACTAAAAATCATCTGGTCAACCGACTGGCTGAAATGCGCACTGATCATCAACAACTATTGTCACGCCGTATTTGATTTTGAAAACCAGGGCGGCTATAACCGCAGTGAGTTCCCGCCGCCCAACGAAATATGGACAAAAGGAACGCGCCTGTTGACCAACGAGATGATTGAAAGCCTGTTCAGGTGATGAGCACCGCAAAAAGCTTTTGTATCAGAGCGCAAATCCGCTTTTACTTACCGGCTTTGGACAGCTTGGAGGCTGCCGCTTCATCCACGAACCAGTGTAGTTCTCCATCAACAGGCTGAATAATTTGCGAGGGATACTGGTCAACATTTCTTGTGCCTTCCAACACTTCATACAACGCATTTGCCTTGTTAGCGCCAAAAGTGAGAAAGGCAATTTTTTTGGCGCGGTTCACAAGGGGAGCGGTCAGCGTAATACGGTACATCTGCTGTGGTTCCAGGTAAAATGAGCTGACCCATGCTTTTTTTTCGTGTATCACCGGCGTATGCGGAAACAAGGAAAGCGTATGGCCATCGTCGCCCATACCGTTTAATACCAAATCAAATGTGTGACCGGTTTCACCAAAATAACTGCGCAGGATTTGTTCGTAGGCAGCAGCGGCTGCTTCGGGCGCCAGATCTGTATTCATGCAATGCACCTGGTCTTTCAGCACCGGCACATGATTCAGCAGGTGCTCAAAGGTCATGCGGGCATTATTCCTTTCATCGTTGAACGGCACTGCCCGTTCATCGCCCCAGAAAATATGCAGTTTCGACCAATCGATGCGGCCAGCATAGGCTGGAGAAGCGAGTAATTCGTATAGTCTTTTGGGCGAGTTGCCCCCGGTAAGCACCCAGGTAAAGCGGTTGCTGTGCTGCAACGTACTTCCTATACAGGCAGTGATCCATTCTGCCAGTGCCATGCTTATGGCTTCGGGCGAGTTTTTGATATGTAGGTTCATGATGAATAAATCGCATGCCACAAAAAACGAATTTCAAACAGTCCCACGTTGTCTCTCAATAGTGGCGGTTTGTTACCATTGCGGAATCTTGCCAGGCAATAGCTGCAAGGAGCAGGACCAGACTACCATCTCCGGTTTATCCCAATTCCGAAACATTGCGGGCTCCAACACCGCTTTCCCAGGCGCTGTTTGAAATTTGCCTTTGTATAATGACTTTCTTTTTTCCTTAATCGTGCTGCGATGGCAGTGTGATCCAGTTATGCCCGTCACGTGCAATCAGCGCCTCTGCATCTTCCGGTCCCCAGCTGTCCGGTGCATAGTTGGGAAAATCAACCGGCGTACGGGTATTCCACACTTCGAGAATGGGCGTAATCACTTTCCACGCGGCTTCTACCTGGTCTGAACGCATGAACAGCGTAGGGTTGCCTTCCATTACATCGAGCAGAAGGGTTTCATAGGCTTCCGGTTCATCATCGCCATAGGCGTCTTTGTAATTGAAGATCATGTCAACCGGGTTCAGCGTCATGGCCTGCCCGGGCCGTTTGGCCTGGAAGCGCAGGCGGATATCCATTTCAGGCTGAATGCTGATGGTAAGCCGGTTGGGCCGCCAGGTTTGCGCCGATTCTGGAGGGAACGCATACCACGGGGCCGGTTTGAACTGTATGGTGATGATGGTAGATTTTTCGTGCAGCCTTTTACCCGTGCGCACATAAAAAGGCACGTTCTGCCAGCGCCAGTTGTCAATGTAGAATTTTACTGCAGCGAAGGTTTCCACCGGCGAAGCAGGATTTACTTTCTTTTCTGAACGATAGGCCGGTACTTTCATACCCTTCATCCATCCTTCGGAATATTGTCCGCGCACGGCATAGTGATGCACGTCCTCCTTGCTGATTTTGCGGATGGCATGCAATACATCCACTTTCTTGTTGCGGATTTCATTGGCATCAAACGATACGGGCGCTTCCATGGCAATCATGCACATCAGTTGCAGGATGTGGTTCTGCACCATATCGCGCAGGGCGCCGGAGCGTTCATAATAATCACCACGACTTTCCACGCCATCGGTTTCCGAAGCAGTGATCTGGATATGATCGATATAATTCCTGTTCCAGATAGGTTCAAACAAGGCATTGGCAAAACGCAACGCCAGGATGTTCTGCACCGTTTCCTTGCCCAGGTAGTGATCGATGCGGTAAATCTGTTCTTCGTCGAACATGGACGCAAGCAGGTTGTTCAGGGCTGTGGCGCTTTCAAGGTCCTGCCCGAACGGTTTTTCCACTACAATGCGGGTGCACTTGGTATCGGCGCAAATGTTCAGCGGTCCCAGTTTGGTAGCAATACTGGGCACCAGCTGCGGCGCTACCGCCATATAGAAGATCACATTGGGATGTTCCCCAAACTCGATTTCCTTTTGTTTTACGATATCTGCAATCTGCTGGTATTCGCTTTCATTTTCCACGTCGAGTTGCAGGTAGCTGATATGTTTGGAAAACTCCTGCCATTTGCCGTTTTGTTCGCCTTTGCGTCGCGAGAACTGATAGATACCGTTAAGTAAGTGATTACGGAATTGTTCATTGGTGAAAGGTGTTCTGCCAATTCCTACAATACCAAATTTTTCCGGCATCCAGCCGTCTATAAACAGGTTGTATAAAGCCGGCGATAGTTTACGCTGATTCAGGTCTCCACTGCCGCCAAAGATGAAAAACAGCGAAGGCGGCGGTATTTTATGATTATGCATAGTTGATGTTAACCTCGGTTCAATGATTTGTTTTGTGCTGCCCGTGGCAGTGTTTTCAACTACAGATGGCCCGGATTTACTTACAGGACATGCCGATAGTTTGCTCAGCGATCCTGCTTGTTACATGCAATCATCCGTGTCATATAGAGGCAGTTGACTAAAACCGTTGCCACTCGGTATGGAATATTCCGGGTTCGTCTATGCGCTGATAGGTATGTGCACCGAAATAGTCGCGTTGCGCCTGGATCAGGTTCACAGGCATGCGGCTGTTGCGATACGCATCGAAATAAGCCAGCGCAGTCATCAATCCACCGGCGGCAATCTTATGCTGTACGGCGGTTGTGATTACTGCACGCAAGTTTTGTTCCTTGTCTTTCAGCAGGGAGGCCACTTCGCTGTCAAGCAGCAAATTGGCCAGCTGGGGATTGCGTTGGTAAGCTCTTGCAAACACATCGAGCAATACCGAACGGATGATACAACCACCACGCCATACGCGCACTACTTCGGGCAGCGGAATCTGCATGTCCCATTCAGCAGAGGCGCGGTGCAACATAGCCATTCCCTGCACATAGCTGATCACGGTGGTGAAATACAGGGCATCGTGCACCTGGCGAATAAATTCTTCTTTGTTTACAGAAATGTTGATGCCTTCTACCGGATAGATCGATGCCGCCTGCGTTCTTTCCTCCTTCAATGAAGAAAGATTGCGCATGGTAACGGCCATATCTATGGAAGGAATGGGCATGCCCAGCTCCATGGCATCCTGTGAGGTCCACTTGCCGGTGCCTTTGGCGCCTGCCTTATCGAGAATCATATCCACCAGGCGTCCGCCGGTTTTATCGTCGGGTTGCAGGAAAATGTCTTTGGTGATTTCTACCAGGAAGGATTGCATATCGCCCTTGTTCCACTGGTCAAAGGCCTGGTGTAATTCATCGTTGGTAAGGCCGGCGCTTTTCAGCAAATCGTAGCATTCGCTGATGAGTTGCATGATGGCGTATTCAATGCCGTTGTGCACCATTTTCACATAATGACCTGCTGCGCCTTTGCCGAGGTGCGCTACGCAGGGCACACCATTTACTTTGGCGGCAACGGCTTCCAGTATCGGTTTAACATGGGGGTATGCTTCAGGGTCTCCGCCCGGCATGATGCTGGGGCCGGTACGTGCGCCCTGCTCACCACCGGAAACTCCAATGCCCATGAAATGAAATCCCTGCCCCTGCAGCCAGTTTACGCGACGCAGGGTGTCTGTATAATGCGAGTTACCTCCGTCTATGATGATATCTCCTTTGTCGAGAAGCGGCAACAAACTTTCAATGACTTCATCCACCGGTTTGCCTGCAGGTACCAGCAGCATAATGCGGCGGGGCTTTTCCAGCAGTTGGATCATTTCCTGGTAGGTGTTTACGCCTTTCACCGTGGTACCGGGCGTGGCGGCTGCTTCCAGTGCAGCGGTTTTTTTGGGATCTTTATTATATCCGATTACTTTAAAACCATGATCGGCCATATTCAACAGGAGGTTTTTCCCCATTACTCCAATACCGATCATAGCAAGGTTGAAAGATTGGGCTGCCATAATAAATTTTTGATAAGAGCAGCAAAATTAGGTAAAAGGAGGTTGCGGAAATACGCAAAGGCCCCCTCTCTGAAAAAGCAGCAATAAAATAACAGCATTTTACAGCAGAATGACAAAAGCCTACAAAATCTGTAGGCTTTTATTAGTTTTTGTTCCGGAAGGGCTGATTATTACACAGGCATTCCTATTTATTTTCCTGCCTGGGCTCGTCCTTGCCTGGGCCGGGATGTGCTTTTCCATTGTGACAGGTGATGCAGCTTACCGGCGGGGTAGTATTTTCTGCTTCCTTGTAATGAAAGTATTTTTTGTTGATGCGGGCTGTCATTTTCATCATTTCCCGTGCCACCTGTTTTTCCGGTTTTTCATCACTGGCAAAATCCATTCGGCGCGGATTGTCTTTTTGCGCCGCATGGCAATGATTACACTTAACACCCAGCGCCACTTTAAATTCGTTCATGATCTTTTCCATCTCCTCGTGCGTGGTGTTCCTGGGGAGCACTTTCAGGTTTTTATACAATGGCTTGGGAGGTTTGCTGGCAGCCATACCTGCAACCACCAGCACCACAATGAAACAGAGAATAGTGAGTTTTTTAGGGGCTTTCATGTTGTGAGCATTTGAACATGTGAATATGAGGAAAAGAAGCAGTACAGAAAAATTTTCCTGGTACTTCTTTGGGCTGGTTTACATGTTGATAGTGCAAGCACTTAGAAGTTTTTATCAAAAATTTCTTGTGGCAAAATACGAACCTTTTTTGGAAGCGGGCGGCCGGCATCACGCATACGCTAATGAGTTCGACAAACAGGTGGTGCACAGAAACCGATTGTTTAACAGTGCGGCACAATGCGGGCAGTGCGCGATATGCAGCTGTTGAAATGCCGTGTATGTGCAATGTTAATTTTCTCATTGTCAAATTTTCACATTTGCTCGTTCGCCCTGTTTCACCTACCTTTGCCCAGACATTTGAGAGATATAGCATCAGTAAGTGAATTCATTTCTGCTACGCATTTTCTGCTACTAGTCAGTGTTGTTTACTTCCTGCTTTTTTCCTCAGATCATTTTTAATTTTTAACCAATCAGGGTTTTTTATGAACATTTATGTTTCCAATTTGAGCTACAACGTCACCGACGAAGATCTGCATGGCTTTTTCGCTGAATATGGTGAAGTGTCTTCAGCTCGCGTAATTACCGACAAATTCACCAACCGCAGCCGTGGTTTTGGCTTTGTAGAAATGCCAGACAATGAGGCCGCAAAGAAAGCTATTGCCGAACTGGACGGTGGTATTGTAGAAGGAAGGGCAATTAAAGTATCTGAGGCTCGCCCTCGTGAAGAACGCTCCGACAAACGTTCATTCTCCCGTAATAACAGCTACGGTCGTTATTAATAAAAAGAGAGATACTTTTTAAGACGTTAATTGGGAAATAGCAGCAGCGGTATTTGAAGAATCGCCCAGGATAGCATCCGCAAGCGATTGACCCAAAGCCAGCTTATGCGATTTCCCAATTTTTTTTGTGTTGTGCTATCGAAAAAGTAAGTGTGGTTCCCTGCTCGCGCTGATATATGCAAATATCACCTCCCAGTTGACGGGCCGCGTGTACTACCTGCGCCAACCCGTTTTGCCCGGAGCCATATAAGCAGAAAGCACTGTTGTGCACATGAATCTGCACTCTACCCGCATCGAATACCGCTTCTACCCTGATACATCCATTGGCGCCGCCATTCACCGCGTCACGCAACAGGCTCCCCAGCACAAAGGCCAGTACATTTTCATCGGTCATCAGTTCCGCCGTGCTGTCTATATCGTTGATGATGGTGCTTTTCTTTGCTGCTACAAGCGGCAGGAGACCAGCCGTTAGCCGTTCAACCAGGGAATGCAACGAAACGGCGGAGGCCGTAATGCTATTGGAGGCAGGATACCAGTCAAGGGCAAGGGCAGGGTTTTTCATAACAATGGATTTGTGTTGTAACAAAAAATTCTCCTGATGCCTTAAGGAATCGGATGTGCCTCTCAACAAAAACTGTAAGTAGCTTGGCTTACGGCGTTAACAGGCAGTGGATTGTTCACTGACGTAACAATCCTTTAGTTTTCAGTGGTACGGAAGAAGCTTGAGGATACTGTACAAATTAAAAACAGGGCCTTAACCAACTGCAGTGCACCGCACTGACGGGCACAAAGAAACAATGCCTGTAGTGCAAAAACGATATTTTGTGTGCACTTATTATTGGCAATACAATAAATCACGGGATGGCAGTAAACAGATGTATGTAGTGATAACGGGTTTTCTGTGGTGGTAAAAATAGGTTCACACCAGCTGCTGTGCATACCGCGCATTCATCACAGCGGCGCCCTGTGCCGTATTGTTGAAGTACAGCAGCGCTTCTTTCACAGCCCCAGCCATTTTGATGGCATCGATAACCTTATGCAAAAAGCCGGGCGCATAGGGTGAATAGTATAATTCCGGGACGCCGTGAAAACGGTAATATACCACATCCCTGTTGACAATGACCTTATCGGGCAATTGAGGATGACTGATGCTGCAGAAAACCACGCCCTTTTCAGCCAGCATTTCGTATACATGCTGGTTCCACCAGCTTTCATGACGAAACTCCAGTATATTCAGCAACGAAACATCCAGCTGGTCCAATACCCGCATCAGAAAAGCTTCGGAATAGGCCACACTGCTATGAAACTGGAACAATACACCTTGTAACTTCTCCCGGAGGCCCTCGCGAATGGTACGGTAAAAATCTTTCAGCAGCTCACCGGTGTTGTTGAACAATCGCTGATGGGTGATCTGTCGCGGTGCTTTTACCGCAAAACTGAATCCGGCCGGGCTTTTCCGGTACCAGTTCTGCAGCAATGATGCCTGGGGGAACCGGTAAAAAGTAACATTCAGTTCCAACGTATTGAATTGCTGCGCATAATAATCGAACCATTTGGAAGGAGGCAGTCCTTTCGGGTAAAACAGGTCTTTCCATTCTTTATAATAAAACCCTGAACAGCCGATATGCCAGCGTATAAGGGATTCGAATAACATGCGGTATTTTCCAAATTTCCATGCCACAGGATCGCTGCAGTAGTCAATCCTGTTGATATGACTTCTTTATTTTTTCGTATTTTACAAGAAGTGCTCCTGTGCAGTTTCCGGCTAAGCCCTTTCTGGCCAGGCGGTTGATGACCCTTATCAGTACATGACCCGCCTGCATCCTTTGCACAGCAAAAAAGCATTTCTATTCCCATGAACCTGATCGGTAACATCATTTGGTTAATCTTTGGCGGCCTGTTTTCCGCCCTGGGTTATATTTTTGGTGGGTTTGCGTTGTGTATTACCATTATTGGCATACCGTGGGGACTGCAGTGTTTCAAGATTGCCGGCGTGGTGTTGTGGCCTTTTGGGAAAAAGATAGTACCGGCAAAAGGAGGGGAGGGTTGTCTGGCGCTGTTCTGCAATATTATCTGGCTGTTGTGCGGCGGTTTGTATACGGCATTCGTACACCTCGTTTTTGCTGCCCTCCTGTTCATTACCATCATTGGTATTCCCTTTGCCCGCCAGCATATGAAACTCATGGAACTCTCGTTCCTGCCGTTCAGCAGGCAGGTAATTTCCTGAAGCGCCGGGGAGTGGTTCAAATTCCCCGGACACAGCAAAAGCAATTAGTCATTGTTCAATTTTCATCACTTTTTAATCCCCCTCCCGGTCCGTCATTATAAGAAAAAGCCCTACTTTCCGTTATAGCTTTCCGTTTCGTTTGACCGGTTGGTTTAACATATTGTTGCCGTCGCAAGCATGGTATTTGAGCCGGTTGGTAAAGCAGATTCCCTAACATTTGTCCGAGGATCCGAATGATGATTAAGAACAAAAAATTTTTGCTGGCATTTCTCCTGTTGGCGGCAGCGGGCCTTACGGTGTTCCTCATCAGCAGCTCCGGTTCTTCTGCCCCGGTAACCAGTAGAAAAACCGATTCGGTAGCCCTGTCTGCAGATACAGTGGCAGCTACCTATATTACCCCCCGCAAATTTGGTATACCCCTCGATTCCTTTACCGTGGTGGAAAATACCGTGCAACGCAATGAATTCCTGGCTTCTATCCTTCAATTGTACCATATCGACAATCTTACCATAGCCAGGCTGGCCGAAAAATCTAAACCCATATTTGATGTGCGGCGTATTGCTGCAGGCAACCAGTACGCAGTTTTTTGTACCAAAGACAGCATTCAAAAAGCCCAGTATTTTGTTTATCAACCCAACGCCATCGATTACATTGTATACGACCTCCGCGACTCTATACGGGTATATACCGGTAAGCGTGAAGTGACCACCCGCATACAAACGGCTTCGGGTGTCATTACCAGTTCCCTGTATGAAGCGCTTGACAAAGGCGGCGCAGACCCTGCACTGGCCATGAAGCTGGCCGATATTTATGCTTGGACCATCGACTTCTATTCTATTCGTGAAGGCGATTTCTTTAAGGTGATTTATGAACAACGTTATGTAAAGGATGAACCCGTAGAGCCGGGCCAGGTAAAAGCGGCCATATTCTCGCACAACAAAGACACTTTTTACGCTTTTTATTATGAGCCTGACAGCACACAGCCCGGCGATTATTACGACGAAAAAGGCAATAGTCTCCGTAAGGCATTTTTGAAAGCGCCCCTCAAATTTAGTCGCATAACGTCGAGGTATACGCTGAAAAGGTTTCACCCGGTTCAAAAAAGGTGGAAAGCGCACCTGGGCACCGATTATGGAGCGCCCACAGGCACGCCCATTATTGCCACCGGTAATGGCGTGGTTACAGAATCGCGCTACACCAGCAACAATGGCAATTATGTAAAAATCCGGCACAACAGTACCTATTCCACCCAATACCTGCATATGAGCCGCCGAGCGGTGAAAGTAGGCCAGACCGTACGGCAGGGCCAGGTAATTGGTTATGTGGGCAGCACAGGACTGGCTACCGGTCCGCATGTGTGCTACCGCTTCTGGAAAAACGGGAAACAGGTAGATCCTTATAAACAGAAATTTCCGGCTGCTACACCTATATCGCCCGATGCTATGGAAGCGTTTGCTGCTTATGCCGGTGAGCAGAAGCGGCAACTGGAGCAGATTGGGTTGTAAAGAGGGAGGGGTAGCTGGACAAACAACCGGCTACCTACTACGTTTTGAATAGTAATGTGTGGAAGGCCAGGCCAGTATACAATTTTGGTTATATTGGCGCGGAAGTATTGATTTGCAAAGGAAATGGGGCAGCGCAACCAATACAGGCAAAGTTGAAAGGATGCCAGTCGCGATTGTTAAAGGAAGTTGACGTAAGCAAACAACTCTATTCAAATTTGATAGCTATCCAGTGTGCCGCCGGCAATGGAACCCTCCTTCGGTCACCATGCCTTAACGCCAATGCTTCTCCCGTATACTGCAAAATATCCAACGCATGTGCTGCAAAATGGTGTTGGTCTAACTTGTTGTACAGAACAATTTCCTCCACATCCGGTTCTTCTGAAAATTGCCTGAAGTAAATATTGTACGCCTTTCCGTTGGGTTCATAGCCATATTGAGCAATACCAACAACACCGGGGTGTACATCGGGATGCAGTGCGTGAAGCGATACCGGGTAATAACCATTGTTGTTGTAAAAATCTTCAATTGCCCGGATCAGCATTTCGCTGTTGGCGATGGCGGTTTTTCGACTGTACGCCACTGCTTTTTCAATGAACAATACACGCGCAGTTACTACTACTGTTGGAATAAATATAAGATATACGGGAATGCTGGTAAGTATGTTGTCAGAAATATTTCCCTGTTCAAATTTTACCAACCATCTAACAGTGATGTATAGGGTCAATAGCAGATAGATGATGCCAAACGAGGTATTGTTTTGTGAAAACGGCACCACTGCTACCATCAGCAACAACACAGCACTTATTATCAACGCTCCTTTCGCAAACCTCCTGTTCAACGCTTTCGAATAGCCATTGATGCTTTTTGCCATCCACCATATCAACCCGTATACAAACAATATCATTGATCCATAACCAAACACCTGGGCCATGAAGGAAATGGTTACTGCCAGCGGATCATAGCGCCCGGGAAAAAATGGCCTGAACAGGCACAAAACCATGAGCAGACTGATCAATATGGCGGTTAAGATAGGTTTGACCATACACCTTGTTTTGGGATAATTGTATTGGTATACGTGCATCGCTTTTCGTGAGTTGTGTTGCCCATTCAGGCAATTCACAGCAGGTGCGAATGCTGCCGGAAGCCGGGTACAACTGGCGTTCACTTACATGAACGTGCTGGCCAATAGCTTCCGGGGATTTGCAAAAAAACACGCGTGAACAATTTGAGCTACAATACGTTTTTATCCATTACAGTTATAGCCTGCTTTTCCCGGCACAGTGAAATGTGCAGCCTTAAAATTTCACCATTCCGCATTTCGCATTTGGCGTAACTTGCAGTAACATTTTCATCATGAGCGAAACAATTGCACGTCCGCAGTTAACGGCCAAAGATTTTGCTACCGATCAGGAGGTACGTTGGTGCCCCGGCTGCGGCGACTACTCCATATTGGCCCAGGTGCAGAAAATTATGCCCGGGCTTGGTATACCGAAGGAAAATATTGTGATCATCTCCGGCATCGGTTGCAGCAGCCGTTTTCCGTACTACATGAATACGTACGGCATGCATTCTATTCACGGCAGGGCAACTGCCATTGCCAGTGGATTGAAGGCCAGTCGCCCGGAGCTGAGTATATGGATCGTAACCGGTGATGGCGATGGCCTGAGTATTGGTGGCAACCATACCATTCACCTGTTGCGCCGCAATTTTGATGTAAATGTAATGCTGTTCAACAACCAGATATATGGATTGACCAAAGGACAGTATTCTCCCACTTCAGAAGAAAGAAAAATTACCAAGTCAACACCTTACGGCAGCATTGACCATCCGTTTAACCCGCTGGCGCTGGCCATGGGTGCTGATGCCACCTTTGTGGCCCGCAGTATGGACCGCGACCCCAAACACCTGCAGGAAACACTCATACGCAGTTATAAACACAAAGGCGCTTCCTTCCTTGAAATTTACCAGAACTGCAACATTTTCAACGATGGCGCTTTTGAAATTTTCACAGAAAAAAGCACCAAGCCCGATACCACGCTTTTCCTGGAACACGGCAAACCGCTGATTTTTGGCGCGCAGAAAGACAAAGGCATCAGGCTGGATGGATTCAAACCGGTGGTAGTGCAGTTGGGCAGTGAATACAGTGCCGATGATTGCTGGGTGCACGACGAACGTGATTTTTACAAAGCCCAGATACTTGTGCGCATGTTCGATCAACCCGGCGAAAACAGTTTGCCCCGTCCCTTCGGCGTATTTTATGAAACTGATCGTCCCTGCTACGAAGACATCATGCGTTTACAAATTGAAGAAGTGATTGCTACCAAAGGCAAAGGCGACCTGGACAAGCTGTTGCGCGGCAATGAAACGTGGACGATCCACTAGCCATTGGCAATTTGCCAATGCGGTTTACATGGCAAGTTGTTCACAATTGATAAGTTTCTGTGTAGCCAGGTATAGACTGCAAAGATAGCCTGCGAACGGTGGAAGGCATTCACAATTTGCAACCACCCGTGAAGACCTGCATAGTCAATGATGCTTCAAACCCTTTCCTTTTAACTACAGTTATAATTGCGCCTACACCCATCCATGCTAATAAAAAAAATAGCCAGCGATGGATATCGCCGGCCTGTGCTTACCTCTGAAACCACAAAAAGAAAGAAGTTCAGCTATAATTGACTATAGAAAATACTTTCAGGGTTATACGATCAATCGTTATAGAATGAAAAAAATCCGGGAGAAGTTCTTTGGAAAGGACGCTTACGTAAAAACAACTGGGAGAATTTTACGAAACCACGCCTTTCAGCTTCTTCGGTTTAAAGGGTAATTGATACAATAATTCTACGCAACGGGTCAGGGCATTAACGGCACCATCTTCCTGCGGTCAGGATGCACCCGTCAAAAGCACTGTAAACAGAGGTAATACGTATATTTTCAAGGGTGGCGGATACAAACCAGGAATCGGAACCATCCGTAGACCGGGTCAATAATTTATAGTAATTAGCAAATCACAGTAGATTGGAGCGTAACCGGAAATTGGATGGTTGGAAAACGGAGATTGGATTCCCATGGTGCTTTAACGGATAGGTTAGCTATGCTAAGCGTAAGCGCGGTAAAAATAAAGAGTGTTTTCTTAATAATCAATATTTTTTTGAATAATTTTTAGAGATGGTATGGAAGGTATGAAAGTCCGGTTGTACAAAAGTCCGGAACACCAAAAGCGGGGCAGGCAGACTACCGAAACACCTTGATAAAAACGGCCAGCAGCAATAATCCGCTACTGTCTTACTGCCTTCAATACCTGAACTCTGTGCTCCCGGATTCAGTTGGCTGCTTTCAATTCTCTTTCTGCGGCTTTCAACACTTTGCCTTTCTTGTATTCATACCACCATACGGGCGCGGTCTTCTTCATCAGTGAATCGATATGGCGCATACCAAAGAGGTTCCATACACCCTTCAGCTTACCCAGCATGGAAGATTGCAACGCTCTCAGGCTCATGGCAAAACCGCTGTCGAGGTATTCCATATGGTGCCAGTAACCGGCGGGCATAAACAGCGTGTCGCCATGATTCAGGATTACTTCATAACCCTTTGCCAGCTTCAGCGCAGGGAACTGGTTATAATCAGGTTTGCCCTCCTCGCCATAATTGGAGAAGTCGGCCATGCTCAGCACCTCAAAGGGTTTCCGGTACAGTTTATACTGTTCCTCATAAGGAAACAGGAGCACTTTCTTACGTCCTACAAACTGTGTATGAAAAATGTGTGAGAGGTCAATATCGAAGTGCATGTGGGTAATGCTGGTGGCCCCGCCTACAAACAGCATCGGGAATTTCTTTACAAAACCCTTCATCAGGTGGTCGGGCCAGGTAAAGTCTTTGGTAAGCTGCGGGGCATGTTCAAAAATATTGAACAGGAAAATGCGCCATCCGGCAGGTCCCTGGCTGATCATATCAATATATTCGCCAAAGGTCTTGTAATCGTCCGCCGTGTTGATGGGAGTATAGGCATCACTTTTTACATTGTTGTACAACGCAACGCGTTTGTGGCCCACGATCTCTTTGAAAAATTGCCAGTTCCACTTGTGGTAAGCAGGCCAGTTTTTTGCAAGACCGGTTATAACCAGGGGAGTCATGGTCTGGTAATAACGCTGCTGAAATTCTTCGGCACTGATGTTTTCGATACGGTCAACAGGTTGAAGACGCATGCAAAAAAAATTTGGGCAAATTTAGCATTAAACCCGGATTAAAAAATTGACTTTGCTCATGGGATACAATGACATGCATTAGCTGTTGTTTCAAACAATAAATCCATTATATGGTATTAACTATTCATCCGGAAAATCCGCAGGCCCGCAAAATAGCCACTGTTGTGGAAACGCTGCAAAAGGGCGGCGTGATCATTTACCCTACCGATACGATCTATGGACTGGGATGCGACATTTACAACCAGCGCGCCGTTGAAAGAATCTGCCGCATCAAAAACATCGATCCCTCCAAAGCCCAGTTTTCATTCATCTGCTCCGATCTCAGCGACATGAGCCAGTATGCAAAAAGCATTTCCACGCCCATCTACCGCCTGCTAAAAAGCCATTTGCCCGGCCCTTATACTTTTATACTGCCTGCCAGCAAGGAAGTGCCACGCATTTTGAAAACCCGCAAGAACACGGTAGGCTTGCGCGTGCCCGACAATACCATTGCCCGCTCCATTATCAAAGCACTGGGCCACCCCATCCTGAGCACGTCTCTGCCAGGGGAAATGGTAGAAGAGTATACCGACCCAGAAATCATTGACCGCAACTTCGGCAGGTTGGTAGACATCGTCATCAACGGTGGTCTTGGCAATATGGTCCCTTCCACCGTAATTGATTGTACCGGCGACGAACCTGTACTGGTACGCGCAGGTGCAGGCGCCTGGGAAGTAATGAGCGGGGAATAAAAAGGATTTTACCATTTGTTTCTTGTTTTCGCCTTTTCTTTGCCATCATGATGCAAACGGTGTCTACGGAATACAAGACTTTTTTCCCTTCCGGCTTTACCCTTGAAACGCCCAGGGTATTGCTGCGCCTGCTGGAACCGGAAGATTATAAACATTTTTTGCCGCTGGCAAAGGATAAACAAATCTGGACCTGGTTCACCAAAGACCTGAGCGATGAACAGGAACTGAAAAACTGGATTGACCAGGCGCTGCGCGAACGGGAACTGGGACTGCGGATGCCGTTTACTATTATTGATAAGGATGGTTACAGCGTTTGCGGCAGTACCAGTTTTGGCAACATTTCTTTTTACGACAGGCGCATTGAAATCGGATGGAGCTGGCTCGGTTCCGAATTCATAGGCACAGGCGTAAACCGGCATGCCAAATTTGCCATGCTTTGTTATGCCTTTGAAGTGATGGAAATGGAACGCGTGGAGGTGAAAACCGATAATCTTAATGAACGCGCCAAAGCTGCCCTGCTGAAAGTAGGCATGATTCCCGAGGGCGTTCTCCGCAATCATATGCAAATGCATTCCAACCGCAGAAGAGACACCATATACTTCAGCATTATACGAAGTGAATGGCCGGAACGAAAGATGGCGTTTTTCAATGATCTTATCTGAGCCAGCCTATATATCCAGTTCCAGTTGCACCGTAGTACATTGAAAGGAGCGACGGTGATAGGGGCTTAATCCATATTCTGCGATAGCCCTGCGATGTTCCGGCGTACCGTAACCCTTATTGGTATACCATTTATAGTGGGGATATACTTCGTGCAGTTGCCGCATATAATCATCGCGGTAGGTTTTGGCAAGGATGCTGGCGGCCGCTATGGAAGCATATTGCGCGTCGCCATCCACAATGCATGCGTACGGTACTTTTTTATAGGGATTGAAACGGTTGCCATCGATCAGCAGAAATTTTGCTTTTTTGTTCAGCTTCTCGATGGCCAGGTGCATGGCTTTGAAAGAAGCGTTGAGAATATTGATGCGATCAATTTCTTCGTGGTCAACCATCGCTACGCCATAGCTAACGGCATTTTCTTCAATATAGGTGCGCAGCAAATAGCGGTTTTCTTCATTTACCTGCTTGCTGTCGTTCAGCAACGGATGGTGGAAGCCTTCGGGCAGAATGACGGCGGCAGCAAATACCGGACCGGCCAGGCAACCGCGGCCGGCTTCGTCGCAGCCCGCTTCAGGGTGTAAATGTTGATGAAATAGTTTTAGCACGCGAATAAAGCAAATGACTAAAAACAAATTCCACAGCACAAGAACCAAATCGCAAAGCAAAAACAGGCGAATAGTTGTTTCTTTGATACCTGTTCTTTGGATATGGCTTTCTGTCTGCCGCCGTTCAAAAATAAGGATGCAGGCATACAAATTTTAATTGTGACCTTTGTTTTTATGCACACTTAAGCATTGGAAACATGGAACCATCCGGAATTACCAAAGCATTTCCTTTTTTTGAAAAAGAGTTGCAGCAGGAATTACTGCAACACAGCGATATCAGGCATTTTAAAGCGGGTGATCAGCTGATGCGTTCCGGTCAGTATTTCCGCTCTACCTTATTGATTGTGGATGGACTGATCAAGGTATTCCGGCAGGATGATGAAGGCAATGAATTTTTTATGTATTACCTGCAGCCCGGTCAGGCATGCGCCTTATCCATGGTAGATGATACCAAACAAAGCACCAGTTCGGTAATGGCCAGAGTAGTGAAGGATGCCGAAGTGATAGCCATACCATTGCCCTATGCCAACCAATGGATGGCAAAGTACAGGACCTGGTTCCAGTTTGTGCTGGACAATTACCGCGCCCGTTTTGAAGAATTGCTCCGCACTATAGATCATGTTGCTTTTCGCGGAATGGATGAACGCCTGGAATTTTATCTCCTCCGCCATCAGCAAACGTTGAAAACAAATATTATTGAAACCAGCCACCAGCAAATAGCCGACGAACTGAATTCGTCGCGCGAAGTGATATCCCGCTTGTTGAAAAAAATGGAGCAGCGAGGCCAGGTGAAACTGCACCGTAATGCTATTGAGATCATTCGATTAGGGTAAGGGTAAGTAGTGAATGTGTGGTAGTAAAAAATGATCGGATAGTCCTGTAGCCTGATTTTACACTCTTGGTAAGGTGACTAATGTCACGGGACAGGTGAAAGCCGTTGGCCATATTTGCCTGTTAGTCCCGCGGTTGAAACCACTGACCGTTAATGGGGATGGTAATGGGCTTGCATGCCGTGTACCTTTGCCACCCTTATTGAATAGTATGTTATGGAAATACTGGTTTACCTGGCGGCGATACTGATTGGCATATCCATGGGAATGCTGGGAGGAGGTGGGTCTATTCTCACCGTACCGGTATTTGTTTACATCATGCATATACATCCTGTGCTGGCCACCACGTATTCGCTGTTTGTAGTAGGCAGTTGCAGCCTGGTAGGCGGCGCACGTGCCTGGTACAAAGGATTGATCGATATTCCAACGGTAATTTATTTTGGCGCTTCTTCGCTGCTGTCTGTATACATCGTGCGGCATTTTGTGTTGCCTGCCATTCCCGAGTATTTGTTTTCAATAGGTGATGTGGAAATTACCAAGGGCGTGTTCCTGATGGTGTTGTTTGCCTTGCTGATGGTGGTGGCGGCCGTGTCGATGATCAGGCAGAAAGAAAACAAAACAACTGCAGTACGGCCCGGCTCGCGCATACCGGGTTTGCTGACGCAGGGATTTTTTGTCGGCGCCATCACAGGGTTGCTGGGCGCAGGCGGAGGATTTTTGATCATACCGGCGCTGGTGCTGCTCAGTAAACTGCCCATGAAAACGGCCGTAGGCACTTCGCTCACCATAATGGCATTCAGTTCCTTGTTTGGGTTCTTCACCACCTTGTCGCATTACACGATCAACTGGTTGCCGTTATTGTTGTTTACTGCTATCGCAGTAGGGGGCATTTTTATTGGCGGTGCGCTTGCCGATAAACTGCGCGGCCATCATTTGCGAAAAGGGTTCGGCTGGTTTGTATTGGTTATGGGCGTATATATACTGGTAAGGGAGATATGTTGGTAGTAAATTAAACAGTTCAATTACTTGATTGTTAAATGGTTCAGCTTTTAGATAAACGCAACCGCCACATAGGTGTACCTCAACCTTGTCTGTGACAAAAGTCATAGGACAAACCTTATTCATCCGGGAAATTTGCACTTGTTCACCATAAAAACTCTTGTCATGAAAGTAGAACAAATTTATACCGGTTGCCTGGCCCAGGGCGCTTACTATATCGAAAGTGAAGGCGAAGCCGTGGTGATTGATCCTTTGCGGGAAGTGCAGCCTTATATTCAGAAAGCGCAACGGAATGGCGCCACTATCAAATATGTTTTTGAAACGCATTTTCATGCGGATTTTGTAAGCGGACACCTGGACCTTGCCAAGGCTACCGGCGCCACCATTGTGTACGGACCTACCGCACAACCGGCATTTGAAGCACATATAGCAAAAGACGGAGAGGAATTCAAGGTGGGCAAGGTTACATTTAAAGTGTTGCACACACCCGGTCATACGCTGGAAAGCGCCTGTTACCTGTTGAAAGATGAAGAAGGTAAGGAAGTAGCGCTGTTCAGTGGCGACACCCTGTTCATTGGCGATGTGGGCCGTCCCGACCTGGCGCAAAAAGCAGCGCATATGACCCAGGAAGAACTGGCCGGATTGCTGTACGATTCCCTGCGCAACAAGATCATGCCGCTGCCCGATGATATCATTGTTTATCCTGCCCACGGCGCCGGCAGTGCCTGTGGCAAAAACATGAGTAAGGAAACAACCGATACGCTCGGCCACCAGAAAGCAACCAATTACGCGTTGCGTGCCGATATGACCCGTGAAGAATTTATCAAAGAAGTGACTACAGGCCTTACCAAACCTCCTCAATACTTCCCGCTGAACGTCATGTTGAATAAACAGGGGTATGAAAGCATTAATGAAGTTTTGAAAAAAGGCACCCAACCCTTATCAGTGGAAGCTTTTGAAGCAGCCGCCAACGAAACCGGCGCGCTGATACTGGATACCCGCGATCCGCAAACTTTTGCCAAAGGATTTATTCCCAACTCCATCAACATTGGTATCGACGGCAATTTTGCACCCTGGGTAGGATCGCTCATACCAGACATCAGGCAGGCTATCCTGATTGTGGCTGAAGAAGGACGCGAAGAAGAGGTGGTTACCCGCCTGGCCCGCGTTGGTTACGACAATGCCATTGGCTTTTTGAAAGGCGGTTTCGATGCCTGGAAAGAAAGCGGCAAGGAAATTGACCGGATCACTTCCATTACAGCCGCCGAGCTGGCAGAAAGAATGAAAAAAGACCCCGACCTGCAACTGCTCGATGTGCGCAAGAAAAGTGAATATGATTCCGAGCATGTGGTAAACGCCATCAATGCCAGTCTCGATTATGTAAACGACAGCATGCAACTGGTAGATAAAGACAAAACCTACTACGTGCATTGCGCCGGTGGCTATCGCTCCATGATATTCATTTCGATACTGAAGGCAAGAGGTTTTGAAAAACTCATTGATATCAAAGGCGGGTTCAAGGCAATGAAGGAAGCCGGCGGGTTTGAAATGACTGACTACGTTTGCCCCACCACGATGTTGTAAGCGATGATTTTTTCAACCTGTCAACGCGTGTAAGATTACGTGGAATGATAATTTCTGCAATGGTTAAAAGAGCAATGCTCACTGCCATACTATGAGGCCATTTTCAGAAATGATACAATCGGAAAAGCCGGTGCTGGTTGACTTCTCGGCAGAATGGTGCGGTCCGTGCAAATTGATGCCGCCGATTCTGAAAGAAGTGAAAACGGCCATGGGCGATAACGTAGTTATTTTAAAAGTGGATGTAGATAAAAATCCTCAGGCTGCTGTTGCCTGGCAGGTACAGGCAGTACCTACGCTCATTGTATTTCAGAAAGGTGAAGTGAAATGGCGGCAGTCGGGCGTGGTGCAGGCAAAGCAATTGCAAGAGGTATTGCAGAACCTGCTGGTAAGCGCTTAGCATTTTACCGGCATCCTGCTGACATGGCAACATTGATCGGATAAAAGTATTGGCTTTATAAAAATATTGTCCCCTCCTGTTCAGAAATGATAGCTGTGCATACCATATGCGCGGCTATTTTTTTTCAACCATCATTGCCGTTCGGAAATTCAAACATACAAACGCTTCATGACATCATCTGCCCCATATAGGGGATAAGCATACCACCATTAAGGGATTTTTTGCGGATGCCAGGAACAGGACATTTGCGCCACTGTAACCGATGGGGAAACGGCGCTGCCAACACGCATCGCACCAGGGTAATTTCGCCAAACTGTAAGCTGGCTGACAGTGTCATATTACATTTTTCCCAAACTTGTTATGTTAACCAAAAAACAGATGTATGCAACAGAATGATTTCAATGCGTCCCGAAGGGCTTTTTTAGGAACATTGGCAACCGGTGCGGCGGCGTTGGGCGCAGCAACGCTGGCGGCGCCACTATCACTTACTGCTAATAGTGTACATACCGAAACCCCCGGCAAGCTGTCTGATGCAGAAGCCTGGTTCAAGCGCATCAAGGGGAAACATCGCATGGTGTTCGATGTAACGGAGCCGCATGAAGTATTTCCTTTTGCATGGCCGCGCGTATTCCTTGCTACCAATGCTGCCACCGGTACACCCGAGAAAGAATGCAGCGCCGTAGTAGTGTTGCGTCATTCCGGTATTCCATATGCCATGAAAAATGAACTGTGGGCAAAATACAACCTGGGTGAATTTTTCCATGCCAATGATCCGAAGACAGGCAAACCGGCCACACGCAATCCGTTCTGGAAGCCCCAACCAGGTGATTATTCCTTCCCCGGCATGGGCAATGTGGCCATAGGCATTAATGAACTGCAGGAAAGCGGTGTAATGTTTTGTGTATGCGATGCTGCGCTCACGGTATACAGCGCAGTAATAGCGCAAAGCAAAGGATTGGATGCAGCCGAAGTGAAAAAAGAATGGGTAGCCGGTTTGTTGCCCGATATACAGATTGTTCCTTCAGGCGTGTGGGCCGTGGGTCGTGCGCAGGAACATGGATGTGGCTATTGCTTTGTAAGGTAGTCGTACCCGTTATATTCAATTATCATCGACCCAACAATAGTACAAGGAAAGACGCGAGGCGCCGTGCGCAGCGCTACCGTTACCGCGGCCACCTTTGCGTTGTGCGGTTGTTTGTGTTTCAACCAGTGATTTTTCATGAGACGTAAGATATTTGTAGCACTGTTCCTGATGGCCTTTGTGCTGTTGGTCATTCTCTCGGTGATACCCATGTCGCCGGATGGACCGGAAGAACCTTTAACCTACAGGGACAACCTTGAATGGCCATGGGAAGCACCCGACTCGTCAACCATTCCCGATAACGAAGAAGGCGAACTGATCCGCTACGGCCGCGACCTGGTGGCGCGTACGGCCTGGTATCTCGGGCCACAAGGGAAAATACGAAAGATGTCGAATGGCATGAACTGCCAGAATTGTCACCTCGAAGCGGGCACCAAACCCTGGGGCAACAATTTCGGGGCAGTGGCGGCTACGTACCCGAAATACCGGGAGCGCAGCGGCATGGTAGAATCCATCCAGAAAAAAATCAATGATTGTTTTGAGCGAAGCCTCAACGGCAAAACACTCGACAGTACGAGTCGCGAAATGCGCGCCATGGTGGCCTGGATGAAATGGCTGGGGAAAGATGTGCCAAAGGGCAAGAAGCCACTGGGCACCGGTATTACCGCGCTTCCGTATCTCGGTCGTCCGGCCAGCCCGGACGCAGGCAAGCTGGTGTACGTGGCCAAATGCAGCCGTTGCCACGGCGCCAATGGCGAGGGATTGCCCGATACATTAAGTGGTATCGGGTATACCTATCCGCCATTGTGGGGAAAGTATAGCTATAACAAAGGCGCTGGTTTGTACCGCATTTCCAAATTTGCAGGCTATGTAAAGGATAATATGCCCTTCGGCGTGGCGCATGGCCGCGAAGAACTTACCGATGAACAGGCCTGGGATGTAGCAGCATTCGTAAACTCTATGGACCGTCCCGATAAGGATTTGAGCCACGACTGGCCGGACATTGCCACCAAACCGGTGGACCATCCGTTTGGTCCCTTTGCAGATTCTTTTTCGGAACAACAACATAAGTATGGTCCCTTTGGCCCTATCAAACTGGCCAGAGAGGAATTGACGGCTGCAAAAGACAAATCGCAAGCGGTAAAAAACAAATAGTAAATCGGTTATAGATAACCGTTGATTTTTTGACCGGGATTTCTTCTTGCAGCTATTTATTCATTTCAAAAAGTTAGGTGCATGAAAAAGAAATGGTTCATCCTGGCATTGCTGCTGCCGGTATTTTTTGCGGTAAAAGCGCAATCAGATTATAAAGTGGTTTTCGACATCACCAGTAAAGACACGGCAAGCCATAAAACAGTGCTCCGGCAGGCCAGCGGCATTCTCAAAGAAAATCCAGATGCGCAGGTGGAAGTGGTGATTTACAGCAATGCGCTGGACCTGGCTGTGAAAGACAAATCGGTGATTGCCGTGCCGCTCACCGAATTGCTCAAAGATGACCGTGTAAAATTCAAGGTATGCGCCCTTACCATGAAGCGCCACAACGTAGCGCAGCCTCAACTGGTGCCGGGCATCGAGGTAGTTGACGATGGCATTTACGAAATTATCAGGCGGCAGCGGGAAGGATGGGGATATATAAAAGTCAATTAGGCATAACAAGGATGTAAGAAGTCAATATAGTTGATCCTTGCATAGCTGGTTTCTTAAATCCTTGTTTTTTATTCGCCCTTCTTTCCGACCTTTGCGGCGCGATGAGTACCCGGACAAACATGCAGCATGGTCAGCGGGCAGTTTCCAACTGGATATTGCTCGGTGTAATTATGTTGCTCATACAGGTGGTTTTGGGCGGGGTGACCCGGTTAACGGGTTCGGGCCTTTCTATCACGGAATGGGACGTGGTGACCGGCGCCATACCACCATTGAACGAACAACAATGGCTGGAAGAATTTGCCAAATACCGGCAAACCAACCAATTCAAAACGCTCAACACATCCTTCACGCTCGACGACTTCAAATTCATTTTTTTCTGGGAGTGGTTCCATCGTTTCTGGGCACGCCTGATCGGTGTGGCTTTTATTGCAGGCTTTGTATGGTTGGTGGGTAAACGCTACCTGCGGGCTGCCATGGTGAAACCGCTGCTGATTTTGTTTTTACTCGGCGCATTGCAGGGAGCCATCGGGTGGATCATGGTGGCCAGCGGTCTCACGGGCGATGCCATTTATGTAAAACCCACCAGGCTGGCGCTGCATTTTATTTTCGCGCTATTGCTGGTAGCATATGCTTTCTGGTTTGCCCTTCAATTACGCATTCCCTATTATGACCGCATTCGTGCGCCCCGCCTGCAATCCCGCACCTTCTGGCTCATAGCGCTGCTGGTAGTGCAACTCACCTATGGCGCTCTCATGGCAGGACATAAAGCCGCCAATGCAGCCGCTACCTGGCCGGATATTAACGGCAGTTATTTTCCCGCAGGTCTCTGGGTCAAAGATCACGGATTGCTGAACCTGGTTGATAACCCCATTACCATCCACTTTGTACACCGCAACCTGGCCTACCTGCTGCTGGTGTTGATCGTGGTCTATACCCTTCAGGTATTCCGCTTCAAGGCCGGCAACCGAACGTTGAAACGGGCCGCCTGGTGGCCGCTGATATTGGTAGTGGTGCAGGTGGCCCTGGGCATTTTCAGCTTGTTAACTGCACAATATATTGTTCCCAATCAATGGGGAAGGTTTGAGTGGATGGCGCAACTGCACCAGGTAACCGGTATGCTTTTGTTACTAAGCCTGGTAGCTATGTTGTACCTTACCAGGAAACCCACCTACACGCAACTTTCGTAAGTTTATAGTAGTCTAAACGTTATCAGGAGGGAAGGCCGGCAAAGTCCGAAAGAGGTGTGTTAGTTTGATCTTTCTTTCTTACATTTCATTTCAGGTTTACTGGTGTCACTTACTTTCGTATTGCCGGACTTCCGGAGATACCCGACTGAATACTATGAAGCTTTTCCTCAGAGGCCTATATCATTCCTTTCCCATACAACTGGTGCTGCTTCACCTGAAAAAATTCCAGGTGTTGCTAGTGTTCTGGTTTATTCTTTTCAGCACCATTGATGGTTCATTTATGAAAAGCTTTGGCGCCGATTCGTTGTACCTGGCGCCTGAATACATGGGCAATGTGAATGCGCTGGGTGCGGCTATTGTAGGCGCCGCCTTCGGGGTGTTTGTAATGAGCTGGAATATTACCACCTTCATCCTGTTCAGCCGGCATTTCCGTTTCCTGGCCACCACTTCCAACCCGTTCCTGAAGTATTGCATCAATAACGGCATTATTCCCCTGCTGTTTCTCATCTTTTATTTCATCAAAGCGGTTGAATTCAACCGGTATAAACAGCTGATGTCAACAGGTGAAATATTGCTGCTGACATTGGGATTTGTAGCCGGCTTGATTGTGATCATAGTGATTTCGCTGGTGTATTTTTTCCGTGCCGATAAAACCATCATCCGCCGGCTCACACCGGTGATCAGCAATCCGCAACTGTTCAAGGCGCAGTTCAAAAGAGCAGAAACAAAACTGAATCAAAGCAGGTTGATCAGGGTAGAGTGGTACCTGAATGCGATTTTCAGGTTGAAAAAAGTGCGCGATGTATCGCACTACAGTCGCGAGTTTATTGAAACCATTTTTGGCCGGCACCACTTTGCTGCCGTGATTTCCATATTCATTGCATTTGTTTTTTTGATTGTATTGGGTTTCTGGCTCGATCATCCGTTGTTTCAGTTGCCCGCAGCGGCCGGCATTACAATTTTCTTCGCCATATTGATTGCGGTATCAGGCGCTTTTTCCTATTTCCTGCAAAGCTGGAGTATTCCGTTTCTTATTCTCTTATTCATTGCCACCAACCTGTTGTACCGCTACAACATCATCGACCCCAGCAACAAGGCGTATGGACTGAATTATACCAACCTTGATGAACGGCCGGAATACAGTCGCGATACCTTGTTGTCGTTGTGCACACCGGCCAGCGTGCAGCGTGACAAAGAGAATATGATTGCCATTCTCAATGCCTGGAAGGCCAAACAGCGTGAAGAAAAACCGGTGATGTACATCATCACTACCAGTGGCGGGGGCAACCGCAGCGCGGCCTTTACCATGAATGTGCTGCAGCGGCTCGATAGCCTGAGCAATGGCGAACTGATGCACAAAACCGTGCTCATCACCGGCGCTTCCGGCGGCATGCTGGGCGCTGCCTACTTCCGCGAATTGTACCGACACAAAGTATGTTTTGGCGATAGCATCAACCTGCAGGACCGGCAATATGTAGATGATATTTCCAACGATTTGCTTAACCCGCTTTTTACCAGCCTTGTGGCCCGCGACCTGGCTTCGCCGGCACAACGCTTCAAGGTGGGCAACTATGAATACATCAAAGACCGCGGGTATGCCTTCGAACAAAAGCTCAATGCCAACACCCATGGCCTGCTCGACAACCAACTGATCAGCTGGCAGCAAGACGAACAGCAGGCGCGCATACCGTTGATGCTGTTCAATTCAGTGGTTACCCGCGATGGCAGAAAAATGATCATCAGCACGCAGCCTGTCAGTTTCCTGATGAAGCCAGTGTTTGATTCGCTCGATGGAGAAATTGATCCGGATGCGGTAGACTACCTGGCCCTGTTCCGCAAGCAGGACCCGCTGAACCTGCGCATGCTTACCGCCCTGCGCATGAATGCCACCTTCCCCTATGTGCTGCCCAACGTATGGTTGCCCAGCAACCCGGTGATAGATGTGATGGACGCCGGCTTGCGCGACAATTACGGCCAGGAAACAGCCGTTCGTTTCATGCAGGTATTTGAACAATGGATACGCGAAAACACTTCGGGCGTAGTGCTCATACAAATCCGCGATCGTAAGGAAGGCGGATGGGAATCGCCTTTTGAATCGGATAATATCACCGAAGTGGTAACAAAGCCCATGTTGCTGCTGCAATACAACTGGTACAAAATGCAGGAATACAACCAGAATGACTTGTTGAGTTTGTCGCGGTCGCTGTTGGGCAATTATTTTCGCAAATTAACCTTCATCTATACACCGGAAAAAGAAGAAGCGCGGGCTGTGCTCAATTTTCATCTTACCAAACGGGAAAAACAGGATATAGCCCGGGCGCTCGACAGCAAATACAACAGTCAGGTATTTTCCCTCTTTCAGCAAATAGCCACTACGCCTTCGGCGCCGGTTGAATAAGTTTAAAATAATCCGGTAATACCTTGATGTGCAACTGCGCCATACTTTCGCAGGGTTCGCCATCGATGTGCATCGGGGCATTGTCGCTGTTGGTAATGGTAATAGCCTTTGCCTGGAAATAGATCACCGGGGCGTGCAGGGAATTTTCAATACTCCTGGTTTTTCCTGTCAACACCTGTTTCATAACGGTGAACAATAACATTGGTTTGGCTATCTTTTTTACGATCACTATATCCAGCAAACCATCGCCCAGTTTTGCCTGGGGCGCAATGGTAAAATGATTGCCAAACTGGTTGCTGTTGGCGACGCTTATAAAAAAAGCTTCCACGCCAAACTCCATATTGTTGGCGTTGATGGTAAACGCATGCGCTCTGGAAGTAAAAAACCTGCGGGTAGTCAATGAAGCATAAGTACGCAGCCCGCGTTTGGGTTGTTCGGCAAACTCATGGGCTACGGCAGCGTCCAGTCCCAGGCCGCACAGCATGCATGCAAAGCGATCGTTCACCATAAAGGCGTCCGTGCCCTGCGATTTTCCGTTGAAAACAATGTCAAGCGCCTTGGCGGCGTTTTTAGGGATGCCTGCAGCGTATGCCAGGCCGTTTCCTGATCCCAGGGGAATGATGCCAATCCGCACTTTGGTGGTGGCAAGGAACTGCACCACCTGGTTAACGGTACCATCGCCGCCGCATACTACCACATCGGTATACTGTTCTTCACGGATCTTTTCCTTTGCAAAACTATAATCGCCACTGGCCACGGTAGGTAAGATTTCATAAGGAATACCCTGCGCTTCCGTTCGCTGACGGATCAGATCAACAATACCCGCTTTTTGCGCGGTACCTGAAATAGGATTAACCAGAAAGATGATCTTGCGTTGCATGTCGGGCCTGCAAAGATAAGTGAATGAAAAAGGGGCTGCTTCAATTATTAACGTTATGTTAATAAGCCGCTCAACTTTTCCAGCCACTGAAACATAATTCCAATTCCTACGTCTAAATGCCTGCACTTTGTTGGTTATATGCATAATGCACGCCGTTGTGCCTGTTGCCGGCAGACCGCTCTCCGTTCCCGCACGGTATCATGATACCCCACAGAGGGGAACCATTATTCATTCACCCTTACCTGCCTTTTCCGCTACCGGAGGGAAAGCTGCAGGAAAATCAAGCAATGCCATGAAACGAACATTGATCTCAACGGCCACTGCATTTCTATCAGTGACCGGCACTGCCTGCGGGCAACAAATGCACACCTCTCTTGCTGTGAACAAAACCGAAACGATCCGGCAGGGTAGCGGCAACCTCAATTACCTCAGCACACGCGCCGTACGCAGCTTTACCCGCTTGTACCCTGATGCTACTGCGGTTTACTGGTATGAAGCCCAAAACGGCTTTATAGCTACTTTCAGGGACGGCGATATCGCCTGCCGCGCTGCCTTTGGTTTGCGTGGTAACTGGATATACACCGTCAGAACGTACACAGAAGACAAAATGCCAAAGTCGGTACGGCATATTGTAAAAAGCACCTATTACGATTATACCATAACGGTGGTAGAGGAAATAATACGTCCGCGTGAAGCGCTCGCATATCATGTGCATATGAAAGACCGGGACACCTGGTTGAATGTCCAGGTAAGCAATGGTGAAATGATAGAAGTGGAGAAGTTTCAGAAACGGGAAGGCAATTAATCACCTGATGAGTGCCAGCTCGCCTGTCGGTATAGGTGGTTTTCCCCTTTTGGTGCACACTGTTACCACCTGTGCCCGTTACCGGCGCAGCGCCGGCAGCACATTACAGTGGTGGCGCGCACCATGGCCCGTTGTTCGCTGGCAATGGCAAATTTGCTGCGGGCGTGGCGGCATATTGCAGGTCAAAGTGTTGATCGTATACGCTGATCAGGCGGTTAAGTATTGTAAAAACCGTTGTTTATAACTGCGGCCAACAGGAAGAGAATAATTGCCAAGGTGCACACAATCGTTGCTGAAGCTTTTGATCTTGTCGAGCGCCACGATGTAGCTTTTGTGAATGCGCAGGAATTTGTTTTCAGGCAGCTTCTCTTCCATGTGCCCGATGCGCTGGTAACTGATGATCGACTGATTGTCTGTAATGATTTTGATGTAATCGCGAATGCTTTCGATATACACAATGTTTTTGAGGTAAATCTTCACAAGGTCGCGGTTTACTTTGAAGTACATATATGCCCTTTCGAATGCATTGTTGTCCTGTGTTTGCTCCAGCCCTTTCTTAAACTGGACCTGCTGGTTGAATTTGGCAATGGCTTTCAGCAGCCGGTCGAAAGTGATGGGTTTTACCAGGTAATCAAGGGCATCCAGTTCAAACGCGTCGGCCCCGTATTCGCGGTAGGCCGTGGTAAAAATTACAGCAGGTTTCTCCGGCAAGCTGCGCATGAGTTCCAGTCCCGACATGCGGGGCATTTGTATATCAAGAAAAACAAGGTCGATCGGGTTCCTTTGCAGAAAAGTGAAGGCTTCCAGCGCATTGTTGCAGATACCGCTGATCTCGAAATCTTCAATGCGGGTGAGGTAAGACGCCAGCAACTCCGTGGCCGGTACTTCATCGTCAACGATCAGGCAACGTATTTTCATGTTTCAGGTTCTTGATCTTTAATATGGTAAGGTATGCGTCTCCTTCGGGCCGGTATTTGAATTCGTGTTGTTTGGGATAGAGGATTTCGAGGCGCTTGCGCACGTTTTCAAGACCAATACCTTTGGGACGGGCAGGCCGGCAGTTGCCGGCTTCATAACTGTTTTCAATTTTTACGGAAAGCCAGTCGTTTTTCACCGACAAGTCGATGCGTATCCAGTTGTGGTTGATATCATGAATGCCGTGTTTGAAACTGTTTTCAATCAACGGCAGCAACAGCAGTGGTGTAATATAAAAACCTTCTATGGGGTCGAACAAATTCATGCTGATATCGAGCCGGTTGCCATAGCGGATCTTTTCCAGTTCGATATAATTGTGTACATACTCAATTTCTTTGGCCAGTGGTATGCGGTGTTGTTTGCTGTCGTACAACATATAACTGAGCAGGGCCGACAGCCGGTAGATCAATTCAGAAGTACGGGCGTTGTTTTGAATGGCGAATGAGTAAATATTGTTTAAAGTGTTGAAGATAAAATGAGGCTGCACCTGCGATTTCAGCAATTCCAGTTGTGCCTGTATCTTGTCTTTCTCCAGCGCCTGCGCTTTGCGCTGCTGTTCGTACCAGGCCCTCATAAAGTAAAACATGCCATACAGCGCCACAATGAGGTAGATGTTCACGGCTTCGATGAGCACTTTGGGTGGAAACCAAAGCGTCATGGTAGGCGGCATATCAGGCCAGTATAACGGGTAGGTATAATAGTAGTTGAAGGCTCTTCGCAGGAAAACGAAGAACAGGGCGCTTACTGCAAACCCGATCCAGAATGAGGTTTTCTTACCCCGGAGAAAATATTTTCTGATCAGGATATGAATAGTGACCCAGGTGGCGCCAAAACTGATGGGTACAATAACGGCCGCATTGATAAGGTACCTGCGATATTCATTGTTCACGGCAGCATTCCCCAGCCATTCGTATAAAAAATAAAGTACCCAGAACAGTACATTAAACGCAATATTTTTCCTGTAGAGCTCCATACTCCCTGCATATCACTATAAATCTACTCATTTAAGCCGTAAGGCGGCGCGCTTGTTTCGACAAACAACCTATTTACACGACAAACGCCGCTTTTGCCTGAACGGCAACGCTTGCCGAAAGCTTTTTCTTTTCATCTAAAAATGAATGGCGCGGAGGGAGGCATATGCGTTCTTTGTGACGGTTCTTTTAATACCGGTTTTTTTACGCCAGGCGGCGAAATATTCACGGGCAGTTTGAGCCGTTTTGCCTATAAACTGAACTGCATAGCATACTGGCCCGTATAAAACTGCGGCAACTTTGCAAGCTCATTGATAAACTATAAAAAGTAAAGCCATGAAAAAAATGATGCTGTTCCTTTTCTTTATTGTGAGTGGCGCACGCGCCACTTCGTATGCGCAACCGATGCAACCGTTGCTTTCAGACAATGCACCGTACTTGTCTGCCGGAAAGTATATGAATGCCGTTAATACACGCGCCCTGCGCGATTTTATGCACAAGTATGAAAGTGCGACCGATATATCATGGTACAACCTTGAAACCGGCTACCTGGTGAGGTTTGTGCAAGATGGCGTACAGATGCGTGCAGTATATGGCAAACGCGGCAACTGGGTATATACCATCAAATCCTATTACGAGGACCGGTTGCCACATGCCGTGCGTCATGTTGTTAAATCCAATTACTACGATTGCGCCATCCGGTTTGTTGAAGAAATTGAGCAACCCAGGGAGCGTGTAAGCTACATTGTGCATCTCGAAGACAAAACAAGCTGGAGGAATGTAATAGTCCAGGACGGACATCTCGCAGTAATGCAGGAGTATACCAAGCCTGAACAATAAACGGCAAGCGGAGTAGCACAAATTCAAATGCTTTGCATTGGGCAGGAAACAACGTGTTTACGCAATTTGCCAGGCTTTCTTCTCAACGCCCGTATGTAGAAGTTTTTCAGCACTGCAGTTTCCTTCTCCCGTCTCATGGGTGGCAAAATAATTGAAGCAGTAGGGGAAACTGTGATATATGGAAACCAGTGTTTTGACCAACAAATCGCATCGCGAAGGGAAAGTAGCAAAGGCCATTGAAGAGCAAACGGCAAAATTGCCGTCCGATACTTTTTTGTGGGCATCGCTGGGTGCTATGGGTGTGTCGCTCATTTTTAAAATGCTTGGCAAAAACAGCACCAGCCTGTTCATCGGTCAGTGGGCTGCGCCCTTCCTCCTGCTGGGCGTATACAACAAGATTGTGAAAACCGAGGGGCATGATAAGGAAACCATGTGAGTAGTGAGCAATTCACTACTCACTTTATTTACCATCTCATCAACGCGCTGGCCCAGGTAAGACCGCTGCCAAATGCGGCAAGGCATATGAGATTCCCTTCTTTTACTTTTCCCTGTTCCCAGGCTTCGCATAATGCAATGGGAATGGAGGCTGCTGTGGTATTGCCATAGCGCTGGATGTTATTGAACACCTGGTCGTCGCGGAGGCCGAGTTGTTGTTGTACAAATTGTGCGATGCGCAGGTTGGCCTGGTGAGGCACCAACAGGTCAATATCGGATGGCTGCAGGCCATTTGCCTGCAATGCCTCCATAATTACTTCGGGAAATTTTACTATTGCTTTCTTGAACACAGTTGGCCCGTCCATATAAGGAAATAGCTGTGCTTTATCGATGATGGCGTGGCTCATGAACATTTGCCCGATTTCTGCATCGTCAAAATCAGCCAGTGGTTGTGCCGTCCAGTGATTGGCATGGGTGCCGGGATTGTACATGGCCAGGATTTCGGCCAGTTCACCATCGCTGTGCAGGTGTGTGGTGAGTATGCCCTGGTTTTCTTTTTCCGCAGGTTGTAACACTACTGCGCCGGCGCCATCGCCAAAGATCACGCTCACATTTCTCCCCCTGGTGCTAAAATCGAGCCCGAACGAATGTTTTTCGCTGCCAATGACGAGAATGTTTTTATACATGCCGCTCCTTATAAACTGGTCAGCTACACTCAATGCATATACGAAACCGCTGCATTGGTTGCGTACATCCAAAGCGCCCACTTCTTTCATTTTAAGGGCGCGCTGTACCAGTACGCCACAGCCCGGGAAATAGTAATCGGGGCTGAGCGTAGCGAATACGATGAAATCTATATCCTGTGGCGTGATGCCGGCACGTTCTATGGCGATGCGGGCAGCTTCTACACCCATGGTAGTAGTAGTTTCTTTGGTGCGATGGGCAAAGCGCCGTTCCTGTATACCAGTTCGTTCGCGTATCCATTCGTCGCTGGTGTCCATATAGCGGGTAAGATCGTTATTGGTCACCACATTTTCGGGAACGTACATGCCGATGCCGGCAATTTTGGAGCGGATCATATGGCTGAATTGGTTTGAAGGGGTAAATTAAAGAAAGTATGGGGAAAATGCAGGCAACGGAATGTTGGAAAAAGGATTTAACTACTCATCCATTTTCACAATCTCCTTCAAAAACGCCTCCACTTCCCTCTTTACGCCCTCCACATCTTTTGATTTGATATACGAACCAATCACATGATCTCCCGCATTGGGCATGGCAACAGCACGCTTTTGGTCTTCCGGCGTACCCAGTTGCTTAAACATATCCAGCATAGCGCTCACTTTTACCACGCTGTCCTGGTGAACATCATCTTTGTAATAATACAACAGCAGGGTAGGCTGCTGCACTTTGCTGAAAGTTTCTTCCGTCATGGAAGTTTCTACCAACTCTTCCAGAGCTACCACAGATTCTATGCGGTAACGCCAGGTCCAGTACTTACGGTAAATATCCCGTGTATCTTTATTCGACTCAATATACTTCGATCCCATGATCAGCCGTGCCAGTTGCAATCCCCAGGGATTGTTCAATATCCACGCAGCAGGGTCATTGATGGCAATATTGGGCGATAACAACACCAACGCATGTACATCCGGAAAATCTGCTGCCAGCTTCAGCGCCAGTGTGCCGCCGGTAGAGGTGCCCATCAATATTACTTTACGGCCTATCTGTTTTCCGATGGCCAGTGCTTCCTTGGCAGATTCATAGTAGGCATCGGCGGTAAGATTTACCATGGGTTCCGTGGTGTCGATGCCATGCTCGGCCAGTCGGGATAAATACAGGTTGCAACCAAACTGCCGGGCAATATCCTGGTGCACAGGGTCGCCTTCTTCCTGCGAAGCAGAAAACCCATGCAGGTATACGATGCTGTATTGGGTAATATCTTTTGAAGAATCGTTCGCCCACACAATGCGGGCTTCGTTATCGGGCCGCAACCGGTGCTGCGATTCGCGCACCTGCACATATTGCTCCAACTGCGCCGGATCACCGGGAACGGAAGGCATCGTTTTTGAATACTCAGGAGCGGCAGGACGCGGTCCGCTCAGGTAAGCAATGACCAGTCCAAGCAGGATAATTATGAGCCATTTCTTTTTGCTCATGCTGTAAATTTGATGTTGAAAGTAGTCGGAATTTTCAGCAACACCCGACTGCTAAAAATAACAAAAGCCAAATAACAAAAAACAAGGCATAAACGAAAATTTAGTGAAAGGCTATTATGATTTTTAATATTTGAATGTTGCTGAAACCTGTATACTGTTTTTTGTTGCTTACAATAAAAAGGTATGAACGCAGATACCGGAAAATGGATCGTGATTATCGGCGCCGGCATTATTGTGGTGGGCATGATCATCTATTTTTTTCACGATAAGCTCCACTGGATCGGTCGCCTGCCGGGCGATATACGGGTGGAAAAGGAAAATTTCCGGTTCTATTTTCCCATCACCACCATGGTCCTGTTCAGCGTATTGCTCACCATTATTATCAACCTTATCAGAAAATTGTTATAACAAAAGAATTCTTTCCAACTTTTTGTGTTCCTAATGTAGTGGCCCTCACTGAATTAGCCTTCCGCCTTTGCACATTCCAAATTCCTTGTTCCTCGTTCAATATTGATGCCGTACCTTTGCGCGCTTAAAAAGCTGCAAAGCAGCAGTTACAGTATCAGCAAACTATGAATATCAGAAATATAGCCATCATTGCCCACGTTGACCACGGTAAGACCACCCTGGTAGACAAGATATTGCATGCTACCAAAGTATTTCGCGAAAATCAGCAGACCGGGGAGCTCATCATGGACAGCAATGATCTGGAAAGAGAAAGAGGGATTACGATCTTCAGTAAGAATGCAGCCGTAACCTATAAAGACGTAAAAATAAACGTGATTGATACGCCCGGCCACGCCGATTTTGGTGGTGAAGTGGAAAGGGTATTGAAGATGGCCGATGGCGTTATCCTGCTGGTAGACGCCTTTGAAGGGCCCATGCCACAAACACGTTTTGTTCTGCAGAAGGCCCTGCAACTGAACCTGCGCCCAATTGTTGTAATCAACAAGGTAGATAAACCGAACTGCCGCCCTGACGAGGTGCATGATGCCGTTTTTGAACTGTTCTTCAATCTTGATGCTACCGAAGAACAATTGAATTTCCCCACCTATTACGGCAGCGGAAAGAACGGCTGGTTCAACGATTCGCTAACACCTTCGGCCGATATCACACCTTTGCTCGACGGCATCCTGCAACATGTGCCGCCACCCACGGTAAGCGAAGGCACCCTGCAAATGCAGATTACTTCGCTGGATTACTCTTCCTTCCTCGGCCGCATTGCCATTGGAAAAGTAACCCGCGGTGTGATAAAGGAAAATCAACCCATTTCCCTCGTACAGGCCGACGGATCGGTAAGAAAATCCCGTGTAAAGGAATTGTATGTGTTTGAAGGTATGGGAAAGAAAAAAGTGGCCGAAGTACAGGCCGGCGATTTGTGCGCTGTAGTAGGCGTAGAGGATTTCAACATTGGCGATACCATTGCCGATTTTGAAAACCCCGAAGGCCTGCCTGTGATCAGTGTGGATGAGCCTACCATGAACATGTTGTTTTCCATCAACAACTCGCCCTTTTACGGCCGCGATGGAAAATTTGTAACGAGCCGTCACCTCCGTGACCGCCTCATGAAAGAAACCGAAAAAAACCTGGCATTGCGCGTCATGGACAGCCAGGGCGGCGATAGTTTTGAAGTATATGGTCGTGGTATATTGCACCTGGGCGTATTGATAGAAACCATGCGCCGCGAAGGATATGAACTCACCGTAGGGCAGCCGCGGGTAATTGTGAAAGAAATCAATGGCAAAAAATGTGAGCCTTATGAAACGCTGGTAGTGGATGTGCCCCAGGAATACGCCTCCAAAGTAATTGACCTGGTAACGCGCCGCAAGGGTGAATTGCTGGTGATGGAAACCAAAGGCGAAATGCAGCACCTGGAATTTGATATTCCTTCGCGCGGATTGATTGGTTTGCGTACCCAGATGCTCACCAACACTGCCGGGGAAGCAGTTATGGCTCACCGTTTTAGTGAATACAAACCCTGGAAAGGCGTTATTCCCGGTCGTAACAATGGCGTATTGCTGGCCAAGCAGAATGGAACGGCCACCGCCTATGCACTGGACAAATTGCAGGACCGCGGATCGTTTTTCATTGATCCGGGCGAAGAAGTATATGCCGGCCAGATCATTGGTGAACATATCAAACCCGGCGACCTGGTAGTGAACATCATCGAAGGCAAGAAACTCACCAACATGCGCGCCAGCGGCAGCGACGCAGCCACCAATATTGCGCCCAAAATCCAGATGACGCTGGAAGAATGCATGGAATATATTCAGCAGGATGAATGTATTGAAGTAACACCCAACTTCATCCGCATGCGCAAAACCATTCTCGACGAAGAAGAACGCAAGAAGTTCCAGAAGATGTTGAAGACGGAAGAGGCGTAAAAGGCATTCGTTTCAACAATTACAGGTACGTGGATGATGCGTATGCTCGTCATCCACGTTTTTTATGGTAGCTGCCAGGGTCGGGTGCTCAATCCATCCTCACAAAATGGCATTTCATTCTTTCCTTGCTTGCATTCCCCCACACATTGCTTCAACTTTGCGCCGCCTTTGGTAACAAACAGGCAGTAAAAGAGTGATGCGCGTGTAACATTTGCGTTACCATCTGCGTCACACCTGGTGACAGACGATTAACAAATCATTATAAAAAAGTAAAGCAATGAAACACAAATTATTTATCTGGATGCTGACGGTGCTGCTGAGCGGTGTGTCCGTTTTTGCGAACACCGGTGTGATAGTAAATGAGCGCGTTATCAGCAACTTCAAAAAAGATTTCGCAACTGCGCAGGATGTGGTGTGGGAAAGAAGCAATGAATATGTGAAAGCTACATTCACCATGAACCAGCAGGTTATGTATGCCTGGTATGCCCGTGAAGGCACGTTGGTGGCCGTATCGCGCAATATCGTTTCCTCCCAGTTGCCCATCCGTTTGTTTACTGAAGTGAAAAAGAATTATGCGCGGTACTGGATCTCCGATCTGTTCGAAATAGCCATGAACAATGAAACCATTTATTTCATCACCCTGGAAAACGGAGATCACAAACTGGTAATGCGGTCAAATGGCGCAAAGGGTTGGGAAGTGTTCAAAAAAACACGTGAGCGTGAATAATACATGCGCACGCATGGTGGACCGCAGAAGTAAATTAACCGGTGATGACAGATCTGAACCGCTGCCAAACAGGGCAGCGGTTTCTCTTTTATGCAATCTTTTAATGAGGGCGGGCAGGCGCTGGTGCAGGTTTTGTTTTAAGTGTTCCTGTAAGGGATGGCCCCATGTGAAAAGGCCTGTCTTCCGCAAAAATGGCTCAACTAACCAGCATCATGTTTCAACCCGACTTTCCGGCGTATCTTTGCGGCCAATAACAGATGATTATGAAACAGCGGGGCCTATTTCTTGCTTTAATGATGCTGCTGGCGCTGCTATTGCCCGGTTACCTGGAGGCGCAGTGTTCTATCTGTACAAGAACGGCACAGCAACTGGGCGAAGAACCTGCCAGGGGATTCAATGCCGGCATTATTTACCTGGCGATGATACCTTTCCTCGTGCTTGCTTACATCGGCTACCGCTGGTATAAGGACAATCGCCAGCCCTGAACCTTCTATGCAGAACAAGGAGCAAGAATGTGATAAATTCTGAAGTTGGTCCGGCTACAGGTTGACCAGCTATAACCTGCGCGCACCGCTTCATCATTCATCCTCCCTGCTCCTTGTTGACGGCTTGCTTGCGATTTTTCAAAAAGTGCCGCCGGCATACACCGGCGGCGGATTGCTATCCCGAAGGGTGGAGAAACCATATTGACCTTAAGCTTGGTCCATGGACAGCAACTCTATAACTGGCACTAAAATAAGACGTATTGAGTCTCAAAAGTAATGCTTTTTATAACAAAAACAAGACCTGATACGATTGATTTTGATCATGAAATTGAATATCATTCTATCTTTCCTGATAAGAAAGCCACTATGTCAAACGAAACGAAATACCAGGCGGTGAAGGCGTATATTGAATCGGGGAAAATGAAAAGCTTCACCGAAATATTCGACATTACTACCAAGAATGCCATTATTAAAGATTCAGGAATCAACTACGTACGCATTACCAACAAGATCAACAACCCGGAGAAATTTACGGTCAAGGATATAATCATCATTGCCCGGCTGATCGGCATTGAAAGCGCCAAACTGTACGAATTGATCGCTGCGGCGGCAGAAAAGAAAGTGCCGGTACGAAAGAAACGTCAGTAATGTAACCATCGCGTTCACGTATCGCGGTAGCTCCCACCAATCGGGAAGTCTTTTCCCCGATGCGTACTTAATTTCCTTCACAATAAACAAAGCTGTTCCTGGCAATGATATAGCTGTTGTGCATCGCGCAGCGCCGTTCTACCCATTATTCATTATTTTGCCGCATGGACATTTCTTCGGACCTCATTCAAAGCAGCCGTCGTTCGCATTACACCAATGCGGTGTTTTCGATTATTATACCTACCTGGAACAATCTGCCAATGCTGCAACTTTGTATTGAAGGCATCCGCAGGAATTCGCAATACAGGCACCAGATCATTGTGCACGTGAATGAAGGCGCCGATGGCACGCTCGACTGGATCAACCAGCAGCCGGATATTGATTTTACCTACAGCCGCAACAATATAGGTGTGTGTTACGCATTGAACATTGCGCGCACCCTCATGACCACCGACTACCTGCTGTACATGAACGATGATATGTATGTATGCCCGGGCTGGGACAGTGCCCTGCGCGAAGAAATAGAACAAATCGGCCATCCGTATTTTTTTCTTTCCGGCACGGCCATTGAAGCAGTGCCCCAAAGCAATTGTTCCATCAAAGGAAACTACGGCACCGGGGTACATGATTTTAAACAAGACCAACTGCTCACAGAATTTGCTTCGCTGCCCATGCCCGACTGGCAGGGCGCTACCTGGCCACCCAACGTGGTACACCGGGAAATTTGGGACCTGGTGGGCGGCTACAGTACAGAATTTTCACCCGGAATGTATTCTGATCCGGATTTTTCAAGAAAACTGTGGTTACTGGGGGTCCGTTTGTTCAAAGGCGTTAGCAAGTGCCGTGTGTACCATTTCGGGTCGGCTTCTACGCGACGTATTAAAAAGAACAAGGGGTATTACCAGTTTATTGCCAAATGGGGCATGACCAGCAGCACGTTTACGCGTTATTACCTGCGTCGCGGAGAACCCTTTAATGGTCGGCTCGGTGACCCGCACATCCCGCTAGGCGTGCGACTGAAGAATTTCTTTAAACGATTGTACTGCGGAATGCGGTTTGGAAATTATTGATCTGTGCAGTACTCATAGAATTGCGCCTCTCCATTCATTCCGCCTCACTCTTAAATCCGCGGTTATACTTTGCTACAATCCTGTACAGGTTGAAGTCTCCTTTTTCGTAAGCCTCTTTTATAGCTGCTGTCAGCGCTTCCATATCCAGGTCTTTCATCCGCTGGTCCCTGATAATATGAAAAACGCGTTGCGCCAACAGTAAGTATTTTCTTGGGGAAGGTTCCTGCTGTTGCAGGTGCAACCGGATGGCCTCGAAAAGTTCTCCAATACCTTCCCTTTGATGGGCAATTGTTTTCAGTACCGGTACAGGGTTTACTTCATTACGCGAAACTGTGTTGGTTCGGGCGAGGAGATTTTTGATAAAGAGATCGGCGCCGGGCCGGTCGCATTTGTTTACTACAAACAGATCGGCAATTTCCATCAGGCCGGCTTTCATCACTTGTATATCGTCGCCGGATTCGGGCACCAGCACCACGATGGTGGTATCGGCAAGGCCGGCAATTTCCACTTCGCTTTGTCCAACGCCCACCGTTTCTACCAGTATATAATCAAAACCGGCAGCTTTGAGCACTTCGGTGATTTCGATGATTTTCGGATGTAATCCGCCGAGCGAACCCCTGCTGGCCAGTGAACGGATGTATACATCGGGATGCGTATACCAATCGCTCATACGTATGCGGTCGCCCAGCAAGGCGCCCATGTTGAAGGGCGAGGAAGGGTCTACACACAATACGGCCACCTTTTTACCTTCCTGCACACAGGCCGCGATCAGCGCATCGGTAAGCGTGCTTTTGCCAGCGCCCGGTGGTCCGGTAATGCCAATCACCGGCACCTTGTTGTGCGGCAGCGCCTGCAGCAATTCCTCGAATCCCTCCACTTCATTTTCCACCATGGATATCACACGGGCGATGGCTTGCGTTTCGCCGCTCAACAGCCGTTGCAGGTATGTGTGGGTAAGTGCGTTCAAGCAAATGTTGCGTTGTTGATGAACCGTTACGACATTATAAATGATACATGGTTGCCATAGTTAAAATGTATGCCTGGCCATATAACCATATATTATGCTAAATTATCCTGTAGTTCTTGAAATCAAATAACCGGATACCGGTCTTTTTTTCAAACCAGTATAAAAACCGGTCTTTCAGTGAAAACTTTTTCTTCGATATATCAATTTCAATATCCCAGTTTTGTTCGCTGATGCGCTTTTGCATCACGGCGGGATGCGTACCTGTAAAACGATCGAGCGAGTCCACATTCCCTGCAAAATCGAACAGTTCCAGGCCTACCAGGTTGGGCGCCGATGCGTTTTCTTCCCACCATTCGGTCATGTTTCTTCTTTTCGTTTGCATTTGCCTGGGGTTTTTTACCCAGCCATAGTGATAAATCCAGGCGTCGATCGGTTTTACCCTGATGCGTTGCTCATTGCGCCTGAACCCCTGTGCATCACGGTAAGCAGTAATGCTTTTGTCGTTGCGGATAACACGAACTTCTTTATGGTACCAGCGGCGGCTGTCGCCCACATAGTCGTAGGTGCCGTAGAAGTGGAGGTAATTGAACAATAATCCATCCACCCGTTTGTCGTCTTTATATTGCTCAGCCGCCTGCCGTATGATGGCGTGGTATTTTTCATGCACCACTTCATCGGCCTGGATATAAAAAGCCCAATCGCTGTCGGACGGAATCAGCTGCAAAGCCTTGTTGGTTTCTACGCCCAGCACGCGTCCGCCTTTTCTTAACGACTGGTCCCACACAGAATGATGAATGGATATCTTGGGAGAATTGATGGAACGAATGAGTTGTTCCGTTTCATCATCACTGTCGCCTACCACCACAATCATTTCATCTACCACCGGCAATATAGAAGTAATGGATTCCACCACAGGATAATCATTCAGCAACGCATTCCGTATGATGGTGAAACCGGTAATTTTCATTCATTAAAAATTTTGTGCAAAGGTGTAGAAAAGTTTCGGGTTTCAGGTGTTGAGTTTCAACTGTAAGCCTGTGCCAATTTTTCCAACGGGGAACCATTCCCTGCCTGCTACTGCCACGCTATTTTTTCCGGCACTGTTTTTTTGGTATATACCCCGTAATTTGCACGTTTAACCGAGGTTCTGTTATGACCAATTTTATTCCCATATTCCCCCTTGGTATTGTGGTGTATCCGGGCGAACGCGTGCACCTGCATGTATTTGAACCGCGATACAAGCAACTGATCAATGAATGCCATGAGGCGAAAAAACCTTTTGGTATTCCTTCTGTGGTAAACAACCGGTTGCAGGAAATGGGCACACTGGTGGAGATTACCGAAGTGGTGCAGGTGTACGAAAACGGGGAAATGGATATCAAAACAAAAGGCCTGCGTGTGTTTCGCATTTTGGAGGTGATCAAGGAAGTGCCGGACAAATTATACAGCGGAGCTATTGTAAATTATCCCCATAATGATGAAGATGCGGGTAACAGGGAGCTGATGCAAAAAGTAATTTTTGGTGTGAAGGAATTGCACCGGTTACTAAATATCAGCAAGGATTTTAAAAAGCCTGAATCGCAGCTGATCTCTTATGATGTGGCACACCACGCAGGCTTGTCGCTCGAAGAAGAATATGAATTGCTGGGCTTGTTAAAGGAAATACAGCGGCAGGAATACATCAAAAGGCATCTGCAAAAAGTGCTTCCCATGCTGATGGAAATGGAACAACTGAAGGAAAAGGTAAAACTGAATGGGCATTTCCGCAATCTCAGCGCGTTTGACCTTGACATCGGGCTTGGAGAATAATCGTAACCACCAACCTTATTGCTATTTGATATTTATTCCCAAAGGCAATTCATCTCCACACATGTCTGAAACAACACTTTGCTTCGACTTTGGCAACACACGCCTCAAGGGTGCGGTATTCAAAGGTGCAACATTGCACGAGGTGTTCATGCTGGAGAACGATTCCGTGGAAACCATTCAACGTATTGTTGACACTTATCAGCCGCAGAAATCCATACTTTCTTCGGTAATCAATCATTCCCCGGCTATTGAAGAAGTGCTGGCCAGGGCCGGCCGTTTTCATAGGCTGAGCCATACCAGTAAACTGCCGGTGACCACTCCGGCACGCCAACCTTCCACTATCGGTGCCGACCGCCTGGCCCTGGTAACGGCGGCGGTGCATCTTTTCCCGGATAAAAATAACCTCGTGATCGGGCTGGGCAGCGCTATCACCTATAATTTCGTGAACAAATACCACCAGTTTATGGGCGGGGGCATTTCACCGGGCATGGAAATGCGGTTCAAATCATTGCATATGTTTACCGCCAAATTGCCGCTGGTAACCAAAGACTGGAATTTTCCGCTCATCGGCTACGATACACCCACCAACATACTCAGTGGCGTGATACTCGGCATGGCCAAAGAGATCGATGGAATAATCGACGCCTATGCGGAGCGCTACGGGAACTTTAACGTACTGTTAACCGGGGGTGATGCACCCTATTTTGTGTATCATTTGAAAAACAAGATATTTGCAGACCCCAATTTAATCTTTAAAGGGCTTTATGCTATTAGCGAGCACAACAATGTATAAGAGAATCAGGCTGTTAGCACTTGTTTGGTTTTGTACAAATTCAATGGCACAGGCCCAAACCATTAACTCACCCTATTCGCGGTACGGACTGGGAGATATTGTACCCAGCCAGAACATACATACCCGTGGCATGGGAGGCGTTTCCGCTGCTTATTACGATTATAACACCCTAAATTTTCAGAATCCGGCCTCTTATGGCCGCATGCAGAGAACCATACTCGACCTGGGTTTCGAGCTCGATAACCGTACTTTGCGCGCCATCGATCCGCCCAGGAAATTCAATGCCTACAGCCCTACCATTTCCTACTTACAGTTTGGGTTTCCTTTGAAAAAAACAGGCGGCTGGGGAATGAATATTGGTCTCCGCCCCATTACCCGGGTAAACTACAAACTGGAACGCCCGGAAAAGCTGCCGGGAGTAGACAGTGTGAATACCTTGTTTGAAGGAAGTGGCGGCGCTTACGAAGCGCATGTCGGTACCGGGTTTACCCTGTTTAAATACCTCAGTGTTGGCGTGAACGTAGGTTATTTATTCGGTTCGAAAGACTTTTCTTCCCGGCGTTCTATCGTAAACGATTCCGTATTTCACTACATGAGCAACCACGAAACCCGTTCCAACTACGGAGGTGTGGTAGCCAATGGAGGCATTCAATACACAATACCTTTAAATAAAACAACATTCCTGCGGCTCGGGGCGCACGGCAGCCTGGAACACAATTTCAGCGGCACCCGCGACGTCATCCGGGAAACCTTTCAATACAGTTCCGGCACCGGTGCACCCTTACAAATTGATTCCGTGTACCGGGAAAGCGATATTTCGGGCGATGTGATCTATCCTGCGTCTTATGGCGCCGGCCTGATCTTTGAAAAAGGCGGCCATTGGATGGTGGGCATTGATTATAACACTACGCAGTGGAGTAATTATCGTTTCTTTGGCGAATCGGAACCGGTGCAGGACAGTTGGACGATGCACGTGGGCGGACAAATTCTGCCTTCAGGAAAAAACAGGGAACGCTATTGGAACAACGTATTGTACCGCGGTGGTTTTTCCATTGGAGAAGATTATATCAATGCCGATAACAAACTGCCTAAATGGAGCGTATCGTTGGGAGCAAGCCTGCCCATGGTGAAGCCTCAATAC
The DNA here is from genome assembly GCA_937961055.1 of uncultured Chitinophagaceae bacterium. Classification (GTDB taxonomy): domain Bacteria; phylum Bacteroidota; class Bacteroidia; order Chitinophagales; family Chitinophagaceae; genus CALCIN01. Next base: position 102,999 of record CALCIN010000042.1, on the reverse strand, counting down.
ACCAACCAGTTTTCTGTGATCAATGTGTTGCTGGAATACGGGCAGCGCGGCAATAAGGAAAACCTGATACGTGAAAACTTCTTTCGTATAGGCGTGGGACTGTCTCTGACGGATATCTGGTTCCTGAAACGTAAGTATGATTAGTACATGATGCACCTGGCTTCAAAATATTGTACCGGAATAGCAGCTCTTGTGATGGGCTGCTTTTTTCTTATGTCGTGTGAGAATGATATGACCACGGTGGATATGCTCACCAAAAAGACCGTAGGAGTGGAAGAAGCAAAAGTGGTGGAAAGCTACCTGAGCCAGGACGGCTATGTGAAAGCCAAACTAACGTCGCCGTATATGCTGCGCATCCTGGAAAAACCTCCCTACATAGAATTTCCCCAGTCGCTGCATGTAGATTTTTTTGATTCACTGGCCAATACAGAGAGTTACCTCGATGCCAATTATGCCAAATACCTGGTAGACGATGGCAAAGTATTGTTGCAGGATAGCGTGCTGGTGGTCAACATCCGCAACGGCGATACGCTGAAAACACAGAAGCTGTGGTGGGACCAGACCAAGCAACAATTTTATACCGACGACACTGCTTATATCTACCAACCTGATAAAACCATTGTGGCGTTGAACGGCCTGCAGGCTGCACAAAACCTCACCAACATCCAGTTCTTCAATAGCCGTGGTATCATTGCCCTGCCGCAAGACACGGCGCAAACTGCCCCTGCAGACGCAACGGCCGCTCCTGTGCCGGCAGATTCTGCCCGCAAATAGTATGACGCAACAGCGCAGCTTGTTTAAAAATCATTAAAACAACATTAAAAGGTGCTTAAAGAAAAATGAGCATGGACGTCATGCAGCGGGCAAAATTACTCTTGCTTATTTTCTTTTATCTGAAACACCTTATTAATCTTGCGTTTGCGTTGTCAGGCCGCTCCGTATTTTCAGCAACTAACGGTAATAGATAATTGCCTTAGTAATTATGCTATTGTAGTACCCGTTGTTTCGTTGTACGTTTAACCTGTTAATGATGGAACGGGTATAAGTCCCGTATTATATACCCCCGAAAACCCTATACTATGAAAACCCTGACCGTAGGCAAGCGGATTGCCATCATCCGTATATTGGGCTGTTTATTGCTGCTGCTGGCTGTTTCTGACTCCTCCCTGGCCCAGCGCTACCGGTTTCGCAATCCCCAGCGCATTTCAGGCACTCATCTCAGCAAAGGCGCTGTATACCGGTATTCTTCCGTAAAAAGCGGTACCGATGCATTGGTGCGCATCTCCAACATTACCAGCAATACCACCTTGTCGGACCTTGACCAGACTGGCGACGGCTACGATGAGGCCTTTCAGCCCTCCGTCACCGTACAGGGTAACAGGGAGGGATATGTGGAATTTGAAATCACCTTTGTAAATCCTAACTCCACTACACCACAAACACAATCATCTGTCACCGTGTCCGGGATAGATATCGATGGTTTAGTTTCCGGCGGCCGCGCGGTGCATGAATTTGTAGGAATAGACCTGGGCGGCGGTTTTGTGGATTATGACCTTATTACCGGTGAGCTGGCAATTGAGCATATCGGTACGCTCTGGCTGTGCAGGAATATTACGGCCAGAGACTTCAGCGGTATAGATACGACAGAAAGAACGGTGATGTTTTCGGCACTGAATAACAATGTTTCCAGTTTCCGGTTGCGTATAGGAATTCAAAATAACAGCAATGCTGCGCAAAGCCGCAATGCCAGTATCTACTTTGCTCCTTTCTGGTACCCACGCTCGGCATTGCCGGTAACGCCGGTAGTGAATTTCAGGGGCAGCGAAACCAATAACCGCATCAACCTGGAATGGCAGCTTACCGTTCCCGATCGTGTGCATAGCTGCATCGTAGAGAAAAGCATCGACGGCACACAATTCAATGCTGTGCACGAGTTCACCATCACGCCCGGCAGTTCCATACAGGCGTACAACTGGAGCGATCCTTCGACCCGGGTAAGCCGTGTGGTATATTATCGCCTCAAGATCGTATTGATGAATGGCGATGTAACCCATTCGGCCGTATTGCCCTTCCCTGCACAGGACAATATTGGCCCCCTGCATGTATATCCTACCCATGTTACACAAAGGCTCACGATCAGCTTTCATGCCAGGGAAGCAGCAGTGGGTTACCTGGAAGTGGCCAACCTGCAGGGGCGCGTGGTATACCGACAGCAATTGCAGTTGCAACAGGGCACTAACCATTTTACAGCCGGGCCTTTTGGAAGCCTGCAACCCGGTATTTACGCAGCCACCATTAAGACAGACAGTGAGATACACAGTCGTCAGATAATTATAGGGGTTCATTGAGTCAGAGGCCTTACCTCAAGGGAGGAAGGCCTTTTTTCTTTTCTTGTGGCTTTAGTTAGGCGCCCACCCCCGTTTCCGCTTTCACATGCTGAGTACCTCTTTTCCCAGCACACTTCCCCCCTGCCTGCATAAAAAAAACCGGCCCTGGAAAAAGCCGGTTTGTACCCTGATATTATGAGAACCTATTTCTCGTGATTAGTCAATACAAACGAGGAAGAGACAACAATCCTTCAAGGGAACTATCTTACAGTGTCCCCACCACGAAATTTACTGTACCTCTATAGGGCTAAACAAACGACAATTCGAGGGTATTATTTTCTGCTGATGAAATTTTTCAGGTATTAATGCCCGTAACCTGACCGATTGGAAAAAATAGGCCTTGGCGGAGAATTAATAGTTACCTTTCATGCAGCGTGTAAACACAGGGAGAAATTGATGGCAGTGGATAAAAAAAGAACAGTCCGGGATGAAGCTCCAGGACTGTTCCACAAAGTTTTGTACGAACCTTAACAGCATTACAGGGTCATCAATAGGTACAAATTCACAGGTTCAAAGGATTAATTGGATTCACATCGGGTTTCAAAGGATCTGGATATCAGGATTATTAGATGTTTGGCTGTCTGTTTGGATGATTCGCTGACTTGACTGGTTGTTCCGGATATTGGTGTTGCCTATTGGTTTTTCAAGGATCTGGCTGGTTTTCCAGGGACGTTTGGTTTTTCTTTCAGGATAATTGGTCTGGTTTTTTGGATATTGGTGTCTGACGAATCAATCAAACTGACGATTACAAACCTATTCCATAATCAATCAAAACGCAAGCGCAGTTTTGCTCAACTTTTTGCATTCATGAATTACCAGCAATTTCGTAGAATTACGAGGGGTTGTTTTCGTAAAAATGCTTTTTCGGGTATAACAAAGCTTGAAAATCAATATGAATTTTCCCATGAGCGGCGGTATGCCCGCGCTTCTAATGGAAATCCTGTAGGCTGCAACATTAAACAAACCGAGTTATGATATTCGAAAAAAAGGTGGCGCTCATTACCGGCGGCACGAGGGGAATTGGCAAAGCCATTGCCAAAAGACTGGCAAAAGACGGCGCCCATATTGCCATAGTGGGTAAAACGGCCGAGCTACACCCCAAACTGGAAGGCACTATTTATACCGCCGCAGAAGAAATTGACCAGTCCGGGCCCGGTAAAGTGTTGCCCCTGCAGGGCGATATCCGTTTTGAAGAAAGCATTGAACAGGTGGTGAAAACTACGGTAGATACCTTTGGCGGCATCGACATACTGGTAAACAATGCCAGTGCCATACACCTCGCTCCCACGGAACAAACAGCGCCCAAACGCTGGGACCTGATGCAGGATATCAATGTGAGAGGCACCTTTTTCATGTGCAAGGCCTGCATTCCCCATCTGAAAAAAGCGGCCAATCCGCATATCCTCAATTTATCGCCCCCACTGCAACTGAACCCTGCCTGGTTTGGCCAATACCTGGCCTATAGTATCAGCAAGTTTGGTATGAGTATGATTGTGCTGGGGCTGGCGGAGGAGCTGAAACAGCATCGCATTGCGGTTAATGCCCTATGGCCACGCACTACCATTGCCACTGCTGCCATCCGCAACCTGCCGGGAGGAGAAATGCTCTTGCAGCGCAGCCGTACGCCCGATATTGTGGCAGAAGCCGCCTGGTACATACTGCAGCAACCTGCCGCAGCATGCACCGGCAATTTCTTCATCGATGAAGATTTGCTGAAAGCACATGGCATCACTGATTTCAGCCGGTATGCTGTCAACCCGGATGAGCCATTGATGCAAGACCTGTTTGTCTGATGCGCGGGGTCTGGAATCAGGGGGCGCCAGGAATTATATACCACAGCTGCTATTTTTCGCACAGCCGGTTACATCCATGCGCAGGCCTCAAACCCGGCAGGCGCCTTATACTATTGCGCCACCGGCTGCCTGATACCTGTACTGTCCAGCAAAATTCCCTGCGAGATATCAAACAGCTCATCGCCGGTTATATACATTGAATCTGTTGAGTGGTGCATGGGCGACGAAGCAATGGGCGTGGCAGGATCCCACGCAGCGGGCAGGTTGGTGGCTACGCCATTCGAATCCCAGGCATTCACAATGTGAAACGAGTCGTTGTCAACATATTTTCTTTGCGAATGCATGACACCGTTGGGATACCAGGCTGTCCATAAACCTGATTTACGGTTGTTCTTCAGGTAACCTTTGGCCTTTACCTGGCCGTTTTCGTAATAGCTGACAAATAATCCGTTGAGGTGAACGCCATCTACTTCATACTCGCATACCTTGGAGCCGTTTTGGGGATGGAACACTGTTTTCTTCTCACTGGTACCAAGCAGGTTTACCGAAACAATCAGGCAAACCAAAGCAAACACATAGTGTTTCATAATCCGTCAGAATCTTTTACGCTACAATAAAATTTCGGTCGCGGAAGCTGGTGCAAAAAAGCGGCCGGAATTGGTAGCCGACGGATTTTTTTTGTTAAAGAATATTAAAGGAAAACACTGCTGGTGATGCAGATCACTTTTCACCTCCATTCAACTTCTCCGGACGCATCTGCGGAAACAGCAACACATCCTGTATGCTGGGCTGGTTGGTCATGAGCATGCAAAGACGATCGATGCCTATGCCAATGCCGGCCGTAGGTGGCATGCCATATTCCAGCGCGCGCAGGAAATCATGATCGATATACATGGCCTCATCATCACCACGCTGCATTAATTCAGCCTGTGCTTCAAAGCGCTCGCGCTGATCAATCGGGTCGTTCAGCTCACTGTACGCATTGGCAATTTCCTTTCCATTGATGATGAGTTCAAAGCGTTCTACCAGTCCCGGTTTGCTGCGATGCTTTTTGGTAAGCGGGCTCATCTCCACCGGGTAATCTATAATAAAGGTGGGTTGCACAAAATGGTCTTCGCATTGCTCGCTGAATATCTCATCGATCAACTTACCATGTCCCATGCTGGCTTCGGTATGAATGCCCAACTGGCGACAGGCATCGCGCAGTTGCGCTTCATTCATATTGCTTACATCGATGCCGGTATGTTCCTTAATAGCGTCGAAGATGGTAACTCTTTTGAAGGGTGCCTTGAAGCTGATGATATGATTACCTACCGGAACGTCGGTAGTACCGTGAATGGCCAGCGCCACTTTTTCCATCAGCTGCTCGGTGATTTCCATCATCCAGAAATAATCCTTGTACGCTGTATACCATTCCAGTATGGTGAATTCGGGGTTGTGGGTGCGGTCCATGCCTTCATTGCGGAAATTGCGGCTGAATTCATATACCCAGTCGAACCCGCCCACGATTAAGCGTTTTAAATACAATTCATTGGCAATGCGCAGGTAAAACGGAACGTCCAGCGCATTGTGATGTGTGATGAAAGGACGCGCCGCCGCGCCGCCGGGGATGGCCTGCAATACCGGCGTGTCCACCTCCAGTGCGCCATGACTGTTGAGGAATTCGCGCATGGCGTTGATCATGCGGGTGCGCTTTACAAATACTTCCTTCACTTCCGGATTCACAATGAGGTCGGCATACCGCTGACGGTACCGGAATTCCGGATCGGTCACCGCATCGAAGGTTTCTCCTTCCTTTACCTTCACCACCGGCAAAGGCTTTAATGATTTGGCCAGGAGGGTAAGTTCTTTAACATGTATGGATTTTTCGCCGGTTTTGGTTGTGAATACATAACCTTTTACGCCGATGATATCGCCCATGTCTATCAGGTGTTTCCACACTTTATCGTAGAGCGTCTTGTCTTCGCCCGGGCAAATCTCATCGCGCTTGATATATAATTGTATGCGGCCGCTGCTGTCCTGTATTACTGCAAAAGAAGCCTTACCCATATCGCGGATGCTCATGATGCGGCCCGCCACACAAACGTCAGCAAACTGGTCTTTGTTTTCTTCTCCCTTATAATGTTGTTTGATGTAGGCAGCTGTGGTGTTGACCGGGTATAATGGGGCCGGATAGGGGTCAATGCCCAATTGCTGTAATTCTTTCAGTTTCTCCCTGCGAATAATCTCTTGTTCTGACAGATGCATGTATTAATATTTAGATGTTGCGTGTTACGTGATGGCTTTTCGGGTAGTAGGCATTAGGGGGAAGCCTGGCGCCTGGAATGCCAACCCCGTAACTTTTAAGGTTTGCAAAAATAGTGATTTGGTCTTTCCCGCACGGAGCCAATGCCGTGGCTTTGCCCATAATGCAGCTGTTGGCCGGAAATAAATGCGGGGAATGAGTACTTTTAACGCATGAATATTGTTAATGAACCTGTTCCCACCGAAAGTTTACCGCGTGTAGAAGCAGTGCCGTTGCAGCCACTGGAGCCCGCCTACCGGAAAGTGATGCATATCCGGAGTTTTATTTTCATGGGCGTACTGGCAGTGATGGCAGCAGTGCTTATTGTATGGGTAGAATCATTGCAGGAGCCGTTCCGGATAGCGCTGATAGCCGGCGGCTGGCTGCTGCTATTCGGGGCCCGCTTATATCTCATTGAGAAATCCTATTTGCACAGGGGATATGCCATCCGCGACAAAGACATCATTTATCGTTCGGGCTGGTTCATCAGGCGTACGCAAACCTGCCCTTTCAACCGCATTCAGCACAGCACGGTAAGCATGGGACCGCTGGAGCGCGCCTATGGCCTTGCCACACTGATGTTGTATACCGCAGGATCGGGGGCGGCGGATATGGACATACCAGGATTAACACAGGAAACAGCCCAGTCGCTGAAAGAATGGATCAATAAAAAAATTGCCGATGAATCAGCCGAAGCGATATGACTGGCACGAGCCCCAGCGCCAGGCGTTCGCTGGTTTGCTGATCATGGTGTATAAAACAGTGATCAGTATTATCAAAACCCTGTGGCCGCTACTGCTGGTGATCATCTTCCGCACCGGGCAAAAAAACGACCAGGATGGATTCCCGTGGATTTTGAGCGCCATTTCTGTATTGGCCCTGGTCCATTCGGTGCTGAATTTTTTCTGGTTCCGCTTTTATATTGCCGATGACGACCTGATCATCCGCAAGGGGTTCATTACCCGCAAAAAAATCACCATTCCGCTGGAACGCATACAGGCCGTACACATTGAACAAAACCTGTTGCATCAACTGCTCGATGTGGTAAAGGTGCGCATCGATACGGCAGGCTCCGAAAAAACCGAAGCCGTAATTGATGCTATAGCACGCCGCAAGGCAGATCAGTTCAGGGCCTTCCTGCTGCAGGAAAAAAAGCAGTTGGCGCCGGATGAGCAGGCTGCCATGCCAGTGCCTGAAAAACCGGTATTGCGCCTCTCTGTAAGCGAGCTGCTGAAACTTGGTATAACGGCCAACCACTTTCAGGCCTTTTTCATTGTGCTGGCGTTTATGCTATCGGTTTTTCAAAATCTGCGTGAAGCTTTCGGCGACGATATTATTACTACGGTGGAAGCCACCGTTGCTGCACGCAGGTTGCTATCGTCCATACCCTTGCTGATAGCCATGGTGATGGTGGTGTCCATTTTTGTGTCGCTGGCAATGGTGTTGCTGCGATACTATAATTTGTACCTGGCAGAAACGCCCGGTGGGTATAAACTTTCCATGGGACTGTTGAACAACCGGCAATTCCTGGTGCCGTTTCCACGCATACAATTCATTTCCTGGGAAGCAAACTGGTTGCGGCGTAAAATAGGTTTGTATACTGTGGAATTTCACCAGGTGGCCGGTAATAAGGTTAATGAAAAACAACTGGTGCGCGTGCCCGTTACCCGGCAGGAGTATATCAGTGTGTTGTTACACCATTACCATGAGGCGCTGTATAATGCCGCACACTCCGTACATGGTATTCATGCTTCCTACATAGTTCGGCGCGTGTTAATAGCAGGTATATTGCCGGTGATACCGCTTGTATCGTTGTTGCTGGCATGGGAACTATACCCGTGGATGCTGTTGCCGGCGCTATGGGTATTGGGCACATGGTTCAATGCGTGGGGCTACCGCAATAATTTCCGCCTGTATGTAGCGCCCGATGCATTCCAGGTGATCAGTGGCATATGGGGGCGTAAAGTGCGGGTTGTTAAATGGTATAAAATTCAACAGGTACTACTGCAGCAGTCGCTGTACCAGCAACGCAAAGGGCTCGCGACCATCAGTCTGGTAACGGCCGGGGGCGCCATCACGATACCCTTTATTCCATTGGAACTGGCGCAGCAGATTCAAAATTATGCGTTGTATGAAGTGGAACGCGCTGATCGGGCATGGTTGTGAGCGACACTGCATACCTCACACCTGTGCCAGCAATACCTGCCAGGCTTCCCGCACCTTCCCCTGCTGGAGCAACTCCTTTGCATACCGGTGCAGCTCTGTTTCCATATCTGCAGGATTGAGCGAATAATATTGAATGATGTGTTGCAGTTTGCCGTCGGCAAATGCCGGATCAACAGCGGGCATTTCATCTACATTGGCCAGCTGCCCGAGATCATTGCCTGAAAGAATGGTACTGTTACGGATGCTGGCGGGCAGCGCATCTATCCCTATGCCGAGTTTTACATTGGGTTTGGCTACCTGGAACAAATTGGACGCATCCACTTTACAATACCAGTCGCCGCCCAGGCGGGCCACCAGGTGCAGGTTGCGCTGATCGATTTTTTTGTTTGCATCCAGTAAGCTATCGTCAATGTGTAACCGGATTACTTCGCAGATAACCAGGCTGCCGGCGCCACCTTCATGACCCAATGGTTTGATTTCGTGCACGCGGCATTCCATTTTTATCTTGCTTTCCTTTACCATGGGCGGCTGGATGAGCGTGGCGGGTTCGGGTGTAAATCCTGCTTTTACAAATTCGTTTATGCCTTTGGGATATTCGCAGCTGGAAAGGCTGGTCTGCTGCACGATGTTATAGTCCACAATGTTGATCACTACTTCCGGCACCTCCTGCACATTTTCGAGGGTATGCTTGGTGGTATTATTGCGCACGCGGCGTGAAGGAGAGAATACAACAATGGGCGGATTGCTGGAAAAGACATTGAAAAAACTAAAAGGGCTCAGGTTTACATTCCCTTCTTTGTCTATCGTACTCGCCAGAGCTATAGGCCGCGGCGCTACCACGTGCTGCAGGTAATACTGTGCTTCTACAGTGGATAATGCTTTCAGGTCGAAAATCATAACCTACTTTTTCTTTTTCAGAATAGAAAAATCTTCTTCTTCTTTCACAATATTATTTACCAGTCTTCCCAGTCCATCGATCTCCATTTCCACTACATCGCCGGGTTGCAGCCATTGTTCGGGATAATTGGGATCGTTGAGTTTGCCGGTGCCGTTCAGTTCCAGGAAGCAACCTGTGCCTACGGTGCCGCTGCCGATCACGTCGCCGGCATACAGTGTTGCACCATACGATGCGCGTTCGATGATTTCTGCAAATGTCCAATCCATATCACCCAGATTGCCTTCGCTTACCTGTTTGCCATTAACCCAACAACGCATGCCTAAGTTCCAGTTCTTACCGGTATGACCTTCCTTGGCAGGAATTTCAAATGGCTGGAGTTCATCCAACGTAACGAGCCAGGGCCCGATCACGGTACAGAAATCTTTTCCTTTGGCGGGTCCCAGGCTGAGCAGCATTTCTTCCATTTGCAGGCGGCGTGCGCTCATATCGTTCATGATCATCAGTCCGCCGATATATTGGTCTGCTTCTTCAGCGCGAATATTCCTGCCGTTTTTACAAACAACAATGGCGGCTTCCAGTTCAAAATCGAGTTTTTCAAAATGGTCCGGCATGCACGCAATTTCTCCGGGGCCCTGTATGCTGTGGTGATTGGTGAAATAGAAAATCGGATACTGGTCGAATTCGGGTATCATGGGCACGCCGCGGTTGCGTCGCGCAGCAGCCACGTGCTGGCGAAATGCATAGCCGTCGCGGCAGGATGTAGGAAAGGGAACAGGCGCCAGGATGGTCGCTTCTTCGTAAGCAAAACCCTGCTCGGGAAGTATCTTTCCTTCACGGACCATGGCTTCTCCTGCCAATGCCATGGTATAGGAATCTTCCCAGAAATTGAGAAACATGCTCATATTGGTAGGCAGGTCAGGATGCAGTACTTCAAAATCGTATAACAATCCATCAACGAGCAGGGCCAACCGATCGTGCCCTTCTCTCAGGTAAGAGACTATTTTCATGCGGCAAAAATTGAGGGGTGCAATATAGGGTAAAATGTTAGACGGTTTCATTGTTTGCCGATAGCGCCATGATGCTGCCGGTGGCATAATTTTTAAACCCCTTACCCTTATTCACGATAAATAATATGCATTATGCCTTCTATAAACATGGAAAACCGGAATAAGTATGCCCTTATTACCGGTGGCACCAGCGGCATCGGGTATGAACTGGCCCGGTTGTTTGCAGCCGACGGTTACAATCTTATATTGGTGGCACGCAATGAACGGCTGTTGCAGGAAGTAAGCGATGAACTCAAGCAGGAGTTCAGTGTAGAAATCACACCCCTTGCAGAAGATCTCTTTGACCGCAATGCGCCTGAACGTATATACCATCGCGTACAGGAAATGGGCGTGGAAATAGATGCGCTGGTAAACAATGCCGGACAGGGCGAATGGGGACCATTTGCAGAAACAGATTTGCAGCGCGACCTCGACATTGTGCAACTTAACATTGCAGCGCCGCTTGCCCTCACCAAATATTTCCTGCATGAAATGCTCGCCCGCAATGAAGGAAAGATTCTGAACCTCGGCAGCGAAGCCGGCACTACGCCCGTGCCCCTGCTGGCGGTATACGCCGCCACAAAAGCATTTATGATTTCTTTCAGCGTAGCGCTGGCAGATGAATTGCGCGATACGGATATTACCATCACGGTATTGCTGCCGGGCGCTACTGATACGGATTTCTTTCACAAAGCCGGCCAGGAAGACGCGGTAATCTATCGGGAGAAAAATCTGCTCTCACCGCAACAGGTGGCAAAAGACGGATACGAAGCACTGATGAAAGGTGAAAGGAAAATCATTTCCGGCGCTAAAACCAAAATGCATGTAATGATGGCCGACCTGCTCGGCGCACAGGCCAGCGCTGCCTTTATGCGCAAGCAGATGCAACCCAGTGAAAAAGCGCCGGAAGCAGGAAGAACGGAATCACGGCACGAAGCATCACAACGCGAAAGAGATGAAATAGAAAACACAGGCGGCGAGGGCGGCTCGGGCGATTATCCCAAAGAAAAAGGGTTGAGCCCGGAAGCAAGAGAAGGTGTACGTAAATAAGGTTTAATGGGGTGAATGATTAAGTGGGTGAAAGAATTTGTTGCCCTTAGATTTCTACCACCAAAAAACAAGGGCAGGTGATTGTAATGTAGCATTGCTAATGCGGACGCACCCTGCGTGTTTCTGCTGGCGTAAATGCCGCGCTCCGTTCGTACCTTTTGCCTATGAAAACACTGCATGGGCTTCTATTGTTACTGATTATTTCGATGCAGGTTACTGCGCAACAAAAAACGGATGCATGGCTGGAACAACTGCTGCGCAAAAACGCTTCCCCTTTGCTGCTGCAGGTGCTGAACCAACCGGATACTTTTCATTACCAGCTGATCTACACACAAATCAATCGTGATAAGCACAATCAGCCGCAACTGAAAAATTATTACCTGCATGTAGACCGGAACAGGTATTTCAATCCCGCCTCCACGGTAAAATTGCCTACAGCATTGCTTGCCCTGGAAAAAATAAACACCTTGCAACAATATGGTGTAAACAAGTACACCACCATGCTGACCGACAGCGCCTGGGAACGCCAAACCCGTGTTACGCACGACAGCAGTGCAGCGAATTACCTTCCATCAGTAGCGCATTACGTAAAAAAGATCTTTCTCGTGAGCGACAATGATGCGTACAACCGACTGTATGAATTTGTAGGGCAGCAAACGCTCAACCAGCGCCTGTGGGAAATGGGATATAAAGACACACGCATCACCCGGCGCTTTGTAACCATGAATGAAGAGCAGAACCGCCATACCAATCCCATTCGTTTTACAGAAGGGGAGAAAGTATTGTATGCGCAACCGGCAGCATACAACCCGCTACCATTCGATTTCAGCAAAAAAATACTCATCGGGCGCGCTCACTACAACCGGCAGGATAGCCTCATCCATGCGCCTATGGATTTTACCACGCACAACAATTTCCCGCTGGAAGATATACAACGCATACTCCAATCCGTTATATTTCCGGAAACAGTTCCCGCCGGGCAGCGATTTCATCTTACGGAATCAGATTATCAATTCCTCTATCGTTACATGTCACAGTTGCCCGGTGAAAGCGATTACCCGAAATACGACACGACAGAATTTTTCGACAGCTATACCAAATTCTTCTTTTTTAAAGCCGGCAGAAGCAAAATACCTCCGCATATCAGGGTATTCAATAAAACTGGATGGAGTTATGGATTTCTTACCGATGTTGCCTATATCGTGGATTTTAAAAACCAGGTGGAGTTCATGCTCAGCGGCGTAATTTATGTAAATAGCGATGGCGTACTGAATGATGATGAATATGATTACGAGCAAATCGGCTATCCGTTTTTTAAGGAAGTGGGCAATATCATTTACCAGTATGAACTGAAACGCCCACGCAAATATCGTCCCGACCTGGGCCGTTTTCGTTTTGACTATACCAAAGAACTGACCACTACAAAATAATACTGCATGTGGCTGACCGCCTTTTGTTTTTCCCTGACCATTGCCAGTGCTTCCTGGCAGGACAATCCGGTACAGCAATACGACACCCTGCCTTCCCTTGGCCGTCACCTGGTGGTCCAGGGTGGCATTGTGCGGGGGGATACTACACGGAAGCAACTGGCCCTCGTGTTCACTGGTCATGAATTTGCCGATGGCGGGCATTACATTGCAAAAGTTCTAAAGCAGCATAAGGTACCTGCCTCTTTCTTCTTCACCGGCGCGTTCTATCGCAACAAAGCTTTCCGTCCGCTCATTCAACGGTTAAAGAAAGCAGGTCATTACCTGGGCGCCCATTCCGATGCCCATTTGTTATACTGCGACTGGACCAAACGCGATAGCCTGCTGGTTACTCAATCCACCTTCACTGCAGACCTGCTGAAAAATTATGAAGCCATGCAGGCGTTTCATATCGGGAAACAAGACGCCTTATTTTTCCTGCCACCCTATGAATGGTACAACGATACCATAGCCAAATGGGTCAATCAACTGGGTATTTATCTGATCAACTTTACCCCGGGCACCAGGAGCAATGCCGACTACACCGTGCCCGGCGAGAAGCATTACGTCAGCAGCAAAACGATTTTTGATTCTATTATAAAATATGAAGAGACGCGGCCTAATGGTTTGAATGGCTTTCTGTTATTATTACATATAGGCACCCACCCGAAACGGACCGATAAATTTTACTACCAGCTTCCCTCCCTGGTCTCTTTCCTGAAACAAAAAGGGTATGATTTTGTAAAAGTAGATGACCTTTTACGTGAATAAGATTTTACACACTGTAAACATTTTGAAATTTAAGCTGTTGTAATTTTGCGCGTGATTTCTTTGCGCTTTACTTGACGAAAAGGATTAAGGCCCTAAACAGGAACTGCTTAATAGTAAAACGTATGGAAAAGTTGACCAAGCCCGTCTTCGCTAAAGATGGAAGTGAAGAGGTTTTCCGGCGTATCAAACAACGAGTATATGCCCTCGTTCGGGAGCTGGAGCCTGAAAGAAGATTGGAAATTACACTGAAAGCTATTCTATTCCCCCTCCTGTATGTCACAGCCTATTGTACGGCACTGGCTTATGGCCGTGACAAATCAGTGTATTACACTGCTTATTGTATTATGGGCATTATGCTCGTAATAATTTTCCTCAATCTCATTCATGAGGCAGTACACAACACACTTTTCAAAAGGAAGTGGTTGAATGAACTGTATATCTATTTCTTTGACCTCATGGGGGCCAACAGTTACATCTGGAAAATACGCCATACCCGGCTGCACCATAACTATCCCAATGTGATGGGGTGGGACAGCGACATAGAACAAAGTCCGCTGGCCCGGGTATTTCCCCATGGCAAGTTCAGCCGGGTTCACCGGTATCAGCACATTTATCTGCCGTTGCTGTATCCGTTTTTCCTGCTGAACTGGTTGCTGGTGCGCGACTTCAAAGATTATTTCAACAAGAAGAAAGTGGTGTGGAAAGTAGTGCGTATTCCGCGCATTGAATATGTAAAATTGTTTTTGTTTAAACTGCTCTTTCTTTTTTACATCATTGTATTGCCCAAACTGGTGTTGCCCATCACCTGGCTTGAGGCGCTTACCGCATTCTGCATCATGATTTTCACTGCAAGCATTATTGCTTTGCTGGTACTTATATCGCCGCACGCCAATACTGAAAATGAATTTCCGCTGCCAGACGCTGACAATCGGATGGAGAAGAGCTGGTTCCTGCACCAGCTGTACAATACCAATGATGTGAAGGAAGACAACTGGTTTACGCGCTTTTTCATGGGATGTTTCAATTACCATATTGCGCATCACCTCTTTCCCAATGTGCATCATGTATTCTATCCCGAAGTAACCCGTATTATCCAGGAAGAGGCGGCAAGCCATAACCTGCCTTATCGCATATATCCTTTACTTACTACTTTAAAGAACCACTATAAGCTCCTGAAGCAAAACCGTATGCCGGAGAATATATTCGAAGAAACGATGTAAGTAGTAAGACGCGCAGGAGCATTAAGAGCAAAGAAACTACAGAGGCATAGCAGGCTATAAAGACAATGTGTTTTCGGCGCTGTGCATATCCGGCACGAACCGAACCGCGTGATGCCATGAAGTTTGAAGACGATAGGTTGTTGCTGTGCCTTTGTAGTTAAAAAACATTTGTTTTTCCTCTGCCAGGAAGCCCCGGTGATTCACAAAACCCCGATACAAAGCTGCACGCCATTAAACACCTACATTTCTTTGCAGCGCCACGCCTTAATCTCCTGATAGTACCCCAAAAAGTTTAATTTTATACAAATATTCCTGCGTATGAAGTTTGATAAAATTCATAACAAGGGGCAGGCGCGCCTGTTTAAAAACAGGTACCTGGAAATGCTCACCAAAACACATCCGCTCCTGATATGGGGCATCTACCTGCCTGTGGTAGCGGGTCTTCCCTGGTATGCGTCCGGCAAATTTCAGTATACCGGCTGGCGCATCGCGCTGTTGTTTGTTGCCGGCATGTTCTTCTGGACTTTTTTTGAATACCTCATGCACCGGTTTGTGTTTCACTGGGTCACTGAAAATCCCCGCATGCAGAAAGTGGTTTACATCATGCATGGCAACCATCATCATTACCCGAGAGATAAAGAAAGATTGTTTATGCCTCCTGTGCCGAGCCTCATACTCGCTTCCATCATATTCCTGCTTATGAACCTTGCCTTGGGCAACAACGCCTATGTGTTCTTCCCGGGCTTTATGCTTGGCTACCTGATGTACGGCACCATGCATTATGCCATACACGCCATGAACCCGCCTTTCAAATGGATGAAACCACTGTGGCGCAATCATCACCTGCACCATTACAAAGATGAACACCATGGTTTTGGCGTAAGCACTACACTGTGGGACCATGTATTTGGCACCATGTTCGACTTACAAAAAGAAAAAGAAGACAAGGAAAAGGTGAAAGAGTTGATGTTTTACTCCAGGAAAGATGGAGCCAGCTAAATCAACACAATGCGGAAGCGTGCATATGCTCCTGCCACAGTGCTCCATTGGAGCAGCAAATTGCTATGGCAGCAATGCAGAATTGGGGAGATGCTCCATGCCTGGAAGCAAAAACAGCACCATGGCTGCATCAATAACAAAAAGATGGGGAGCTGCTCCATATCCAGGAACAATGTAGCGCTATACTATGGCAGCAATGTAGCAAAACAATAAGCTGCCTGGTTATGTAGCAGATGGGTTACGAACGTTATCAAACAAACACCTGTAGGTCCGGTGCACCTTATCCCGTCTGGCGCCGGTGGCTTCGTGCAGGGCCAGCATCTTGTCGTTGAAATCGCCTACCCAGGCCAGCTCTACCCCTTTGATGGTATTGCGGGGCAATACTTCAATCTGCAGGCACCGGATCAGCGCTGATTCAATACCGTGATTCTGGTATTTTTTCTTGCAACCCATGATGATGATGCGCAATCGTTCGATAGTAGTAGTGTTTTTATACCAGAGAAATTTCAGTTTGCCCCAGAGGTTCAGTTTGCCATTAACGTGTTTCAAAATCTGGTTCACATCGGGCAAACAAAGGATGAACGCAATAGGCTCTTCCTTGTAGTAAGCAAACCAGATAATCTTTTCATCCATGATGGCCTTCATCTGCCGGAACGATTCGCGGATGGTGCCCATTTGTATGGGCGTGAAATTTTCAAAATCACTCCAGGCATCGTTATAGATCTCGCTGAAATCTTTGGCAAAACGATCGAATTGTTTTTTGTCGAAATGTTTGAAGCTATAACCCGGTTTTCGCATTACCCAGTCGGAGATTTTTGTAAACCGTTCGGGCAGGGGAACCGTAGCATCGAGGAAATTGGTATACTGGTCGTATAACTTCTGAAAGCCGTACGATTCAAACAACGAAATATAGTAGGGCGGGTTATAGTTCATGCCCAGGCTGGGCGGCTTGAATCCATCTACCAGCAGGCCCCAGAATTTGTCGTTTTCCCCGAAATTGATGGGGCCGTCCATAGCCCGCATGCCTTTCCCCTCCAGCCAATGGCGGGCCGTATCGAACAGCAAATGGGCGGCCTGCTGATCGTTGATGCACTCGAAAAATCCAATGCCGCCGGTGGGTTGCGGGTGTTTATAAGCTTTTTCGTGGTTGATAAAGGCGGCAATGCGGCCAATGGTTTTCCCCGATTTATCTTTCAGCAGCCAGCGCTTGCATTCTCCGTGCGAAAAAAAGACGTTCCGTTCCGGGTCAAACACTGCTTCAATATCCGCATCCAGCGGACATATCCAGTTGGGGTCGTTTTTATATAATTTCCTCGGCAGGTCTACAAATTCCCGGGAGGCTTTACCATTATTTACCTCTATCACCATCATGGAGCGAACTTAATGATATTTCAGCAATTGTCTGGAGCATGATTTTCAGGATTAAAGGAGGTTGCAGCCTTTCCGCCCGGGGACCTCAGATTCCCGTTCAGGCTTTTGTCACGCCGCTGGTGGTAGTCGCTAACCGACCGCAGGAGCACACCCGCAAATTCCCGTTCAGCTATTTACCACCTGTCTTCCTCCGGGATATCCGTATCCGGGGGCCGGAACTTTGCGCGGCTTTTCAGCTTCTGCAATTGCCGTTCTACAATAAGACCGGCAATCAGCATGCCCGCATCCTGCTGCGCATGTTCATGCAGCGTTTGCTGCAATTTTGTTTCACTCACATCCAATCGGTACAGTATGGATACCAGCCGGTTGAAATCTTTATGAATTAATTCATTAATCAATGCGGCCAGTCGCAACAGGAGCGATTCCACTGAGAAACAGTCCTGTACGTCAAAATCGCCCGATAGTGCCCGTTGCACTTCCATTATTGCATGTTGCATCAATTCTTTACTTTTACAAAGGATGGCCAGTCGAGCAACCTGGTCACAGCGAAAACGCTGGGGGCCTTCCGGCCCTCAGCACTGACTCAAATACCTGGCCCTCGCATTGTTCACCATTTAACCTTGTTCACTAACTATGCGGTTAAGTGCCGGGATTACTGTTGCCTTATCTCTGCTTGTGCTGTGTGTGCATGCGCAGCGGACGCAGTATGGCCGCATCAAAGGTACAGTTATTGACTCTTCCGAACGTCGCCCCCTCGAAGCCGCTACAGTTTCTGTTTTTCTTGTTGCAGACTCTTCGCTGGTAGCGTATGCGCTTACCCAAAAAAATGGCGAATTCACGGTGAGCAATATCCCCCGGGAAACACGCTGCTGGCTGATGGTAAGCTATAACGGGTACAATGGCGCCATCAGGAATTTTGTAATACCGAAAGAAAATCAGGAACTGCAACTGAAAGATATCCTCATCGATAAAGCATTCCGCGAACTGGACCAGGTAACGGTGGTGGCGCAGAAACCGCCCGTTGTGGTGCGACAGGATACCGTAGAATTTAACGTAGGCTCTTTCCAGACAAGACCCAATGCCATGATTGAAGATGCATTGAAGCAAATGCCCGGTGTGGAAATAGATGCAGAAGGAAACATTATGATCAATGGCAAACCCGTAAGCAAAATCACCCTCGATGGCAAGGAGTTTTTTGGTGGCGATCCGAAAATTGCCATCAAAAACCTGCCAAAAGATATTATCGACAAGATACAGGTAACCGAATACAAAAGCCGTGAAGATCGTTTCAACCGCACTGCCAGCACCGGCAATGAAGATCTCACCATCAATCTTACCATTCACAAAGACAAGAACAAAGGGCTGTTCGGCATGGTGGGGGCCGGTTATGGTACGGATGATCGTCATGAACTGTTTGCCACACTTAATTACTTCAATAAAGACCGGCAAATAAGCCTGATATCAAACGCCAACAATACCAACCGGTCGGGGCAATCGTCCGGCGACTTTAATATTTCTTCCGGCCGTGGTACATTGGGCGGAGGCGGAGGAGACGGCATTGCTACCAATAAATCCGCCGGTATCAATTTCAGTGACAATGCCAGCAAGGCCTGGAGAATCAACGGCAGTTATTTTTTTAACCGAGGCGATATGAAAAACAATACCCGCCTTCAACGCCAGAACATTTTGCCGGATACCACCTTCTTTTATAATGCCCAGAACAACGTCAGCAACAACAACGAGCATCACCGGGTAAATTTCAATGCACAGTTTGCGCCGGATACGCTTACCCAAATGCATGTCAATGCTGGCTTCGATGCCAACCGCAATATCTCGGTAACCGGCAATGAAGCCGTATCAACAGGGGAACAAGGGAAACTGATCAACAACAGCGTCAACACTTTTGTAAGTGCTTCCCGGGATCATCGCGTGCATGGAGAATTTTTCGTGGGACGCCGGTTTCATAAACGCGGGCGGGGTTTGTCGCTGGGCATCAACTTCAACTACAGCGATCAACCCGGGCAGGAAGAAAACAAAGGCTTCAATGAATTTTTTAAGGAAGACACGCTGGACAGTCGCGAAGAAGTGGACCAACGCAGCGTGTCGTTGACCACCGGAAAATCTATTGCCATATCTGCTTCATACACTGAACCTTTGTGGGAAGACCTTACGCTTCATTTCCGGCACAGTTATTCGCGCAACACCAATAATTCCGATAAGGAGACGCATCGCTTCAACCCGCTTACCGGTGAATATGATATAGAAGACGCTGCTTTTACCAATGCATTCCGTAATACCACCACATCTCATTCTCCCGGCTTCAGCCTGCAATATGCCAAAGACAAATGGCGTTGGTCTGTAGGCACGGCGCTGCAGTTTCTTACGCAGGACAATGTATCGCTTACAGATGACAGTTTGTTACATCAGTATTTTGTGAACTTCACGCCAACAGCCAGCGTGGGATACAATTTCAGTAAAACCTTCCACCTGAACCTGTATTATAACGGTCGGAGCCAACAACCATCTATCCAGCAACTGCAACCGCTGCCAGACAACCGCAACCCGTTGTATGTGCGGCTGGGTAATCCCGACCTGCAACCGGCGTTTTATCACAACCTGCACCTCAATGTAAGGTACTCCAATGGCAACAGTTTCTGGCATACCGCAGTGAGCGTGAACTCTACCATGCGACAGATTACGTATGAAACCTTTTTCGATGAATTTGGTCGCCAGGTAAGTCGCCCCATCAATGTTAACGGCAATTACAATTTCTCCTGGAACCTGCACTACAGCAAGAGCTGGAAAAGGAGAAACTGGTCTTTACGGCTCAACCTGGGCAACAGGGGCAGCTACAATCGCAGTGTAACCTTTACCAACAAAACGGCCAACCGTTCAGATGCCTACAGCATTTCACCCACCATTGGATTTAACTTCTCTTACAAACAAATTTTGTCGCTGCAGCCTAACTGGAACATCCGGTATAATATTACCCGCTATACTGTTTCTACCGTGCAGGACGCCACCTACAATACCTCGCGGCTTGGAGTTACCATGTTATGGAATTATCCGCGGCGGCTAATTATAGAAAATCACCTCCACTACAATTATAACAGCCGCATAGCGCCCGGGTTCCGGAAAGGAGTTACCATGTGGAGCGCTGCCGTAAACTATCAATTGTTCAGCAAGCAACAAGCTACTGTACGGTTAGCCATATACGACATTTTGCGGCAAAACCTCGGCGTTCGGCGCAATATTTCAGAAATCTATATAGAAGACCGGCAAACGCAGGTATTGCAACAGTACTTCCTGTTGAGTTTTATTTACAATCTGCGAAAATTTTAAAGAAAGCTTCAGGTGATCTTCCCTGCAAGGGCATAATGCTCGCTGAGCCTTAGTGCCTTTACGGTACACGTTATAACTAAAACTTCTCCATCACTCCCAATCCAAACAAAGCAAAATCGTACTTCACCGGGTCATCTTTATCCAGTTTGCGCAACCGGTTGGTAAGTTCAAGCGCGGTTAGCCAGTCTACCTGTTTACGGCTGACCAGGTTAAAGCGGCTCGCTACGCGGGCCACATGCACGTCGATGGGGCAGATCAGTTGCGATGGCCGCAATTGTTTCCATATGCCAAAATCAACACCGCTCTGATCGCTGCGCACCATCCACCGCAAAAACATATTGAGCCTTTTGCAGGTGGAATTTTTTGCAGGGGTGGCAATATGCTTCCGGGTGCGTGCAGGCGCGTCTTCCAGCGAAAAGAAATAGTGGTGGAAATAGTTCAGCGCAGCCTCCACCGGCTCATCTTCCTGTTGCAAATCGGGGTGCGCCACAAAAGCGCTTTCAAGCGAAGCGTTTTCCAGGTAATGCTGCCGGAGAAAAGCAATGAAATACAACAGATCAGTAGTGTTAAAGGTGCGGTGCTTAAAGGCAAGCAATCGTTGCAGGTCAGTTTCCCGGTGTTGTGTTATGAACTGATGTGGCGCCATATCCATCAATTGCATCAGTTGGGTAGCTTTCCGGATAATGGTAGTGCGGTTGCCCCAGGCAAAAATGGCCGCAAAAAATCCGGCTATTTCTATATCCTGTTTTTTGGTAAACATATGCGGCACCGATACCGGGTCGGTACGAATAAAAGAAGGCTGGTTGTATTCAGCAGCCTTCCTGTCTAAAAATTCCCTGAGCGACGGATTTTGCATGAGCAGGTTTACTTGGTCATGATACAACAAACATCACCCGATGGCTTGTTTTAAATCTTCTATCAGATCATCTGCATCTTCAATACCTACGCTGAGACGTATAAGCGAATCCGTTAGTCCGTTTTTAATTCTTTCCTCCCGTGGAATGGAGGCATGGGTCATAGATGCCGGGTGGTTGATGAGCGATTCCACTCCACCCAGGCTTTCTGCCAGTGAAAACAGTTTGGTAGACGAAAGCAATTTCATGGCAGTTTCCACTTTGTCGTCTTTCAATGTAAAACTGATCATGCCGCCAAAACCGTTCATTTGTTTTTTGGCAATGGCATAACCGGGATGATCGTCAAACCCGCACCAATATACTTTTCCTACCTTGGGATGGTTGCGCAGGAAATGGGCTATTTTCTCACCATTCTCGCAGTGTCGCTGCATGCGTACATGTAAAGTTTTGATACCACGCAGTACCAGGAAACAATCCATGGGACCAGGCACGGCGCCGCAGCTCTTTTGGATGAAATACAATTGCTCGCGCAAGGCAGCATCGTTCATTACCAGCGCACCTTGTATTACATCGCTGTGTCCGCCCAGGTATTTGGTAGAGGAATGCATCACGATATCCGCTCCCAGGTTAAGCGGCGTCTGGAGATAGGGAGAAGCAAACGTATTGTCAACGCACAGCAGTATATTATGTTCTTTGGCAATGGCGGCAACAGCTGCAATATCCACCACATTGATCAGCGGATTGGTGGGGGTTTCCGTCCAGATCAGTTTTGTATGCTCATTGATATAGGGGCGTATGGCCTCCGGGTCCTGCATGTTTACAAAATGAAACCGGATGCCAAACTTTTCAAACACCTTCGTGAACAGCCGGTAGGTACCGCCGTACATATCATTGGCCGCAATCACTTCATCGCCCGGTTGCAGCAATTTCATCACCGCGTCAGTGGCGGCCACACCGCTGCTGAAGGCCAGTCCATAACGCCCGTTTTCAATGACGGCCAGCGCATCTTCCAGCGCTTTGCGCGTGGGGTTCTGTGAACGGGCATATTCATATCCTTTGTGCTTGCCGGGTGCGCTTTGTACGTAAGTGGAAGTCTGGTAAATGGGCGTCATGATGGCCCCTGTAGCCGGGTCAGGCTCTGTACCTGCGTGTATAAATTTTGTGGCTGGTTTCATAATTCCTTTCTTGATTAAAAACTGTGGAAATACTCAAAACAAATCAGTACTCAAGGTAAGATAAAAATATGCTCATCAGCTGATGTGCCGACGTGCTCATATCTGGAAAAACTGAGAAGTGCTAATGCCTTATCGGCAGAGGGGTACATCATTTACATTTTGTGGAGTTTAACAGAAGCTTAACCTAAAACATAAATTTCGCTGTAACATTTGCAGAATGCAGTACTGCACTGTGTTTCACGCCATGCAGTTTCCGTACGCAAATATCCGTATCTGCGAAAAATTTCGTATTTCTTTTCTAGTTCGCCCCGCCGGTACCAATTAGCTTGCCGTCTGTAAGATTCCCTCCTATTTTTATTGCGGTATTTCATTCACACGGTACATTAAATTGTTATAGCCATGAAAAAGTTGTTTGCCATCCTGGTATGCGCATTGACGACCGCAGCCGTATATGCGTTCGATCCCAACGAAAAAGTGCTCAAATCGTTCAATGAAACCTTTGCAGGCGCTGAAGAAGTAAAATGGGAGGAATACGAAAACTACTATACGGTGAGCTTTATCAATGCTGGTATCCGCTCAAAAGTTAATTACGACAAAGAGGGAAATATGCTGGGTTCTATCCGGTATTATTCACCCCAAATGCTTCCGTTGAATATCCTGAACAAGTTGAAGAAAGAAAACGCGAAGCGGAATTTGTATGGTGTAACGGAAATCACCGCCGGTGTGGAAGTAACTTATTATGTAAAAGTGGAGGGCGACAAACACTGGTACACTTACAAGGTGGATGTGGCCGGCAACTCCCAGCTCATAGAAAAGTATAAAAAAGGATAACATCATCAAGGCAGTGGAGGGGGTAGGGGAGGTCACTCCCGCAGGGATGGCTTCCCCTACAGCCTACACCAGGCGGCCTGCCAGTAAATATTTCCAGTCATTGTTTCCGGCCGCATGGGCATCCATCGGCCGGATTATTTTTTGCAAGGCCGTAGCGCGCAGTATTCCATACTTCACCAGCCTTCTCCGCGATTCGTGAATATATTCCTGCAACCGCCGGTCTTGCATCCATTGCAGCTGTGGCGGTTCAAAACCTACTTTGTCTGTACGGCCGGTTATGGAGGCGGGCAGCAGGTTTTCCATACTCTTACGCAGGATCCATTTGGTGCGCCCATCGCGGATTTTATAAGCGGAGGGCAGCGCAAAAACAAATTGCACCAGTTCGTGGTTCAGGAACGGCAAACGTACTTCCACACCGTGGGCCATGGCATTGCGGTCGGCATAGCGCAGTAATTCTTCCAGCCCGTTGATGAGCGTATTGTAGTACAATACTCCATTCAGGTTATCTATATGCGGTATGGTATAATACGACTGCCCGCATACTTCAAGAAACGCCGGGTCAAGATCAGGATGGTGGCGTTGCTGGCGCGTTCGCATGCGTTTGAGCCATACGGCAGCATGGCTGGGAAACCAGGCGGCCAGTTTGTTTTTCCATGACCATGGGACAGTAACTCCGGCTGCCCGCGCCTGGGCCAGTTCCTGCTGCAGGCGCTTTTTATTACTGCGGAACAATTCCAGCCAATACCAGGGATAGTATTTATGATAACCGGCCAGTATTTCATCCGCGCCCTGCCCGTCGAGCAGCACAGGAATGCCCTGTTGCCGTGCTGTTTTATACACACTGAATTGCGCCAATACGCTGGCAGATTGAAACGGTTCTTCCTGGTGATAACAAACCGTTTCAAAATTGCTGATCACTTCATCAATGGAACATTGTATTGCTACATTCTCACTTTGTGTGGCGGCTGTCATTTCCTGCACATACCGCGATTCGTCGCGTTCAAAACCAGGAAAGATGGCAGAAAAAGTTTTCACCGGTGCGCTGGTTATATCAGTTACCATGCGAAGCACGGCACTGCTGTCCAATCCCCCGCTTAAGGAAGTTCCCACCGGCACATCGCTTCGCAAACGCCGGGTTACCGATTGCTGCAACAGGTAACTGAATTGGTTGATCAGTTCTTGTTCAGATGCTTCCTGCCTTGTGGCGTGAATAGTTATGTCCCAGTAAACCTCCTGTATGAGCTGATGACTCCTGGCATCATACTGCAGAAAACTTCGGGCAGGTAATTTCTGAATGTTGGTAAAAAAAGTTTCGGCTGCATCTTCCGGGTTTTGCGTATAACCGAGGGTGATATAATTGTACAGCATTTTTTCGTTCACCTCCCTGGACACACCCGCTGCCCACAGCGCTTTCATTTCGCTGGCAAAAACCAGCTCTTCTTCATCGATAAAATAGAAAAACGGTTTTTCACCAAAACGATCGCGCGCCGCGAACAGCGTTTGTGCTGCTTCATCCCAAATGGCAAAGGCAAACATGCCGTCGAAGTGCTGCAGGCATTCGTTGCCATAATGCTGGTAAGCGGTGACCACCACTTCCGTATCTGATTCGGTACGAAAGGTATATCCTGCGCGTTCGAGGGTAGCCCTCAGTTCACGGTAATTGTATATTTCTCCGTTGTGTACAATGGTGTAGCGCTTGCCAATATGCATGGGCTGGGCAGCAGCAGGGCTTTTGTCAATAATGGCCAGCCTGCGATGGGCGAAACCCGCATTGCCGCCCGGATTGATATACACATCTTCTCCGTCGGGCCCGCGGTGCGCCAGCGATTGGCTCATTTGCCGCAATCGCGGCAGGTTTACCTTTTCCCTGTTAAGCGATATGATACCGGAAATGCCGCACATAGGCAGCAAAGTAAACCATGATTTTCGGGATTTGAAGCATCCGGGAGAAAAAGAATGCGTACAGTGGGATGCGTCCGTAACTCTTAAAGGCGGGGGCTTCCATGGTGGTCCCTGCAATCCGTGTTCAGACAGATATAGCTATCCTTAGGCCAACCCGGTAATGGCTACTGAATCGGCAGCACAGCCTTTACACTATCCCACATCATGGCCAGCTCCATACCCCGCTCTGTCGATTGAAACTGCATGGTAAAAAATTCGTAGGGATAGTTGGTTTTGGAAACCGGGATTTCGAATGCAAACTGGTCTTTGGTAGAGTCTATTTTAAGTCCCCAGGTATAAAGATCACTGTTGAGTTTTACCACCCATTTATCAGGATGAGGAATGCAATACGCCACATAACGGCCTGCCGGTACTTTTTTCTGCTGAATGGTTACTGTGCGGAAAAATTCAATTTCAGTGGCTTCATTGGCGCCCAGTCGCCAGGGCTTTCCATATTCAACCAGGTTGCCAAAAACCGTGCGGCCATGTTTCTGTGGCCTGCTGTATACCACCCGCGCTACAGGTTTCTCTCCGGCCTTACCCTGCATTTTTAATACGGGGTAGTTTTCCGGGTAATAACTCATATCCATAGGCGATTTATCTACCCCAACTGGTAGGGCAGGTTGATCCGCACTGGTGCCCGGGGTCGGGTTCACCGTGACCTTATTGCCATTGGGATCGTGGCGTTGCTCGCATGCAGCGAGGAGACCGGCTGCACAGAGCAGCAACCAAAAATTTTTATACCTGCTTGCTATACACATATTACAGATAATGGGGTATTACTTCAGAAATTAAAGGGTATGGTGGCCTTCACATCATCCCACGCTATCACCAGGTTCACGCCTGTTTCCGTTTTGCAGAACGTCATGGAAAATACTTCTGCTGCTTCTTCCAGATGCTCTGTTTTGATTTCGGTACGTAAAACATCCTTTTTCGGGTCATAGATAAAGGCGCCCCAGCTATCTGTTTCCTTATTGATAATAATGGTCCAGGCACCGGGTTGCGGTATGGCATACATGGTATACCGTCCTTTCCTCAGTTTTTCTCCGTTGATGCGGCAGTCGCGGTACAATTCAATTTCGGTAGCTTCATTGGCGCCCAGTCTCCAGATCTGTCCATATTCCACCAGTTCTCCGAACACCCGGCGACCGTTCTTTTGCGGCCTGCTGTACACCACCCTTGCCAGTAAAGGCTCGTTTACTTTGTTCTGCACTTTCAACACGGGATAATCTACGGGGTAATAACTCATGTCCATGGGCGACTTGTCGAGCACCGGTAATTTGAACTGGGCTTCAGACGAGGGAACGAATGTTGCAATAAGGAAAACAATGGCAGCGAGCCGCTTCATGCTATCAAATGTTTTATCGACAAAAATAATCGATTACAGCTAATACGGACTGAAATTATGGATGGTTGGTTGCACGGGAATATACAAAAACAGGTAACTGTTGCAAATGATGAAAAGCGGTCCAGGCAATGAATAACGGCATGCTTTCGCACCAAGCACATTGTATACTTTTACAAAAAAGAATCATGTACCAGGATTTGAAATACGTTACGGCAGCAGAAGCGTTGGCCGTAGTACAGTCCGGCCACCGCGTATTTGTTCATGGCAGCGCACAAACGCCCCTGTACCTGCTGCAACACCTTGCTGCACGGGCGCCGGAACTGAAAAACGTAGAACTGGTTTTTATCAGCGTATATGGCGACATCGAAGTAAACAAACCCGAGTATGCGGAGTCGTTTCATATCAACTCCATGTTTGTATCTGCCTCCATCCGCGAAGCGGTGAATGAAGGAAGAGCAGATTATGTGCCTGTATTTCTCAGCGATATTCCCGAGCTTTTTAAAACGGGCCGGATGCCGGTAGATGTAGCCCTCATCCAGGTATCGGTGCCTGACAAACATGGCTTTTGTTCGATGGGCGTTTCTGTGGACATTGCACGATCGGCGGTTAATAATGCCCGTTATGTAGTGGCGCAGATAAACCCGAAAGTGCCGCGTACGCATGGCGATGGTATGGTGCACGTGAGCAGGTTCCATGCAGCGGTATTCTGTGAACAGCCATTGCAGGAAGCGCATTTTGGCACCAAGGTGACCGATGCCGACCGAAAAATAGGTGAACATGTGGCCAGTCTTATTGAAGACCGCAGCACCCTGCAAATGGGCATTGGCGCCATACCCGATGCAGTGCTGGGTTGCCTGCACAACCATAAAGACCTGGGCGTGCATACCGAAATGTTCAGTGATGGCATCATCGACCTGATAGAAAGGGGCGTGGTGAACAACCGGTACAAACGCATTCATCCCAACAAAACAGTTACCGGCTTTGCGCTCGGTTCCACCAAATTGTATGACTACGTGGATGACAATCCTGCCTTCGCCTTTCTCGACATAGATTATGTAAATGAAACTTCCGTCATTCGCCGTAACGATAACATGATTGCCATCAACAGTGCTATCGAAATTGACCTCACCGGTCAGGTATGTGCAGATTCTATTGGCACCTACCAGTATTCCGGCGTTGGCGGCCAAATGGACTTCATGCGCGGCGCAGCGCTCAGCCAGGGTGGAAAGCCCATTATTGCCCTTACTTCACGCACCAAAAAAGGATTACCGCGCATTGTTCCCATGCTGAAACCGGGGGCCGGCGTAGTAACCACCAGGGCCCACGTGCATTATGTGGTTACAGAATATGGAGTGGCTTCGCTGTTTGGCAAGAACCTTCGGCAGCGTGCCCAGGCGCTTATAGCCATTGCCCATCCAGACGACAGGGAAATGCTGGAAAGAGCTTTTGCAGAACGATTCAAAAAAATGAAGGAATAAAGGTGCAAATGAAAATTATCAAATCACACGCCTGTTATTTGAAATTTGTTGTATTACCTGCATCCCGCATCATCTTCTTTGCAAATTCTTTTACAGCGGGAAAAAACTGCCGGTAGTATTGCTGCAGTTCGTCATAATGTTCTTCAAACAGGCGGTAGGCGGTATTGTAATCGGTGAGATACAGTGAACGTCTTACCACGCCGCCAAAACTGTTTTCTATACCTTTTTTTACCCGGTAATGAAACAGCCAGTTATGTTGTTTCATATAGGGAAAAATGCCGGCAAAAGTTTGCGGCAGCGATCCATTATGATGGTTCAGCACTTCGTACACTTCCAGTGAAAAAGCGTGCAGCGAGCTTTCCGTAAACTCTTCTACGTCGTTGGCTAAAAAATGATCATATACCACATCCACAAAAACGGCGCTGTACAGCCTGTAATATGGCTGGAAAATTTTTTTGGCGGCACGGGTGGCGGGATGGTCGTCGGTAAACTGGTCAATGGCACGGTGCAAAGTAATACCAGCCTGAATGCCCGCCGGGTAATCAAACTGCTTCTTGCCCTTTACGAAGTCGCTGATCATATTCCCAACCAGTATTTCCGGTTGCCCGAAAGATAAATATGCGTGTGCCAGAAAATTCACCGTGCTACTGTTCGATTTTGATACAATTTACTGCAAATACCTGCCGCCTGTTCCGTTATGTTGTTAAAACCGAAGTTTTTTTTGTGATGAACGGCAAATCCCTTTTTCCGGGCGCCCGGATGAAAATTTCATCACATATTCATGGGATATGAGATCCCGAATAGTGGGTAGTACACAGCCGCTGCATAACATGTTTTTACCACGATTTTATTTTAACGCATGATTAACCCTCAATTAATATTTTTTAAACAATCGGCTGAAACCCGCTACAGATCAGCATTTAATGAGATGCGCTTTGTCGTTGTGCATGCCGTAATGCAATAAATATTAACCTGCTTTAACAATGCCTGCCATTGATCAAGATTTACTTGACAGGGGGTGTAACAAAAAATACTTTTGCTGCGTCACATAGATAGAAACAACAAAAAAGTAAATCAGTTTAAAAAAGTAAAGCCATGAAAAAGTTATTAGTAGCCGCTACATTATTTATTACGCTTGTCAGTTTTTCTGTTCAGGCATCAGAAGGTCCCAAAGTGGGCAAAAGAGTAGCAGCAGCATTTCAAAAAGAGTTTGTTGGCGCCCGTGCAGTAAAATGGGAATTGATCAGCAATGAAAACATTTACCACGCGCAGTTCATTTTAAACAATGAACGCTTCAATGCATTTTTTGAAGAAGATGGCACCCTGCTGGCAACCGGTCGCTTCATTCCTGTGGCAAGTATACCGCTGCTGATCCGTAAAAATGTGAACAGTAAGTATAACGATTACCGCATCCAGGAAGTGATAGAATACACTACCAACAGTGAAACTACCTACCTCATTGCGGTTGAAAATGAAAAGGCCCGGCTGTTATTGCAAGGTTACAACAGTGGTTCGCTGTATGTTTTCAAAAAGGAAAAAAAGAATAATGATGTAGCAAAGCTGTAACATTTTTGACTTGTCTACGTCATATTAAATGTAAATACAGTATAGCCATTAAAACGTTTTTAGATTTTATTTCACCCTCGTAAAATTTTTAGTCATGAAAAAGAAAATGATGGTATGGGCAATGATGCTGATGGTGAGTGTTTCCACTTTTGCACATACTATGGGAGGTGTTACCGAACGCATCATCAGAGAATTTCAAAAAGAATTTGCAGGCGCAAAAGATGTGCAGTGGGAAACCGGAAAAGCTTTTGTAAAAGCCACTTTTACCCTGCATGGCCAGGTGATGTTCGCTTACTATTCCAATGATGCTTCCTTGCTGGCGGTTACCCGCAATATTACCACCAACCAGTTGCCGATGGGCTTGCTTACAGACGTAAAGAAAAATTATGCCAACTACTGGATCAGTGATTTGTTTGAAATGGTAGCCGACAATGAAACATCCTATTATGTTACACTGGAAAGCGCCGATTCCAGGGTGGTGCTGAAATCAACTGATTCAACTACCTGGCAGGTATACAAAAAAGAAAAGAAGAACGACATATAACGCAGTTTTCTCTAGTTGGTTTTAGTTGGAAAGAAAAGGCCTTGCCTTCCGGCAGGGCTTTTTTACGTACATGCAATGAGTAGTGGCCTCACATTACCTTGAAGGCTACAAAATAATAATTGTTGGCGGCTGCGATCAGTTGCAGGTTCCTATAATACGATTGTACAAAATGTTCGTAGGCTTTGAATTCGTGTGCAGGCACGGCAAATTCATCCAACAATACAATATCATTTTCTTCAGGAACGGCGCCATGCTGGTAAGAGCATAAAGCGTGGACAGAAAAAGGCCGGCGTCCGCTATAAGCAATTATCCGGTTCCGGGCCGGCATACGCCGAAAGCCGGATCATGTAGTAAAGGTTGTGACAGAATCCAGAAAGTAGACCAAATAGTTTATGTAAACGCAGGTATATAAAAACCAGTTTGGTATACCTGTAAATGAAAAGTTTCATAACCGAGAAAGGTACAAAATGATTGCTGTTGCTGTCTCCCATTCCCTACCATCTCTGGCATTTGTGTTACCTTTGCGGCCAAAAATCTACATCATGAGTAAGGGACCCGTTTCGCAATTCATACTTCATCATTACCGCCATTTTAATGCAGCTGCCCTGGTGGATGCAGCCAAAGGATATGAGCAGCACATGCTGGAAGGAGGTAAAATGATGATTACGCTGGCAGGCGCCATGAGTACGGCAGAACTGGGTGTTTCGCTGGCAGAAATGATCCGCCAGGACAAAGTGCAGATTATTAGTTGCACCGGCGCCAACCTGGAAGAGGATATTATGAACCTGGTGGCGCATAACCACTACAAACGTATTCCCCATTACCGTGATCTTACTCCACAGCAGGAATGGGAGTTGCTGGAACAGGGACTGAACCGGGTAACCGATACCTGTATTCCTGAAGAGGAAGCCTTCCGTAAAATTCAGCACCACATTGAAAAAATATGGAAAGATGCCGACGCCAAAGGCGAGCGCTATTTTCCGCACGAATACATGTACAAGCTGTTGCAGAGCAAAGTAATGGAAAAAGATTACCAGATTGATCCGAAAGACAGCTGGATGATTGCAGCAGCAGAGAAGAACCTCCCCATTGTGGTAGGCGGATGGGAAGACAGCACCCTGGGCAATATCTTCGCCAGCTATGTAATCAAAAATGAAATGAAAGCCAGCACCATGAAAAGCGGTATCGAGTACATGGTGTACCTGGCAGACTGGTACCGGAAGAACAGCGGCGGCAAAGGCGTAGGATTTTTCCAGATTGGTGGCGGTATTGCCGGCGACTTCCCCATTTGCGTAGTGCCCATGATGTACCAGGACCTCGAATGGCACGATGTTCCGTTCTGGAGTTATTTCTGCCAGATATCCGATTCCACTACCTCCTACGGATCCTATTCCGGCGCAGTGCCCAATGAAAAAATTACCTGGGGTAAACTTGATATCAATACACCCAAATTCATTGTAGAAAGTGATGCTACCATTGTAGCCCCGCTCATATTTGCATATGTGCTTGGCTGGTAGTGCACAAAAAAGAAAGCAGAAGCCTCGACTTCTGCTTTCTTTTATCTTCATCCTTTAAGCGGAATCTTGTCAATCCTTGCTTTATGCCTGCCGCCTTCAAAGGCTGTTTCCATGAATATTTCAATCATTTCTTTGGCCGCATCAAGCGTAACAAAGCGCGCGGGAATACCGATAATGTTGGCATCGTTGTGCAGGCGTACCAGCCGGGCCACTTCAGGATTGAATGCCAGGCCTGCACGTATGCCGGGATATTTATTGGCCGTCATGCAAACGCCATTGGCGCTGCCGCATAACAATATGCCGAAAGCGGCACTTCCTTCCTGTACCAGTTGTGCAACGGGGTGAGCATAATCAGGATAATCTACCGACTTGTTTTCGTTTACACCCACATCTTTTACAGCGTATCCTTTACCGGTAAGCCAATCTACCAGGGCCACGCGGTATTCATAACCTGCGTGATCACTCCCTATGGCAACCGGTTTGGAAAGATCAAATGACATATGCTGGATAAAATATTGATTTGTTTCTGTTACAATACATCAGTTATTCAATGCTTTCTGGTCTCTGCGGTATACGCGGCTGCTTACACCAACTGCAAACTCATACAAGATCACCAGTGGAACAAACACAATCATCTGGCTTGTCCAGTCGGGCGATGGCGTAATGATAGCCGCTATGATCAGGATCGACACGTAAGCATATTTCCTGTAGGTAGTTAGAAAGCGCGGCGTGATCAGCCCGATCTTGGTGAGCACATACGCCAGTACGGGCAATTCGAAGGCAATGCCACAGCCTAACACCAGGTTGATCAGGTTGTCCATATAGTCGCTCAGCGACGGCATATAGGTATAATGCCCTTCCTTGCCGAGCGTGAAATTGGCAAGAAAATTAAATGTAAAGGGACCGAGTATGAAATAACCAAACGCAGCGCCCATGAAGAAGAAAAACGAAACCCAGAAAATGGCGTTGCGGCTATACTTCAGTTCTTTGGGAGAAAGCGCTGGCTTTATAAACTTCCAGAACTCCCAGAATATATAGGGGAAAGCAGCAATAAACCCGCCTACAACACCTATCTGGATGGCTCCCATCAGCGGGCCGCTCACGGTATTTCCCAGCAGTTTGTAACCATCAGGTATGGGTGGCAGGCACAGGGC
Source organism: uncultured Chitinophagaceae bacterium (assembly GCA_937961055.1). Classification (GTDB taxonomy): domain Bacteria; phylum Bacteroidota; class Bacteroidia; order Chitinophagales; family Chitinophagaceae; genus CALCIN01. Next base: position 69,798 of record CALCIN010000042.1, on the reverse strand, counting down.
ATCTCCTAAATTGAGGGAGTGACTTAAGTCGCACAGCAACCTGTATGAAATGAAATCATTTCGCACAGGGCCCATGATCACTTTGTCGAATATGTCATCAATGAAAATAAAAATGATGATGGCCGCAACAAGGATGGCCAGGATAGAACGGACAATATGCCAACGTAACTCTTCGAGATGCTCTACAAAGCTCATCTCAGCATTCGCACTGCCCCGGGTTCGCTTATTAAAAAATGATATTGCCATTCGTCAAATCCAGACTGAGACTGTAAAAAGTGGGGGCAAAGTTAAGGGGAATAGGGTTAAGAACTCACTTCAATATCTTCATCCGCACCATTTCTATCCTGGTATCACTTACGTTGATCACCTCAAACTCATAATTACCAATGATAATCCGTTCCCGGGGGCGCGGAATGGTCTCATGCTGGTGAATGATAAAGCCCGAAAGCGTTTCTGAGTCGTTTTCAGGGAATTCGAGGCCATATTTTTCGTTGAGATAATCCAGCTCAAGGCGGCCCGAAAAGATATATTCGTCCTCAGCCACTTGTTTTTCCTCAAATTCTTCTACGTCGTATTCATCCCTTATCTCGCCAAAAATTTCTTCCAGCAGGTCTTCCATGGTTACAATGCCGGCTGTGCCGCCAAACTCGTCTACCACCCAGGCAATGCTTTTTCTTTCCTTGCTGAATTTGTTGATCAGGTCAGTAGCGCTCATACTTTCCGGAACGGCAGGTATGGGCAGCAATATTTCCCGGATGCTGGACGGGCCTTTAAACAGGTCCAGCTGGTGAATATAGCCCTCTATATTGTCGATATTGCCATTGTACACTACCAGTTTGGTAAGCCTGGTCTCTACCAGTTTTTGCCGCAGTTCCTCAATGGAAATATTGATGTCTACTGCTTCAATTTCCTTCCGCGGAACAAGGCATTCCCGCACTTTCACTTTGTGCAGCGACAATGCATTTTCAAACAATTCGGTATTCAGGTCGGGATTGTCGTTATGGCTTTCACTGATTTGCTGGAAATACAGGTCTGGGTCGGCACGTACAAGCGGCTCTTTTCGCTTGTCGTACCGCATATCGAAAATGATATTCAGTATGAAAACGCTGAGCTGCACAAAGGAACCGGCTATCCAGCCAAAGGCACGGTCAAACAAACCGAGCAAACCGGAACGTGCCGCAAAAGACAAGAGGGTATCGCTTTTTGCTTTAAAAATAGCCCTGGGAACAAGCTGCGCTATAACTACCACAATCAGCCAGTAAACGATAATTTCCAGTATCTGCCGTGTGGGCACTGCCCACGACAGGATGCTGTCGTCAATCTGCCGCCAGTTCAGCACCATGTTGAAAAAGGCGGTCAGGAACAATATGGTAATTACCAGGAAAAATGTATAGCCAACTGTATTGACTCCTATAAAACGCGATGGATGGTCGAACAAAAAAGAAAGAAAAATACCACTGCTTGTGCCCTGCTTTTTCTTCAACTCGATATTCAGGCGGTTGGCGGTATTGAAGGCCACTTCAATGCCGGAAAAATAAGCCATCAGTAATAAACCCAATCCTATGGCGGCCCCGATGATAGCGGTTTCATTCATAGTTAATACGAATATAAACCAATAACGAACACGGAACGCGGATTATTGGGGGGTACCGGGCAGTGCGGAAATCCGGAAGCCTTTGAAGGAGCCCTGGCGCCCCGACTTTCCCAACTGCCGGAGTATCAGGAGATAATGATTGACATTAGCGCTTCAAAAATTCCTCCACATACGTCTTCGCCATGGCACAGGCTTTTTCCAGGTGATCATTTACAATTATCCTGTGAAACTGCTCCTTAAATGAAATCTCATACGAAGCCTTGTTGACCCGCGCCTGCAGGCTTTCAGCCGTTTCAGTTCCCCGCGATTCCAGTCTTTTGCGGAGCTCGTCCACCGACGGCGGTTCTATGAAGATGGACAATGTGGTGTTAGGATATTGCTGCTGCACATGAATGGCGCCCTTCACATCAATATCCAGTACAGGAACGCGGCCGCTGTTCCAGATGCGCTCCAGTTCCGAACGCAGGGTGCCATAATATTTTCCTTCGTACACCATTTCCCATTCCACGAACTCATTGTGACGGATCTTTTCATTGAACTCTTCTACCGACATGAAATAATAATCCCGTCCGTTTTTTTCACTGCCACGGGCTTCACGGGTAGCGGCTGATACGGAAAAATCAAGCTGCGGAAAGGTGCTCAGCAAATACTTTGTAATGGAAGTTTTCCCCGCACCGGATGGGGCAGTAATGATGATAATCTTGTGTTGGGGGTTATTAGGCATGTGCAAAGAAAGGAAAAGTTAGAAAAATGAGCAGCTACGGCAGGCATAAATGCACTGGTTTCCCTCCCGGATTTGCTGATTTTTCAGCTCTTCCCTTAAACCCGCGTAATCTGCGCTCCCAACTGTTGCAATCTTGTATCTATATGCTGGTATCCGCGATCAATTTGTTCAATATTCTGAATAATACTCTTGCCTTCGGCGCTCAGCGCGGCTATCAACAGCGAAACACCGGCGCGGATATCAGGACTGCTCATCTGGATTCCACGGAGATTTTGTTCCCTGCCCAATCCGATAACAGTTGCGCGATGCGGATCGCACAGGATAATGCGGGCGCCCATATCGATCAGCTTGTCTACAAAAAACAAGCGGCTTTCGAACATTTTCTGGTGGATCAGCACACTGCCGCGCGCCTGCGTGGCTACCACCAGCACAATGCTCAGCAGGTCGGGTGTAAATCCCGGCCATGGATGATCGTAAATAGTGAGCACTGAACCATCGAGGAAATTTTTTATTTCATATACTTCCTGGGCTGGCACATGAATATCGTCGCCTTTGAAGTGCAGTTCAATACCGAGTTGCCTGAATTTGTCCGGTATCAGGCCCAGGTCTTTGATGCTGGCATTCTTGATGGTGATATCGCTTTGCGTCATGGCGGCAAGGCCAATAAAAGAACCCACTTCAATCATATCGGGCAGCATGCGGTGGGTCGTGCCGCCCAGGCGCGAAACGCCCGTGATGGTAAGCAGGTTACTGCCAATGCCGCTGATTTGTGCGCCCATACTGTTCAGCATTTTGCATAGTTGCTGAATGTAAGGTTCACAGGCTGCGTTGTAAATGGTCGTGGTGCCTTCGGCCATGGAGGCGGCCATAATGATGTTGGCAGTGCCCGTTACAGAAGGTTCATCCAGCAACAGATAATTGCCCCGCAGGCGGGGCGCCTTCAAATGGAAAAAATTATCACCGGTGTCGTATTCAAACTCCACGCCCAGTTTTTCAAAACCCATAATATGGGTATCGAGACGCCGGCGGCCAATCTTGTCGCCTCCCGGTTTGCTGATATATGCTTTGCGGAATCTTGCCAGCATGGGGCCGGCCAGCATTACAGAACCACGCAAACGACCGCTTTTTTTACGATAGGTATCACTCCGTAAATAATCCACATCTACATCATCGGCCTGGAAAATGCAGGTGTCGCGTTGGGGCCGCTCGATCTTTACGTTCATTTCGCCCAACAATTCTATCAGCAGGTTTACATCCAGGATATCGGGTATATTCGTAATGGTCACTTTTTCTGGTGTGAGCAGTACGGCACTGATTACCTGTAATGCTTCGTTTTTTGCGCCTTGCGGTGTTATTTCTCCTGACAATCGTTTTCCGCCGATTACTTCAAAGGAATGCATAGCTATCGGTTTGCGTGTTTTTGCTGGCAAATGTAAAACCCTGACGGCATTTGCACACCATCAGGGTTTCTTAAAAAAATACAAAGCACAAAAGACAATTAACAGGTAGAACCTTTTATCAATTCAGTGCCATGAACAGTGCTGTAATGTCTTTTGTTATTTGTTTCTGATATTTCTATTTATACCGTTTCTTGTATTTTCCACCACCGCGGTCATTGCGGTCTGACCTGCCCCCGCCTCCGCCGCGTTGCTGAAATTTCTGGCTGCGTTTACCGCGGTAATCATAACCACCCCTTCCTTCTCTTTCGCGGCTTTCGCTGGCCCTGTGCTGCCTTACATAAGGTGTATTGGTAAACGTAAGTTGCCCGTTGGTGATGCTGCTCAATTCACTTTGAATGGCATCATCGTGAACAGTTTCCTTATGCCAGTTACTGTACGCCAGCTTCATGTAATAAGCCACTGCATTGGCAAAGCCCTGGCGCTTTTCAGGATTTTCTTCTTTCAGCGCCTTGTCGATAACCAGTTCCAGGTTTTTGCCCAGGTGCGAATATTTCGGGTATCGCTTGGGGTAAGGAAGCGGGTCGGGTTTTGCTTTTAAAGTTTCGCGGGTAGGAATAGGATAAGGCGAGTCTACTTCCAGTTTAAAATCAGAAATCAGGAAAAGATGGTCCCACAATTTATGCCGGAAGTCCTCTACATTCTTGAGATGAGGGTTGAGAAAACCCATAAGTTCAATCACTGCGTAGGCATTGCGTTGTCTTGTTTCTTTGTCTTCAAGCGTCAGCAGGTACTCGATCATCTTTTGTATATGCCGCCCGTATTCTCTCATTACCAGGTGATTTCTGGTAGTATTGTATTCCATATTCTCGGTTTTGTGCATTGAACAAAAGTAGCAAAGTATGTTTACAAAAAGAAAAGCGCATTTATAAAGCGGTATTTGGGAACAATTTAACAGTGCAGCGGGCAAAAGGAAGAGGGCAGGTCCCTGTTTGCCAGGAATCTGCCCTCTGCCACGGGCAATGTAATTTTCAGGGAAATTATTGTATCATCAGTTTACTGGTATAGGCATCGCTGCCTGCAGTGTTCGTGGCACGGAAATAATAGATGCCGGGAGGTGCGCCAGGTACTTCAAACAGCAGGCTGTTGGTGTTCCTGATGCGGAACACATTGCTGTAAATGGTCTGGCCTGCCATATTCACCAAATCAACTTTGTAGCTGCCGGATAGCGGCCTGGCAAATTGCACCGATACCTGGTTTCCTTTCAGCGGATTGGGGTAGATGGTGATTTTATCCTGGCCGTACGGGTTTTCGCCGTATACAAAGCGTACTACCGAGTAAGTGATTTCGCCATCGGCGCTGATTTGTTTGATGCGGAAATACAACTTGCCGTTAATGGCCTGGTCGGGCACATAAGCGTGTTGGTAACTGGACTGCCCGTGGTGGCCGCCCGTGGCCGATAACCGCGTAACAGGTTTGAATACCTTGCCGTTGCTGCTTACCTGCAATTCGTAGATCGTGGAAGGTTTTTCATTCACCACATCCCATAGCAGGTTCACCCGGTTACTGCTGTGCACTGCTGAAAAGCTTTTGATGTTCGATGCCAGCACAATGTTGGGGCACCAGTAATAGGTGAGTTTAAATACTCCCCAGGTGCGGGTGCGTATGGAAGAATTGAAATTGATGCCGCCTGCCAGTGAGGTCACCCCGCCGCCGATTTCATACAGCAGGTCCACTGTGCCTGCCCCCATAAACCCGGTTACGTTGGACACATAAGTCTCTGTGGCCCGGTTGTTAAACAAGGTATCCGGGCCATACGTAGTTGAGTCCGTGCCCGAGGCAAAAGCGCCCAGCAAATCAGGACCGTAATACTCTTCTGCCAGGTTGTTGCGCGTAAGCCCGGCGCCCGTTACACCAGTGGTTACCGTGAGGCGGAATTGATATACTTTATCGGTAGGATCGAGGTTGCGGATGCCCAGTGTACTTACAATGGAAAGGGTATCGTGCAGCGATACACAGGTAAGTAAGCCAATTGAAGGATCAAACTTCGGGAAAGTAAGCATTGTGGATGATGAATTGGTGGTATCAAGTACCACCACGTGCTCAATGGGGGTAGGAGCTTCTCCTTCTGAACAGGTGCATTGAGAAGCTGCCTGGTGTGGTAATAATAGCGTTGACAGCAGCAAAATGGCAACTGCTGAATTGCGTACAATTCGTTTCATAGGTACTGAATTAATTCACAAATACGGATTACGTCACTTAACAAAAATACCTTATAATATAAGTTGCAGCAAAGGGTTAATACCCGATTTTAGTGCATCGTATTTTCCGCAATTGGCTGCACAATTGTGTACTCGTACAAAATACAGCAAAAACAAGGGTTTTTGCAAGAGGGCAGGGGCAGCTTTGGGGTGAAACTAAATATTCCACTTACCCCCGTAAGCGGTAATTTACGCGGGCGGCCATGTATAAAAGTACCAGCTAATCGGCGTACTTTTGTCGCGGGCTTTTATCACAAAAAATTGGCAACCAAAGCTTTTTATGACAAAATCCACAATTACGATCGATGTAGTGCTCGATGAGAAGCGTTTGCCCGAACAAATAGAATGGCAGGCAACAGACAGTACAGCAGACAATGCCCGAAAAGCAAAGGCCATGATGTTGGCATTCTGGGACGGGGCAGACAAAACTGCCTTGCGGGTAGATCTCTGGACAAAGGATATGATGATTGATGAAATGGGCGATTTTTTTTACCAGACATTCATGACCATGGCCGACACGCTGGACAGGTCAACCCACCAGCATGAGCTCACAAAAGACATCAAGGAATTTGCAGTGAATTTTTATAAAAAATTCCGGCAGGCTGAGCTCAACCGGGTGAAGTCGTAGCATGGCGTTTTGGCAAACCGCCAGTGCGTGTACTGTATAGTCCGCATCCTGCGTGAAGCCATAACAGTCCCGGATGAGAGCGGGGTGATGCCGATCCGGCGGCGCAGCCGGAACAACCTATAATGTATAACGAATTCAGCTTGTGCAGTACCCCGGGTCCTGCCCGGCAAAGCAGCAACAACACATAATGTATCATCCATAATAAGAAGTTATGAGCCTGGAACAAAAAATCAATGAGGAATTGAAGACTGCCATGAAGGCGAAAGACGAAAAAACATTGCGCGGTCTTCGGGCAATCAAGTCTGCCATTCTTTTGGCCAAAACATCGGAAGGCGCTTCAGGAACCTTGGGTGAAGAAGACGAAATCAGGCTTTTACAGAAACTGGTAAAACAGCGCAAGGATTCGCTGGAAATTTACCGGCAGCAAAACCGCGCCGATCTTGCCCAAAAGGAGGAAGAAGAAATTGCCGTGATTGAAAAATTCCTGCCCAAACAGCTGTCGGCAGATGAGCTGAAAGCCGTGTTGCAGGAAATTATTGCACAAACCGGCGCCACATCTCCGGCTGATATGGGTAAAGTGATGGGGGTTGCCACCAAACAGCTGGCCGGCAAGGCGGATGGTAAAACGATCAGTGCGATGGTGAAAGAACTGCTTGCCAAATAGCAAATGTGAAAACCGGAAAATGTGAAAATGCTGCAGTGGCTATTGAACTTAACTAAGATTTGCATGTTCACATTTTGACTTTTGCTAATTTTCGCATTTGCACATTTCCATGATCATTGATATAGCAACAGCAGCATTATTGATAAGTGCCATTATAAAAGGATTACGGCGTGGCCTGGTGGTTGCGTTGTTTTCGGTAATTGCTTTTATAGTAGGTATTGCCGCTGCTTTGAAACTATCGGTGGTAGTGGCCCACTACCTGGAAAGTTCTTCAGGGGTTTCCGTAAGATGGCTGCCCATATTGTCGTTTATGCTTGTATTTGTGGGGGTGGTGCTGTTGATCCGATTGATAGCAGGCCTGGTTGACAAGGCTGTGGAATGGTCTTTACTGGGATGGGTCAACAAGCTGGGCGGCGTGTTGCTATATGTGTTTTTGTACATTGTTGTTTTAAGCGTTTTGCTGTTTTTTGCAGATCAGGTCAACCTCATAGGTGAACACACTATTAAAAATTCTGTTACCTATGAGTGGGTGCAGCCCTGGGGTCCCCGCGCCATCAATGCGTTAGGAGCTTTGGTGCCATTGTTTAAAGACATGTTTACCGAGCTGGAACAATTTTTTGATCGTGTAGCTCAGCATGCCGCACCATGAAATCTTGTCTGGATAAGGGTTATACACTATAGCGGGTACCGCAAAAAATCAGTAGCTTACAGTGAATTTTTCCTGCAATACGCAGAACAATGTAATATTTGCTGTAAATGATTATTTTAGCGATTAATTGAATTGACCAGAACCGATCAGAGTGATGAATTACGAGATCAAACAAGCGGACAAATTCAGGTTTATTGAAGAGGGCGAAGGAGAACCGTTGATTTTGTTACACGGTTTATTCGGTGCGCTAAGCAACTTCAATGAATTGATAGGCTATTTCCGCCACCATAATAAGGTGGTAGTGCCTATGCTGCCCCTGCTTGACCTTGATCTGCTCCATACTTCTGTAATGGGACTGCAAAAGTTTGTGCACAAATTCATCGAGTACCGCGATTACCAGAATGTGCACCTTTTAGGCAATTCCCTCGGCGGTCATGTAGCCATTCTCCACGTGCTGAAACAGCCCCAGCGCATCAAATCGCTGATCCTTACGGGCAGTTCGGGATTGTTTGAAAACGGTATGGGCGATACCTATCCCAAACGGGGCGATTATGACTACATCAAGAAGAAAACGGAAATGACGTTTTATGACCCCAAAATTGCTACAAAGGAATTGGTAGATGAAGTGTATGAAACCGTCAACAACCGTTTGAAAGCCATAAAAATTATATCCCTGGCGAAAAGCGCCATCCGAAATAATCTTGGCGAAGAACTCAATCAGATCAAACAGCCGACGTTATTAATCTGGGGTAACAATGACGCCATTACCCCACCGTTCGTAGGTAGGGAATTTCAACGGCTCATCCCGAACAGTGAACTGCATTTTATCGATAAATGTGGTCATGCTCCCATGATGGAAGTGCCGGACGAATTCAACCGGGTGCTTCATAAATTTCTGACAAAATTAAATACACCTGCAGCGGTGGCTTGAATTGCGTCGTCTAACTATTGAACCCTTAAAGCAATTCCGGATTTTTTTGTAACTGCCTGCCCGGGATATGAACGGTGCGCCTGGACTGTGTGTGCAGGTAACTTTCCCGGACGATTTAACGTATTATCAGATATAAACCGGCAACTGTGCTGAACAAACAATTGATATCAGGTTCTATTCCTACGCTCAGTCTGGAAGACGCTGTTTCCCAGGCGCTCGAATTACTGTCGGAATACCACCTGGGTCAATTGCCGGTTGTGAACGACGATAAATACCTCGGCCTGGTGTTTGAAGAAGATCTGATGAATGTTGATGAAAACCTACTGTTGAAAACACTGGATACGCATTTCTCAAAAGTGGCAGTGAATGCAAATACGCATTTCCTGGAATCGGTGCAAACGGTAAACGACTACAACCTTTCCATTGTACCGGTAATAGAAAAGGATAACGAATACATTGGCGTGATCCCCGCCGATACACTGCTGAAAGAATTGGGCAAAATTACCGGCGCCAGCGAACCTGGCGGGGTGATTGTACTGGAAATGGAACAACGCAATTTTTCCTTCTCCGAACTGAGTAAACTTGTTGAAACCAACGATGCCCAGATTACCCAGCTCAATACCTATTGGGATAATAATTCAGGTTCTTTCCTGGTTACGCTTAAAATCAATAAATTCGAAATTTCTGACATTGTAGCCACTTTTCAGCGTTACGAATACCAGGTTAAATACTATTTTGGAGAAGAACTTTATGTAAACGAGTTGAGAAGTAACTACGACCACCTGATGAATTACCTGAATATCTAAGATAAAACTGGTTTGGCATCCGGTTAAGCGTCCTGTATTCGAATTATTAACTCAATCAACAAGGATAAGCGACAGCTTGCTGCATGGGGATGGGAAAGAAATATTACTGTTTGGCAGCGATATTGGTTTTGAGTGCTATTGTACATGCGCAGCCAGTGCCCGCTGATTCGTCCGCGCCGCTATACAAACCGGTGGTGTACGACCGGAATTATTCCACCCCCTTCATCATGGGAAATATCTATGTGGAGGGAAACAAACGTACCAAAGACTACATCATTCAACGCGAGCTTCCCTTTAAAACCGGCGACTCCATTTACCTCACCGACCTCGTGGAAGGTTTTGAAATTGCGCGCCAACAACTGTTCAATACCGGCTTGTTCAATGAGGTGGTAGTTGCATTGAAATCGTTTCGCGGCTACCATGTAGACGTGCTGATCCAGGTGAAAGAGCGTTGGTACATCTTTCCCATTCCCTACCTGAAACCCGTGGACCGCAACCTGGCTGAATGGGCAAAGCAGGGCTACGGTGTAGATCGATTGAACTACGGGTTCAAGTTTACACATTACAATTTCACCGGCAGAAACGATAAATTGCGGCTCTGGCTGATTACCGGTTATACAAAACAGATACAATTCCAGTACGATCAACCTTACGTTGACCGATCGCTGAAACACGGATACCGCCTGGGTTTCACCTATGCGTCCAATAAGGAAGTGAACTACGAAACCAGGAATAACCAGCAGCATTTTGTAGACACTTTGAAAACAGGATTTAAACAATGGTCCGCGCACGTGGATTATACCTATCGCCCCGGGCTTCGTACATTCAATGCCGTTAGGTTGAGCATTACACAGCAGGAAGTGGATTCTGCCATCCTGGAACTGAATCCGAAATATTTCAACTCAGGGCGTACCCGCATTACGTATCCCGAACTGTCGTACCAACTGAATTATTACAAGGTAGATTACATACATTTTCCCCTTACCGGCTGGATGGGTGAAGTGGGTTTCCTGAAAAGAGGATTCAACAGTGATATGAACATGTGGCAGCTGCATGCCAAAGCAACACGCGCCTGGCAACTATCGAAAAAGAATTATTTCATGTGGCAGGGGTATGGGGTGATCCGGTTGCCGTTTGAACAGCCATTTGTGAACCACCGGCTGTTCGGTTACGGGGATATGTATTTAAGGGGACTGGAAGAGTACGTCATTGACGGTGTGGCGGGCTTTCTGTCGCGCCAGTCGTACCGCAGGGAATTGTTCCGGTTCAGTATACCTACTTATCTCAAATCAAAATCCCACGACCGCATACCCTTCCGCATTTATGCCCGTGCTTTTATGGACGCCGGTTATAGCTATAACAAGAGCTTTACCGACAATTCGCTGGTAAACCGCATGTTATACACCACAGGCCTGGGGGTTGATATTGTTACTTTCTACGACTTCATTATACGCCTCGACTACAGCTTCAACCAATTAGGGCAAAACGGGCTATTTTTACATCTTAAGAACGATTTGTAATGTGCTTGCTGACCAAATTGGCTCATGCGCCCATGAAAGGGCTGCAGTAACAGATCCATCTTTGGCAAATTGGTTAACAGGCTCAGGCACATTCCCAAAACATTCAACATGAAGGTAGCTATATACAGCCGGGTTATTGATTACGAACAGCACGACAAATTGCAGCAGTTACTGGACGAATTTGCGAAGGAAAATATTGAACCGGTTTTCTACGCTCCGTTTTTCGAGATCATCAAATCATCATACCGCTTTCCCGATAAACTCTCTGTTTTCCACGACTCCCAGGACCTGGTGGAATCGATCGATTTTCTGGTAAGCCTGGGTGGCGACGGTACCCTGCTGGATACCGTAACCCTGGTAAGAGACACCAATGTGCCGGTGCTGGGAATCAATTTTGGCCGGCTGGGTTTTTTGGCCAGTATCGGGCGTAAGGAATTGCACATGGCCGTGCAGGCAATGGTGAAGCGTACCATTGTAATTGACAAACGAACGCTGATCCATCTCGATGCCAGCAGTGCCCTGTTTGGGGAAGTGCCGTACGGACTGAATGAATTTGCCATTCACAAAACAGACACTTCGCCCATGATCAAGATCCATACCTACCTGAATGGTGAATTTTTGAATACATACTGGGCTGACGGTTTGATTGTTGCCACACCTACGGGCTCCACCGGCTATTCGTTGAGCTGCAATGGTCCCATCGTTTTTCCTGAGTCTTCCAGTTTTGTAATCACACCGGTTGCTCCGCATAACCTGAATGTGCGGCCCATTGTGGTGCCCGACGATAATGTAATCTCCTTTGAAGTGGAAGGCCGCAGCGACCAGTTCATCTGCGCACTCGACTCACGCCGTGAGCTGGTAGATAAAAAAACGCAGTTAGCCGTTAGAAGAGAATCATTTACGCTTAGCCTCGTACGATTAAATGAGAATAATTTCCTGCAAACGCTTCGCAACAAGCTTTCGTGGGGGCTTGATACAAGGAATTAACATTTTGACGGGAAAGAAAAAAGCGGCTCAAAACGTTTACCAGCCAGCACTTAATTCCTATATTGCAATACTTATTATCAGGGTATGAAGAAAACGATTTTGGCAGCGTCACTGCTGGCTGGTATAGCTTTTTCACAACCAACTGCGGCCCAGTACGAAAGCATTGTACAGGAAGGAGAATTTGGTATTTCTGCCGGCGCCTCTCATTATTTCGGCGATCTCAATACCAGGGCTAGGCTGAACCGGCCCAAACTCGCTGTGGGCGCTTTTTTCCGCAAACAATTCGGTAACTATACGGCACTGCGCATAGCAGCTCATTTTACACAGCTCGGTTATTCTGATGTGTACAACACCCATAATGAGTATATGCGTAGGCGTAACCTCAGTTTCAATACGAATATTTTTGAACTGAGCTTACAGGGCGATTTCAATTTCTTCAAATTTATTCCTGCTGATCCCTATCACAATTTTACACCTTACATAACCCTGGGCGTGGGTGTATTCAGTTATGACCCCTATGCCTATCTGGGAGGACGCAAAGTTTTCTTACGCCCCCTGGGAACCGAAGGGCAGGGCACTGCAGAGTATCCTGACCGCAAGCCTTACAACACCATGTCGTTTTGTTTCCCCTTTGGTGTAGGTGTAAAATATGCGCTGAACGACCGCATGAATATCGGCTTTGAATTGACCCACCGGTTTGGCATGACCGATTACCTCGATGATGTGAGCAAAACCTATGTGGGCGCCGACAAGTTTCCTCCCATGCCCGATGGCAGTCCGTCTGTAGCGCAGCTGTTGCAGGACCGCTCTTATGAAACCGGGGATATCATTGGCATTGAAGGACGCCAGCGCGGATTTTCCAAACAACGTGACCAGTATATCATTGCAGAGATCACGTTTTCATTCAACCTTACTTCATACCGTTGTCCCACTGCCAACTGATGTAGTGTCGCGGTCGCTTTTATTCTGGGGAATGGATGCACACAGCTGATGAATGGCTTCTATGTCGGCATAGGTCCATTGCATGCGGTTCCAAATCTTGATCAGCGTTTGTTCTCCTATTGCTTTTTTCTTTTCCAGTTTGGAATAGGCTTGTTGGGTAATGCCCAATTGATTGGCTACATGTTGTTGTTTGTGGTCCTTCACAATTCTTAACAGGCGCAGCTTTTCTCCCGAGAACATCCGATGTGGTTTTGTGTAAACTTTCATCGTATGCACTAAAACAGAAATTCTGCAGTGAAAATGCTGTAAGCGAAATTCTAAATTATGCCTGCAAGTGGTTGATGAAAAGCGTGTAAAGAAAAAGCTTGCACAGTTATCGGTAAATTCAACACAGTTAATGCCCGGAACTGCACGCTGGCAGAATTCAGCCAAGTTGGTTGTAAAATACAACACCGGGCAAATAGCCGGCAAAAAATCGGGGTCGCCCCCGGTCCCGAAGCCCGGTTGCATACATTATTGCCGGTTCCTTGTACATTATTGCCTTTATTGTACCTTTGTGCCCTTCAAAAATCGAGGAATGTCAAGCCTTAAGGATAGAATAGATGTAGCCCGCCTGCCCCGGCATATTGCCATCATTATGGACGGCAATGGCCGTTGGGCCCGTGAAAAAGGCCATGACCGCCTGTATGGCCATGCCCATGGCGTGGAAAGTGTGCGTGATATTGTAACAGGTTGCGCAGAACTGGGTATCGGGTATCTTACCCTCTATGCCTTTTCTACCGAAAACTGGGACCGGCCGGCATTTGAAGTGACCGGGCTGATGGAGCTGCTGGTAGAAACGATCCGGAAGGAAACAGAAACGCTGAATAAAAATAATATCCGCCTGCATGTGATCGGCGATATGAACATGTTGCCCGAATATGCGCGGAAAGAACTGAACGAATCACTGGAAATTACCAGCCGCAATACCGGGCTCAACCTCATCATGGCGTTGAGTTACAGCAGCCGCTGGGAACTGGTGGAAGCCGTTAAACAAATAGCCGCAGATGTGAAGGCCGGCAAACTCGATCCGGCGGCTATTACGCAGGACGTTTTGCAAAAATACCTTGCCACCAGCGACTTTCCCGATCCTGAGCTGATGATCAGGACAAGCGGCGAATATCGTATCAGTAACTTTTTGTTATACCAACTGGCTTATGCAGAACTGTATTTTACCGACGTTCGCTGGCCCGATTTCCGGAAGGAAAATCTGTATGAGGCCATCATCAACTACCAGGGTCGTGAAAGAAGATTCGGCAAAACAAGCGAACAATTACAACAGGAATCTGTGAACGGATAAACCTTACTCCCCATAAACGGCTGTTAAAACGTAATTACCCATTCTTTAACAAACACTTTTAATAAATCCCTTTAATTTGCTCCAGTTTAAACGTTCCGGAATGCAGCGTACGCTTACTCCCAGGCTTATTTTATTGGTTTTCATCGGTTTTCTGGCCAGTGCTGCTTTCGGGCAAGAGCGCGATACTGTCCCAACTTCCATAGACCCGGAGCTTGAAGCGCTTCCCCATCAGCGGATACCCAAAGAGTATACCATCGCCGGTATCAAAGTAACGGGCACCCAGCGTTACGATGAGCAACTCATTCTTTCCATCATAGGGCTGAACGTGGGATCAAAAGTGAATATCCCCGGTGGCGATGAATTCAGCAAGGCCATCAACAAACTGTGGTCGCAACACCTGTTCTCCGATATCGAAATCTATTATACCAAACTGGAAGGCACCAATCTCTGGATTGAAATTGCGCTGACGGAACGGCCTGCCTTATCGAACTTCAACTTCAAAGGCGTAAAAAAATCGGAGGCCGATGAGTTGAAAACGAAGAGCGGCCTGGTGCGCATGCGCGTGGTAACAGAGAACACCAGGATCAGTGCGGTGGATGCCATCAAAAGATATTATGCTGAAAAAGCATTTCACAATGTGAAAGTAAGGATCGAAGAAATACCCGACCCTTCGTTGCCCAATGCCGTAATACTGAATTTTTATATCGATAAAGGAAACAAGGTACGCGTTGCCAATATCAATTTCCATGGCAATGAAACGGTGTCGGGCCTGAAGCTAAAGAAACAGATGAAGGGCACAAAGGAAATGACCCGGATCAGCCTGTATTCTCAACGCGATAGCTCGGCCTATGGCCCTGTTGATCCGATCAATTTCAGGGAATACCTCCGCGATGCCGGTTTCCTGTCGCTCACCAAAACAAAGGAATTCCTGGACCCCTATTTCCGCTTCAAACTGTTCAGCTCTGCCAAATTCAACGAAAAGAAATACGCAGAGGATAAGGAAAAAATACTGGCATACTATAACTCGCTTGGTTACCGTGATGCCACCATCCTGGACGATACCACCTATTACAACAGCAGGGGCAATCTCAATGTAGACCTCAAAGTCAGTGAGGGCCGCCGTTATTACTTTGGTAACATCACCTGGAAAGGCAATACCGTTTATTCCGATTCGGTGCTGAATATTTTGCTGGGAATTGAAAAAGGTGATATTTATAATCTTGACATTCTTAATAAGCGGCTGGGTAAATCCATGTCGCCGGAGGGCGGAGACATCAGCGGATTGTATTACGATGACGGCTACCTGTTTTTCCGCATAGACCCGGTGGAAACTGCCGTATACAACGATACAATTGATTTTGAAATACGCATCATCGAAGGACCGCAGGCCACTATCAAGAACATTACCATTTCCGGTAATGAAAAAACAAAAGAGCATGTGATCCGTCGGGAACTGCATACCATTCCCGGCGAGAAGTTCAGCCGCACCGATCTCATCCGTTCGCAACGTGAAATTGCTCAGCTGAACTTTTTCAACCAGGAAACCATCAGCATCAACCCGGTGCCCAACCCGGAAGAAGGTACGGTGGATATTCATTATGGTGTGGAAGAACGTTCATCGGACCAGTTGGAATTGAGTGCCGGCTGGGGTGGCGGTATTGGTCTTACCGGTACGCTGGGCGTTTCGTTCAATAACTTCTCCATCAAAAATATTTTCAACAAAAAGGCCTGGGACCCGCTTCCTACAGGTGACGGGCAGAAGCTGAGTTTGCGTGTGCAATCGAATGGCCGTGCCTACCAGTCGTACAACTTTTCGTTTACGGAACCCTGGCTGGGCGGCAAGAAAAGAAATTCGCTCACGGTAAGCCTGTACAAGAGTATGTTCCGCCAGGGCGGTTATGACTATTCCACCAACCGTTACATATTCAGCGATACCAGTTCGTTGAAGAACTTTGGGGTAACCGTTGCGTTGGGTAAGCAACTGAACTGGCCCGACAATTTCTTTACGCTGATCTATGCCCTGAACTTTACGCAATACAAACTGCAGAAGTATCCATACATTTTTGCCGGCATCAGCGATGGTACTTCCAACAACCTGAGCCTGAAATTCACGCTCTCCCGCAACTCGTCGGGGCCCATGCCCATGTTCCCCACGCAGGGTAGCAACTTTTTGCTGAGCGCGCAGTTCACGCCGCCTTATTCGTTGTTCAGGAAGCATTCAACCAATGAAGATGTATACCGTTTGCCCGAATTCCATAAATGGCGGTTCAATGCCGAATGGTTCATTCCTATCGGCAGACCTATTGGCGATAATAAGCGGTTTGTGTTGAGGGCGGCTGCCAAATACGGCTTTATGGGCCGCTATAACAGGAACCTCGACTTCTCGCCCTTTGAGCGGTTCCAGGTGGGTGATGCCGGTCTGGCCAATGGTAATTTTGTATTGGGTTACGACATCATTGCACACCGCGGTTATCCTGTGTATGAAAACTCCGATCCCAAGATCAACCCCGATCAGCAGAACGCAAGCCAGTTCTTTACCATATTCAACAAGTATACGCTGGAACTGAGGTATCCATTTACTACCAATCCCAGCAGCACCATTTATGGCATGGTATGGTTTGAAGCAGCCAACGGATGGTACACGTACAAAGACTACAATCCGTTCCGCCTGCGCAGAAGTGCGGGGGTTGGTATGCGTTTCTTCCTGCCCATGTTTGGTTTGCTTGGATTTGATTATGGCGTTGGCTTTGACCGCCTGCAACCTGGTGGTAAACTACGCGATGCTGCCCGCTTTACCTTTATGCTTGGATTTGAACCCGAATAATGCGTATATTTCAAGTGATGCTAACCCGCGGTAAAATCACCAATGGCCAATAGCAAGTTCCAGGGAAAAATCAAATTGAATCGTACAGGCGGAGCTATGGTTTCGGAGATGTTGATTTGATACTATTCCCGGCAATGGTCATTGTACCGGGGTTGGATTGCTTGTAACGCTTATTAATTAAAATTCATACAGATGAAAAAGATACTGTCCTTATCTGTTGCGCTGATGGTGCTTACTGCGCTGGTTCCCGGCCTCAGCGAGGCAAAAGCGCAACGTTACGCCATTGTTGATACGCGTTATATCCTTGAAAAAATGCCGGAATACAAGGAGGCGCAAAAAGCATTGGACCAGATCAGCCTGCAATGGCAAAAGGAAATTGACGAAAAACAGGCCGCCCTGGACCAGATGTACCGCAACTATGAGGCAGAGCAGGTAATGCTGAGCGAGGAATTGCGGAAAAAAAGAGAAGATGAATTATTTGTGCGGGAAAAAGAAGTGCGCGACCTGCAACGTAAACGTTTCGGATTTGAAGGAGACCTTTTCAAGAAGCGGCAGGAGCTGGTGAAACCCATACAGGACAAGGTATACAATGCCATTCAGAAGCTTGCGGTAAACCGGCAATATGACTTTATTTTGGATAAAAGTGAAGGAATAACCGTTATCTTTGCCGACCCCAAACTGGATCGGAGCGAGGATATACTCAGGGACCTTGGTGTTAAATAAACGTGAAAGATTTCCGGGGTGAACAACTTATAGAACTGATTTTTCAACTTAAACCAATTAATCAATCCACCGGCGAAAAACAACAATGCAGGTGGCGTGGACAAGCAAGCATTGAAATCAATCATAAACATGCATGGTTTCAATGTACCCGGTGCAACAATGGTTACCGGGTCTGACCTTCTAAAAACAAATATTTGACAGATGAAAAAGTTATTTACAGTATCATTGTTTGCCCTGGGCCTTTTGGTAGCTGGTGAAGCATATGCACAGGTGAAGATTGGTTACATCAGTTCTCAGGAACTGGTTAGCATCATGCCGGAAACAAGAAGAGCTGACTCTCTATTGACAGACTTTCGCAATGCGTTGATTCAAAGCGCCACCGAAAAGCAGAATGCTTTTTATGCTGCGATAGAAAAATTCAATAAAGACTCTGTTTCCCTTACCGAAGCGCAGAAAACGGTTAAAAGACAGGAGCTGACTAAGATGGGCCAGGACCTGGGTGGTGAAGAAGAGCGCATTCAACAGCAATTGCAGCAAAAGCAGCAGGAGCTGATTGCCCCCATCAACAGGAAGGCATACGAAGCTGTGCAGGCTGTTGCCAAGGAAAATGGTTACACTTACATTTTTGAAAAAGAAGCCTTGCTGGTAGCTCCTCCCGGGGATGATATCCTGGAGCTGGTGGCCAAGAAGCTCAACATCAAGTTGCCCAACCGCCCCACTGCCGGCAACAATTCTCCCACTGCTGCCCCGAAGAAACAATAAAGCTGTAGCATAAATGAATTGAAAGCAAGGAGCCGTTCCATCCAGGGGCGGCTCTGTTTATATAGGCTATGAACTACCACCCCATTGGCATATTTGATTCCGGTTACGGCGGGCTCACGGTTATGAAAGACATCATTGCACGCTTGCCCCAATACGATTACCTGTATCTGGGCGACAATGCCCGGGCGCCCTATGGCAATCGTTCTTTTGATACCGTGTACCGCTACACCTTACAGTGCGTGGACTGGTTTTTCCGGCAGGGATGTCCACTGGTTATCCTGGCCTGCAATACGGCTTCCGCCAAAGCCCTGCGTACGATTCAGCAAAATGATCTACCCAAAATGGAGTCGGGCCAGGGCGGCGCCAACA
The DNA here is from genome assembly GCA_937961055.1 of uncultured Chitinophagaceae bacterium. GTDB lineage: Bacteria > Bacteroidota > Bacteroidia > Chitinophagales > Chitinophagaceae > CALCIN01. The sequence goes on along the minus strand of CALCIN010000042.1, from coordinate 50,678 downwards.
GGGTGCTGGGCGTATTGCGACCTACTACAGAAGTAATCGGGCAGTATACCCGCACCAAAAAGATCGGTATACTGGCCACCACCGGCACGGTGCTGTCTGAATCCTATCCCATTGAAATCAAAAAGTTCTTTCCCGAAGTGACCGTGTACCAGGAAGCCTGCCCCATGTGGGTGCCCATTGTAGAAAACAATGAATACGATCAGCCCGGGGCCGATTACTTCGTAAAAAAGCACATTAACGGCATATTGGCGCAGGATAAAGGAATAGATACCCTGCTGCTGGCCTGTACCCATTACCCGTTGTTGCGGAAAAAAATTGAACAATTTCTGCCGGCAGGCATCACGGTGCTTTCGCAGGGCGACATTGTGGCAAGGAGCCTGGAAGATTACCTGCGGCGGCACCCGGAAATGGAACAGCGGTGCTCAAGGGGCGGGTTAAGGGATTTTTATACCACCGATTCGCCGGAAGATTTTGATAATCATGCAAGTACTTTCTTTGGTACACAGGTAAGCTCCAGGCATTTGGAGCTGGAAGGGAGTGTTTGAATGGCGGGGAGCCCTGCTCTCTTCAAAAATCCTTGTTCTTTCTTCATTATTTCCCGATTTGTCCTACCTTTGCCGTCCTTTCATCCCGACGGGTATGGTGGCCCGTCTGCGAAAACCGAAACCTGGCCTGTTTTCCCAAAGGAATCCGGCGCCATATTTCAAACAGTCCCGCCAGCGGCGGGAAAAAAATGATAAACGAGAAAGAATATGAAACGCACTTTTCAACCGCATCGCCGCCGCCGCAAAACCGTACACGGTTTCCGCAAGCGTATGGAAACAGCGAATGGCCGTAAGGTATTGGCCAGCCGTCGCAGGAAAGGTCGTAAGAAGCTGACTGTTTCTGATGAAAGAAAACTGAAGTAAACGCCTGGCCCGCAAGGGAACGGACACGCTGAAATATTTGTATAGCTCCGGGATTTCCGCGGAGCTATTTTATTTTTGAAACTGATGGCAGCACGGTATACGCTTACAAAAAATGAAAGGCTGAAACGCCGCAAGATTATTGAACAGTTGTTCAGTGAAAGAAAAGGCATTCACATACCGCCGCTGCGCGCATCGTACAAATTTTTTACCCAAACACTGGACGCCCCGCTGCAGGCGGGTTTCAGCGCCAGCAGCCGCAGTTTCAAAAAAGCTGTTGACCGCAACCGGATCAAACGGATGATGCGGGAAGCTTACCGGCTGCAGAAAAATGGGCTCCGCGACCTGTTGGCAGCCAAACAAATTCAACTGGCCGTTTTTTTTATCTATACAGGACGTGAAATGCCATCATACCGCACGCTGCATGAAAAGATGGGCGTAATTTTAAGAAAACTGCAAAAGCAAGTACATGAAGCGCATAGCGCAGATACTTAGTCTGCCTTTTATAGCATTGATCAAATTGTATCAATGGGTCATCTCGCCGGTGCTGGGACCCAAGTGCCGGTTTACGCCTTCCTGCTCCCAATACGCCATTGAGGCGCTCAGGAAACATGGTGTGTGGAAAGGGCTGTGGCTAACCATCAGGCGGCTCAGTCGCTGTCATCCCTGGGGCGGGCATGGCTATGATCCTGTGCCGTGAGTAGTGGGCGGGCCGCAGTGCTATTGTGAATGTTTCAAATAAAAGTTTGTTACTGAAATAAAAAAGAGCCTCGATGAGAGGCTCATGCATTTATTGGAACTGTACGTTCTGATCAGCTCATTAACTACTCAGCCTGTCAATCAATTCCTTCAGCGCTTCTCTCTTTTGTTTATTGGTAAAGAACTTGTACATCTCGGGCGCATTGCCTTTTTCATCGGTCGTTACTTCGTAGGGAATGTTCTTGTATGGGCTGAGCAGTTGTGCTTTAACGTTGGTAGTGATTTTCTTGATTGAATGGGGGGGAAGGAAGAATGTTTTCTGCTCATCACTGGCGTTTTCGCCCCTCAACAGTTTTTGCGTACTGTCAATCAAATGTTCCAGTTCTTCTGCGTTGATGGCGGTACGTTGCGTTTCGCCAAAATTAACGGCGCTGCCTATCAGCGTATCCGACTTGAGGTTGAGCAGGTAAACGCCATCTTCTGTTACCTCGTAAGTTTTATCGCCGGAAGGTGATTTAACTGTAACAGTTTTTTGATCTGCTGTTAAACTAATCTCAAGTTCTTCATGCCGGTTACCGGGATCAAGAGTAATGGTAGTTTGGTCCTTGCTGTCCTGTTGCATTTTACCACTTGAAAATACTACCACTTTTCTTCCTCCTGCTTTTTCACCGGACGAGCAGGCTGCGGCAAAAAAGATGAAGGCAAATACTACAAGAATTGGGTTTCGTTTCATGCGAAATCGGGTTTGTATGATTGGATATACCGGCAAAATAATGGGAAAATTTGAAAATGCGAAGGGAATGTGATGAATAGCAAATGTGCTGGCGGATATATATTGGCTATGCGGCTGCTGGTATTACTGCTTACATGTAATAGAATAACTGCAAAAAAAGTGCTAATGAAGGGCCAATACTGCATGGTATTGCATCCCATCATTAGCACATCAGCCAATCAGCTCATTACTTTGCTGCTGCTTCGTAACGTGCTGCTACTTTATTCCAGTCAATTACATTCCAGAATGCATTGAGATATTCGGCACGACGGTTCTGATATTTGAGATAGTAGGCATGTTCCCAAACGTCTACACCCAACAACGGCAAACCTTTTACTTCAGCCACATCCATCAGCGGGTTGTCCTGGTTGGGAGTGGAGGTGATTTCCAGTTTGCCGTCTTTCACAATCAGCCATGCCCAGCCGCTGCCAAAGCGCGTCATGCCGGCATTGTTGAATTTTTCTTTAAAGGCATCGAATGACCCGAAAGTAGAATCAATAACGCTTGCGAGTGCGCCGGAGGGTTTGCCGCCACCTTTGGGGGAGAGGCTTTCCCAGAAGAAAGTATGGTTCCAGTGTCCGCCGCCATTGTTGCGTACTGCAGGACTGATGGCGCCGGCGTTGCGGACCAGTTCTTCCAGCGATTTGTTTTCATGAGGAGTACCGGCAATTGCCTTATTTAAATTATCAACATAGGCCTGGTGGTGTTTTCCGTGGTGAATCTGCATCGTAGTAGTGTCAATATGCGGTTCCAATGCATCATGAGCGTAAGGAAGTGCAGGTAATGTAAATGCCATAGCTATCAATTTTATTTGTTTAACACTATTTGAAATCGACTGAATACACGCAGAACTGTCAGGGCAGCCTGGTGTTGCATAAACTCATAATTAAGCTTTTGGTCAGAGTATCAACAAATGTACAAGCGATTGGGTTCATTTCCTAAACAACATCCCGTTGCCGCCCAAACTTACCGTATATACACCAGCCCTTAGCGCCTGCAAAGGCCATACCACCGGCTATGGTGCCATGCAGCCCGTCCCTCACTTGCAGTATGAAATACTGCCACCCATATGCGGTTTTTTGCGCGGCCGGCACTGCATTTTCGTTCAATTTCCTTTTCTCTGACCAACATTGATGTTACATGTGCGCATCGTTATTCCGGTTTTTTGTCTAACTTTAAAAAGCAACCAAAACCAACTGTAGCCATATACTATGCAAAAGTCTGTTCAACCTGTTCATAGTTTGCATTGCGACCAACCGCTTGAACTGGCATTTGCAACGATATTCAGGACCTATGAATACCGGTTGTACACATTGGCATTGCGATTGACAAAGTCAGATTTGTTTGCGCGCGACATTATCCAGGATGTATTTGTAAAACTGTGGGAACATCGTGATTCCATGCATGCCATCGACAATATGGAAGCCTGGTTGTATCGTATTACAGAAAATAGAGTGATAGATTTTTTGCGTAAGGCCGCTGCCGACAAACGACTGAAAGAGAGGGTGTGGAACAATCTGCCAAAAAATACGCACGACACGGAGCAGGTGATCGAAACCAATGAATACCATCACATCGTTCAGTTTGCCATAGAACAATTGCCGCCTCGGCGCAGGCTTATTTACCAGCTTAACCGCGAACAGGGACTGGATTATCAGCAGATTGCAGATGAATTAAGCATTTCCCGCCATACCGTAAAAAACCAGTTGTCTACCGCAATGCAATCTATCCGCAGAGTGTTGTTGCAGGCCGCCCGGATTTTTTTCTGAAAAAAAATTTTTAACGGGATAGGAACATCCGCTTGCTGTTTCGTCATTAACTGGTAGTAGATACCAGCCATATGGACGAACGCATTCAATACTTGTTTCAAAAATACCTGGATAACACCTGTACGAGGAAGGAATTCGAAGAATTTCTCGCTTACGTGAATCAGTCGGGGCACGACGAACAACTCCGTGCGCTGATCCGGAAAGTGTACGAGCAATCGGGCCGGGAGGCAGCTTCCTCCGATTCATATGTTGATGAAGCAGGCAACCTGGTGGTACCGCCTGCGGCATTGCCTGAACCGGCAGCATCGCCGCGTCCGCGTAAAAGCAAACGCATCCTGGCATTTGCCATGGCAGCCATGGTAGTGCTGGTAGCAGGAGGATATGTGTGGTGGAACACGCATGCTGTTGAGCGCGCAAATCCGGGTACTCTGGCGCAACAAATTCCACACACGAAAAAAAGTACAGAACGATCGGAAAATAAATACCTGCTGCTGCCAGACAGTACACAGGTTTGGCTCAATGTGGCCAGTTCACTCGAGTTTCCGCAGCAGTTCGACAGCAACAGCCGTGTAGTATACCTGTCGGGCGAAGCATATTTCGATGTAAAGCATGCAGACAAAATCCCTTTTATCGTCCATACAGGAAAAATAACTACCACTGTACTGGGCACCGCATTTAATATAAAGGCCTACCCCGACCGGAAAGATGTAATTGTTTCCGTTAAACGCGGCAAAGTGAAAGTGAATTACGACAATGAAGAAGTGGTCCTGCTTACCAAAGGACAACAGGTGAAAGTCAGCAACACGGAAAATAAAACTGTGGAAAAGAAGTCAACGGCCAATGAAGCAGCTGCCTGGCAGCAGGGATACCTGGTGTATGACGATGAAATGATGGCCGATATACTGGCAGACCTGCAACGGGTGTACGATGTAAACATCCGCGTGGTGAACCCATCATTGGGCGTACAGCGGGTGACTACTTCTTTCCGGCGTGAAACTGGTGTTGAATTTGTATTACAGGTGCTGTGTGAACTCACCGATACCCGGTTTACGCAAGTCAACGGTCAGTATATCATTGAATAATTGATTACAACTCTAAAACCAAAACGAATTATGCTTATGACAGTTACAGCAGCACCAACCTGAAGCAAACAAAAAAACCGCCTCAGTTGCGACCTGAAGCGGTTGGCGTGTTTTAAATAAAATCCTCTTCAAAGAATTACTTAAAACAAATCAAAGCTATGAATTTGTATGTAATGACGCCATGCAGGGCCATGCATGGCTTCAACCACAAGCGGCCGGCCGGTTTTGCAGGCAGGTTGCTTAAAACCAAAGCACTGATTATGAGAGCCTCCTTATTGGCATTCCTGCTGACCATCAGCGGTTTATTGATGGCGGGCACCAGTGATGGACAGGATCTGAACAAAATCTATGTGTCTATTGATCTGAAGAACGCCACCCTTAAACATGCCTTACGAAAAATTGAATCGCTGGCAAAACTGCCGTTTACGTATAAGACCAACGATGTTGCCCGGTATGAAAACATTAGTTACCAGGCCAACAATATAGCCCTCAATAAGTTGCTGGACGAACTCCTTCGCCATACCGACCTGAAGTATGAGGTGGTAAACAGCAATATCATTATCAAGAAGGTGAAAATAGCAGTGGCTGTGGATGAACCTGCCAACACCCTATCCACCCCGGAAAGAGTATTTGCAGGCAGTGTGCGGGGCAGGATCACCAACGAAGCCGGTACCCCCCTTGCCAATGCATCAGTGGTGCTGGCAGGGACCAATAAAGGTACCGCCGCCGATGCCGAAGGGGCATTTGTTATTACAGATGTGCCTGCAGGCAATTACCGCCTGGAAGTTTCTGCCGTGGGATATGCTACTCTGGCAAGAAATATCACCGTAAAAGACAATGAAGAGCTGTTCCTGGAGCTGCAGTTGAAGGAAGATAGCAGCAATCTCAATGAAGTGGTAGTAACGGCACTGGGTATTCGAAGAGAAAAGAAATCATTGGGGTATTCTTCCCAGGAAATCAAGGCCGACGAACTGGTGGCCAGCCGCCAGACCAACATTGTAAATGCGCTGCGCGGTAAAGTGGCCGGCGTACAGATCAACAGTGGTGGCGGCGCGCCGGGCCAGGGCAGCCGTATTATTATTCGTGGTATTAAATCGCTCGACCCTTCTAAAGATAACCAGCCTCTATTTGTAATAGACGGGATATTGATCGATAACAGCACTACTACCGTCAGCCCTGCAGGCGAGTTGCGCGGTATGACGAATCGCGCTGCTGATATCAACCCGGATGATATTGAAACCATTTCGGTGTTGAAGGGTGGCGCTGCCACTGCCTTATACGGGCAGGCCGGTTCAAACGGGGTGGTGATCATTACCACCAAATCGGCGCGCGTAGGCAAGATGCGCGTGAATGCAACTGCAACCTATGGTATTGATGAGGTAAACAAATTCCCTGAAGTACAAACAAAATTTACGCAGGGTTATGTGAACGCCGATGGCGTACCTGAATATGACCCGGCAAGTTTCTGGCCCAGTTGGGGACCCACCTGGCAGGAAGCGAAAGCCATCGATCCCACGCATCCGAATGGCATCTATAATCATTTTGCCCAGGGATACAAACAGGGCAACCAGTTCCGCAGCAGCATCAATATGAGCGGCGGAACTGAAAACGCACTGCTTACTTCTTCCTTCTCCTATTTTAAACAAAATGGTGTAATACCGAATTCCGATTATAAAAACATTTCGGCACGACTGGGTGGACAGTTTAAATTCGGCAAGATGCTGAAAGTGAACCCGGGATTGTATTTCATCAATTCCGGCGGTTATCGGGTGAATGCAGATCGTTACAATGAAAGTCTTGCGTATTGGTCGCCGCGGTGGGATGTAATGGACTTCATCAAGCCCGACGGCACCATGAAGTCGTATGGAAACAATAACCCCGTATACGGCACTTTTACCAACCGGTTTAAAGATGATGTTAATCGCATCATCGGAAATGTAGCGGTAACCTTTTCACCCTTTAACTGGCTGGATATTGATTATAAACTCGGTTTGGACTATTATGCAGATTTCCGTCGCCATACTGGTCCCGGACCCAAAGGTTTGGTAGACGAAATTCAATATGAAGACAATGAAAACGGTTTTGTTGATGAATATCGCATCAACAACCGCATCCTGAACTCCAACATCATGGCCAGCTTCAAAAAAGACTGGACCAGTAAATTCAGCACTCTACTGCGTGTGGGCAATGAAGTGCGTGACAAAAAATTCTCAAGCCTTACTGCAAGCGGCAAGGAACTGGATATTCCGGACCTGCTGACACTGAACAATGCAAAAGTGCGCAGCACCACACAGTTTGAGTCGCTTTACCGTATCGTGAGCGCCTATGGCGACCTGTTATTGAGCTGGGATGATTTCCTGTTCCTGAACGTTACCGGTCGTAATGAATGGACTTCCACCCTGGCCGAAGGAAACAATTCATTCTTCTATCCCTCTGTCAGCTTATCGTACGTGTTTTCAGATCATTTCCAGATGCCGTCGTGGCTCAACTTTGGTAAAGTGCGGGTATCGTATGCAGAAATCGGTAAAGACACCGATCCATATGAGATCAATACCTATTACAGTTCAAGCGTGATTACCTCCACCGGCCAGGTAGCGTGGAGCCGTAGCGACACCAAAGGCGATCCAACATTGGAGCCGGAACGTACGGCCACCATTGAAGCCGGCACAGAATTGCGTTTGCTCAACAACCGTCTCGGCCTCGACTTCAGCTGGTATAAATTGAATAGCCGGGAACTTATTATCCCGGCGAGCCTTTCGCCCACTACCGGCTTTACCAGCTATATTCTGAATGCCGGTGAAATAGAAAACAAGGGTATTGAACTGGTATTGACCGGTACCCCGGTGGAAACCAAAAACTTCCGTTGGGAGGCATCCATCAACTTTACCCGTAACCGAAACAAGGTGTTGAAGATTCGTGAAGGGCTTACTGAAATCGTGGTTGGTTCCCACTTCGGTTATAGCGGCGCTACCGTTACTATGAAATATGTACCGGGCTATGCTGTAGGTAATATTTATGGTTCTTCCTATTTACGGTATTATGGCTCCAAGGAAGACGATAAGGTAACAGTAGACCGCAGCCTGCCGCTGGTAATTGGCACTTCCGGCAGCAATGCAGGATTCCCGGTACGTGACGGAACACAACGTATCCTGGGCAACAGCCAGCCCGACTGGATTGGCGGTATTACGAATACGTTTACCTATAAAAACTTTACGCTTTCCTTTATGTGGGAAACCCAGCAGGGTCTCGATCGCTATAATCAGCTCGACAACTTTATGAGCGCCTTTGGTATTGCCAAGTATACCGAAAACAGAACAGAGAGCATCGTGTTCGACGGCGTGTTGCCCGATGGCACACCCAACACACAGGTGGTATACCTGGGCCAGGGCAAAACAGCCGGCGACCCGCGTGATTACGGGCAAGGTTTTTACCGCAATGTTCACCGTACCGTATCGGAAAATTTTGTGGAAGATGCTTCGTGGGTAAGGCTGCGTAACCTGAGCCTGAGTTATAATGTACCCCGTTCGGTATTCAAAAGCCTGCCTGTCCAGGGAGCTACTGTAACGTTTACCGGGAATAATCTCCTCCTGTTTACTGATTACAGGGGATATGATCCGGAAACCAGTAGTATGAACGCTGCCAGCAATGCAGACGGCTTTACCGGCTTTACTTATCCGGCAGTGCGTTCGTTCCTGCTTAGCGTAAACATTAACTTTTAAAAGAGGAAAACATGAAAAGGACTTTTCGATATATATGGCTTTTGTTGCTGATAACCGTTTTTGCATCGTGTAAGAAATATCTCGATGTAAATACCAATCCCAATCAACCAACAAAACCTACCATAAATGGACTGCTTACCAGGGTTACCCAAAACGCTGCGCTCAATGTGTACCGCGTGTCCACGGGAATGACCAGCTATTATGTTCAATACCTGGCTTCTTCCAACGCAGCATCTCCCACAGACACGTACGACGACATCGATGCCAGTGGCACGTGGAGTGCCCTGTACGATAATATGACCGATGCCTACGACTTGTTTACAATGGCAGAAGAAGCAGGGGCTACCCAATATATGGGCGTTGCAAAAATCCTGATGGCCATGGATCTGTCGCTCGTACATATGCTTTGGGGAGATGCGCCCTACACACAGGCATTTGCTGGGGAAACGCTAACCCCGGCTTACGACAAGGCCCAGGACATTTTTCAAACTTGCCTTACCCTGTTGTCAGACGGCATTACCTTACTGAACCAGAGCGGTTCTACCATTACCATACCCACTACAGGCGGCAATAACCCTGATCTTATTCACCAGGGAAATTCAGCAGCCTGGATCAAAACAGCGCATGCGTTGCGCGCAAGGCTGCTCAACCTGCTGAGCAAAACACCGCAATACAATGTAACCGCTATATTGGATGAGCTGACTGCCGCCTATGCTTCCACTGCCGATGATGCGTACATCACCACCTTTGACATCCGTAATCCCTGGAACCAGGTGGCCGAGAATAACCTCGACCTTTTGCTGGACGGCTGGCTGTCGGAGCAGTTTATCGATGCCATGGACGGCACTACCTATGGCATAGAAGACCCGCGCTTGCCTTTTATGACAGACACCACCAAGTTTGGCGATTACCGCGGCACACCTAACGGCAAGGGACGCTCGGGGTCTGGTGTAAGTTTCGAAGAATGTTATATCAACCTTACCGGCTATTATTCCAGTCCCAATTCACCGCTGTACATCATTACCTACGAAGAATTGAAATTCATTGAAGCCGAAGCCAGGCTGCGCGACAATGATAATATTGGGGCATATGCTGCATACCTGGAGGCCATCAGGGCTAACATGGACAAGATCGGTGTAGCGCCGGCCGACAGAGATGATTATATTGACGATGCCAGCGTTTCGGTGGGCGAGGACAACTTAACCCTTGATCATATTTTTAAAGAAAAATACAAAGCATTATTCCTGAGCCCTGAAACCTGGAATGATGCACGCCGCTACGATTACCAGTACAAGGATTTCGATTTACCCATGAACGCGGTAACAAACGATTTCATCCGCCGCCTGGTGTATCCCAGTGTGGAAACCAGCCGCAATGGCGCCAATGTGCCGGAGGTGAGTGGTGTGTTGCAAAGACTTTGGTGGGACCAGTAAAAGAAACAACCAAACAGCAGGAAGGCAGCAGTACATGTATTGCTGCCTTCTTTTTTGCTGCATCAGCGTTTTTCGCGAAAGAAGCGTTTCATGAGTTCAGCGCATTCTTCCTTTAAAATTCCTTTGGTTACTTCTGTTTTGGGATGAAAAGGCCAGTGCGGTTCAGTAATCCGCTTGTGGCCATTTTTTTCATCATCAGCGCCCCACACTATTCTGCCTATCTTGCTCCAGTACAAAGCACCGGCGCACATGAGACAGGGTTCAACGGTAACATACAAAACAGCATCGGGCAGGTATTTGCTGCCGAGATAATTAAAGGCAGAAGTGAGCGCAATCATTTCTGCATGCGCCGTAGGGTCGTTGAGCCGCTCCACCTGGTTGTGCCCGCGCGCAATGATCTTTTCATTAATTACCACAACTGCGCCAACAGGTACTTCTCCTTCTTCAAATGCTTTGTTGGCTTCGCGCAATGCATGTTGCATGAAATGGTCATCTGTCATGTTGAACCGGATTTATAATAAGGCGCCTTACGGCGAAATTAGTTGAATATTGTCATTCATAGTATCCGGTGCACACTGGTGAATGATTTTTCATGCGGTTGTTATTTTTGTTTTTCTTTCATGCTGTTTACCTCCGCTTTTAGTTTGTTGAATTCCTGTAGCAGGTAACTCACTGCCGGTTCGGCAACTATGGTAATGGTTTGTCCTAACGGATAAGGTTTGGGTTTTCTTCTTTTTTTCTGCGGCAGCGGATCTTCCAGTTCGAGATCTGTAAGGATCAGGTCGTCGAGTGAAACTCCAAAAAACTTGGAAATATTGATCAGCTCATTGATTTTCGGATTGGTAAAACCGATTTCATAATTCGACCATGTGGTGCGTGTGATGTTTACATGCTGGTGCATGTCGGCCTGGTTGAGTCCACGTTTTTGCCGGAGGTATCTCAGATTCTTCGGGAAGTAGTTCATGGCGTACTGAATTGTGTGAATAAAAAATTTTCTTTTTGATTTTGGAATTCCAATCGCGTTGCAATAACTTGCGGTTAAATATACACGAAAAACATAAAAAATAGGTTAGTGATAAACGTTACAGCTCTCTGACCGGTACCAAATCTCCCCTCAATACTGACTGAAATATGTTTTCGCCGGCAATCTGTAAACAATCGTTTTCACCACCTGATTCGGTTAGATTAAACAATTGATTTGGCTTTCCGGCCCATCGCCTGCGGGGTGATAAACGGCTTGGATGAAATATGGTTTGCCAGATCTGAAGAAACCATTATTCACCATTAAAAAGCAGTACTTATGCGCACCCTGAACAGGAACCCTGAGTGGCATTGTCAGCCACTCCGGTTGAATGATGAGGAAAGACAACATCCCGAGAGCGTGCTGGATGATTTTTTCAGTTGCTTTCACCTGCAGGACATGCGGGAAATTTTATGGGATTGGTTGGTGGCGGCACTCAGCGGCGAATCCGGTGTTTACAACAGCGGCTTTGCACGCAGCAACCTCATCTTTGTGTACGAAAAACTGGAGCTGCTGGTAGAAGCTGCTCATTTGATGCACAAAAGAAGAAAGAAAAGGATGAAAAAAGAAAGGCGCAGGTTCAGAAGCGGGCGGGCAGCATAACTGCCTTTGCGCCCGCCTCTGAAATCCTGAAACGAATTACCCGGAATGTTGGTGTTTTTCATGATGTGCAATTTGTTTTTACCAAGCCACGTAAAGGGTAATTTTCCGTGCTCCTGCATAGCTTGCTATGCAGGAGCTATTAACAAAAATGGTTTACGTGCTTCCGTTGAATCTTTATTAATCATTAAATACCCGCATGCTCTCCTGCCAGTTTGCCCCGGCCGCAAAGGGCGCCAGGTGGGTTCTTGCCACACCCGCTTTTATACTGCCTGAATGATCTGACCCGTAAGCAGGTGAACACTGGTCAGCAATCAGGCACCCTATTCCGCAACATTAAAATGCGTAACTTGTTGAAAGCGCTTCGACGCCTTTACCAGATACCTGTAACATATGAGCCAAACGCATTTGCCGGAAAAACTGGCCGAGATGAAAAGATTTTTTGATAGTGGCGCTACCCGGCCATATGCCTTCCGGAAGCAACAACTGAAGTTATTGAAAGCAGCATTGCAAAAGCATGAACAATTGCTGTACGACGCATTGTATACCGACCTGAATAAAAATCCCGAAGAAGTATGGGTAACGGAAGCAGGGTTTCTGATGACGGCGTTAGACCATGCATTGAAATCATTACGTACCTGGATGGCGCCCGAAAAGGTGTCTACCAACCTGGTGAATTTCCCATCTTCCAGTTATGTGCTGTATGAACCATTGGGCGTAGTACTGATCATTGCTCCCTGGAATTATCCGTTGCAATTGTTGTTGGCGCCTTTAATCGGCGCCATAGCAGCCGGCAATTGTGCCGTGCTGAAGCCCAGCGAACTGGCGCCGGCCACCGCTGCTGCCATGCGCAAGCTGATACAGGAAATTTTTCCTGAGCAGTATGTGCTGTATGCAGAAGGCGATGGCGCGGAAGTTGTGCCCGCCATGATGAACCATTTTCGCTTTGATCATGTGTTTTATACCGGAGGTATCAACACCGGTCGCAACATATACCGGATGGCGGCGGAACAACTGGTGCCTGTAACGCTTGAGCTGGGCGGCAAAAGCCCTGCCGTTGTGGAAGCCGATGCCAATATACGCGTGGCTGCCCGGCGCATCGCCGTTACCAAATTTTCCAATGCCGGCCAGATGTGTGTGGCGCCCGATTATGTGCTGGTACATGCATCGAAAAAGGAACAACTGGTGCAGGAAATCATCAAAGCCATCGTTTCGTTCTACACAAAGGACCCTTCGTCTGACTATCATTATGGCAAGATCATTAATGAAAAACAATTCACGCGACTGGTGGGTTACCTCAACCAGGGCCATGTAACCTTTGGTGGCCGTTACGATGCGCAAAAGCTATACATTGAGCCAACCATACTGGAAAACGTTTCACCCGATTCGCCGGTAATGAAAGAAGAAATTTTTGGCCCTATATTGCCGGTGCTTTCATTTAATTCCATGGAAGAAGCAAAGGAAATTGTTCGTCAAAATCCCAATCCGCTGGCGTTTTACGTATATACATCCAGTGCAGCAATAGAAAAGGCCTGGCTGGAATCGGTACCTTTTGGTGGAGGCTGTGTAAATAATTGCAGCTGGCATTTTACCAACCAGCATTTGCCATTTGGCGGCCGGGGCAATAGCGGCATGGGACAGTATCACGGGCGGTACAGCTTTGAATTGTTCAGCCACCGCAAAGGCATTATGAAATCGCCCACCTGGTTTGATCCCGCTATAAAATATCCTCCCTTTAAAGGGAAGCTGAAATTGTTTAAATGGCTGGTCAGATAAAGTGTATTATAAAGCTGCGCTTACAATAATGATATGAAACGACAACTGTTGAAAGCGATTTACCCGTTAACAATGTGGGTGTCTCGCCTGAAAAAGAAAGAGCTGGTGGCAGTAAATAAACAGATGGTTGCACCCCTTCAATCTATTTATGATCTCCCGGTTGAATTCAATACCGGTCAAGCGGTGTTGCTGCAGCATTTTGCAGGAAAAAAGTTGTTACTGGTGAATACAGCCAGCGACTGCGGTTATACAGCGCAGTATGCTGAATTGCAGCGGCTGCATGAAATGTTCAACGATGAACTGGTGGTTATTGGATTTCCGGCTAATGATTTCAACGAGCAGGAAAAAGGAAACGATGCGGAGATTGCGCAATTCTGCACTGTTAACTATGGCGTTAGCTTTCCGCTGGCGAAAAAATCCGTTGTGGTGAAAAACGCCATGCAACATCCTGTGTTCAAATGGCTGTCGTACAAGAACCAAAACGGTTGGAATGATCAGCCGCCTTCCTGGAATTTTACAAAATACCTGGTGAATGAAAAGGGAGTATTGACGCACTATTTTGAACCGGCTGTTTCGCCACTAAGTGACAGCGTAACGAAAGCCATACGGCAATAACAGCCGCTTGTTCATTGTGACAAATGCAAACGATCGCCGTTTCTATCGATGATTAATACAAACCGGGTGATCATAGCACATACCTGGTAGTAGAAACTTTTGTTGATCTTGTCGAACGTGTCGCTGGGCTTATGATAATCCGGATGGTCTTCTACCCCGAAATACAGGAAAGGAATTTTTTTCTGGTGAAAAGCGTAATGGTCCGATTGGGTTGTCCAGTCCTGAGCGCTACCCAGTGAAGAATCGTCGTGGCCAAACCGGATGGTTACCGGCGTTAGCTGCTGCACGGTGTCAACATATTTTTTGAGAAATGGATAATGATGCGTACCGCAGGCAAAAATTTCATTCCTGTCATTGCGGCTGATCATATCCATGTTGATGTTCATGACCATTTGTGAAAGCGGGATGGGGCTATTGTCTGCAAAGTACCTGGAACCTACCAGTCCTTTTTCTTCTGCATCAAAAGCGATGAGCAGGAGCGAGTGCTCCAGCGGATGTTGTTTGAAATACCGCGCCATTGCCAGCAAAGCGGCGGTGCCGGAAGCATTGTCGTCGGCCCCGTAATAGATTTTGCCATTGCGTATGCCGAGATGATCGTAATGGGCGGTAAGCACTATATAGCGATCGGGATAGCGTGTGCCGCGGATAATGCCCACAACATTATTCCCCTGGCGCGTGGTGTCGTTCCGTAACGGAAAGGGTTGCAGATAGGAATCGCCTGTTTTTTTCAGCTGCAGCGAATCAAACTGCTGCACGATATACTGCTGCGCCAGCAGGTTGCCAGGTGTGGCGGCCTCCCTGCCAGCCATTACATCGGTGGTTAAATATGCAAGGTGATGGATCAACCGGGCGCTGTCAGGCAGGTCGCCGGTGACGCTATCTTTATTGGTGATGGATCGTTTGCCGGCAGGACAGGCAGTAATAAAAATGGTTGTTACTGCCAGCAGGAGCGCGGCCAGTGTATTGCAGTTTTTCAATTTGCAGCCAAACATATGAGGGAGCTTTACAGGTTGAATGGTCCGATGGCGGACGCGCGTATGCTTAAAGGTAATCAATTTACTTCCGTTCCGTGCGCCAGTACATGCTGATATTTATCGCGGATTTCGTCGAGCAGCGCATGGATTTCGGTTTCGGTTTTTGCCTGCACAATTTTGCTGCGGTATTCCCTGATGTTGGGTAGTCCGCGCAGGTAATTGCCATAGTGCATGCGCATTTCAAGAATACCTGTAACGGCGCCTTTCCACGCTATTGATTTTTTAAGATGAATGCGGCAGGTTTCCACTCTTTCCTCAATAGTGGGCGGGGGCAGCAACTGGCCTGTCTGGAGAAAATGCTTTATTTCACGGAATATCCATGGATAACCAATGGCGGCGCGTCCGATCATGATGCCGTCCACGCCATAGCGGTTTTTGTATTCCAGGGCTTTTTGGGGCGAATCAATATCACCGTTGCCAAAGATGGGTATGTGAATGCGCGGATTGTTTTTTACCCGAGCAATGAGCGTCCAGTCTGCTTCGCCTTTGTACAACTGGGCGCGCGTGCGACCATGAATGGTGAGGGCTTTGATCCCAACATCCTGCAACCGCTCCGCTACTTCTTCTATGTTTTTGCTGTGTTCGTCCCAGCCCAGTCTTGTTTTTACCGTTACGGGCAGATTGGTCGATTCCACTACCGAACGGGTAAGCCGCACCATCAGCGGAATATCTTTCAGCACGGCCGCGCCGGCGCCTTTACAAACCACTTTCTTTACCGGGCAACCAAAGTTGATGTCTACCAGGTCGGGTTGTACGGCGTCTACAATTCTGGCGCTCAGGGCCATAGCTTCTTCGTCGCCGCCGAATATCTGGATGCCGAATGGCCGCTCGAATTCTGTAAAGTCAAGCTTTTGCCTGCTTTTAATGGCATCGCGGATAAGTCCTTCGGTAGATATGAATTCGCTGTACATCAGGTCGGCGCCGTTTTGTTTGCACACAAAGCGGAAGGGAGGATCGCTCACGTCTTCCATGGGCGCCAGGAGCAGCGGAAAATCAGGTAATGATATGTTGCCGATAGTGACCAACGTGCCGGTAATATAAACTTTGTTTTGTGCCAAAGCACCTGCAGCAAATCTTCAGCCTGAAACTCAAAACTTCACACCCGAAATCATAAACTCCCTTATCTTGCAGGTTTCAGCACAAGCCTGCAAATTTACACACTAATATTTGTTTAATCCAGCTTATGACCGGCTACATACGTATTAAGTCTCCCTGGGTACAGTTGGGCATTTTCCTGCTGGTATTTTCACCACAACTGGCACTGCTGGCTTTCAGTCTTTTCCGCCAACCGGAAGTGACGATTGATTTCAATGATCCAGGTGCAATAGGGCAGTTGAAATGGATGCAGGCATTTTCTTCCCTTACATTTTTCCTGGTGCCGGCATTTTTATATGCGGTGTTTTCTTTCCGCGGTCGATACGGATATTTTCTTGGATTGAAAGCTGCCCAGAAGCAAAACATGTATGTGCTGGCCATATTGTGCCTGCTGCTCTCCATGCCTTCCGTGTTCTGGCTGGGAGCACTTAACGAACAGATCAATTTGCCGGAATGGATGTCTTCGCTGGAACAGTCTTCGTCAGAACAAATGAAAGCGTTCCTGAGCGTGAACAAACCGGTGGATGTAGTAATCAACGTGATTGTGATTGCATTGCTGCCTGCTTTCTGCGAAGAAATTTTTTTCCGCGGAGCGATGCAGCGCATCATGATCCATCTCACGCGCAATCCATGGGCAGGGATCATCATCACTGCCATTCTTTTTTCGGCGCTTCACCTGCAGTTTGCAGGTTTTCTGCCACGTATGTTCCTTGGCACGGTGCTGGGCATGTTGTATTGGTACAGCGGAAGTTTGTGGACCAGCATTGCCGCCCACTTTGTATACAATGGTGTGCAGGTGATATGGGCCGCCTTTACGCCCACCTTTGCCACCAGCAATCCAGAAACTACCATGCTGGCGGTTGTGGCAAGCGCAGTGGCCGTAGCAGCCATACTATTGTATTACCGCCGCCAGTCTGTTTCCAGTTTTGCCAAAGTGTACGGAGAAGGCGAATAAACATTCCGGCTTGCAATGGAATAGCCTTTAACCAATTTCAGCGGTCTGTTATGGCACAACGCCATTTTTTGCTATTTTCATGATTTATTACGTTCATGGCGCTCAACCTGGCTACATTCAAAACAAGAACCCTCACAGCCATCATCTTTGTGGTGGTAATGCTGGCCGGTTTGTTGTGGAACCATTGGAGCTTTTTCATACTGTTTTCCATCATACATTTCGGATGCTGGCGCGAATACCAGCGCCTGGTAGGTTTGATTGATGCGGATTATCGCGCCGTTTCACCCTTTCACCGCTATGGCGTGATGCTGGCCGGCTGGTGCATCATGCTCAATTTTACCAACGATGCTTTCAATATTTTCGGGCTGCACCTGCATGCCATCGGATGGTTCCTGGGGTTGCTGTTTGTGTTTATACTGCCCGTGATTGAATTGCTGTTTGCAAAAGATATACAGCTTAGAAACATTGGCTATTCTGCACTGGGACTCTTGTACATTTCACTGAGCTGGGGATTGATGATCGATTTGCGTTGCCGGTACATGGACCTGGATTTTCTTTTTGCGCGCGTGGACCTTGGTTACCTGTTTCCCTTATTGATCATCGGTTCTATCTGGATCAACGATACCATGGCCTATATAGTAGGATCGCTGATAGGCAAAACACCGCTCTCCGGTATTTCGCCCAAAAAAACATGGGAAGGGACCATTGGCGGTATTATACTGGCAGTAGCCGTCATGGGATTGATCAACGGATTCTTCAACGAATTTACTTTCGCTGGTGTGGGTCAATGGATGGGCCTTGCTGCCATTGCATCCATAACCGGTACGGCGGGCGATTTACTTGAATCGAAACTGAAACGAAGTGCGCAGGTAAAAGACAGCGGCAGCTTTATGCCCGGCCATGGCGGCTTTCTCGATCGCTTTGATTCTTTATTGATCGCCACTCCATTTTGCTGGCTGTACATTACGCTGGTGATGCCCGCATAACTCCATAGCCATCATTTCTGTACATTTGCAGCTTAATAAAAAAAGCAATGACCATTCATCGGGAAGGATATAAGAGCATACTTATCGGCTCCATTGTGTTTGCAGTGCTCAACCTGTTGTCGTTTTATTTTATCAGTTTTGATGCGCCCTGGCTGAGTTGGATTATACTGGTGCTCACACTGGGTTTGTTGTTGTTCCTGATTTCATTTTTCAGGGTGCCGAAGCGAACACTTACAACAGGCGATAACCTGGTAGTATGCCCGGCCGATGGCAAGGTGGTTGCTATTGAAGAGGTGTACGATGAAGAATATTTTAAAGATAAAAGGTTACAGGTTTCTATTTTTATGAGTCCCGCCAATGTGCACCAGAACCGCAACGCGGTGGCAGGCGAAGTGGTGTACAGTCAATACCACAAAGGGAAATACCTGGTGGCCTGGCATCCGAAATCGAGCACCGAAAACGAAAGACATTCTGTAGTGATCCGGAATGCACATGGTGAAATTCTGGTAAAGCAAATTGCCGGCGCGCTTGCCAAGCGCATCATCAACTATTTGCAGGTAGGAGAAAAAGTGGAGCAGAGCGCCGAAATGGGATTCATCAAATTCGGCAGCCGGGTAGACGTATTGCTGCCTTTGCACACCAGGGTGCAGGTGAAACTGAATGAAAAGGTAAAAGGCGGCGTTACCGTGCTGGCCACCTGGTAAGGATTGCCACCTTGTTTGCGTGTCAAAAACCTCGTTGCCGTACCTAAAAAATTTCCTCCAGCTCCTTTAACGACCGCACCATATAGGTAGGCTGCAGTGCAGGCTCCGCATTAACATGGTTTACATACACCTGGTCAATACCTGCATTGATAGCCCCCTGGATGTCAACTTCAATGCTATCGCCAATCATGATGGAATGTTCAGGCAACGCATTGGTTTGCTGAAATGCGTAATAAAAAATTTCCTTGTGCGGCTTGAGGCTGTTGCTTCCTTCCGATGTAATTACTGCCTTGAAATATTTGTCCAACCCGGTATGCTGCAATTTGCTGTGCTGCGTTTTTTCAAAACCATTGGTGATGAGATGCAGCTGGTATCCTTTTTCAGTAAGGTATTCCAGGATTTCGATAGCATACGGGAACAGGGTTTTGCGCGTGGGTAACAAATCGAGGAACAGCTGACCCATTTCACGTGCCAGCTTTTCATCGCCGATTTTGAAATCGAGGAGGGTAAGCCACATACGCTTCCAGCGCAATTCATCTACTTTGATATACCCGTTGCGATACCGCTCCCACAGCTTGTCGTTGTGCAGGAGGTAATTTTTGTGAAAAAGGTCAAAATCATGTACACCCTTGTCTTTCAGCGACAAATTGTGGTAAATGGTTTCCAGTGTCTGGCGGCTGTTGGTGTCAAAATCCCACAGGGTGTGATCAAGGTCAAAGAAAAGATGGCGGTATTTCATCCGGCAAATTACAAAAAACGCCATTAGCATCCGGGTCGCCAAAACGGGGAAGTGAACCAGTTACATCCGGAGAAACCATCTGCAATATATAGTGCATTTGTTGTTAAGTACTGTTAACTTCGTAAGTATGAACATTGTTATTACCGGAGGATCAAAAGGTTTGGGAAAAGCCATTGCTGAAAAATTTGCTGGTGATAAGCAAGGTCATACCGTATTGCTATGTGCCCGCAACAAGGAAGTACTCGAAGAAGAAGGCAAGCGCCTGCAGGGACGTTTCCCGCGGGCCGGCATCAAAACCATGGCCTGCGACCTGTCAAAAAAAGAAGACGTGCTGGCGTTTGCAGACTGGGTACTGTCTGAAATACCGGCGCCCGATGTGCTGGTTAACAATGCCGGTAGTTTTATTCCGGGCAGTGTACACAATGAACCCGAAGGCGCGCTGGAAACATTAATGGCAGTTAACTTGTACAGTGCTTACCATCTTACCCGTCGTTTGCTGCCGGTGATGATGGAAAGGGAAAGCGGGCATATATTCAATATCTGTTCTATTGCATCCTTGCAGGCCTATACTAACGGCGGCGCCTACAGTATTACCAAATTTGCGCTGGCCGGCTTTTCGCGCAACCTGCGCGAAGAAATGAAACCCTACGGCATAAAAGTTACAGCCGTATATCCCGGCGCAGCTTATACAGACTCATGGGCTGGCAGCGGCATTGATCCAAAAAGAATGATGGAAGCAAAAGATGTGGCCGATATGGTGTATACTGCTGCCTACCTGTCGCCACAGGCCTGTGTGGAAGAAATTGTACTGCGACCACAGTTGGGAGATTTGTAGCCATTCCACTCCTATAACCACTCATCCCTTTAACTGACATTTAACTGGAACAATTGCTTTTACCGTAAACGGTAAAATCTAAATTTGTAGTGACTGGTATATTCTATTGTATAAAACATTAATTATCAGGAAAAAGCTACATATCATTGTTTTATTGCTTACCTGTCATGGCCTTGCCGGAGGGCTGTATGGGCAGGTAAAGTTTTATACCCAACTGAGCCAGTCAACCGTGGCGCCGCGGCAAACCTTCCAGGTGCAATACATCATTGAAGGAACCAAAGATATCGGACAATTCACCTTACCCACATTTTCCGATTTCAGGGTAGAAGAGGTGTTCGATATACCGCTTACGTCGACCATCAACCAGAAAACGAAGGAAGTAGTTGATACTTATTCCAAAATCGTCATTCTTTCGCCACTGCGTACAGGTAAATTCAGCATACCGGGCGCCAGCGCCATGATCAATGGTGCATTGGCGCACAGCAATGCAGCTACGGTTATCGTACAGCAATCGGGATTGCTGTCTTCACCCTCCTATGAAGATATAGATACCGAAGCGGAATCCGAGTTGTATAGCGGCGATGATATTGAAGCACGCATCCGGAAGAATTTTTTTATCAGGGTAGAAGTGAGTAAAACCAGCTGCTACGTAGGTGAACCCATCATGGCAGTGTACAAAGTGTATTCACGCCTCCATACCAACAGCCAGGTGGTAAGACGCCCCTCGCTCACGGGTTTCAGTGTGCTGGAAATGGTAGACGGCTACGATGGCAGAGCAGAAATAGAATTGTACAACGGCGTGCCTTATTATACCAGCATCATCCGGAAAGTGCAGTTGTTCCCTTTGCAGGAAGGAGACTATGTGCTGGACGCGGCAGAAATAGAAAGTGTGGTGCACTTTGTAAAAATCAACCGGCCCCGACCTTCGGCAAGAGATGGATTTCGCGATATGTTTGCACCAAAAGAAGGAAGTAACGCCGGTTCGCGCACCCGGCTCAACTATCGTACAACCTTAAGGTCAGAACCGCTTACCATTTCAGTAAAGCCGCTTCCTGCAACAGATCAGCCGCCTGCTTTTGCCGGAGCAGTAGGAAATTTTTCACTGGAAGTGCAAACGCCCGCAAGTCCCATTCGCCAGGGCGACCTGGTTAAGATTCGCATGGTGGTAAATGGCAGCGGTAATATTTCCCTGCTGACGGCACCTGCTATCGAGTGGCCCCGGGGTGTGGATACCGCCGATCCGGTGGTAAGGGAAATCATCAACAAGTATGTGTATCCCGCAACGGGCAGTAAAACTTTTGAATACTCCTTTGCGGCGCCTGACACCGGCAATTATGTTATCCCTGCTGCACGGTTACCGTACTTCGATCCCGTACAAAAAATCTACAAGGTAGCTACCAGCGAACCGGTAACGCTGCAGATTGTACCGGGTGAGCGGCCAGACCTCTCCAACATTGCTGTAGCACAGCAAGGCAACGTGCCTTCGTCGCGCCACCTGTATTGGTTTGCGCTGGTGGCCGGCATTATTATTATGTGGATCAGCTGGCAGGCATATCACCTGATACGTTCAAAGCGGGCAGCCCGGCAGCCGGCGGCAGTGCAGCAAACTGTTCAACCGGTACAGGCGCCTACACCTGAAGGATTGTTGTTGAAAGCGGAACTGGCATTGCAGCGACAACTGCCGGAGGTATTTTACCATGAACTGGAGCAGGCCTTGTGGCAACTGATTGCATCAAAATACAACGTATTGCCTTCTTCCCTTAACAAGCAAACCGTATTACAGGTCTTGCAGGAAAAAAACGTTTCAGCTTCCGTTACAGAAGATTTTTCCCAACTGATGCAGGAACTGGAATGGGCATTGTATACCCCGGACCAAACTGCCCATGATATGACTAACCTGTACCATAAAGCGAAGCGGGTAGCTGCAGATATTTTGCAACAGCAATAGAAGGGCGCTAACCCATCGGAAAGGCGCAGACCCGCAACAGAAAAGCAATGTATCGATAATGAATAACCGAATTTATAATGGAATCAACTATTCCTGTTAACGCTTTAGAGAGCGCTGTACACAAGGTTACGTTCACAAAACTGCTGCGTTGCCGGGTGTTGATCCCTATGTCCCATTATGGGGAGTTCCTGCTGAAGCAGCACTAAAAACTGTAAACGCCGCTATGCTGTTGTGAACCGGCGGCAGCAGCCTGGTACCCGTTATTCCGTGTATTTATACCCTACGCCCCGCACAGAATGGAAATAGCGGGGATTGCGGCTGTCCTGCTCAAAGTATTTCCGGAAATTGAGTATAAAGTTATCGATGGTGCGTGTGGTGGGATACACGTTGTAACCCCATACCGTTTGCAGGATCTTTTCGCGCGGTACTACATCGTTCTTGTTTTCTATCAGCAGTTTGAGCAGCATGGCTTCTTTCTTGCTTAGCTGAATGCGTTCGCCGTTTTTATTCACTGCTTCCTGCGCGCCGAAATCAATGGTGTTGTTGCCAAACTGGTACACATCGCCTACGCTGTCTTTCTCGTTCAGCTTTTTGTTTTTGCGGATGAGTTTCTGCACGCGCAACAGCAATTCCTCCAGGTTAAATGGCTTGGTAAGATAATCGTCGGCGCCCTTTTTCAAACCCAGTACCCGGTCGGCGCCGGTATTCCGGGCGCTCAGTATAAGAATGGGTACATCGTTGTTTTGTACGCGAATAGTTTCGGTAATGCTTACGCCATCGATGTCGGGCAGCATCACATCCAGTATGAGCAGGTCGAAATACTCCTGCTGCACTTTTTGCAGGGTGGCGCTGCCGGTGAAAGCGGAGGTTACCTCATAACCTTCTAATTCCAGGTTCAGCTTCAGGGCTTCGTGCAGGTTTTCTTCATCTTCGGCCAGTAATATGGAAGGTTTGTTGCTCATGAACGGGATTTATGTATGGAATGTAACTATAAAGTTACAGCCCGAAGGAGAATTATCCGTCACCCGAATGTTGCCATGATGCGATGCCGCAATTTTTTTGCAGAGATATAACCCAAGGCCGGTGCCTTTGGTGGTGCGGGTTGCTTCATTGCCAATGCGGTAAAACTTTTCAAACACCTTTTGCTTTTCATGGTCGGGTATGCCGGGTCCCTGGTCTGCTATCTGCAATACCACCTGGTGGTTCTTTTTTTCAAGGCGGCATTCAATTTTCCCTTCTTTGGGCGTATACTTTACAGCATTCTCCAGCAGATTGTTTACCAATATCTGCAGCAGCAGGGCATCGCCAACGATATCAATTTCAGGTGTTACCTGGCTGTTCCATACGCGGTTGGGGAAGCGGTTTCTGAAACTGTCTACAGCATTATTGACCAGGTCGGAAAAATTAAGTTCTTCTTTGGGAGAATGATACCGGCCGGTATCCAGTTGTGAAGAAACGAGAATGTTGTTGGCCAATGCATCCAGGCGATTGATTTCCTGGAGCGTCATCTGCAGCATCTTTTGTTTTTTTTGTTCATCGAGGTGATGCTTTTGCAGCGTTTCAAGGTTCAGTTTGCTAATCGCCAGCGGCGTTTTTAATTCGTGGGTAACGGCCATCATGAAATTTTCCTGCTGGTTCTGGTACCGTATCTGCCGTCGTACTGCCTGGTAAACAAACAATGCCCCTACCAGGATCAGGGCCAGGAAGGTAATTCCTTCACTTATATATTGTACTGTGTTGCGTTTTTTTTCGGAAAGGATGGATTCGTATTTGGAAACATATTCGGGATCGTCTGGCATAATATCGTCCAGGCGAAGTTGCGTCATGTATTCGTTCTGATTTTGCAGCGTTATGAACCACAATACCAGTGCTGCCACTATATACACCAGCAGAAACCAATAAACCACGCTGGCAAGCACCATTCTCTTGCGGGTAGAAAGTTTCATAACGCTATGCTTTTTCCAACCGAATGCCCACGTTCATCACATGTTTGAGCGGGTCTTCCCGCATGATGTTTTCCAGCACAAAGCGATAAGTGCCGGGTTGTAATGGCTGCGGATTTTGCGGCGGAGTGATGGGGATGCGGTGTTCAAAAATATCATCCATACCGCTGCCCAGCCAGCCTTTATCATCAGTGGCCAGCGTGAGGTCGAGCGCCTGGCTGGTGCTGTCGCCGGTGGGGTAGATGGTATGTACGTTTACCCAGATATTCTTGTAGCGGTACGCATCGGTGTGTCGTAATACGATATAAATGTTATACCGCGCTGCCGTGTCGCTGATTTCAAATTGTATCTCCGGTTTAAAGCTGCTGCTCCAGGCGTGCCCGGGTATGGCTATGTTTTTTTCAAAAACTCCCACGGTGGTGCAGGAGGAAACAAACAATATGAATGAAACAATTATGCCTGGAAGCGGAAGACGAAGGCCTTTGCGATTTATCAAGGGAATCATTTTTACAAAGATAATGGCGAATTAAAGTGTCGGGTTACAAGATACAGGATGCAGCCGGCTTATAAAAGCCTGTAGTCTGTGACCTGTAACATAAACTACAACACGTTCAGCACCTGTTCTTTTGCTTTTTCCAGTTCATCTTTCATCAGCACCACACATTTCTGGATGGCGGCGTCATAGGCTTTGGCGCCGGTAGTGTTGATTTCTCTGCCAATTTCCTGCAGGATGAAAGAGAGTTTTTTTCCCTTTTCCATTTCGGGCTCTGCCAGTAGTGCTTTAAAGTATTCGCAGTGATTTTTCAATCGCACCTGTTCTTCGCTCAGGTCTATTTTTTCAATATAGTAGATCAGTTCCTGTTCCATTCTGTTGGGATCGTAATTTTCCTTACCCACATGTTCTTCCAGTACTTTTACGAGCCCTTCCTTTATTTTTTGTTTGCGTAAAGGTTCAAGGCTGGCGATTACTTCCTGTTGTTTTGAAATATTGTCGATCCGCAACGCCAGGTCTCTTTCCAGCGTTTTCCCTTCTTCGAGGCGGTGCATGTTGAGATCATCCACGGCGGCCAGGATTACTTTCTGCAAAGCTTCCCATTCCTCTTCCGTTAATGTTTCGCCTGTAGGGGTAATCACCTCGGGCAGTTTTAACAGCGTGCTGAGGATGTTGGAAGGATCGAGGTTCAGCGCTTTGGACAACTCTGCAATGGGTTGATAATATGCTTTGGCCAGATCGGTATTGATGGTTACCGGTTTGGTAGCGCCGCTTTCTTTCAGGCTGATATTGCAGTCAACCGTACCTCTGCCCAGTTTTTTCGACAGGAGCGTGCGGATTTCAAATTCAAAGGGTTTAAGAAAAGCCGGGATCTTGAGCGACAATTCAAATTGCTTTCCGTTGAGCGATTTAATATCAACAAGGAAAGTTTTATCTCCTACTGTTTGTTCCGCTCTTCCAAATCCGGTCATTGATTTCAGCATAGTGAAGTTGATTTTTAAGCAAGGTAATAAATATGTGTTAGTCGGGAGACCCGAAAGACCGCAAGCCTTCCCTGTGCTATTTAAACAACAACGAATACACTTCGTCTTTTTTCATTTCCCTCATTTCGCCCGGCAATAAATGATCCACCGTAATGCGGCCTATGCGATACCTGACCAGCCTTAAGGTGGGAAAGCCCACAGCAGCTGTCATTTTGCGAACCTGCCTGTTTTTGCCTTCGTGTAAAATCATCCATATCCACGGAGCAGGAATGTTTTTACGATAACGTATGGGCGGATGTCGTTCCGGCAAAGCAGGTTCTTTTTCAAATATACCGGCTTTGCAGCGGGCGGTACGAAATGGTTTTCCGTTTACGGTTATGGTAACGCCATTTTCCAGTTTATTGATCGCGGCAGTATCGATGTTGCCATCTACCTGCACATAGTATTCCCGTTCATGGCGGAACTGTGGGTGCAGCAAGCGGTGATTCAATGCCTGGTCATTGGTAAGCAGCAATAATCCTTCGCTATCATAATCGAGCCGGCCTACGGGATAAACATCGCGTGGCACTTCAAAGAAATCCTTCAACGTTAGTTTTCCCTCTGAAGCACTGAACTGCGATAGTACCTGGAATGGTTTGTAGATGATGAAATACCGTAGCATACTAAAAGAAAAATCTCCCGGTGAACCGGGAGATTTATTATGTGGATGGGTTAGTAAGTACCGGGAAATATTTTTTCCCTCCACAATATTAAAAATAATTTTTTCTTTCTAAAAAAATTTTTATGGAAATTTTATTCACATTTTTTTTCGGAGCTGGGGAAAAGGACGTAAAGGCAATTGGTAAAGCTGGCAACTGTTATGCAAAACTGTTGTTACATGCAATGCAATCATAACGATTCCTGTTTTTTGAACTGCCCGGAGGTATCGCTGCTACTGCGTTTCAGGCAACTGCTGTATTCCGATTAACAATCATCGTTCATTTATTTTCGTTTAAGTAATCCATTTAATGCACTGCATTTCCTGTAAAAGTTCGCGAACCATTCCTGCGGACCATGTTATGCCTGATGCATGTAAACAATCAGCTTGTAATGTCGGGTGAGGTGTACGTATGTAACTGGTGCAAAGAATGTTGACCGGGTTACTGCGAACAAAGCATCACTACCGGCCCCCTACAGTAATATCACCAGGCTTACCATGTGCCGGTTGCCATCTTGCAGTGCGGCGCATCATCTTCCCGGGATAGTATGATACCCATTTGCAGGTTGGAAGCAGGAAAAAGATATTAGCCCGTTCAATTTTGTGCAAAGAGTGCGGCGTAACCTACTTTTGCACAAATTCAACATTATGAAGTTTCCTGCTCCTGTACTGGTAAAAGAAATAGCTGCACTCATTGGCGCACGTGTAATAGGCAATGAAAATGGATTGGCAACAGGTATCAACGAAATACACAAAGTAGAGCCCGGCGACCTGGTATTTGTAGATCATCCCAAGTACTATGAAAAATGCATCAGGTCTGCGGCCGATTTTATCATTATTAATAACGTTACCGGGTTCCCGGAAGGGAAGGCCTTGCTGATAGTGGATGAACCGTTTGAGGCCTATCAAACCATAGTGCGCCATTTTCGTCCGTTCAGGCCATGGAACAACATGATCAGCGAAACGGCGGTGATTGGAGAAGGGAGCTACATTGCGCCTAATGTATTTATCGGTCATGATGTTGTGATTGGAAAGAATTGCCGCATTGCGCCCAATGTTACCATTATGGACCATTGCGTTATTGGCAACAATGTGATCATTCAGCCGGGCGCCGTCATTGGGTCCGATGCGTTTTATTACAACACAAAGAAAAACCGCGAGGTGTGGTATAAAAAAATGGAGAGCTGCGGGCGTGTGGTGATAGAAGACGATGTGGAGATTGGTGCCGGCTGTACCATCGACCGGGGTGTGAGCCATGATACGTTAATTGGCAGGGGCACCAAAATAGACAACATGGTCCATATCGGTCATGATACGGTAGTGGGCGCAAATTGTTTGTTTGCTGCGCAGGTGGGTATAGCAGGCGCCACCACCATTGGTTCCGGTGTAACCTTGTGGGGCCAGGTAGGCGTATCGAAAACGCTCACCATTGGCGACAATGCCGTGGTGCTGGCGCAGAGCGGAGTGCCCTCTTCGTTGGAGGGAGGTAAAACATATTTCGGTTACCCGGCCGAAGATGCTTCCACCAAACGCAGGGAATTTGTGTGGATCAAACGTATACCGGAAATATGGGAGAAGCTGAAAGCCCTGAAAGCGGATTAGGGAACGCATATTGCTATTTAAACTTTGCCAGGAATTCATCTTTCTTCCGCATCGACACTTCAATGGTAGTACCGTCTGCCATTTCAATAGTGCCTCCGCGCCCCCGGTTATATTTCCGTATGTAATTGTGATTGATGATATAGGATTGATGAATACGTGAAAAGCTGTGTTCCGGCAACACCTCTTCAAAATCTTTAAGGTTGCGCGATACCAGTATTTTTTCATTCGGATGCAGGTGCACATGGGTGTAGTTGCCGTTTGCTTCGAGCCACATCAGATCGCGCATGTCAACAAACAATAATCCATCAATCGTGGGCAATGCGATTTTTTGCAGGATAAACCGGTCTGCTTTCAGGTCATGATAGATATGTTCCAACTGCCTGCTGATGTTTTTTAACCGGATCAGTTCTGCCGCTTTGTTGACAGCCGATTTCAATTCATGCACTTTCACCGGCTGCAGCAGGTAATCTATGGCCGAGTACTTGATGGCCTCGATGGCATAGGTGCTGCGGTCGGTAATAAATATTACTTCAAACTTAAGCGGCAACAGGCTCCTGATAAATTCAAAAGCATTGCCCGACGGAAGTTCCGTGTCAAGAAAAACAAGTTCGGGAGCCGTTTCCAGAATCACCTTTCTGGCCTGCTCCATATTTTCCGCCATACCTGTCACCTCGATTTCAGGGCAATGTCTGATGAGCAACTGATGCAATTTTTCTCTGTTATTCCGGTCGTCGTCGATAATAACTGTGTTGATCATAAAAAATCAGGGGTTGGGTTTCTGGTTCAGGTACAAAAACGGGAATCATGGGAGATACGGAATAAACACGGCAAAGCGCAAACCTGTTATCAGGCGCTAACCGGGAAGGCTGATGTACAGCAGTCATCTTCTCAGCCTTGTAAAATTTGTAAGTGGAGGTTGCAGGTATGTTATTGAGGGATGCACGAACCGCACCGGCCAGCACAGACGCCGGTGTAAAAGCCCCGGACACCATCCCATAATTGTGATGGCGACCACGGCTCCAATTGATAAAGCCTGGTTGCAGTGGGTTGGTAAGCACAATATAGTTTTTCCCCGTGGATAGAAAACCTTTCCAATTCTCACCGCATAACCTGATCAAAGCAATATCAGATAGCCTTGCCAGTGATATATTAACGGTGCGAATTGTTATGCATTGAAGGTATTAAAAAAATTAATGTGTAACGTGAGTGGAGGGTTAAACATTTTCCGGGAAAAGGCGCCATATAAGGGATAGCACTTATTCGTACTCGTAATCATAAGGCAGCAGCTCTGCCAGTTTTTTCCATGCCCAGTATCCCGTATTGACCACATCGTGTTGTTCATAAAAATATCCGTTCTCTTCAATCACAAAGCCGTTGGGACAATCAATCACGGTAACCTGGAATTTCATATCTGGTGGCAGGTTTAGTTCCGTAAGGAAAGAGGGATGCGGAGGGGCATGCCGGTAACTGATCCGGTAGCGACCGCTCCAGTTAATGGTTACATCGGCGCTGTCTGCCACATAGTCTTCTTCATTGGCAATATCTGTTATGATGGTGCTGATGATATCCTGCGAATCCGTTTCCAGTTTTTCTACAATAAATCCTTCCTCCATAACCATGTTATCGTACAGTGCCCGCATAAAATGCAGTCGCGAGCCGGTATAGGTAAGGGCACGGTTCTTTTTCCATAGTGCTTTCATTTCTTCCGTACTGTCCATTTCAATAAAAAAGGGCGATCCGGTATACTGGCTGATGGCCGCATTGTAGTCGTAACTGAAAGAATCAAGCTGGTATCGTACGGTGTAGCCTAGCGCATAATTGGAAATGATCAAATCTTCATGCGCGGTAACTTTCAGCCTGTTCCTTTTTTTGCTGTAGAAAAAATGAAGGACTTCGGGGTTTTCAATACGGCACAAAGCTGCATTGGGCGTAGTGCCTATGAACCGGTCCATAAAAAACTGCCCGTACTTCTCCAATCCGTCCGGTACTTCATTGCTGGCCACCACAGCTACTTCTGTAAGGGATTTTTCTTCCTTGTTCAGTTCAATGACCAGTGTATCTGCAAGCGGTGCGTTATTGCTCAGGCGATGGGTGGCTTTGCTATATCCGGTATAGGTAATCACCAGGTCGTAACCGCCATTGCTCAGACGCAGGAAAAAGAGCCCCTCGTTGTTGGTAATGGTGCCGTGCGTGGTGTTATCACAATACACCGAGGCGCCGATCAGTGGTTGACCGGTAGTGCCATCGATCACTTTGCCGAGTACGGAAAACTGCTTATCCTGGCCCGCTGCAACAACACTGCAAAACAAAAGCGCCAGGACGAATGGTATCGTTTTCATAGTTTGATTGTCAATTCTAATAACGTTTTAGCCTGGATGAAAGTATAATACAAGCACCATACTTTTATAAGGAAACATTGGGGATGCTAAATATAATTATTGTTTTACCTGCTGCGAAAGCCAATCAATATACTGCTGACATGCCTGCTCAATGCATTGCTTCAGTGGCGTATAGGAAAATCCGGGGAGTGCGGCCAGCAACTTACGGTTATCGAAATAGGTTTTGCTGTGTGCCACGCGGGCGCTGTGCCTGGTCAGCAACGGTTTTTTGCCGGTAAAAAAAGATTTCAGTTGCTCCGTGCGCCAGGCCAGTGCGCCGAGGAAAGGCGTTGCTTCGCGGCGCGGACGTTTTTTGCCAAACCCATCTGCAATGGTATTGAGCAATTGCTGAAAAGTCCAGTTGTCGTTGTTTACAATAAATCGTTCGCCCGCAATGTTGCTTTCCATCAGCAGTACGGTGGCGCGGGCTACGTCTTCAACGCCTACAAATCCATTGATGCCGGTAGTGTACCAGGGGAATTCATTGTACACGCTTTTGAAGATGGCACAACTTCCATTGTTCCAGTCGCCATAGCCCAGAATGGTGCTGGGATTTACTACAACGGCATTTAACCCTTCGGCCGTGCCGCGCCACACTTCCATTTCTGCAAAATACTTGCTTACGGCATAGGGCGTATTCCATTTACCGGTTTGCCACTTTTTTTCTTCGGTTACGGTTTCTCCGCTTGCTGTCCTGCCTATAGCGGCCACCGAACTGATGTGTACGAAGCGCTGTACATGTTGTTCCAGCGCCATGTTCACCACATTGGCAGTGCCTTCAATATTTACACGGAAAAGATCGGACCGGTCGCGGGGGTCAAACGAAACTTTACCGGCCGAGTGAATCACGGCATTGCATCCATCCATTGCTTCCTGGAGGCACACTACATCAAAAATGTCTCCTTCTATCCATTCTACCTGTTCGCAAACGGCAGCAGGAATAAAAAAAGGCTTTCGTTGATGCCGTCGGATGGCGCGCACGGTATAGCGCTTCTGAATCAATTCCTGGATAATATAAGCTCCGAGAAACCCCGTGCCACCGGTGACAAATATTTTTCCTCCACGCAATGGAGTGCTATCCGTATTCATTAAGGTCAAAATTACACGATAGTTAATTGAGCAGAAAATGGGTTTTTATGATTGGTTGCGCTGCCACAAGAAAGCCTCAATTCCAAGGTATACACTACTTTTTTTTCATTGCTTTGCAGGATAAACGTAGTAACCATTTCCTGTTTTCCGGCCAAGTGCCCCGGCATCTACTTTTTCTTTTTGAAGGGGAGAAGGTTGTAACCGTTCGGGTTTGCCCAGTGCTTCATACACCTGGCAACTAACGGCATAGTTAATATCATTTCCTATAAGGTCCATCAAACGGAAGGGGCCCATTTTAAATCCTGTAGCTTCGAGCAATCGGTCTACGGTTTCATAATCGGCTATACCCATCTCCACCAGTTTCAGGCTTTCCAGGTAATACGGGCGGGCCACATGGTTTACGATGAAGCCGGGCGCATCTTTACAAAGCACCGGGGTTTTGCCCATCCGGCGGGCCAGTGCTACAATCTGAGTGGTCGTTTGTTCGTTGGTGTAAGTAGTTTGAACTACTTCCACCAGTTTCATGATGGTGGCGGGATTAAAAAAATGCATGCCAATAACACGTTCCGGGCGAAGCACTGCTTGTGCAATGTCCGTCACCGATAGAGAGGAGGTGTTAGTGGCAAGTATGGTATGCTCGCCGTTTACTTCAGCCAGTTGGTTCAGCAAATTGGTTTTGGCGGATAATTTTTCAATAATGGCTTCGATGATCACGTCGGCGCGACATTCGCTGATACTGCTTGCATACCTGATACGGCCGAGTATTTGCTGACGATCTGCATCGGTCAGTTTTTGTTTATCTGCCAGGTGCTGCAGGTTTTTTTCTATACCGGCCCGGGCTTTTTCCAGCGCGGCCGGTTGAACATCAAACAAGATTGTGTTAAGTCCGTGCTGTGCGGCGGTTTGTGCAATGCCACTGCCCATGGTGCCGCTGCCGCAGATGCAGATAGTCTGAACCATTATTATTTTGATTGTAACAATTAGCGGAAAAGGTCAGGGATCTCCGCAACTACTACTGGGTCACACTGCTCTTGTAAACTGTCGCAGAAAGCGAACATCGTTTTCACTGAACAGCCTGATATCGTCAATGCCATATTTCAGCATAGCGGGTCGTTCGATGCCCATGCCAAAGGCAAAGCCGGTGTATTTGTTCGGATCGATCTTGCAGTTCTCCAATACTTTCGGGTGCACCATGCCACATCCCAGGATTTCGAGCCAGCCGGTCCGCTTGCAAACGGCGCAACCTTCACCCCCGCAGAGCTGGCAACTGATATCCATTTCGGCACTCGGTTCGGTAAAGGGGAAGTAGGAAGGGCGGAAACGCACTTTTACCTCCTTGCCATACATTTCCTGCACGAAGAAATACAGGGTTTGCTTGAGGTCGGCAAAGGAAACATGTTCATCTATATAAACGCCTTCGAGCTGGTGGAAAAAGCAGTGGCTGCGGGCGCTAACGGTTTCATTACGGTATACACGTCCGGGACATACGATGCGAATAGGCAACTGCCCGGTTTCCATTACGCGTATCTGGATATTGCTGGTATGCGTGCGTAGAAGCCAGTCGGGATTTTGCTGAATGTAAAACGTATCCTGCATATCGCGCGCAGGATGATGTTCGGGCAGGTTCAGCGCAGTGAAATTGTGCCAGTCGTCTTCAATTTCAGGACCTTCTGCCACAGAAAAACCGAGCCGCTGGAAAATGCTGATCATGTGGTCCAGGAAAAGATTCACCGGGTGGCGGGTGCCCAGGGGCAATGGATCGCCGGGAAGCGTTACATCTATCGAAGACGCTGCTTTGCCACCTCCGCTGTCCAGTTGCTGTTTCCAGGTTTCGTATTTGCTTTCTGCCAGTTGCTTGAATTCATTCAGTACCTGGCCGAATGCTTTCTTTTTATCGGCGGGAACATTTTTCATTTCCGCAAACAGGTTCTTCACGATCCCTTTGCTGCCGAGAAATTTGATACGATAGGCTTCCAGTGAATCAGCACCGTTCGGAGTAAGGCTCTCTATTTCCTGCCTGTAAGAGGCTATCTGCTGTAGCAATTGGTCCATGGCGGCAAAGATAACGAGTTAAGACCGAAAGTCGGGAGGCGGGCAGGCCGGCCCGGAGAAACCGTAGGTTTCCCTTGCTCCGGTCCCTGCACTTTCGGACTATAACTTTATATTGCAGCTTATGTCCGACATACTGAACATAGGCGATTTCCTGGAGCCGGTGAGCCGTGCTATTATTTCTGAAGACACAGGATATAAAGATGGCCAGATTGGAAAAAAGATTGCCGTGTATGAAACAGCTTTACCCGACCTGACCAATGTTGACCTGGTACTGGTAGGCTGCCCGGAAATCAGGGGCAGCTGGCAGTTGCTGCCGGAAAAACATGCTCCGGACGCCATCCGCCAGCAGTTTTATGCCCTGTATCAATGGCATAGCGATATACGAATGGCGGATATGGGCAATATCATTTCTGGCGCCACCCTTACAGATACCTATGCCGCATTGAAAACCGTGGTGGCCGAACTGACGGCCATAGGCAAAACGGTCGTCATCCTGGGCGGCTCGCACGATCTCACCCTTGCCCAATACCAGGCCTATGCTTCAACGGGCACCATCATTGAAGCCACTGTAGTGGATGCGTTGATTGACCTGGGCATGGACACGCCCAACCGTTCTGAAAATTTCCTGATGGAAATGCTTACGGGCGAACCCAATTTCATCCGGCATTACAATCATATCGGCTTTCAGAGTTATTATGTGCATCCGCATATGCTGGAAACCATGGACAAGTTGCGCTTTGATTGTTTCCGTGTAGGCCATGTGCGGGAAAACATCGAAGAAATGGAGCCGGTGATCCGAAGCTCTAAACTGTTCAGCTTCGACATCAGCGCCATTGCACATGCCTATGCGCCGGCCAACAGGGTAAGTCCCAACGGATTTACCGGGGAAGAAGCCTGTTTGCTGATGCGGTACGCAGGGTTGAGCCCTCATGTAAATACCATCGGTATTTATGGTTACATGCCGCACAACGACCATGAAAATTTAACGGCGCGGCAGATCAGCCAGATGCTGTGGTACCTGGTGGACGGGCGGAGTCGCGGACTGCGCGAAGCTTCCCTGGAACAGCGTGATGCGTTCAATGAATACCATATGGCATTTGCGGAGGTTGAAACCATTTTCCTGCAAAGCAAAAAAACGGGCAGGTGGTGGATGCAGTTGCCCGATAAACAGTTTATTGCCTGTTCGTATCGTGACTACCTGGTAGCCAGCAGCAATGAAATACCGGAAAGGTGGTTGCGGGCGCAGGAGAGAGGGTAATGTGCGGAGCGGATAACTGGAAATGTGCAAATGCGAATATTTGAAAATGAGCGAATGGTTAGTGTGGCAGTAAGAGAAGATCTAAATTGATTTTATGAAGACAGGTTTCGGCTATTGTTTACTGTTGGTTGGTTTCCTGGCGGCATGTTCACCGCAACAGTATCTGGGGAAGCAGGCAAGGAAGTCGTTGCTGCAAACTGCGCCGCTCGATCATGCGCATGTGGGTATCAGCGTGTATGATCCGCTTGAAAACAAATACCTGTTCAACTACCAGGCAGATAAATATTTTGTTCCTGCCAGCAATACCAAAATCGTTACCTGTTATGCCGGTATGAAATACCTGGGCGATAGCCTGACCGGCATTCATTATATTGAAAACGATACGGCCTTGCTGGTAATACCCGCCGGCGATCCTACGTTGCTGCATCCCGATTTTTTACGGCAGCCTGTAATTGATTTTTTGAAAGCCGCGCGGAAGAAAATTTATATAACAGACCAACACTGGCAAAGCGATGCGCTGGGCGCCGGCTGGAGCTGGGGCGATTACAATGCCAGTTATATGCCCGAACGCAGTCCACTGCCGGTATATGGCAACACCTTACGATGGATACAGGAAAACAGCGAACAGCAAGGCACAGGAAGCGAATTTGAACCAACGCCTTTCATCTATTCCATTCCGGAAATTGACTGGAAGGTGCGTTTTAATACCGATACTGCCCGCAGGGGATTTTATGTTCGCCGCCACCGCGATGAAAATACATTTGTCATTACACAGGGACCTGAAAAGCGAAAAGAACAGCAGGTGCCGTTTATCACCAACAGCCTGGCAGCGGCCATTGAACTGCTGGCCGATACGATAGGAAAAGCAGTACATATTGCCACCAGGCCCGCAGACAAAATGTTTTCCGGCTATTCATTTCCCGGTACGGTATACTCGCAGCCTACCGATTCGATGTTGAAGATACTGATGCATCGCAGCGATAATTTTTTTGCAGAACAAACCTTGCTGATGGTGAGCAACAGTTTATTGCAGGTGATGAACGACGACAAAGTGATTGACTCCTTGCTGCAAACCGACTTTAAAGACCTGCCACAAATGCCCCGCTGGGCTGATGGCAGTGGTCTCAGCCGCTATAATTTGTTCACCCCGCAGGATTTTGTGACTATTCTCCAGAAGATGCGCAATGAATTTGGGATGGACCGCATAAAAGCAATATTCCCTACCGGCGGCCGGGGTACCCTCACCGGTTATTACCGCCAGGACAGCGGATATATCTATGCCAAAACGGGCACCTTGTCTGGTGTGGTGGCATTGAGCGGATACCTGGTTACCAGGAAGAACAGGACGCTTATATTTTCCGTATTGGTAAACAATCATAACGGCAGCGCCACGGCAGTGCGCCGTGCGGTGGAGGCTTTCCTGGTGAATATCCGCAACCGGTATTAAAGAAAACCTAATTTTTTCTTTCTTACTACCCAACTCCCTCCTTTGGAAAGGCGTAAGTGTGATAGACAGGAGCTATTGGCGACAGGCATTGAAGCAATAATACGATCATATACCCGTTGACCAGATACCTGCACGGGTTCAGGAACCGGTAAACCAAGGCAATTGGCAAATAGTCCTGCGGATATTGAACTGATAAACGGTTGTATCCGAAACGACCGCAGGGCTCAGGAACTGTTGTATAAACAGTTTTACGGGCCCATGGCCGCTATTTGCCTGCGCTATACCCGTAACCAGGAAGATGCCATTGAAGTACTGCACAACGGCTTTTTGAAAGTATATAAGAATATACATACCTATGATGCTGCCAAAGCATCTCTGTACACCTGGATTCGCACCATTATCGTCAACTCGGCGATAGATTTTATCCGGCAGCGTGGAAAATTCAACCATCATATGGAACTGGAAAAAGCGGAAGAGCCGGCCATTGATGCTGACGCTGTTCAACGCATGTCGGCGCGTGAACTATTGAAACTGGTTCAACAATTGACGCCTGCCACCCAGGGAGTATTCAACCTGTATGTTATTGAAGGATATAACCATAGAGAAATAGCTAACCTGTTGGGCATTAGTGAGGGCACGAGCAAATGGCACCTCAGTGAAGCCCGGCGACAACTGCAACAACTATTACAAACCATGCAAGTGTAACGTAATGAGCGAAAAACATCTATACGAAAAACACTTGGCAGAAAAACTGCAGCAGGTACCTCCCCCACCAGACATGCAGCAACACTGGCAGGAAATGAAGGCCCTGCTTGATGAGGAGATGCCACGCGGCGGCTATTTTGGCCGCAACAGGCGCTGGTGGCGCCTGGGCATATTGGCTGGCATACTGCTGATCGGCGGCTGGTTAACGGGAACCAGGCTTCAGTTTAATGACAACGCGCAAGAAACAACCGTTGCACAAACGCCTGCTCCGGTTCCGGCGAATGATCAACAAGCGTCTATGCAAACAACGGGTGCCCAACTGCAACAACCTGCAGGTATGAACGGTGTAGCACAAACGAACCCCGAAATGGAGCGCGGTCAACTGGCGCGAGATGGCCGGAAGGTTGCTGGACCGGCGAATGTAGGTGCCGGCACTGATAATACCGGTCGTTTCAGCACTGGCCCGCAACACAGCAATGCTTCGCCTGCAATGCCATTGGCCGGAACCAAAAGCGGCAGCAGGTATCTAAACAGGTCGGCTGATAATAAACTTGCCGCAAACAATAAAGCTTCGGCGCCAGATAAGCCAGGCATCAAAAATACCGGTGGCAGCAACATTCCTGTAAACAACATTGAACACACGCAAAATACTATACACGCTGATGGATCAACTGTACACGACCAATTCAAAGTAAATAGCAACAAAACAGGCATTGCAATAACAGACCGGGACGCGTTGACCTATTCACCGGTAAAAGCGGGCATAAATATAACAGGTGATGCCCCCTCACCGGCAGATCGTATTCAAACAGATTTCTCAGCACCCGATCTGAAAGTAGCGCGTACCCGCAATAGCAAAGCTTCCCGCGCACACAGGAGCCGTACGGCCGGTTCGTTTTCCATTGGATTGTCGTTGCCGCTGGCATTCCCATTGGGCGATCAAAAAGCATTAGGGTATAATTTCAGTGCGGGCGCCAATACCATTTCCGATTATATTCCTGCGCCGCATCTGCAATATCATTTCAACGATAAAACCTACCTGCAAACGGAAGTACAGGTGATGGCGCCGCAATTCATACGGCCTATCCTGTTGTACCAGCAGAAAACTCCGCAATCGGGTAATTCCTACATTTATAATTCGATATACGCCAAAAAGCTGTATTACTTTAACCTGCCTGTAGGCATCCATTACAGTCCGTTCAATGGTTTTTACCTGGGTACAGGGTTGCAGTTCTCCAGCCTGTTGAGCGGCGTGGCGTTGTATGAAGAAACCAGACGTACCGTTAGTGGCCAGCAAACAGCCTTGCTGAGAGAACGCTATGCACGTTTTGGCGGTGACTCCTTATCGCACAGGATGAATCCTTCAGAATTAAGACTGCTGCTTGAAGTAAATTATTATTTCAACCGGTTTACTGTAGGGCTGCGGTACAACCAGGCGTTCAATAACTATGTAAGCTTCCAGGTAGATCCTGCTTCGCCTTATACTTTCGATAAAAACAAAGCATTGCTGTTTTACCTGCGTTATAATCTTTGGGAAAATCTTAAGCGAAACTCCCAGGCAAAGGGACTATTGTCTTCTAAATAGCTGGTCGAGGTAATCTTTTTTGAATTCAATATAGGTGGGGTGACCTGCCGCCGTAACATTCGGCTGTGCGCAACTGAACAGGTTCCGAATGAGCGTGCGCATTTCTTCTTCCGTAAGCACTGTACCCGGTTTGATGGCCTGCTGCCAGGCCAGGGAACGAACGAGCTTTTCGCGCCGCGAAAATTTCAGGTCGCTGCTGAAATGTTTGAACTGGTCCAACAGGTTTTCCAGCGTTTGCTTTTCATTACCAGGAGCCAGGTCTGCGGGCGTGCCCTGGATAACGAACGTATTGTTGCCAAAAGGTTCAATCATATAGCCGAGCTGGTTGAGGTCGGCCAGCAGTTCGTTGAGCAGAACGGCGTCTTGCGGGGGTAAATCGACTGTAACCGGAAAAAGGCTTTTTTGAACGGCCACCGGCTGACCTGCTGCAGCAGCGGAGAGGCGTTCGTACA
Source organism: uncultured Chitinophagaceae bacterium (assembly GCA_937961055.1). Taxonomy (GTDB): domain Bacteria; phylum Bacteroidota; class Bacteroidia; order Chitinophagales; family Chitinophagaceae; genus CALCIN01. Next base: position 11,307 of record CALCIN010000042.1, on the reverse strand, counting down.
GGATGCGCTCGTGCGCCAGTTGCTGGTGCACCAGGATAAATCCCCGGTTGGTGCTGACCACGACATAGGTAAGCAGTAATTGGGTAAGCGGTGCTTCTTCCACAATGGCGAATTGCTGTGTGCGGGGGATTGTGGTTTCGCGAACCGCAGAATCGCTTTGCAGGCTGTCATCTTTTAGTTGCGAGAGCAGCGACTGAAATTTCGGTTGTTCAGCCCCGGTAGTAGTATTGTTGTCGACACCTTTCGGACTTCCTTCAAAAAAATCTCTCCAATGCTTTAATTCAGTTTTGCTGCTGGGTTGTATAAAATGCGCCTGGTGTTTTTGCGTAAAGTTTTTAAACAGTTCTGAATTAGCGGCGGCTGCCTGTTTGGCTTCTGTAAAAGGTTTGGATACCGCTTCCAGTTGCTGAATACCGGGATCGAGATCGAATTCCAGTGTGGGCGTAACGCTGAATTGGGCAAGCGCATGTTTTATTGCGGCCTGTACAAAAGCGTATACGATTTTCTCATCTTCAAACTTGATTTCCTGCTTGGTGGGATGCACATTGATATCTACCTGGCTGGGGTCCATATCGATGAACAGCACATAGAGGGGAAAACTGTCTGGCGGAATCATTTCCTGGAATGCGCTCATCACCGCATGATGCAGGTAAGGGCTGCGGATAAACCGGTTATTGACGAAGAAGTACTGATCGCCGCGCGTTTTGCGGGCTGTTTCGGGTTTTCCGGCAAAGCCATAGATATTGAGATAATCCGTTTTTTCCTGGACTGTTACCAGCTTTGCATTGTACTGGTGCCCCAGTACCTGTATTACGCGTTGTTTGAGTGAACCTTTTTCGAGATGAAAAATTTCCTGTCCGTTCGACGAGAGGCTGAAGAAAATATTGGGAAAAGCGAGCGCCACGCGGATAAATTCATCCACAATATGCCGCATTTCTGCCGCATTGCTTTTCAAAAAATTTCTGCGGGCAGGCACATTGAAGAACAGGTTTTTCATGGCAATGCTGGTGCCGTTCACCGCGGCCACCGGTTCCTGCCTTTTCACCACGCTGTTTTCAATTTCTATAAAGGTGCCGGTTTCATCTTCAGCGCGTTTGGTTTTCAGTTCTACCTGGGCAACGGCTGCAATGGATGCCAGCGCTTCGCCGCGAAAGCCCATGGTGCGGATATGAAAGAGGTCGTCGATATTGCGGATTTTGGATGTGGCATGGCGCTCGAAACACATGCGGGCATCGGTTTCGCTCATGCCTTTACCGTTGTCAATTACCTGTATCAGCGATTTGCCGGCGTCTTGTACCAGCAGTGTGATCTCCGTAGCGCCTGCATCAACCGCATTTTCCAGCAATTCCTTTACGGCGCTGGCAGGACGCTGAATCACTTCGCCCGCAGCAATCTGATTCGCAATGTTATCTGGCAGTAATTGAATAATATCCGGCAAGGTAATTTCGAATTTATCGGCGAAAATACGGCAATCAGCGCGAAAACTGCGGTGGTGGAAGAAAGCGGGAAAATAGTAAGGCGGGAGACAGCAATTGCTTCAAGTATAGCATATCATTTTTGGGGAACTCCGGACTTCGCGTACTATAAAACAAAACTGCAACGCAAACAGCTCACTTTTCGTCATATACATTGCACTCCACACGCAAAAATCCGCATAAGAGTTTAGAAGATTTTTAATGGCATGCCCGATTAAAACTGGTAATTTTGATTGCTTCGTTTTGTGTGCAGTAAAAATCAAAACATGTTGCTAGTAAAAAGTGTTAAGGTCCTGTTCCTGTTTTTAGTTGTGTCTGTTTGTTGCGGTTTGGCCATGGGCCAGCGTAACTCAACCTTGCCGGAAGATTATTGGGTAGACAGTGTGTTCAAGAGTCTTACCAAAGATCAGAAACTGGGGCAACTGATGGTGGTGCGTATGTCTTCCATCGGCCCCGACAGAAGAGCTGTTTTTTATGAAAAGGAAGTAGAAGAAGCAATCCGTAAATACAATATCGGAGGTATTTGCCTTTTCCAGGGATCGCCGGTCAAAACAGCTAACCTGATCAATTATTATCAGAGCATTGCCCGTACACCTGTTCTTATCACTATTGATGCGGAGAATGGATTGGGCATGCGGCTCGACAGTGTGATGCCACTGCCACGCCAGATGATGCTGGGCGCCGTGCAGGACCCGCAGATCATTTATGAATATGGCCGTTTGGTGGGCGAACAGTGTAAGCGTATGGGCATACAGGTGAATTATGCGCCGGTGGTGGATGTAAACAATAATCCCAACAATCCCGTGATCAACGACCGCTCTTTTGGCGAAGACAAATACCGCGTTGCAGAATATGGCATCCAATATATGCGTGGTATGCAGGATGCGGGTGTAATGGCATGCGCCAAGCATTTCCCGGGACATGGTGATGTGGCCGTTGACAGTCACCTCGACCTGCCCGTAATCAACAAAACACGGGAAGAACTCGATTCGCTGGAATTGTATCCTTTCAAACGGCTGATACAGGCAGGCGTGGGAAGTATTATGGTGGCGCATTTGTCAATACCTGCAATCGATAATACGGCCAACAAACCGACTTCCATTTCTTATAACAGCGTAACGAAACTATTGCGTAAGGAGTTGAACTTCGAGGGACTGACCTTTACCGATGCGCTTGAAATGAAAGGCGTGTCAAAATTTTATCCTGATGGCGAAGCCTCTGTGCAGGCCGTACTGGCCGGCAACGATATGCTTTGTCTGCCGGGCGATATCCCCGGAAGTATTGCAAGGATCAAGAAAGCTATTCGCAATGGAAAAATCACCTGGAAAGAAATCGATGCCCGGGTGAAAAGAATTCTTCATGCAAAATATCGCTATGGACTGGCCAACTGGCAACCGGTAGACACCAAAAACCTCACCAACGATCTTAATCGCAAGTCGGTAGAGATGCGCCGCATGGTAGCCGAGAATGCGCTCACCCTGCTGCGCAACAGCGACCCTGCCATTTTCCCGCTGGCTGCCGGCAAACGGGTGGCATATATAGGGTTTGGCCTCACTGCCGACAATACTTTTGCCCGCAGGATTCGCGAAGATTATGACGCGCACGTATATTACTTCGACTATCGCCTCAGCGAAAGCAAAGTGCAGCCGATGCTCGACCTGTTTAAAGACCGGTACGATGTGGTAATCATCGGCGTTCATAATTATGCACGTTTCCCTGCAAATAATTTTGGTATCAGCCAGGCGGCGCAATCGTTGATACAGGGACTGCAACAACAGCAGAAAACCATCATTTCCATCTTTGGCAATCCATATGCTATCCGCAACCTGTGTGATTCGCGAGTGGTAATTGCGTGTTATGAAGATGATGATATTACGCAGGCAACGGCAGCAGACCTGATTTACGGTCGTTTCCTGGCAAAAGGAAAACTGCCGGTTACAGTGTGCGAATCATTTAAATATGGTGATGGCATCATTGCCAAACGATTGTTGCCGAGAGTGGACGCTGATGACCTGGGTTTCCAGTCGGCGCGCATGATAAAGGAAATTGATTCCATTGTTACCGATGCTATTGCTCAAAAAGCGATGCCGGGCGCCGTAGTGCTGGTAGCGAAAGACGGCAAAATTGCTTATGAACGCGCTTATGGGTATCTCACCTACGACAGCCTGGAACCGGTGTATACGGAAACCATTTACGACATGGCTTCTGTTACAAAAATCATGGCTACCACGCTGGCTGTAATGAAGTTGTACGATGAAGGCAAACTGGATTTGCAAAAAACAATCGGTGATTACCTGCCCTGGGTACGTGGTACAGACAAGGCATCGTTGAAACTATGGGATGTGTTGCTGCACCAGGCAGGATTAAAAGCGTGGATTCCTTTTTATCGCGAAACAATCGATGCTGCCAATGGTGGCGGCGTGTTGTCGGGCATTTACGAACGGCAACCTAATGCACTGTATTCAGTTCGGGTGGCGGAAAACCTGTACATGCGGAAAGACTGGATAGACACCATGTATCGCCGCATACTGGAAAGTGAGCTGGGACCGCCGGGTAAGTATGTGTACAGCGACAACGATTATATTTTCCTGGGAAAAATTGTGGAAGCCATCACCGGTACCACATTGGACAAGTATGTAAAAGAAACATTTTACGATAAACTGAATCTTCAGTTTACCGGGTTTAATCCGTTGGACCGTTTTCCTGTAAAAAATATTGCGCCTACTGAAAATGAAGCTATGTTCCGGCAACAGCTTATTCGTGGTTATGTACACGATCCCGGTGCAGCCATGTTTGGCGGCGTAGCAGGTCACGCGGGACTATTCAGCAATGCGTACGAACTGGCGGTGCTCTCCCAGGTGCTGTTGAACGGCGGCGTATTGAATGGCGAAAACTTTTTCAAACGGTCCACTATAAAATACTTCACCCAATACCATAGCGAGGGGAGTCGCCGGGGACTTGGGTTTGACAAGCCCGAAAAAGATAATTACCAACGACCGGAACCCTATCCCACCAAATCGGCTTCTCCGGAAACCTATGGGCATACCGGGTTTACAGGCACATGTTTTTGGGTAGACCCGAAACACAACCTGGTGTATATATTCCTTTCCAACAGGGTAAACAGTCCTGATCCCAACAAATTTTTGCGCATGAATGTCCGGCCCAAAGTGCATGAGGCCATATACAAGGCGCTGCTGGATCGGTATGGACATGAGGTGAGTAAGTGATGGGTGGTTTACATTCTCACGGTTTGGGTGTAACTTGTGAAAATTTATCCTTACAACGATGGCTCGCAAAGAACAGGTCCTGCAGGACGTAGTAATAAAATTTGCCGGCGACAGCGGCGATGGTATGCAATTGACAGGCAGTCAATTCACCAATAATACAGCATTGCTGGGCGTAGACCTGGCTACCTTTCCTGATTTCCCTGCCGAAATACGGGCGCCCCAGGGTACTTTGCCCGGCGTGAGTGGGTTCCAGTTGCGTTTTTCCAGCGACCAGGTATACACTCCCGGTGATGAATGCGATGTGCTGGTGGCCATGAATGCGGCTGCCCTGAAGGCCAACCTGAAAACACTGAAAAAGGGCGGTAAGATTATTGCCAACACCGATGGGTTCGATGCCAAAAACCTCCGACTGGCCAACTATCCTGATGGTGTGAATCCCCTGGAAGACGGCAGCCTTGGCAATTACGAGGTGATTAAAATTGATGTGACCAAAATGACGCGGGAGGCGCTGAAAGACATCACCATGGGCACCAAGGAAAAAGACCGCGCCAAAAATATGTTTGTGCTGGGCTTCCTGTACTGGATGTATAACCGCAATATGGAAAATACCGTGCGGTTCCTGCAGGATAAATTTGGCAAGAAACCTGAAATACTCGAGAGTAACCTGCGTGCGCTGCAGGCAGGCTATAATTTCGGCGACACTACAGAAACTTTCACTACCCGCTATAAAGTGGAAAAGGCAAAGATGGAGCCGGGCGTATACCGCTCCATCATGGGGAACCAGGCCCTTGCCTATGGATTGATAGCTGCTTCGGAGAAAAGCGGATTGCCGCTGTTCCTGGGTTCATATCCCATTACGCCTGCTTCTGATATATTGCATGAACTAAGCAGGCACAAATCGTTTGGTGTACGCACCTTCCAGGCCGAAGATGAAATTGCAGCTATTACATCGGCCATAGGCGCTGCCTATGGTGGCGCGCTGGGGGTGACTACTACCTCCGGTCCCGGCATGGCACTGAAGGCTGAAGCCATGGGTCTTGCCGTGATGATGGAAATACCGTTGGTGATTTGTGATATTCAGCGGGGCGGGCCTTCTACCGGGTTACCCACCAAGACAGAACAAAGCGATTTGTTGCAGGCCTATTATGGCCGCAACGGTGAGTGCCCCATGCCTGTGATTGCGGCTTGCACACCCAGTGATTGTTTTGATGCAGTATATGAAGCAGTGCGCATTGCCGTGCAGCATATGACGCCTGTAATCTTCCTGAGCGACGGTTACATAGCCAACGGTGCTGAACCCTGGCGTTTCCCCCAAAGCGCCGACCTGCCGCCTATAACTGTCACTTTCAAAAAAGAACTGGGCGCAGAGGAAAAACAATTTCAGCCTTACCTGCGCGATGAGAAATTGGTGCGTCCCTGGGCAATTCCCGGTACTCCCGGACTGGAGCATCGTATTGGCGGGCTGGAGAAACAAAACATTACCGGCAACGTAAGTTACGATCCCGAAAACCACCAGCTGATGGTAAAGATCCGGCAGGAGAAAGTTGACAGGATTGCCGATTACATACCGGAGCAATCACTGGACAGTGGACCGGAGCAAGGTAAAATTCTCGTGCTGGGCTGGGGCAGTACTTATGGCGCCATCAAAAGCGCTGTATTGGAATTGCAGCAGGAAGGATATGCCGTAAGTCATGCGCATCTTCGATACCTTCGTCCCTTCCCCAAAAATCTCGGAACCATTTTGCGCAACTTTGAGCAGGTGTTGATTCCCGAAATCAATAATGGTCAGCTCATCAAAATCATCCGCGACCAGTTCCTCGTAGATGCCAGAGGATATAACAAAATCATGGGTGTGCCCATTACCAAAACGGAACTGGTGATGAGACTGCGTGAAATGCTGGGCGGAGCAAATTAAGGGAAGCCATCCAACAACGTTGAACGTGAAAAAATAGTGGTATCATTCGTGTGTCTGTGGTCGTTTGAACGCACAGGTTTCTCACAGAAGCAATTAAATTGAATAAATACCGAGGTTGGCACGAGATCGTTGTTTGATAACCAATTAATGCAGGAGGTTAATTCCTTCAGTATAAAATCTGCAGCCAGTTGCATAGGTCACTGGTTTTTTCTTTATAGACTTATTTGGGCAGGCTAAAACGAGAGAATCAGAATGCTTCCCAGCGAACAATTGAACAAGGTTTCTTCTCTTGAAATAGCTGCTGGACTGTTACTTGTTTGAAACCCTGGATGAAGTGACGGAAGTGACCTGGAAATGGATGGATAACTACAACAATCACAGACCTCACGGCAGCCTGGGCAAAATGACGCCAACGGATATGCTGCCCTTTCCGATTTTGAAAGCGACAACAGGAGTGTTAGGGCATTTAGGTTCAGGGTAATTTGATGAGAATTTTGTAAAATTATGCAGTCTTAATTTGAGGAATCCCACACAAGCATGACCAACCCATACCAAGCCAAATACTACGCATACTATTTAACCCGCAAACTTTCCCCAAACGATGTAGGGAAATTTGCCGCTTCGTTGCAAGATGCTCAAGTTGATTTAAATCCGCATCAAGTGGAGGCGGCTTTGTTTGCTTTTCATTCTCCTTTGTCTAAAGGAGCAATTCTGGCAGATGAAGTGGGCCTGGGTAAAACCATTGAAGCCGGCATCATCCTCAGCCAACAATGGGCGGAACGGAAAAGACATTTGTTGATAATCACTCCAGCTAACTTGCGTAAACAATGGAACCAGGAACTTTTGGAGAAATTTAACCTCCCTTCGCTGATTCTGGAATCCAAATCTTTTAATGAGGAAATCGCTAAGGGAAATCTCAATCCTTTTGAACAAAATAAACACATCATCATTTGTTCCTATCAGTTTGCCAGGTCTAAAGCGGTCTATCTGCAAAGGGTACAATGGGATTTGGTGATTATTGATGAAGCACACCGTTTGAGAAATGTTTATAAACCTTCCAACCAAATTGGCAATACGCTGAAGCATGCTTTAGCGCCCTATAAAAAGGTTTTGTTGACGGCCACTCCTTTGCAAAACTCTATTCTGGAATTGTACGGCCTGGTTTCCATTATCGACGAGTACACCTTTGGCGACTTGAAGAGTTTTAAATCGCAGTTCTCGCGCTTGGTTGAAGAAGAAGCTTATGATGAATTAAAACGAAGAATTGCTCCTATTTGCCATCGCACCTTGCGCAGACAAGTGGTGGAATACATTAGTTACACCAATCGTATTCCTATATGTGAAGAATTCTTCCCCACACAGGAAGAAGAGAAATTGTATGATTTAGTCTCTGAATATCTGCGCAGGCCCAAACTCTATGCTTTGCCCAATAGTCAAAGGCAGTTGATGACCTTGATTCTCCGCAAACTCTTGGCTTCTTCGTCTTACGCCATTTACGGCACTTTGGATTCCTTAGTGAAACGATTGGAGAATATTCTTAAAAAAGAAGAAGAACCGGATTTGATAGAAGTCATAGACGAGGATTACGAAGCAGCAGATGAAATGGCGGAAGAATGGGACGAAGAAACTTCCAATGAAGAACTTGCCCCCCCCCTTTATACCCCTCAGGATATTGAAAATATAAAAGCAGAGTTGGAGGAATTGAAAAAATTCCGCGAACTGGCTTATATTATTAAAAAGAATTCCAAAGCCGAACATTTGTTTATTGCATTGGAGAAGGGTTTTAAAGAGTTGGAACGTTTAGGAGCCAACAAAAAGGCCATCATTTTTACCGAAAGTCGCAGAACGCAAGATTTCTTATACAATATTCTTCAAGAAAAAGGATATCGGGATAAGGTTGTCCTATTCAACGGGGTGAACAACGACCCTCACTCGCGCGCCATTTATCAAAACTGGGTAAAAGCGCATAAGGGTACGGATAAAGTAACCGGTTCGAAAACTGCGGATATGCGGTCGGCTTTGGTAGATTTCTTTAAAAATGAAGCTACCATAATGATTGCCACTGAAGCAGCAGCCGAAGGTATCAACCTCCAGTTCTGTTCTTTGGTGGTAAACTACGATTTGCCCTGGAATCCGCAACGCATCGAACAGCGTATCGGCCGTTGTCACCGCTACGGACAAAAGCACGATGTAGTGGTGGTGAATTTTCTGAACAAGAAGAATCAGGCGGATGTTCGGGTGTATGAACTTTTGTCTGAAAAATTCAAATTGTTCGACGGTGTGTTCGGCGCCTCCGATGAAGTCTTGGGGGCCATAGGCAGCGGCGTGGACTTTGAAAAACGTATCGCCGAAATTTATCAGAACTGTCGCAAACCGGAAGAAATTCAAGCGGCATTCGATGCCTTGCAGGAAGAGCTGAAACCTCAGATTTCCGAAAGAATGCAAAAAGCCCGCACTACTTTGCTTGAAAATTTTGACGAAGAAGTACGGGAAAAACTGAGATCCAATTTTTTGGAAACCCAGCAGTCTTTGTCCAAGTTCGAAGAAAAATTGTGGCTACTGACAAAATTTATGTTGCAGGACAAAGCTATTTTCAGCGAAGATTACTCTTTTACTTTAAAAGAAAATCCCTATCCGGAGCTCCATATTCACGAGGGTCCATATTTGATTTTAAAGGCTAACGAAAGAGGTAAAAAATCGGAAATTGAAGTTCCGGACAATACCAATATTTACCGCGTGGGGCATCCGCTGGCACAAAGAATCATTCAGGAAGCCCAAAACGTAGCCACGCCTCCGGCCGTTCTAACATTTCGCTACGCCGATGCGCAAACCAAAATCTCTTATTTGGAGCAGTTCATAGGTAAAACCGGATGGTTGCGACTGAGCAAATTGTCTATCGATTCATTTGAGCAGGAAGACTACCTGCTTGCAGCTTCCTTGGTGGAGGATGGAACCGTCTTGGATGAGGAAATGGCTCTACGGCTATTGGCTTTGCCCGCTACGCACGATGGGGAAATTGCTGTTCCCGATACAGTGGCAGAACAACTAGCGGAAAGGCACTTTCAATTGAAACAACAAATTATAGAAGATAACTCGGAGAAAAACAGTCAATTCTTCGATGAGCAAATGGAAAAATTGGAGCACTGGGCCGAGGATATGAAGCTGAGTTTGGAAAAGGAAATAAAAGATTTGGATGCCGAAATCAAACTCAAAAAAGCGGAAGCCAAAAAAATATTCCGATTAGAAGAAAAGGTAAAAATGCAGCGGGCCATTAAAGATTTGGAAAAGAAACGTTCTGAAAAGCGTAGGTCTCTATTTGAAGCACAAGACGAAATAGACCGGCGCAAGGATGCTTTACTGGAAGAGATTGAAGCGCGCCTGCAGCAAAAAATTGAGGAAACCGAATTGTATACCATTAAATGGAAATTGGTGTAAATATGATGATGTTATATAGACAAAACTTAAATGCCTCCTCAGAGGGTAACGCGCTTTCCCTATGGGAACGTAAATACCAGCAAAACAATAATTCAGAAGACTGAAAACGCAAAGCCAAGTAAAGAAAGAGATCATTATGGCGCAACATAAACACTTACAAAAATTAGAACTCACCTGGATTGGCAAGGGCGAAGAGCCAAAACTGGAACCGCGTATTCTTATAGAAAACCCGGAATATTCCTATGGCGACCCAAATAACGAAAATATGCTGATCCACGGTGATAACCTCCTGGCTCTAAAAGCTCTTGAACAAGACTTTGCCGGAAAAATTAAATGCATCTATATAGACCCGCCCTATAACACCGGTAATGCTTTTGAACATTACGACGATGGGATTGAGCATTCACTATGGTTGAGTTTGATGAAACCCCGTTTGGAACTTTTACGCAATTTATTGGCAGAGGACGGCTCTATTTGGATTTCGATTGATGATGATGAATGCCATTATTTAAAAGTGCTTTGCGACGAGGTATTTGGCAGAAGGAATTTTGTAAGTAATGTGATATGGGAGAAAAAATATTCTCCACAAAACGATGCCAAATGGCTTTCTGATAGCCACGACCATATTCTAGTTTATGCAAAAAATAAAGAAATATGGCGCCCCAATTTGTTGCCTCGTACCGAAGAAATGAATGCCAGATATAAAAATCCTGATAATGATCCTAGAGGTCCGTGGAAATCAAGTGATTTGCTGGTTAAAACTTATAATGCTCAGTACGATTATCCTATTACAACACCATCAGGAAGAATCGTTAATCCTCCTGAAGGAAGGTGTTGGAGAACTTCCGAAGAGAAATTGCAAGAATTAATCAAGGACAATAGAATATGGTTTGGTCCTAATGGGGATAATGTGCCATCAATAAAAAGATTTTTATCTGAGGTTAAGCAAGGTACGGTTTCGAAGACAATTTGGACAAGAGATTTAGTTGGTGATAATCAAGAAGCTAATAGAGAAGTTAAAGCTTTTAATTCGCAAAGTGTTTTCGCAACTCCCAAACCAGAACGTCTAATTGAAAGAATATTGTTCTTAGGAACCAACCCCGGCGACCTTGTTTTAGACTCTTTTTTAGGTTCGGGTACCACAGCGGCTGTGGCGCATAAAATGGGTCGGCGCTGGATTGGTATCGAGTTGGGCGAGCATGCATATACGCACTGCTTCCCCCGCCTCAAAGCCGTAGTGGATGGGGAGCAGGGT
>CALCIN010000041.1 GCA_937961055.1 uncultured Chitinophagaceae bacterium | reverse complement strand
ACCAGTAGCATTGAAGAACTGCTGCCGCAGAAGTGGGAGAAACCATCAGACTGATAATGGGTTAGCCGGTGGCTTACGTTACTGCGGTTCAGAAGTAATACTTTAAACTCCTCCTGCAGTTCCAATTTATTCTCATCCCAAACTTGCCGAAGTAGATGGCAGGTATCTTTGGAATCCTTGATCACAGGCCTTTCAGAAGCCTTTATTTTGGTTTTGTAAATCAATTCTACTTCTGCTACTCTTGTCCACTCTGGAAATTGCATAGTCATCTGTTCCATAACTCAAATTTTAATGGTTTAAAAAATTAATTATGGAACTTCACCCGGCTTTGGGCAATACAGGCAAAGAAGCAACGGAATAAATAGTATCTAATCCCTATTGGAAAGCGTTTTTTTATGCCGGAATTTCTTTGCTGCTTCAGCAGCCCAACAGCCGAACTTCGTGCAGCAATTAATGAGGGATAATTAATTTAAATAAGGTACCTATTATATGAAGCCAGAGAAAGTTTTTAAACCAACGATTGAAAAAATAGACAAGTTAAATGCAGGTGGAAATTTCACGTTGAATGTAACCCATGAACTTTTGAACGGTTACATAATGCAAGTAACCAAATCTGAAAATGGATTTGATGCACAAATAGATTTCAAGCCCTTTAAAGGATTTTCATCTTCCCGGTTCAATAATTTGAACCTGGAGCCACCGATCACTATTCGTCAAGAAGCGGATATTTATCACTTGCCTCAACATTCCTTGCTTTTAAACTCTTATTCGCTGACAGATGATGATTTCATACGTATCAGCGGAGGCATCACGCAAATTAGTTCTTCAGGTGACAGTTCCGGTTTTGATGATGCTTTTCTAAGAATTGTTATACCCGTTGCCAATGGAAGGCCAAAGATCAGAGACATCAGGGGCTTTTGGTATGATTGTGATATCAAAACAAATGATAGTTCATTGGTCAAAGTATTTATTCATGAAAAGGAGTATCATTTCTTTATTCTTCGAAATAGTGAACGGACTTTTTTAGTTATCGATAGCACTCACAAGACCGAATTTGAAGATTTTAAGAAGGTTGTAAGCAACATCACAACTGCGTTTGGATTTCTGTTTGGTGATCTTTTTATGGATGAAGGTTACTTTGTATCAAGTTCTGATTCCAAATTCAGTGTGATTGATCATATCTTTTTCTCAACCTATAGAGACTCTATTTTATCAGGATACGCCATTTACACTACAAACCCCTATTCCGTTTATAATGTTACCGGACAGACCCGTGAAGAGATTGATGCGCAAATAGAAGAGATAAAAAAATGGTACAGTAAACTACTTGAATTTGATGATACACTTTTCTCGAAGCTTTGCGAAACATTTTATGACAAAGAGCCATTTTCAAGAGCAGCAATAATTGTATTGCAGGGAAATCAATTAGCCTTAGAAATAAAAGGTTCAGCTTACAGCATAGCATTGGAAGCAGTTACTGAACAGATATTAAAAGACAAGGCCATTAAATTTCCGAAGCCAATTGAAGACAGTGGCGTTTTTGATACGTTGCGCAAAGAACTGCTGAAGATTGTAGCTGCAGCACTGCCCAAGTCAGATAAAACGCTTGTTGATGCGAACAATATTTTTACCAACCGAATCAATGATTTAAACCGGCCTTCTAATGCAGATAAATTAAGAAAGCCTTTTGAATTACTGGGTTATACATTGAGCAAGTATGAACAAGACGTAATAAAGCACCGGAATTTATTTCAACATGGTAAGCTTCCTTCCAATCCGGATTCGGAAGACGGTGTTTTCAAAGACGTGTACTATTCTTGCATGATTTTACATCGGCTTTTTTATATCCTGGTCTTAAAGTTTATCGGCTTTGAAGGGTATATTATCAATTATCCTCAGCTTCATAAGCATATAACCAGTAAGGATTTGAGTGAGGACTTACTGTATAAAATCTAAAGCCCGGATAAACCCATAATTTTTTACAGTATTAAAACCCAAGCTGCTCCGCCCTTTTTCATAATCTATCATTCTGCTGCGGAGCAGCTTTTTTTTGAAAAAAGGCGGTCTAACCGAACCGCCTTCCCGTTTTTTCTATGTGAGGTTTGTCCAGATTTTTTTGCCGTTTTCGTAGACTTCAATCGTGGCTTCGCCATTGTTTTCGGCGGGTGCTAACCTTTGTTCTGTATCATACAAGGTTTCCGATTCTACAAAGCCCAATTTTTCGTCCATCACTTCGGCAATTCCGTTTTCTTTTACCAGGTCGGCGATGCCTTGCATATTGGCATAGCGATCAAAATGCAACCTGTTCCAAACGATCACTTTTATTTCGATATAGTTGTTCATAAATTATCCATTAAATAGTAAATAATAGGTAGCCCGAAGAGCTACCCGTTTGCTTTAATTCTTCATAAAATCCATACAAAGATTGAAGGCCTTTTGTGTTCTGAGTTGTGCCGTGCCGCCATACAAAAGCGATTTCAATGTAAGCCACCGGGCAACCCACTAAAGTTCCGGAAGCTTTTTCCAGTTTTGAGGAAGTAACCCATTCATATTAGCAGTGGTAAACAGATGCATGTTTTCTAATACATCCCTCAACCAATAATATGGATTGATGTCGTGCAATTTGCAGGTGGCGAGTAAAGAATACACCATGGCAGCACGCTGCGCCGATTCATGACTACCAGCAAACAAATAATTTTTTCTTCCCACAGCCACCGGACGGATGGCATTCTCTATTAAGTTGTTGTCTATTTTCAAACGTGCATCTTTGGTATAGATGCAAAGCTTCTCCCAGCGAGGTAGGCAGTATGACATAGCCTGGGCGATGGGGCTTTTTTTGACAACAATGGCGGGATATTCTTTCTCCATCCAGGTTTTCAGCGTTTGCAAAACAGGCAATGCCTCGCGTTGCCGTAATTCAATAATAGCTTGGCCCTGCATGTCATTGTCTTTGATCCTGCGCTCTATCACATACAGTTGCTGGAATAATGCAAGTGCATACTCCGCACGGGGCGGGTCATTTTGCAGGGCTTCATGGAACTTTCGCCTGGCATGCGCCATGCAATGCAATAGCGTAATGCCCGGCCTTCGATCGAAGTCCTCGTAGGCGCTGTAGCCATCCGTTTGCAAATAGCCCTGGAAGTCTTTAAGAATGTCGTCCGGCCCTTCCCGCCCGCGTCCCGGCCGGTAGTCAAAAAGCACCAGTTTTTGTTCATAATTGTGATACACCCAATAATAACCCCGGTGAGTAGCGCCTTTTTTATCCTCATCCATCACCTTGATGGGTGTTTCGTCAGCACCCAGGTACCCGGTGGCCAGGGTAATGCGTTTATGGGCTTCATACAGGCCGTGTAGATGATTCAAGCCTATCCGGAACCAGTCGTTGCTGGTTGATTGAGCAATCTTTACGCCTAACCGTTCGTACCGTTGTAATTGCCGGTGTACCGGAAGATGGTCGAGGTATTTATCAACGATCATCTGCGCCAGCAGGCCTTCACCCACCATGCATTTTTCCAGTAGTCTGCCAGGCAGTGCTGCCGCAAGCACCGTCGTGCCGCCTTCGTCAAGCGGTGCAGCATATTTAGGACGGATGTATTGTTTAACGTACAACTCACCCGGAACATAATCCAGGATCTCGGTAACCTCTTCGCCGATTTTTCGCAAGCCAGTCATATCTCCATCCGGCTTTAGCAGGATCGTTTCCCGGCGCAGGTGGTCGGGCAACTTCATACGGCCGGGATGTGCTTTGGGCCTGGCCGGCATAACTTCTGTCTTCTTCGTGCGGATATATTTTATAGTAGCAGCACTGGTGATCTTACACTGAGATACGGTGTCTGCACTCAGATCAAGGGCTAATTGTAGCTGTGCAGGGGTGGCACCCGCAGAAGGAACAAAACGCTCTACGCGAACGCCGAAGATCATTTTTCGAAGCCTGGCTACCTCAGCAGACAGTGCTGTAACCTGATCGGAGCGTGCCTCCAGTTGCTGCACCATTTTTTCCATAACAGCAACCTGCTGTTCGTATAATTGTTTGTAGTCGATATGTGGCTGCTCCGCTGATGGCATGACACTCAAAATTAGCACAGTGATATCGACCATGAACAGGTATGGAAAAATTGAGCACAACTGGGCGCTGAAAACAGAAAATACAAAACGGGATGTGGATAAGTCAGGCTGATTTTTTCAAACGCGGCCGATAGACCACCTTTTTTAAAGATACCCCCTGCAAAATGAACTGCAATTGCCGGGCATCGAGTTGCAGGGTACTGGATGAACTACTGATGGCTGGCAGTTCGTAGGTGCCTTTTTCCAGCCGTTTGTAATAAATGGAAAAACCATCGCCTTCCCACAGCAATAGTTTTACCTGCGTACGCCGCCGGTTCATAAAAATAAAAATGGAGCCGCCCAGTGCGTCCAGCAACAACTGGCTTTTGATAATGCCGCACAAGCCATCAAAACTCTTACGCATATCAGCATGACCAGTATACAGGTAGTAGTTACAGGAAGACGAGAGGTGCAACATGCTTAGACCAGGAGATTTTTGATAAACTCTGCAGCAACTGGATGGTGGAAGATCAACCGCCGCCCGCTATCGAGCACCAGTTCACACCAGGGAGCTCCTGCCGGGCGATCATGAAGGACTAGTTGCACAAAGTTATCACCGTTTTTCTTATCAGTCTCAGATTGCCGGTTGCGATACAGCTTGTACCAATAATGAAAGGCGCTATACACGACATTGTTTTGTTCGCACCAGGCTTTCTTCGATAATCCGCTTTGTTGCCACTGCATGATATGTGCGAAAAACTGTTGCTGGTTAGACTTCGACATAATAGTTTTTAAATCGAAGCTAAAAATGTGCGACCGTACAGGCAAGGTGGGTTGCCCGGTGGGTTACCGCTGGGATAGTGCAAATGAAGACGGCTAAATGTGTTGCATCAATTACGGTTGCAAAACATAATTACCGGCTATAGAAATAGCCGGACTTTCTTCTTTATCCTGCTTTCTAGCTATAGACATAGCTGAACCTTATGGTGATGAGGGCCGTCCGTATATGCTGATTTTAATAACCAAAACGTCATTGCAATTGTCCTCATCAGTTAGATTTCCAACCCGATGTACGGCACGTGGTGGCATGACGCTACTTAATGACGAGCGTTCATTCCATGTATTATTAGTATCAATCTGCCCTGCTTTTTAATAACTTGCAGAAAGAGGGCAAGCATACGGTCATACCAGCTCTCGCCGAAATTGCTTTGTTGGGAAATTCGAAGGGATGTTCAGAGGCGCTCCTCTCTGGCCTTTTACAGGGAAAATGGCAAAACATTCCCCTACGAATTAGGTGTCGCTATATATATAAACGTTTTAACGTTTAGAAACTACCAAGCAGCAACTGCTTTTTTTTGCTAAGGGTGTTCATTGGTTTTTTATTTAAAACATCCAGTACTGAAATTGTCTGAAGAAAATGCCTCTGGCATTACAGACGAAGCAGCGGAGCGTAAATTTCTGTTGATGTCTTACGTTATAACAAAATGGCGTGGTCCTCGTCTTTACCCGCCTTAGAAGGTACTGGCGTACCGTGCAAACGAGTAAGAGAGAACCCACGCCAACTAGGGGCTGTGGGTCCCTGCCTATCATCCCGCTTGCGATAAAAAAACGCCAGTTTTTCTAAGGCGAGAATCTAAGCGTAACCTTCAAAGTTTTGAAGTCGCTAAATCTACTATTCACCCCGCATAGCAGTACACCTGGCTCACAGTGTCAAGTTCCTGTACAATTATAGTCAACTTTGGTCAATTTTTGAGCGAAAATCGCACAATTTTATGCACATTCCTGTTCATTACTTTACAAAGATCGGAAGAGCACACGTCTGAACTCCAGTCACTGACCAATCTCGTATGC
>CALCIN010000040.1 GCA_937961055.1 uncultured Chitinophagaceae bacterium | reverse complement strand
TTTGAAAACAGGATCAAAATTTAGATTCCAATACGAACTCCGATTTTTGAAACTTACACAGTTATTGAGATAGTCCCATAGAAATTTATCGATCGAATTTTCTCTGCTTTAACGCAACTATGTTTTAAAGAATCATTTGGATAAATGCAAAAAGCCGCTGGCCAAAACCAGCGGTTTTATTTTTTAGTAGCAATCCAACCGAGCAGCAAGTGATTCTTCGCCTGGGCCAGCGGTTTGTATCCGTGTCTATTAAAGCCCATCCAATTGAATTAGCGCCTATATCAAGTCCACTGTAAGATCACCCTCATCTTTATTCAACCCGGGAAACCAACCCAAAACGGTTATATCGAACGATGTAATGGAAGCATACGCCGCGAACTTTTAAATGCACACCTGTTCCAAACCCTTGATGAAGTCCGGCAAAAAGCAGAGGAATGGAAACTCGATTACAATCGGCATCGACCCCACAAATCGCTGGGGTATCTGCCACCAGCTGAATACAAACCCATATCCTGACCCTATAAAACTCAAAAATGAATATCTTTTTAAACTTTTAAATGCAGTCGAAAAGAGGGAACCGTACAGTGCTAAAGTTAAATACTATAGTGACGGTAAATTGAAGTTTTTGCTTTTTTAGGCAAGTTTTGAAAACAATAAAGCTGCAGCGATCACCGCGGCTTTATTGTTATTGCGCGAGCTGCTGTATCTGTCGTTTTGTAAGAAAAGCATCGATGAAAGTTTTGACCAGGTGATTGTGTATTCTGTAGTTGAGCCATGGACTGCTGCGCCTGTTCGATCATACAATAAGAAACGCAAAAATATTTGTAGAGAGAGACCTGCTAAATGCCTAACACAGTAAAAAACCATCTATTCCCCACCACTCCTGTACCATACCCGCATTTCCACACGCCTGTTATTGCCTCTTCCCTTCGGCGTATTATTCTCCGCTACCGGCCGCCGCTCCCCAAAGCCAACCGCCTGCAGACGGCTAACTGCAATCCCTTTTTTAACCAGGTACTGCAATACAGCATTGGCCCTTTGCTCACTCAGCAACTGGTTGCTCTTCGCCGTTCCCATATTGTCCGTATGCCCTTCAATGCTGAGTTGCAATGCTGTATCCTGCTGCAGTAATTGTGCTACTTCATCAAGAGCACCATACGAAGCAGGCAGCAGGCGGTAACTCCCCGTAACAAACAAAATATTCCTGGCTGCCATAGCAATTTGGTGTTGCACTGCCTGCTGCACTTCCGGACATCCGGAAGATGTGTTGGCGGCAAGGTCAGGACATTTATCCATATCATCCGGCACACCATCTCTATCACGATCAGGGGCAGGGCAACCGCGGTAGCGCGCTATACCCGGCACGTATTTGCAGCTGTCTGTTTCATCGTTCAGCCCATCGCCATCGGTGTCGGGAACGGGACAGCCATGGTAGCGGGCCAGACCAGGTATCTGCACACAGCTGTCCTGTGGGTCAGGAATGCCGTCGTTGTCGCGGTCGGGACATCCCTGGAACATGGCCAGACCAGGAATGTCGGGACAGGCATCCAGGCTGTCAATAATGCCATCATTGTCGCGGTCGCTGGGGCGCGTCGGGGGAGCCGGTAATGATTTGGCAATTCGTTCGGATTTCTTCAGGATAGTACCGGTGATGCCTATGCTATAGAAGAAATGGTAGGTTACAGTGCTGGCTGTAACAGGCACCCGGTATTGCGCGTTGCCCAGCAGGTAAATGTCCTGCAGCACATTTACCTGCACGCCTGCGCCAAACGGAATGAATGCACCCCAGTAACCGTCATATTTTGATACACCAATGCCGGCCTGCACATACGGACTTACACGATGCCGGATGCTCCACAACTTTGCCCTTACAGACACATCGCCTTCCAGCAACAATTTGTTCTGGTCAAAATAACCGGAGTCTTGCCTGGGATAGTCCAGGAATGATCCGGCCAGCATCAGCGACCAGTCGAAGTTGCTGTTCAATCCCTGCTGGAAATTGATGGCCAGTCCCGGATTCATATCGCCCAGGCGGGCGAATTTTTTTTCGCGAAGGGTGTGACGTAATGATGTTTTCCGTATATGCGAAGCCGTTGCAAAATCAGATAATACAAAGTGTACACCAAATGTGGGCGCCTGAACAAAGTCAGCTTTATGATGCTGGCTCCTGCCCGTTATGGTCAGGAGCAGCAATACCGGTGTAAGCAGTTTTTTCATACACGTTAGCGGTTGCAGGGTATACAACAAAAGTAATGAACTATCATGTTCGGATAACGTGTATGGATATTTTAACAATTATCGGGACAACCGCAAAAAAAACGGCCGCTCATTATAAGCGGCCGCATTATAAATCCAATATACTTCTTACCGTTTTATAAATTGCGTAATCGTTCGCTTCTTATTGTCCACCATTATTTCCAGATAGTATACCCCCTTCTTTAGCGGCGCAATATTCAGCGGATATTCCAGCCATGATAGTTGCTTCTCCACATGAGTAATCAGCACCGCACGCCCCTGCATATCATATACGGTTATGCGTGCTGTTCCCACGCTGTCGCTGATGAAACGGATGTTCAGCGTAGAGGCATAGGCCGGGTTGGGGAATATGGTAAGTTCTTCCTGGTAATGCAGGTTGTTGAATACCATTACCCGTACCGTGTCGGTATCGGTAACGCCTACGTTGTCAGTAACGGTCAGCTCAAATGCGTATTCGCCAACTTCCAGTTCATTCACCACGGTTACAGAGCCGTATTTGTTGGCCAGCACGGCAACGGTAGGACCTTCTATCTGGCGCCATTCGTATTTCACTATAGAACCGTCGGGATCGAAGGAAGCCCTGCCATCCAGTACGGCGGAACTGGCCGGTACGCTGATGCCGGTATCGCGGCCGGCATTGGCTACGGGACGTGTGCTGTTGGACGACAATACCGTAATTACCACCTGGTCTTTGGCGCTGGCGCCTTGATCGTCCGTTACCGTCAGTTCAAACACGTGCTCGCCTTCCCCGGCATTATACACGGTGGGGGTGGCCGTATTGCTGTTGCCGATGGTTACCGAACCCGGGCCCTTTACCCGTACCCACAGGTACGATTCAATATCGCCATCGGGGTCATAGGAACCGGTACCATCCAGTTTGATCTGGGTAGTGGTGGCGGCTACCTCCCGGTCATCGCCGGCATTGGCAACAGGCGCTACATTGGGTTTGGGTTGAACAGTAACGATAATCGTATCATCATCAGTTAATCCGCCATCGTCGGTTACCACCAGGCGGAAGCTATATTTTCCTTCTTCCATGCCCGTGACGGTTGTTGCTGCTGCCGTGCTGTTGGTAATAGCAAACGCTGCAGGGCCGCCAATTTTCGTCCATTGGAAACGGTTAATGGCGCCGCCGTCAGGATCGAAAGAAGCGCTGCCGTCCAGTTTAATGCTGTTTACAGGCAAGGTAATGCTGGTGTCGTTGCCGGCTTTGGCTACAGGTTTTTGATTGGGCGCCGGGTCGGCAGCCTGAACAGTTACCTGTACCGTATCATCATCGGTTAATCCACCATTGTCTGTTACTACTAAGCGGAAAGTATATTTTCCCTCTTCCAGGCCGGTTAGGTCTGTAGCCGCAGAATCAGGTTTAGCAATGGTATAGGCAGCAGGACCGGTGAGTTTGGTCCATTTGTACGAAACAATGTTACCATCAGGATCAGACGAAGCTGAACCATTCAGCCGGGTATAGTTCACAGGCAGTTTAATAGTGATATCATTACCTGCTTTGGCTACAGGTTTCTGATTCGGCGCCGGGTCAGCAGCTTGTACCGTTACCTGTATGGTATCATCACCGGTTAATCCTCCATTGTCTGTTACTACTAAGCGGAAAGTATATTTTCCCTCTTCCAGCCCGGTTAGGTCAGTAGCCGCGGAATCAGGTTTGGCTATTGTATATGCTGCAGGACCTGTCAGCTTAGTCCATTTGTACGAAACAATGTTACCATCGGGATCCGATGAAGCACTCCCATCCAGCCTGGTATAGTTAACCGGCAGTTTAATCGTAATATCATTTCCTGCCCTTGCCACCGGTTGCTGATTCGGAGGCGCCGGGTCAGCAGCCTGTACGGTTACCACTACCGTGTCTGCGTGCGATAAGCCACCGGCATCGGTCACCGTGAGACTGAATGCATAAGTACCTTCCTCAAGGTTCGATACGGTGGTTTGCAGTGAGCCGGCATCCGCAATCTGGTACGCTGCAGGCCCGCTGATTTTTTTCCATAAATAACTGCTGATATTGTTATCCGGGTCAGATGCTGATCCGTTCAAAGGCGTATTGTTGGTGGGCAGCTTGATGGTAATATCATTCCCCGCATTGGCTACCGGTGGTCTGTTAGCCCCGGTAGGCGCCGGATGCACCACCACACGAACGGTATCGGCCACAGGCACCCAGGCATTGTCCCATACCACCAGGCGGAAAATATACGTGCCCTGGATAAGATTGCTCACCGCCGTCTTTACCGCATTTTTATTGAGAATGGTGTATTGAGCAGGACCGGCCGACAAAGACCATTCAAACTGGTTCAATGCGCCGTCCGGGTCATAAGAGCCGGTGCCGTCCAGTATCACGGTATTGTCGGGAAGCGTAACGTGAATGGTATTGCCTGCTTCCGGTACCGCCGGCTGGTTAGAAGGGTTTGAAATAGTCTTAACGGAAACAGTTACCGTGTCGCTGCTGGTCAACCCTTCCTTATCGGTGACTAATAAGCGAAACTGATACGTACCTGCGCTCAGGTTGCTGACGCCGGTTTTGGCGGCAGCGGCATTGGCAATATTATAAGAAGCCGGTCCGCTGATCTTGGTCCATGCATAGCTGGCAATATTATTGTCGAGGTCCAGCGAAGCGCTGCCGTCTAGCGTGGTACTGTTGTTGGGCAATGCCACCACAATATCTGTACCTGCACTGGCAACCGGCGGACGGTTGGCAGGAGGCGCGCTGCCCGGGGGCAGCACATTTACCATTACCTGGTCTTCGTGCGTGAGGCCGCCATTATCTGTTACCACCAGCCGGAAAACATAGGTGCCGGGTTCCAGATCAGACAAGGTAGTTTTGGCCGATGTGGGAGTATGTAGGGTGTACTGCAGCGGACCGCTTACATAGCTCCAACTGTAAGAAGAAATGGAGCCATCCGGGTCGTAGGATTGGCTGCCATCGAGTTCCGCATTGGCAGGCAAAATAATGGTAATATCATCCCCTGCATCAGCTACCGGTCGTTGATTGGAGGGCGCCGGGCCGGAAGTAACGGTCACGGTCACGCTGGCAGTGGTCCAGTCCGCACGATCATCAATTACCCGCAATTCAAATTTATAGGTGCCCGGAACGGTAAACCCGGTAATGGTAGCAAGGGGAGTGGTGAGCACGCCGCCATTGGGCAATTGTGTTTGCGTAGGACCGCTCGTTTGCGTCCATACATAGCGCACAATTTTTCCGTCGGCGTCTGTAGAACCGCTGGCGTCCAGTGTTACCACGCCCAAACCGGTAGTGATGGTTTTATCGCTGCCGGCATGGGCCACAGGCCGCTGGTTGACGGGTTTGCTCTTATCCTGTCCTAAAAACCATTCATATATATTGGGATGTTGTGCTTCATAAGCCGTGTTGTATACGCGTGTCCAGATCCAGTGCTGACCGGTAGGCCAAACGGTGAGGTAAGGTCTTACGGCAGGGTTACAGTTCTCAATACCGGAGACGGCTCCAATGCTGCACGATACGCCTACAGTGCCATCGTCCTGGGCGTGCCAGGCCCATACGGGAAGGTTGGCATTGGCAACATGGCACCAGTTCACGTTCTGGCAAGTGCCACAGGTAACGCCAATGGCCGCAAATTTCTGTGCATTGGCGGCAGAACCGGCCGCATAGGCCCAAACGCCACCACCACCCAGGCTAAGCCCGGTGAGATAGATGCGGTTGGGATCGATGCTCAGGTTATTCTCAGCATATTTCAGCATTTCATCTACGTAGAAGTTCTGCCAATATCCATATTTGCTGTTCAACTGGGGCATCAGCACCAGGAAGGTTTCCCATTTACCATTCCAGAAGAACCGCATATTATGGCCATTCTGAATCTCATTGGGGGTACCGTTTCCCAGTATGCGGGGAAGGTCGGTAGTGCCGTTGCCACGCTCACCTATACCGTGCAGGAAGATGATGATGGGATATTTGATAGCTGGATTGTAATCAACGGGTTTGTATTCATAAAAACCCACCAGTTCACCATTAGCAGCAGTAAGATTTTTGGGAGTTAATTGAGCGTGTAGGGATGAGAGAAAGAGTAGGAAAGCTACGGATAGCCAGAAAGGTTTCCTAACTACGTAGGTAGAGTTTTTCATAAGGTTGATTTTTCGGATTGAGGATATATTGGATCGGGTGCAGCATGCTGCCCAAAACACAATAACCTTACCAAGAAACGACCAAAAGGCGAATTTCTATACATGGGAACCCCGGTTTTTGACTTTTTTCATGATTTACCCGTAAGGCAGGCGCAGTAAACGGGGGTACGGGAAGGTAATGGGCAGCAGCCCAAAATGGCAACAAAAAAAAGACCAAATGCCAAAAAAGGAGCACGAGTGGGCAAATTGTGCAAAAATTAGGGGGAAACCCGGAGAAGATGAACAAATTAGCAAATTTGATAATTCGAGGGTGGAAAATGAGACAATGGGTGACTGCACAGCATGGGTCGAATCAGCACAAAGCATATGGGTTAATGCGGGTGCTATAGAGTCTTCGGGGTAAATGGGGGGGATCATGCGGGCGGACTCATTATAACTGATCCGCTGTTGCTGGTTGATGCAACTGGTCGCTATAAATTTTCAACGCATAGTACCTGATGCGCAACTTTGCTAATGTGGCGCCTGGTGGTTAGCAACTGCCACTATTACCTAAAACCGGTTTCTTTTTCAAATCCGCTAGTTATTCGTATACGTCTTCGGCGTATGCAAGAACTCCTTCCTGCTCACCTTCATTTTCAATAATGCTTTCAGCATGGAGAATACCAGCACGGGCACCAGCACCAGGGCACGCAGCGTTTGCCAGGTATAAAAGCTGCGGGGGAGCGATAACGGAAATACAACAAGGTAGGTAGCCGTTAATGCGAGCCACCAGGGAAAGTAGGAAGGAAACAAAATTGAGTAGCCGGTTAAGTACTCCAGCACAAAAAGAACGAATACCACGAAGAAACTGAAGAGGAAGATCAGTCGCGGGGGCACCAGGTTCACAAACAACCGGTTCCAGTAGTCTTTTGTTTTGCGAATGGGCCCGCCTTTTTTGTCGAAGAACAGTTTCAGGTGAATGATCTGCGATTCCAGCCAGCGCGTTCTTTGTCTTTCATATACCGCTTTGCTGCTTACTTTTTCGTCCAGCACATAGGCATCGTCAATGAATTCCATGCAGATGTTGGCCTTCATGATCTCAAAGTCCACTTCGCGGTCGCAGGCCGCATTGCCCAGGATGCCCGGCTTGTTATAGATCTCTTTTATTTTTTTGAATTCGAAACACATGCCGGAACCGATGGTATTACAGGAAAACCCTAAAGCCCGCTGGCTGCGGCGGAAGATATGATTGTTGATTTCTTCGCTCATCGCATCCAGGATGGCCACGGCAGTGTTGCGGTTCTTGGCCGTGCGGTGGGTTTGCACAGCGCGGAAGCCTTTCTGAAAAGCGTCGTTCACTTTTTCCAGCAGGCCCGGTTGCATTACATTGTCCGCATCCAGTATGATGGCTACATCGTAATCATTTTCCGGGATATGGTTCAGCAGGCGGTTCAGCGAACGGGCCTTTGAACTTAATTCGAACTGTACTTCCAGTACATTTACCGGTATGGCGCGCAATTGCGCAATGGTTTCCGGCTGCAGCTGGTCTGCCGCTACAAATACATCAAAACAATCAGCAGGGTAGTCATGCTCCACTGCTTTACGCGCCGTATGGATAATGATATGATCTTCCTTATACGTGGGGATCAGTACCGCTATGCGTTTCTTTTCCGGGTTCACCCCATATACAGGCCCGCGGTAGAGTCGCCCGGCAAGAGCGGCTATAAAGAAGTATACTGTATAAATGGCCAGAAAAACAAACAGTACACCGAAAATGATATGAAGTAGTGTAGAGATCATGCCTGGTTACAACGCAATTTTAAAACGATTATTGAAGCGGGCACGGATGTCCCGAAAAAGGAAACCAAACTCACACAGCCGACCTGCTTGACGAATACACATTCCATATGGCACCTTTTATAAAGTATTTCAGTTGGGCAAACTGTCCGCGCAACAGGTAAGCCGCCACATTCTTTGGAAAAGTAAAGATCAGAAAGAACAACGAAAACACCAGTTTCTCAAACATTCCGGCATTTCTCCGGATATACAGTATCCGGTTGCGCGTGTGATAATACACTTTCATGGGATTTGATTTTCCCACGCTGAGCGATTCTTTATGATAAATGGTGGCCTGCGGCGTATACCATATTTTATAACCCGCCTTCCTGATCCTGGCCGACCAATCCCATTCTTCGTAATAAAGGAAGAATTTTTCAGGAAACATGCCCACTTTTTCCACCACTTCTTTTTTTACCATCATGGCGCAACCATGCGCGCCAAAGGTGGCACGCGGTTCGTTGTGTTGTCCCTCGTCTTTTTCGCCAATCCCAATGCTGGTGGTGCGCCCGGTAAAGTGGTTCATGGGATTGAAACCGGCATACTGGATAACCTCCGGCTGATCAAAGAACATGATCTTCGGACAGGTAACACCGATACTGCCATCTTTGGCAAACGGTTCCAGCAGTTTTTCCAGCAACTGTGGTGTTACTTCGGTATCGTTGTTTACAATGAAATAATAATCGCCTTTTGCCTGGCGCATGCCCCAGTTGTTGCCGCCTGCAAACCCCAGGTTTTTGTTGCTGAGTAGTAAACGGGTGTTGGGATAGTTGCCTGCCAGGATTTTTTCAGTGGGATTCACGGCCGAAGCCATATCGCATACCAGTATCTCGTAATGCGGGTAAGTCCATGCACGTGTAGATTCGAGGAATGCACACGTAACATCTGTCTGGTTGTAATTAAGGGTAATGACAGAAACGAAAGGCGGTTGCATGGTAAGCAAGATACGGGTTTCGGATTGCAGGTAAAAGGTTGCGGGTTACGGATTACAGGATGATATGGTTAAATGGTGGTGGCCATTGGCCGCTTACCATTTAACCATACAATTATGTAACCTGCAACGTATTGCTGATGTTTTACGCATTGGTTTTCTGGAACAGGGCAGAAGGCGTATTGGCCATGATCCAGAGATCGTAGAGGAAGTTGTATTTGTCGGCATAATCAATATCGAGCGTCAGGCGCTCTTCAACCGACATATCTTTTTTTCCTCTTTTCTTGATCTGCCAGAGACCCGTCATGCCAGCCGGTGCCATAAAGCGTTTGGCCCATTCATCGGTGGTGAGGGTGGCGGCTTCGTACAGCGGCAGTGGACGGTTGCCTACCAGCGACATATCGCCCAGCAGCACGTTGACCAGCTGCGGCAATTCGTCAAGACTTGTCTTGCGGAGGAAAGATCCGATTCTTGTTATGCGTGGGTCATTGTCAATCTTGATGAAGAGCGGACCTTGCCCGGTGCCATATTGATTCAGGTGCGAGTAGTCGCGGATTTTGGCATCGGCGCCTACGTGCATGGTGCGGAACTTGAAGAAATCGAAAATGCGGTAACCACGACCGGCGCGTTTGCTCACATAGAATACCGGTCCTTTCGATTCCAGCTTGATCGCAATAGCAATGAGCAGGAACAGGGGGCTCAGCACCAGCAGCAACAGCGAAGCGGTGATAACATCAAAAGTTCGCTTCAGGTAAAAGTGCGAAGGCGTGCGGGTGAGGGAAGAATTTTCCAACCCATTACCGGCCTGTTCATGCACCAGGTGGTGTTTTACTTTCTTCAGGAAATTCACTTTCCGCAGCAGGGATGCCTTGGTGTAATCTTTCAGGAAAATGATATCATCGATAAAATCGTACCGGCGCAGCCTGCTTACTTCACCCGCAGTGATTTGCGAAGCTTCTACAACAAAAGGAACGGCTGCCAGCGATTGATTGGCTGCCAGGAAGCGGCTGAATTCGCGCAGGTTATCGGCACCGATTCCAGCTTCGGCAATAATAATGTCGGGAATGGTGACATTATCGGAATTGCTGAGCAGCCTGTGCAGCATGGATTGCGCGTTTTGCGTGGTTTCGGCAGCATAGCCGCTGTCGAAACTGTTGATCAGGCTGTCTATGTTGGCACTGTTCCCGCCTATGTAGAAGAATTCCAGCTTTTTGGCATCTGTGATTTCTTCAACCGGGCTGGTCTTGATGGTAAAGTGCCTGTATGTTCTTTTTGATAACTTCTGTTCAGGTAAAGTAGTTAGTTCCATAAAGTAGGCTTTTAGAGGTGGTTATGTTTCATACAGTACAAATCAACTTTCAACATGCGATGAATACACCGATGTCTTTTTATAGTTGTTGATTCCGCGATGTACGGCTTCCACCAGCTCCACCGGATTAAAGGGCTTGGTGAAATAAGCAGTTACGCCATATTCCAGGCATTTGGCTTGTGTGATACCTTTATCTAAAGCTGATAATACAATCAGTGGAATATCCCGGTAGATACCGCTCGTGGCAAATTGTTCTACCAGTTCCCAGTCTTGCATATCCGGCAGTTGCGCATCCACAATAATCAGGTCGGGCAGGTTTCTTTTCGACAGCCAATACATTGCTGAGCATCCGTCCGGAGCTGTGATTACCTGGTAGTCTTTGCCGAGTACAGTTTGCAATAAAAAGCGCATTGCTTTACTGTCATCAATTGCGAGTATACTCTTTTTCATCTGTCAATAATTTTTTTTCATCCATCAGATGAAACCCGGCAGCGATGCCCGGCTTCACGTGTGCAGAAAAAGATTAGTTGTAACTAATTCGCAATTTTTCAACAGGCTTGCATTTGGATGGTGGTTTACAGAGGTATTGTGACCTTTAGGAAGATCATATGGGGTTTCGTTTATGCTGAAATGGCTTTCAGTATGAACTAGTGGATTGTCTGATTGTGGAATCAGTATGCAGAGGAATTTCTAAGGATTGTGGTTACAAAGAGAATAAGCTAACAAATCATATGCCCAGCGTTATTCAAAGGAAAGTGGAATATAGGGAAGGATTGTATGAAATGCGGGGTAAAAATAGCAACAAAAATCAATAAACCAAATATTACCCTTTATTATATTTTCATTTCCAGTGCAAATATGGGCAATAATATTTCGTGGGCGAATACCCTTACTGTGGTATTTTAATATATCATCATGGACAGTAGGTAGTATACAATAGCCGGTTACTAAATATACTCAAAACCACTAATGGTTATTGGGTAGGATGGCTGTGGCTGTTAGCCTTTGATCGTGCAGCCCGTTCCCACAACACTGTTTGTTTGTTGCGAATGAACCGGTTAAATCCTATAAATACCGAAATATTCATAAACAGGAAGTAAAAAGGAATATAGAGTGCCTTTACCCGTATGTCTTTACTGGCATAGGCCCAGCCAGCAATGGCCAGCATATAAAACAATACCTGGCCTGCCAGGGTAACCTGGTAAAAAAGATGGGCCGGTCCCATCCATACCAATAATATATTACTGATCAGCAGGGTGATCAGTGCAAGAGGGCAGATGGTCCACCGCAGAATGCGATGGGAGATGAACTGGAAAGCAACCACCGGGTATTTAAATACATTGAACAACTCCCTTAATAATATCATCGCCTGGAAAGCGCCTGCACATATCCGGACTTTGCGTTTCATTTCTTCTTTAATGGAGGCAGATGCGGTCTCCGCCGCCCAGGCATTGGGTTCGTACCTTACCACATATCCTTTTGAGCAGAGCTTGAGCGACTGCACAAAGTCTTCAATGATCGTTCCCTCCGGTACTTCATCAAGCAGTTCCTTGCGTACGGAAAACAGTTCGCCGGCGGCGCCCATGGTGGAATACAGTTCAGAGTCGAGCCGTTTGAGGAAAGATTCATATTTCCAGTACAATCCTTCGCCGGCAGCGGCGGCCGTATCGTTTCCTGCCGCCATGATCCTTTTCTCTCCGGCCACGCCACCCACCCGCGGGTCATCATAATGTTGTACAATCCGGCGGATGCATTCCTTGTTAAGCAGGGTATTGGCATCGCAGAAGACTACCACCGGGCTTTGTACGAATTGCATGGCGCGGTTCACCGCCGCAATTTTTCCTTTCCGTTCGGGTTGATGGAGCAGGCGTATGAAGGGATATTCTTTAACAATAGCTGGCGTTTTGTCGGTAGAGCCGTCGGTAACAAATATTACTTCCAGCAATTCGGAAGGGTAATCCAGTTCTAAGGTGTTGATAATCTTATCGCGAATGAAATCTTCTTCATTGTAGGCGGCCACCACCAGTGCCACGCGGGGCAGGTTGTCCGTTTGTGCGGCAGGGTTGGTCTTCCTGCGGAACAGTCGTTTCACCTGCACCAGCAGCCACAGCAGTATACCGTACCCGATATAACTATAGAATATGATAATCAGGCTGGCCCAGAAAACGAATTGCAGAATAGTCATAAAGTTGTTGTGTTCACAGGGTTATCCGCACTACCCACTCACCATGATCAAAACACCGCTTACCACCGGCGATGCAGCGCAAATGTATTGTCCATTAATTCAACTGCAAAAATTTCACTTTTTGGAAATTATTACTATTTTTGAGCCGCTCCTGAAATCTCTCGCTCCAAGCATCCCTCGAAAACCTTTGTGCACCTTACCTCAATTATTCTGCGAAAGCCCACCGGTATAACACCTCCAATATACCTCCTATAGCTACATAATGTCCCAGGTGAATATCCTCATTTAAAACCAGCATTGGCTTTAACCGGTTTTGCATTAAACGTTTTTAATCATAGCGTATTATGAAAAGAGTATTACTTCTCACCACAATTGGAGTATTGTGCTTTGCTGCCTTGTCTAAGGCGCAGGATGTGTTTGATCCCAACGACGAGTTGATCCGTTACAACGCCAACGCAGCGTTAGGGTCTCCTGAAAGGCCAAATCCCGCTGTTGCCGGCCTTCAGAAATGGGTTGCCGCCTACACACAGGGCGTGAGCAATTCATGGGACGTATCATCCTTCAAGGCATATTTTTATAACATGGGCGGGGGAGCGCAGATGGCTTTCCGTTTGAAATGGCCCAAATCTTTCCACCCCGACAGTGCTGCTGCCGGTAAGAAATGGCCGGTAATGGTCTTCTTCCACGGCGCCGGTGAGCCGGGTTGCCCGTCGAACGGTGGCATCTATAACAATGAAAAGCAGATGCAGTGGGGCGGTAAATTGTTCCGCGACCGCGTGGATAATGGTCAGTTTGACGGTTTTCTTTTGTATCCGCAAAATGTAACTACCGCCGGCGGTACCTGCTGGAATGAATGGGGCTTGTACCCCTATGTGCATTATTACAATGCAGTGGTGAATGTAATAGACTCTATTGCAAAATATGAAGGGCTTGATATAGACAGAGTGTTGGTAACCGGTTTGTCCAACGGAGGCGCTGCTGACTGGATTCTTACTGCGAACTTTCCCCAGCGTGTAACCAAAGTGGCTCCTTCTGCAGCTGCTACCGGCGCCACCAACTATTCCGACTTTGTACATATTCCCATCTGGTTTGCTACGGGTGGAAAAGATAACAATCCGGACCCCAATTTTGCCAACGGTACCTACCAGGGTATCAAGAATGCCGGTGCCAATATTACCTGGACGCTTTTTGAAAACCTCGGCCATAGTGTGTGGGACCAGCACTGGACGCTGCCGGGGTTTGTTGAATGGATGAACGATCTGCACAAAGCCAACCCGCTGGTATATTTTCAACGCTATGATTGGTGCCCTGATTCAGCCATTGCTGCAAAAATTGGTATCACCCGTGGCTTCTATGAATATGAATGGGAGCGCAATGGCGAATTGATTGCACGTGCTGTAAGGACCGGCTCTAACAGCTATTCTCACCAGATTCTTAAGCCGGAATACATCGTAAGCTTTACTGCTAATGATATTACTGTAGATACCTTTGGTACCTACCGTGTTCGCTTCAGAAGGGTGCAAAACGGGCCCTGGTCTCAATGGTCGCCCAAGCCGGCTGTAATTTCACCCAAGCCGGTTACCACAACGCCCCCCATAGCAGTGCACGGATTGCGCAGTAAAGTATTGCCTGCTCCCGACGGCAGTTCCAACGTTCCGCTGATACTGCCGCCCAACTATAGACGCTATGAATGGTATCGCAATGGATCGCTGATCAGCACCGACTCCATCTTCCTTGCCGTACCAGGCAATTACACAGCAAAAACCTACGAACCGTTTGGTTGTGGTTCCATATTCTCTCCCGAGTTTAAAGTAGTGGCTGCCAATGGTGAGCCCAAACCCGATCCCGCTACCAACCTGAAAGCGGTAGTGGAGAATAGTATTAATGTGAAGCTGACCTGGGACCAGAATCCCAATGCTGGTCAGAATGAAACGGGATTTGAGATTTACAGGGCCACTTCTCCCGGCGGTCCCTATACGCTGATTCATATTACTGGACCGGATGCAACTTCTTATCTTGATCAGAATCTTGCTTCCAATGTGAGTTACTCATACATTGTACGTGCGGTGAGCGATTTTGGCGCTGCTGCCAACAGCAATGAGGCAACAGTGGTGACGCCTGCCGATAATCAGCCGCCCACTCCACCTTCCGGCCTGGAAGCAGTATGTATTACACGCAATAAGATTGTGATCCGCTGGAATCCATCCATCGATAATATCGGCGTTTCCGGTTATGATATTTATATCAATGGTGTAAGGGCTTATTCAACTGCAGGCACCAACAACCGCTTTGAAATCCTCGAGGTAACCCCGCTTACCAACTATGCTATTGTAGTAAAAGCAAAAGACGCTGCCGGCAATCATTCCCAACCCAGTAACCAGATCACTGCCTATACAAAAGCGCAGGGCCTGTGTTATAAGGTATACCAGGGCGACTGGAACAGTCTGCCGGACTTTAACCAGTTGGTTCCGATAAAAGAAGGCATGGCGCCGAATGTTGACCTTAGCGTAAGGCCTGCCGGGCTGAATGATTATTTTGGCATGCTGTGGGAAGGACATATATTCCGTGTATCGAGCACCAACAGCACCCGCAGGTTCCAGATTTGTTCCGACGATGGCAGCCGTTTCTATTGGAACACCCAGTACAATCCTTCAAGCAGCGGTCACATTGACCACAACGGGTTGCATAGTGATAACTGTAAGGCGGCCGGCAGTAATGTAACCATGAATGGCAACACCGCTTACCCCATAGCCCTTGCCTATTTTGAAAAGAACGGCGGTGAAGCATTAAGGCTTCAGTGGAGAATCGGCACCAGCGGTAGTTATGTAAATATTCCTAACGAAGCCTTTACTGAAAGCGGTAGTCCGGGCGGCAGTGTGCCCAGTGCGCCAACCGGTCTCAGTGCCAATGCGCCCAATTATCACAGCATTCAACTCAGCTGGACAGATAACAGTAACAATGAAACCGGTTTTGAAATTGTGCGTTCTACTTCGCTGAACGGCGTATACGTTCCGGTAGCAACGGTTACTCAGAGTTCGTTTGTTGATACCGGTTTGAATGCAAGCACTACTTATTTCTACAAGGTGCGTTCTATTAATAATAATGGTCAGTCTGCCTTTACCACGGCTGCTTCGGCTACCACACAGCCTGCGCCGCCCGCACCGGTAGCACCCACCAACCTGGTAGCATCTGTACCCGGTTTGAACACCATTCAGCTTACCTGGAACGACAACAGTGAAAATGAAACAGGATTTGAGATCTGGCGTTCGGTAGGCAACAATACCGAGTTCAGTCTGCTTACAACAGTAGCAGGCGGACCTGGCAGCCAAAAGACTTACATTGATGCACCGGTATTTGCCAATGTGCACTACTTCTATAAAGTGCGTGCAACCGGCGCACCTACGCCTTCTGCATTTACCGGCGAAGCAAGTGCCGCCACCGCCAATACGCCACCCGTATTGAACCCCATACCGAACTTTACGGTACGCCAGGGCGAATCGGTGAGCGTTCCGGTTACTGCATCTGACGTGGATGGCGACCCATTGCAATTCACGGCGCTGAACCTGCCCTGGTTTGCAACCATTGAAAATGTAAGCAACGGTAACGCCAATATCGTAGCTAATCCGCCCGCCGGCGTACAGGGTGTATACAATGTACGCATGGTGGTGGCCGATGGCTTCAACGGTTACGATACCGTACGGTTCAGCCTCATTGTAAATAATAACAGTGTGCCGGTAATTGACCCGATAAACGATGTGCTGATCAATGAAGGCGATTCATTGGAGATTGCGGTATCGGCGCATGACGACGCAGTGAACAGTGCTTTGACCTGGTCGTTTGAAAACCTGCCTTCCTGGATCAGCTTTACCGACAACGGTGGTGGTCACGGTACGCTGAAGCTGAAACCCCACTATGCTGCCAGCGGCATATACAATGTGACCATGAAGGTGCGCGACGCCTTTGGCGGCTGGAGCACACGTTCCTTTGGTATTGTGGTGAACGAAGTAGACCCGAACGAAAGCATCCGCGTGAACATGAACTACTGGACGCTGCCCGTTGCCGGATGGAACCATGTGTTATTGGGCGGCAACTCTACCTTCAACCTGCAGAACATGGTGAATATTAAAGGTCAGGTAACCACTGTAGGCATCAATCTGGTGAGCGCCGGTAGCGTTAACGGTACTGACCATGGCGCACAGGCCAACGGTAACGGCATCTTCCCCGATGCTGTGATCAAAGACCAGTTGAAGATTGGCTACAATGGTGGTCCAGACCAGGCCGTGCTGCGCGTATATGGCCTTGATCCCAATGGCAAATACAATTTTGTGTTCTTTGCCAGTGAAGCAGGTTATGAAGACTGGCGCGGATACAATGCCAATACCGTTACCACCTTTACCATTAACGGTATCAGCGTTCAATCTCGTGTTCTGGGCAATATCAACAGAACAGATACTATCTATCAGATACAACCGAATGCGAGCGGCGAAGTGTTCATCACCATGACCGGTGATCCCTCGCCCATGATCGGTGCCATTCTGAATGCGCTGATCATCGACAAGCAGGTTGACGATGGCACTGTGCCTATCAAACCGCAGAACCTGTCTGCCTACACTATCCCCAACCAGGGTGTGCGGCTCACCTGGAATGACATTGCTTACAATGAATCATCTTACAGGATCTATCGTGCTACCAACCTGGCTGGTCCGTATACGGTAATTACACCGGACGCACAGAAAGACAGTGTAACCTATCTCGATAAAACAGTTGAGCCCTTTACCCAGTATTACTATTTCCTAAGAGGGGTGAACTACCTGGGTATGAGCGAACCGAGCGATACGGTAACCATCTTCACCGCCAACAACAATCCTTTGATTAACGGATTGACCGATATGTATGTGAAGGCGGAAGGTTCCGGTCAGCAAACGTTCAGCGTATCAGACGATGTTACCGATGTGCTCACCGTTTCTATACTGAAGAAACCTTCCTTTGTGCAACTGGTATCGCTGGGCAACAACCAGTACCGCATCGATGTAAATCCTGTGGCTGATCATATAGGCACACACTATATGACCGTGCGTGTGACGGATAATCATGGTGGTGAAGCTACGCAAGGGCTGGCGGTACACGTAAGCGATAACAATACCCGTTCGGTATATATAAACCTCGGTTGGAGCGCTCCTGCACCTGCGCCCTGGAACAACTTCCTGGCCTATGGTAATGCAGGCAATACCCTGAACAACCTGCGCGATGAAAGTAACAACGTGACACCGTTTGGTATCCAGTTGCTGACAACCTGGGATAATATTACGGAAATGGGTCACAGGACCGGTAACAATTCGGGCGTATTCCCCGACTCTGTACTGGCCAGTGGTATTGCCGACGACGGTATTACTTCTGACGGTACCAATACCCTGCGCTTCAAGTTTACCGGCCTGAACAACTCCAAGCGCTACAACATTGTGCTCGTGGGCAGTCAGAATGAAGGTATGAATGCCATTTCAAGGTATTCTTCCGGTTCGCAGGTGGATACGCTGAATGCCCGCAACAATACCAACGGTACTGCCAACCTCAATGGCCTTACACCTGTGAACGGTGAAATAGAAGTATCTATCCGCAAGGTGAGCGGCAGCACCTATATATTCCTGAATGGTATTCAGCTGGAAGAATTCGATCCTTCCATTACACTGATGGCGCCTGCTAACCTGTATGCAGAACCGAGACAGGACCGCAACAGCATACAGCTCATCTGGTCTGACCGTTCGTACAATGAAACGGGCTTCCAGTTGCAGCGCGCTACTGACTCGCTGTTTACGCAGAACGTAGTGAACATCAACCTGGGTGTGGGCGCATCCACTTATACCAACACAGGCCTGCAGCCGAATACCAAATACTGGTATCGTATCCGTGCAAGGGGCGCCGGCAATACCTTCTCTGCATGGAGCAACCGTGTGAAAGCCATCACGCCGCAAAGCGTAGTGTATATCAACTTTACATTTACTGTGCCGGGCGCTTCTACTCCATGGAACAACCTTGACATGAACCCGATGGAACCGGCTACAGCCACCAATTTCGTGAACCAGGACAATATGCTTACCAACCTGTCGCTGTCAATTGTTTCACCGTTCTCCGGTGAAAACATCACGGGTTTGACCAGCAGTGGCGGCATCGTGCCGGGCAGTGTGATGGAAAGCTCATTCTGGATCGACAGGGCCGGCTATGCATCCGTAAAACTGAGCGGTTTGAACCAGACCAAGCGTTACCGCCTCGGATTTACTGCCAACCTGAACAACGATGTGTTTGGTGGCAATATGACCATGGTGTATAGGGTGAATGGCAGATCGGTATACCTGAATGCTTACCTGAACTCCAGCAAGATGGTGTACATAGGCGACCTGGTACCTGATGAGAATGGTGAACTGCTGGTGGAATTTACCACACCCGATAAGGCGGGCGTAACCTTCGGATTTATCTCTGCCATGGTGGTACAGTCGTACGATGATGTACAGGGCGGTTCCGTGATCAACAGTAACCAACCGGTGGACGGTGCAGAAGAACTGGTGCGGATAGCCGATTACACGCAAACGGAAGAGGCACAAAAGACCATCAGTGAGCCTGCGGTTTATCCCAATCCGTTCCGCGACATCATCAACCTCGAATTCAATAATGCCTCCGGCACGAACAAGATAGCGGTGGATGTATATGATATGACAGGCAGATTGGTATACCGCCGCGACTTTGGCACCATGGCTGCCGGATATACACTGTTGCGTGTAAATGCAGCAGAAGCCAAACTGAACCCGGGCGTATATATGGTTACCCTGACCGCGAACGGTAAAATGGTAAAAGCCACCAAGATGATCAAGGCCAGAAACTAAATCAAGGCCATGTGCTTATAAACAGTAAAATCCGGGAAGCGGCTCCCACGGTTCCCGGATTTTTTTGGTACTTTTCCTGTGTTAATATTGTGATCTGTTAACGAGACAGGAAAGCCGGAAATCTTTCAGCCGGTTTCACCAACTGCTGAACATCTCCGGCAACATTTAGCTGAAACCCAAATCGAATCCTCATGGATCTGAAGTATCTGTTGCATTCGTTGCTACGGAAAAAATGGATAATCATTCTTTGCTCCGTGTTGGGCCTGGCGGCGGGATTTGTTTTTACGCTGATGAAACCCAGGTTGTACGAGTCGGTATCGCAGTATTCTACCGGCTTCACCATGGAAAAGAAAGTAAGTATTCAACAGGAGCAATCAATCAACCTGTTTGAAATAGACCTGCGTTTCAGTAATGTGATTGAAACGTTCAAATCGCCCAAGGTAATGGGCATGCTTTCCTACAAACTGATGCTGCACGACCTGGAGGAAGAAAAGCCCTTCCGCAGGCTCACCGAAGAGCAAAAGAAAAAGAACGAATACGTGCTGGTGAACCAGGAAAGCGCCCGGCAATTGCTGCGCCGCAAAATTGCCAACCTCGAACTGCTCAATCCTTTCGACCCCGAAGAAAAGAAGGTTTACGACCTCATCGAATTATACAAGTACGACGGCTGGACATTATCGCACGCGCTGAGTTTTTCACGCGTTGAGCGCACCGACTTCATCAACATTTATTTCCGTTCGGAAAATCCCCTGCTCTCTGCTTTTGTGGTAAACACTATTGGCGAGCAGTTCATCCGTTTCTTCAACTCTATATATGGTGTGCGCACCTTGGAGTCTACGGCCAAGCTGGACAGCCTGATAGCGGAGAAGAAAAAAGTGGTAGACAGCCTGACCACCAAACTGCAGGAGTTCAGGGCCCGGATCGGTACGCCCAATGTGGCCGACCGTGCTTCTGCCGCTATGTCGGTAGTATCGGAACTTACCAGCAACTACCAGCATGAACAGGCCCGGCTGAACACGCTGCGGGGAGAACTGGTGGCCGTTGAAACCCAGCTTCGCAACCTCTCGAACGAAACTAGCGGTACTGCCACTACCAACAACAATGCAGAGATTTTGCGCCTGCGCCGGGAAAATGAAAATCTTGAAATTGAAAAAGCAGGTAAATCGCAGGAAGAAATCCGCACCATCCAGGCTAAGATCGACGCCAACATGCGCAAGATCCAGCAGTTGAGCGTGGGCGTAACACCGGGTACGCGCACATCGGCAGAACTGGCCATGATGCGCCAGACCGATCTCATTGACCGCAAGATTCAACTGGAACAACAGATCATAGCAGCGGAAAACAACGTAAAGTTGTTCCGCCAGCAGAAAAGCGAATACGAAAAACTGACGGCCACCGGCGGCGGCGATGAAGTAATTCTACGCGCCAAGGAAAATGAATTGCGTATCGCTTCCCAGGAATACGAAGCGCTGAAGAAAAGTCTGCAGGCCGCTCTCGACCTTGACGTAAACCCCGAGAACAACTTCAAACAAACCCTGGTAGGACAACCGGCGTATGAACCGCTGTCGGCAAAACGTACGCTTACACTGGGTTTGTCGGGGGCGCTGATGTTCTTCATGTCGTCGTTTATTATTCTTGGTCTCGAATTCCTCGATGGTTCCTACAAAACCCCGTCGATGTTTCAGCGCGGCACCAAACTGCCCATGCTTACTTCGCTCAACCGCATTGACCTGAAGAAAAGGCAGGTGAATGATTATTTTCACGCTAATGGACAAACGCGCAGGCCGGAAGACGAAATGATGTATGTTGAAAACATGCGCAAGCTGCGTTATGAAATAGAAAACAGCGGTAAGAAAATATTCCTCGTTACCAGCACCCGGCCTGGCGAAGGCAAGACGACCATTATTGAGTCGCTTGCCCACAGCCTTTGTCTCACCAAAAAAAGAGTGCTGCTGATAGACGCCAATTTTTCCAATAATACCCTCACCCGGAAATACGAGGGCAAGCCCGCCCTGGAGCAATTCAGCCTGAATGGCGAACCGAATGCTATTGACAAATTCTGGAGCATTACCAGTATGACCAGCATTCCCAATACCGACCTGATTGGTTGTTCGGAAGGCAATCATACGCCGGCTGAAGTGTTGCCCAAAGACAATCTGCTGCAGCACCTGTCGCGCATAGCAGACAACTACGACTATGTATTCATAGAAGGGGCGGCATTGAACACCCATGCAGACAGTAAGGAATTGTCGAAGTATGTGCAGGGAATTATTGCAATATTCTCCGCCCGTTCTTCCATGGCCCAGCTCGACAGGGAATCGGTGGTATTTCTGAAATCCACCGGTGAAAAATTTGTGGGCGCTGTGCTGAACAATGTGGACCTGGCAAGTATGAAATTGTAATGAAATACTGATTCTCCACCCTGTTTGAAATTAATACCATAAACCTAAAACCTGAATAGTGAAGAATCTTTTATTTAACGCTGGATATATACTGGGCAGAAATCGCAATCCATGGATCGATTATGCCCGGGGCATCTGTATTGTGCTGGTGGTATTCCGTCATGTATTTGAGGGACTGGGCAACGTAGGTGAAGGATCGTACAGTTATCCGTGGCTGAAGTATATCAATATATTTTTCTTCAGCTTCCGGATGCCGTTGTTCTTTATAGTATCGGGAGTGTTCCTCGGCAGCAGTTTGTTGCGCAAAGGCATCGGCGGTTACATCAGCAATCGTTTCAATACAATTTTCTATCCGTTGCTGGTATGGGGCATCATACAGGTAACACTGCAACTGGCTTTTGCCGGCTATGTGAATGCCGACCGTGAGGCGGTGGATTATCTCAATCTCATCATCAAGCCGAGAAGAATAGAGCAGTTCTGGTACCTGAATGCCCTGTTCTTTGTAAGTGTGTTGTACGCGCTGACGCACTGGTATATAAAATTCAAACCTGTCCAGCAATTGCTCATGGGTTTGTTAATGTTCTCCGTGGCTGCCTGGTGCCGCGTGAACCAGCTCGAGCTGGGCTTCCTGGGAGACGTGCTTTTCTTTTACGTGTTCTTTGCCATTGGCAACCTGGTGAGCGATTTTATCACCAACAGCCAAAGCTACCGGTGGTTTTATTCATGGCGCACCATTTGGGTGCTGTTGCCGGTGTTTGTAGCGCTGCAGCATTATTTTACCAGGCTCAACCTGATGCACAATGATG
Organism: uncultured Chitinophagaceae bacterium; assembly: GCA_937961055.1. Classification (GTDB taxonomy): domain Bacteria; phylum Bacteroidota; class Bacteroidia; order Chitinophagales; family Chitinophagaceae; genus CALCIN01. Next base: position 182,964 of record CALCIN010000040.1, on the reverse strand, counting down.
ATTATTACGTGCAATATTACCGTCCTGATATATATATTCTCACTGCGCTGGTAGGTTGCACATTTATCATGTGCGTTTCATTCCTGCTGCAGAAATGGAATGTGTTGAAAGGGCTGCGTGTGTTGGGATACCACTCGTTGTACATCTATGTAATGCACCTGATGATCACAGCGGGGCTGCGCATCCTGTTCACAGCTGTTTTCGGTATTGAAAATGTGCTGTTGCTGATGGTGATCTGTTTGGCAGGCGGTTTGTTATTGCCGGTGATGCTGTACAATCTTGCCGAAAAGGCGGGATTGTGGTGGTTGTTTGCAGCTAAAAAACGCGAGTCGGCCGCCCCGGTAAAACAGGATGCACGGGTGTTTTTTCAGCGAAATGTTGTAACGCCGCGTGAGAGCATGCGCGAAAAATGATACTTACCATGTTCGGAAACAACAATGATATAAATGATATAAGAGAAGAAACGGACAAAACCATGTATGAAGTCATCAGCACTGTATTTGCCATAGTGTTTGTGATAGCGCTGTTCATCAAGTTCCTTTTCTTTTAACACCCTATGGAAAGAGGCATTTTTCATAGAACATCATCTGCTGTATGGGAATGGTTTCGCGACCAGATCTTTACGCGCAAAATGGCGAGCCCGCTGGGAATATTCGTGCTCTCCATCATTGCGGTAGGGATGGCGTACACCACGGTGCTGATCAATTACAAACTGAGCATTGGTATCACTTTTCTCGCTGCGGCATTGCTACTGTGTATCCTGAGCGTGATTTATCCGGTTGTAGGGTATTGCATCTGCTTCATACTGCCGTTCTTCATGATGCTGCCTAACCAGATGTCGAACGGGACGGCCATGGTCCCTACGGGCCTCTTTCCTGAATATTATTCCTATCTCACACTGCTGGGTTTGCTCACGCATAAGAGATACCGCAAGGAAGTGACGGCGTCATTCTGGAGCACGCCCATCATGATCAGCAGTATTGTGATGCTGGCCTTTCTGCTGCTGGAATTTTTCAACCCGAACATGTTCAGCAAACTGGGTTGGTTCAACTTTGTACGCAAGCAATTCAGCTATACCCTGTTCATCCTGATCAGTTACATATTCTTCAATTCGCGCGAAGCCATAAAGTTCTTTGTCAGGTTCTGGATTTTTATTGCCACGGTGCATGTATTGTATTGTCTCAAACAGGAATACATTGGCTTTTTCGATTTTGAGTACATATGGCTGATCAGCGATGAGAAACGCTTTGCCCTGTATGTAAACGATGGCATGTTCCGCAAATGGGGCCTGCTGTCTGACCCGGCTACGGCGGGCATCCTGTACGCCTGTTCAACGGTATTGCTGGTGATATTGGGACTGCGCGCCACCAAAACCTACAAACGGGCACTCTATTTAATGATGGCGGTGGTGCATTTCCTGGCAACCAGCTACACGGGCACCCGCACGGCCACGCTCATGGTCATTGCCGGCATGGCGTTCTATTGTGTGCTGACCCTGTACGAAAAACGAACACTGATATTCAGCGGCTTCTTCGGCATCCTGATCCTCGCCCTGTTGTTTGCGCCCATACATGACAACGTTGTCATCAACCGCCTGCGCTCCACCTTCGAAGGGTCCAAAGACCCTTCAGCCATGGCCCGCGATATCAACCGCAGAACAGTGCAACCTTATGTGTGGTCGCATCCCATCGGTGGAGGGTTGAATACCTGCGGACAGGTAGGGCAGTTGTACAATCCCGGCCACTATTTGTCCATGATTCCACCAGACAGTGCCTATATGCAAACGATGATGGAGCAGGGACCGATCGGACTGGCCATACTGCTCATCTTCTATTATGTGACCTTGCGCACCGGTATTAAATATTTCTACCGGGTGAAAGATCCTCATATCCAAACCTTGTATGTAGCCAACCTGGTAGCTATCTTTACCATGCAGGTGGCGCAATTTTCCCAACAGGCCATTGGTCAGTACCCGGGCGTGTTGTACTACTATGCAGCGCTGGCCCTGATGATGAAATTGCACCAATTCGATTCACCCGGAAAAAAAGCAGTAACTGAATCTTAATATGAAACCCAACATGAACAAATATTGCCTTGGTTTTGTGCTGGTATTTGCTGCACTGACCTCTGTAGCGCAAAACCAGTCTTCTTCCACCTATAGCCCCAACGTAAAGACCAGTGAAACCGACATTAGGGAAAAACTGGTACAACTGGCGCTGCAGAACCCTAACTACGAAATTGCAGACCGCAGGGTAAGCATAGCAGAATACAATTTGCGCAAAGCAAAGGGTTCGTGGCTGGGCCTGTTTTCAGCACAGGGCAACCTTAATGAACTGTCGCTGAAAAGCAACGGTGGCGGCAACGGGCTGAACGGGCAGATTTTCTATCCGCGCTACAATTTCAGTTTAACGCTGCCGCTCGACTTCTTTTCTGCCAAAAGCAATGACGTGAAAGCGGCACGCGAAAACCTGTACATTGCAGAGGCTGAAAAAAATGAACGCTATCGCGCTATACGCAGGGAAGTGTTGTCGAAATACGAAGACTACCTGATGAACAAAGAAAAATTTGAACTGCAGGCACGCATTACACAGGCAGAATATACCCGCTATAAACTGGCAGAAAAGGATTTTGAAGAGAACAGGATCACAGCAGAAGCATTCAATAAAATAGAAGCGGTTTACTTCGAACAACTCATGCGCAAAACAGAAATGCAGCGCAACCTCAATGTGGTAAAACTGGAACTGGAAGAAATGATCGGCGTTCCTTTCGACGACCTGCTCACCAAGTAACAAAGCCCTGAAACCGATGCAACAGCACCCCGAAGCCCCTCAGGCAAAGCCACGCATATTTTTCCCCAACCTGGACGGACTGCGGTTCTTCAGCTTTTTTGTGGTGTTCATGCACCACTGCCTGATGCAGTTTGTGCAGTACACCAGGGACAGTTCGCCTGCATTTTTTGGCGCACAGGAATTTCTTTTCACGTTTGGTACGCTGGGGGTTAATTTCTTTTTTGTGCTCAGCGGGTTTCTCATTACCTATCTGCTCATTAAAGAAAAGGAATACACCAAAACCATTCACGTAGGCAACTTTTATATCCGCCGCATCCTGCGCATCTGGCCACTGTATTTTATGTGTCTCTTCCTGGGATTTGTGGTGTATCCAATAGTCAGTAAAATGATGGGCACTCCGGTGCAGGAAATTGCCAATCCCTGGAACTATATTCTATTTGGCGGAAACTTTGACTACATCAGGATTTATCCGGGCGTGCCGGAAGCTTTTCCGCTTTTGCTGGTATTGTGGTCGGTAGCTATAGAAGAACAGTTTTACCTGGTATGGCCGGTAATTCTCCGATATGTGCATATGCGTTATTACAAGTATGTATTTGGCGGGGTGATACTGTTCTCACTCATATTCCGCGCTTTTTATACAGGCGATTCAGAAGGGCATCGTGCCATACGCGATTTTCACTCCTTTTCGGTGATCGGCGATATGGCGTTGGGGGCCTTATTGGCGTATTACACTTCTTTCCCCAATAAATTCCTCACCTTTATTACCAACCTCGGTAAACCGGCCATTGCGGGCGTATATGCCTGCGCCATCGGTTTCAGCCTGTTTAAGGATGTTATTTTCGCTCCGGGCATCGCGTCCATTTTTGAAAGACTGGTAATTGGCTGCTTCTTTGGCCTGATCATTCTCGAGCAAAACTATGCCAAAAGCTCCTTTTTAAAATTGGGAAAGTGGAAAACTGTAAGTAAATTAGGCGTGTATACCTATGGGTTATATTGCCTGCATATGCTGGCTATATATGTGGCCATACGTATCGTTGTAAAAATGCAATGGAACCAGGCCGATCCCTGGATAGCAGTAATAACCACGGTGCTGGCACTGGCTGTTGCCATTGTGATGAGCCTGGCATCGTATCATTTTTTCGAAAAATGGTTTTTGCGGTTAAAGAACCGGTTTGCTTTTATTACGAAATAATCAGGAAGGCAGGGGAAGTTATAAAGTCCGTATGTCCGAAAGACGGAAGGCTTTATGACGTCAAAGCTTTGCACTTCCGGGCTTTCCGATTTTCGGACTTCCGGATCTGGTAGTTTCTCAACTGAACTCAAACTAATTGGATGAAGCCTCTGACACGGATACCGGAACCACTGTTTGTGTACACGGTTTTTTTACTATTCTTTTTGTGCACCCTTGCTTCCAACTTTTCAGGTCCACACGATGCCATTGCCTATCTCAATGGTATGGTGGAAGGAAAGTACCTGTTTCATCAACACCACCTGCTGTATCATTATATAACACACCATTGGCTGTATGCCACCAAAGCGCTGTTTCCTTCAGTGCCTGATCATTACCTGGCCGAAACTTTCACCGCACTATGGGGCAGTGGCAGTATGGCAGTGGTGTACAGTTTTTTTCGTAAACGCTTCGGTTTATCGGTTGTACAATCATTGTTGGGTACATGCATAGCAGCATTTTCATACGGCGCCTGGTTTTACAGCACCAACGTGGAAGTATATGCGCCACCGATGTTTTTACTGTTGCTGGCATTGTACGTGCTCACCCGCAGCAATCTTTCCCGTGGTGACATCATTACCGGCGCCTTGTTGCATTCGGCGGCCGTTTTGTTTCACCAGGTACACATCCTTTTTACCATTACCATGCTGTACGTGCTGTGGCGTCAGCGTCAAAAGGTGCGTTTCCGCATAGCATTTTTACAGTATGCGGCAATGGGCACGGTGCTGGTAGGAGGCGCTTATTTTGTGGTAGGATGGATCATAGAAGGGCAAAACAGCTGGGGCAGCTGGATTAACTGGATCCAGGGTTATGCGGGCGGGGATGCATACTGGCGACCGGTGAGCTATGAAACGCCGTTGCATGTGGCCATGGGTTTCTCCCATGCCTTCATTGGCGGCCACTATATTTTCCGGCTACCGCTTGTACCGGATTGGCTCAACCAACTTTCCGGTGAACGTTCGCTTAATGACGAAGCATTCCTGGTAAGAGATATGAGCGAATCAATGGCTGTTTTGCTGGCGGTGATAACCTTACTGCTGGTGGTGTTTATGATAGCGCTGGCCATCCGCTTCATCCGGCGGTACAGGCAGTTGAAGCAACAGCAGTCAGCCCTTATGATGCCGGTGCTGGTAACATTTGTGGTATACAGTCTTTTCTTTTGTTTCTGGGAGCCGGAAATACTTGAATTCTGGATATTTCAATCCCTGTTGTTCTGGATACTTGTGCTGGGCGCTGCGGCTGCAGATACACAGTCTTTGTTCAAACTGAAAAGCGTGCAATGGACAGCATTGATAGCAGGCTGTTTGCTGGTAGTAAATTATTTTGGCAGCGTACGCTACCTGCTCCACCTGGAAAACGATCTATACTACGTGCGTTCCCTGCCTCTGAAGGGAGAAGCCAGGGCTACCGATGCCGTACTCTTGCAGGATGGCTGGATACTGAAAGATTTTCTCGACTACTATACGCCGGCCACCATATGGCAGTCGCCGGTGAGCAGTGCGGAACGTGCGGCAATGGATAGCAGCATAACGGCGCATGTACAGCAGGGCGGCCGCCTGTTTATTTATCCCGAAAGCAGAAACGGTAAAAAGCAGGGCGATACCCGGTATATAGACTCCCTAGTGCGTGCCCATTCCGGGAATACGAGCATATTTCATCAAACCAACCCGGAAGTGCTGGTAATTCAATAGAGGCTGCAACAGTGCGGGCAATTAGTAACCTGTTAACAGCGTTTATTGCAGGAGAAGTGTATTTTGTACCCGCTACTTACTGTACACTATTTACAAAAAGTATGTTATGAAAAAGCCTTTTTTGTTGCTTGTACTCGTTGTAACATTTACCGGTTTTGTCTATGCGCAGGATGAAGAAGGGGAATGGAAAGAAGGTGGTTTTAAAGCAGAAAACATATTTACCGGCGGCAGCCTGTCATTATCCTTTGGCAGCGATATGTTTCTCATTGGCGCCAACCCGGTACTGGGTTATAAACTGGCCGATTGGGTAGATGCCGGTATTGTGATCAATTATCAATACACTTCGTACCGTAATTATTACTTTCTTGATGACAAGATGCGGCAAAGCCTGTATGGGGGCGGCGCATTTTTACGCCTGTATCCGATCAATTTTTTGTTTGCAACGGTGCAGCCCGAACACAATTTTATCCGCCTGAAATACCTGCCGGCCAATGGTGGTTCAGCGGAAACTTATACTACTTCGGCCAATAGCCTGCTCGTAGGCGCGGGTTATGCTTCCGGAAGGTTTCCGGGAGATAACAGCAGTTTCTTTTACCTGTCCGTAATGTGGGATTTATCTTCCGATATACACTCTCCTTACAAGAATAATGTGAACAATGCCATACCGATCATTCGCGGCGGCGTGAATGTGTACCCGTTCAGGAAGCGATACTAATGTTGAAAGGAATCAATTTTATTTATCCTATTTTATTGAAAATTTCTACAGGCGTATCGCAGAAAGCAATTCTTTCATCAAGGTTTTCGTACAGGAAACCGTCTTTCTGCAATTGTTTCAGGTGCAGGATGAGATAATTGTAAAAGCCTGCTGAGTTCAGTACGTATATTTTTTTGTCGTGGATCTTCAGCTGGTTCCAGGTAAGCATTTCAAAAAATTCATCCAGTGTGCCGAAGCCGCCGGGCATCACAATGGCAGCATCGCACATGTCGTACATCATTTTTTTCCGCGTGTGCATATCTGGCACTATGGCCAGTTCTGTTAATCCCGGATGTTGATGTTCCAGTTCAGTGAGTACTTTCGGAATCACGCCCATTACGCGACCACCATGTTCCAGCACAGCATCGGCAATGATGCCCATGAGCCCGATCTTTCCTCCGCCGTATACCAGTTTCAGATTGAGCACGGCGATCAGTTTGCCTAATTCTGCGGCATGCTGTGCGTAAACAGGATTGGCTCCTTCCTTCGACCCGCAAAAAACTACAACCGATTCAATTTTCATGTTGCGTATTTAAACCTGACGGAAAAAAAAGATTAAAATTCTCCCGCAAACCGCTAAGATAATGGCAAACACAGCAATTTGAAATAGCAATTATTACTAACTTGAGCGCTAATGGTGCATAAGGAAAGGCACTTTGATATGCGCCGCTTATTTAATCAATAAATATGTCCTCCACATTATTGTTTTCTTTCGTTATCGGTTATTTCCTGGTGTTACTGGCCGTAGCGTACTTCACTTCCCGTAATTCGAATAATGATTCGTTTTTTATCGGCAACCGGAGCTCCAACTGGATGCTTGTGGCGTTTGGTATGATTGGTACGTCGTTGAGCGGCGTCACTTTTGTGTCGGTGCCCGGAACGGTGGGCGCAGGCGCGCCGGGTGCACATGCAGGGTTTGCGTATTTCCAGGTAGTGCTGGGTAATTTCATTGGCTATATCATTATTGCTTTTGTGTTGCTGCCGTTGTATTACAAAATGAACCTTACTTCTATTTACAACTATTTGCAGCAACGCTTTGGCAAGATATCGTATAAAACGGGTGCATTGTTTTTTATCATTTCGCGTACCATCGGCGCAACTGCGCGGTTATACCTGGTGATTTATGTGCTGCAGTCGTTTATACTCGATCAAATGGGTGTTCCCTTTATAGTAACAACTGGCATTATTTTGCTGATGATATTGCTGTATACGTTTGAAGGGGGCGTTAAAACCATAGTGTATACTGATACGCTGCAAACATCCTGTATGCTGGCGGGATTGGTGGTATGCATCATTTATATTCTCAACAACCTTGATTTTTCTATGGGAGAATCCCTGCAGGCCATGTCGGCACAGGGCTTTACCAATATGTTCAACAGCGACGTGAACAGCAAAGGGTTCTTTCTGAAATCCATTGTGGGAGGCGCCTTCATTGCCATTGGCATGCTGGGGCTTGACCAGGAAATGATGCAAAAAAATATCAGTGTAAAAACGCTCAAAGATTCGCAGAAGAATATGATGACCTTCAGCGTGATTTTGCTGGCGGTGAATTTCCTCTTCCTCCTGCTGGGCGGATTGTTGTACCTGTATGCGATGAACCATGGTGCGGAATATGCGGTAACCACCAACCCCGATGGCACCAAAACCACCGAATTATTGTTGAACGGGAAAAACATTATGGGGGATGCGGCCTTCCCGAGTATGGCGTTAGGATTTATGCCGCAGGCTGTTTCCATCATCTTCATCATTGCGCTGATATCCGCTTTGTTTCCCAGCGCCGATGGTGCGCTTACCGCGCTTACTTCCTCTTTCTGCATAGATATGCTGGGCCTGAAGCGCCGGGAAGATCTCACCGAGGCGCAACGCAAACGCATCAGGCTCACGGTTCACTTTACATTCACTGCCATATTCCTGTTGTGCATCCTGGTATTTGAACGAATCGGTAGCCGTTCTATCATCAACAAAATACTTGAACTGGCAGGCTATACCTATGGCCCCTTACTGGGCCTGTTTGCCTTTGGAATTTTTACGAAACGCGCATTACCGGAATCGTTATCCGTTACGGTGGTTTGTCTCATAGCACCGGTGCTTTGCTATTTTATCAGTGAATGGGCGCCACAGGTGCTCAACGGATACCAGATCGGTTTGGAACTGCTGCTCATCAACGGCATCCTCACTTATCTCGGCCTGCTGCTGATTTCGAAAAAAAGAAATTTGGCAGTAGCGTAGCCGGGCTATTTAAAAAAATCAAAACCGCTACAAACTAAAAATTTCCTGCCCGCGTTTTACTGTACAGGATGCCATCCGGATTTCGGTAATTCTGAAAGGATGGCATTCATTGTCTACATCCCTAAACAGAAAACGTGTATGAACGATACGATCCGCATGTCGAAGCAGCGCAGGTGGGCAGAAAGCAAGGCGCACTCCAGCTGGCAGATTTTTAAAATCATGGCCGAGTTTGTAGACGGGTTCGAGGCGCTGGCGCGCATTGGCCCCTGTCTTTCCATATTCGGTTCTGCCCGCACACAGCCCGGACATGCCTGGTATGAACTAACGGTGGAGATATCACGCCGTCTTGCCGAAGAAGGTTTTGGGATTATTTCAGGTGGCGGGCCCGGTATTATGGAAGCCGCCAATAAAGGCGCGCAACTGGGAGGCGGCAAATCGGTAGGCTTGAATATTGAATTGCCTTTTGAACAACACGCCAATCCCTATATTGACCGCGATGCCAATCTTCACTTTGAATATTTCTTTGTACGAAAAGTAATGTTTACAAAGTACTCGCAGGGTTTTGTGATGATGCCCGGCGGGTTTGGTACCATGGATGAATTTTTTGAAGTGGCCACGCTCATTCAAACCGGAAAGATGTTGCAGGTGCCGCTCATCCTGGTGAGCTCTGAATACTGGAGCGGCCTGGTAGAATGGATGGAAGAAACCATGCTGCAAAAAGCCAACAATATTTCCCGCTCCGACCTTGACCTGCTGAAAATTGCCGACACACCGGACGAAGTAGCAGAGCATGTGTTGAACTTCTACACGCGACATCCGTTGCAACCGAACTTTTAGTAAATACGCCAATGTGCTGATGCGCCCATGCGTTCCGTATGGCTCATTGGCTGATTAACGCATTAACCTTGCTGGAGACAAGTCTGAAAGCCGGGGGCCACAAGAAGGTGATAAGGATTGCTCCCGGCTGACGACTTTGTACGGCGCCAATTTCCCCATTGCCCTATCTTTGCCGCATGGATCTCATCCACCCGCTGGTGCAATCCTATGCGGACACCATTACAGCTCCCGAAGATGATTTGCTTCGCGAAATTGCGGCCACTACTGCCGCCACCCATTCGCATGCACATATGCTGAGCGGCCACGTGCAGGGTAAATTTCTTGAAATGATCAGCCGGCTGATGCAGCCGCGCCGCATACTCGAAATAGGCACTTTCGTTGGCTACAGCGCTCTCTGTCTTGCTAAAGGCTTGTTAAAAGATGGACAATTGCATACCATTGAGGTGTTGGAGAAAGATGCGGCCGTTGCCAAAGCAAATTTCAATAGGTCAAATGACGGCGGAAAGATAATTTTGCATGTGGGTAACGCGTTAGACATCATTCCGGGTTTGCGCGAAACCTGGGATCTTGTATTCATTGACGCCGACAAGGTGAATTACACCAATTACTACAACCTGGTTTTACCAATGGTGCGACCAGGAGGCGTAATACTTGCAGACAATGTACTGTTCCATGGGGAGGTACTCACTGCACCCGTAACCGGTAAAAATGCAAAGGCCATTCGTGCTTTTAACGAATATGTGCAACAGGACGACCGGGTAGACCAGGTGCTGGTGACCATTCGCGACGGACTATTACTGATTCGAAAAAAATAGGATAATTCCGGATAACTTTTGCATAAAGCGGGAAGAGACGTCTTACCTGCATGCTATCCGGATCAGACAATAAAAGTAAAGGCAATGCTCCGGAAACGCTTATTCCTTGTATGCACATTGCTGGCATCGCTTTGGGTACATGGTCAGAATCAAGATGTGATCAATTACATCAATACCTGGAAAGATCTCGCCATAAAGGAAATGCAGCGCACCGGTGTTCCTGCATCCATAACCCTGGCACAGGGTATTCATGAATCAATGGCAGGTAAAAGTCCCCTGGCGCAGAAAAGCAACAATCATTTCGGCATCAAGTGCAAAAGCAACTGGAAGGGCGAAAAGGTATATCATGACGACGACAAGCGTGGCGAGTGTTTCAGAAGTTATCCATCTGCCGAACAATCCTATATCGATCACTCCGATTTCCTGCGCAACAGCAGCCGCTACGCCTTCCTGTTCCAGCTTCCTCCCACCGATTATAAGGAATGGGCCCATGGTCTGAAAAAAGCCGGATATGCTACCAATGTACATTATGCGCAGCTTTTGATCAAGTTGATTGAGGATTATAACCTCAACCAATATACGCTCATTGCATTGGGCCAACTCAAACCCGAAGAGGAAATACTGGCCGGCAACACCAAACAGGAGGTGCAATTTGTTGTCGCCACGGAACCGGTTGCGCAGCCTGTGGAAGATGTGGATGAATCGCACAAATATCCCGCCGGAGCATTTACCATCAACAATACCAAAGTAATCTACGCCAAAGCCGGCACCTCGCTGTTGATGCTGGCCAACCAGTATAACCTGCCGCTGGGCCGTTTGCTCGATTTCAACGACCTGAAGCAGGAAGATGTGCTCATCCACGGCCAGTTGATTTTTCTGCAACGCAAGCGGAAAACAGGGGCCACCGCCCATCATACGGTATTGCCGGGCGAAACGCTGTACAGCATTGCGCAGCAGGAAGGCATACGACTCGAAAGCCTGCTGTCATTGAACCACCTGAAAGAAAATCAGCAACCGGCTGCCGGTGAAAAGTTATATTTACAGGCAACGGCGCCTGCCCGGCCCCGGCTGGTATCGGAAAGCCAGGCCGATCTGGCTGTAAATGAAAAGGGCATTACACATATTGTAGGTGATAACGAAACACTGTTCAGTATTGCCCGCAAGTACGGCACCACCGTGGCCAGGATACGTGAATGGAACAAACTGACCGATGGGGACCTGCGGAAAGGACAGGAGCTGGTCATTTACAAAAACTGATCTAATGAGCATTATCCGCGTACACGACAAACAATTTGAACCTTATATCGATGCCAGCACTATTTCAGAAAGGATAAAAGCCATTGCTGCCCAGCTTAATAACGATTACCGGGATAAGAAACCCTTGTTTATAGCTATTCTGAACGGCTCTTTCATGTTTGCTGCCGACCTGTTCAGGGAATTGAACATCGATGCAGAAATCTGTTTCATCAAGCTGGCTTCTTACAAAGGCACGAAAAGCACGGGACATGTTATTACAGCAATCGGGATGGACATGGAAATTTACGGCCGGGATGTGGTGATTCTTGAAGATATTGTAGACACCGGGAAAACGCTCAGCGAATTTTTGCCGCAACTGCAACACCAGCAGCCCGCCTCTTTGAAGATTGTGGCCCTTTTGCACAAACCCGAAGCCACCGTTTTTCCGGTTACCGTTGACTACCTTGGCTTCTCAATTCCTAATAAATTTGTGGTAGGTTACGGACTGGATTACGATGGGCTGGGAAGAAATATCAAGGCGATTTACCGGCTGGTAGAATAGGGAATAAAGAGCACCGGTTTCGCTTATCCAATAGACATGATATCCAATTGAAAAATGCTGCTGCCATATTGCTTTGCCTGTTGACCTGCACTTCAATTACTGCCCAGTATTATTTGCGCGGGGAAGTAAGGGATGAGAAGAACAATCCCCTTACCAATGCAAAGATTATTCTCCACTCTACCGGTTATGTATACTCCTCCGGCAGTACCGGCCGCTTTGGCATTATGACCAATCACCAGTACGATTCCATCACGGTAACGCTGGACGGGTACCAGCCTGTATCGGTAAGACTGGAAACTTCCAAATACCAGTCAATCACCCTGAAAGGATTATATGCCACGCCTACGGTGCAAAAAAATCCTTTGTTATCGTTTACGAAAAACCTGCGTCCGGAAGACCGTTTGGGCTGGACGGTAGGCAGCGAAACCTATAGTTCGTTGCTGGAGAATGCATTCATTGCGGCACGTCGCTATCCCGAAACAGGATTTGCGCTCAATACCGACAAAGCTTCCTACAGCAATGTGCGACGCTTTCTCAACATGAATACCTTACCGCCGCCGGATGCGGTGCGTACAGAAGAGTTGCTGAACTATTTTGATTATGGCGAGCTGGAGCCGCACCCCGACAGCGTATTTGCCTTTGCTTCGTACATTTCTGAATGCCCGTGGAATGCCGAATCGCAGTTGCTTACATTGCATATTGCTGCGCGGAAAATTCCCAGGGAAAAAATCCCGCCGAGCAACCTGGTGTTCCTGATAGATGTTTCGGGATCCATGGATATGCCCAACCGCCTGCCCTTACTGAAGTCGGCTTTCAAACTGCTGGTAGATAATCTCCGCGAAACGGATACGGTGTCGATTGTGGTGTATGGCAGTACGGTAGGCGTGTGGCTGCCGCCTACATCGGGTAAGGAAAAAATCAAAATCCGCCGTTCCATTGAAGCGTTATACCCGGGGGGCGCCACGCCGGGCGAGTCAGGCATTCGCATGGCCTATACGCTGGCAAGGAACCAGTATATCAAAGACGGCAACAACCGGGTGATACTTGCCACCGACGGCGATTTCAACGTAGGACAAAGCAGCGAGGATGAACTGGAAAAAATGATCACGCAACACCAGCAATGGGGTATTTATCTCACCTGCCTTGGCGTTGGAATGGGAAACTATAAAGATTCAAAACTGGAGATACTGGCCCGGAAAGGCAACGGTAATTTTGCTTACCTGGACAATGAACAGGAAGCCGCGAAAATACTGGTAAAAGAATTGACCCAGACTTTGTACAGTGTGGCAGACGATGCGTTGCTGAATATCTGGTTCAATCCTGCTTTGGTAAAGGAATACCGCCTGATTGGATATGACAACAAGCGAAAGGCGCTGGCCGATACGGTAAGTCAGCTGGAAGGCGGTGAAGTGGGATCAGGGCATACTACGGTTGCCCTGTTTGAAATAACACCCGTGTATGAAAGCGGACGGAGTGTATTTTTTGATAAGGACGGATTAGCGAGGATATCGGTGAATTACCGGCTTCCGGGCGATACAGTTAAAAGAACAACTACCTATACCTGTCCCTATGTGCTCACTGATTTTTCGGCTATGCCATCCTGTTACAGATTTGCTGCTTCGGTAGCCATGTTTGGCTCATTGCTGCGCGAGTCGCGGTTTGCAAAAGGCATTACGTGGAATCATGTTCAGCGTCTTGCTACTGAAACATGCAATGCCAATGACATTGTGCAAAAGGAATTTTTGGATATGATTGCGAAGGCGAGGAGGCTGCAAACGCGGGCTTCGAGGAAGAAGGGGAGGGATTAGGGGGAGTTTCTTCATGTATGAAGGGAGTGGTAGCCCCACACTAATAGTACTCCCCCTCCAAAAACCATCACGAAAACATCTCTCTCACCTTATCAAAAAAGCTCTTTTCCGATTTATCCGGCTGCGGCGTAAAATTGGGAGAATGGCTCAGTTTCTCCAGCATGGCGCGCTCTTCGGCAGTTACATGCTGCGGCGTCCATACGCTCACATGGATCAGCTGATCGCCTTTCTCATAACTGTTCACTGCCGGGAAGCCTTTGCCTTTCAGGCGGAAAATTTTGCCGCTCTGGGTGCCCGGCGGAATTTTGATTTTGGCCCTGCCGTCGATGGTGGGCACCTCGGCCGTGGTGCCGAATACGGCATCCGGGAAGGAGAGGTGCAGTTCGTAGGCCACATTCAGCCCATCGCGGTGCAGTTCCTTATGGGGTTCTTCTTCAATCAATACGATCAAATCACCGGGAGGACCGCCTCTTTCACCGGCATTACCTTTACCGCTCACATTGAGTTGCATGCCTTCGCCTACGCCGGCGGGAATATCGAGGGTTACGGTTTCTTCGCCATATACCCTGCCTTCGCCGCGGCAGGTAGTACATTTGGCAGTTACTACACTGCCTTCGCCATTACAGGTGGGACAGGTGGTAACGGTTTGCATCTGGCCCAGGAAAGTGCTGGTGACCCGGCGTACCTGGCCCGAGCCGCCACAGGTAGAGCAGGTTTGCACACTGCCACGGTCTTTGGCGCCACTGCCGTTACAGGTGCCGCACACCACGTGCTTTTTCACCTTGATCTGCTTGGTAACGCCCTTGGCTATTTCCTCGTAGCTCAGTTTGATTTTGATACGCAGGTTGCTGCCGCGAACGCCACGGGTGCGTTGTCCGCCACCCCTGCGTCCACCGCCGCCAAAAAAGCTGCCGAAAATGTCGTCGCCAAAAATATCTCCAAACTGGCTGAAGATATCGTCCATGTTTACATTACCACCACTGAACCCGCGGCCATTGCCCGAAACGCCGGCATGGCCAAAGCGATCGTACTGCGCGCGTTTGTCGGGGTCGCTCAGCACCTCGTACGCTTCAGCCGCTTCCTTGAATTTTTCTTCGGCAGTTTTATCGCCGGGGTTGCGGTCAGGGTGATACTGCATGGCTACTTTACGGTAAGCCTTTTTGATTTCATCCTGCGTAGCGCCCTTCGATACACCTAATATTTCGTAATAATCTCGTTTCATATTCGCCCCTGCCAGGCAGGGAATTTTTTAGGAAATTTCTGAAAACTTGTTGGTTAACAAATCAATCAAAACTTCAATCACAAATAAGCAAAATACAAATTTGAAACTTGCTATTTGCTATTTTTATTGGCTATTGTCCCACTACCACCTTTGCGTGCCGAATCAGCTTATCATTCAGGTAATATCCTTTCTGCACTTCATCAATTACCTTTCCTTTCATTTCTTCCGAAGGCGCCGGTATTTGCGTAATGGCCTCGTGACGGTCGGGGTCGAAATCGGTGCCGATGCTTTCCATCGCTTTCAGCCCACGGGCCTGTAAAATAGTGCGCAATTTCGCAAATATGAGGTGAGCGCCCTCTTTGATGCCGGCCGCATCGTCGGTAGCCTGCATTTGTTTTTCTGCCCGATCGCAATCGTCCAGCACTTCCAGCAGCGCGCCGATCACTTCTTTGCCAGCCGTCTGGATCAGTTCATAGCGTTCTTTTGCATTGCGCTTCTTGAAGTTTTCAAACTCAGCCACCTGCCGGAGGTACTTGTCTTTCAGCTCCTCTATTTCGCGTTTCAGCTTCTCCACCTCATCTTCCTGGCTTACGGGTTCATTAAGGTGCGAAGTGCCACTGATGTTTTCATCGGTGTTGATATTCATCGCCTCGGCGGCGCCATTTTCCTGATTGTTCATTTCTTTTTCTTTATCACTTTCTGTCATGGGTTTGTCGTGCATGTTTTTTTCCATAGCTGCAAAATTGTCGGCCGGGGACCATTTACAATGCAATAATCCCGGTCCCGGCTTTAAAGATACCGGTTTCCGGCTGTAAACCTAAGAACGACAATTATTTTGCCAATAGCAGGATCAAGCCAATTTGGCACCTGGAACGACCCCGGAAAGAGCCCGAATGACTAATAGGTCATGAGTGGTTGCGGTATAGGGCCATGGTCATTTACCCCGCGGCGCAGGCGGGAAAATGACCCCTTGTTGGCATGCATGGGATTGACAGACCGCTTTTCACCCTTGGTAGCAATTTCCGGATAGAACCCCCATGAAAATTTTGCATTTACTGACGATTTTTTTACCGCGATGCAGCATTCATTTCCCCGCAGTACTCTCTACAAAGCAGAGCACTGAAACAACCATTACCATCGCATGGCTTTATCCTTACAACCGGCAGTAGCTGTAAAGCACTTCATTTTCAGGCACGAACCCCGGTGCTCCCTCCGACAATTTTTTTGCATTAAAAATTTTAATTAGATCAGAATCGGTTTATCATAACGGTTGATGTGCCGTTAGTACGATATTACTAATCAACAAATGCGATACGTACACGAAATTAAATTTGTTGATTAGACTTAAATTCTTGTTAAATTAGTTTCAAGTTTCCTTTTACACAACCTAAAAACAAAACAACATGCCCTCAAAGCTAACTGTAAGGTTGTGGTTAACGTATTGCTTGTTGCTATACGCCACAACCGGTATTGCCCAGTCTAAAACGGTCACGGGCAAAGTGCTTGCTCCCGACAATCAACCAGTGGCCGGCGCCACCGTTGCAATCAAAGGTTCTAACATCGCTACGCAGACGGGAATGGAAGGTACATTTACCATTACCGTTCCCGGTTCTTCCACTGTACTGGTAGTTTCTTCCGTGGGATATGAACCCCAGGAAATCACAGTGGGCGATCAGCTTGAACTCACCATCACCCTCAGGTTCTCTACCCTCGATTTGAATGAAGTGGTGATCACCGGTTATTCATCGCAAAGAAAGAAAGATATTATCGGCGCTGTTTCCGTAGTGAAAACAGAAGACCTCCAGATTACGCCCGCTGCTAACCTGGCCGTACAACTGCAGGGACGCGCAGCAGGCGTGGTGGTAAGCAGTGCCGGTGAACCAGGCGCCGTAGCGGTAGTGCGCATCAGGGGCTTCGCTTCTGCCGGTAACAATGATCCGTTGTACATTATTGACGGGGTGCCCACCACCAATCCCGCCATTATCAACCCGATGGACATTGAGTCGCTGCAGATTCTCAAAGACGCTACTTCCGCTTCCATTTATGGCGCCCGTGCTTCCAATGGCGTGGTGATCATTACCACCAAACAGGGCAAGAGCGGTCGCAGCGCTCTTACGTACGACAGCTATGTGGGCACTCAAGTGATCACCAAAGGCATGATGCCCGGCCTGATTAACACCTCACAGTACCTGGAATACCTCACGCGTACCAACGATGCGGGATATAGCCATCGCGTATTCGGCAACCATGGCGCTTTTACCATTCCCGATTTCATTATCGTGAGTAACGCATTCAAGGGCGGCGTTTCGGCCAGCGACCCGCGCGCCAATCCCGACCTTTACAACATCACACCTGGTTCCGATTTTCACCAGATTCTGGCCACCAGTCCCGGCACCAACTGGTTTGAAGAAATTACGCAGCCTGCGTTGCTCACCAGTCATCAATTGACAGCTACCGGCGGTTCTGATAAAGCTACCTATTCGGCAGGGCTCAACTACTTCAAACAAAGCGGTACGTTTGTGCATACAGGTTATGAACGGTACAGCCTGCGACTGAACTCCAGCTTCCGGCCAAAGAACTTCATCCGGTTCGGCGAAAATATGCAGCTGAGTTATGAAGACCGAAAGGGAGGCGCCAACCGTGGTGAAGGCGATGCCTGGGCCTCTGCCTTCCGCATGGTGCCTTATATTCCCGTGCACGATATCAAAGGGGGCTGGGGCGGCAATGGCGTAGGGGAATCAGGTAATGGTAATAATCCTGTTGCCGGCCTCTATCGCGGTAAAGACAATACCAACCACATTGTTCGCTTGTTCGGAAATGTTTTTGGCGAAATCTATTTTACCGACTGGCTCACCGGCCGCACCTCCTTTGGGGTGGATTATGGCAACCAGTTCCAGAAGATCGCCGTGAAGCAAACCTATGAACGTTCCGAAAACGTGGCCGCTACGCAACTGACGGAAGAAGGCTGGTGGTATCTCAACTGGACCTTCACCAACACGCTTACGTTTCAGCAAACATTTGCTGAAGATCACGACGTGAAATTACTGGCCGGTACAGAAGCCATTAAAGGCAGTTCAAGAGGCGTGCGCGGATTTGGTCAGAACTTCGATTTTGAAACGGCCGATTTCCTGTCGCTGAATACGGCCGTGGCCAGTAGTCTTGGCGACCGTGGCATCTCCAACTACAATGTGGGCAGAAGCGCGTTGTTCTCCTATTTTGCCCGCCTTGATTATGCCTATGCCGGTAAATATCTGCTGAACGCTACTTTCCGCCGCGATGGTTCATCACTGTTTGGCTCTGAAAACAGGTATGCCAATTTCCCCTCTATCGGTGCCGCCTGGAGAATTTCCGATGAGCCGTTCCTGCAAAGCGTTAACTGGCTTACCGATTTGAAACTGCGTGCCGGCTGGGGACAAATGGGCAGCCAGTCAAACGTGTCGGCCATCAACCAATACTCTACGTTCATATCCAATCCGGCCCGTACCAACTACGATATCAACGGTAACAATACTTCTGCTGCACAGGGGTATCGTGCAGGGCTGGAAGGCAACCCCAAAACAAAATGGGAAACAACTGAAACCATCAACTTCGGTATAGACGCCACCTTCCTGCAGGGCAAATGGGAATTCAGCCTGGACATATACCGGAAAGACACCCGTGACCTCCTGGTGCAGCAATTCCGCAATGGTATGGAGCCGCTGATCGATAAACCTTTTGTGAACCTGGGCACCATGCGCAATACCGGTTTTGACCTTACGGCTGCGCATCGGGGTAAGTTTGCGCACGATTTTGAATATGACATTACCGTCACCTTCTCGCATTACAAGAATGAAATGACCAAACTGAACAATGAAGGCACGCCGCGCATCATCAACCTGGAGCGTCTCAGCAATGCCATCAGAACTGAAACCGGTCATCCCATTTCTTCTTTCCATGGATTTATTATTGACGGATTTTACAATTCTGAAGAAGAATTGGCCAAAGGTCCTACCATGGATGGCGCTGTAGTAGGTAGCTGGAGGTACAAGGACCTGAATGGCGACAATGCCATCACCGATGCCGACCGCACCTATCTCGGCAGTCCGCATCCCGATTTCCAGATGGGTATGAACATCGGCCTTCGCTATAAAAACTTCGATTTCTCTGCCTTCTTTTTCTGGAATCAGGGCAATGAAATTTACAATTACACCAAGTACTACACCGATATGCAGGTGTTTGTAGGCGGCGTAAGTCAGCGCGTGCTGAAAGACAGCTGGACGCCTGAAAACCACAACGCCAAATTGCCGCGGCTTGCGCCTGGTGCAGCCAATGGGTATACATCGTTTATCACCAGCACTTCCAACAGCTACTATGTGGAAGACGGTTCTTACCTGCGTGCCAAAACCATACAACTGGGATATGCAATACCCAAAAAACTGATCGGTAAACTGGCCATGGAAAATGCGCGCCTATACGTCCAGGCGCAGAACCTGTTTACCATTACCAATTACAGCGGGCCTGATCCTGATCTCAGTATTATTTCCCGCGATCCGGGAGGTGCCAGGGATTATTATCTCGGCGTTGACCTGTCTGGTTTTCCCAATCCCAAACAATTCCTGTTTGGTTTGAGCGTGACTTTCTAACCTACCAACTATTGCATTATGACCATCAGAATAAAAATACTGGCTGCCTTTACCATTGTGATGGTAGCCATGATCATTTTCGTAGCCTGCGGCAGAAGCTTTCTTGATCAGTTGCCGCAAGGCGTTTACGATGAAGCTTCTCTCACCAACCGAAAGGGCATAGAGGGTATGCTCATCAATGCGTACGCCACGCTGGACGGCCAGGAAGCCACCTGGTATGCCGGCGCCAGCAACTGGCTCTGGGGCAGTGTGCGCGCAGGGGATGCCTATAAAGGCAGTGAACCGAATGACCAGGTAGATGGCAACCCGGTAATGCGTTTTGAAGTGCAGCCGAGTAACCCGTATGTGCTGAATAAATGGAACGGTACGTTTGATGGTATCGGGCAGGCCAACCTCGTGCTGAAGCTGTTGCCACGCGTAACGGAACTGACTGATGCGGAAAGACTGCAGATTGAAGCGGAAGCCCGGTTTCTCCGCGCACATCATCACTTCGAGGGAAAGAAGAACTTCAACAACATTCCTTACATTGATGAAACGGTTACCGATTTCAAAATACCGAACACAACTAACGGTACGGAATATGTGAATATATGGCCGCAGATAGAAGCCGATCTCCAGTTTGCCTACGATAACCTCGATGAAGTGAAACCCAACGTGGGCAGGGTGAACAAGTGGGCGGCTGCCTGCTACCTGGCCAAGGCCTATATGTACCAGGGCAAATTCCAGCAAGCCAGGGAACTGTTTGATATAATTATAGACCGTGGCAAGAACAGCAGGGGACAGCGGTATGACCTCGCGCCGCACTTCCACGACAATTTCAAAGTGACCACCGAAAACAATGTGGAGACGGTATTTTCTGTGCAGGCATCTTATGGCGATGGTTCCAACACCAATGGCAATTACGACAACGCTTTGAACTACCCGCACAGCAGCAGCACGCCGGGCGCAGGTTGTTGCGGATTTTTCCAGCCATCACAAAGTCTGGTGAACTCGTTCAAAACAAATGCTGATGGATTGCCTGATATCGACAACTTCAATGCAACCGACGTAACCAGTGATGAAGCATTCCTCTCTTCTGAACCATTTACGCCCTACCAGGGCACACTGGACCCGCGGCTCGATTGGACAGTGGGCAGAAGGGGGATACCTTACCTCGACTGGGGCGTGCATCCCGGCCGCGACTGGATCAGGAAGGTAGACTATGGCGGTCCCTACAGTCCCAAGAAAAACGTGTTCTACCAATCAGAACTCAATGCTACCAGTGGTTCGGTAGGCTGGGGCTGGAACAATACCTCGCTAAACTATACCATTATGCGCTTTGCCGATGTGTTGCTGATGGCTGCCGAGGCAGAGATAGAAGTGGGAACATTGGAAACGGCGCGTCAGTATATCAACCGTGTGCGTGAACGTGCTGCCGCATCGCCGGTAAAAACACTGGATGGTTCTGCAGATGCCGCCAACTATCATGTGTCGCTATACACAACACCGTTTTCCAGCAAGGAGGAGGCCAGGAAAATTGTTCGTTTTGAAAGAAAGCTGGAACTGGCCATGGAAGGACATCGTTTTTACGACCTGGTGCGCTGGGGTATTGTGGCCGACGAAATGAACGCATACCTCGCCGTGGAAGCGGTAAGAAGACCTACCACGCTGGATGGTACCAGTTTTACACCCAATAAACATGAATACCTTCCCATACCTGATTTTGCCATTACGCAGAGCATCCAGGATGGGCAGCCTACGTTGAAACAAAATCCGAATTACTGATTGTGTAGTATATACCGTGGAGGCGTAGTGACGTAGTGGGTAATTGGTTACGAGGGAAATGTGTGATTTGTAAGGTTGCCGCGCAGCAGACAGCGCGGCAAACCTTTTTCGGTATCACCGGCTCCACGGTATAAAATTTATCTCCGGCATGATAACCAAACAACTCCTTCCGGTAATGATGCTGTCCGTTGGCCTGACTGTACTTTTTTCCTGTTCCGAACGAAATACACTCTTTGTAGCCATTGCATCGGACGAATCGGGTATTCATTTCAATAACATCATTATCGAAAATGATTCCATCAATCCCATGGACCTTACCAATGTGTACAATGGCGGCGGGGTGGGCATAGGGGATTTCAACAACGATGGCCTGCAGGATATATACTTTACCGGCAACCTGGTAGAAAATAAGCTGTATCTCAACAAAGGCAATTTCCGTTTTGCTGACATTACAAAAGCCGCCAACGTTACCGGCGAAGGCAGATGGTGCCGCGGTGTGGCCGTGGTAGACATCAACAACGATGGCTGGCTGGATTTGTATGTGGCAGCATCCATGTTGCGCGAAGGCCAGCGCAGGCAAAACCTGTTGTACATCAACCAGGGCACGGATAAGTCCGGCATACCGCAGTTTGTAGAAATGGCAGCAGCCTATGGATTGAACGATACCACGCATACCACCATGCCTGCTTTTTTCGACTACGATAATGATGGCGACCTGGACGTGTACCTCGTGGTCAATGAAATACGGAACAGCGACAATCCATCGGTATACCGGCCACGTGTTACCAACGGCTCGCATTTCAGTACCGGACGCCTGTATCGCAACGACTGGTACGATTCGTTGCAACATGCCTACTTCACCGATGTAACCATGGAAGCCGGGCTTACCACGGAAGGATATGGACATGCTGTTTCCATAGCAGATTTTAACCGCGATGGATGGAAAGATATTTTTGTAACGAACGATTTCCTGGGCAATGATCTTTTGTACATCAACAACCGCAACGGCACCTTCACGGATAAGACTACGGAATATTTCAAACACACGTCTGCCAATGGTATGGGACAGGATGTGATTGATATCAACAACGATGGATTGAGTGATGTGATAGAACTGGATATGAACCCCGAAGATAATTTTCGCAAGAAGATGATGATGAATGCGAATAATTACAGCGGGTTTCAGAATGCCGACTATTTCGGTTATCAGTACCAGTACGTACGGAATACCTTGCAGGTAAACTGCGGGTTCCGGCTGCTGGAAAATGATTCCATTGGCGACCCCGTTTTTGCAGATATTGCCTGGTACGCCGGCATTGCGGAAACCGACTGGAGCTGGGCGCCGCTGGTGCAGGATTTTGACAATGACGGCTGGCGCGATATCATTGTTACCAACGGTTATCCCAAAGATGTAACGGACCACGATTTCATGGCCTTTCGCAACAAGTCGTCGCAGGTGGCCACCAAAGAATTCTTGTTGGAGCAGATTCCGCAGGTAAAAATTCATAATTATGCGTTTCGCAATAATGGCGATTTAACATTCAGCAACACTACCGAAGCGTGGGGACTCTCAACACCTTCTTTTTCCAATGGCGGGGCCTATGCCGATCTTGACAATGATGGTGATTTAGACCTCGTGATCAACAATATCAACGATGAGGCCATGGTGTACCGGAATGTGCAACGTGAACAGTACGCTCAGCAAAGTCATTACCTCCGCATACGGCTGGAAGGCGATTCGTTGAACCGGATGGGATTGGGAACATGGATAGAATTGTATAATGATGGAAGCGTCCAGGCATATGAACAAACAACGGTGAGAGGCTACTTATCGTCCATTCAACCCGATGTGCATTTTGGGCTGGGTGCTGTAACGGACGTGGATTCCATTTGTGTAAAATGGCCCGATGGTAAAATGCAGGTACTGCGTCAGGTGAAGGCCAATCAGTGGCTGACCGTTTCATACAGCGAAGCAGACCAGCAATGGTCGCCGGAGCATCCCCGCATTACGCCCCTGTTCCGGGATATCACCTATGCAACAGGTATTCAGTTTGTACACCGCGATGATGATTTTATAGATTTCAATATTCAGAAACTACTGCCGCATAAATTGTCCGAATACGGGCCGGCGCTGGCCGTAGGCGACCTGGATGGCAACGGATTGGACGACCTGGTAGTAGGAGGTTCGCGGTTTTACAGTGCGCAATTGTTCCTGCAGCAGCCTTCGGGCAAATTTGTATCAATGGCCTTATTGCCGGATGCCAATGAGCAAACCAAATTGTGCGAAGACATGGGCATCTTATTGTTTGATGCAGATAACGACCAGGACCTTGACCTGTATATTACCTGTGGTGGATATGAAAATGGGAATAACGTCAAAGCCTATGCGGACAAACTATTTATAAACAACGGCAAAGCGGTATTTACCCTGGACAGCACGGCGCTTCCTGCCAACTACACCAGCAAGAGTTGCGTGCGTGCCGCGGATTATGACAAAGATGGTGACCTGGACCTGTTCATAGCTGGCAGGGTAGAACCCAACGCATATCCCAAACCTGTATCGTCTGTTGTATACCGCAACGATTCCCGCCCGGGATCCATACAGTTTACAGACGTAACTGCTACGGTAGCGCCCATGCTTGAACATATCGGGCTGATTGCAGATGCCATCTGGACTGATTTCAACAGCGATGGCTGGCAGGACCTGGTGCTGGCCGGTGAGTGGATGCCACTTACTTTTCTGCAAAACGTAAAAGGCAATTTCCGCGATGTTACGGCTAATACCGGGCTGCAACAACACAAGGGATGGTGGAACAGCATCGTGAGCGGCGATTTCGATAACGATGGCGATGTGGATTATATAGCAGGCAACCTGGGACTGAACTCCTTTTACAAGGCCAGTGAGCAGTATCCGGTGCGGATGTACGCCAAAGACTTCGACAATAACGGCAGCTACGATGCGGTGCCATCCTTGTATTTGCCTGCCTCCATGGAAGACAAAACAAGAAAAGAATTTGTGGCGCATACGCGCGACGACATGATCAAACAACTGATTGGGTTCAGGAAAAAATATCCGCAATATAAATCCTACGCCAACGCTACCGTAGACGAGATGTTCAGTAAGGAAGAAATGCAGGACGCGCTGGTAGTGGAAGCCAATTATTTCAGCCACTGCTTTATAGAAAATCTGGGCAATGGAAAATTTGCATGTGCGCCCTTGCCCGTTCCTGCGCAATGGTCTTGCCTGAATGGTATGGTGGTAGACGATGTAAACCACGACGGCAATGCCGATATCGTGATCAACGGCAATGATTACAGCACAGAAGTAGGCGTTGGCCGCTACGACGGATGCAATGGCTTGTTGTTGATGGGGAAAGGCGATGGCACATTTCAACCTGTATCTATAACCGAAAGCGGTATTTTTATTCCGGGAAATGGAAAAGCGTTGGTAAAGTTGCGCAGCGCCGGAGGAAACTATTTACTGGCTGCCGGACAGCATCGCGGGCCCTTGAAAATTTTTGCATTGAAAGAAACCGTGCACTGCATTCCCTTAAATCCGCTTGATGAAACGGCAGTGATCACGTATAAAAACGGTAAAACGCAGTTACGGGATTTGCCGTACGGAGCGTCCTTTCTGTCGCAGTCGGGCCGGTTTATGGTGGTGGACGAAGAGATGGTGCAAATTACAATTACCAATAGTAAGGGAGAGAAGCGAATTGTTAAATGAAGAACAAGCGAATTATAATTAGCCGCGGCGACTCCCTATTGCTGCGGCAGCCTATTTATATGAATACAATAAAACTGCTGTTGCCGGGCATTGGTATCATTGTCATTTGTGCAATTTCGTTTTGTAATCATCCCCCCCGGAATAAATCTTATGCCCACGTACCCGAAAGCAGCATTCGCAAGGGGAAGCAGCTTGCGGAAAAGTACTGTCAATCCTGTCACCTGCTGCCTGATCCGTCATTGCTTGATGCCGGTACCTGGGATGATGGTGTGTTGCCGAATATGGGACCGTGGTTAGGGATATTCAGTC
The DNA here is from genome assembly GCA_937961055.1 of uncultured Chitinophagaceae bacterium. Lineage (GTDB taxonomy): Bacteria > Bacteroidota > Bacteroidia > Chitinophagales > Chitinophagaceae > CALCIN01. The sequence goes on along the minus strand of CALCIN010000040.1, from coordinate 157,371 downwards.
ACCAGTACCGTCGTTACCCGGTATTTGCCGATTCCAGCCTGTATCCTTCGCAACCTATACTGTCGGGTGCTGAATGGCAGCATATCATCAACTACTATACCGCCACTGCTCCTGATTCGCTGCCGCCACAGCAAAGACCGTTTCCCATTGGCACCACGCTGCCGTTGTTTGAGATACAGCAGCCGGTATATCGTGCAACGGCGCCTGCGGTTTGTTTTGTTGCCATTGATACCACACGGTTTCCTGCCAACCTGGTGATAGCGGACTACGGCAGACGGCATATTTACCGGCTCGATGCTTCGCTGGAAGTGATTGATTCCATTTATGCAGGCGGTGCGGTGGTGGATATGCATTTTACCCGAAACGCTGTGGCGATGCTGGATATCGGGGAAATGGTTCCCAACAATGGCAGGCTTGGTAAGATAAAGTCCATTCAACAGGAACAACATGGCGCTTTTATAACAGATACGGTACCGGTTATACGAAATCTTGCGCGCCCTGTGTGTATGGAGATAGCGGACCTGGATGTTGACGGCAGGCCGGATTATGTGGTAGGGGAGTTTGGGTTTCTGACGGGCGCTCTTTCCTGGTATCGCAATGCGGGAAACAATCAGTGGGAGCGACGCGTGTTGCGTACGCTTCCGGGCGCCATGCAAATAGTGGTGCATGACTACAACAGAGACCAGTTGCCTGACCTGTGGGTATTGTTTGCACAGGGGGAGGAAGGTGTTTTTTTATATACCAACCGGGGCAATGGAAGGTTTGAAGAGCAACAGGTGTTACGCCTGCCCCCTTCGTATGGCAGTACATTTTTTGAGCTGGTGGATTTTAATGGCGACGGATACGGGGATATAGTGTATACCTGCGGCGACAATGCGGATTTTTCACCCGTATTGAAACCTTATCATGGGGTGTATATTTTTTTGAACGATGGCAGTAATCACTTCACGCAACATTTTTTCTATCCTGCTAATGGTTGTTATAAAGCGCTTGCCCGCGATTATGATGCGGATGGGGATCTGGATATAGCGACGATTTCTTTTTTTGCGGATTATGTACGGCAGCCGGAAGAAAGTTTTGTGTACCTCGAAAACAGGGGCGATAGTTGGCGTGCTTATACTTTTCCGCAAAGCGTTCGTGGACGGTGGCTGACGATGGAGGCTGGGGATCTTGATGGGGATGGACGTATTGATTTGGTGTTGGGGAATTTTTCAAAAGCGCCGGCGATGATGGAAGCGCCTGTTGATTGGAGCAAAGGGCCAATGGTGGTTTATTTAAGGCAGAAAGGGGACAAAAAAATTAAATAAACTCCCCACATTTGCTAATTTTCGCGCATGATAAAAGTATATCTGAAGAAAAAGATCAGCCCGCGTGTAGCCAACGGGCATCCATGGATATTCGGCAACGAGGTGAATTATATCGACGGCGCCGTCACCCCCGGCGATATTGGCGAAGTATACACACACGATAAAAAATTTATTGGAAAAGGATATATCAATCCCCAGTCGCAAATACAGGTGCGCCTGCTTACAAGAGACAAGAACGAAGCCATCGATGAACAATTCTTTTACAACCGCCTGCTCCAGGCATGGCAATACCGGCAGCAACTCGGATACGTGGAAAACTGCCGCCTGATTTTCGGCGAAGCAGATTATTTACCACAACTCATCATTGACAAGTTCAACGACTATTTCGTTGTCCAAACCCTGGCGCTGGGTATGGATGTGTGGAAGCCCGCCATTGTAAATGCCCTGCAAAAGATTTTTCAACCCAAAGGGATATACGAACGTAATGATGTGCCGGTACGTGAACTGGAAGGACTGCCGCAACAAAAAGGCTTTCTGTCTGCTCCTTTCGATACAAAAATCATTATCCGTGAAAACGGCTTGAAATTTCATGTAGATATCGAAAACGGTCAGAAAACGGGGTATTTTCTGGATCAGCAGGACAACCGCCGTGCCATACAACACATTGTAAAGGGCGCCGACGTATTGGGCGCCTTCACGTATACAGGCACCTTTGAAATTCATGCGGCACACTATGGCGCCAAATCGGTACTGGGACTGGATATTTCAGAAAGCGCCGTTCAACAGGCCACTGAAAATGCAAAGCTCAACGGCCTCGATCATATAGTGCGTTTTGAAGCAGTGAATGCTTTCGACATGCTGAAAGCATGGGCAAAAGAAGGTCGCCGCTATGATGTGGTGATGCTCGATCCGCCTTCTTTTACCAAGACGCGCGAAAACATTCAGAAAGCCATCACCGGTTATAAGGAAATCAACTTGCGCGGAATGAAACTGCTGCGGCCCGGTGGATTCCTGGTAACTTCCAGTTGTACCAATCTCGTGTCGCCGGCCCTGTTTCTTGAAACCATCCAGATGGCGGCGAAAGATGTGCGCCGCCGGTTGCGCCAGGTAACTTTCCAGACACAATCCGCCGACCACCCGATTATCTGGCAATGGGAGAATACGCAGTATTTGAAGTTTTTGATTGTGCAGGTGGAATAATGTGCTGATAGGTTACTGCAAACTACAATGCCCGGAAAATATCCACAATGGCTAATAGTGTTGCTCAAAAACAATGGCAGAATTCTTGTACAGCGGGGAATGGCACAATAGCCAATTACCGTGCTACCTGAAATTTACCCGAGTCAATGACTTTCCCGGATTTGTCGCGTAACTGGAAGATATAAACGCCGCGATAGAATTCGTCGAGGTTTACTGTAGTGCGCTGAGTGACTTTGGTAACTTCGTGCACTTTCTTGCCAATCAGGTTATAGATCTGGAGATTGAGTTGGCTGAATTGTTTTTCGTCTGCCTGCTGAAAATCGAAAGTAATGAAGGAAGTGGCAGGGTTCGGGTAGAATTTTATCACTTTCACCACCGGCCGTGGGTCAGGAGTACGCTCCTGGCTCAGCACCGGTGTTGACAGTAAAAGGATGAAAGATAGTATGTAAAAAATCCTCATACGCGATAAAATTCTCCCAATTAACCTCAAGGTATTTTTTTTTACCCAAATTTACAACGACTACCCGCAAAAATTTACACCGCAAGCAGGTGCATTTCCCCTTGCCAGCAATGGGAAGAAAATGCTAAACGGGTGTTTAGCAATATGAAAATCAATCTATTGCCTTCAATGCCTCATGGATTGCCGCAAAGTTGGGCACCTCGCCGGCATTGTCCAGTACCTCAGCGTAACGGACTACGCCTTCCCGGTCAATCACAAACGCGGACCGTTTGGAAACCCCTTTCATATCGAACCCGAATTGTTCATATATAGACCCGTAGGCGCGGGACACTTCTTTGTTGAAATCGCTCAGCAGGGTAAAGTTCAGTTGTTGCTCTTCCTTGAACTTTCCGAGCGTGAACAATGAGTCAACGCTAATGCCCAGTACTGTTGCGTCGGTGTTGTTGTAAAAGCTGATATTGTCGCGCACGCTGCAGAGTTCTTTGGTGCATACGCTGGTAAAAGCCAGGGGGAAGAATAACAATACTACTTTCTTTCCCTTCAGCGCTTCGAGGCTTACCTGTTTCTTTTCTGTGTCGTATAAGGTGAATGCCGGTGCCGGTTGACCAATTGCTACGCTCATAAATAAAATTTTTACAAAACTATGAACTTAATGGTTCACCGCCGCCACTGTCCCGTAGCAATAATATTTTCCTTCAACTCTGCATATCGGTGGGCAAATCGCTTTAGCGAGTCGTACACGTAATATGCATCACGCTGGCGGCCGGGAGCATGACCTACCACCACGTATTGCTTCAGGTTGTTGTTGACAAAGAAGAGCACTTCGCCACGTTTGATTTCATCTTCATAATTGGCCAAATACACAGTTTCATACCGCTCCATGCAAATGGGGTCGCCATTGTCGAGGTAATAGGTTTCTGAAAATTCTACGGAGTCAACTGAATAACGGACCTCGAATTCGAGGATTTTGTTATCCTGGGCGGTATAGTACCAGGTTTCTTTGTAAGGACGGTCGGCAGTTGCCCATTTCACGAGGTAAAAAGTGCGCTGGTGTTTTAAGGCGGCGCTGTCGGCTGCTGTGATTTTTTCGTCTACGTAGGTGCGCCAGTCGCTGCGGTTTTGGGCAAAGGAAGTGAGTGTGGTAAAAATGAATAACACAATGCACGGCCACCATTTTTCCAGGTGATGAAGTAGTGTTGGGAGGAATAAGGACCGTATCGCGCTGCGCGGGAATTGCATTAAGTGTAAGTTACGATTTTTTGGGACGTTTTGTCCACACGATACCCGTCGGCACGGGCACCAGCAGCAACTTACTGCATTAAGTTTGTTTCATGGACGGGGTAATCCGGAAATGAGTCCACACAATAGCGCCAACGGGGGATAGGGCGATAAAGGATGCACCAAAAAACCAGCAGCCTGTTCTACAGGGAAAAACTAAAATTTCGGGCAAATTACTTTCAGCAGGCTGCTGTTTTCCTGATCGAGAAAACCAATGTAGGAAAGGGAAATTTCAAACCCGCCACGGCCCTGGCTGGCGGTTTTTAGCGGAGAAATATTGATGTCGTAACTGATGGCAATGGAAAGCGGTTTCCTGTCCAGTTTCAACACAGGGATCAATGCATCTTCCCACCGGAGAAAAGCGCCAAAATGCACCGTATACAACGGGTCATCCACCATACCCCCCAGCTTATGCGAATACAAAGCCCCGGCAATGGTTTCCGAAAATGAACCCTGTACCGATTGATCGGCCTGGATGATAAAGGAAGTAAAGTCATCAACATTCAATCGTACCCCGGCAGAAAATACATATTTCGGGTTCAGTTCAATATCGGGATTGCGGTAAAATGAATTTTTAGGACGGTTCAGATGATGATAGGCCGCACCGATAAACAAACTGTTCCATTCATCCGCACCAAAAGTAGTATTGAAACTCATCCCCACGCTGGCGTCCCAGGTAGTAAAATTGGGGGCGGTGAATGTTTCGCCGATAGGCAGACTGGGATCAAAGCCGCCGCCGTTGTATTGGTTATCGGTAGTGATTTTGGAGTAATCGATCGACTTGCGGATCATGCCTCCCATAAAACCCAGGGAGAGGTACATGGTCTTTTCATTGCTCAGGCTTTTGTGATAGTTCAATGCAGGCAGCAGGTGCGTAGTGGTCAGTCCTACGGTGCCTGCCTTGTCGTACAATACCTGCAGCCCTGCTGTGATAAAATCATCATTCTTCCTGATCGGCATTTTGTATTCTGCATTGAGGGAGCCTGTGCGATAACCATTGGTCACACTGTTCCACTGATCGCGGTACACGCCCTGCACGCGGATATCGCCGGTATAGATGCCTGCCAGTGAAGGGTTGCGCAGCAGTGGCGCCTCGAAGAATTGCGAAAAATGGATGTCCTGCGCCTGTGCCGTCACCATCCCCATGCACCAGCATACGACGGAGCACAGCCACATGCGTCCTTGCTTTCTTACAGGCCACTTTCCCGATCCTGGTAACATATATTTCATTGTGCTCCGGTTAATTTGAATTCACAAAATGCAAAAAACAATTCCTATCGTATCAACATCACATTGCCTTTAAACGGTACAATCTGCCCATTATCGCACACAAACTCGATGATGTACACATATACATCCTGCTGCGCCGGTTTCCCTTTATAGGTGCCATCCCATCCGCCCGACGGACTCCGGTCGTTGGCCATGAAGTTGCGTTTTTCGAAAATCAGCTCGCCCCAGCGGTTGAATATCTTCATGCTGTTCACCCTGAAAATACCCTTGCCCCTCGGCGCAAAAATATCATTCTTGCCATCGCCATTGGGGGAGAAAGTATTGGGCACAAAATAATTTTCCTGATTGCATACAACCGTTACCGTTATATCCTTCGATGCCTGGCAGCCGTAAATGTCTTCCACCGTCACCTTATAGGTGGTGGTAGATACGGGGTTGGCAAAAGGCGTTGGGCAGTCTGTGCACGACAGTCTGGTGGGCGGCGTCCATATATATTGCGCTATATTTTCACTGTAGCTGACAGGCAGGGTAATGCCTGTGCCTACGGGAATAACAGGGTTTTCCGTAACAGTAATCTCGGGAGTGGGGGGTACGAGTATATTTTTCGTAGTGGTGTCACGGCAGTTCAGGAGATTGCTGGTGACCAGCGTCACTATATATTCGCCTGCTGCCCCATAAGAAGTTGTGACTGCCTGCTCATTGCCGGTGTCGCCATTGGCCAGGTTCCAGGCCCAGGTAATGGCAGTGTCGGGGGTGATGAGTTCACCTGTCAGCCGAAGCATTTCATCAATACATACAATATCTTCTCCATTGATCTGTACATGAGGCGTGCCGTACACCCGCACGGTATCATGGCGCACATTGGTGCATCCTTCTTCGGTAGTAATATTATGCGCCACGATGTATGTACCCGGTTGTGCATAAAAGTGTACCGGGTTTTCATCAGTTGAAGTGTTGCCATCGCCAAACTCCCACAGCCGGCTGCGCACGGGGTCGTTGGGGGCCAGGGTATAGTTCTGGAACGAAACGGTACCCGAGTCGCAGAAAGCGCGTTTATCCTTACCAAACAAGGGAATGGCGCCGATTACTTCGATGGTTTGCGAGCCGCTGATGTTCACCTGGCAATCCTGGCTGTCGCGCAGCAGGATGGAAGGAATATAATTCCTGGGTTGCGCATAGAAATGCTGCAACACGGTGTGCTGCGTGGTGTCCAAAGCGCCGTCTCCAAAATACAGCGTATGGCTGGTGCCCGGTGGCCAGGTAAGTGAAAAATCAACCAGCAATTCGTTGCAGGCGCGCAGGGGATTATAGGTAAGGGTGGTATTGGCTCTCGGGTTATACACATTTACATTGGCAGTGGCAGTGTCGTAACAACCACCATAACCCCGCAGGATCAGCCGTGCGGTGTACGACCCGAAAGCATTGTAGAAATTACTGGGGTCGCGGAGGGTAGAGGTGTTGCCATCGCCAAAATCCCAGTGGAACGATTCATAATCCTGCCCCTGGAACGTAAATTTCGTTTCAATCGGCGGGCAGATGGTAGAAGTGTCCGTCACCGTAAAGGCGGCCTTTGGCCTGCGTGTAGCAATATAACTGTTTCGGATAACAGAATCCTTGCATCCTACCGAATCGGTAATTACGAGTTTTACGGTATACTCCGCATCGTCTCCGGTATAGCTGTGTTCAGGATGCCGGTCTGTTGACGTATTGCCATCGCCAAAATCCCAGAACCAGGTTTCTACCAATCCTTTGGAAGTATCAGTAAACGCCAACGGCACATCCGGACAAATGGTAGTATAGGCGGAGCGGAAGCCGGCCTGCGGCCTGGTAATGCGAATGCTGTCGGGGAGCACATAAGTATGCCGGCAATTGTTGTTGTCCACTACGGTAAGGCGAATGGTATAGGTGCCCGTGTCGGCAAACGTATGTACAAACGGGGCTGTGAGCGATTGGGCAGGTTGCCCGTCGTCGAAATTCCAGAGCCATTGCGTAATGGGGTCTTCGGACGTGCTTTGATCGGTAAAGGTAATGGGCGTATTGCTGCAGGCGCCGGGATCGTTGGCGATAAAGCGGGCGGTAGGGCCGGTAACCCTTACGGCATTCGGCAATTCTTTGGTATCCTCGCAACCGTTGATATCTGTTATGCGCAGGGCTATATCATACACGTCATTGGCGGGGAAGGAGGCCTGGATGCTCCGGTTAGACACTACAAACGGACCACCTCCCAGCGACCAGGCATAGTTGAGGATGTTGGAGGGATTGCTGTTGACCGCTGTCAGAACAAAGGCTTCGTTCCGGCAAACTTTCGTTTTGCTGATGGTGAAATCGGCAATGTCGGAAACCAATCGTACCTGCTGGGTATTGTAATGGGTACAGCCCCCGTTCGTCACGGTAAGCGTTACATCATACTCGCCGAGCGCCGGGTAGGTAAAGCTCACATCACCCTGCACATCAGAAGTGCTATTGGCCGGGTCTCCAAACTGCCAGGTATAGGTAATATCGCCATAGTCGAAATCCGTTTTTGACCGGTCAACAAACGTTACCGTTCTTTTATCGGTACAGGATACTTCAATATCAAAATCGGCAATGGGTGGTTTGATATGTACCGGTTTGGTAACCGGGTCAGAGGGGCAGGCATTATGGTAGGCCGTTAGTGTTACATTGAAAAACCCGGTGTCGGTAAAGGAATGTATGGGATTGTCTTCTTCCGAGGTAACGCCATCGCCAAATACCCAGAGCACGTTGTCTACCCCATCAGGGTGGGTAGAAAGGCTGGTGAATTGTATGTCTGCTGCAGCGCAGGTGTCGGGCGTGGTCATCTCAAAATCAGCCACAGGTTTTGTTCCTGTTCTGATAGCGCCCGGAAATACGATGGAATCCGTGCAACCACCGTTGGTGGTTATGCGCAGCTTCATGGTGAAGGTACCTACTTCCGTATAGGTATGGGTAGCCGGTGTGTCTGCTGTGCTGGTAAACCCATCGCCATAATCCCAGAACCAACTGGCCACCCCGTCAACCGCGCTAACGCTGGGCACAGGCTGGAATGTAAAAGGAATACACCCTCCTGTAGGGACATTGCCAATGCGAACGGTGGGTTTAATGATCCTTATGTAATTATTCGTACTAATCGAATTGGTGCAACCGGCTGCCGTGGTAATCGTGAGCGTGACTGTATACTGTCCTTCGGCCTGGTAGGTATGAACAGGATGTTGTTCGGTAGAAGTGGTCCCGTCTCCAAAATCCCATAACCATGACACGGCTTCAGGTGACAAGTCCTGGAAATTCACCGTAAAAGGCGCGCGGCAACTGACAGTTTCCGATGCTGTAAAGTTTACTGTGGGGAGTGGCAACACGGTAACCGTTTTGGTTACGGAATCTTTACAGTTGGGATAGGTGTTTACCAGTTTTACTGTGTAATCGCCGTATGCTGTATAGCGTGTAGTGTCATTAATATTGGTACTCTGCGAACCGTTGCCGAAATCCCATAGGGCAGATACCGGGCCCGGCGAAGAACCATTCTGAAAGTTGACAGGAGTGTTCAGACAAAGTTCATCCGGTACATCAATAGCAGTGCCATAGGCAGTAACAGTAACCGGCTTTACAACGGTATCGGCGCAACCGTATTCACTTCTGCCAATCAATTGCACATTATAGGTGCCTGGATCAGTATAGGAAGTGGTGGGATGCTGCTGGGTGGAAGTGGCGCTATTGCCAAAGTCCCATTGCCAGGTCATATTGCCCGGCCCGCTGGTCTGGTTAATAAAGTTGATATTGAAAGGCCCCCGGCAGGTAACCGGCTCACTGTTGTTAAATTCCGCCGTTACACCCGGCACTATACGGATATGCCGAACCCATGTGCGCGAAGCTTCGCAACCGGTACTGCTCACCACCCGGAGACCTATCGTATAAAAGCCTGTTTGATTATAGGTTTTGCGGGGATTTTGCTGGGTAGAGGTTGTGCCGTCGCCAAAACTCCATTCCCAGGTGGTGAGGGTGCCCGCGTTGGCGGTACTCATGTCGGTAAACTGCACCTCCACCGGTACGCAACCGATGGTTACATTGGAAGACATGGCCGGGGTGGGAGAAGGATAAACCGTTATATAGTCTGTTTTGGTAATGCCATGGGTGCCATCGGCATTCTCTACCACCAGGCTCACGCTGTAGGTGCCAGGCTGGCTGAAAGTAATGGTAGGATGCTGGTTGGTAGACAACTGGCCGTTGCTGAAACCCCAGTTCCAGGAGGTAGGGTTGCCGGTAGACTGGTCCTGGAAAGTCACTACCAGCGGGGCACAACCCGAGGTGTGGTTGGCAGTAAATTGCGCTACCGGTGCCTGCGCCATAGCCTGTTGTATACCGGCCGCCACAAGGAATGTCATTACGCACAGGGGACGGGACATACTGCGGCGCAGCCATGATACAATCCCCCGGGTCACTCCAAAAATGCTTTCAGAAGGTAATAGTGGAATAGCGATCAAGTGAAAATGTTTATTGAATTACAGGGCTATCCAATCAGCCACCTAACCTTGCATGAAAACCCTTTGAATGGATGACAACCTGTTGCTTGCCAACAGGTTAGCGAACAATGCCTGCAACATTTGCCTATGGTCAAAAGTTGCAAGCGGGTGCGAAGTACCGAAAAATCCCCGGTACCTCATAGCCTGTTTGCACAGGATACCGGATACCGCGACCACAGTCGGGTGAGCGCTGTGCTGCCACAACTGTCCGGCCAGGCCGTTGCCTGCGCGCACGGGCAGTTCAGTACACGGTATGGTGTTCAGGGCTTTTTCCGCAACCGGAGCACATTTTTGCCATTGGGGGTGGTGGTTTCCGCTTTTACATAGTCCCAATAACTGTCTTTGATCAGCCAGGTTGCGTTTAGTTTTTCAAGAGGATTTCCCGCCGAAGGGAATTCGGACGTTATGGAATAATTGGATGTATTGGCGACCCACGTACCATTGGCAACATTCGTTCCAATTGTACCTGTTACCGTTCCGTTTTCAAAAAAACGAAAGTCGTAGTTGAGGAATTGCGTGGTGATATCCGCTGTATCTTCAAGGAATTGTTCAACGATCCAGATGCCTGTGGTCATCGCTTCCAGTACTTTCTTCTCCACCTGCTTTTCAACATACTTCTGACAGGAAATGCAGGAAGCCACGATAAAACCTGCTATTAAGGGTAAAATTTTCTTCATAGCACAAGGTTTAAGGCATCCGGCCCGGTATCCGGCGCATCCGCCGCCCGCTTAATACCGGTAAATATGTTGGTATTTTTCAGTGGCATATTGGATAAAATAGTCAATGTTCAGGGTTTCTCCGGTCACCTCCCTGCTCAGCTCCTCACTGGTATATTTACGGCCAAAAGCATGTATCCGTTTGCTCAGCCATAATAATAACGCAGAAGTTTCTCCCTTTTGTATTTGACCGTACAGGTCTTTAACTTCCTGGTTCACAGTATGAAAGAATTGGGCGGCATAAAAACTTCCCAGGCTGTAGGTGGGGAAATAGCCAAAACTGCCATGACTCCAGTGCACATCCTGCAGGCAGCCCTGTCTGTCGTCAGGCACCACCACCCCGAGGTATTTTTTATAGTGATCGTTCCAGAAAGCCGGGATATCCGTCACTTGCAGCGATCCTTCCATCAATGATTTTTCCAGTTCATACCGCACCATCACATGGAAGTGATAGGTGAGTTCATCGGCTTCAGTGCGGATCAGGGAGGGTTCCACTTTATTGATGCCCCTGTAGAATTGTTCGGTAGAAACATCGCGCAACTGGTCAGGAAAATATTCTTTCATCAGGGGCAGGAACCGTTCACAGAAAGCCATACTACGGCCTACATGATTTTCCCATAGGCGTGACTGTGACTCGTGTATGGTATAACTGGCCGCTTCGCCCAGTGGCAATCCATACTGTGCGTCGGGCAGATGCTGTTCATAAAATGCATGACCCAGTTCGTGGATGCAGCTCCAGGTCATATTGGCTATATTGTTTTCATCGATGCGCGTGGTGATCCGCACATCATTGCTGTTGAAACTGATGCTGAACGGGTGTTCGGAAATGTCCTGCCTGCCGGCTTCGAAATCATATCCCAGTTCTCTCAGCAATTGCAGGCCAAAGGCCCATTGTTTGTCTTTGGGGTAATGCCGGTACAGGAAAGCGTCGTCAACCTGCGGGCTGTTGCGCACCTTTTCCAGCAGCGCCTGCAAGGGCGGGCGAACGGCGTCAAATACTTTATCGAGCAAGGCAACGGTGGCTCCCTTATCGTGATCGTTCAGTAACGCATTGTAGGGATGGTCTTCATATCCCAGGTAATCGGCTTCCTGTTTTTTCAGTGCACACAATGCTGCCAGGTCGTTGGCAAAAACGGTAAAATCGTTTTTCCTGCGAGCTTCCATCCAACTGTGGAAACTTTTGTTGACCGTTTCAGACATCTGGCGCACAAATGAGGCAGGCACCTTTTTGTTGCGGGAATAATCTTCCCAGGTAAGCGCTACATTCTTTTTTTCATCCGGCGATAATCCTTCCGTTTCCATCAATTGCTCCAGCAGGCGGCCCAGTTTTTCATCTGTAAACAGCTGGTGACTGATCTCATTCAAAGTGGCTATCTGTTGTCCCCTGATGGACGCCCCTTTGGGCGGGAGGTAAGTTTCCTGGTCCCATTGCAGTAATGCGCTGGCATGCCTTACATCGGCTATGGTGCGCATTTGCTGAACATACTCCTGGTACAAAGCGTTTGACATGGTAATAGAATGTGCAGGTTTGGAAATGTGAAAATTAGCAAATGTATTTTGAAAGTGCTGACGGGCTAATGGGCACATTGATTTTTTATCCCTGCTAATTTGCTAATTTTCATTATTGCTCATTTTCGAAATTTCACATTACCTTAATTTAGCCGGTAATCTGTCAAAAATTTAGCTGGTAATCTGTCAAAACAAGGTCCCTCAGATGAAAATTGCAAATACTTATAAGTTATCAGCGGCTGTTGCAGCATTGGTCCTCACCAGTATGATCGGCCGGGCACAGTCCATTGATTCCATGATCAACGTATACGGAGAGCGTTTTCCACAGGAAAAAATATATGTACACTTCGATAAGCCGGCTTATAACTCCGGTGAAACCATCTGGTTCAAGGCCTACCTGTATTCCGGGATAGCGCCCAGCGGCATCAGCCGAAATTTTTATGTGCAATTACTGGACCCATCCGGTAAAGTGTTGCAGGAAAAGATTCTGCCCATTTTTGAGGCCAGCACTGCCGGACATTTCGATCTGCCCGCCACGCTGAATACCCCAACGGTGGTGTTCAGGGCCTATACCACGTGGCAGTTGAACTTCGACAGCAGTTTTATCTATACCAAAACTTTCCGCATTCTCGATAAGAATCTGCCGGCTGCCACCGCTTCCGCAAAAAGCACCACCAACCTGCAGTTCTTTCCCGAAGGCGGCGACCTGGTAGAAGGACTGGAATCGGTGGTGGCATTCAAGGCTTCGGATATGTATGGATTGCCGGTGGATGTGAAAGGCACCATTAAAGATGGCAGCGGCGCTGTGGTGACCGAATTTGAAAGCGAACACAATGGTATGGGACGCATCGTGTTGGAACCAAAGCCGGGCCAGCAATATGTTGCGGAATGGCAGGATGAAAAGAAACAACTGCGCAAAACTCCCTTGCCCACCGCCAAAAAAACAGGGGCCGTTTTGCGTTGCACGCAACAGGACGATCGTGAAGGATTTGTGGTGCGCCGTTCGCAACAGTCGCCCGACAATTACAAAATAATGCACCTGGTGGCCTATTACAATCAACAAGTGGTGTACAAAGCGCGCCTCAACCTGACAGAAACTTTCATGATTGGTGGCGCCATTCCCCTGGAGGGTATTCCTACCGGCGTACTGACGCTGACCCTCTTCGATGCCAACTGGCATGCAGTGGCAGAACGGATCACCTTTATAAATAAAGAAGATTATTTCTATAGCACACGCGTTACTCCGGTATTAAAAGACCTGAGCAAACGTGGCAAGAACGTAATAGAAATTGAAGTGCCCGATACGCTGCGTTCAAACATGTCTATCTCCATAACGGATGCGGGCATCAGCAATACAGACCCCGACGCAGAAAACATTGTATCCCGTTTACTCCTCAGCGGTGAACTCAAAGGATATGTGCACAATCCCTACTATTATTTCCTGGGAACCGATGAAATGATCCGTGGTCACCTCGATCTCGTGATGCTGACACATGGCTGGCGCCGGTTTAAATGGGAAGACCTGGCCGCCGGCAAACTGCCGGAGATCAAATACCCGCGTGAAAATTACCTCTCTATCCGCGCTGAACTGGCAGGCGTTTCGCCCTCACAGATCCCGAAGAACACAGAGTTGAATATTTTCCTCGAAGCAAAAGATTCTTCGCGCCAGCTATTCTCGCTGGGAGTAGACAGTACCGGGAAATTTGTGGAAGACGGCCTGATCTTTTTTGATACGGTAAAAGTGTTTTACCAGTTCAACAACAACAAGCACCTGGCCAATCGCGGCACCATGAATTTTACCAACGGCACCTGGAAAAATTATGGCACCCTGCGCCCTGACTCTACCTGGCGCATTCCGTTGCCGGTGGATTCTTCCATGCTGAACCGCGGGCGTTTGTTTGCCGCAGAAGCCAACCGCATTAAACCCGACCTGGAGAAAAAAGTGCGAACGCTGGAAGCAGTAACCGTGCGGGCACGGCAAAAATCGCGCACCGAACAAATGGACGCAGAATATACCAGCGGCCTGTTTCGTGGTAGCGATGCCGTAAGTTTTGACCTGGTGAATGATCCGGTTGCCGCCGGTTCCATGAATATTTTCCAATACCTGCAGGGCAGGGTAGCCGGCCTGCAAATCAGCAATGCTATGGGGGGAACGCCTACGCTCACCTGGCGCCAGGCAACGCCCACCTTGTTCCTGAATGAAATGCAGGTAGACGCCAGCACACTGCAAAATATTCCCGTTACAGATATAGCGTATGTAAAAGCGTTTCGCCCGCCGTTCTTTGGTGCCCCCGGAGGCGGTGCAGGTGGCGCCATTGCCGTATACACCAAAAAAGGTACGGAACGAGGACCTAACGACAACTCCTCGCCCGGCTTATCAAGAGGAACGCTGGTAGGGTATGCGCCGCCGAAAGAATTTTATTCACCTGATTATTCAAAGGAATCGCCCCTGGACGATGTAACGGACGTGCGGAGTACCCTGTACTGGGCGCCGTATGTACTAACCAATGAGGGTAACCGAAGAGTGTCCATCACTTTTTATAACAACGATATGTCTACCCGCCTCCGCGTGATTCTCGAAGGCATGAATGAAGAAGGAAAGCTTACGCGGGTAGAGAAGATTATTGAATAAACGCAAAAAAACAATCAGTTCTCGATCACTGTAATGGTTTTATTCGCACCTGCTTCGGCAATGGAGGAGGAACCTTCATTGAGCGAGTCGGGTTGCGGTGGCATGCGGTTGTTGTAGGTAAGAATAAAACCCTTGTACATTTTCATCATGGGGCCGCTGAACTGCACAATGCCTTCATCGGTTTGTACTTCGCCCTTAATAAACAGCGTATCGCGGGCAGGCTGCAGGGTAAAGTGAAAATCATACGACTGTTCAGGATCTTGCTTATCTATTTCGAGATCGTAAAAACAACTATCGCTATAAGTAATGATCAGGGCCAGCGACTGGTATTGTTTGGGCATGAAGTTCAGCCGGCTGTTTTTAAGCACCATTTTTAATGGTGTGGAATCGGGCTGGAGCCAGGTACTGTCCAGGTAATAAATTTCCGTAGGCTGAGTGGCGGCATATACCCGCACTTTGTTAATCACTGCCGTGTCTTTGTTCTCCAGGTTCAGGGAATCGTACTGGCCGGGCGGCGACTGGTACCTTGATATGAGGTACATCACTACGCCTGCCACCAATGTAACAGCCAGAATCAACCATGGAGTTCGCATGCTTTTGAGTTGGTAGGAAAGGTACTGCAATTAGTATGCCTTTCCGCTCTTCCCCTGGTTTTAGCGCGCGTGACCTTGTGCACAGGACTTTCTGAAGTGCCAGGCCCGCTTCACAAGCATGCGGACTTTATCTTTGCCAACATGAAAATAGCAGACGTTATATCCCATCTCGAATCGCTGGCGCCGCTGTCGTTGCAGGAGCATTACGACAATGCCGGCTTGCTTACCGGTAATGCTGCCTGGGAATGTACTGGCATTCTGTGCACCCTCGACGCTACGGAAGCAGTGGTGGAAGAAGCCGTTCGTACCGGTTGCAACCTCGTGGTGGCGCATCACCCGATTATTTTCGGCGGGCTGAAAAAAATAACCGGTCGCAATTACGTGGAGAAAGCGGTGATTGCTGCTATCAAGAAGGATATTGCGCTGTATGCTATTCATACCAACCTCGATAATGTGCTGGGAGGCGTTAACGGCCGCATAGCCGACCAGCTTTCACTGATCAACCGCAGTATATTGTCGCCAAAGGCTGCCACGCTGAAAAAACTGTTCACGTTTGTACCGTTGGAACAGGCGGAACAGGTGCGCGCCGCCATCTTTGCTGCAGGCGCCGGCCATATCGGGCAGTACAGCGAATGCAGTTTCGGTGTAGAAGGTACCGGCACCTTCAAAGGCAGTGAAGGCACGAATCCCTTTGTAGGGGAACCGGGCAAACGGCACTATGAAAAAGAGCTGAAAATAGAAGTGATCTTTCCGGCATGGCTGCAGGGCAGGGTGGTGCGTGCTCTGCTGAACGCGCATCCTTACGAGGAAGTGGCTTATGATGTGGTGGAACTGGCCAATGAACATCCGCAGATCGGGGCGGGGCTGATCGGGGAACTGCCCGAACCCCTGGACGAGCGGGCTTTCCTGCAGCGGCTGAAAGAGGCATTTGGGTTGACGGTGATCCGGCATACTGCCCTGCTCAACCGGCCGGTGCGCAGGGTGGCCGTATGCGGCGGAGCCGGTAGCTTCCTGGTTTCCAAAGCGTTAGCGGCCGGCGCCGACGTGTATGTCACCGCCGATATGAAATACCATGAATTTTTCGACGCCAATGGCCGGATGGTGATTGCCGACATCGGCCACTTTGAAAGTGAACAGTTTACGACAGACTGGCTGGGAGCGGTTTTGCAGGAAAAATTCCCTAACTTTGCCGTCCTTAAATCGAAAGTAAGGACCAACCCGGTATTTTACTTTTTGTAGTGAGATGGAAAGTGTCGCATCGCTCCGGGAACGGAAGATGAACGGCAAACAACAAACGACAAACCACAATTATTATATGGCGAACGTAAAAGATTATTCCGTTGAAGAGAAATTATCCTCTCTGGTAGCGCTGCAAAAGATCGAATCAAAAATTGATGAGATCCAGATACTCAAAGGGGAGTTACCAATGGAAGTAAAAGATCTGGAAGATGAAATCCAGGGATTGCATGCCCGCCAGACAAGAATCGAGGAAGAGATCAATGGCATACAGGAGTTCATCAATCAGAAGAAAAATGCCATCAAGGAAGCCGAAGCACTGATCAAGAAATACGAAAAGCAAAGCGAGAATGTAAAGAACAGTCGTGAGTTTGAGGCCATCAACAAGGAAATCGAGATGCAGCAACTGGAAATGAAGCTGGCCGAAAAACACATCCGCGACGCCAACGAAGAAATTGCCGAAAAGGTGGTAGTGCTGGACAAAGCCAAGAAAAATGTAGCCAACAAAGAAGGCGTACTGGCCACCAAGAAAGGCGAACTGGAAAAGATCATTGCTTCTACTGAAAAAGAAGAAAAGCACTATAATAAACTGGCTTCCGAAGCGCGCGAAAAAGTAGAAGAAAGGTTGCTGAACAGTTACGATCGCATCCGTAAAAACTACCGCAACGGTCTGGGTGTGGTGCCTGTGGAAAGAGATGCCTGCGGCGGTTGCTTCAATGCTATCCCCCCGCAACGCCAGAGTGAGATCCGTCAGCGCAAGAAGATCATTGTATGTGAAAACTGCGGACGTATTCTCGTTGACCGCGATCTGTTCGACAGCGTTGACATCAAGTAAAATAGTTTCAGCCTGTTTGTTTAATGAATGTAAAAAGGTGCCCCATTGGGCACTTTTTTTATTTGTGACTATATTGGCAGCATGAACCAATGGCCTGGCATGTTACGTATCCATCCCGGCAAGGGCGCTTATCGGCTGGATTTTGTAGTGGTAATTACCTGTTTAATGTTGGCATGCGTGCCCGTTGCGGGACAAAAAGTATTTGATTTCAATGCCACCTGCCGCGAAGCCTATAAAGCAATCGTTCAATTGAAGCTGCAGACCGGCCAACAATTGCTGGATAAAGCGAAAACAGCCAACCCCGATAACCTCGTGCCGGTATTCCTGGAAAACTATATCGATTTCTTCACGTTGTTCTTCAATGAAGACCCCGCTGAATATGCCAAACGCATCGAAAATCCTGGCAAAAGGCTCGACCTGATCAATGAAGGCCCTGAAACATCGCCGTTTTATTTGTATTGCAAATCGGTCATCCATTTTCAATGGGCGGCCGTGCGCATCAAATTCGGTTATACATGGGATGCAGGATGGTCGTTCCGCAGATCCTTTTTGCAGGCAAAGGCCAACTATAAGGCATACCCGTCTTTTTCGCCTAACCTGCTGTTTACCGGCGCCATGCAGGTGGCGGCAGGCACCATACCGGACGGTTACAAATGGCTGAGCAGCCTGCTGGGCATAAAAGGCACCATCAGCGAGGGCATGTCGCGGGTAGAACAATTTCTGCAGGCGGATGATGAATGGGCGCAGCTGTTCCGGGAAGAAGCTATTTTTTATTATTGCTATCTCAAATTTTATGTAGCCAATGACCGCGAAGGCGTGTTTCATTTTATCCGCAAGCAAAAACTTGATCTGCACAACAATCACCTGTTCGCCTATCTGGCCGCCAACCTGGCGCTCAACAGCCAGCAGGCAGAGATGACCAAAAATATTATTCTCAACAGGAAGCAGTCGCCTGAATATTTTGATATGCCTGTGTGGGATATGGAACTGGGTTACGCCAAATTATTTCACCTGGAACCCGATGCGGCTTTTTACCTGCAGCGTTTTGTGGACCGCTTCAAGGGAAAATTTTACATGAAGGATGTATTGCAAAAACTCAGCTGGTACTATTACCTGCAGGGCGATCAGGCAAAGGCCGAAGCCTGCCGGAAAAAAATTTTAAAAAGCGGCAATACGGAAACGGAAGCCGACAAACAGGCGCAAAAGGAAGCAAAAACAACCCAATGGCCGCATCCCCTTTTGTTGCGTGTGCGACTGCTGAACGACGGCGGATACCATCGTGAGGCCATCCGCCTGCTGCACGGGAAAACGGCCAACGATTTTGCACTACCAGAAGAAAAGCTGGAATTCGCCTATCGTGCCGGTCGATTATATGATGATCTGCATGCCGATGACCAGGCCATTGAATTTTACAAGGAAGCTGTAACGCTCGGCGAAAAACGCAAAGAATACTATGCCGCACGGGCCGCCCTGCAGATCGGTTTTATATATGAGCAAAAAGGCGACAAGGCTGCCGCTATTTACTGGTTTCAGCGCTGCCTTTCCATGAAAGACCACGATTACAAAAACTCGCTCGACCAACGGGCGAAAGCAGGATTGGCACGCTGTCGGGATAATTAATAAACAATGGGGGAAATATGTTAATTCGCCATCATCCCCCCATTGTTACATTACCTGATTACCCTTTATATTTGTTTCGTGCTAAAGAAACTTCATATTCAGAACTACGCCATTATCGAGGAAATCGAGATAGATTTTTCCGGGCAGTTGAATATTATTACCGGTGAAACAGGCGCCGGTAAATCGATATTGATGGGTGCCTTGTCGCTGATCCTGGGCGATCGGGCAGATACCTCCGTGTTGTTGAACCGCGAAAAAAAATGTTTTGTAGAAGGCGTATTTGCTGTGGCCGGGAAAAAGGAAGTACGCAACTTCCTGCGCGAAAATGATCTGGATACAGAAGAAGAACTGGTGATCCGGCGCGAAATCAGCGCAGCAGGCAAATCACGCGCTTTTGTAAACGACACGCCGGTAAACCTTGAGCAACTGCGCACGCTCAGCACCCTGCTGGTAGATATCCATCGCCAGTTCGATACGCTTGCATTGGGTGAAAGCGATTTTCAGCGCGAAGTGCTGGACGCCCTGGCAGGGCACCAGGAGTTGTTGTCGCAATACCAGGACGTGTTTGCGCAATGGCAGCAGCACCGCAACGAGCTGCAATTGCTGCAGCAACAAAAAGACCAGTTTACCCGGGAATATGATTACAACAAATTCCTGTATGATGAACTGGAAGAAGCCGCCTTTAAGGAAAACGAACTGGAAGAAGCGGAAGCTGCCTTGCAGATGCTGAACAATTCGGAAGGCATCAAGATGGCGCTCTCGCGGGTTACCTACGAACTGAATGAAGGCGAACAGCCCATGGTGCAGCAGTTGAAAACGCTCATTAACCAGTTACAGCCTTACAATACTTATCATGCTGAACTGCCAGCGCTGCTGCAACGCCTGCAGTCCGTACAGGTAGAACTGAAAGATATTGCAGGCGAAGTGGACACCATCAACGAGCAGGTGCAATACGATCCGCAGCGGGTGGAGCAACTGAACGACAGGATTTCACTGGGATATAAATTGCTGAAAAAACACGGCGTGCAAACCACGCAGGAATTGCTCGACATCCAGGCCAGACTGGAAGAAAAACTGCAGGCCGTGTTGAACATTGATGAAGCCATTCAGCAAAAGGAAAACATCGTACAGCAATTATTGCAGCAGGCAGAAGCACTGGCAGACAAGCTTACTGCCAACCGCACCAAACAGGTAAAGCCGCTGCAGGACAAGGTAAACAAATTACTTGCACAGGTAGGCATGCCCAATGCCCGTTTGCGTGTAGACATAGCACCGCACACAGCCTTGCAGCCGTTTGGCAAAGATGCCGTGGAATTTTTGTTTGATGCCAATAAGAGCAACCGCTTTGAACCTGTGCGCAAGGTGGCATCGGGAGGGGAGCTGAGCCGGTTGATGTTGTGCATCAAATCGTTGGTAGCCCGCTCGCTTGACCTGCCCACGTTGATATTCGATGAAATAGATACCGGTATTTCGGGTGAAGCTGCCCGTCAGGTAGGTATTATTATGAAAGAACTGGCGGCACGCCGGCAGGTGATCTGCATTACGCATCAGCCGCAGATAGCCGGCAAAGCCGATGCGCATTATTTTGTGCATAAGGAAATTCGTGGCGAGGCGGTAAAGACCGGCATCCGTTTGTTATCGCAGGAAGAGCGCATTACTGCCATTGCCAAAATGCTGAGTGGTGAAAAACCAACCGCAGCAGCCCTGGAGAATGCGCGTGAAATGGTGATGAACTGATCGCGGGCTGCCCAAAATATCATTTAACCATGCGCTCCTTGTTAATCTTTCTTTTCCTGCTGCTTGCATTGGTGCCGGCATGGTTTTTCAACAGGTATCTGCAACAGGTGGTGCAACCGCGCCAATCATTCTCGCGGCTTTTGTTGTATCTTTTTATTGTATTGGTTTTTGTAGCAGCATATACTTTTTTACTGGTTTGGCTCGTTACAAAGCTGTTTCCCCCGGCGCCCGTTCAATAGGCGGGGTGAATGCTCCCTGAAAAATTATTCCACATTCCTGCTTTAACAGTGATAGATAACCTATATTAGCACTAACAATCTTTCCCGGCGGCAGCAATCATTGCAGCAGGGAAAGTTGTATCATCTGACCAGCTTCACTCATAGTGCGTTGCCGCACCGTTGCGCACATCAAGCTTATCAACATTTTTCCCGACCCGCAGGGGATTTCCGAGTTTTCTTATTGTTCACATCAATCATTGGTTCGTATGACATGGAATCCCGATGCAAGTGATGACCTGAAAAAACTGGGCAACAACCTGCGCCGCCTGCGGCTGGAAAGGAAGCTGGACATCGATACCGTAGCGGCTGCCATCAACATCAGGCCGGAAATGTTGCAAAAGCTCGAAGAGGGTTTATATCCCGATTGCGAAATGCTGGTGCTGTTTGATCTGGCAGAATATTACGGCGTGTCGGGAGAGGAACTTTTTCGTTAAAGCACACAGCTACAGGTAACAGGATTTGCGCCTTTTCTCTTTGGTGGATTATTACAGGAAGCCTGTTTTCTTTTATGAAGCCTGCTTCCTGGTATTGCCTTGTCTTTTGTCTCCAAAAGAAACTTTATTTTTACCGCCTTAAATCACAAAGGGGGAGTGGCTCCTCCTGCAGAACAAACACCTATCTATCATGGCACATAACTTACTTAAAGGAAAAAAAGGTATCATTTTCGGCGCACTGGATGAAAAATCCATTGCCTGGAGAACGGCATTGCGTTGTTATGAAGAAGGTGCGCAACTGGTGCTCACCAACGCCCCGGTAGCGCTCCGCATGGGAGAAATCAACAAACTGGCCGAAGCAGTAAAGGCTCCGGTAGTAGGCGCAGATGTAACCAATATGGACGATTTGAAAAAATTATTTGAAGAATCCATGAAGCATTTCGGCGGCGGTGTTGATTTCATACTGCACTCCATTGGTATGAGTTTGAACGTGCGTAAGGGTAAACACTATACCGAAATCGATTATGGTTTCAACCAGAAGACGTTGGACATCTCAGCCATGTCGTTGCACCGGGTGCTGCGCACGGCCTGGGAAATGGATGCCATCAATGAATGGGGCAGCGTTGTAGCGCTCACCTATATTGCAGCGCAGCGTGTGTTCCCCGACTATAATGAAATGGCCGATGCCAAGGCATTGCTCGAAAGCGTTTGCCGCAGTTTCGGATATCACTATGCCGTAAGAAAGAAAGTAAGGGTAAACACTGTATCGCAATCACCCACACGCACCACAGCCGGCAGCGGTGTAAAAGGCTTCGATGGTTTTATCAACTATGCAGAAAAAATGAGCCCGCTGGGCAATGCCACTGCCGATCAGTGTGCCGACTATTGCGTAACGCTCTTCAGCGATCTTACCCGTATGGTAACCATGCAGAACCTCTTCCACGATGGCGGATTTTCCAATACCGGTATTTCGCATGCAGTGATAGAACAGATGGAAAAATAAATGGTTTATTTTCTTCCCGAAAACAAAAAACCGCCTGGCATCACCAGGCGGTTTCAGTTATTTTTTTGGCAAGTAAAATTTAATATTCGTCTTCATTGAAAAAGAAATCGTCCTGGCTGGGGTAATCAGGCCAGATGTCTTCAATGCCTTCATAAATTTCACCTTCATCTTCCAGTTCCTGGAGGTTTTCCACTACTTCAATAGGAGCACCGCTACGAATGGCGTAGTCAATCAACTCATCTTTGGTAGCAGGCCAGGGTGCGTCTTCCAGATAAGATGCCAGTTCAAGTGTCCAAAACATGTGCTGCCTGTTTTAATGTTTAATCCGATTGAATTTACTTTCCAGGGTCCAGACAATAAAACCCAGTTATGCACAGCGACAGTCCTGGGTTTACCTACAATTTTTCGCAAAAGTAAATTTCCTAACGAAAAAACCAAATCAATCTTTTAACAAGAGCTATAAAGGAAACCTTAAAAAAGGAAAATTGTTCAGTTCGGGTACAGCCGGACAGTTTTTTTCGCAGGAAAAACGCCCCACTTCTCCGGGGTTTCCTGCAGTTGGCAATGGGAAAATTACCTGGTTGGAATAGCCTGGAGGCTCTATGGCACGCGCTCACCAGCGACGATGGGAAAAATACCTGACTACCGGAACCGCTCCCCACAAATACCTGAGCGGGAAGCCATTGGTTTGTAGTATCTTGACGCTCCTAATGCAACTAACCAGCTGTACATGTTAACTGCCACCAATATTCATAAATATTACGGACAATTGTGGGTGCTGAAAGGCGTGGACCTCACGGTAAACCAGGGCGAAATAGTGAGCATTGTAGGCCCTTCGGGTTCAGGAAAAAGTACATTGCTGCATATCCTGGGCACCCTTGACCATCCCAGCCAGGGCGAAGTATCCATCAACAACGAGCGGATCAATTTTCTGAACCATACCCAGGTGGCCCTGTTCCGCAACCGCCATATCGGTTTTGTGTTCCAGTTTCATCACCTGTTACCGGAATTTACTGCGCTGGAAAACGTGTGTATACCGGGCTGGATGGCCGGTCGGCGCAAAAAAGAAGTGATGGACAAAGCAGTGGCATTGCTGCAAACTCTGGGTTTGGGCCACCGTATCGACAATAAACCCAATGCGCTCTCGGGCGGGGAACAACAGCGGGTGGCTGTGGCCCGCGCGCTCATCAATAAACCGGATATCATCTTAGCCGATGAGCCTACCGGCAACCTCGATTCCGCCAATGCCCGCGAATTGCACCGGTTATTTTTTGACCTGCGCAAGGAATTCAATCAAACCTTTCTTATTGTTACGCACAACGAAGAACTGGCCCAGATGAGCGACAGGGTATTGCATATGATGGACGGGAAGATAGTGTAACGGGCAAAAGCCCGCGCCGGGAATGGCCCGCATTTTCCAGTTGGTTAATTTACCCTCGGTTTCCACGGCGTTTCCGGCACGTTCAACTGGTGCCCTATATAACGGGCAAGCACAAACAGGTAATCGCTGAGGCGATTGAGGTATGTGAGGATGATGGGCTCCACTTGCCCGCCTTCCTGTTCCAGACGCACGCAGCAACGCTCGGCCCGGCGACACACGCAGCGTGTGATATGGATCTGGCTTACTACCGGGTGCCCGCCTGTAACGATAAAACTTTTCATTTCCGGGATGCTTTCATTCATCCGGTCAATCTCTTTTTCCAAAAGCGTTATATCAGCATCTTTCAGGTCAGGAATACGTAGTTTCGGCTCTTTCACCGGGTCGCAGGCCAGCGATGCATTGATGGTAAACAAACGGTCCTGTATTTCCTGCAACATAGTGGTTGCTGCACCAGGTGTAATGATGTCTTTGCACAAACCGATCCAGGAACTCAGTTCGTCTACTGTGCCATAAGCTTCAATACGCAAATGCGATTTGGGTACTTTGGTGCCGCCGATGAGGGCGGTGCTCCCCTTATCGCCTGTTTTGGTATATATCTTCTGTGCCATAATAGTGCATTCCGCTATTTAGCCAATTCAACTTCCGGGCGAAGGGTATCGCTTTCAATCACGCCATCGCGGAGGCGTACGATGCGTTTGGCGTAATGGGCTATATCTTCTTCGTGCGTTACCAGTACTACGGTGTTGCCCGCTTCCTGGATTTTGCCAAAAATTTCCATGATCTCGCCGGAAGTTTTGGAGTCGAGGTTTCCGGTGGGTTCGTCGGCCAGTATAATGGATGGATTGTTTACCAGTGCACGGGCAATGGCTACACGCTGGCACTGGCCACCCGAGAGTTCGTTGGGTTTATGGTCTTTTCTTTCTTCAAGCCCTACTTTCTGAATAACGGCCATGGCCATCTCGGTACGCTGCTTGCGGCCTACGCCGGCATATACCAACGGAAGGGCCACATTTTCAAGGGCCGTAAGCCTGGGCAACAAGTGGAATTGCTGGAATACAAACCCGATCTCTTTGCCGCGCACATCGGCCAGACTGTCTTCCGACATCTTGCTCACGTCCTGCCCGTTGAGCACGTACCTGCCGCCGGAAGGGGAGTCGAGGCAGCCCAGGATATTCATCAGGGTACTTTTACCCGACCCGGAAGGCCCCATCAGGGCCACATATTCATTTTTGTATATATCAAGGTCTATTCCCTTCAGTACGCGCAATTCCTGCTTTCCCATGAAATAGCTCTTGCGGATTTGTTCCAGGTGTATGATCGGGTGCATAACAGGCTTTCTTTTCTCAATAATTGAATTGTTTTATAATCCCTTCAACAGTACATCGGCACATCAGCTTTCCCTGCTGATTACCTTGGGCACTTTGAAATAAACCCCGTCGGTTTCAGGCGCATTTTTCAATGCAACTTCCCGGGGAACAGAACCTTCCACCACATCTTCTCTCAATATGTTCACGGCTTCTGTCATATGCAGCAAAGGTTCCACCCCTTCGGTATTCAGCTCATTCAGTTTGTCTACAAACCCGATCATTCGTTGCAAATCCTGGCGGATCAATTCTTTTTCCTCCTCCGCAAACTGCAGCCGGGCCAGGTTGGCAAGTTTATCTACCAGGGCTATGTTTACTTCCATAGAAACAAAAATAGGGAATGGATTTGGGTTTCGGACTAAAACCCGAAACTCCTTATCTTCGCCCTCCCTATGCAAGAGCGAGTAAATAAACAGATTGTCATGAGCGGCATCCGGCCTACGGGGTATCTCCATTTGGGGAACTATTTCGGGGCGCTGCGCAACTATGTGCGGATGCAGGAGGAGTATGAGTGTTATTTTATGGTGGCTGACCTCCATTCGCTCACTACCCACCCCGATACGAAGGAACTCAAAAGCAATATCCGGCGGGTATTGGCAGAACACATTGCCTGTGGCATAGATCCCGATAAAGTGGCCCTTTATTGCCAGAGCCATATCCGTGAAACTTCAGAACTGTACCTCTATCTCAATATGCTGGCTTACGTAGGGGAACTGGAAAAGACCACTACGTTCAAGGAAAAAGTTCGTTTGCAGCCAAACAACGTCAATGCCGGATTGCTGACCTACCCGGTATTGCAGGCGGCAGATATTGTACTGCACCGGGCTACGCTCGTGCCGGTGGGTAAAGACCAGGAGCAACATCTTGAAATGGCGCGCAATTTCGTAAAGCGCTTTAATTACCGCTATGGTGAAACCTTTCCTGAACCAACTGCATTCAACTATGGTTCAGAGTTAGTGAAAGTGCCGAGTCTCGATGGCGCCGGCAAGATGAGCAAGAGCGAAAATCAATATGCCACCCTCTACCTGTCTGACAGCGATAAGCTGATTACAGAAAAAATAAAAAAGGCCCAAACCGACCAGGGTCCCAAAGAACCCAATTCCCCCAAACCTCCTTACATTGAAAACCTGTTTTTGCTGATGCGGCTGGTGAGCAGTGCCGACACGGTCAATAAGTTTGAAGAAGATTTCAACAACTGCACCATCCGCTATGGCGATATGAAAAAGCAACTGGCGGAAGATATGGTGAAATTCATCGCGCCGATCCGTGAAAAGGCGGAAGCGATCCAGAACGATGAAAAATACCTGAAAGACATTATGGAGCAGGGCGCAGCCAAAGCGAGGAAAAGCGCCGCTGCCACCATGGAAATAGTGCGGGCAGCAATGGGACTGATATATTATTAAATTTCAGTAATAATACCCATTTGCAAATAAGAAAGAATCTATATCTTAAATGACCGGACGGGTATACCCATCCCCGGCCTGACCTATTACCACTACAAGCTAACCAGGATCTTGAACTCTATAAAAAAATGGCAAAGAACAGAAAACCTAAACATATTGCCGTAGCGGGGAATATTGGCGCCGGTAAAACAACCTTGACAGAGTTACTCAGCAAACACTATCGCTGGATTCCCCAGTTTGAAGACGTAGACCAGAACCCTTACCTGTTCGATTTTTATGAAGACATGCCCCGCTGGAGTTTTAACCTGCAAATCTATTTCCTGCACAACCGGTTAAACCAGTTACTGGAAATTCAGCGTGGTACCGAAACCGTTATACAGGACCGGACTATTTACGAAGATGCCCACATATTTGCTCCCAACCTGCATGAAATGGGTTTGATGAGCAAACGCGATTTCGATAATTACTTCAACTTTTTCCAGACGCTGAAAACCATGGTGCAGCCACCCGACCTGATGATTTATCTCAAGGCATCGGTACCTACACTGGTGGCGCAGATTCAAAAGCGTGGCCGCGAATATGAAGAGAATATCCGCCTCGATTACCTGAAAAGGTTAAACGATTATTACAACAAGTGGATCGAGAGTTACAAGGAAGGTCCGCTGCTGATCATCGATATCGACAAAAATAAATTTCCTGAAAATGATGAACACCTGGGTGAAGTGATCCGGAGGATCGATACAGAGTTGTACGGGTTGTTTTAGGGCTTGATGGCAATAATTGCTTTAGAGCGCCCGGGCCATCCAATCCGGCGCGCTGGTAGAAAACACCAGTTTCCTGCTGATCATTCGGAAAACACCGTCCAATTTTAGCCGGACCACTGGTACCCAACACTGGTTTCTTCCACCGGTACTTTGGGTTTTCCCAGCCGGCTATCACGGAAAGCATTATAGGTGAATGGCCGGAACTATTGTGTGGCCGGCAATGCAGCCTTTTCACTTCTGGTAATTCGCATACGCCTGCAGGCTTTTCAGCTCTGCGGCAATTTTCTTTTCCCATTCAAGCTGCTTCGGGCGGTTACGGCTGTAGTCGGTTTCCTGGTCGTATTGGTGCTGTGCCTCGTGGTGCATTTTCATGACGGAATTGTAGATGCGGTTTACGTCATCGCCCACAGTGCCGGGGTTGAACTTGTATTCTTTCATGGCCTTGTACAAACGGCGGGCATGCACTTCGGCCAGGTCAAAATGCCCTTGTTCATGGGCCAGTACATCGTTGTTACGGATACGCACCCACGATTTTTGCTTGTTGAAAGTACATTTGATGGAATACACCAGTTCTTTGTCGTCGTATTGAAATTCAATATTGATGTTGCTGATGGTAAGCGCTGCATTTTTGGAACCGGGGTCTACCGGGCCGCGGAAATCGTCCCAGGTGAGCTTGCGCGAAGATGTCCACGAGATTAAGTGGTTGTCTTGATGTGCTATCAACACGGTCAATAATAGTGCAAACAGATTTGCTAACATAGTAGTGAATAATTGAACAGGCCTGAACCCAATTTCTTTCAAAAAACGTAAATGAATTCACAAAGTTATTCAAAGGAGTGGTACTATATAATAACACAAAGAGGCTGTCTCCTGGAGACAACCTCTTTTATGGCAATAATCGTTGAGGCCGTTGTTTTAATTATATGGGGACTAATATCAAAAAAATAACCGAAACTTAATGAAAAATTCTCAACTATATTTTTGGTCCGGCTTCCCGTACTTCGGCCTGTACGCCGGCGGCATACTTTTCGAAGTTGCGGGCAAACTCTTTGGCCAGCGATACAGCGGCTTTGTCGTATGCTTCCTTGTCGGCCCAGGTGTTCCGCGGGTTCAATAAATCGGCAGGAACATCCGGACAATGGAGCGGCATAGCAATTCCAAAAACGGGATGCATATCATAGTCCACCTTATCGAGATGACCATTCAGGGCAGCTTCAATCATGGCGCGGGTATAGCCTAATTTCATGCGATGTCCAACGCCATAAGGGCCACCCGTCCAGCCGGTATTCACCAGCCATACTTTCACATCGTGCTTTTTCAGTTTTTCACCCAGCATTTCAGCATAGCGGCCCGGATGCAGCGGCAGGAAAGGCGCACCGAAGCAGGCGCTGAAGGTTGACTTTGGTTCTGTTACGCCTGTTTCTGTACCGGCCACCTTGGCGGTATAGCCCGAGATGAACTGGTACATGGCCTGTGCCGGTGTGAGCCGTGCAATGGGCGGCAATACGCCATAGGCATCGCAGGTAAGGAAAAAGATGTTGTGGGGAATGCCACCTACTGCCGGCTCGATGCTGTTGCTGATATAATCCAGCGGGTAAGAAACACGGGTGTTTTCCGTGATGGCACGGCTGGAAAAATCAATGGTATTGGTGCCGGGGAAGAAGGTGGTGTTTTCTACCAGTGCGCCGGGTTTGATGGCCTGGTAGATCTGTGGTTCCTTTTCTTCGGTAAGATCAATACACTTGGCATAGCAGCCACCTTCAAAATTGAAGATGCCTTCGTCTGTCCATCCGTGTTCATCGTCGCCGATGAGCATGCGCGAGTGATTGGCGCTTAACGTGGTTTTACCAGTGCCGCTCAGCCCGAAGTACAAAGCCGTATCGCCTGCCTTGCCAATGTTGGCTGAACAGTGCATGGGCAATACGCCTTTTTCCTGAGGCAGCAGGAAATTCAGTACGGAAAAAATGCCTTTCTTGATTTCGCCGGTGTAACCCGTACCGGCAATGAGAATGGTGCGATGCTTGAAGCTAACCACCACCGCATTGTGCTGGCGGGTGCCGCACTCTTTGGGATCGAGGTGAAGACCGGGCGCCGACAGGATATGCCAGTCGGGCTGGAAGTTTTCCAGTTCCTCTTCCTGCGGACGGAGGAACATGTTGTACACAAACAGGTTGTTTGCGGGTCTTTCATTGACTATCCTGATCCGTAACCTGTAGCGCGGGTCGGCGCAGGCTGCCGCATCACGTACCCACAGCTCGGGCAGGCTGTTCAGGTAGTCGGTAATCTTTTTTTGTATGAGGTGGAAATAAGATTCTTCAATGGGAAGATTAAACTCATTCCAGTGGATGGCATGCTCCGTGACCTCATCCCGTACAGTGAATTTGTCTTTCGGGCTGCGACCGGTAAACTCTCCGGTGTTGATCACCAGCGCCCCGGTATGGTTCAATTCACCTTCTGCGAGGCGCAGCGAATGCTGCACCAACTCCTCAGGACTGAGCTGGTAGTGAATGATATTCTGGCCATGCAGGCCAAATTTTTTCAACGCTTCTTTCGGTTCCGTTAGGATAGATACTGACATAACAAGCGGTATATTTAAGTGAGGAGACAAAAGTAGAATTTAATAATCTCTAATACAAAGGCTCATTTCGGCCAATTATTTGATAAAATCTAATAAAACGTTCAATTTATTGAAATATTGTTAACTAACGAATGTTCGTGTCAACAAACTTAAGACAGATTCTTCATACAATCAATTTTTTCAAAACCTTAAAATTCTGTGTTAATTGACCAGGAACAGGGGGTAGTCGATGGGAACAAGCATAAAACGGGCAATGGGGCATTGGCCATGCGAAATAAGGAGAAATTGGCGGGATGTTATAATTGGCCATTAACCATTCATTTTCACATTTTCACATTTGCCAATTTTCTCATTCCCTAATTCGCTATTTTGCACGCCTCTATGAAGTATTTACCACTCGACCCCGATATTTTTATTCAGAACCGGAAGCGTTTTACGCAACGGATGGAAAAAAATTCCATCGCTATTTTTAACAGCAACGATGAATTGCCTACCAATGGCGATGCATTGCACCGGTTCAAACAAAACTCCGATTTGTTCTGGCTTTCGGGCATTGTGCAGGAAGATAGTATGGTGATACTGTTTCCTGACAATCCCGATCCCAAATACCGCGAAGTACTGGTGCTGGTGCGGCCCAATGAGCTGAAAGAAAAATGGGATGGCCGCCGCCTGCGTGCCGATGAAGCGCGCAGGATTTCCGGTATCCAGACCATTGTATGGCTGGATGCCCTTGAGGCGCCTTTGCAAACATGGATTCACCTGGCAGATACCATTTATCTCAACACCAACGAAAACGACCGGAAAGCGAACTGGATTCCGGTCAGGGATTACCGTTATGCCGAGGAAATAAAATACCGTTACCCGGCGCATCAATACCGTCGGAGTGCGAAAATCATGCGCGAACTGCGGGCTATTAAAACGCCCAAAGAAGTGGCCGTGATGCAGCAGGCCATAGACATCACGCACAATACTTTTTTACGTCTGCTGAAATTCATCAAACCTGGTGTGATGGAATATGAAATCGAGGCGGAGATATGGCATTCGTTTCTGTCGCAGCGCGCCACCGGGCCCGCCTATAACAGCATTATTGCCAGCGGCGATCGTGCCCGTACCCTGCATTATGTGTTTAACAACCAGGAATGTAAGGACGGAGAACTGGTATTGATGGATTTTGGCGCCGAGTATGGCGGCTATTGCGCCGACCTTACGCGCACGGTTCCTGTAAACGGAAAGTTCACCAAACGGCAAAAAGAAATTTATAATGCCTGCCTGCACCTGCACAATTACGCCAAGAGTTTGCTGAAGCCCGGAATTACCATACTGAAATATACCGATAAAGTAGGGGAGGAAGCCACAAAAGTGTTCCTGAAACTCGGGCTGATCAGCAAATCGGATGTGAAGAATGAAGACCCCGACAACCGCGCTTACCGCAAATACCTGTATCATGGCATATCGCACCATTTAGGTATAGATGTGCATGATCTGGGTACGCGCACGGAGCCGCTGCAACCCGGTATGTTGCTTACTGTAGAACCGGGCATATACATTGAAGAAGAGCAGATCGGTGTGCGTATTGAAAACAATGTTTGGATTACCAAAACCGGCAACAAGGATCTGATGGCGAAGATTCCCATCAAGGCAGAAGAAATAGAGCGGCTGATGAAGTAATTGGCTGTGCAAATGTGAAAATGTTGCGATGGCATAATTTGTCAATGACTTGCATCGTTAAAGGAGGCATTGCCACAAAACGGATTGGCATAGAACATCAGCATTGATTTCATTTTCACAATTTCAAATTTTCACATTATCACAATAACCCAATGAAGCAGATTCCTAACTTATTCACCCTGCTGAACCTTGTATTTGGCTGTCTGGCGATTGTTTTTATTCTGCAAACGGGCGAAACGCTGGTGGGACAGAGCGGGGGAGAGTGGGTGGCTTTTCTGCCGGAAAAGATCTGGTGGGGATCTGTTTGTATCGGTATTGCCGCCATCATCGATTTTCTCGACGGTTTTGTTGCCCGGTTGTTTAAAGCCACTTCCGATATGGGCAAACAACTCGATTCGCTGGCCGATGTGGTAAGCTTTGGCGTGGCACCGGGCATGATTCTTTACCAGCTGCTGCGCATCAGTTATATTTCAGAAGAAACGGGTCTGGATACGCCCATGATCTGGCTGCTGCCTGCCTTTCTCTTTCCTTGTGCGGGCGCCTGGCGGCTGGCGCGTTTTAATATTGATACTACCCAAACACACGTATTCAAAGGCGTGCCCATTCCTGCTGCCGGTTTGGTTGTGGCAAGTCTGCCGCTCATACTGTTGTATGATTATTTTGGTCTTACCAGCGTGCTTACCAACAAGTGGGTGATGTATCTGATAATCCTGGTATTGAGTTACCTGATGGTAAGTAAACTGCCGCTGATGGCGCTTAAATTCAAAACCTTTACGCTCCGCGATAATATGCCCATGGTGTTGCTGGCATTGATTGCCATAGCAGCAGCTATTTTTTTGCAATGGCTGGCAGTTCCCGTTGTATTCATCTGTTACATTGCCATATCTTTGCTGTTCAAAAATAAAATTGCATGACCTATACTGTACAGGTGAAAGTGATGCCGCTTAAAGAACTGCTTGATCCGCAGGGAAAAGCTGTTATGGGCGGCCTGCGCAGCCTGGGAATGAACAACGTAAGTGACGTACGCATCGGCAAAAACATTACCCTGCAGGTAGAAGCTGCTTCGCCTGAGCAAGCGCGCCAGATAGCAGAAGAGGCTTCCAAAAAACTGCTGGCCAACCCCGTGATGGAATATTTCGAAATCTCGGTTAATTAGTGCTATACATCGTTCCCACACCCATCGGTAATTTGCAGGACATCACCCTGCGTGCGCTGGAAGTGCTGAAGAAGGTTGACCTGATACTGGCAGAGGATACACGCACCACCAGCAAACTGCTGCACCATTACCAGGTAGAACGACCACTCACGCCCTATCATCAGCACAATGAACACCAGGTGCTGCAACATCTCGTTAACCAGCTGCTGGAAGGCAAAACCATGGCAATGGTTGCTGATGCCGGCACGCCCGGTATTTCCGATGCCGCCTTTTTGCTGGTGAGAGAATGCATTAAAGTGGGTGTAAAAGTGGAATGCCTGCCCGGACCTACCGCCTTTGTACCCGCGCTGATCAACAGCGGGCTGCCCACACAACGGTTCGCGTTTGAAGGTTTTTTACCCCTGAAAAAAGGACGGCATACGCTGCTCACCCATCTTGCCCGCGAAGAACGCACCATGATTTTTTATGAATCGCCTCACCGTTTGCTTAAAACGCTGCAGGATTTTATTCAATATTTCGGAGCAGAACGCCGCTGCAGCGTGAGCCGCGAACTCACCAAACTTTTTGAAGAAAATGTGCGCGGAACTTTACAGGAAGTACTTGAACATTTTCAACAGAAAGATGTTAAAGGGGAGATTGTGATTGTGGTAAGCGGCTGTGAATAGGTTTTATGTTTTTCTTTTCACCATCGGGTGCAATCTTTGTAGCATATTTATAAAATACCTCCATCATGAAAAAAATATTGCCTTTTGTAGCGATCGTGATACTTGTATTGTGCTCGTATCATACCACTCTTGCCCAGTTGCGCAAAATACCGGCGGCAGTAACAGATGCCTTCCAGCAAAAATATCCCAATGCCTCCCACGTGGAGTGGAAAGATAAAATGACCAGTTTCGTGGCGGTATTCAGGATAGATGATGTGCAGTACGAAGCCCGCTTTAATAAACATGGCGTATGGAAAGAAACCGAACATGCTGTTACAACCGAAGATATTCCGGCAGCCGTTCAGCAGGGATACGACAAGAGCAAATATGCAGAAGAATGGAAAATAGAAGCAGTATATAAAATACTGCTGCCCGACGACAAGGAGCAATACAGGCTGCTGGTGAGAAAAAGCGATTTGCAGAAAAAGAATTTGTTATTTAACAGCAATGGGCGGCTGATCAAGGATAGTATTGCACTGTAATCTTTGCTATAATTATGAAAAGTTGAAAGTCCGAAAGTCGGGAACTGCTTCTTCCCGACTTTCGGACTTCTTTCATATCTTCCAACCGTTTTTCGGTTTCGATGCAACCAAAATGCGCCCTTGTTTCTCTTACTGGTTACAAAGGCAAACAATAAATCATCAGCAACATAAAACCCTGTAATAATGTACAAGAAAATCTATGTACTCCTGATTGTTTTCTTGCCAGCCACCGTGGTATTTGCCCAGCCAGACAGATGGCAGCAGCGGGTAAAATACACGATGGACATTAACATGGATGTAACCACCAACCGTTTTACCGGCAAACAAAAACTGGAATATACCAACAATTCCCCCGACACCCTGAAGCGGGTGTTTTATCACCTGTACTGGAATGCGTTTCAACCCAACAGCATGATGGATGTGCGTAGCCGCGAACTGGGTAAAACGCGTATCAACGATGAACCCGATTGGGATGGCCGCGTGCGCGACCGCATAGCCAACCTGAAAGAAGATGAAATCGGCTACCAGAAAATACTTTCCCTGAAAATGGATGGTGTGCCGCAAAAATACAAGGTGCACGAAACCATACTGGAAGTGATACTGAGCAAACCCATCCTGCCCAAATCGAAAGTAACTTTCGATATGGATTTTGAAGCGCAGGTGCCCTTGCAGGTGCGCCGTGCAGGACGTGATAATCCGCGTACGGGTGTACGTTACTCCATGAGCCAGTGGTATCCCAAAATGTGCGAATACGACTATGAAGGATGGCATCCCACGCCTTATGTTGCCCGGGAGTTTTATGGCGTGTGGGGCGATTATGATGTAAAAATCACCATCGATAAAAATTACCTCATTGGTGGTACAGGTTATCTGCAAAACGCCAATCAGATCGGCCATGGCTATGAAACGCCAGGCGCCAAAGTAACGCGTCCTGCCGGCAACACACTCACCTGGCATTTTGTGGCGCCCAATGTACATGATTTTATGTGGGCCGCCGATCCTGAATATGCGCATATCACCCGTAACATTACGAATGGTCCCACCATTCACGTGATTTATAATCGTGATGAAAAAATATTGCGGCAGCAGTTTGAACAGATGAGCGCTACCAACAAAAACCGCTTCGACAACAATGTGGACAACTATATCAGGAGTATTGACGACCAGTGGGAGCAGATTGCAGATGCGGCCGTAATTGTGCTGCCCTTTATTGAGAAGAAGTTTGGAGAATATCCCTACAAGCAATACACCTTCATTCATGGTGGCGATGGCGGTATGGAATATCCCATGGCCACGCTGGTGTCTGGTCCCAGCCTGGGCACAGCTTTTCATGAATGGATGCACAGCTGGTACCAGATGCTGCTGGCCACCAACGAATCGCAATATGCCTGGATGGACGAGGGATTCACCAGTTATGCTACGGCGCTGGTATGGGAATACTATCGTGCAGTAACCGGGAAGGAAGTTACGCAAAGCGAAACCGGTACCGGCCCGCGGCGCAAAATACTGGTTGATTCGCTGGCAGGCAGCCGCTCCTACATTACCGGCAACAACCCGCACCGGGATGCCTACAATGGGTATTTCTACCTGGCCCGCAGCCGGTATGAAGAACCGATGACCACGCACGCCGATCACTTTGAAACCAATTTTGCCTATGGACTGGCCGCTTATTCAAAAGGCGAAGTATTCCTGGAGCAACTGGGCTACATCATTGGCGCTCCGGTGCGTGACCAGGTATTGCTGGAATATTACAAACAATGGCGGTTCAAACATCCCAACATCAACGACTTTATGCGCATAGCCGAAAAGGTGAGTGGGATGAAGCTGGACTGGTACAAGGAGTATTTTGTGCATACTACCAAAACCATTGACTACGGCATTGACAGCCTGTGGGAAGAAGGCGGAAAAACCAAAGTGCGTTTGAAGAGAATCGGAAAAATGCCCATGCCGATAGATGTATTGTTTGAATTTAAAGACGGCAGTCGCCTGATGGCCTACATACCCATGTACCTCATGTTTGGCGAAAAGCCGGTAGAAGAGCCATCTATACCGCGCAATACTTATGAAGCATGGAAATGGACACATCCCACCTATACTTTCGAAATTGACAAGAAAATCACCGAGCTGAAACTGATTGAAATTGATCCTTCGCAACGCATGGCCGATATAGAAAGGAAGAACAACAAGTTGGAGATAAAGTGGTGATGTGAAAAATAATAGGATTACTTTGTTAAATGGTTACATTGTAATAATGTAACCATTTTTTTATGGACAATATTATTTAAAAAGCCGTTCTCGCGAAAGAACGGCTTTGCCGGTTGTGATAAGGTAAAGGTTAATGATTATTGCGGTACATAAACTGTAGTCACAGAGGTAAGAGGAGAAGGCTCAATGCCGAATGATATTCGTGTTTGTCAGTTTCAGGCGAATGCAAAGCAAAACTATGTGCGCCTTATAGCCCGGGCAATACTACTTTGTGGTAGTTTTACCAGGGAGGGGCGGGGCAGGAACAACCGGTTCAGCGGCCAAAAAATTTATTGATAGCCTCAACCCGGTTATTGACGTGTAATTTTTCGTAAATGTGATAAACGTGCTTACGGACAGTTTCCTGGCTGATAAACAGGTTAGCAGCTATTTCTTTATACAGCAATCCCTTTGCCAATAATTCAAGAATTTCTTTTTCACGATTGGACAGCACACTCAGTGCAGCGCTTTCTGCTACGCCGGGAGCGGCCTCCTTGCGTTGAAAGGCAGCTACAACTTTGCGCGCAATCTGGCTGCTCATGGGAGCGCCGCCTGCTTGCAGTTCACTGATGGCTTCCAGTAATTTATGGGGAGCTGTTTTCTTTAGAATATACCCGCTGGCGCCGGCACTCAGCGCTTCAAATATTTTTTCGTCATCCTCGTATACCGTACACATCATAAACAGGATATCGGGGTGTTCGGCTTTGATCTGCCGTACGCAGTCAATACCACTTTCTCCTTCTCCCAGGTTGATATCCATCAGCACCACGTTTGGCTTCAGTAACGGTATTTTCTGAAGGGCTTCTTCCGCCGTACCGAAACTTCCCACCAGTTGGTATCCATCTGCCATTGTTACAATCTGTTCCAGGGCCGAACGGATATCGCGCGTATCATCTACAATACAAATGGTAATGTCAGTCATACAGCAAAGGTCAGCCTTTTGGGGAAAATGGAAATACCACTTTGTGGTACTTTTGGCGCAGCTGGCGCCCCATCACCCCTCTACAAACAATAAATACTTCTCCCTGAAATACTCTTCCTGAAATAACCCGTAAATCTCCTGCACCCGCGGCCGGCACCCGCTATCTGCAATCTCCTGTGCCAGATCTCCCCCTTTTAAACAAATCAATCCCGGACGCGCTCCCCCCGCCGTGGTCCCCTTCTTTTTCAGCAAAGGCTTTGACCATTTCCACAACTCTTTCAAAGGCGCCACAGCACGCGACACCACATAATCGAACCGCTTGCCCGTAATATTCTCTATTCGGCTATGGTAAGTAGTTACATTCTTCAAACCAATTGCCTGCGCCACTTCATTTACTACCCGTATCTTTTTACCAATGCTATCTATAAGATGAAATTGTACTTCAGGAAAATAAATAGCGAGGGGTATACCGGGAAAACCTCCGCCGGTGCCCAGGTCGGCAATTTCAGCGCCCGGGGCAAAATCAAATACCGCCGCAATGCTGAGCGAATGCAGCACATGTTTTTCGTAAAGACTATCCACGTCTTTGCGCGAAATAACATTGATTTTGCTGTTCCATTCTTTGTACAGTTCGTCCAGCGCTGCCAGCTGCTGCCACTGCGTGCTGCTGAAATCGTCAAAATACCTGGCGATCAGTTCCAGTTTTTCCGGGGCTTTCTCCATATTGCGGGAGCAAAGATGCAATAATAAACAAACATCCAGATATCGAGCAGCCACCACCAGGCCACCAGGTCTTTCTCCTGTAATCTGAGCATTGCCTTGCGATATACGATGAACTGCGTAATACTTCTTACCAGGAAAATGCCCAGTGCATACCGCCAGTCGTAAAACAGGATGCTCACCACCAGCAGGGGATAAAAGAGGCAGTGGGTAAGGGAATACAATCCCAGAAAAAATTTGTGTTTGGCTTTATAATATTTCGCGGTGGTATAATGACGGCCTTTTTGCTGCATCCATTCGCTGAAGCTTTTCTTAGGTTCGGAGAGGGTAAAGGCATCGGGGTCCATCACCACTGCGGTGTTGTGTTTATTGGCTACCTGGTTAATGAACAGGTCGTCGTCGCCGCTCAGCACGTGGTTGATGGATGAAAATCCTTTGTTGCGCAGGAACAAACCTTTCTTGTACGAGAGGTTTCTGCCCACGCCCATATAAGGCATACCGGCCAGCGCCATGGAAAAATATTGCAGGGCGGTATGAAAAGTTTCAAAGCGGATGAGTTTGTTCAGCAGTCCCGGGCGTTTATAATAAGCGCCGTAACCCAGCACCACTTCTATGCCCTCTGCATAGGCGTCCTGCATTTTCCATAACCAGTGTTCACTGGCGGGCACGCAATCGGCATCGGTGAGCAATACAATTTCATGCCTGGCTTCCTTGATGCCGATGCTCAGCGGATATTTTTTGCCGGGAATGCCTTTGGCCTCCTGTTCAAGGTTTACCACCTGCAGGTGTTTGAAGGTTTTTTTGAATTCTTCAAGCAGATAACGGGTTTCATCCTGGCTGTTATGGTTTACCACAATCACTTCATGCGTGGTAGGATAGGTTTGCACCAATACGCCGGGCAGGTTTTTGGCCAGATTGGCCGCTTCGTCGCGGGCGCAAATGACCATACTGACGGGGTGCTGCTGGGAGTGAAGCTTTGGGGAGGGTTTATACCAGGCTGCTTTGCTGAACAACAGCCAGTAATATAAAAGCTGGATGAAGGTAACGAGGCAAAACACGTAAAATGCCAATTCCCACCAATTCGAAACCAGCTTCATAATGTCATCCATAGACGGTTGTATTTAAGGGTCTTACTGCTAACGTAAGAACTGCGAAAATAATATAACGCCGTGAATAACGCTGCACCCTAACTTTGCCGCCCAATGGCTACTTTATCATTTACCCTGCAGGCTACGGACCAGCATACCCGGGCAAGGGCAGGAGAAATTGTTACCGATCATGGAGTAATTCCTACCCCTGTATTCATGCCCGTGGGCACTGTGGGAAGCGTGAAAGCTGTTACGCAAAAGCAGCTTAAGGAGGAAATTGATGCGCCGATCATACTGGCCAATACGTATCATTTGTACCTGCGGCCGGGAATGGGGGTGTTGGAAAAAGCAGGCGGTTTGCATCGCTTCAAGGGCTGGGACCGGCCCATACTGACCGATAGCGGCGGATACCAGGTTTTTTCGCTGGCGGCATCGCGCAAGATATCGGAAGAAGGCGTGGTATTTCAATCGCATATCGATGGGTCACGCCATTTGTTTACCCCGGAAAATGTAATGGACATCCAGCGTACCATCGGCGCCGACATCATCATGGCGTTTGATGAATGCCCACCGTATCCCTGCGACCGCAGTTATGCTGAAAAAAGTATGCACCTGACGCATCGATGGCTCGACCGTTGTATAGAGCGGTTCAAGAACACGCCTGACAGGTATGATTATACGCAAAACCTTTTCCCCATTGTACAGGGCAGCACTTTTGCCGACCTGCGGGCCGCTTCCTGCGATTATGTGGCATCGAAAGACGCGCCGGGTAATGCCATTGGCGGATTGAGTGTGGGCGAACCGGATGATATGATGTACGAGTTCTGCGGCCTGTGCTGCGAACGGTTACCTGCGCACAAGCCCCGCTACCTCATGGGCGTAGGCACTCCCTGGAATATTTTGGAATGCATTGCGCTGGGCGTTGACATGTTTGACTGCGTGATGCCAACGCGCAACGGACGCAACGCCATGCTGTTTACCAGCAAAGGGGTGATCAATATCGACAATAAAAAATGGGAACACGATTTTTCCCCTATCGATGAAGGCATTGATTGCGCTACCAGCAACCACTACAGCAAGGCGTACCTGCGTCATTTGATGAAGTCGAAAGAATTACTGGGCCTTACCATTGCCAGCGTGCACAACCTGGCCTTTTACCTGTGGCTGGTAAGAGAAGCGCGCAAACACATTCTTGCCGGCGATTTTCTCAGCTGGAAAAAAGAACAGGTAGAGATTTTGCAACAAAGATTATAGGATTACGCGCTGTCTCGCAGCCTGTAGCATATTGCCCAATAAAAAATCAGCAAATGAAAACGCCGTGAAATGCCGCTTTTCATTTGCTGATTTTTACCTTTCTGGGCTCCTTACAACTTTCTTGCTACCACCATCATTTCCTTGATGCCTGCCAATACAGAGAGCGTATTGGTGGCAAAGCGATAGAGACCGAAGTTCAATTTCGCCAGGGGCAGCAGGCGGTTATACCCTGCACCGCGGAGATACCGGTTTTCGAGAATTTCGAACCCGCTGGTGATTAAAAGATTATTGATGGCCTGAAAATTCCAGGCATAGAGATGTTGGTTCAGGTCGAGCGTGAACTGTCCTTTGCCATGGCGCTCGTGAGGAATTACCAGGATGAGTTTCTTCCCCTTTTTCAGTTTGGAGCGCATGTCTTCGATCATCGTTTTGGGATGCGGATGATGTTCCAGTACGTGCGCCGTAAATACTACATCGAATGCCTCGTTGGGCACTTCATCGAGGTTGGTTGTGGCGTTAATGCCTTTGCGCCGGCAGAACTCAATGCCAAAATTGGAAATATCATATCCCATGGCATTGGGCATGTAATAGATATTCTGGCCGAGTCCGCAACCGAAGTCAAGCACCCGGTCATTCTTATCTATACCCGAAAAAAACTTGGTGAGAGCTATTTTGGCGCGGGCATTGTAATAATCGTCGTTAAAATGCGTGTTGTGTCGCTCTTTGTGGTACCACTCTTCGTAATCAACCTCGTGGCGTAAGGCAGCCGTCTGATCCATTTGTGGGGGAGTTTAAGTATTGTGTTGCAAATATTGTTCAAAATCCTGATAGATGCAAGGGGGGACGGGGATAAAAGGGGCGTACAGGCGCTAAAATCCCAAATATCCTCTAATCTTTCCGCCTCTTCCCATGAGGTTCCGCCGATTCAACTACATTTGCGGCTGCGTTCAATAGCACCTTTTATGGTCAAAATCCTCGATCGGTACATATTGCGTAAGTTGTTTGCCACCACGGTGTTTATGGTGCTCATATTCAGCGTTATAGCCGTGGCGGTGGATGCCAGTGAGAAGGCGGACGATTTTGTGAAATCGGGTTTGACCACCTGGGAAATCATGCGGAAATACTATGTGGGCTTTGTGGCCTTTATCTTCTCGATGATTTTTCCGCTGATGACTTTTATTGCGGTGATATTCTTTACCTCCAAGATGGCGGGACGAACGGAAGTGGTGGCCATACTGGCTGGCGGGGT
Organism: uncultured Chitinophagaceae bacterium; assembly: GCA_937961055.1. Taxonomy (GTDB): domain Bacteria; phylum Bacteroidota; class Bacteroidia; order Chitinophagales; family Chitinophagaceae; genus CALCIN01. The sequence goes on along the minus strand of CALCIN010000040.1, from coordinate 115,812 downwards.
GCGGTTCAACCGCTTTTTACGGCCCTATATGCTGGGATCTTTCCTGCTGGCGGCTTTTTTTTGGGTGGCCACCCAGTACTGGATACCGAAAGCGAACGTGCTGCGCGCCAATTTCCAGGCCACCTATATCGACAGCAAAAGTTCCTACGAACAAAGCAAATATTACGAAAGAGGCAGGAATTATTATGTGCGGGTAGATACCAACACTTTTGCGGGTTTTCGCAGTTACGACACCACCAGCAAATCGGCGCTGGGCGGATTTTTTTTGGAGCGGATAAAAGATACGCGGGTGATCTATAACCTCCGGGCCGATAATGCGCGCTGGGACACGGCAAAGAAGGGCTGGAAACTGGAAAATGTCATCGAGCGGCGCATCCATGCCGTTACAGAATCGGTGCAGGTGCTGCCCGATACTACCATTGTGCTGAATGTAAAACCGGACGATATCCGGTTCGACAAATACCTGAAAGATAAAATGACCACGCCCCAGTTGATGCAATACATCAAAGACGAGGAAGCGCGTGGGTCGGAGGGACTGAATGAATTTAAAGTGGAGCGGTATCGCCGCGATGCCACGCCGGTATCGGTTATCATCCTCACTTTTATCGGGGCAGTGGTGGCTTCGCGCAAAACGCGCGGTGGCAGCGGCCTGCACCTGGCTGTGGGCATTATAACGGCCGCGATATTTGTGGTAATGGATAAATTTTCACTCACGTTTTCTACAAAAGGGAATTTTCCTCCGTTGCTGGCAGCCTGGACGCCCAACATTATCTTTTCCCTGGTGGCTGTCTGGTTGTATCGCATGGCACCCAAGTAACGCTCCGCGTTTCCGCTATTGTTTCACTGGTAGCATACAGCATCATCTGCTGAATTAATTTGCACTTTTGGCCCGGTTTGTTTTAACTTTAGCGCTATTAATCAGTTATTCTAATCAGCGTTAGTATGGGAATTTTAAAAGAAAGGTTCAGAGAAAAATCGTTGGCTGCTGCTGCAGAGTTGAAGGAATTGCTGAAGGAGCATGGTACTAAAAAAGTGGGCGAAGTGCAGTTGGCACAAATATACCAGGGCATGCGGGGAATTACTGGCCTGGTTACCGAAACATCTTTATTGGATTCGCAGGAAGGCATACGTTTTCGCGGATACTCCATACCGGAATTAAGAAAAAAACTTCCCAAGATCAAAGGTGGTAGTGAGCCCCTTCCCGAAGGGCTTTTCTACCTGATGCTTATTGGCGAAATGCCCACCGATGAAGACGTAGCCCATATCACTGCGGTATGGCAACGTCGCTCGCACGTGCCCAATCATGTGTTTGATACCATAGACGCATTGCCCATCAGCGCTCACCCCATGACGATGTTTGTGACCGGCGTAATGGCACTGCAAACAGAAAGCAATTTTGCCAAAGCATACGCAAAAGGCCTCAATAAAAAAGATTACTGGGAGCCGGTGTTTGACGATGCCATGGACCTCCTGGCAAGGCTGCCCCGCATCGCTGCGTATGTGTATCGCCGTAAGTATAAAAACAATGAGCACATCAATCCGAATGGATTGCTGGACTGGGCCGGCAATTTTGCGCATATGCTGGGCTATGAAGACGAGAAGTTCAAGAAGCTGATGCGTTTGTACATGACCATCCACGCCGACCATGAAGGCGGTAATGTATCGGCGCATACCACACACCTGGTCGGTTCTGCATTGAGTGATCCTTACCTGAGTTATGCGGCCGGCATGAATGGTCTGGCAGGTCCCCTGCACGGCCTGGCCAACCAGGAAGTGATCAAGTGGATATTTGAAATGCAGGAGCAACTGGGCACTACTGAACCTACCAAGGAACAGATTGCAGCCTATGTAGAAAAAACGCTGAGTGAAGGAAAGGTGGTACCGGGTTATGGACACGCCGTGTTGCGCAAAACTGACCCGCGTTTCCTGGCCCAGATGGAATTTGGCAAGGAGCATATGCCCGACGATCCGCTGGTAAATACTGTTTGGAAAATATATGAAGTAGTACCCCCAATACTGCAATCGCTGGGCAAGGTGAAAAATCCCTGGCCCAATGTAGATGCGCACAGTGGGGCGCTGCTGGTACATTTCGGGATGAAGGAATATGAATTTTATACGGTATTGTTCGCCGTTAGTCGTGGTTTGGGCGTGCTGGCGAGTCTTTGCTGGGACCGTGCGCTGGGGCTGCCCATTGAAAGACCGAAATCAGTTACCACAGAGGCAGTGAAGCGGTGGTTGAAGGGAGAAGAGGAAATTTGGGGAGAATAGGGACATGTTTAAGATATTATTGCCCTGCCAATGCTGGCAGGGTTTATTTTTTGCATGATTAGCATCATCGTCTTGAAGAATTCCCAAAACTACAATTGGTTTGATGTTTAAACATTAAATTTGTATCTAAACTTTTTTCTTATGGCAATTTGGACACTTGACACCGCACACTCTTCTGTTAATTTCAAGGTTCGTCACCTGGTAATTTCTTCTGTTACCGGTAAATTCAAAACATTTGAAGCCACGGTAGAGAGCGATAAGGATGATTTTACCGATGCGAAGATTCGGTTTTCTGCAGATGTGGCCAGCATTGATACGGGGGTAGAGCAGCGGGACAACCACCTGAAATCACCCGACTTTTTTGATGCGGCCAACCATCCGAAGCTCACTTTTGTAAGCACCGGCATCAGGAAGAAAGGTGAAGGAGAATACCTTGTTACCGGCGATCTTACTATTCGCGGCATTACCAAACCGGTGGAACTGGAAGCAGAATTTGGCGGTATTCAGCAAGACATGTATGGCAATACCGTGGCCGGCTTTGAATTGACCGGTAAAATTGACCGCCAGGAATTTGGATTGCACTGGAGCGCCGTTACTGAGGCAGGCGGACTGGTAGCCGGTAATGATGTAAAACTCAACATCAGCGCCGAATTAATCAAGAAGCAATAATCATCCTGTTTTTATTTGGCAGGAAATGTGCCTGCTGGTATATTTGCAGCCGCATTGACCGCCCTGGCGGTCTACGGGGAATTAGCTCAGCTGGCTAGAGCGCTTGCATGGCATGCAAGAGGTCACCGGTTCGACTCCGGTATTCTCCACACAAGCTGCCTTTAATACAGGCAGCTTTTTTTGTTCACTGGCAGCCGCAAAATTCTTTTTCCAACTGCTGCCGGCCTGATCGGCCTCTTGATCTGTTACATTTTGGAATCCATTTCCAAAATTGTAAAAAATACGATGGGCCTCCGGCACTCGCGTTCAGCTCGCCATTATTGCCCCGCCTTCTTATTCCTTAAAGCGCCCCAGCCAAACATAATACCAATTACGCCCGGTATCAGCGCCACAATAGCTCCTGCCTTTCCGCTGCCTGAACCAAATACAGCGCCGGCGGTGATAGCAAGGTGGATTACACTAAACACAACTGCAATACACCCCAATACCACTGCAACCGTTGCAGCATTACTTGCGTTGCCCATAAAAACTGCGGAACCTGCCTTTGCCCGCCATCCTATAATGAGACTGATAAGTGCCACTGCGCCACCGGCAAGCGCTCTGGCGCGCCCGGCAGTAATACCAGACACGTAAGCAGCCTTTGCTGCAGGCGTTTGCGACAGGGTATCGGTGCCTGACAGGTTTACTTGCTGGTTAGACTGTCCGTTTGCTTTTTCGAATGCCAATAAGGTTATGCTGAAAATTAAACAGACCGCCAGGAGAAAAGAAAAATATTGCTGCATATGGATTTTACATTTTTGCAGACAAAATAACGGTCTAAGGCATTAGAAAAATTGTAAAAAAACGACATTCATGCACTGAGCGTTACCGTACCCCTGTCGCTTGCTGCTAATGTTTCAACTTTAAAGTACTCTTTGGGATTGTGCCCTGAAAACTGTTGGAAGTCGTGGATGAAATGGGATTGGTCGTAGTACCCCGCTTCATAGGCAATGTCAACGAGAGACCTGTGCTGAAAGTTTTTGTTCAAGACGGAGTTGAATCTGCTGATGCGTAAAAACATTTTGGGGCTGAAACCTGCAATCTCTTTAAATCTTCTTTCAAATTGTCTTAGTGACAAGAAGTGCTGTTCTGCCAATTTTTTTACAGATTGGATTTTGGCCGGGTCGGAAAACAGTATCAGAGAAGGTAAAAATTTTGACCAGGTTGTGTTGCTGTTTCTCAACCGTGCTTCCAGAAATTTACACACCAACTGCACCCGTTCTTCGTTATTGGCAGCCAACATTATTTTCTCTTCCAGTAAGGCGCCATCTTTACCGCACAGTGTTTGCATATCTGCAAACTGATTTGTTAGTTCATTAGCAGGCAGGCCAAACAGTTGAGGCAAAACGTGCGGGTATAAGTAGAAACCAAAGACGCCAAAATCGGTTGAGGTAGAAACCTTGCTGAAATTTTCCGTTTGTCCATAGATTCCCTGCACCAGCATTTGCTCAGCGCCTGCGTTGATGCTGTACCGGAATTGCCCTTTATAACAAAAAATTATTTCAGGACAGGTGTAGGCAAACGCATGATGCACATACGGACGCTGTTTCAAGGCTGTGCCCTCCGCAAACCAAAAGAACCGGACATATTCAGCAAGCTGCATCGGAGGTTTAATGATTTGATAATTCATTTGATTGGGTGATGATGGTACAAAGATAACGCCCGATACAGCGAATGGTTTCGTTTAAGCTATTCCACTTTCGGAATTTACCTAAAAAACAGGTCTCTACAGCAAACGCATATTGATCAATGAATATCTTCTTAAAGGGACTGATATATCACGGTAATCTTATGGCCGTTCTCTCCGACGTGGCTGCCAAACAAGCTGATAAGTCCCGGGGACCACGGACAGACCTGGATAGTTTCACTCCCGATCTGCCTGCCAAAGAATGGTAAGGCCCCGGAACCTCCAAAGCTTTCCGCTGCCTGACCCGCAGTACCTTAAGTCATATTCATGATGCCTGCAATTCCGCCCGATGTACAAGTTGCGCAATCCGATCTGCCAGTTGCGGCCAAAGCGCTTCAGGCAGGTGATGTCCCATTCCTTCGCAGATCAACAATTCTGCTCCGGGAATGGCGGCTGCTGTGGCACGACCGCCACTTACATGAATCATTTTGTCGTCTGCGCCGTGTATTACCAGGGCAGGGACCTGCAGGCTGCGCAATTGTTCCGTGCGGTCACCGGATTTAATTACGGCTATCGCCTGCCGGTGCATAGCAAGCAAATCATGATCGCGGTCCCAGGCAAGTTCAGCCAATGCAGCCGCAGCGGTTTCATCAAATGGATATCCCGGAGAGGCGAGCGCTTTGCTTGTTTTCACCTTCCATTGTACATATGCTGTACGCTCTGACGGCGGGGCCCCTAATGCAGCCAATAGCGTATAATCGGGCTGGCCTACAGCAGGATTCCCTGTAGTTGACATGATGGAAGTGAGTGACCTGACCCTGGCAGGATATTCAATCGCCAAGGTCTGGGCAATCATGCCACCCATGGAGGCTCCTACGAAATGTGCGCTGTCAAATCCCAATGCGTCCATCAATCCAACGGTATCTGCCGCCATGTCAGAAAGGCTATAGGCAACGGATGAGAAGTCGCCGGACCGGACAGCTGAAAAATCGGGCACAGGAGCCCCGTTCATATGCGTTGAAAGCCCTGCATCCCGATTGTCGAAGCGAATGGGTTGCAATCCATGTTGCACCAATGCTTCGCAAAAACCGGCTGGCCAGTGAATCAATTGGGCGCCGGCTCCCATAATAAGGAATACAGGCGGTGCTTCGGGGTTGCCGAAACGTTCAAATGCGATTGTAATGCGGTCCGGGCCTATGTTGAATACTTTCTGTTCACTCATGTGGAATTCATTTTATGGTTAGCGAAGAGAATATATCCATGTTGTTACATTCAGCGCAGTGAAGAAAGTGGCATTAATTCGGTTATTGGTTATAGTTTGTATTTGTGCAGACAAAATTATTGTGGCGTATGCACCGAAAAATATTTTGCGCATTAAATTTTTTTTTGAAAAACTTTTTGGGTGGAATTTGTGTTATCCAGGTATTACTACGTATAATAAGGGAAATGCTATCAAAGAAAGGTTTTCAAGGCAGGTTGTTACAAAATCAACAGCATTGCATGCGCTGAATATTTCCCTCCCACGCATTGTGCTGTGAAAGTATAACCTGGCTATACAAACTTCATAGGATATTTCGCACGCACCTGCCCCTTTGCTACCCGCGCCAGTTTCGATTCCATTAATTTTCTTGCCAGGGGCTTGAGATAGTCTATATAGAGCATTCCTTCGGTGTGATCATATTCATGCTGGATCATACGAGCCGTAGCGCCACTAAAGGTTTGCCGGTGTTGACGGAATTGCAGATCGTAATAGGTGATGGTAATGCTCCAGGGCCTCCTGATTTTTCGGCTTAAACCCGGTATGCTGAGACAACCTTCTTCATCTTCCCAATGTTCTGCCGAACGTTGTACAATATGCGCATTGATGAATGTTTGTTGAATGCCGGTATCGCCTTCGGCAAAATAACCGTGTCTGTCTGCAGGAGCAAGGTTGCTATAGGTTGTCTGACTGTCTACAATAAATAGCCGGATGGCATGCCCGATTTGGGGGGCCGACAATCCGCAGCCGTTGGCATAGTGCATGGTTTCCCACATAGCTGCCACCAGTTTTTCAAGCTCCGGATATTCCTTGCTGATGTTCGTACACGGTTGACGCAATAGCGGATGTCCGTAGGCCAGTATGGGAAGTTTCATACGCTGCACATTTAATGCAAAGTTCTGCGCTATGAAACTGCCAGGCAATGAACCTATGTTAAGAAATCTGCCTGCGGATGCGGCTCAATGCCTGGGGCGTGATGCCGATATAGGAGGCTACATATTTCAAAGGAATTTGTTGCAGGATTTCGGGTTGTTCATGCAGTAATTGCAGGTAGCGTTCTTTGGCATTGTATTGCAGCAGCGACAGTTCTCTTTTACTTTTCTCCAGGAACAATTTTTCCGCAGCAAAGCGTCCCAGCAGGTTGCCGGCATTGGTTTCGGCATACACTTTCTGAAGGTCTTCATACGATATACGCCAAACAATGGTTTTTGTGAGCGCCTGCAAAGCATAGGCAGAAGGCGTTTGCGTAAGGAAGGAATTGTATGCACAGGTGAATTGCTTGTCGAAGCAAAACTGAAATGTAAGTTCGTGCGCTTCGCCGGGAATAAAAAAACGCACTATGCCGGACTCTATAAAAGAAAGGAATTGTTCTGTATCTCCCTGGCGGGTGATGATTTCATTTTTTGAAAATACCTTTCTGGTGAAATGGGCGGCAATGAACTCCCATTCCGAGGGCTTCAATTGAACAAAGCGTTCATAATATGCTCTGAGATGTCCCATATCTGTGTCAAAAAAATAATTATCGGCGGCGGCTGCTACCTGTTTACAGGAATAAAGAATAGCACACTTTCAACACTATTTTTTCTTTATAATTTTCTGCAACCACTCTTTCGTAGCATTCACCAGCAAACTCATCGTATCCTGTTTGCCGGCCTTAAAGGAATGATCTGCGCCTTCCAGCTTTACCAGCTTTGCTTTTTTGAGCGATGCACAAACGGATTCAATAAGGTCCCAGGTGGCAAGCGTGTCTTTGCTGCCCTGTAAAAACAGCATCGGCAGTTTTACCTGTTGCAGATGGGCAGCACGTTCCGTGCCAGGCTTACCGGCAGGATGCAAAGGGAATCCATAAAATACAATGCCTTTTACCGGACTTTCCGGGTGCTCCGACAGGTATTGTGAACTCATTCTTCCCCCAAAGGATTTTCCTGAAGCCACTACCGGTACATCCGGTAAAATGTCCTGTGCTTTTTCAATAGCTGCCGCAATGGTTTGATGCGCCACTGCCGGTGAATCAGGTCTTCCTTTTTTATATTCGGCAAAAGGAAAATTGAAACGCAGCGTGGCAATGCCTTCTGCAGCCAGCGCCCTGGACAGGTTCACCATGAATACATGGTCCATACCCGCACCTGCTCCGTGGGCAAGCGTGAGGATGCACCATGCATGATCGGGGATCATGGCTTCTGCAGAAACTTTTATTTCGGGGGTTACCTTTATCGACAGGGAGCGCGTTTTCATGTGTAATGTTTGAATCGTTCAAAGGTAGATTATTTATAATTGCCGTAATTGGCCATAGCAATTGTCGCAGCAACACCCGCGCTATTTGCTGCCGGCACTTTACATTTGGTGCAAAATGCATTATGAAAAGATGGTATGCCCTTCTTTTTTGCTGTAGCTTAACCTGTACTGTTATGTCGCAAACAACCGGACAATATGCAACTGTGAATGGGCTCCGCATGTACTACGAAGTGCATGGCAGCGGATTTCCACTGGTATTGATTCATGGCGGTGGTTCCACCATTGAAACTACTTTCGGCAGGATATTGCCTGCGCTGGCTGCATCGCACCAGGTGATTGCCGTGGAAATGCAGGCGCATGGCCGTACAGCGGACATCGACCGGCCACTGCGTTTTGAACAGGATGCAGATGATATTGCTGCGTTGTTGCAACATCTCAAAATCAGCAAGGCAAACATCTTTGGTTTCAGTAACGGCGCCAGCACCACCCTGCAGCTGGCCATCAGGCATCCGCAACTGGTAAACAAAATCATTGTTGCCTCTACCATGTACAAAAAAGAGGGCGCCATACCAGGGTTCTGGGACGGTATGGCGACCGCCGGTTTTGCTGATATGCCACAAGTATATAAAGATGCGTTTTTGAAAATCAATCCCGATACCAATGCCCTGCGTGCTATGTTCAACAGGGACGTTGCCCGCATGCAACATTTTACCGATATACCTGAGGAGCAAATTGAAAGCATCAAAGCGCCCGCGCTCATTCTATGCGGTGACCAGGATGTGGTGCGCCCGGAACATGCCGTAGAAATGTACCGGAAAATGCAACATGCGCGGCTGCTGATTGTACCGGGTGGACATGGGGAGTATATGGGTGAAATAGCTACCCTGAAACCGGGCGTTACTGAATTCCCTGCTGTCAAATTAATAGCAGCATTTTTGCAGGAACCAGTGAAGGAAGCGCACTGAAGGAATCACCAGCGCCACACCAGGTTCCCTACCTGGTATTGCTTCGCGTCTTTTGGGTTTCGTGGTGCTCACAAGCAACCTGCTGAAAATACTCCGCTGCCGCGTTACGCGCTGCCCGTTGAACGTTAAGCTGACTGGCACTTTCATCAAATGATTTCTCAATCAGTTTTTTGTTTTGCTCGGCCGTAAGCGTTGTAAAATATTTTGAAACATCACCGCTGCGCCGGTCGGAGAGGGAGAAAGCAAGCGGTGTGTTGTTGCAGGTAAAATCAAAATCGAGCAAATTGATTTGTCGCCGCTGTTGCATGGTATTGGAAACAAAATGAATTTGCCGGTTGGTGATATCATAAACAATGCTCCATTTGGTGTACGAACCCTGCGCTATATTGTTCAAAATGCTGAATGCATAATCAACCGGCGCTTCATTGCTATTGTTCTGGTGGTACTCCTGCACCATGCGACAGGCGGTAGCAAAACGCTCTACGGAATTATCTTTGTACCTGCCATTAGTGCCCTTTGCCTCATTTACCTGTTGCAGCGCTTCCTTGTAAATGGTATTGGTCAGTACCGGATACTGTAAATCCTCGCCGCGGTGCACTACCATTTTCCCGTTGATAAACTCGATGGTTGCTGCATTGCCGTTGGCATCGGCTACCAGGAAATGCAAAGGCGCGCCCGCCTCCTTATTAATGCGTATAGTCTTATCCGTTGCTATCACTTCCGCTACTGTGGCGCAATTGTCCAGTTGGTATTGTACCCATTGCAGCACATTCACACCACTGCGTTGATCAGGCTCCGGGTATTTTGTTTCCGACAGCCACATCAGTTCAATCACCAGTCCTTTTTCATTCATACCGCCATGCGGAAATTCCTTGCCAAACTGGTTAAAAGTGATGCTGCCATAACGCGATACCCACGAAATGCCCTTGCCGCCGGCAGGCATGAAACTGGTCTTGGCTACGCCGCGTGCATTCACCATCACCATGCCGTTGCCCGACACCCAGTCGTAGTTGCGGCCAAAAACATGCTGTCCGTTTTTGCTTAGCAGAAATGTAGAGCAGGGAAACGCATAAGCAGAGTATACAACAACGAGTAAAAGTGCAACAAGCTTTTTCATAATTTCAATCAGATGTCAAATGATACTTCACCCATAACCGACTGCGGAAGGGTATCCTTTACAGTTACTTTGCCTGGTGATTGTCACTTGACTCTAATTTACTCTTTTACTGCGGAACTGGCGGCCTGCTTTTCATTAAGAAATGAAAAAAAGTTATCCTGACAGGAAAAGCAATCAGGAAAAGATGTTGCTCCAACGATGTTGAATTTCAGCCAGCATACTGGTTTGGCATGCGCCGGTGCCCAAACGTGGTTCCGAGACGCTTAAGCCGGTGGGTCCCTGACAGTTTTTGTTTTATATACGTATGAAATATTAATTCAAAACGATCAGGCGTTCATTGGGTTTCAATCTGAAACTTGTAATAATGGCAGGGACCACGGGGACCGGACTAAACCAGGTGGCTTGAGCAGGTTTCCACCTGAAACCTGCGAAAATGATAGTGCATGTATCACATTTTGCTACGGGGACTGAGAACGGAACCGGGTATTTACTATTTTTGGGTTGTATGCCTTTGTATATTACTTCATTGAACTCGGGGAGCAACGGCAATTGCTATTATGTGGGTAGCCAGGAAGAGGCCGTATTGATCGACGCAGGCATATCTTGCCGGGAAACGGAAAAGCGAATGGCGCAGTTGGGACTGACCATGTCTTCCGTAAAGGCCATTTTTATTTCACACGAACATACCGACCACATCACCGGTTTGCGGGTGTTATCAAAAAAATACCAGTTGCCGGTATATATCACGCATCATACTTTTCAACAGTGCAATGCCGACATCCCGGAAACACTGGTCCGTTTTTTCCAGGGAGAACAAACCTTGTCAGTAGGTTCATTGTCGGTAACACCGTTCAAGAAATTTCATGATGCCTGCGACCCGCATAGTTTTCTCGTTAGTGATGGAAAAATCAATGTGGGCGTGTTTACAGATATTGGCGTGGCTTGCCCACAGGTAATACGTTACTTCCGCAAATGTCACGCGGCTTTTCTCGAAGCGAATTATTGTCCGGATATGCTGCAGAACGGCAATTATCCCCTTCACCTGAAAAGACGCATCAGCAGCGATACCGGGCATCTGTCCAATCAGCAGGCACTGGAGCTGTTTACAAAATATAAAAGCCGGCGACTGACCCACCTGGTATTGTCGCACCTTTCGGAAAACAACAATCATCCAGAGGTAGTTCACCGGCTCTTTGCGGCGCATGCAGGTAATGTTAACATTGTGGTGGCGCCCCGCTATGAAGCAACGCCCGTATACTGCATTGACGCTACAGAAGAGATAGCTGAAGAAGATCCCCCGGTACCCTTGCCAAGCCCGGTTCAGCTATCGCTTTTTTAATCGCCCCAGGGAGGTCCGGACAGCCCCTCCCTGGATGGCAAATAATTTATTCTACCAAAATTTTCGTGGTAAATATTTCACCGGCTCCCTGCAACTGTACCAAATACATCCCTTTTTGTTTTAGTGTATGCATAACCGGTATACGATGGCTGGTAACCCCTTCCTGTGTATGTGCTACATACAACTGCCTGCCCGACAAATCTGTTACGCGTACGGTCCATCCTGCCTTACCACATTGCGGCAGTTGAATGGTAATATGACTGCTGCTGACCAGTCTTGACGGATTGGGATATACAACCGGTTCGGCAGACACCTGCGTGGTTACCATGGCTGTATTGCTATAATTTACTGCACCATCGCCGTGCTGCCATTTGATCCTGTACCAGCTTTTGCAGGCAACAACCTTTTCGTCGTACCAGGTGAACAACCGGTCAACAGCCACTGCATGCAGTTGGATACTGCCAATGCTTTCAAAGTGAACGCCATCTTCACTGCGCTCTATAGTAATGGAAACATTGTTGGCCGCCGACTGACTTTTCCATTGCAACTGCACCTTATCGTTTAATCTTCCGGTATGCAAAGTGCCGAATAATGGCCTGGACAGCATGAAGAAGTTGTTGACGTCGATAGAGGCCAGCGTAAACGGACTGAAGGATGGTATATCAGTCACAGTGCGCACCATACCGGATGTGCCATCGCCGCTGTGCACGGTGGGGCCAGTGTCTGTCCAGGAGCCACCCGTCCAGTGAGCTATCCGCAATGCTTCTAAGATGGCGCCGTTTACTGCACTCTGGCTGTTCCAGCCAAGCCCCACTTGTGCAGCGCCTGAGCCACTTGTGCGGTTGATCATCCAGTATTCACGGTTGCTGACACGTGCCAATGAAGGTGATTTTTCCAGGGGAGAGTAGGGGCCGGGCGCGGGCGCCAGCGCGCCGCTTACCGGATAATACGTTACTTCAAAAGTGGAATTGGCAGAGATATTCGACAGTGTTACCGGGCTGTATCCTCTTGCCGTATCACCCACATAAAACCAGTAGTTTGTTGCGCCGGCAGCAAGGGTCCGTTTCAGGGTGCCATTACAGATATAAGATTCAGACGAACCGTTAATGGTTGCTGCAATGGGGAGCGTAACCACACAATTGGCCGCAATTACTTTTCCATTGATCATATTAAGGTGGTTGTTCACCGTAATATTTCCCTGCAGCGTTACCTGTCTGGTATTATTGATTACCAGGTTGCCATAAGTTTCTGCTGGCACTGTTTGATTGGCAGTACCATCGAAGGTAACGGTGGTGAAGTTGGGCGAACTGGACGCAAAAGAAAAGGCGCTGCCATTTGGCGTACTGGGATAGTTCATAATGATATCACCACCGAAAAATATTTTGGAAGTGTTATTGGCATTGATAACGCAGTTGGTGTTGGTAGAACCGGTCAGCGTAACGGTACCGTCTATATCCAGCGTGCTGTTGTTTTTCAACTCAATAGTGAGCGCACGTGCCGAATTGGACCAGGCGTTGAAATTGCCCATCACGTGTACAGATGATTGCCCGGTTATTTCAAGGGGCAGGTCTTTATTGGTATGAGTGAGTCCGTTCAAATGTTCCAGTGTCATATTTCCTTCTACGGTAAGACTCGCCTGCGAAGAGCTGCCATTGCCAATGGTGATGTTGATACGGCGGCCGCCGGTACGCCTGGCGAGGAAATTGCCGTGGATGAGCGCACGACCGTTTTCCCAAACTCTTAATTCCGCGTCTCTCCCCACACCGGAAGCAGCCTCCGGCGTTGAGAGCAACATGGTGAAGTTGTTGCATTCGAGCCATGCATCGTCAATCACATCGATGCTCGGTTCTTCCGTGCCGCCGGTACTTTCTACGAAGATGTCGCCGGAGAGGATCAGCGAAGAGTTTTCGCGCACATATACTTCCTGGTGATCGTCGGCGCTGTTGATATAATAGAGGAAAAGATTGGAGGCTGTAACGCTGCTGCCGCTGCGCAGGTGCAAACCAAACGCATCTACGAAACCACTGTGGTTGCGTGTGAGAATGATACCGCAGGCCATACTCATCTTCCCCGATTGTTGCCAACGGCAAAAGGCGGTTTGACCGGTTCTCCTGGTAAATGGTGGAATGCTGATAGTTGTAACTGCCGTACAGGTTCCGGTTTTTGTACCGGTTATTCAGGCTGATGCCTCCATTGTACCGTCCATAGCGACCTGCGCCCGCACCGGCGGTAAGTGTTCCATTGGTGCCATAATTTTTGTTCTTTGCCAGGCGGATATTGACTACGGCGCCACCTTGTGCATCGTACCGGGCAGAAGGATTGGATATCAATTCAATCTTCTCTATACTATTGGCCGGCATGCCGCTCAGCATTTGCTTCAGCGCTTCGCCACTCAGGTTGGAGGGCCTTCCATTGATGAGCACTGTAACCGGTTTTCCCCTGAACTGCAAGGCATCGTTTTCTTCTGTTACGCCCGGCGCAGCTGCCAGTACATCGTAGCCATTGCTGCCGGCGGCAACAGGACGGGAAGCTATGTTGAGCACCAGTTTGTCGGCATCCAGTTCAATATAGGGTTTGGCGCCAGTTACGGTAACACTGCCAAGCGACTTACCTGCCAGCGGCAGTACGATCTGCAGCGGTGGCCGCACCTCGCCGGGTACTACCTGCAATGAATCATGCACATAGGTTTTATAACCGATGTATTGCACCTCCAACGCATACACACCCTGCGGCACTGCGGTGAACACAAAATTGCCGGCGGTATCGGTAAGCGTACGCTGGCGAAAAGCGGTATCGGTAATTCCCTGCAATTGTATGGTAGCAAGAGGAAGGGCCTGTTTGCTGAGGCTGTCTGTAACCTTCCCATACAATGTTTCGACGTTTGTTTGTGAATAGGTTGGTAAATGCCCAATACATAGCAGCAAGAAAAGCAGCCGTAACTTCAATATCCTTTTCATAGCGATAAAGTTTGTGACCCAAAAGTATTTCCGGCAACAGCCCTTTAAAAGTTTAATACACCAATACAGTTTTTCTAAGGACGTTTGCAGGAGCTGCGTAGTCGTATGCCCACTCGTGCTGCAGTCATTGGTGAAAAAAGGGCCATATAGGAGCAGCATTCGCCTGATCTTTTTTATTTTAGGGCTACACACTTTATTTAAAAAGGATAACCGATGAAAAAACAGTGTCTCGGTATAGTATCAGCATTATTGTGCATGTTGGGAACGATGGCCCAAACTTCTGATGATTTGTACCGCGAACCATTGGAGCAGGTACTGAAGGCTATTGAAAAACGGTTCAACATTAAAATCCGTTATAGCGAAGACCAGGTAAAAGACAAGTGGGTCACCTACGCACAATGGCGTTTTCGTGCCGATGCAGAAAAAACGCTCACCAATGTGCTGGCGGTTCACGATCTTGTATATACGAAAACGGATGAAAGGAGTTATCGCATCCGTAATTACCAGTACCACCTGAAAACGCCGGAAGATGGAAAGGAGCAGCTGGACTATCTTTTGTCGCTGTACCCCGACAAAGCAAGCTGGGAGAAAAGAAAGTCTGCGCTCCGTGCCTGCATGTATGAAGCCTTGCGCTTATCACCATTACCGCCCAAACCGGCATCAGCGCCTGTCATTACCAACAAGCGCGTGCACGATGGCTACAGTGTGGAGAATATTGCATTCGAAATACTGCCCGGCCTGTATGTAGCCGGTTCTTTATACAAGCCATTGAAGAGCAAGGGAAAAATACCGGTAGTGCTTTGTCCTGACGGCCATTGGCCCAAACACCGCTACCGCCCCGACTGCCAGATACGTTGCGCCATGCTGGCCCGCATGGGCGCTATGGCCATCAGTTATGACCTGTTTGGCTGGGGAGAATCGTTGCTGCAATTCAAGCCAGAAGATCACCGGCGCAGCCTGGCCATGACCATACAGGCGCTGAGCAGCATTCGCATACTCGATTACATGCTGTCGCTGAAAGAGGCTGACACCAGCCGCGTGGCTATTTCCGGCGGCTCTGGCGGGGGCAGTCAAACCATGCTTATAACAGCATTGGATGACCGAATTAAGTTAAGCGCCCCGGTAGTGATGCTGTCTTCTTACCATAGCGGCGGTTGTCCCTGTGAAAGTGGTATGCCGGTACATTTGTGCGAGGGTGGTACCAACAATCCTGAAATAGCGGCCATGGCGGCGCCCAGGCCACAACTGATTGTATCAGACGGAAAGGACTGGACGGCACACGTTCCTGAAATAGAATTTCCTTACCTGCAAAAAATGTACGGGTTGTACAACAGTGCGCATCTAACCCGCAATGTACACCTGCCGGCAGAAGGACATGATTTTGGCATCAACAAGCGGTTGCCCTTGTATGAATTTATTGCTGAACATTTCAACATGAATATTGATGCCATAAAAGACAAGCAGGGGCGCATCGATGAATCGCGTGTTACCGTGGAAGAAGAACAGGCTTTGTATGTGTTTGGTAAAAATGGTGAAACATTGCCGGCCAATGCGATCAAAGGATTTGAAAACCTGGAAAAATTGTTTGAAGCATTGCAAGGGAAACGTGAGGCTCAGAATAATTAAATAAAATACGTGAGCCCGGGCGTAAATAAAAGGATGCATTTTATCGCACCTTGTGTCCTCTTACTGCGTAATACAGCACATATAAATAACAAGGTATCATCATCCAGTAACTCACCTGTGCTGCCATTCCTTTGGCAATGCCTGCCTCGACGCCTTGCTGTATGAGATAAGCAGTTCTGCTGTCTGTAAGGTATCCGTATATCAAAGGCAATATCGCTCCGCCCGCGCAACTCATTACCAGTAATGCCGAACCGGTTTTGGTAAAGCGGCCCAGCTTATTGATAGCAAGCGGAAAAATGGCCGGCCACATTAGGGAGTTGGCAAGACCTAACAGTGCAATAAAGAGTACAGATGTATAACCATTGGTGAAGATCGCCAGCGTACTGAACAATGCGCCGAGCAGGGCGCAGATTTTCAAGGCATCCTGTTGCCTGATGTATTTTGGTATCAGGAAGATGCCGGCAATGTAACCAATCAGCATGCAGGTAAGGGTGGCGGAAGTAAAAAATTTTGCTTCTGTAATTGGAATGCCCAGGGTGATGCCATAACTGATGATGGTGTCACCTGCCATTACTTCCACGCCTACATATAAAAAGATGGCGAGCATGCCCAGCAATAAATGCGGAAACTGCCATATGCTGGTTTTGCCGGTAGCGGTGTTTGCAGTGGTATCTGTAGTGGCTTCTTCCTTTATATCGGGCAAACCGGAAAAATAAATGGCCACGGCAAGGGCTAACAGCACCAGCGTAATAATTAAGTATGGATTGACCACGCGCATGGCCAGCGCATCCAGGGTGGCACTGCGTGCAGCTACATCCATATGTTGCAAACTTGACAGCAGCGCATCGGTGTCCTGTAACGCAATAAAGCCAAATACTACATTGGCCAGGATACCCGCTACCTTATTGCATATACCCATGATGCTTATGCGTGAAGCGGCGCTTTCTATAGGTCCGATAATAGAAGCATATGGATTGGAAGCCGTTTGCAGCAGGGCCAGTCCTGTACCAATGATGAAAAGCCCGGAAAGAAACAAACCAAAGCTGCGCAGGTAAGCTGCCGGAATAAACGCAAGCGTGCCCACAGCCATCACCAGCAGGCCCAGCGACATGCCTTTTTTATAGCCGGTCCTTTTCAGCACCATGGCAGAAGGGATGCCCATCACAAAATAGGCCATGAAAAAAGCGGTGACTACAAGGAATGACTGCATTTCGGATTTCAGTTCACAGGCAATCTTGAGATAGGGGATCAACGCGCCGTTTACCCAGGTAACAAACCCGAAAACAAAAAACAGGCTACCGATAATAAGCAGGGGTAGGAGGTAGCGCGAAGAAGAAGCTTTCATAGCAGCTGTCGTCATAAGCAGGAAAAATTTCCCGAACTTAAAGAAGATGTAGTAGAGATGACAGCTTGGGGAATAATTTTACGCAAACGATTGCTTGGTCCACCCCCACTACTACGCTTTCCCTTTCAGTATCTTATTCCAATACAACCACGGCAACACTCTTCGCTTGAGCTGGTACATGCTCCATCTTTCCTTGCTTTGATCGAAGGGGAATGTTTCGGCAGGTATGTTATTGTAATCGAATTCTGCCAGCACCAGTTTGCCATAGCCGGTTACCACCGGGCAGGAAGTATACCCGTTGTACACCGCGTTGAGTGGTTGCTGCTTGCGGTATGCCAGCAGATTGGTCACCAGTACGGGCGCCTGCTTACGCACGGCCGCGCCGGTTTTGGAAGTAGGCAGGGCAGCGGCATCGCCCAGGGAGAAGATGTTGGGGTAACGGATATGCTGCAACGTAAATTTGTTTACATCTACCCAGCCGGCCGCATTGGCCAGCGGACTATTACGCACAAAATCGGGCGCGCTCTGCGGCGGTGTTACGTGCATGAAGCTGAAGGGTACGTGGTAGGTTTCATCTTTGTTGTGGGCGCCTATCCCGATAAACTTCGCCAGCTTTGCCGGTCCGTCAATTTCAATCAATCGTACGTGAAAATGTAACCGGATATCGCCGCGTTGTACCACTTTCAGCAGCGTCTTTTCATATTTCTCCACGCCGAAGAGCCGGGTGCCTCCTGACCAGTATTGTATGGAAGCCTGGTGAAGTATACCTTTTCTCCGGAAATAATCAGCGGCGAGGTACATGATCTTGTGCGGGGCACCGCCACATTTTACAGGTGTATCGGGACTGTGGAATAGGGCGTTGCCGCCTTGAAACGACCGGATGCATTCCCAGGTATACGGTGCAGTGCTGAAACTGTAGTTTGAACAAACCCCGTTTTTGCCCAGCGTTTCAGTCAGTCCTTTGATGGCCGACCAATTGAGTTGAATGCCGGGCGCCACCACCAGGAAATCATAGTCCACTTCCTGTCCGTCACTGGTAATCACTTTATTTGCTTCGGGTAAAAATGCGTTCACCTGTTTTTGTAGCCAGGTTGCGCCTCGGGGAATCACGGAAGCTTCTTTGCGGACCGTACGCCGAATGTCAAACACGCCTCCTCCTACCAGCGTCCATGCAGGCTGGTAATAGTGATGTTCTGCGGGATCGATGATAATTACTTCTAGTGTATTGTCTTTACGCAGCAATTGGGCAGCTACGGAAATACCGGCATTTCCTCCGCCCACGATTACTACACGGTTGGCAAGTGACATATCGGGAAATTTGGAATAAAGCTAGGGTGCCTGATCTCCCTGTTTTGTGACAGACATCATAATGGTGAATGATTTTTGAATCAATGCAGGAAAAAATTGCCGGCAGCAAGCTTTACTCAAATTGTGGCGCTATGACCACAATCATATGGCCACTTGTTGAGTGTTAGCATATCCGGGATTTTGCTGCGGTAGCTTTAAGGTTCAAAACAGTTGCTATGGAAAAAATAGTAGCGGCAATCGACGGCCTTAAATTTTCAGAAAGTACTACGCAGTATGCAGTGCAAATGGCAAAACTGTTGAATGCGCACCTGGTAGGCGTATTCCTGGAAGATTTCACCTATCACAGTTTCAGGATATTTGAAGTGGCAGGCGATGATGAATTTTCCGAAATCAGACGACGCGAGCTGGAAGAACAGGATTTGGCCGTGCGCAGGGAAGCTATTGACCGGTTTGAACAAATATGCAGGGAAGCCGGTGTCCCTTTTTCAACAAGGCAGGACCGCAATATTGCCATCCAGGAACTATTACATGAAAGCCTGTTCGCTGATTTTCTGGTAATAGACCGGAAAGAAACGCTGACGCGTTACGAAGAAGAAGTGCCCACGCGTTTTATCCGCGAGTTGCTCGAGCGGGTACAATGTCCAGTGCTGTTGGTGCCCTCAACCTACGATCCTGTTGACAACGTGCAGTTGTTATACGACGGTCAGCCGGGATCGGTGTATGCGATCAAAACTTTCTGTCATGTGTTGCCGGCGCTGCGCCAATTACCGGCGCAGGTAGTAACGGTGTCCACCGAAAGGGAGGAACCCCATATACCAGACAGTCGGCTGTTGAAAGAGTTCATGTACCGGCATTTTCCTTCGGTAAACTATAAAGTGTACCAGGGAATACCTGAAACGGAAATCATTCAGCATATCAGGGCTGTAAGCGGACATCCCCTGGTGGTGTTGGGAGCGTACAGGCGTGGTATGGTTTCAAGATGGATTCGCGCAAGCATGGCCGATGTATTGATGCAGGAAACCAGTGTGCCGTTATTTATTGCACATTCGTAAGTAATATTGAAAAAGGAACGATTGAATGACTGAGCGGTTACAGGCTGCCAGGTAATGATGTAATTACATAACCTTAGGCATTCTTGTGATTTGTTCTTTGCAATTTGTTATATAACATGCTATGCGGCTTTTAGTGATAGAAACGGACAATGCGGCGCTGGATAAGCTGGAAACACTATTATACAATATTGTTCCCGGTTATCATGTGGCCGGAAAGGCTGTAACGGTGCATGATGCAGCTGTATGGCTGCAACAAAATGAGCCCCCCGACCTGGTGATCGCTGCGGTGGAACTGGACGATGGATTAATTTTTTCAACATTACAGGAATTTTTGTTACCGGTCATTTATATCGCTGCAGATGCAGCGCTTGCTATTACGGCTTTCAAAACAGATTGTATAGATTATCTCCTGCGGCCTGTTGAACCAGAGGCCCTGCGACAGGCCATCAGAAAATTTGAAAGAATATTTGCACCCCTGCTCAGGGAAACCAGCCGGAGCTACCGTGAGCGATTTATAGTGAGCGTGGGGCAGCAAATGAAAATCGTGTTTGCAGAAGACATTGCTTATTTCTACACTGAACACAAAGTGGTGTACCTTGTTACTTTCGACGGGACCAAATACACTACGGAGTTTACACTCAACAGGCTGGAACAGTTGTTGGACCCGGCCCGTTTCTTCCGCATCAACCGCCAGTTTATCATCAATATTCTCTCCATTGTTAAAATGCGCGCTGCTTCCAAATCGCGGCTGGAACTGACATTGCGGCCGGAAACAAAGCACGATTCGGTTACCAGTTTTGAGCGCACGCCCTTGTTTCGCAAATGGCTGGTGGGCAGTTAGGTTTTGCTCCATCCCCCATTTCTTCCCACTCAGAGAAAATTTTTCCCCTTCAGGTAAATCCTCGCCTGCTCCGCAAAATATCCGCACAAAAATTGAGTTTTGGTACTGCCCGCCCAAACCGGATTATTAATCCAAACCTGGTGAACGTGAAACTGAAGCGAACTGCTTATGTACTCATAGCGGCGGTCGTATTTGCTACCTGCAAATACGAATTGCCATTTTCAGACGGCAGCGGAGGCGACGCCGGTCTCGACAGGGGCGGAGCGTGTCATCCGGACACCGTTTATTTTTTCAACACCATTTTGCCTTTGATCAGTTCCGGCTGCGCTTCGTCCGGTTGTCATGATGCGGACAGTCGCGAAGCCGGACTGGCATTGCACAATTATTCCGGTATTCGTTCCATTGTAGCTCCCGGCAAACCGGCGCAAAGCCTGTTGTATGAAGTGATCACCACCAAAGATCAGGGCCGCATTATGCCGCCACCCCCGCATACTCCGTTTGATGCTGCGGCCACAGCCAATATTCATACATGGATCAGCCAGGGCGCACAAAACAATTATTGCAGCAGCAGTTGCGATTCAACGGCATTCAGCTGGAGCAAAACCATCAGGCCCATTATTGAAACGTTTTGCAAAGGTTGCCACAACGCCGGCGATCCCGGTGGCGGCATCGATCTCAGCACCTATGCGGGCGTGCGGGCAGCGGCAGCCAGCGGCGAACTGGCACGCAGTATTCGTCACGATCCGGGAGCTGAACCGATGCCCGAAGCAGGCAGAAAGCTGGAAGAATGCCAGATCAAACAAATTGAACAATGGATTGCAGCCGGTATGCCGGCGAATTAATAAGCAGTGGGTGGTGTAGCGATCACCCGATGATCGACAAAAACAGATTTGTATGCGTACAATGAAAAAAGCAGGTATTGTAATAGGACTGCTTGTCGTTACAGGACTTGGTTATGGCTGGTACCTGTATAATAAGGAACCTGTTGATGTACGGTCGGTAAAGACCGATATAGAGGTTACTGCTGATCAACTCCTTCTTCACTTTCAGCAGGATGAAAATGCAGCCAGTCAAAAGTTTGTAAACAAAGTGATGATCGTTTCGGGCGCTGTACGCGAAGTGAACCTTGAAGACGACGGTCGGGCCACCGTATGGCTCACCACCAACGAATTGCTCTATCCTGTTACCTGCAGTTTTTATGAAGGTGAAGCAGCAAAAGTAAAAACGCTCGCGCCCGGCGACCAGGTGCGCATCAAAGGCGTATGTACCGGTATGCTCATGGGCGTGGTGATCAACAAATGTTCGCTGGAAGACATGAAAAAATTCGTACCCTATAATCCCGAACATATGTAACAAGCGATATAACAATCACAATCGACTAATTAACCAGTAAAGGAGGAAAAGAACATGATGAGAAAGCTGTTAATGGGGGTGATCGCTTTGGCAATGGCTTTACCCGTGGTGGCGCAAAAGAAATACTATACCAAAAACGGACGTGTGAGTTTTCAGGCAGGCACTGCCGTGGAAGATATCGACGCCGTCAATCCGTCTGCGGCCAGCGTGTTGGATGCGGCTACAGGGCAACTGGAGTTCATGGTGCTGGTAAAAGCTTTTGAATTCAAGCGGGCCTTGATGCAGGAACACTTCAACGAAAATTACATGGAAAGCGACAAATACCCCAAATCGGTTTTCAAAGGGAAGATTACCAATATTGGCAACATAAACTTCAGCAAAGACGGCACCTATCCTGTTACCGTAAAAGGTATACTGGATATGCATGGCGTAAAGAAAGAAGTGGAATCGAAAGGCACGCTTACGGTGACCGGCGATACCATTGCAGCAGAAGCCGGTTTCGAAGTGCTGCTGGCCGATTTCAATATAGCCATACCCGGCGTAGTAAGCGACAAAATATCCAAAACAGTAAAAATAAATGTAAACTGCAAATACAACGTGCTGCAATAACCGAATTGGTGACATCGCAGCCTTAAGAACCATATTACACAATGAGAAAAATTTTATTGCTGTCGGGCCTCGTGGGGATGGCAGTTGTGTCGAAAGCGCAGGACAGCGATCTGCTCTCCCTGATAGATAGCGGAGAGCAAAAAAAGGAATATATCACCAATGCTTTCAAGTCCACGCGCGTGATCAACGGCCATTCTATGGAGTTTTTGGGCAAAGGCGTGCTGGACGTACGCATTCTGCATCGGTTCGGTACCGTTAAGTCGGGGTTCAACAACCTGTTTGGACTGGACCAGGCCAGCATGCGTTTCGGGTTCGACTATGGACTCGGGAAAAGTGTCACGGTGGGGTTTGGCCGCAGCAACGTTAATAAAGAGTGGGATGGGTTCATCAAATGGCGGCCATTGTGGCAATCAACGGGGCCACGCTCTTCTCCTGTATCTGTTGTATTGGTGGCAGGCGCCACGTATACCACGCAGCCGCAATCCGGTGACCAGAAGAGGACTACCACCAGTCGCATGGCATTCTACCACGAGCTGATTGTGGGACGAAAGTTCAATGATCGTTTCAGCATGCAGGTGGCGCCGGTATTCGTACACCGTAACATGGTGCCCACACTGGAAGAGGAACACGATGTGTGGGCGCTGGGCGTAGGGGCGCGTTTCAAACTCACCAACCGGTTGGCACTGGTGGCTGACTACCATCATGTGGTGAAAGGACTGGATAAAGACTTGTACAAAAACCCGCTTTCGATAGGATTGGATATTGAAACAGGCGGGCACGTCTTTCAGTTGCATTTCTCCAATGCCACCGGCATGAACGAAAAAGCCTTCATTACCAATACCACCGACAGTTGGGGCAAAGCGGAAATCCGGTTTGGGTTCAACCTGTCACGTGTGTTTACCATCGGGAAGTAATCTATCCCTAACATCATTCCCTGTCATGACCGCCATCATTGCTGGCACACTTTCCGCATACTATGTTCGCAGTATAAATGTGGAATATGAAGAAAATACTGGTGCCTACCGATTTTTCAGACAATGCGCTGCGTGCTGCCACCTATGCTGCGGAACTGGCTACACGTAGCAAGGCTTCCATTTGCCTGCTATACGTACTGGAGCCGACAGAGGCCGTGTTGTTTCGGCCGGCAACGGTCCAGGAAAAATACAGCTACATCCTGCACGACAACCGGCAAAAGGAATTACTCGCCTTTAAAAAGAATGTAAGTGATTTGTATCCCGCCCTCAACATTACCACGGCCATAGTGGAAGGCGACGCTAAAGACACCATTCCCCACTACTGTCGCAGTGAAGGTTACGACCTGATCATTATGGGCACACGGGGCGCCAGTGGTGCAAAGGAATTTTTCCTGGGCAGCACCACAGCAGCCGTAATTGCACGCGCAACAACGTCTGTGCTGGCCATTCCCGATGAATATGCTTTGCAGCAACCCGATGCTTTGGTGCTTGCTACCAATCATTTTGAAGAAAATCCCGAACTCCTGAGTACGCTGGCTGAACTGGCGTATCTGTTTACTGCTCCTGTTCACGTAGTGGTATATGTGGAAAAGGATAGCACAGATGCACAAACAGTGGCGTCGTTGCGTAAACAATTGGAAGCATATGTGCAGTACCTGCAATCGCAGTTTCCCGGTGTGGCATTCAAAAGTGAAGTGATCGAAGGCACCGACTTTGAAGGTGCGCTGCAACTCTATAGCATCCGGCAGGAAGTATCTATCATAGGGATGGTTACCTACCCCAAAAAATTCTTCGACCGGATCTTTCACCGGAGCGCCACACAAAAAATGACTTTCCATTCGCATATACCGGTGCTGGCCATTCCGGCGGCCGCCGCAGGATGATCAGTCATTTCTCTATACCACTCCATACTCCCTGGCGGCAACTTTGTTGCCAAAGCCCTATCCGTAGTGATGGGCATCATTGCCCGTTTTGATGCAACTCATTGAACAGGCATCAATATTGAAGGTATTTTGAAGAGGAAGTACAATGCGGTTTTTTTACCACAGATTACCCCGGATGGATGTTATGGATGGTACAGGCAGGACCTGAATGGACTGTGTTGCCAACAAAGCAAGCTGTGTTATCTGTGGTTTCCGCTATCCCGGCACACAATAAAACATTCAATTATGGCAAAGAAAAAGAGGATAAACCCGGACCAGCATCCTGAAATTCCGAACCCCGATACTACGCCGGAACTACAGCCTGATCAGATACCGGAAGAGAATCCTGCCGAGCTGCCGGAAGAGGAACCGGAAATCGTACCCGAAGAAACCCCCGAAGAGATACCGGAAGATACACCCGATGAAGACCCCGGCACACGTCCACCCGGTGAAATTCCGCCGATATAACCAGGACGTATACCATATGAATGTAAACTCCACAATAACCATGATCGGAAAACTCAACAATGCCGAAATTGAAGAGGTGATCAGCAGCCAGGTAGTAGGTCGTATTGGATGCCACCATGATGGCACTACCTACGTTGTTCCCATCAGTTATGCCTACGATGGTGAAAATATATACGGCATTACCCGCGAAGGGATGAAACTCCAAATCATGCGCAGGAACCCGAAGGTATGTTTTGAAATAGAAGATATGAAAAGCATGTCTAACTGGCGCACTGTCATTACCTGGGGAATTTTTGAAGAAATCAATAATACACCCCGGCGCGACAAAGCGCTGGAATTGTTGCTGAACCGGGTGCTGCCTCTCGACAGCAGCAAAACCACCCATATATCTCCCGAATGGCCTTTTGCGCCTGAAAATCTGAGTAGTATTGAAGGCGTTGTTTTTCGCATATTTATAACCGAAAAAACAGGTCGGTTTGAAAGGGAGTCGGTGACGAAATAAAGAATATTGACTGTTCATACCTGCCGGTTTGCTTAGCCAATTACTGCTCATGGAACACGCATCAACCTGGAAAAAATTTTTGTATGAGGCCGGCGATCTGTCACGCTTCGCGGGTCGTTTTATGCGCGAATGGTTTCGTCCGCGGTATGAACTGGCAGAATTTTTTCGCCAGTGTTTTATCATCGGGTATAAATCTTTTCCGCTGGTGGCGCTCACGGGATTTATAATGGGATTGGTGCTCACCATGCAATTGCGGCCTTCATTGATTCGCTATGGGGTGGAGTCGCAACTGCCTGCCATGGTAGGCATAGCCATTGTACGGGAAATCGGTCCGGTTATTACTGCATTGATCTTTGCCGGCAAAATCGGCAGCAGTATTGGCGCCGAACTGGGCTCTATGAAAGTAACGGAGCAGATAGATGCAATGGAAGTTTCCGGCACCAATCCGTTTAAATACCTCGTAGTGACCCGTGTGGCAGCTGCTACCCTGATGCTGCCGGTGCTGGTGATGCTGGGCGATGCCATTTCATTGTATGGCGCTTACCTGGGTGTGAACATTCGCGGCAACACCAGTTTTCATTTGTTTTTCACGCAGGTAATAAACAACCTGGCCTATGGTGATGTATTACCTGCCTTTATCAAATCTTTCTTTTTCGGTTTTGCAGTAGGCATTATCGGGTGTTATAAAGGATACTATTCGCAAAAAGGAACGGAAGGCGTTGGACGGTCAGCCAATGCCGCGGTGGTTATAGCGTCGGTAATGGTTTTTGTAATCGATTTGCTGGCCGTGCAGATAACCGATTTGCTGGGATTAAACTGAATACGATGCGCACCCATGTACATACAGGTACTGCCGAGCCACCGGCTGATCCGCGGGAAGTAGTACTGCAGGTGCGGCATTTATACAAATCGTTTGGCGCCAATCAGGTGCTGTCTGATTTCAACTTCACTTTATACAGAGGGGAGAACGTGGTAGTGCTGGGAAAATCAGGTTCGGGAAAATCGGTGCTCATCAAATGCATTATCGGCTTAATGAAGCCCGACAGCGGCGCCATTCATCTGTTGGGAAAAGAAGTGACCACGCTGAACCACGACGAACTGGACAAGCTGCGCGCACGCGTAGGCTTTTTGTTTCAGAGCAATGCACTGTACGATTCCATGACGGTAAGGCAGAACCTGTTGTTCCCGTTGCGCAGAACATGGATGAAGCAGGAACATTACAACGAAGATGAAATGGTAAGACAGGCGTTGAAAGATGTAGGACTGGAACACACGATGGAGATGATGCCCGCAGAGTTATCCGGTGGCATGCGCAAGCGTATAGCACTGGCGCGCACATTGATTATGCGCCCCGAAATCATATTGTATGATGAACCTACTACCGGCCTTGACCCGATCACCGGCCGCGAAATAGTTGACCTGATTGTAGCCATTCAAAAAAAATACAGGGCTTCTTCGGTGATTATTTCGCATGATATGACCTGTGTTCGTCTCGCTTCAGACAGGGTGGTGATGCTGATAGATGGTAAATGCTATGCAGAAGGAACATATGATGAATTGCAGCGGTCAGATGATCCGAAAGTGAAACAATTTTTTGAGTAGCGCTATGACAAACAGTAAAATTGATAATGTTAAACTGGGGGTATTTGTACTGGCAGGACTTGTTGTGCTGATTGCACTATTGTATCTCATCGGGCGCAACCGCAATTTGTTCGGCTCCAATTTTATCATTAAATGCCATTTTGAAAATGCCCAGGGACTCATGCCCGGCAACAATGTGCGCTATGCCGGCATACAGGCAGGAACGGTGAGAAGTGTAAACCTGCTGAATGATACTGTAATAGAAGTAACCATGGTAATTGAAAAGAGGATGAAAACATTCATTAAAAAGAATGCAGTGGCTTCTATCACAACAGACGGTCTGATGGGCAACAAGATGATCGCGATAAATCCCTCCGGGCTTCCTTCAGGTCCGGTGGAAGAAGGTGATATACTGGCAGTGAAGAATACTGTGCAAACCGATGAAATGCTCGAAGTGCTTTCGCATACCAATAATGATGTTGCACTGATTGCGAGTGAATTGAAATACACCGTGCGGAGAATTAACAACAGTACTGCGCTCTGGGCCATACTCAACGATGAAACTTTGCCAAAGAATTTACAGCAGTCGCTTGCCAACGTGCGACAAGCCAGTGTACAGGCGAACCAACTTGTACGCGACCTGGAGCGTATGGTAGCCGATACACGGTCCGGCAAAGGAATGCTCGGCGCCATGTTAACCGATACCAGTTTAGCGCAGGAACTGCATCGCAGCATGGAAATGATCAGTACTGCGGCAACCAACACGGCATCGTTAAGCCGCGAACTGGAACGGATGGCAGCAGATTTGCGCTACCAGGCTGACAGCGGTCATGGGGCAGTACATGCGTTGTTCAGAGATTCATCGCTCGTAAGAAAAATCAATAACAGCCTTACCAATATCGAAATGGGTACCCGTGCCTTTAATGAAAATATGGAAGCGCTCAGGCACAATTTTCTGTTTCGCGGCTATTTCCGCAAGCAGGAACGCAAGAAGAAAAATCAATGAGAAATGAAAGTTATAGCTTTTTGCCTACTCCAAATAAAATAGCTGCATGCGCCCTTCCCGGAAAGGACAGGCGGTGCAGCCGGAACCATGCTTACTTTCACCAGAAAGTACAATGGTATACCTGAATCAGTAGCGATACGCACATATGGTACGGATCCTTATTATTGTCTGCTGCCCCGTAAACCAGGGTGATGAGCAACATCAGGCAATAATAATTTCCATCGAATGCAGAAAAGTCGTGGCCCTCTGTAAACCGGACTTTTTTGACAACATGGATGGTATCACCACTGACCAGTAAACGAGCAATGCTGCCCTGTCTTTATGTTGACGTTGCCAGCCGGCAACGGAAAGTATGTGCGGGAACCGGTGGAGGTGCCTACCGGTCCCCTTTTTGTAACCCAGGTTGATAACCATCTTTTAACACCCGTGAATGGTTGTTTCCATGAGCTACCGCTTGCACAAACGAAAGAAGGATTGCGTTTGTGCCTGTAATTCAGTAACAACAGAGCAGTAAGGTCTATTGGGATTGTTTTCCGGGAACCACGGATAGTGCACGGCACGCATGAGGGTTCACAAAGGGTGCTGGGTTACAGCAATAAATGAAGAGGTAATTAAGGTTGTGTAAGCTTTGCTGATAAGCAAAAGAAACTACTGCAATTTAAACCGGCGCATTTTATTTATTTGCACAATTGTTTTTCTTATCTGCACAAAATAGGAGTTAACGGTGCCCACCGCTTCACCTCCAATGCGTTGGGGCCATTTTAAATACACGTTTAAATGCCACACTGAAACTACTGATGGTCTTATAGCCGGTAAGGCGGGCAATTTCCTTGATGCTTTTGTCAGTATTCTTTAACAGAGAAGCGGCCAGCTGCATACGCATCTGCAACCGGTATTCGTAAATGCTTAGGCCATATTTTTTTCTAAAACCATATTGCAACTTATTGCGATTCAGTGCAACTGCTGCAGCCAGTTCCTGGATGGTAATATGGCGCATCGGATCTTTCATTAGCATGCCATGGGCTGCCTCTATGCAGTCCATTTCCTGTTCCTTGATCTTCATGGGTGGAAAGGTTTAAAGATGCAATACATCTCAGGCCAGGTTTATATGGTCGTAACAAACCAGTTGGTTTGTCCTGTTTTAATTTACAATGAATTGCGCCAATGAAGTATTGTAGCAGTGCACAGGTTATGCTTTGTCCACATCTGACGGTAAGAGGGGAGTGCTACAATAGCCGGGGTGTTGCTGGCCCAGGTTAAGCATGACCTATAGACACAAATATATATTGGATTGAATGAACGCAGCAGGTCTTATGAAAATTTTATAAATGACATCGCCTGTGCAAGATTCATCATGCACTGTTGGCACCGGAGGTTGGTGAAAATCTGACAGTTATCATACAGCGTCATGCTAAACCCAGGAAACATCGGGTATTTACTATAGCTAAAATGTGGAAATCCTGCTGGTACAGCCAGCATCAATTTTTAATTGAACAATGTTTGCTAATTGCTTAATCGTTATAGGTGTTTTCCGGTTAAAAAGGACCTGGTGAGCAGATACACTTGCATGCAAATAAGTGTAAATTTTTTTGGGCCACATGGTATTTTATCGGATATTGCACGCCGTTGCACTAAACCCTTCTGTTGCATCCCCTCCTCGTCGCCAAAACCGTAGCATACCGTTCCCTGTTAAAACTGTAAGGTTCTGAAAGGTTACAACTTGTTCCCTGCTGTTGTTGCAATTCATTTTTTGCAGGGGAATTTTCGCTTTGTGTTTTACGTATTAAGTCAATTACCATGCACCACACAGAACCATTATGCCGACAATACGATCCGTATAGTCTTCACAGCGATATATACGCCAAATATTTTTTGCCGGACAATATTCCTGTGACCATTCGGCCTCTGGTGCTTCCCGGCGACCTGGACATTATATCCAAATGGTTTGCCACGCACTATTCCAGTGAAAAAACCGGCTATGGTGTGGAACTATCTAAAGATTATTATATAACGCTGCTCGACAGCTGCAATACGCAGGCTCTGCTTGGTACCATCAATGGTGTGCCTGCCTTCCAGGCAGATGTATACCAGGCATTGTTTGCTCCTGAAGTGCTGACCGATGTGTGTAGCCTGCAACCAAACGATTATGTTATGCAATTGTGGCCATCACCGGAAGTGATGGCTTCTGCTACAGCTTCAGTGGCGGCCGTGCTGGCCTGCCTGGATTGTTTTTTCACGTACAAAGAAGTGAACCGCGTGATCTGGATGACCAGTATGCAGGAACAGTATTTCAGGTTGATGGCAGCGGTTGCTGATTTTGAAGAAGTGGAATGCGACGATCCCCGGCAGACCTATCATATTGCCACCCGTGAAAAATTTCTCCCCACGCTTGCACAGATGCCCGCAGTGCCCTACGAACCACGCACCGTGCTGGATTATTAATGCGGAAAAAAAGCCACAATAACTTATAAAGTCAGCGGTTGTTTGTTGTAACAGTTATTGCCCGGGCGCAACTGTACACTGCAACCAGCCTGTTCTCTGGTACATCCACATGCCATCCCCTCCCCGCTGGTGGGGGCGCCGGCACGAACTTACCAAAGCAACAATGTTGCATGGACAGGGGTGGTCCTGTTAACCACCCCCATCCATGCAGTATGCTTCCCGCTGTAATATCGTGTTAGCGCCACCGCCAGCGGGAGGGAGAGGTATCTGGATGTGCTAATTACCGGCAGGTTTTTGTGTTCGCATGAAAGCGCCAACGGGGGATGGGCGGGAAGCTGGATGTGCCAAAGCAAACAGCAGGTGGTACAATCCTTGCCGCATGGTATAGCCATGACATGGATCTGAAACCAAAGGCAACATTGACAGAAGCCGATGTAAAGCGCGGTTTACGACTGGTGATCGGTGATGGCCTGGCTGCGGAAGCTATGACCGCCCTCACCGGTGGCGCATTTCTTGTGGCCTTTGCCCTGCTGATGGGCGCCTCCAATTTTCAAATCGGCTTGCTGGCAGCCCTGCCTACATTTACCAATATATTTCAGTTGCTTTCTATCTGGCTGGTGCGCCAGTACAACAACCGGCGTGCCATAGCCGTGATCTGTCTCATTCTGGCCCGTATACCATTAATCGTTATAGCGTCGTTGCCGTTGTTTTTCGAAACGGCTTCCATAGACATTCTTATCATATTCCTTTTCTTCTTTTACTTTTTCAGTTCCATTGCCGGCCCCGCATGGAATTCGTGGATGAAAGACCTGGTGCCGGAAAAATCACTGGGGCGCTACTTTTCGCGCAGAAGCAGTTATACACAAACGGTGAACGTGGTAATGAGTTTTGGCCTGGCCATGCTGGTGGATTATATCAAAGCCAATTATCCGCAGTATGAGCTTACTACTTATTCCGTCATGTTTATGACGGGAGGCGTATTGGGCATAGCCGGCGCTATTATACTGGGTAAAACGCCGGAGCCGCAATCTTACCTGGCCAAAGAGAATTTGCTGAAACTGTTCCGCAGACCTTTGAAAAATGCCAATTTCCGCAAGTTTCTTGTATTCAATTCAGCCTGGGTATTCGCGCTCAATATTGCTACGCCCTTCTTTACCGTGTTCCTGTTGAAAAGTATGGGACTGGCATTTTTTTACGTGATAGGTCTCAGTATTATAAGCCAGGTGTGCAGCATTCTAACCGTACGCATCTGGGGGCATTATTCAGACCGGTACAGCAACAAGACCATCATCGCCATCGGGGCGCCGGTGTATATTTTCTGCCTCATTGCCTGGTGTTTTGTAGGCATCTATTCCCGCTTTTATGCCAATATTGCGCTGCTTGTTTTTATCCATATTTTCATGGGCGTGTCAACGGCCGGCATCAATTTGTCGCTCACCAATATCGGCCTGAAACTGGCGCCCAAAGACGATGCCATTGTGTATCTCTCTGTACGCAACATTATCACCGCGTTCTTTTCTTCGGTGGCCCCCTTGCTGGGCGGCGTGCTGGCCGATTACTTCACCGATCGTTCGCTTACCATCAATGCAGAATGGATCGGACCACAGGTAGATAAGGTGATCCACATCCTGTCGCTGCACGAATGGAATTTCTTATTTGCCTTTGGCGCATTGCTGGCACTATTTGCAGTAGAATTCCTGATTGGTGTGAAGGAAGTGGGCGAAGTGGAAAAAGATGTAGTGGTGCGCATCATGCGCAGCAATATCAGGTCCAATCTCAAAGATGCATTTCTTATCGGGCAGCTCATCAACTGGAACGATCAGTTCTGGCGTTTGCTGCGTGGGAAAAAGTCTGAAGCGAATGACACGCTTAAAGAATCCAATGAATCGGTCAAATGACAAATTCATTTTCTTACGCTTCTTTCCGCAGCACTTCCAGCGGCGGCTTGTTCAACACACCTCTGCTGTTCAGCAATCCGATGATGACGGTTAGCAATGAAATGATGATGAACAATACAATTACCGGAATCCATTGCGGCGTGAAACTGGCCTCAAAACTGAAACGCGCCAGTGCCCAGGTGCCAACCAGTGAAAGCAGGATGCCGGTGGCGGAAGCCAGTGCGCCGAGGAAAAAATATTCCAGGGCGGTGATCACCAGTATCTGTCGCCTGCTGGCGCCCAGCGTTCTCAGCAATACACTCTCCTGCATGCGCTGGTATTTGCTGATGAATATGGACGCGATCAGAACAATTAAACCGGTAATAATGCTGAAGCCTGCCATGAAACGGATCACGAACCCGATTTTGTCCAGCACATCGTCCAATACGCTGAGAATAAGACCTAGATCGATGATGGAAATATTCGGATAACGTTGCACCACCGCCTGCTGAAACCTGGCCGATACTTCCGGCGAAGGCACACGGGTGATGAGCACATGAAATTGCGGCGCTTGTTCCAGTACGCCCGAAGGAAACACCACGCGAAAATTCGTTTGCACCCGTTGCCAGTCTACTTCCCGCATACTGCCTACCACGGTAGGGATAAGCGTTCCCTGCACGTTGAAGACCACTGTATCGCCTGGGTTTAATCGTACACGGTCTGCATAGCGTTTTTCCACGGAAATGTATACCGTTTCGTCGGGCGAAGTGACCGGCTCGGGCAGTTCGCCGGATACCAGTTTTTCAGAATCGGTTAAGCTATCCCGGTAGGTGACCCTGAATTCCCATTCAAATGCCCGTTCAGAAACCCGCGATGCGGTGTCGGCGCGGACCATGGTGGCGGTTTGCCCGTTTACTTCTTCAATGCGCATGGTAACGATGGGCACCTGCTGCAACACCGGCAGATCATATTGCCTGGCCATGGCGGCCACGCTGTCTTTCTGCCCCGTTTGTATATCGAACAAAACCATGTTGGGCTGGTTACCGCTGGCTGTGAGACTCACGCGTTGGATGAGGATGTCTTGCGTGAAATACAGCGTGCCGATGAATGCTACTCCAAGACCAATAGTGGTAACAAGGGTGATCGTTTGGTTATTGGGACGGTACAGGTTGGCAAATCCCTGTCGCCATAAGTAATTCCAGGAAGCCGGAAAGAAACGCCGCACCGCCCACATCAGCAGTTTTGCCACGCCTGCCAGCAGCAGGAAGGCTACAAGCAGGCCGGTGGTAAATACAATGGCCTGCGCCCAGCTGCCGATTTGCCAACGGCAGAACGCCAGTACAAAAAATACAATCAGCAGGTACACCAGCCACTTTACCGGGTCGCTGAAACGTTTATGCTCATACGAAATCCGGAGCGTAAATAATGGGGAAACATTTCTTACCGATACCAGCGGCAATAGCGCAAACAGCAGGCTGATGACCAATCCCAGCGCCACGCCCTGCGCAATGGCGCGCCAGCTGACAGATACTGCTACTTCCACCGGCAGAAAATCTTCCAGCACTATCGGTAGAAGTTGCTGAATGAGCGTACCGGTAATGGCGCCAATGATGCTGCCTACCAACCCGATACCGGCAATCTGGATCAGGTATATAAAAAACGCCTGTGTGCTGTTTACGCCCAGGCAACGGAGAATGGCAATGCTGCTGATCTTTTCACGAATGTAAATATGGATGGCGCTGGCTACACCTATGCAACCGAGAAGCAATGCTATAAAACTGATCAGCGACAGAAATTGCGTA
Source organism: uncultured Chitinophagaceae bacterium (assembly GCA_937961055.1). Lineage (GTDB taxonomy): Bacteria > Bacteroidota > Bacteroidia > Chitinophagales > Chitinophagaceae > CALCIN01. The sequence continues at coordinate 81,629 of CALCIN010000040.1, read as the reverse complement.
AAGTCTTCAAACGACCGCCCGGTATTGCGCTTGCGTTCTTCCACCGTATCATAGTCCATGCCGGCTTCTTCCAGCTTTGGCTCCAGCGTATCGATTACATTTTGTATGGCTTCTTCATCGTTGAATTTGTAATAATAATTATACGCAATGCGACTGCCTTTTTGTACCAACCCGGTAGCATCAAGGTATTGCAGCGGGATATACACCGGTGGCGCTACCGTGGTTGAGATAGTATTGCGGCCGGGCGCTTTGTTTAACACTCCCGCAATGGCAAAAGTAACATCGCCCAGCTGAATGGAATCACCAATCTGCGCATCAAACTGCAACATGAGCGTTTTGTCTACCAGGGCTTCTCTTCCATTGCGAAACCGGCCTGCTGCTGCTACAGGAGTGGTTTCCAGTTCACCATAAAAAGGATAGTGGCCATCCAGTGCACGCACCTGCACCAGACGGGTGCCGCCGCCTTTCAGGAAATATACCATGGAAGCAAAGCTTCGCTCCTGCGATCGTTCATCGCCCAGGCGCCCGAGCACGGGCTGCAGTTCTTCGGGCACGGGCTTATTGCTTTCAATCACCAGGTCGGCGCCGGTAAGTGTTTTGGCCTGGCGGTCTATATCGTTCTGCAGGTTGTACCCGAAAGAAAAAGTGGCCACCAGGGCGGCAATGCCAAGAATGATGGACGCAATGAACAGCAGCAAGCGGGAACGGTTGCGCCTGCTGTCGCGCCAGGCCATGATGAATAACCAGGGAATATTCAGCCTTTTTTTATAGACGAATCGTGCTTTATCCATTTCGGTTGGTTTGTGCCGTTAGATGAAAACTGGGTCAACGTATCGGGTATTACGATGCCTTTCTTTCATCACTTACAATAGTTCCTCCTTTGATGCGTATGATGCGGTTGGTTTGTGCGGCGAGTTCCAGGTTATGGGTTACGATGATGAGCGTAGTGCCGGCTTCCTGGTTCAGGTCGAAAAGGAGCCGCTCTACCTTATCGCTTGTTTCTTCATCGAGATTGCCGGTGGGCTCATCGGCAAACAGGATGCGCGGGTTATTGGCAAACGCTCGCGCCAGCGAAACACGCTGTTGCTCTCCGCCTGACAATTGCATGGGATAATGGTGCAGCCGGTCTGCCAGACCAACCTTGTCCAGCAGTTCTTTGGACCTTGCCCGCGCATTTTTTTCTCCGCGTAGTTCCAGCGGCACCATTACGTTTTCGAGAGCGGTAAGTGTGGGCATCAATTGAAAATTCTGAAAAATGAATCCCACATACCGGTTGCGCACCTGGGCACGCTGGTCTTCATTAAGCGTATCCAATTGTACATGGTTTAATTCCACCGATCCGGAAGTGGCGCGGTCAAGGCCGGCACACAATCCCAGCAAGGTCGTCTTGCCACTGCCGCTGGGACCCACTATGGAAACGGTAGAACCGGCTTCTACCGAAAAATTAATATCATGCAATACGGTAAGTGTACGTCCGGCGCCCTGGTACGATTTGCTCAGGTTTTTTATGGATAGTATCGTGTCCACTGATGATTTAAGATTTGATAAGGAAAATAATTGTGCTAAAGTGTAGTAAATTAATGCATTATTTTGAACGCCGGTTTCGTTTAAACATAATTTACACCAGTGTGTTGAAGCAGGGACGAACAAGAAGAAAAAGGGGGACTCATTAATTAAAGATATATGAAACGAATTTGGACAATATGGCTTGTGGGGGTATTGGTAGCCTGTAGCAATAATGATGGTAAGAAGCAACAAACTGGCAATGAACCGCAGCCGCGCCGTGCCGACACAAGCCACAAAGCACCGGTAGCAAACGTGAAGAACATCATCTTTTTTGGCAATAGCATTACAGCAGGTTACGGTGTTGAACCTACCGAAGCTTTTCCTGCAAGAATCGGGGAGAAACTGGATTCCCTGAAACTGCCTTACCGGGTTATCAATGCGGGTCTCAGTGGTGAAACTACAGCGGGCGGCAGGAACAGGGTGGATTGGGTACTGCGGCAACCGGTAGATGTGTTTGTGCTGGAACTGGGTGGCAATGATGGTTTGCGCGGTATACCTATTATTGAAACCAGGCAGAACCTGCAGGCCATTATTGATAAAGTGCGCGAAAAAAATCCCCAGGCTATCATTATACTGGCAGGTATGCAGGTGCCCCCGAATATGGGTAGCAGGTATGCCGGTGAGTTTCGCAACACATTCAGGGAACTGGCGGAAAAAAATAAAATTCCACTAATACCTTTTATTCTTGAGGGCGTGGGAGGGGTACAGCACCTGAATCAGGCAGACGGTATCCACCCGACTCCGGAGGGTCACCGGATCGTTGCAGAAAATGTGTGGGAAGTGCTGAAGCAGGTGTTATAACGCCAGGCGTTCATCGTGCCTGTTTTTTTGACTTTTTGGTTGCTGTGGGGTTTTCACCGGTTTTGCTGGCGGTATCGCCGGTATTGCTTTCACCGGGAGGATCTTCATCATTGATTACCTGGTCTTGTTCCTGTTCATTGACTATTTTGGTGTCTTCTTCTTCCGGTGTGCGTGTTTCCTGTTTTTGTTTTTCCATTGTTTTTTCCGCTTCCGCATCTTCATCATATACCGGCTGATCGGGCGTACCGGTTACACCCGGCTGATAATCCGGTTGTCCCGGCTCCGCATCTACTTTGCGATGCCGGGGAGGCGTTTTGTCCTGGTGCTTCTCTTGCATAGTGACTGTTTTTTCAGTGTTTTGAATTGACGGGGAAACATACCTCTTTAAATAATGACTTCGTTTCACCTATAAAGAAGGTGTTCCTGTTACCCCAAAGAAAAAGAGCAGGGCGCGGCCTGCTCCTGTGCGGTATAGTCGGTTGGATCAACACCCGTTTTACATCTTAGGCGTCTTTTACATCTCAGACGTCACCTGGCTGGCTGCACGTTTCAGACCGTCTTTACCGGTGCGAAAGCGTTCACCCATTTTGTCTGTCCATTTACCTGCAGCGTCAGCAATATTTCTTCTCAGGTCTCGTCCTTTTTCCGGCGCCATCAGCATACCTACGGCAGCGCCCACTGCAGCCGCACCAATGATCCCTAATACAACTTTGCTTGTCGTAGTCATAACAATAAGTTTTAACGTAAATAATATTATCCTACCAGTTCAAACTTTGTTCCCGTTTGGTATCAGGAGGAAAGAAAATATAAACAAATTTTTGCGTGTCCATTTATTTACCCAAATAGGGGAAAAGAATTGAAAGCGCAGGTTAAATGGTTATGGAGTGTGCCAACCATTGTGCTACGCGGGCTTAATGATTACTTCTCTCAGGCGATTCTTTTTCGTCCCGAAGCCAGTAGCACTACTACGCCGCACACCGCTATGGCAATGCCTGCGTAGGTGGGCCATGACACACGCTTCTGTTCTTTTTTGTTCAGTTCAATGGGGCCCAGGTCCGCCACTTCTTTTTCGCGGGTAAAGCGTACTTCGCGGAAGACGATCATCACAATGCCGAGAATGATGAGAATGATACCAAGTGTTTTCATGCAGATGCTGTTTTAGGTGTTAACAATTTCACCGCCGTTGGGATGCAAAACCTGGCCGGTGATATAGGAAGCTTCGTCAGAAGCAAGAAAAACGTACGAGAAAGCAATTTCAACCGGCTCTGCCGCGCGGCCTAACGGTGTATCAGAACCGAATTCTGCAACATGTTTGGCAGGAAAAGTGGCAGGAATCAGCGGCGTCCATACCGGGCCGGGCGCCACTGCATTGACGCGTATTTGCTTTTTGGCAAAATATGCAGACAGCGAGCGGGTGAAACTAACGATAGCCCCTTTGCTGGCAGCATAATCCATCAGGTGCCAGCTGCCGCGGTAAGCCGTTACCGAAGTGGTATTGATAATGTTGGCGCCGGCTTTAAGATACGGCTCCGCCGCCTGCACCAGGTACAGGTAAGCAAAAAAGTTTACTTCAAATGTTCTTTTCAGTTGTTTTTCTGTGATGGCCTGTAACTCTTTTTGGGGAAACTGGATGCCGGCATTGTTGACCAGTATGTCTATTTTTCCGAACCTTCGCAGGGTCTGACGAACGATCTTCTGGCAATGTGATGGCTTGCTTACATCACCGGCAATCAGCAAACATTTTCTGCCGGCTGCTTTTACGCGTTCTTCAGTGGCCCGCGCATCGGTATGGTCTTCGTGGTATGCAATCACGATATCGGCGCCTTCTTTTGCCATGGCAATGGCAACGGCTTTGCCGATACCGCTGTCGCCACCGGTGATGATGACTGTTTTGTTTTTAAGCCGCAGTGCTTCTTTCTCTTTTTCGTAAACTGGTTCCGGTTCCATCTGCCCTTCTTTTCCCAGTTTGCGAGCCAGTTTTTGCGGCGGCCTGATCTTTCTTTTTTCTTGTCCTTTTTGCATGTATGGCGCTTCTGAATGCGCCCGGAGTGGTGCAAGATTTACGCCTCTGATAAAAAGCGCGGGATGTAGAAACTCGTCTACACCTTGTATACAGTGTGGTAAAAACAATTTTAATTACAGGAAGCCGGTGTTGCCATCAATGATGCGGGCCCATTGTGTAGCTGTACAATTTGCTGTCTTTGTACTCTGTATTGATGTGGTGAATGCAGGTAAAGCCGGCCTTTTCCAGTGCCTGCTGCAATCTCAACTGGCTGGCATCGCACTCTACGAAGAGGCATCGGATGGCCGGAAACAGCGCCAGCCAGGTCATGCAGGTGTCGAGGATGCAGGAATACAGTCCGGGATTTTTGGCTACAGCAGCCAGCGGCGTGAGCCGTAAGATATAATCGTTGGCGGCGGTTTCGAAATAATCTGCTATTTCATCCTGGCTGGCCCGGCATACGTCTACGGAACAGAATAGGACGGCCATCGTCCTGCAGTACCATGTACGAATACGCAAAAGTAGACGCACTGGTAAACGCGTAGCTCGAAGCAATGAGTGTGGCCAGCTGCGGATGATAACTATTTCGTTTGTACAATTCCGGTAGATCGCTGTCGATGCAGAACGGGCGTAAGGAAAGGATTGTGTCAGGACGCGTAAAGCGTTTGGTAAAAACGATTTCCTTCCCGGTGCCAGTGTCGGGGAGGTCGGGCATGCAATCGCTGAGATGAGTCAGGCCTGCTGGTGCGATAGTTTTCATTTATCTTTTATTAAGATAACCTCCTGACAACAAGGCCAGGAGGTTAGGTAAAACCTAACCAAAGCCTCAGAAATAATTTTGTGAAAAGGGTATTGGTAAAGCGCAGTGAAAAGTACCTTTTAATGTGCGTTTGATTGAAAACAACCGTGCCTTGCAGTATATAAATAAATATACAGTAAAATCACGATGCTTACAGGAATACCTTATGATTGGTTAAGTGTAAATACCTATTTTGCTTTGCTTGATTAGGATTCTTGCCGGTTAGGGCTGGCCCAGTCCGTCGGCTGCCACCTGTCCTATAATGATGATTGCGGGATGGGTGATCTGGCTGGCGGCTGCCAGTGCAGGCAGGTCGCTGATTTTTCCCCTAACCACCTTGCGGTTGTCCATGCTGGCGTGTTGAATAATTGCGGCGGGCATTTCGCCCCGGCCTTCTTCTACATATACACGGGCAATATCGGGCAGTTTTTTTACGCCCATGTAAATAATTACTGTTGCCTTGCTGTGCATGGCATGGCGGAGATCGCCAGACAGCGTGCCGTCTTTTTTGGTGCCGGTGATTACCCACAGGCTTTCACTCACACTGCGGAAAGTAAGTGGTATATCTTCCAGTCCTGCAGCCTGCATACTGGTAATTCCCGGGATATAGCTCGCCGTTATACCGTGTTGCCGGGCAAATAAAATTTCTTCATAACCTCTGCCGAAAATAAACGGGTCGCCGCCTTTCAGCCGAACCACTTTTCCTTTGGTGAACGCTTTTTCCTTTATCAGTGCATGAATGGTTTCCTGCGGCGTGTATTCACCATATGGAAGTTTGCCTACGTAGATCTTTTCACAATCCGGACGGGTGTGTTCCAGGAGAGCCTTGTTGATGAGGTTGTCGTACAACACCACATCCGCTTCCTGCAGCGCGCGGACTGTTTTGAGCGATACGAGTTCGGGATCGCCGGGACCTGCACCCGCTACAATCAGTTGGGGTTGAACAGTTGGTTGGGCCTTGTGCATACCTGAAGATACGCCGATTTGCAAAAGCGGGATACGGAATTCATATCAAAAAACAACTACTGGATAGGGAATGGCGCAGCGACATTCCTGTAGTGGTGCAAATTTTACTTATACTTGCGCGAATTCAACTATCATCAAGCATCCTGTCATTTATGCGTGATATCACCCACAAGCAAATAACCTTGCGTACCGCCCGCGCTGCGGGAATTATTTTTTGTTCACCTGCTACCATAGAGTTGGTCCGCAATCAGCAATTACCTAAAGGCAACCTGTTTGATGTGGCGCGTGCAGCTGGTTTTATCGGCGCCAAACTTACGCCGCAATTACTGCCGCATTGCCATCCGGTGGCTATTGATGGTATGGATATACAATTTGAATTGCTGGACCAGTCGAAACATGGGGAGTTGTTCCCCACTGAAACATTTGCAAGGACGGGCATCGTCATCACCGGCCAGGCGAGTTCCATTGGCCGGACCGGTATCGAAATGGAAATGCTCACAGCTGTATCGGTTGCTGCCCTGGAAATATATGATATGCTGAAGCCGGTAGACACCGCCCTCGAAATTGGTCATATCAGGCTGCTGGAGAAAAAAGGCGGTAAAAGCGACCGGCAGCAATTCTTTGTGCTGCCCCCTGCTTGCGCAGTGCTGGTTTGCTCCGATGCTACAGCTGCCGGCAGGCGCGAAGACAAAAGCGGTAAGCTGATTTGCGAAATGCTGCAAGCGGTGAATGCCGAAGTAAAACATTACAAGATCATACCCGACGAGAAGAAAGCAATACAGGATACGATACGCCAATGGGTAGCCGAAGATGTGGCCTTTATATTTACCACTGGTGGTACCGGCCTGGGGCCACGCGATCATACCGTGAATGCCGTGCGTGAAATCCTGGAACGTGACGCAGATGGCATTACGGAAGCCATGCGGGCGTATGGACAGCAACGTACGCCGCTGGCCATGATGAGCCGGGCAGTGGCCGGTTCAATAGGGCATACGCTGATCGTTACGTTGCCGGGAAGTACGGATGGGGCGAGGCAGTCGCTGGAGGCCATTTTGCCGGCGGTGTTTCATGCCAGGAAGATGTTGTTGGGGGGAGGGCATTGAGGAGAAGAAGAGGGAAGGGAGAAGGAAGAGAATGAGTGGAGGTAGAAAAGGAGGAATATTGAGCGTAGGATAAGAAACGAACATGGGAGAAACATGAAGGAGGAGTGGATTAACCCTATGATGAAGAGCAGGCAGGGAGGAATGAAGCGGACATAAGGAGGGAGAACGAAAGCCGCAGGGAAAAAATGCAACAACAAGGAGCTCCGGGGAGCATGAAGATTGATAAAAAATGAGGAAGGGAGCAGCAAATTGGCGTTGAATGTTGTGGCTGGTTATGGAGGACAGGCTTTTATCAGGAGTGTAGCATTTGAAAATGCCTAAAACAGGATGATATGTTGTATACCGAGGCACAGGAAATATTGAAAGGCCTTGCGCGCTCATTTGGCGAAGAAACCGTTTCGCTGGAAAATGCGTTGGGCCGCGTGTTAACGGAAAAGATTGAAGCCGACCGCGATTATCCTCCTTTCAACAGGGCGGCAATGGACGGGTATGCATTCCGGTATGAAGATTTTCAAAAAGGCATCAGAGAATATAAAATTGTTGAAACCATTTACGCAGGCCAGGAAGCGCGTGCACAGCTGGATGAAGGGACCTGTTATAAAATTATGACCGGCGCTGCCACACCGGTGCAGGCTGATGTCATTGCGCGCCGTGAAGATGCAGAAGAAAAAGCAGGCAATGTGCGCATAATGCTTCAAACAGTTAAGCCTTTTCAAAACATAGCCAAACAGGGAGAAGATATTCTACAACATGCTGTAATTCTTGATCGCCCGGCGCTGATTACCCCGCCGGTAATTAGTCTGCTGGCGGCAATAGGAAAAAGCATCATCCGTGTGGCGCGGCGTCCTGTAGCGGCCATTATTACCACCGGCAATGAAGTAGTACCTGTACATGCCCCGGTGCAGCCGGTGCAGATACGCAACAGCAACAGTGCCTTATTGCAGTCCATGCTGGCCAAAGAAGGCATAACGCCTTTGTTGGTTGATCATGTACCGGATGACAAAGAGTTACTGAAGCAGTCATTCGAAAAAGCAATGACCGCCGATCTGGTCATTGCCTCCGGAGGCGTTTCTGCAGGAGATGCAGACTATGTACCGGCTGTATTGGAATCACTGGGCGTACAAAAATGCTTTCACAAATTACAGATCCGTCCCGGCAAACCGGTATGGTGCGGGCAGGCGCCCAATAAAGCCATGGTATTTGCATTGCCTGGGAACCCACTCTCGTGCATGGTTACCTTTATGCTGCTGGTGCGCACCTGGCTGCAAGCCTGTTACGGATTACCCATACCTGCCCCGGTGCCGCTAACCCTACGCAAAGCCCGCAGCAAAAAAAATACCCTCGATGAATTTTTCCCGGTACGTTGGGTGCCTGGCACTGCTACGCTCGAAACAATTTCCTTCAATGGCTCCGGTGATATACGCGCGGCTTTGCAGGCTGATGGAATAGCATTGCATCCTGCAGGAAAGGAGCGGTTAGAAGAAGGGGAGGTAGTAGGGTATTGGGGAATATAGAAATATAATCCTCACTCCTCCTTCATATGCGCCCTCAACGCTCCCTCGTCCAAAATCCTGATATTCTTACCTGAATAGCTCACCGCATTCGCTGCTGCCAGTTCATTCAACACACGAAAGACGGTTTCATACGTTGTTCCGGTATACGCAGCCAGGTCCTGCCGGCTCAGCGTCATATTGATATACCCTTCCGGCGTAGTACCAAACCTTTCGTGGAGGCTTAGCAGTGATCCTGCTACACGGCCAATGACCGGCATATGCGCCAGGTTGCGCATGCGCTTTTCGCTTTCTTTTAATTCTGCGGCAAAGAATTGCATCAGTTCGAATAATAATGGAGGATTCACCTTAAGGGTGGCCATGAAAAATGCCAGGTCTACATAACATACGCGGGAGGGTTCCAGGGCAGTAGCCGATACCGGGTAGTACAAATCGCCGCCCATGCCGCGGTGGCCGAGGATGTCGCCATCGCGGGCGAGCCGTACAATCAGTTCTTTTTCCGTGCCCCATTTCTTATGCACCTTGAAGCGGCCTTTGTACACAAACCAGATACCCTGCATGGGATCACCTTCGTGAAAAAGCACTTCCCCCTTGGCTACCTGGAAATTTTTGCGGTGAACAGCCAGGGCCGGCAACCATTCTTTGGAACAGTGCCGGCAGAGGAAGCAATCCTGGAGCGTGCATGGGTGTTTGTTGATTTTCATGTGGTCGTGCGGCTGCAAGTTAAGCGTTGCCGGAACGATTTAGCACTTACTTATCCAAATTTTTTATATTAAAATAAGAAATATATGATTCAAATTGGAAAAATTGATTCGTTTTACGAGCCAATTTCCCTATTTTTATTACGCTGATCACAAAACAAAGGTAATAATAGCGATGCTTGCTTTGAAAAACATTATATATTAAAAATTATAATGTTTTATAACGATTGCCTGCGGATGATTCACCACAATCAAAATCGCAGCTTATGAAGGTAGTTATTATTGGCAATGGCATGGTGGGATATAAGTTTTGTGAGAAGCTGACGGCAAAGGCTCCCGGCCGCTTTCAGGTTACCATTTTTGCCGAAGAAACGCGCCCGGCTTACGACCGTGTTCACCTGAGCGAATATTTTGCCGGCAAGACAGCCGATGACCTGTCACTCGCCGGTACCGACTGGTACCAGTCGCGCCAGGTTACCCTCCACCTGGCCGACCCGGTACAACAGATTGACCGCGCTAATAAAACAGTCCGTTCCTACAGCGGCATCATTGAACCTTACGATTTTCTTATCATCGCCACCGGCTCTGCCGCCTTCGTGCCCTCCATCCCCGGTGTGGAAAAGGAAGGTGTATTTATCTATCGCACTATTGAAGACCTCGAAATGATCAGCGCCTGGGCGCGTAAAGTAACTACAGGCGCTGTCATCGGAGGTGGATTGCTGGGGCTGGAGGCAGCCAAGGCTCTCCTCGATCTTGGTATTTCCCAACCACATGTTATTGAATTTGCTCCGCGACTCATGCCCCGCCAGATAGATGAAGCAGGTTCACAATTGTTATGCGCCAAACTGGAAGCGCTCGGGTTGGTGGTGCATACCTCCACCAACACAGCTGCCATCCTGGGCAATGAACATATCACAGGGCTGCAGTTTGCCGACGGTACGGTACTTGATACGGAAATGCTCGTCATTTCTGCAGGTATCAAACCCCGTGATGAACTAGCGCGCCAGTGCGGACTGGCAACCGGACCGCGTGGCGGCATTGTGGTGAATGAACAATTGCAAACTTCCGATCCTTCCATATTCGCCATCGGTGAGTGCGCCCTGTACAAGGACATGATCTATGGTCTTGTGGCGCCGGGCTATGAAATGGCCGAGGTGGTGGCCACCCGGCTCACCGGTGGTGAAAAATATTTTACGGGGTTCGATATGAGCACCAAACTCAAACTGATTGGTGTGGATGTAGCCAGTTTTGGCGATCCTTTCATCAGTGCTCCCGAAGCCCGCACCGTTGTATTTGAAGACAAGCTAAAGGGAATCTATAAACGAATCAATGTTTCTGCAGACGGCAAGTATTTGCTGGGGGGCATCCTGGTGGGTGAGGCAGCGTCGTACAACATGTTGTTACAGACGGTGAAGAATAAAGTATTGTTGCCGCCCAATCCCGAAGACCTGGTCCTCGGCGCCCGCGGCGGCTCAGCCGATAACAATGCCGGTGTGGCCGGCCTGCCCGATGATGCCATCATCTGCAGTTGTGAAAGCATCACCAAGGGCGCTATCTGTAAAGCGGTGGAAGATGGCTGCGAAAATGTAGATGCAGTAAAAAAATGCACCAAAGCCGGTACCGGCTGCGGCGGCTGTGCGCCCATGCTCAAAGACCTGGTGGCCCATACCATGAAAACGCAGGGCAAATATGTGCGTAATGTGCTTTGCGAACATTTCAACTACAGTCGCCAGGAATTATTCGACCTCGTGAAAATTCACCAACTGAAAACTTTTGATGAAGTGTTGGACAAGTTGGGTCAGGGTGATGGCTGTGAGCTATGCAAGCCTCCCATTGCTTCCATTCTCGCCAGCCTGTGGAATGAAATGATCCTGGCCAAAGGCAACGACACGGCCCAGGACAGCAACGACCGTTTTCTTGCCAACATCCAGAAAGGCGGTACCTATTCTGTAGTGCCGCGTATTCCCGGCGGGGAAATCACGCCTGAAAAACTGATCATCATTGGACAGATAGCCAGGAAATACAATCTCTACACAAAGATCACCGGCGGCCAGCGCATCGACATGTTCGGTGCGCACCTGGTGGATCTGCCGCATATCTGGTCGGAGCTGATCGCCGCCGGATTTGAAAGCGGTCATGCCTATGGCAAAGCTTTGCGCACGGTAAAAAGCTGTGTGGGAAGTACCTGGTGTCGTTTCGGATTACACGATAGCGTTAGTTTTGCCATTCGCATTGAAGAGCGTTACCGTGGGTTGCGTGCGCCGCACAAGATCAAAGCTGCTGTTTCGGGCTGTATCCGGGAATGTGCCGAAGCGCAGAGTAAAGACTTTGGCATCATTGCCACCGAAAAAGGCTGGAATTTGTATGTATGCGGAAACGGCGGCTCCAAACCGCAACATGCCAAATTGCTGGCCACCGACATCGACGAAGAAACCTGCATCAAATACATAGACCGGTTCCTGATGTTTTATATCAAAACTGCTGATCCGCTCACCCGTACTGCTACCTGGTTGAACAAAATGGAAGGCGGCATCGACTACCTGCGCAACGTGGTAGTGCATGACAGCCTGGGCATTGGTGAACAACTGGAAGCAGCTATGCAGGACCTGGTAGATAATTACAAATGTGAATGGAAAGAAGCGATTGAAAACCCTGAGATCCGTAAGCGCTTTACCCACTTCGTCAACGCACCGGAAGAAAAAGATCCCACCGTTGTTTTTGAGCCCATGCGTGAACAAAAGCGCGCCCGGGAGTGGAAATAGCGTATTGCGGATTATATTTTCGTGTGTAGTTTACCGTAATTATTTTCCTTTTGGTTTCTGGCCACTTCGATTGCCCGCCATTATTGTCCCCGTTACCATTGCCAGATGAAAAATTCCGGCCGTAAGGCCGACAGGTATTGTATTGTCTAAAACCCATGTTCATTTATGACAGAAGAAAAAGTGATTCACTGGTTTCCGGCCTGCTATGTAAAGGATGTCCCGGAAAACGGCGGTGTTTGCGTGAAGTACAACACCGAACAGATTGCGCTTTTCTGGTTCACCCGTCGTGGTGAATGGTATGCCACTCAAAATGAATGTCCGCACCGCAACCAGATGGCGCTGAGCCGTGGTATCATCGGCACCTATCAAAATGAACCCAAAGTGGCCTGCCCGTTTCACAAGAAAACTTTTTCGCTGGTTACCGGCAAATGCCTGAGTGGTGACGATTGCGGCAATATCAAGACGTACCCGGTGAAAGTGGAGGGAGAAGTGGTATATATAGGCGTGGAAGCAGTGAAGGAAGAGCAAAGAGAAAGGAATGAAGAATATTAAACAATAACATTCCCATGAAGCGCACTCAAATTTTTGCAGTTTTGCTGGTCTTGCTTCCTGCCGCGGGCCACTCACAACTGACAGTATCCGGCCAGCTGCGCACGCGCACGGAGTTCAGGAACGGCGTTGGCACGTTGCGACCCAAAGATGCCAAACCTGCTTTCTTTACTTCACAACGGAGTCGTATCTCCCTCCAGCACAAATGGAACCAGGTAGTGTTTCGCACTACCGTGCAGGATGTGCGCGTATGGGGGCAGGACGCTTCTACCATCAGCGCCACCGATGGCAACCGGTTAATGGTGCACGAAGCCTGGGCCGAAATTATATTGGACGACAAAAATGACAGCGCCATTGCACGTTCTTTTGCCGATTATTTCAGCATCAAAATCGGCCGGCAGGAATTGTTGTACGATGATTCGCGCCTGCTCGGCAACCTCGACTGGTTGCAACAGGCCCGGCGTCACGATGCGATTGTATTCCGGCTACTGCAAAAAGGATGGCAGGTTGACCTGGGCGCAGCCTTCAACCAGCATACCGATGCCTTTGGTTATAACGGTACTCTGTATACGCCTGCCAATGTAACGCCCCAGGTACGCAACAGCCAAGGCCACCTGGTGCCTACGCCTGCCGGTATGATCCCTGTTATCAATGCCGAAGGCATCAGTGCTCCCACCGGCACGCTGTCGCTGGCAGGCCCCGTTGGCACTAACGGATTGAACCAGCACTACAAAGCCATGCAGTTTTTATACGTTGCAAAAACGCTGGGCAATGCGCGTACTTCGCTGTTATTGCTGGGCGACCAGTTTGCAAAATATGCCTTCGATTCAGTAACCTCAATAGTGGGCGCTGATACCGGCTTTGTGTATGGACGCAGGTACAATCAGGCAGGCGTTCATGCTCGGTTTACCGGCGGTATATTATCTGCCATTCCACTCACATCAAACAAACAATGGACGCTGACAGCAGGCGCCTGGTATCAGTTTGGCAAAGACAAGGAAGGGTTGAAGCTCGCAGCCTGGACGGGAACAGCGGCGCTGGCATTCACCAAAAACAAATTCTCCTGTACTGCCGGTTATGACTATGTTTCCGGCAATGATGGATTAAAAGCTTCCTCTGTAAACCACCGCTTCGATCCGCTGTATGGAACACCGCATAAGTTCTGGGGCTACATGGATTATTTCTATGCAGGCACCGGTTCGCCTGCAGGGGGATTGAGCAATCCGTATATCCGCATCCGTTACAACGCTCCCGGCAAACGGTTCACCACCGGGCTTGATTATCATTATTTCGCTTTGGCCAACAATCAACGGAACAAAGCAGGCGCTGCTGTCAATAAATACCTGGGCAGCGAAATAGACTGGGTCAGTACCTATGCATTGAACAAGATCACCACCCTTGAATGGGGGCTGGCTTTCCTGGCCGCAACGGAAAGCATGGATTATGCAAAAAACGTTGAACCGGGATCGGCCAGGCGTACCGCACAATGGACTTACCTGCAAATAAACATCACACCTGTTTGGGCAGGTAAACAATAAATCCTTTAACACTTATAATCGCATTACAATGAATCAACCGCTCACCAAACTCAATATCTTTTCTGCCCGGGGTGTGCAGATGCGCACATTTCATGTTACCTGGCTGATGTTCTTTGTATGTTTTTTCGGATGGTTTGGCATTGCGCCGCTTATGCCTACTATTCGTGAAGACCTGGGCCTGACCAAAGCGCAGGTAGGCAATACAATCATCGCTTCTGTTTCTTCTACTATAATAGCCCGCCTTATCATTGGCCGCTTGTGCGATACCTGGGGGCCGCGACTGACTGCTGTGCGCCTGTTGCTCGTGGGGTGTATTCCGGTGTTCCTGGTGGGACTGGCAAATGATTATACCACTTTTCTGCTTTTTCGATTAGGTATTGGTGTTATTGGTGCATCCTTTGTTATTACCCAGTTTCATACTGCTATCATGTTTGCGCCGCAAATCAAGGGTACGGCCAATGCAGTGACCGGTGGCTGGGGCAACCTCGGTGGTGGCGTAACCAATATGGTGATGCCGCTCATCTTCACCGCCATAGTGGGTTTTGGTTATACGCCGAAGGAGTCGTGGCGACTGGCCATGATTGCACCGGGAGTAATGATGTTGATCATGGCCTGGCTGTATTACCGCTACACCAAAGACACGCCGGCGGGCAATTACAAAGAAATTGGTTATACTGCCAAAGCCAGGGGTAAAACAGACTGGAGCGTGCTGGGCGACTGGCGCTTGTGGGCGCTGACATTTGCCTATGCCATGTGCTTTGGTATGGAAATCACCTTCGACAATGTGGCGGCATTGCATTTCGTGGATACGTTTAAGTTATCTCAGTCGAACGCCGGATTCTGGGCAGGCATATTCGGATTTATGAACATTTTTGCCCGTGCGCTGGGCGGCATCGTGAGCGATAAGGTGGGCAATCGTTATGGTATCAGGGGCAAAGGATTGCTGTTGGGCGGTTTCCTGATGCTGGAAGGATTGGGCCTGCTGTTGTTTGCACAGGCCGGTTCACTGGCGGTGGCCATCTTCAGCATGCTGCTGTTTGCCATTTTCCTGAAAATGGCCAACGGTGCTACCTATGGCATTGTGCCTTTTGTAAATGAAAGAAATGTTGGACTGGTAAGCGGCATTGTAGGCGCAGGTGGTAACCTGGGTGGTATGGCTTTCGGATTTTTATTCAAATCGGAAACGATCAGTTATATCGAAGCTTTCCGGTACATCGGGTTTGTAGTAATTATTGTTTCACTGATTGTATTGATAACCCGATTCCGCAGGGAAGCACAGGTTGCAGCCGAAACAGCGCCGGTAGTGGCTACAAGCTGAACAAGGAAGGTCAACTAAAGAATGATGAAGCGCATGAACACCTCTCAACATACTGGCTATACTACAACCTGCTGTTATTGCGGCGTAGGTTGTGGTATAGTAGTGCACAAGGATAAGAAAGGCAATATCACCGTGGAAGGCGATAAGCAGCACCCCGTGAACAAAGGCATGCTGTGCAGCAAGGGGATGAACCTGCATTATACAGTAAATGACAAATCAGACAGGCTCTTGTACCCGCAGATGCGGTATAACAAAAACATGCCGCTGCAGCGGGTATCCTGGGATGATGCGCTGAACAGGACTGCGGCAGTGTTCAAAACATTTATTGAAAAATACGGGCCGGATTCAGTGGCCTTTTATGTGTCGGGGCAGTGCCTTACCGAAGAATACTATGTGGTAAACAAACTGATCAAAGGCTTTATTGGCAGCAATAATATCGATACCAATTCACGCCTTTGTATGAGCAGTGCCGTAGCAGCCTATAAAATGGCGTTGGGTGAAGATTGCGTGCCGGTATGTTATGATGATATAGAGCTATCGGATTGCTTTTTCGTCACCGGCGCCAACCCGGCGTGGTGTCATCCCATTATCTGGCGTCGCATTGAAGCGCATAAGGCGGCGAACCCGCATGTGAAAATTATTGTAGCGGACCCGCGCAAAACCGATACGGCTTCCATGGCCGATCTGCACCTGGCCATTAATCCCGGTACGGATATTACACTGAATCACGCCATTGGCAGATTACTGATTGAAAACGGCGATATAGATATCCAGTTCATTAAAAATCATACAGAAGGATTTGAGGCGTATAAGGAAGTAGTGTTTCAGCGTACATTAGAAGATGCAGCAACTATCTGTGGAGTAGCGGCTGAAACTATTCGCACCGCTGCAAAAATCATCGGCAATGCCAAAGCCATGCTCACCATGTGGACCATGGGGTTAAACCAGAGCGCCATGGGCGTAAACAAGAACCTGAGCCTGATCAATCTCAATTTGATTACAGGGCAGATCGGTAAACCTGGCGCCGGACCTTTTTCGCTCACCGGTCAGCCCAATGCGATGGGAGGGCGCGAATCCGGTGGCATGGCCAATTTGCTGCCTGCGCACCGGTTGCTGAACAATGCGCAGCACCGTGCAGCATTGCAGCAATTCTGGGGCGGAACGGCCATTGCGCCTCATGCAGGGTTGACCGCCACCGAAATGTTTGAGGCATTGAACAGCGGCCGGCTGAAAGCCATCTGGATCATTTGTACGAACCCGTTAGTAAGTCTGCCCGATGTGCGCATGGCTGAAAAAGGATTGCAAAATGCCCGCTTTGTAGTGGTGCAGGATATCAGCAACCGGCCTGAAACCTTGCAGTATGCCGATGTGATTCTGCCTGCTGCGGCCTGGACAGAAAAGGAAGGCACCATGACCAATTCCGAGCGGCGTATCAGCTACCTGCACAAGATCACCGATCCTCCCGGCGAAGCTTTACCGGACGCGGAAATCATCTGCCGTTTTGCCCGCAAGATGGGCTATAGTGGATTTGATTACAACAATGCCGCCGAAATCTATGATGAACATGTACAACTGACCAGGAACACCAACATTGATATCAGTGGTGTAAACTATGCTTTGCTGCGTGAAAAACGGACCGTGCAATGGCCCTGTAAAAAAGAAGATGCGCCTGCAGGAGGCACTGCAAGACTGTTTACTGATAAAGTGTTTTATACAAATACTGCAAAAGCCATCATTCACCCCGTGCCCGATGCGCTAACCAGTGAGCGGCCAGATGACAATTTTCCTTTTATTCTTACCACCGGTCGCGTGCGCGATCATTGGCATACCATGAGCAAAACGGGAAAAGTGAACAAGCTGAAGCAACATGTGGCGCGGGCTTTTGTGGAAATTCATCCTGCCGATGCGCAGCAACTGCATATTCGGGAAGGGGATATGGTGGAATTGCGTTCGCGCAGGGGAGAAGTGCGGGTGAGCGCTACAATAACAGATGCTATTAAACGGGGAGTGGTGTTTCTGCCGATGCACTGGGGAAAAATACTCAACAGCGATCTGAACCGTGCGAACAATATTACCAACAATCTTATTGACCCGGTGTCGAAAGAACCGGATTTCAAGTTTTGCGCGGTAAGCGTGCAGCGTTATAAGAAACCGCGCCAGCGCATTGTGATAGTGGGTGCAGGGGCGGGAGCCTTTGGCTTTGTACAGGCTTACCGGCAATTGAATAAAGAAGATGAGATTGTCATATTCAGCAAAGAAAATTTCCCCTTTTATAACCGGGTTATGTTGCCGGACTATATTACCGGCGTGCAAAGCTGGGAACAGCTGGTAAAAATGAAAGAATCGGAAGAGTCTGAATTTAATATACGGTTATATAAAGGCGTGAGTGTAGTGAAGATCGACAGGGAACAAAAAAGTGTTACAGACTCTACTGGCCGCACTACCTTTTACGATGTGTTGGTCCTGGCCACAGGCAGCCGTGCGGCGATGCCCAGGAATGTTCCGCCGCTGGAAGGCATTTTTACCATGCGGAGCCGTGCGGATGCGGATCGGTTTAAGCAGCATGTGCCTCCCAATGGTCATGTGGTGATTGTGGGTGGTGGATTGCTGGGGTTGGAACTGGCGGCATCGTTGAGGGAAGTCAATATCCGCGTCACGATTGTACAGCGCATTTCGCGTTTTCTCGACCGCCAACTGGACCCGCTGGGCAGCCAATTGCTGCACGAAGAAATGGTGGACCAGCAGTGTGATATTTATTATGATGATGAAGTGCAGTTGTTTCATGGACGCACCCGTCTTACCGGCATACGCTTGAAAAGCGGAAAACATATCGATTGCGATGCGCTGGTGTTTGCCATCGGTACCGTTCCCAATATTGAACTGGCGCGGGAAGCAGGATTGCATTGTCAGCGTGGCGTAATGGTGAATGAACGGTTGCAAACCAGCGACCCGGATATTTATGCAATAGGAGAAATTGCAGAATTCAGGGGCATGTTGTATGGCATTACGGTGGCGGCAGAGGAACAGGCCGGTGTAGTAGCACGATGGCTGCAGGGAGATGTAGCAAGTTATTACAATGGCAGTATGCTGATGAACATTATCAAGATTCACGGTTTTGATTTATGTAGTATAGGTATACCGGATTGTCCCGATGACAAGGATTATGAAGAAATTGTTTTTATAGACAAATCGAAGCGGTATTACAAAAAATGCATTATTCACCAGGACAGGCTGGTGGGTGCGATACTGATTGGTGATAAAAGTGAATTCCAGGAATTCCGTGAACTGATTGCGAACAAAATTGAATTGAATGAAAAGCGGTTGCAGCTGTTGCGGAGTGGGAAGAGCGCAGAACCGGTGATGGGGAAACTGGTATGCAGTTGCAATAATGTGGGAAGCGGCAATCTTAAGAAAAAGATTGCGGAAGGATGTACGGTGTTTAAAGACCTGTGTGCAGCAACGGGCGCAGGGACGGGTTGTGGGTCTTGCCGGCCGGAGGTGCAAAGGATATTGGAGGAAGCGTTGCAGCAGGAGTCTTCTGGTGCATGGGCATAGGTTGTAAGGTTACCGCTCCCGACCCAAACAAAAAAATCATGACCCGCAAACCTCTCATAAAAATCAATCTTCCCGGCGGCATTGCCGCCGCGGGCGATGTGTACGCCTGGATGAGCGCGGCAGAGAACTGTGGCGTTTCCTATGTACAACCCGGTAACCGGCAGCAATTATATTTTACAGGTGATACGCAACCCATACAACAACTCGCACGGGCATTACAAGATATGCATGTTTCGTTTGAACAAGACCGTGATTCATTCCCCAATATCCTCACCTCCTACGTTACCGAAGACGTGTTTCAAAGCGGCAACTGGCTCAGCGAAGGGTTGTACAAAGACATACTGGGATTGTTCGATTACAAACCCACTCTGAAAGTAAGCCTCGTGGACGCCCAACAAACCTTCATCCCCTTTTTTACCGGCAATATCAATTTCATTTCATCACCGGTAAACAACTATTGGTACCTGTACATCCGTTTCCGGAAAACCACGCTTACCTATGCATGGAAAGGATTGATTTATTCAGACGACATTCCCCGTATCAGCAAACTGATTGAAGCAGCGATGCTGGCGAATCCCGACAATACCGATGGCCAACTGCTGGAAAACCTGGTGCGCGAAAAGGAAAACTTCATCATGCAGCCGGTGACAGCGCCGTTGCAGGTACCCGATTTTGAATTGCCTTATTATGAAGGGTTCAACCGGTACGGACAAAAAAACTGGCTGGGCATTTACCGTCGCGATGAACGGTTCCCCGTACAGTTCCTCCGCGATGCGGCCGCGCTGTGCCTGCAAACCAAAGTGGGTCAATTGTACACCACTCCCTGGAAATCGCTGGTGATTAAAGGCATAGCACAGGAAAACAGGCCAGCCTGGGATTTTCTGCTGAATAAATATCGCATCAACCTGCATCATGCGGCCAATGAACTGAACTGGCAGATAGAAGACCTCGATGAGGAAGGATTGCAGCTGAAAAGGTACCTCGTACGACAATTCGACAAAGAAGACATCCGCACGCAGGGATTATGTTTTGCCATAAAAACAAAACCGCATTCGGGTCTTTTTGGCGCCGTGGTGATCAGGAAGCAGCAAAATACGTCGCGCAACCAGCGCAAGGCGCTCGACCGCTACGACATTTTGTATACCCGCGATTTCAATCCCAATTCACGGGAATACATCCTGTTCCGCAGGAACGTCCCCAAAGAAAACCTGGCTACCTACCTGATGGCATTGTGCAAGTACTATTATGAAATCCGGACGGCATCGGAGGAGATCAAACACAGTGTGTACCGCGAACAGGAAGCACAGGAGCTGCAACAGGTTCAGCAGCCGGTAATCACCCGATACCAATGCCCGCACTGTCTTTCCCTGTACGATGAAACCTACGGCGATCCGGCCCAACAGGTTGCGCCCGGCACCCCCTGGGAGCAACTACCGGAAACCTGGCAATGCAATGTGTGTGAAACACCCAAAGCAGCATTTATCGCCGTGCAGCAGTCTACTGAAGCGGCATAAGAAAATTGAACAGTGCGTCAAAAACAGGGAGCCAGGGAAAGCTTTTCTCCAAGGGAATCACCCCTGGCTTCCCGATTGACGTACAATCTAAAATTGGGTAGTTGAGGCCAAGCGCTTAAATTTGAGTTGGTTTCAAGATTTCTGGTTCCAGGTTTCAAGATTCTTGCCAGCAATCCAAACTTCCTGACGGTAGCGTCCCGGTCTTGAAACAGTGAAAGCCTCAATACAGAAATCTTTATGAAAGTTTTTTTATACGCTATACTGAGAGATTACTTCGATCACGAAGTGTGGATACAGGAGCCGGTACGAACGGTGGACGAACTCAAAGAAAAGCTCTTGCTGCGCAACGAATCAGCGCGGGAAATCCTTGATAATTGCCGGTACGCTGTGAACGACGAGTTTATTGATCATTCCTACATATTTCAATCACATGATATCGTCAGCATATTACCACCTGCCAGTGGTGGATGAATTCCGGTATATTACCGATGAGCCGATCAACCTCGCTGGTGTGTTGGCAAAAGCACACCGGCCAGGCGCCGGGGCTGTGGTACTATTCAGCGGCGAAACACGCGACAACAGCCAGGGAAAGGCGGTGGATTACCTCGAATATGAAGCGCATCCTACCATGGCTGCCAAAATGATTTACAATATACTGCAGGAGGCCATCGAGCGTTGGGGGTTGCATTTTGCCATTGCACAGCATCGCACCGGCCAGGTGCACATCAGCGAAAGCGCTGTAGTGGTAGTAACGGGCGCGCCTCACCGAAGTGAAGCCTATGCCGCCAATCGCTTTATCATCGACAAAATAAAACACGAAGTTCCCATCTGGAAATGCGAACATTTTACCGACGGCACCAAACAGTGGAGCGAAGGGTGTTTGCATGAACATACTGCAGAGTAAATTCAATGAAACCTGTTATCACTATAGAATATTGCCCCAAATGCGGCTGGCTGTTGCGTGCTGCCTGGATGGCACAGGAACTGCTCACCACTTTCAATGAAGAACTTGGCGGCGTACTGCTGCAGCCGAGTGCCGTCAATGGACGGTACACCATTTGCATAGATGGAAAAAAGATATTTGACCGCAAGGAATCGGGTGAATTTCCCGAAATCAAGGAATTAAAACAATGGGTGCGCGATGTGGTGGCGCCGGATCGCCATTTAGGTCATGCCGATAGAAAAACTCACGAATAAATTTTGTTGATCCTGAGTAATTTTCCAGAGGGCTCCGGCCCCTTTGCAATAGTTTTTCCTTTTGAGGGTAAAAGTATTGTCACGGAAGTATTTTCTTTTCTGCAAACCTGGGTATTGTAAACATGCTTTTGTAAATTGTCGCACCATTTACCTTATGCTATAACCAATTGTATTCAGCTATGGAAAATCTCATAGGCGTTATCTTATGTGGTGGCAAAAGCACGCGGATGGGCAGCGATAAAGGATTACTGCCGATTCGGAATACCATATGGGCCAAACATATGCATGAAAAACTTGCGCCTTTTCACATTCCCGTTGTGTATTCCATCAACCCGGAACAACTCGAAAGTTACCGCGAACACATTTCACAGGAATTACTGGTGCCAGACAACAGCGACGTAAAAGGGCCGCTCAACGGACTGCTCAGCGTGCAGCAATTGTACCCCGGTATGGATATCCTGCTGATGCCGTGCGACATGCTGGATCTCGACGCACACACCATCGAGTGCCTGTTGGATCATTATATAAAAGACCGCACATTCGATTTTTACGTTTACCAGGACGAAGGTTTTGCGCAAACTTTCTGCGGCATTTATACCGGCGTAGGATTGGAAAAAGTGGAAGGCCGCCTCATGATCGGCCGTCTTGAAAACCATAGCCTGCAGTCCATCCTCGATGAAGGGTTCACCATGCGTTTACCGATAAAAAATAAAGCAGTATTCAAGAATTACAACACCCTGGAAGATATCGAAGCGAAATTTGAAATGAAACAGTAGCGGAAACAATCAGCCCTGCAATTTCTTTACCAGTTTTCCCAGGATATGTATGCCTCTTTCCACATTGTCGTCCCACGGTGAGCCATAACCGATGCGTAGATAATGGCTGAATTGATCGGTGGTGGAGAATATTCTGCCGGGCGCAATGCTTACCTGTTGTTTGATGGCTTCCTGGTATAACCGGAATGCGTCCACTTTTTTATTCAATTCCAGCCACAATACAAATCCGCCCTGTGGTTGCGAGATCCTTGTTTCTTCAGGGAAATACTGCATTATCCCCTGCACATACCGTAGGTAATTGGTATGAAGCGCCGTGCGTAATTTTTTCAAGTGGTACTCATACCTGCCAATGCCCAGGAAATGCGCCATGGCGGCCTGTGTTATACTGGTTCCGCTGAGATTGTGCATGAACTTGAGGCGCGCCAGTTTATCCTTAAACCGGCCCGGTATCACCCATCCGATGCGATAACCCGGCGCCAATGATTTCGACAGCGAAGAACAATGCAATACCCATCCTTCGGTATCGAAGGTTTTGCAGGTACGGGGACGGTATTTGCCAAAATACAGATCGCCGTAAATATCATCTTCTATCAGCGGCACTTTGTACCGCGTGATCATTTCTACCAATGCCTTCTTGTTTTCATCGGGCATGCAACTGCCCAGCGGGTTGTTGAAATTGGGAATGAACACACAGGCTTTGATAGCGTATTGCTTCAGCACTTTTTCAAGATAACCAAGATCAATACCGGTTACAGGATGTGCAGGAATTTCAACTGCCTTTAATCCCATGCTTTCAATTACCTGGAAGATGCCGAAATACGCAGGACTTTCAATGGCTACGGTATCGCCGGGCTGCGTCACGGTGCGCAGGCTCATCACCAAAGCTTCCATGCAGCCGGCTGTTACTACAATATCGGTATCACGCAAAGCACCTCCCCAGTTGAATGCCAGCCGGGCTATTTGTTTACGCAGTTCCAGGTTGCCCTGCCGTTCTTCATAGGTAATACAACTGGTAGCAGAATTACGGAACGCATGCACCAGCGACTTGTTCAGTTTGGCTGCCGGTATCAGCGACATATCCGGTGTGGCCACCGAAAAATTGATCAGGTCTTTTGGCGACAGCGATTTATAAACCGTGGCAATCATTTCTTCCACACTAACGGTATGGGCTATGGGTTCCTGTTGCTGCACGGCCGGCAAGGCGGGAAAACGTTTGCGGTTGAAGCGCACATAATAGCCCGATTTGGGCCTGGCTTCAATCAGCCCTTTCCCTTCAAGATGATAATAAGCCTGGAAGGCTGTGCCCATGCTGATGCCATACTCTTCGCTGAGCATACGCACAGAAGGCAGTTTGTCGCCGATCTTCAGGATTTCATCATGGATCATTTTTTCCAATCCCTCCGCCACCTGCAAATACAGGTGTTCATCGCCCGTAAGTTTCTGCTTTGGCATGATAAACTGATATAGGCAAAAATACGAAAATGAAAACTGATATAGCTATGAGGCTGACCGGGTTACTTTTCCGTCGGGGTAGGCGATGATCACTTCATCCACCATATCAATAAACAATCCCGTTTCCACAATGCCGGGAATGGAATGGAGTTGTTGATCGAGCGCAACGGGGTCTTCTATACTGCCAAAGGCAGCATCGAGAATGTAATGGCCATGATCAGTAACAAAAGGCCCATTATTTTTCTGTCGGAGTGAAACATTTACGCCGTATTGCTGCTGCAGTTTTCCGGCAATGATTTTCCAGCCATAGGGGATCACTTCTATCCCCAATGGGAAGCGGCCGAGGTGGGGGACCAGTTTGGTATGGTCGGCAATGATGACAAGTTTTTCCGAAAAGGCGGCCACCATTTTTTCTTGGAGGAGGGCGCCGCCGCCGCCCTTGATGAGTTGCCATTGCGGATCGATTTCATCGGCGCCGTCAATGGTGATGTCTATTTTGTCAACGTTGTTGAGCGTTGTGCAGCCAATGCCCAGTTGCGTTGCGAGTTTTTCTGTTTCGCGGGAAGTGGGTACGGCAGTAATGCGGAGGTCTTCCCTTTGATTGCGTTTGCCTAATTCCGTTATCAGCCAGTGTGCCGTGCTGCCGCTACCCAGGCCAACGATCATACCTTCCTGCACCAGTTGGGCAGCTTTGGCGCCTGCCAGTTTTTTCATTTCAAGAGAAGAGAGCATATAGGCTTATTGGTTTGCGGAAGTCATTCTATTAAATCACAGAGGCTCGGCCTATATAGTGGGCCTAACGCTGGTCCTCTGTGGTTCAATTTTTTTATAAAACTTAGCTTACTTTCCAATTTTCTCCGAAGAATCACGAACGAACAATTCTGTTTCCAACACCCTCGTTTCAAAATCACTCACCGGCCGTTTGCTTTCTATAATGCTGATCAGCATTTCCGTGGCCACCTGTCCCATTTCGAATGCTGGTTGCCGTACGGCAGACAGTGGCGGATTGAGCAGGTCTGCAATATTGGTGTTGGTAAATCCGATGACGGCCATATCGCCGGGAACTTTTACACCCAATTGTTTCAACGCCGCCAGGCAGGAAGTGGTAATGCGATCGCTGGCGGTGAGAATGGCATCGGGTCGTTGTTTTCCTTTCAGCAATCGTCCGATCGCTTCTTCAATTTCTGCATAGATCATGCCGCCGTGATAGCAATACTGGATCAGTTTCTCGTTGTACGGCAGCCCGTTTTTTTCCAGTGCCTGCCGGTATCCTTCCAGTCGTTCTTTCGTAATGGAAAGATGGGGCGAGTTGGTGATGTGCGCAATGTGCCGGAAGCCCTGTTTGATAAGATGTTCGGTGGAATCGAAAGCCGCCTTGTGGTTATTGGCAATCACCTTGTGCGTGGTGATCTCATCAGTAATGCGATCGAAAAAAACAATCGGCAAACCTTTATCGTGCAACTGCTTCAGGTGCGATACATCGGTGGTTTCATTGCTCAGTGAAACCAGCAATCCATCTACAGCGCGACTGGCCAGGTGCTGAATGGTCACCGTTTCGCGCTCGTACGACTCATGCGTTTGAGAAATGATAACGTGATAACCGCGGTTGTACGCAATGCTTTCGATACCATTGATGGCCTGAGAGAAAAAATTGTTGGCAATTTCTGTTACCACTACGCCGATGGAACGGCTCCTTCTTTCTTTCAGGCTCAGTGCTATGGGATTGGGCCGGTAATTGATCTTCTCTGCGTATTCCAGCACCAGCTTTTTTGTTTCCGGGCTGATCTCATAGCTGCCACGCAGCGCACGCGACACGGTTGAAGTGGAAAGTCCGAGCGCCTTTGCAATATCTTTTATAGTTACTGTTTCGAATTTCACGATGGAACTTAAAAGTAAAGCTTTTTTTAATGTCTGCTTTCTAATGACTTGCTAAATGCTTGATTTGCTGCATCTCAGAAAACGATGCCGGGAACGTTTGCGTAGAAAAAGGTAGTTGAAGCGGTACCTAATCTCAGTTTATCTTATTAGAATTGAGTGGAATATCGCTCCTGTCAAACGCATTTCATTGCCTTGCGTTGCAGCGATACACTGATCATTCTGGTTAACTAACTGCAAACAAAGCCATATGAATAAAACAGCTCTCTTATTCGTGCTGCTCCTTTGTGCGCCTGCACTACTCTTTGCCCAGAACAGGACTATCAGGGGCAAGGTGCTGGACGAAAAAGGCGCACCTTTGGCGGGCGTTAGCGTTTCTGTCAAAAACTCCACTGCTGCCTCCCAAACCAATGAAGATGGCAATTTTTCCATCACTACGAATGTTACCGGCAGCGTAACACTTGTTTTCACCTATACAGGCTATAGCAGCCGCGAGATTGCTACCGATGGCCAGCAGGAACTAACGGTAAGCCTGCAGCCTGCGGGCAATCTGGACGACGTGGTGGTGGTGGGTTACCAGACCATGAGAAGAAGAGACGTCACCAGTTCCGTTTCTTCCGTGAATGCCCGTGACCTGAAAGACATTCCCATCAACTCTGCGGCAGAAGCCATTGCCGGCCGCCTGGCGGGTGTACAGATCATCAAGTCGGAAGGAAGTCCGAACGCCACGGCACAAATCCGCGTACGTGGCGGAGGCTCTATTACGCAGGACAACTCCCCGTTGTTTATTGTGGATGGTATACAGGTAGAAGATGCCTTGTCGGTACTGGCGCCGCAGGACATCGAGTCGATCGATGTTTTGAAGGATGCATCTGCCACTGCTATCTATGGTGCGCGTGGCGCCAACGGCGTGGTGATCATTACCACGAAGGGTGGCAGAAATATGAAAACGCAGGTGAATTACAACGGTCTCGTAGGCTTTCGCAAACTGGCCAACAAACTGGAAGTGATGAACCCGTACGATTTTGTATTGTATCAGTACGAACGATCAAGAGGAGATGATGATTCGGAAAAGAATTTCGAAGAAACCTACGGCCGCTGGGAAGACCTGGAACTGTACAAAAAAGCGCCGTTTGCCGACTGGCAGGAGGAAATGTTTGGTCGCAACGCACTGATGCAAACGCATAACGTAAGCGTGGTGGGCGGCAATGCTACTACCAAATATAACCTGAGCGTTACTTCCAACACCGAAGAAGGCATTATGCAGGGCTCCGACTTCGATCGTAAACTGCTTAATTTCAAATTTGATCACACGGTAAGTAAAAAACTCAAAGTTGGCGCCGCCGTTCGGTACAACAATACAGTGGTTAACGGCGCAGGCACTGCCAGTGAAGGTTCTTCTGCTACCAACCGCCTGCGTCACAGTATCAAGTACAGGCCGATACTGATGGGCGGACAAAGCATGCTGGAATACGACCCCGACTATGCGCTGCAAACCAATGCCAACAGTCTGGCCCTGGTGAACCCGATTCTCCTGAACCAGGCGGAATACAGGAGAAACATTAATAGCGTGGCGAATTTCAGTGGCCATTTTACGTATGAGATCAACCGCTACCTTTCTTTCCGTTCTACGCTCGGATATGATCAAACGAACATCCGGCAGAATGCATTTAATGATACCATCACTGCCGTTGCCAAGCAGAACGCCAATATGCCTACGGCTTCCATCAATACCATTACCCGTCAGACGCTGAACAATTCCAACGTACTAACTTTTACTATGAACAAATCCGGTACAAAGTTCAGTGAGCGGAATGACCTGACGGTGCTGTTAGGGCAGGAATTGTACGAGAATGTTAACCGGAGGTATTTTATAGAAACCCGCTATTTCCCGGTAGGCATTTCGGCCCAAAAGGCGCTGGGCAATATGGGACTGGGAAGTGCTCCCACCGGCAGTGTGCAACCGCTTCCGGTATCAACAGAGTATCCCAGCCGCCTGTTTTCCTTCTTTGGCCAGTTGAATTACGCCTATAACAATCGTTTCCTGGTAGCGCTTACCATGCGTGCAGACGGTTCGTCAAAATTTGCAGAAGACGTGAGATGGGGCTATTTCCCTTCTGCTTCCATCGCCTGGCGTTTGTCGGAAGAAAAATTTATGGAAGCCCTGATGCCTGCAGTTAGTGATATGAAACTCCGTATCAGCTACGGCGAAGCAGGTAATAACCGCATTGGCGATTTCCTCTTCCTTACACAATTTGAACCCGGCGCTTATTACAGCATCGGTTCTCAATTGATCCCAGGATACGCTCCTGTAGGTCTGGCCAACAGCATTCTTACCTGGGAAACCACTGTGTCGCGCAACCTGGGTCTGGATGTGGGGCTGCTGAACAACCGCCTGCAACTGTCATTCGACGTGTATAAGAATTCAACCCGCGATTTGCTGGTGGAAGTGGATGTGCCCACCAGCTCTGGTTATACCAAACAGGTGCAGAACGTAGGAGCCACCACCAACCAGGGTGTTGAAATTCAGGTGAACGGAACGCCGGTGCACACAAGGGAATTCAGCTGGAGAGCCAATTTCAATATCTCCTTTAATAAAAACAGGGTAGACCGTTACGGCAAATTCCAGGATTTTACCCTGGTAAGGTCCGGATGGGGTGGCGGCAATATGCCGGCAGATTATATAGTGCGTGTGGGTGAGCCCGTGGGCGCCATCTATGGATACGTAACAGACGGGTACTACACCATCAATGACTTTGATTATAGCAATGGCGTATATACGCTGAAAGCAGGTGTGCCCAACAACGCTTCTGTAATTGCCACAACTCCACAACCCGGCACCCTGAAATTTAAAGACATCGGTGGTCCCGACGGCAAGCCGGATGGGGTGATCAACGATTTCGACCGTACGGTAATCGGTAACACCCAGCCAAAATTCTTTGGCGGCTTCAACCAGCAATTCACTTACAAAAACTTCGACCTTAGTATTTTCCTCAATTTCCAGGTGGGCCATGATGTGTACAACGCAAACAAACTGGAATTTTCCAGTGGCTATACCATCAACTCCAACCTGTTGGCTATCATGAACAATCGCTGGCGCACGATCGACGACCAGGGACAGGTTGTAACCGATCCGGATGCGCTGGCCGCGTTGAATGCCAATGCCTCGCTCTGGCAACCATTGCGCAGCGCCAGTTCATTTTATGTGCATTCATGGGCTGTTGAAGATGGTTCTTTCCTACGCATCAACAACATCACATTGGGATACACTTTCCCAAAGAAATGGTTATCGCGGGTGAAGGTGAACAACCTGCGGATTTATGCTACGGTAAATAACCTGTATGTGCTTACCAGCTATACCGGTTACGATCCTGAAGTGAATACCCGCAGGAGCACTCCCATGACGCCGGGCGTGGACTATTCAGCATATCCGCGCAGCCGCGCTTTCATTGCTGGCCTTAACCTGTCTTTATAACCTAAATCATCACAGAACATGAAATACTGGAAAATATCAGGATATATCAAAACTACCTTGCTGGTTACCGGCATGGTGTTTACACTGGGTGCGTGCAAGAAATACCTGAACCTGGAGCCGGTATCCTCGTTTGGGCCCGACTATGTGTTCAGTAATGTGGCCAATGCGCAGAATGCATTGATGGGCGTTTACTCCTGCCTGGGCGGCGACCAGGGTTATGGCATCCGCATCAGCATGTATTACCCCTACGATAATGATGAAATGATGGGCCAGGGCGGGGCAGCCGGCGATAATGAGCGGAGAGATATTGCACGCTATGCCGTGAAGCCTGGCAATACGCAACTGGCAGGTCCATTCAACCAATTGTATAAAGGAATAGAACTGGCCAATATCTGTATCTATAATATTCCGCGGATGGATAAGTACAATAACGGATCGGAAGCGGAGAAACGGGAGTTGAGAAGGTTATATGGCGAAGCGCTGACGTTGCGTGCGCAGTTTTATTTTGAACTGATCCGCAACTGGGGCGATGTGCCGGCGCAGTTCCAGCCCAGCAGTTTTGAAAGCAACCTGTTCAAGGCAAAAACCGACCGCGATTCCATTTACAATATCATCATAGAAGATCTTGCCACTGCGGCCACCCTGCTGCCCTGGCGTTCGGAGCAAAATACTACCAACGAACGCATCACGCAGGGAGCGGCCCGCGCATTGCGTGCCCGGCTGGCATTGTTCCGCGGCGGATTTTCACTGCGCCGCGAAAGCCGGCAAATGGAAAGAAGGGCAGACTATCTGGATTTTTACCGCATAGCACGCGATGAATGCGCCATCATTATGAGCAGTGGCGAACACAAACTGAACCCGAGTTTCGAAGCTGTATGGAAAGACGCCATTGGCGCGCAGCGTGAAGAACCCAACGGTGAAATTATCTGGGAAGTAGGGATGTCTGGCGGCGGCACTGGCTTTGGCGACAGCAAACTGGGTTACTACAACGGTCCCCGCTACAACAATACCGGCAACTCGGCACTCACCGTGCTGCCTACTACCTTTTATGCTTACGACTCTACCGATACCCGTCGCGATGTGACCTGTGTGCCGTACAACATTGCACTCGACTTTACCCTCGTAGGCCGCAACCTGCAAACGATGGTGGACGGTAAATTCCGCCGCGACTGGAACCCGGTTACTGCTTCGCAGGCGCAGTATTTTGGCACCAACTGGCCTATGATTCGTTATTCGGATGTGCTGCTCATGTTTGCCGAAGCTGAAAATGAATTGAACAATGGCCCTACGGCAGCTGCCATCAATGCTTTTGAAACCGTGCGTTTGCGCGCTTATGGCGGCAATGCTGCGCTCATCGGCACCACGCCTACCGATTATGAAGGATTTTTTGAAGCTATTATGAAAGAGCGTATGCTGGAATTCTGCGGCGAAGGCATTCGTAAATACGATCTGATCCGCTGGAACAAACTGGGTGAACGGCTGAATGCAGTGAAGGCAGAACTAACGAAGATGGCTGACCGTGAACCACCTTATGATCAGTTGCCGGATAAAATGTATTTCAAAACTGGCGCTACAACCATGATATGGGCCAACTCCTTTTACAAACCCAACCCATACACCACTACCCCTCCGGGCTACACCGCCATGGATTGGGTAGGCCCTGCCATCACCAATACCATAACGCAATACCTGGGTTCTGCGTTCGTGAGTAACATGAGTGAATTGCTGCCGATACCTCAGGCTTCCATAGATGCAAACCCGAACCTCACGCAGGATTATGGCTATTGATTTTCCGGTTAACCAAAAAATCAGCTTCCATCATGAAAATATCTTTCAATATACCCATACTGTTTTGCACGGCGGCCATTATGCTGTTGCCCGCGCTGTCGTGTAAGAAAAAAGAGCTGGGCCACTTTGAGCCAGACCGTATGTTTATGCCCGGCGATATAAAGGCTACTAACGGCGAGACACAAGTGATACTGGAATGGGCGCCTTCGTTGTTTACAGAACATGTGGCAGAAGAATATACCGTGGAAATTGCGGAAGACCAGCAGTTCCAGGGACCCGTTATTTATTCTGTAGTAACCGACAGCAATGCGGTGATCATTACCGATGCGCATATACCTATCAAAACCACGCTTTATGCCCGCGTAAAAGCCAATGCTACCGGCAAGTCTGCAGAATCTTACTGGGTGTACAGCGATGGTTTCCAGATAACCGGCGAGCAGATCTTTCAACCCATCCATGAGTTGAAACTGAAAGATAAATCGGTAGTGCTTACCTGGCGCGCCACCAACGGCCTTACAAAAATTGTGGTGACGCCCGATGGCGGCACACCTGTAGAATACCCGCTGAACGATCAGGATAGAGATACACGCTCCAAATTGATTGACGGTCTCACCCCGGAAACTCCCTACACGGCAGAGATTTTCCAGGGCACCGTCAGCAAGGGATTCATCACCTTTACCACCAGGAAAGAAATGGTGTATGCCGTAGTATTGTCGCCGGGCGATGATCTGGCGGCTGCTGTGGCCGCAGCGGCAGATGGCGATGTAATTGCATTGCAACCTGGTGTGTACGACATCAATGGCGGCGGCGCCAATTACGTGAACCTGGTGGTGCAGGAAAAAACAGTAAGCATCGTTTCTGTATCTGATGACCCTACAAATACCAAGGTAAATTTCAAGGAAATTACGCTCAGGGGGACCGGCGCAGGCATCAAACTGAGAGGGATTGAATTTGACGGAGCCCCTGCCAATACTGCCGGCGACCAGGCGTTGTATTTCCTGAACCTTACCGGCCCCAGTAGCGACGCAGGTGCAGCGCAGTTTACGGACATCATTGTCGAGAACTGCATTGTGCATGATATGGGCAACTGTTTCCTGCGTGGCAACCGGGCTGCCAACAATGATCACAAGATCAATTCCATAGTGGTGAACTATTGCGACATCTACAACAGCGCCACCATCAACAACAACTATACGTTCTTCCAGATCAATAAACTGGAATTTGCATCGCTGCAGCTGCGCAATTCCACCTTGTACAGGCTGGGCCGTGGTTTGATTGACTGGGATGCCAACATAAGTACGGCCACCATTCCGGAAATCCTGGTCCACCAGTGTACCATCAACAGCCTGGGGCAGGCAGGCCTGGACTACTGCCTGATAGACCTCAATAGTAATGTGGCAAATGTTACTTTCCGCAACAGCATCATCGCCAATATTCCGCTCGACGGACAAACCGTAGGCGATAACCTGGCGCGCGTAGGAAATGCTACCTGCCGGGTAACACATTGCAACATTTTTAACCTGAGCAATGGCGCTGCTACGCCGAAGGAACTTACTTTCCCCGGCACGGTGGCGTTGGAAAATAATAAAGCTATTAACCTTAATTGGACGGGTGCAACAACGGACTTTACCCTTCCTCCTGGCCATGAGTTAAGGACCTCAGGCAATACCGGCGGACCGGTTGGCGACCCCAAATGGGCGCAATAGCTTATTGCACATGTGCCTGTACAGGACGGCCATATTTCTACCAATATAAGGCTGCTGGTAAGGCAGCCTTATATCTTTAACAACATGTATGAATCGTATAATCCATACCGTTATATTGGTGGTGCTTTTTAACCTGCCGGCTTGCGGTCAGCAAAAAGCTGCTACCGCTGTTCCCGGTACGGAAGCCCGCGTAATTGCTTTCCCTGGTGCGGAAGGATTTGGTAAATATGCTACCGGCGGTCGGGGCGGCAAGGTAATGGTGGTTACCAACCTCAACGACAATGGCCCGGGCAGTTTTCGTGCCGCCGCAGAAGCAAAGGGACCACGGATCATTGTATTTGCAGTGTCGGGCACGATTCATTTGCAATCACGGCTGGTGATACGTGGTGATGTGACCATTGCCGGGCAAACAGCGCCGGGCGATGGTATATGCATTGCCGATCATCCGGTGGGTTTGGGTGGCGACAACATTATCATCCGGTATCTGCGCTTCCGGCTGGGCGACAGGTACCAGCGGAAAGGTATGGTAGACGGCAGTGGCAGCGATGATGCCCTGGGCGGCACCCGGCGCTCGCATATCATCATTGATCATTGCAGCGTGAGCTGGAGCACCGATGAATGTATGTCTATTTACGGCGGCGACAGCACTACGTTGCAGTGGAATATTATATCAGAACCGTTGAATTATTCCTATCATTTCGAAAGCGGCGACAAAGATTACGAACGGCATGGCTATGGCGGTATCTGGGGCGGCAGGCATTTGTCTGCCCATCACAATTTGTTTGCGCATTGCAACAGTCGCAACCCGCGCTTTAACGGAACAAGATTGGGGGCAACAGAAGAACTGGTTGATTTCCGCAACAATGTTATTTACAACTGGGGCAACAACAATGTATATGGGGGAGAAGGGGGCCGCTACAATGTAGTGAACAACTATTACCGGTATGGGCCTGCTACTTCAAAAAATGTTCGTTATCGGATAGTGAACCCAACCCGGCAGGAGAAACCTCCCGTGGATTATGGCAAATTTTATGTGGCAGGAAATTATGTGGATGGCGCGCCGGATGTTACCCGGAACAACTGGCTGGGCATTCATATGGGCAATAAAGGAACAGATTACGATAAGCGTGAAGCAGTGGTGAGAAAGCCTTTTGCAGTAATACCTATTGCAGCGCAATCGGCAAAAGATGCTTTTGAAGCTGTGCTGGCGCATGCAGGCGCTTCCCTGCCGGCAAGAGACACCCTGGACCAGCGCATTATTGAAAACGTTAGAAAGCGGACCGGAAAGATTATTGATGTCCAGGGAGGATACCCGCATGGCACGGCCTATGAGGCTACCACACAGGCTTGGCCCGCTTTACGATCGCTGCCGTCACCAAAAGATACGGACGGCGATGGCATGCCGGATGAATGGGAGAAGAAGCATGGTCTTAATCCTGAAAATGCTGCCGATGCTGTTGAGTATACTATCAATAAGCAATATACGAATATAGAAGTATACATCAACAGCCTTGCAGAACAGCAAAAAATGTAACACGCGACAAGTCCAAATGAGAAAGCTGATTGTTTCCATATTATTCCTTGCCACTACCGCATTTATTATGCACCAGGAAAAGAAAATCACCCTGTGGATGATTGGCGACTCTACCATGTCCGTAAAAGATCCACGCGCCTGGCCTGAAACGGGCTGGGGCGTGCCTTTTGCGCAATTTTTCGATTCAACGGTGGTAGTGAGCAATCATGCCAGAAACGGTCGCAGTACGCGCACATTTATGACGGAAGGGTTATGGATAAAGGTATATGAAAACATTCGTCCCGGTGATTATGTGTTCATTCAATTTGGTCACAACGATGAAGTGCCCACCAAGGCCAGCGCTACTACGCCGCAGGAGTTCAGGGAGAACCTTGAAAAATATGTCACCGCCTCGCGCAGCAAGGGCGCCTTTCCGGTATTGCTGACGCCGGTGGCGCGAAGAAAATTTGATTCCACCGGCTCTATCGTGGGCACGCACGACCAGTACGCGGCCATCGTTCGGGAGGTGGCCAACGCGCACAATGTGCCGCTGATCGATATGGACAAAAAAAGCCAGGCGCTTTTGCAGCAACTCGGCCCGGAGGCATCGAAATTATTGTTCCTGTGGCTCAAGCCGGATGAACATCCCAATTACCCGGCGGGCAAACAGGACGATACCCATTTCAACGAACTCGGGGCGCGTATGATGGCGCAACTGGTATTGGCAGATATCAAAACATTGTTGCCTGCGTTGGCAGCACGCATTCGTAAACAGCAATGATGAAAAGAAACCTGTTCGTACTCATTGTAATCCTGTTGCTGGCACACGCAATGCCGGCGCAAACGCCTTTTGTATCACGGGTATGGAGTGCCGACAATGGTGATGGTACCTACACCAACCCGGTATTGTTTGCTGATTACTCCGACCCTGATGTGTGCCGCGTTGGCGACGATTATTATATGACGGCCTCCAGTTTCAATTGTGTGCCCGGTTTGCCCATACTCCATTCCCGCGATTTGGTAAACTGGCAGCTCATTGGTCATGCGCTGCCGCGTTTGCCGCAGTTGGAACATTATGCACGACCGCAACATGGCTGTGGCGTATGGGCGCCTTCGATCCGTTATTATAAAGGTGAATTTTACATTTATTATCCCGACCCTGATTTCGGCATTTATCTCGTTAAGGCAAAAAATATCAACGGCCCCTGGTCGGAGCCCATACTGGTGGAAGGAGGCAAGGGGCTGATCGATCCCTGTCCGCTCTGGGACGATGATGGCAATGTATACCTCGTGCATGCCTATGCCGGCAGTCGCGCGGGCATCAAAAGCGTGCTGGTAATAAAGAAAATGAATGCGGAAGGCACCAAAGTGCTGGACGCCGGGCGACTGGTGTATGATGGTCACGATATTGACCCCACCGTGGAAGGTCCCAAATTGTACAAGCGTAATGGATACTATTACATTTTTGCGCCGGCGGGAGGTGTAGCTACCGGCTGGCAACTGGTACTTCGTTCAAAAAATATTTATGGCCCTTATGAACGCCGTGTGGTGATGGACCAGGGCAGCACTGCCATCAATGGCCCGCACCAGGGCGCCTGGGTGGATACCCGATCGGGCACGCACTGGTTCATCCACTTCCAGGACCGCGCA
The DNA here is from genome assembly GCA_937961055.1 of uncultured Chitinophagaceae bacterium. Taxonomy (GTDB): domain Bacteria; phylum Bacteroidota; class Bacteroidia; order Chitinophagales; family Chitinophagaceae; genus CALCIN01. Next base: position 45,512 of record CALCIN010000040.1, on the reverse strand, counting down.
GCATATGGAAGAATTGTGCACCTGCAACCGCTGCAATGGATCAACGACTGGCCGGTGATCGGGACAGACAAGGATGGAGATCAGAAAGGAGAGCCCGTACTTCGCTATCAGAAACCGGTGCAGGATAAAAATATTGTGGTGCAAACGCCGGCAGACAGCGATGAATTCAACAGCGGTACCATTGGTTTACAATGGCAATGGCACGCCAATCCACAGGCCTGGTGGGCTTTTCCGGCGCAGGGTTATTTGAGAATGTTCAGCGTGCAGTTGCCGGACAGCGTGCATAACCTGTGGATGGTGCCCAACCTGCTGCTGCAGAAATTTCCGGCAGAAACCTTTACTGCCACGGCTAAGCTTAGCTTCAAACCACAACTGCAAGGAGAACAATTTGGATTAGTGGTAATGGGTTTGGATTACAGCGGACTGGTGCTGACGCGTACGGCAGGCGGTATATCGTTAAGCCGCATTACCTGTAAACAGGCAGACAAAGCTTCGCCGGAAAAAACAACACCGCTGGCCATAGTGCAACCAGACCCGGTATACCTGCGGGTACAGGTAACAAAAGGCGGTAGCTGTTCATTCAGCTATAGCCTGGATGGAAAAAAATTTATCGACACCGGCGAACCCTTTACAGCCCGGCCCGGAAAATGGATCGGTGCGAAAATCGGTTTTTTCTGTAGCCGAACTGTTAAAACTAACGATGCCGGATATGCGGACATCGATTGGTTCAGAATAGAATAAAAAAGGCCCGGGGCTTCCCGGCCAGGCAGGCAAGACTATGAAGACACTCATATGCCAATCACCCGGTAAACTGGAATATGCCGACACGCCAAAGCCGGCATTGCAGAAAGATCATGCCCTGATCCGTATCCGCCGTATAGGCATTTGCGGCACCGATTTGCATGCTTATGAGGGTACGCAGCCGTATTTTACTTATCCGCGCATCTTGGGGCATGAGCTGGCGGGTGAACTCGTGGAAGCTGATGGCGCTCCCGGTTTCAAACCCGGGGAACTGGTGACACTGATACCTTATTTTAACTGCGGCAGTTGCATTGCCTGTCGTTCGGGTAAGCCTAACTGTTGCGTGAACATACAGGTGTGCGGCGTGCATACAGACGGTGGCATGCGCGAATACCTGCAGGTGCCTTCCTATGCACTGCTGCATGGCGAAGGATTGTCCCTGGAAGAACTGGCGCTGGTGGAACCGCTGGCCATCGGCGCGCATGGCGTACGTCGTGCGGATGTACAAGCCGGCGAATGGGTGCTGGTAGCAGGCGCCGGGCCTATTGGTTTGGGCGTGATAGCCTTTGCCACCATTGCCGGCGCGCAGGTAATCGTGCTGGATGTGAACGATGCGCGACTGGCATTCTGCCGCGAACATTTCGGCATACAACATACCATCAACGCCCGCACACAGGATGTGTTTGCCACTATTACCAACATTACAGGTGGCGACCGGTGCGGGGTGGTGATTGATGCTACGGGCAACCTGCATGCCATCAACAGCGCCTTTCCTTACCTGGCGCATGGCGGCAGGTATGTGCTGGTAGGATTGCAAAAGGGAGACATACAATTCAGTCATCCGGAGTTTCACAAACGCGAATCTACGCTCATGAGCAGCCGCAACGCTACAAGGAGCGATTTTGCTTTTGTGATCGATTGCATAAAAAATCAGCGGGTAAATCCGCTTGCATTCATTACGCACCGGGTGCCTTTCGATCAGGCGGGAAGTGAATTTCACCACTGGCTCGACCCTGCCGGCGGTGTCATCAAGGCGATGATTGAAATGGATTGAGCAGCACTTCCTCCTACATCGTTACCGGTAACGTTTGCGTAAATAAAGTGCTGTAAAGGCTTCATTAACAAGCTATATCAGCGTACAATTGTAGTGCGGGAAACCGCTGTTTTTTACTCTGTTTACATTAAATGCTTGCGCATGATGAAAAAGATCTGTACCGGCATCCTGTTCCTGGCATTTTCGCTGGCAAGTGAAGCGCAGTGGACCCAATTGCCTGTGATACAGGAACCCGTTTTTAAGAAGGACACGTTCAATATTGTGCAATATGGTGCGGTAGCCGACGGCATTACGCTCAATACCAAAAGCATCAATGCAGCTATAGAAGCCTGCCATAAAAAAGGTGGTGGAGTAGTGCTGGTCCCTGCCGGATTATGGAATACCGGTCCCATTGTGTTGTTGAGCAATGTAAACCTGCACCTGCAACGAAACGCTACCCTGCAGTTTACCGACGACAAGAGCCAGTATCCGCTGGTAAAAGGCAATTGGGAAGGGTTACCGCAGATGCGTAACCAGTCGCCCATATCTGCTACCAATGCCAGCAATATTGCTATTACAGGCTATGGCATCATCGATGGCAACGGCGGCGCCTGGCGTATGGTAAAGCGCGAAAAACTGACCGAATCGCAATGGAAAAAACTGGTGGCATCCGGTGGCGTGGTAGGTGAAGACAACAAAACCTGGTATCCTTCGGAATCTTTCCGCAAGGGCAGCTCCATGAAAAATCCGGGCGTGATCAGTCCTGAAAAAGACGAAGCATTTTATCAATCCATCAAAGATTTTCTTCGTCCCAATCTCCTCGTATTCACCAACTGTAAAAAAATATTGCTGGAAGGCGTGATCTTCCAGAATTCACCTGCCTGGTGTTTGCATCCGTTGATGAGCGAACACATCACCATCAGAAATGTGTTAGTACGCAATCCCTGGTATGCACAAAATGGTGATGGACTGGATTTGGAATCTTGCAAATATGCGTTGGTTGAAAACTCCGTATTTGATGTAGGCGACGATGCCCTGTGTATGAAAAGTGGTCGCGATGCAGCCGGCAGGGAAAGAGGCATGCCTACTGAAAACGTGATCATCCGTAACTGCGTGGTATATCATGCACATGGTGGTTTTGTGATTGGCAGTGAAATGAGCGGAGGCGCCCGCAACATCTGGGTGAGCGATTGCACGTTTGTAGGGACAGATATCGGGCTGCGTTTCAAAACCACCCGCGGACGCGGCGGTATAGTGGAGAAAATTTATATCAAAAATATTTCCATGAAAGATATTCCGGGCGAAGCGATTCTGTTTGACATGTATTACGCTGCCCGCGATCCCGTTCCGCTTGCCGGTGAAAAAAGAGAACCGCCCAAAGTGGAATTTCACCCGGTATCGGAAGCCACCCCGCAATTCCGCGATTTCCATATCAGCAATGTAGTATGCAACGGAGCTGAAAAGGCTATCTTTATCCGCGGCCTTCCGGAAATGCACGTGCAAAACATCGTGTTGGAGAATATGGTGCTGCAGGCAAAAAAAGGCATCGACTGCCAGGAAGCAAGCGGCATTACGTTTAACAACATCAAAGTGATCAGTGAAGAAACGGCTCCTGTAGTGGATGTGCTGAACAGCGACAACATCACGTTCAACAAACTGGAATACAAACCCGGAGCAACGCTCCTCTTCCGCATCGGGGGTGATCGCTCCGCAAAAATTTCCATAAAGAATACGGACGCTTCCAAAGCAAAGAAAAAAGTGGAGTACGAATTCGGTGCGTCTGAAAAGAATTTAACCTTTAAATAAAGGAACCGGGCAATAACACCATGAAAAGAAACCTGACGCTTACGTTGCTATTGGTTACAGCGCTCTGCACTGGCATAAGTTCCTGTGCGCAATCGGGCGCTGCTGCCTACACAGCGGTAGAACAGCCTTTGTCGCAGCAAATGGCAGCTACCGTGATGAAAATCTGGAAGGATTCATTTGCGCTGGACCCCAACAGGCCTGCACGCTGGAGCTACGACCTCGGTGTTATTCTAAAAGGTTTTGAAAACATTTGGGTAAATACCGGCGACCCGCAATACTTCAACTATATACAGCGGAGCATGGATTTTTTCCTGCTGGACAATGGTAACCGCATTAAAGACTATAACCCGGAATCGTACAATATCGATCATATCAACAATGGCAAACTGTTGTTGCTGTTGTATCGCGTAACGGGAAAACAACAATACCTCAATGCTGCCAAACTGTTACGGCAGCAATTGCAAACACATCCGCGTACCAAAGAAGGCGGTTTCTGGCATAAGAAAATTTATCCCTGGCAGATGTGGCTCGATGGTTTGTATATGGGCCAGCCCTTCTATGCAGAATATGCGTGGCTGGCGCATGAAGACACTGCCTTCAACGATATTGCCAACCAGTTTGTATGGATGGAACAACATGCCCGTGACCCGAAAACTGGTTTGCTCTATCATGGATGGGATGAAAGCAAAGAACAAAAATGGGCCAACAAGGAAACGGGCACCTCGCCGCATTTCTGGGGAAGGGCAATGGGCTGGTATGCCATGGCGTTGGTAGATGTACTGGATTATTTCCCGCAGAAACATCCGCGTCGCCAGGAAATCATTGACATTTTAAACAGGCTGGTAACAGCGGTTGAAAAAGTACAGGATAAGAAAACAGGTTGCTGGTACGATATTCTCGATCTGCCTGATCGCAAAGGAAATTACCTCGAAGCATCTGCTTCCTGCATGCTGGTGTATACCATTGCCAAAGGCGTACGCATGGGTTATCTGCCCGCAGAAAAATTATCCATTGCGCAAAAGGGATATGAAGGCATCAAAAAAGAATTCATCAGGGTAGAAGATGGGCAAACCAACCTGCATGGCACGGTAAAAGTATCAGGCCTCGGCGGCAAGCCCTATCGCGATGGCAGTTTTGAATACTACATGAGCGAACCGGTGATCGTTAACGATCCCAAAGGGGTAGGTGCTTTCTTGCTGGCGGCCTCGGAAATGGAACGCGCATCTTCGTTTAATCTTGCCCGTAACAAAGTAGTGGCGCTCGACAACTGGTTCAATCGCGAAACCAAAACCGATGCCTTCGGCAAGCAGGTAATCTGGCACTACAAATGGTATGAGTACGATAATCCCGGGTTCCTGGTTTTCGGCAGGGCATTTTCCAACAATGGCGCAACGCTTGCTTCCATAGAAGAACCCACCAAAGAAAACCTGCAGCACGCAGCTATCTACATCATTGTTGACCCCGATCAGCCGAAAGAAAATCCTGCGCCCAACTATATTGAACAAAAACACATTGATGTTATTGCGGATTGGGTAAAAGAAGGTGGTGTGCTGCTGCTGATGGGTAACGACAGCGCCAATGCCGAGTTTGAGCATTTCAATAAGCTGGCAGCAAAATTCGGCATTCAGTTCGAACGCAACTGTGTGAACCAGGTGGATGGCACCCAATGGGAAATGGGCGCCGTAACCATACCGGAAAAAAATGAGGTGTTTAAAAACATAAAGAAAGTATATCTCAAAGAAATCAGCACGCTGCAGCTCACAGCGCCTGCCAAACCGCTGATCACTCAAAACGGACAGGTGATTATGGCCGTTGCCAGATATGGCAAAGGGACAGTGTTTGCCGTAGGCGATCCCTGGTTGTACAACGAATATGTGGACGGAAGGCGGCTGCCGCTGGAATATGAAAACCATCGTGCGGCCAACGCACTGGCCACATGGTTGCTGCAGCAGGCAAAGCGCAAAAAATAATGGGCAGATGAAAAGATTGGCAAAGTGGATACAAGCCTGGTTATTGGTGTTATGTTTTCCTGCCATAGTGAGGGCAGGAGACACGCTGGTGGTAGCCCAGGACGGAACAGGTGATTTCCGCACCATACAGGGCGCCATTAACAGTTTGCCCGATACTGCGGCCACACCACGTGTGTTGCTGGTGCGCAAAGGAGTGTATAAGGAGAAGCTCTATATACAAAAGCACAACCTGGTGATTCGCGGCGAAGACAAACATGCGGTGATCATTGTGCAATCCGTGGCAAGAGATATCTGGCGTTGCCTCCATAACGACGACTGGGGTGTGGCCACCGTAAATATCGAGGCCAACGACATCACGCTGGAAAATCTTACCATCACCAATAACTGGGGATTTGAATTACAGGAAGAAGTAGAAACGCCTTGTTATACCGATACGGCCCATACCAGCAAACGTGTGGGCAAGTATGGTCACCAGATGGCATTACGCACGTTCGCCTGCACACGCTTGAAAGTAATTAACTGCATTCTGAAAGCATTCGGCGGCGACACGGTGAGTCCGTGGAATGTGCGCGACGGCATGTTCTATTTCAAAGACTGCGTAATGGAAGGTGGCGTGGATTTTTATTGCCCCCGCGGATGGGCCTGGGCCGAGAATTGCGTGTTTTATGCGCATACCGGCTCAGCCGCCATCTGGCATGATGGCTCTGTGGACCCAGACAGCAAAACGGTGCTGAAGAATTGTAGATTTGACGGTTTTAAAGGTTTTAACCTGGGACGCTTTCACCGCGATGCCCAGTTTTACCTGGTGGATTGCTTTTTTTCAGCAAACATGGCAGACCGCGACATCTTCCAGGCGCCTGCTCCCAATCCTGTGCGCTGGGGCAAAAGGGTTTACTATGCCAATTGCCGGCGCGAAGGAAAAGATTTTGCATGGTATGCAGATAACCTGGCCTCAGCGCCGGGTTCACCGCAGGTAAAGGACATTACGCCCGCATGGGTGTTTAAAGGCAGGTGGAACCCTGAAGCAGAATAACCAGTAACGGTATCAGCATAAATTGAACACTTATCCATATAAAATTTTTTGTTTAAACCATCGGATATGAAGTTATCGGGTTATAACCTGAAGAACATAGAAGCGCAGGATGTAGTGATGCCTCCTGCGTCTGTATTTGATCTGCCGGAAAAAGTGCTGCAATTTGGTACAGGCGTGTTGCTGCGCGGACTGCCGGATTATTTTATTGATAAGGCCAACAGGCAGGGATTGTTCAACGGCCGTGTGGTGGTGGTAAAATCTACTACCACCGGGGATACATCCGCGTTCGACAAACAGGATGGATTGTATACGCTCTGCGTGCGTGGTTTGGAGAACGGTAAAAAGATTGAAGAGAACATCATCAATGCTGCTATCAGCCGCGTGCTATCGGCCCATCATGAGTGGGGAGAGATATTAAAATGCGCCCATAACCCCCACATGCAGATCATCATATCCAACACCACTGAAGTGGGCATTCAACTGGTGAAAGATGATGTGCGCAAACATCCGCCTGTTTCCTTCCCCGGCAAACTGCTGGCTTTCCTCTATGAAAGATACCAGGCATTTGCCGGAAGTAAACAAAGCGGTATGGTGATTGTGCCCACGGAATTGATTGTAGACAATGGAAAAAAACTCGAGTCGATCGTGCTGGAACTGGCGCATCTTAATGGTTTAGATGATAACTTTATCCAGTGGCTGGAAAATGCCAACTATTTCTGCAGCTCTTTGGTAGACCGCATCGTCCCCGGCAAACCCGGCGCAGAAGACCTGCGCAAACTGGAGAGCCAACTGGGCTATACCGATGAACTGCTCACTATATGCGAAGCGTATCGTCTCTGGGCAATAGAAGGCAACGACCATATCCGTTCTGTACTATCTTTTGCCGCTGCCGATGAAGGGGTGGTGATTGAACCGGACATCAATCTCTTCCGGGAACTGAAACTGCGGATGCTGAATGGCACGCATACCTTGTCGTGCGGGCTGGCGCACCTGGCAGGTTTTGACACTGTAAGAAGCGCCATGGAGCATCCCGATATGAGCGCATTCATCAGCAACCTGATGTTGCAAGAAATTGCAGCGGGCATACCTTATAACGTGCCCGATGCCGTAGCGAAAGACTTTGGCAGAAAGGTGCTGGACAGGTTCCGCAATCCCTATCTTGACCATCACTGGCTGAGCATTACCATGCAGTATACTTCCAAGATGAGAATGCGCAATGTGCCGGTGATCATGAAATACGCTGCAACAAAAAAAGCAGTGCCGGAAAATATAGCGCTTGGCTTTGCGGCATACCTCCTGTTCCTGCGCCCGGTGGTGAAGAAGGGTGAAACCTATTATGGAAACTGGAACGGCCAGGAATATGCGATCAACGACGATCACGCAAACTATTTCTACCAGAAATGGCAGCAATACGGGGAAGCGGATATTGCAGCATATGTGTTGGGAGATGGTTCCTTGTGGGGAGAAGATTTATCAGCCATTCCAGGCTTTGCTGCATCAGTGAAAGAAAAAATGGCTGCGCTCAGCCAGGGCGATGTCATCAAAACAATTCAATCTAACCTGATAAAAAAAGTACCTGCATAATGAGGCACCGGGTGTTAAAGGTTCACGAGGACGACAATGTAATAGTAGCATTGACCAACCTGTCGAAAGATGAAACGGTTTCATTGAATGGTGATCAATGGACCTTGCAGGAAGCCATTCCGGCCAAACACAAATTTGCCACTACCGATCTCGCCCCCGGCGACCCGGTGTACATGTATGGTGTATTGGTAGGCAAAGCACAGGCGCCCATCAGGCGGGGGCAACTGCTTTCCACTGCCAACATCAAACACGCTGCCGGCAGTTTTGAACTGGGCGAACGCAAAACCGACTGGAAAAAACCCGATGTATCGAAATTTGAAAGGCGTACGTTCATGGGATTTCATCGTGCCGATGGCAGCGTTGGCACCGCCAACTACTGGCTGGTGATTCCGATGGTTTTTTGTGAGAACCGCAATCTTGAAGTGCTGGAAGAAGCACTGGTGAAGGATCTTGGGTACGGACGCAGTCGCAAGTACCGTTACCAGGCACAGCAACTCATTGAACTCTACAAAGCCGGCAAACAAACCGAAGAAATTTTACAAGCCGATTTGCAGGCGGCAGCCATTGCGGAAAAATCGCAGCGGCTGTTTCCCAATGTTGACGGCATCAAATTTCTTACGCACAATGGCGGTTGTGGCGGCACACGCCAGGATGCACAGGCGCTCTGCGGCCTGCTGGCAGGATATATAACGCATCCCAATGTGGCCGGCGCTACGGTGCTGAGCCTGGGTTGCCAGAACGCACAGGTATCCATACTCGAAGAAGAGATAAAAAAGCGCGATGCAAATTTCAGCAAACCCCTCTATATCCTGGAACAACAAAAAATTGGATTGGAGTCGGACCTGTTATCGCAGGCCATCAAATGCACTTTTGCCGGTTTGATACAGGCCAATCAATGCAAACGCGAACCGGCTCCGCTGAGCAAACTCTGCATTGGACTGGAATGCGGCGGCAGCGATGGTTTCAGCGGCATTTCCGCCAACCCGGCCATTGGCTACACTTCCGATTTGCTGGTGGCATTGGGAGGTACTGTTATTCTCTCCGAATTCCCCGAACTATGCGGCGTAGAACAGGAACTCAGCGATCGTTGTGTTCATGTGGACACGGCCAAACGTTTCCTGCAGCTGATGAAAGCGTACAACGAGCGGGCTACGGCCGTAGGAAGCGGTTTTGATATGAACCCGTCGCCGGGCAATATCCGCGACGGACTGATTACCGATGCCATCAAGTCGGCCGGTGCCGCGAAGAAAGGTGGCACCTCACCGGTGACCGATGTGCTGGATTACCCTGAAAAAGTAACCAAACCAGGATTGAACCTGCTTTGTACACCGGGCAATGATGTGGAAAGCACCACGGCCGAAGTGGCCAGCGGCGCCAACATCGTACTTTTTACGACCGGGCTGGGAACGCCCACCGGCAATCCCATTGCGCCAGTAGTAAAGATATCGAGCAATACGGCTTTGTATAACCGAATGAAGGATATTATCGATATCAATACCGGCACCATAATAGAAGGGGAAGAAACCATTCAGCAGGCCGGCGAACGCATACTGGAGTATGTAATCGGCGTGGCCAGCGGCGACATAGAAGTGGCGGCCGTGCGCCATGGGCAGGATGATTTCATCCCCTGGAAAAGAGGCGTGAGTTTATAATAAATCACAAATTCCAAATAGCAAATCACAAAAGCAACGAACAACAAATGAGCAGGAAGAGAAACTAATTAATTAGTGAGATACGCCCCGGCAATTGGTATTTGACTTTTGTTGGTTGTCTTTTGTGTTTCTTTTGACTTTTGTATTTTCTTTGGAGCTTGTTATTTGATTTTTGAGATTTAACACCATACAGGCATGAAAAAGTTTCTCGACGAAAATTTCTTATTGCACAATAAAACGGCGCAACGGTTGTATCACGACTTTGCGCGACCAATGCCTATTATTGACTATCACTGTCATTTACCGCCCGACCAGATTGCGAACGATATCAACTTTGAAAACCTGACGCAAATCTGGTTGTACGGCGATCACTATAAATGGCGCGCCATGCGCACCAATGGCGTAAATGAAGCCTATTGCACGGGCAATAAACCGGATTATGAAAAATTTGAGCAGTGGGCTGCCACCGTTCCCTATACCTTGCGCAATCCCCTGTATCACTGGACACACCTGGAGTTGCAGCGCTATTTCAACGTATACGATATTTTATCGCCGGCAACAGCCCGCAAAATATATGATGAATGTACCCGGCTGTTACAAACTCCGGAATATTCGGTGCGCAACATTTTGCGTAAAATGAACGTGAAAGTAATCTGCACTACCGACGACCCGGTGGACACGCTGGAGCATCATAAAAAAATTCAGGACGACAACTTCGAGATCAAAATATTCCCGGCCTATCGCCCTGACAAAGCGATGAACGTGGATGATACCGGCGCTTTCAAGCAATATGTGAAAAGGGTAGAAGCAGCTGCCAATACATCTATAACTACGTATAGTGATTATCTCACTGCCCTCAAAAAACGGCACGACTTCTTTGCTTCCATGGGATGTTCAGTATCGGACCATGGCCTGGAAACCATTTATGCAGAAGACTATACCGAAAATGAGATCAAAGCCATTTTCGATAAAATCATGACCGGTGGCAATCCATCTGCCGGGGAAAAAAACAAATTCAAATCGGCCATGCTGGTGGAATTTGCCCGCTGGGATTGGGAGAAAGGATGGGTGCAGCAATTCCATCTCGGCGCTTTGCGCAACAACAATTCGCGCATGATGAAACAACTCGGTCCGGATACCGGCTGGGATTCCATAGGCGATTTTCCGCAAGGCGTAGCATTGGCGCGCTTCCTGGACCGGCTGGACAGGGACAATCAACTGGCAAAAACCATCCTGTACAACCTCAATCCCCGCGACAATGAGCTGATGGCTACCATGTCGGGCAATTTCAACGATGGCAGTGTGGCAGGGAAAATACAGTTTGGCTCTGCCTGGTGGTTCCTTGATCAGAAAGACGGCATGACCAAACAGATCAATGCGCTTTCCAACATGGGCCTGCTGAGCCGCTTTGTGGGTATGCTCACGGATTCGCGCAGTTTTCTATCGTACCCGCGTCATGAATATTTCCGGCGCCTGCTTTGCAACCTGTTTGGCGAAGAAGTGGAAAACGGTGAATTGCCCAACGATATTGAGTGGATCGGCAAAGTGATACAGGATATATGCTATAACAATGCCAGCAACTATTTCGGCTGGAATCAACAATAAAAAACACAGTAGCACTGACGGGTGCCTGTTATTTGTTTTTTTGACATTTAAAACCAAATCTAATCAACCAGGAATATGTCTAAGAAAGTAGTTACGCTGGGAGAAATCATGATGCGTTTATCTACTCCCGGTTTTGAACGTTTTGTACAAAGCCAGCAATTTGATGTTACCTATGGTGGTGGTGAGGCCAATGTGGCAGTGGCCTTATGCAACTATGGATTGAACGGTACGTTTGTTACCAAGGTGCCGGAGAATGCATTGGGGCAGGCGGCCATCAATCACCTGCGCAGGTATGGAGTAGACACTCAGTTCATTGCGCGTGGCGGAAAAAGGCTGGGCATTTATTTCCTGGAAACCGGAGCTTCCATGCGTGCTTCGCAGGTGATTTACGATCGTGCGGGCGCTGCCATTGCTGATGCCGATGTAAGCGAATTCGACTTTGATAAAATTCTCGACGGCGCCGTTTGGTTCCATACCACCGGTATTACGCCTGCCTTGAGCGACAAAGCCGCTGCCCTTACCGAAGCAGCCCTCAAAGCAGCGCGGGCCAAAGGCATCACTACCAGCATTGACCTCAATTACCGCAAGAAATTGTGGAGCAAGGAAAAAGCCCGCGAGGTGATGACGCGTCTTTGCCAATATGTAGATGTGTGCATTGGCAATGAAGAAGATGCTGAAACGACGCTTGGCTTCAAAAGCAAAGGCACAGATGTTACCAAAGGAGAATTGAACCTTGAAGGCTACAAGGACGTGTTCAAGCAAATGAAAGACAAGTTCAATTTTAAATACATTGCTTCCACCCTGCGCGAAAGCCACAGTGCTTCCGACAATGGATGGAGCGCATTGGTATATGATGGCAATGAATTTTACCACTCACGCCAGTATGAAGTGCGTATTGTAGACCGTGTGGGCAGTGGTGATTCTTTTGCCAGTGGATTTATTTACGGATTGGTAACAGGAATGCCTATGCGTGAAGCCTGCGAATTTGGTGTAGCGGCATCTGCCCTGAAACACACCATTCCCGGCGATTTGAACCATGCCACACTTTCAGAAGTGAAAGACCTGATGAAGGGCGATGCCAGCGGCCGCGTTCAACGCTAAGGTTTCCTGCCCCGGAAGCAGGGGCCCCGCGACCTTCGTCGCTATGGTGTGAACACATTGCAGCTTTTGCACCGCAACCCATCGCCCCCTGGCGCTACGGTGTGAACACAAGCACGCTGTTGTTCTTTGGCACATCCATATGCCCGTCCATTCGCCCCGCTGGCGGGGACGCCAGCACGAGCTTACCATAATTGCGATGTTGCATGGATGGGGTGGTTCCTCTGGCAGAGGCGCCAGCACCAACTTGCCACAGCAATAATGTTGTGCATGGACGGGGGTGGTCACGCAAAACACAAAAAAACCATATTAAAAAATCAATAACTGAAATTAAAATTTCCTAACACTGCCCACGAATAGCCAAGAATTCCCTTTCATTCTTTTACATTCGTGTGCAACCCGATTAACCAACAATTCCATGGGAAAAAAGGACGCGCTTTTACAGTTAATTCCTGAGCAGGGTATCCTCCCGCTGTTTTACAATAAAGACACCGGCGTAAGCATTGAACTGCTGCGGGCTTTATACCGTGCAGGCGTACGCGCTATTGAATATACCAATCGTGGCGACCAGGCGCTGAAGAACTTCAAGGAAATGCGCAAGGTGTGCGATACAGAAATGAAAGACATGTACCTCGGCATCGGCACCATCAAAAACGGCGAAATGGCGCAGGCTTTCATTGATGCCGGTACCGATTTCATTGTTTGTCCCGGACTGGTGGAAAGCGTAGGTGAAACGGCTGATAAAGTGAACATGTTGTGGGTGCCGGGCTGCATGACGCCTACGGAAATCATCAAAGCCGAACAGTTAGGCGCTAAAGTGATTAAATTGTTCCCTGGTAATCTGTTAGGCCCTTCGTTTGTAAGCGCCATCAAGGAATTATTCCCCGGGCTGCTGTTTATGCCAACCGGTGGGGTGGAAGTGAACAAAGACAATCTGACTGCCTGGTTTAAAGCAGGCGTATGTGCGGTGGGTATGGGAAGCAAACTGGTTACCAAATCCATTATGGAAAATCAACAGTACGATGAATTAACAAAGCTGACGCAGGAAGCGCTGGCTTTAATTAAATCATGTAAATAATCCCCTTGTCTATGAACCAGGCTGCCATTGGAAAATACCGCTGGACGATCTGCGGGCTTGTGTTTTTTGCCACTACCGTCAACTACCTCGACAGAGCAGTGATCAGCTTGCTGAAAGAACCGCTCTCCGAAAAATTGCACTGGGACGATGGCGACTATGCCAACATTGAACTGGCGTTTAAAATAGCGTATGCCGTTGGCTTGCTGGTAGCCGGAAGGTTTGTAGACAAGATCGGCACCAAATGGGGTTATGCCATTGCCACTTTCGTATGGAGTCTCGCGGCGGTTGGTCATGCCTGGGCGAAAAATGTGGTGGGATTTATCGTAGCCCGCTCTGTATTGGGTGTAAGTGAAGCGGGCAATTTTCCTGCAGCCATTAAAACCGTAGCGGAATGGTTTCCCAAGAAGGAACGCGCCTTTGCCACGGGAATATTTAATTCTGGCGCTAATATTGGCGCTATCCTCGCTCCGTTAACGGTGCCCTTTATTGCGGAAGCCTGGGGCTGGGAATGGGCCTTCATCATTACCGGCGCCTTTGGTTTTATATGGCTGCTGCTGTGGTTCAGGTACTACGAAGTTCCCAAACGTCAGAAACGTTTGTCAAAGGCTGAATACGATTACATACACAGCGATATCGATGAGCAGCAGGATGCAGCATCCGGTGGTCCCAGGCTGGGTTGGGCAAAACTGCTTACTTACAAACAAACCTGGGCTTTTGCCATCGGGAAATTTCTTACTGACCCGGTTTGGTGGTTTTACCTCTTTTGGTTACCCGATTTTCTGACCAGTGAATATGGTATGCAAAAAACGGAACTGGCATTGCCGGTAGCGTTGGTATATACCATATCAACCATAGGCAGCATATGGGGCGGATGGTTGCCCATGAACCTGATCAAAAAGCAGTGGCCGGTATTCCGCGCCCGTAAAACTTCCATGCTGATTTATGCCCTGCTGGTGGCCCCTGTGTTTACGGCGCAATTGCTGGGAAGCTACAGCGTTTGGCTGGCCGTATTCATCATTGGTCTGGCTGCTGCGGCGCACCAGGCATGGAGCGCCAACATCTTCACTACCGTGAGCGATATGTTCCCCAAAAACTCCACTGCTTCTGTGACCGGTATCGGCGGTATGTTCGGGGCATTGGGAGGTATCTTATTGACGGCGTTGGTGCAGAAAAATATGTTTGTGCACTACCGCGCCATCAACCAGATTGAAACGGCGTATTACATCATGTTTGCCGTATGTGCGGCCGCTTATCTCCTTGCCTGGATCATTATGCATTTCCTGGTGCCGCGTATGAGAAGGATAGAAGTATAAGGTTGAGCAGCCGGTGCCTGCGAAAACTTTTGCCAAAACGATGTATATTGTCTGCCTATGAAATCGTTTTTGGCCCTGATTATTCTATGTTGCATTTCTTTGCTGCTGCCGGCGCAGGATTTTGTATATCCCCGCCTGCCTGCCAAAGCAAAAAAGCTCAGTAAATTCATTCCAACGGGGTGGCATATACGAGACAGCGCCAGTGGCGATCTTAACAACGATGGCCGGCCTGATCTTGCTTTTACCCTTGAATACAAAGAGGCCGTGCTGGAAGCAAGGCCCGATAGCATCCCCAATTTTGCCAGGCCCCGCCTGCTGGTGATTTTGTTGAAGGACCCGAAACGTGCGCAATATCACCTGCATCTGCAACACAACACCTTTGTGCTCCGCGAAGGGGAAGGCGGCATGAATCCTGACCCGCCCACGCACGTACGCATCAGGAATAACAGGTTGGTGTTGGAAATTGAATTTACCCGCAGCAGCATTTATTACACCTTCGAGTTCCGCGATAACGATTTCTACCTCGTAGCCGCTTCCACTGTTAATGCATCATCAGATGCTATTGAAAGCTGGGAATATGATTTTCTGAAAGGCAGGGCCGTTCGCGAATACCGCCTGAAAGAGCAGGAAAAAGGCGACCGGGAAGAAGTAACTGTTCCGGAGCCTTCGCTGAAAAAACTGCGCGATTTGTCGATGCCTTACAGGCTGGAGGTTTTTCCTGATATATACATTTAACGTGCGGCCATCTTTCTATCCCCCTGATTCTCTGCATTTCCCGCCATAAAATTCCCCTGACCCAACCGGTTGGTATGAAAATTTTGCGGCCGGTTTTCCAGGCTGTAAAGGGCGAGAAAAATATCAAATCGTTGAAAAATTGCACAGGCATTTCCGCAAAGAATTTTGTAAATTGATTAGCCCAATTCAACTGTTATGGAAAGAACCTACAAATACTGTCAGTCCTGCGGAATGCCAATGAAGCGGGACGCGAACGGTGGCGGGACCAATGCAGATGGTAGCCGGAATACCATGTATTGCAGCCACTGTTTCCAGGATGGTAAGTTTACCATACGCAATATTACAGTTGAAGACATGAAAGAACGCGTGCGAATGAAATTGAAAGAGGGAGGTTTTCCGGGATTCATGGCTGCATTTTTCACCCGCAATCTGCACAAGCTCGAACGCTGGCGCGTGCATCACTGGACTGCAGTGGAATAATTACTTCAATTACATCCAACAATTGTATCGATGGTTTGCGCGCATGCCGTGCGGCATTGCTGTTGCCTGGCGCCCGGTACCGGGCAGCAAGTAATTGTCAGGCCCGTAGGAGTTACCATTTTCACTCGTTGTTGACAGGAGACGGTGCCGCCTGGTATATGCAAATCTCATTAATCAACCGTTAGTGCAGCATGCTTACTAAAAAAACGCCCGGCAATCATCGCTCCTATTGCAAAACCAACAGCCGCTGCTTCAAAAACAAATAGCCGGCAATTACTCATCGCCGGCTACTGAGGATACTGGAATTTACCAGAATAATGTTTGAACCCAATAAGCAAGCGCAGGGAGTGATTAATAAAATCTTTTGTTATCAGGGTACTGAAATATAGGGAACGGATCAGGTTTTGACTCAACCGGATATTTGGATTTTACTAATTTCCCTGCAGCTTATTGGTTTATGTCATCATGGGATAGCAATAATTTTGTTGTTGTTAACGCACGATCACCTTCCCGTTCTCGATCCGCTCATCATTACTGAAGATCTCAAACAGGTAAGTGCCTTTTTCAATATTGTTTAAAACAGTGGTTTGCTTGTTACGGATATTCGCTTGCTTTACGAGGTTGCCTTCCATGTCGAACAGGAAGAACTGGTATATTTTTCCATTGCCATCTCCCGAAGCGGTAGCTGCACTGAAGAACAATACTTCATGCGTAGCGCTCGGGTACAATCTGATTTTATGTTTTTTGCTGGTAAGTTGTTTTTCCACCCATATGGTGTCGGCGGGAAGGCACGGCGACATGCCTGTGGCGGCAGCGGCAGGGGTGGCTGCTACCGCAAGGAAGAATGTTATAGCTGCTGAAGCAGAGAGGATGCCGGCAGTATATTTTCTGTTGGGTACAGGTGTTGTCATCGGGCCTACCTTTTGGGTAAGTGAATTTGTTTTAAAAAGGGTACGGATCAAACGATATCTTGAAAAAACGTTGTACGGAAGGCATTAGAACCTTACCGGGCAACGAGTTGAATTGTTCCAGCGGTTGTCACTGCCCAAACGCCAGCCTACTTTCAAACAGAAAGAGTAGTAAGCGTCGTTGTTTTCGGGAGTACCTCTCTTGGCACCGGCTTGATAAAAAGCTGATGAAGGAGCCAGGCTCTTGTTGGCAAGACGTTCAGCCATGGCAGCCTGACTGGCCGGCAGGTGCGCATAAAAAAGAGCCGGGTCTATATACGTGGTACTTACGTCGTCGATATAATCGGTAAACGTAGTACGGTGAATAACTTCCAACCCTATGTGCATGGTTTCATTGAGGAAATATTTTACGCCAATTCCCATCGGAACATTCAGCTGGGTAAGCTTGTAAGGTTGACGATCGGGATACTCGGGAAATCCTTGTCCTTCGGTACGCAGAGGTTGCAGGTCTACCCAGTTACCGGTAAGCGGATCGGTACCTTGCGGACGGAAACGAAACACCCCTACGCCAAGGAGACCGTAGGGCCTTATTTTTTGGAACACGTCTGTAGGATCATACTCGAGAAATACCGTGGGATAAACTTCTGCCACCAGGAAAGCTTCCTGCAGCGGAGTTTTCACATTGGAGTTACGCAATTTGCGCGCTTCTTCAAAACCGCCTTTGCTTTTGATAACGGCGTCATCACCTTCCAGTGTACCTATATTCAATCCCAGTCTGAATCCCAACCATTCACTCGGCTGATAAGACAGCCAGGCGCCGAAAGACACCTTCGTCATCTGAAAGTTGTTGTCTTTGATAAACTTTCTGCCGATACCGGCTGTACCGCCCAGGTCGCCCAGGAGGTTCATGGGGCCTACAGTAATACCACCCTCAAAGAAAGAGGATCGTTCACCGTAAAACTGACTGAATGAAGATAAGCAGTGGGAAGAAATAAAAAGCGTTAATACCCAGCACTTCCATACAGAAGAGAGTAAGTTCTGTTTCATGGAATATTGAATTTAGTTTTCAGATGGTCAATGGATTCCGGCGTCTAAAATAATACACGCGGGATACACTTACAAGAAACGCGGAAATATTTCTTTTTGTGTGCGGGTAATAAAAAAAATATACACACAATAGTATAATTACGGCAATGCACTACGAAACAATACGAAGCTGCATTTCGATATGTTCAATGCCGTCTTCCAGGTAAATAGCGCTTGTTTGTTGAAAACCAAAAGATTCATAGAAATCTTTCAGGTATAGTTGTGCGCCAATACGGATATTTTGTTTTCCCCAGAGTTCATATAGTAAATGAATAGCCTTATGCATCAGTGCACGTCCTGCACCGGTCCTTCTCATTTTGGGAGAAGTGACTACGCGGCCAATGGAACATTCGGGGTAAGCCACGCCTGCCGGCACCAGTCGCGCATAAGCGGCCAGCAATGTTCCGTTCCAGCCCATCAGGTGATACGATGCCTGGTCTTTATTGTCCGCATCCTGGAAAATGCATTGCTGTTCAACCACAAATACTTCATTGCGCAACTGCAGTATAGCATACAGTTCATGCGGCGAAAGCGCATCAAAATGTTTGTATTGCCAATCAATATTCATCTGCTTTGGCCCCGGTAATTGTTCACTATATGGTTGCTGCGGTATTGCATAAGAGTAACTATTTATTGGTGTTGCCATCCTGCAAGCTGCAAAAGCTTTAGCAGTGTGCTGACCTTTCAATTTCGAACAAAATTGTTGCATGGCATTTGCTATTCAGGTCAGTCATTCCGTGGTTCAATACCCGTATTTATCTTTCCACAAGCTTCTCAGGAATTTACGTAATTCTTCTTCGCGGGCATTTTTTCCCGGCTCATAAAATCTGGAGCCTGCAATTTCCGGCGGTAAATATTCCTGGGGAGAGAAATTGCCTTCATAGTCGTGCGAGTACTGGTAACCCTTTCCGTATTGCAATTCTTTCATCAATTTCGTGGGGGCATTACGGATATGAAGCGGTACAGGCAAATCGCCATGTTGCCGTACAGCAGCGGAGGCCTTTGCGATGGCCAGGGTAGCCGCATTGCTTTTGGGAGAAGCTGCCAGGTAAATGGCGCATTGCGATAAAATAAGACTTGATTCCGGATGCCCGATTTTATGTACCGCATCGAAAGTGGCATTGGCAATTACGAGTGCGGTAGGGTTGGCATTGCCAATATCTTCACTGGCCAGTATCACCAGCCGGCGGGCAATGAATTTCACATCTTCTCCGCCTTCCAGCATTCTGGCCAGCCAGTATACGGCAGCATTAGGATCGCTGCCGCGAATGCTTTTGATGAATGCGGAGATGATATCGTAATGTTGTTCGCCGCCTTTATCGTACAATGCAATGCGCTGTTGTGCGATCTGCATCACGCGTTCGTCGGTAATCACTGCGTTGTCGCCGAGTGTGTCGGCCACCAGTTCCAGCAGGTTGAGCAGTTTTCTGGCGTCTCCCCCGGAAATGTTGATAAGGGCATCGGTTTCTGCAAGGGTGATATTCCTGGCGCTCAATACCGCGTCTTTGCGAATAGCCTGTTGCAGCAGCTGTGTGAGTTGTTCATCCGTTAATGGTTTCAGCACATACACCTGGCAACGGCTCAGCAAGGCGCTGTTTACTTCAAACGAAGGATTTTCCGTGGTAGCGCCTATCAGTGTGATGATGCCTTTTTCGACAGCGCCCAAGAGGGCATCCTGCTGACCTTTATTGAAGCGATGAATTTCGTCGATGAACAGGATAGCTTGCTGCTGACGATTGGCCACTGCAATTACCTCACGCACTTCCTTTACGCCTGCACTGATAGCGCTGAGCGTATAAAAAGGCACCTGCAGGGTTTGCGCAATGATATTGGCGATGGTGGTTTTGCCGGTGCCGGGCGGTCCCCAGAGGATCATCGATGGCACCTTGCCCTGCTCCAGGGCTTTGCGTAAAATACTGCCCTGGCCGGTAAGATGTTCCTGTCCTACCAGGTCTTCCAGCGTAGCCGGACGCAAACGCTCTGCAAGCGGAGTAACTGCCATGAGGGTCAATTAGGAAATGTGCAAATTAGGAAATGTGAAAATGCATCATAGGGTAGGAGATAAAAAAAATTAAGCCACCATCCCCATCCATGCCACAGTGTTGCTGGTGTAAGTTTGTGCCGGCGCCCCCGCCGGCGGGGATGGAATGGCATATGGATGTGCCAAAGAAGCCAGCAGCATATTGGTGTCCACACGAAATTGCCGGCGTGGGATAGGGAGGTACCCTGATGTACCACAACAGCACACCATGCAAAATCTCTTTTAGTGCTTGTCCGGTTCAAGGAAGGCGTTGATCGCTGACAGGTAGTTGCGGCGAATTTTGCGGCGCAATCCATGCTGGAACCAGCATATGGGCAGTCTGGTTAGCGACAGCATGCTGATCAGGCCTAACAATATGATCGCTTGCGGAGTTGGCATTATACGATCTATATCCCTGCAAAATATGCTGTAATCGATACTAAACGTAATGACTAACATTCCAACCAGTAAAAAACAAAATATTGCAAACAATATAATGTGCCTTACAGTAAAAGTTTTTCCAGGTAAACGGTCCGTGTAAAATCGATCAAGCATATACAAGTTCATCCAGGCATTAATGATCAGCAACATCAACGCTGTTGTGCTGGCCAGCTATGCTATGAAGGCTTCTTCCTGCCTTGAAATCTTATAGATGTTGTACGCGTAGAGCATTTCTATCAGGATACCTGCAGTTGCCGGCAAGTGCAGGATATGGCAAGCCGGAATATTTTTATTTTAAGAGGCATTGCGCTATGGTTTTAGATCAGGGGGTGTTCTGCTGCTCTTCTTCAAACTGCTGGTACCAGTTGTGCATGGTATTGCGGTAAATCACGCGCCGCAACTGAAACATGCCCGCCAGGAACACAATATGAAAACTGAATATGAACAGGTGAAGCAAAGGATAGGTTAGCAGCGACAGGTAATCAGAAAAGGATAAGAATTTTTTGCCCAGGTAAGGCCAAACCACTCTGCCAAATTCAATCAGTCGGGCAAACAGGTACGCAATAAAGAGCACATTGACGAGGTACAACCAATTAAACCACCTTCGTTGCCTGTCAGACAGTGGCGTGTCGGGATAGTTGTCATTCAGTAAGGAAAGCCCTGAATAGACGAACATAAATGTAATGCTGTATATCACTACTCCAACCGCGTGAAATGCCACGTACCCTGCGTAAAACAAACCGCTGATGGCCAGCATCCATTGAAAGGCCACCAGCACCATTTGCAGAATGCCGATGATGCGAAATAGTTTCCAGCTTAGTGAGAGTCCGTTCAAATGTTGTAATTAAGTGCTCAATAAATAGCATCAGCTTTCCGCGTTCATCAATTCGTCAGACAGGTTTGTCTCAATAGCATTCACCATGCGCCTGGCTCCTGCCAGTTGAACCACCGTAAGTGCAAACATCAGTGGAAAGTAGACGCCCGGTACCTGTCCGTAGAAAATGATGCTCAATAAAACGATGAAAAGCAGAGCAGCGCCGCCTACGGCCAATGCCTCTGATAAAAGAAACAGGCTTTTTACGCTGCGCGTTGGTTGCTTGTCAGGATAACTTTCCTGAGCAACAGGATGGTTGGGATACCATGCAGAATGATCCCGGCAACTACCAGGTAGTCTATCACATGCCACCACGAATAAGACCCTGGTGATGTGGAAAGCAGCAGTGGTTTAACCTGTCTGCCAGATAAATGGCTGCTACCAGCATATTTACAAGGCAGCTTACGAGTAACCATGCAAAATTTCTGAACATAAAAAAGCCTGCCCTTTACCGGCAGGCTTTAAAATTAAAAGTTCCTGAGGGTATTACAAGTCGGTTTTTATGTGCAGTTCCTGCAATTGTTTGGCATCGATGGTAGAAGGCGCATCGAGCATCACATCGCGGCCGCTGTTGTTTTTCGGGAAGGCAATGAAGTCGCGGATGCTTTCGCTGCCGCCAAGGATGGCGCACAGGCGGTCCAGGCCGAAGGCAATGCCACCATGTGGCGGTGCGCCGTACTCGAAGGCGCCCAGCAAAAAGCCGAATTTATGCATGGCTTCTTCCTGGCTCATGCCCAGTGCGGCAAACATTTTTTCCTGCAGCTCGCGGCGGAATATACGGATAGAGCCACCGCCGATTTCATTTCCGTTCAACACCATATCGTAAGCATTGGCCTTGATATGCGCATAAGGGTGTTCCAGGTATTTTGCCGCATCTTCAATCACCGGACTGTTATTGATCATGATATCGATATGCTCCGGTTTAGGTGAAGTAAAGGGATGGTGGCGCGCCACCCAGCGGTTTTCTTCCGCATCGTATTCAAACAGCGGAAAATCAACTACCCATAACAGTTTGAATTCATCTTTTTTGCGCAGTCCAAGCCGTTCGGCCATTTCCAGTCGCAGTTCGCTCATGGCCTTTCGGGTGCGTTCTTCGCGGCCTGCCAGCAGCAGCACCAGGTCGCCGGGCTGTGCGCCTGCCGCATCTGCAATGGCCCTGAGCCGGTCTTCGGAAAAGAATTTGTCTACGCTGCTTTTATAAGTGCCGTCGGTATTGCATTTGATGAACACCAGTCCCTGCATGCCGATCTGTGGTCGTTTAACCCATTCCGTTAGTTCGTCGGTTTGCTTGCGGGTATAGTTGGCGCAGCCCGGTACGGCAATGGCCAGTACCGTTTCTGCTTCGTTGAATACCTTAAACTCGGTGCCGGCAATCAGTTCGCCGGTTGCCAGGCGTTTGCCGCCTCTGGTAAAGGCGGACTTGATATTGAGCAGGGGCATGCCAAAGCGGATATCGGGCTTGTCGTTGCCATATTGCCACATGGCGTCTTCCCAGCTCATGCGTTGTACTTTTTCTGTGATGTCGATGCCCTTTACCACGCGGAATATGTGCTTCACCATGCCTTCGAAAGTGTTCAGCACATCCTCCTGTTCAACAAAACTCATTTCGCAGTCTATCTGTGTGAATTCCGGCTGGCGGTCGGCGCGCAGGTCTTCATCACGGAAACATTTCACGATCTGGTAATAGCGGTCATAACCGCTTACCATCAGCAATTGCTTGAAAGTTTGCGGCGACTGGGGCAGGGCATAAAATTGCCCCGGATTGATGCGTGAGGGGACCACGAAATCGCGGGCGCCTTCCGGTGTTGATTTTACCAGGAAAGGCGTTTCAATGTCCATGAATCCCTGCTCGTGCAAATAATCACGGGTGGCGCGGTTAACGGCATAACGCAGTTCAAGGTTTTTCTTTACCGCGTTACGGCGCAGGTCCAGGAACCGGAATTTCATGCGGAGATCATCGCCGCCGTCCGTATCGTCCTGTATGGTGAAGGGAGGCGTTACGGATTTATTCAGGATGGTAAAAGCCGTGACGTTGATTTCAATATCACCGGTAGGGAGCTGGGGATTTTTGCTGGTGCGTTCGGTCACTGTGCCACTTACCTGTAACACATATTCGCGGCCCAGTGGCTCTTCGTCGAGGCGGGCATTGAGCGATTCTCCGAACAGGAGTTGCGTAATGCCATAACGGTCGCGCAGGTCAACAAAGGTAATGCTGCCAAACTTCCTGATGGTTTGCACCCAGCCTGCCAGTGTAACCTGCAGGCCCTGGTGACTGAGGCGTAATTCTCCACACGTATGCGTCCTGTACATGCTGCTGAAATTTTGTCTGAATGTTCGTTGATGAAACTTGCGGCAGCCCTGCCGGCAGAATAACAGGACCCATATTTTCCGGGGCCGCTGTAATTCGGTGGCATCCGCTGCTTCCTGCCAACGCAATCGGCAGGGCGGCAAAGGTACTTTAACTTTAAATTGAAAAGTTAACAGGAACGATATTAATACCCCTGCACAGTCCTGTATTGATGCCTCCCAACAGCTGAATTTATCGTTCCGGAACTGTGCAATTTGCCGGTTTCAAACGTTATAATATAGTCGGCATCAGCCACCGTACCGGGGCATTTTACGTAACACAGGGCAGCGTCAGGCAAGTTTGTCATTGGTCTATCCGTGCCCGCAACTGGCAGGTGTGCAACATAAAGTGGTGCCCTGCAAGCTTATCGTTGGTCTATTCGTGCCAGGAGCTGGCATTTTACGTAACATAGGGCAGCGTTATACATATTTATCGTAGGTTTTTCCCTGCCCGCAGTCGGCACTTTATGTAAAATAAGGCGACGCCCCGGGAATGTTGCAAAACAACGTCATGCCGCCGCGGTACCCTTGGACCTGCCCTAAATCGCTAAAAACGCTTATTTTCACCACTATGCCGGGAGATAGTACATACATTATCAACCAGATGGGCGACACCATTTATGTGGACTCGGCAGGACTGATCCCCCTCGACCAGCTCCTGCCCCGGGCCGAAACGCAGGTTGACTCCTGGTCTGTAACCTTCCCCTTTGTGCTGATTATAGCAGTGCTGGCAATTGGTTTGACGGCAAAGTGGTTGCGCTGGCGGTTGCTGAAACGGAAGGCCCGCCGCGAATTTTCCGACAAACAGGTGGTATACGACAGCATCCTGCGGCAATACAGTCCCTATTACCGCAATCTCCCCCAAGGGCTTCAGCAGAAATTTCTGAAACGCACGCTCACGTTCATGGCCGCCAAGCGATTCCGTTTTGTGGAGATGGAGCGTGAAGAGCATATGCCTCTGTTGATCAGCGCTGCCGCCGTACAACTCACGTTTGGACTGGACAATTATCTGCTGGACCATTTTCACACCATCTATGTGGTAAAAAGCGATTACAACTACGGGCTGTACAATGTGCCTTTCCAGGGCCATGTGAGCCATGACGGCATTTATCTTTCCTGGAGCAATTTCATCAATGCATTCGCCAATTATACCGATGGCGATAATGTAGGCTTGCACGAAATGGCGCATGCTTTATCGTATGTGAACTTTATTGCCAATGACGGTTCCGACAATGGCTTCAAACAACGCTTCCGCGAATTTTCAAAAACAGGAAGGGCTGTTTTCAAGGAAATACAGGAAAGTGGCTCCAGTTTCCTGGGCAACTATGCCGCCACTAATTATGAAGAATTCTGGGCGGTATGTGTGGAAAATTTTTTCGAACGGCCGCTGCCCTTCAAACTGCAAATGCCTGAGCTTTACGATGCCATGTGTAAGTTGCTGAACCAGGATATGTTATCGCCCGGTTTGTTTGTACAACCCCTCGAAACCGCTTAGGCACAAGCGTTTGTAACGGTATCCTAACCGTATGATAAATTTGCGTACAGGGGCTTTCATTTTTGAACTTTTCTTTCTATTTTGAGCCCGTATTTCCACTCTCTCTATGATGACCACCCGTTAACACTAACCTGCATTCCACTTTCCCTGAAGACCGTTTTTTCAATCCAAACTTTGTGAAGACCAACCCGTTGTCAGTACCTGTTATTTCACAAAAAGAAAAAATGGAACCTTATGGAAATACTGGTCATTTTTTTGGTGGTCTTCAGCATTATAGTGTTGCATGGTCCTGTTACTTCGTGGATCCATCGTTTGTACGTAAAACGGCAGTATAAATCTTTTCTCGCCCAGGAAACTTTCTATCACTCCATTATATCACGCCATCTGAAATACTATAACAGGTTAAACCTGGATGAGCAACGTAAATTTCTGTTCCGCACTTTTCTTTTCCGTAAGGCCAAACGATTTCACTATATAGAAGTAAGTGAAAGTGCTGAAATGCCCATACTGATCAGTGCGGCGGCCGTGCAACTTACTTTCGGACTCGATAAATTTCTGCTGAACTACTTCCGGGATATTTATGTGTTGAAAGATGATTACCACTATGGATTTTATTCACGCCCGTTTATGGGACATGTAGACCATAGCGGTATTTATTTGTCGTGGGACAATTTCATGAAAGGCATCAAGGGACTTACGCCGGGTTGTAATGTGGGACTGCATGAAATGGCCCATGCACTGGCGTATGTAAACTTCATAACACAAACGGAAGAAGACAAACACTTCAAAAAAGAATTCAAGAATTTTTCCAAAGTAGCCCGCCCGATTTTTGAAAGCATGCAACATGGGGCAAAAAACATTCTCGGTGATTATGCCGGCACCAACTACCATGAGTTCTGGGCAGTGAGCGTGGAAGTGTTTTTTGAAAATCCCATACGCATGCGTCATGAACTGCCGGCATTGTACCAGGCCATGAGTAACCTGCTGCGCCAGGACCCCATGGTGATTCTGAACACCAGCCGTTTAGCTGCCTAAGAGATTTCAGTTTACGGGTTTCAGTTTTCCTGTTACAGCGGTGGATGCAACATTGCGCGCGACAGGTAAACCGAAACCTGTAACTGTTTATTGTCAACGCTTCTGCGCAACTTCTTCCCGCACTTCCAGTGGTGCTGTTGCCAGCTTCAATTTCTTTCTTTCTCTCGGGAGAATAACCAGGTAATACGATAAGATAAAGAACAGCCCGATGCCGAACGGGATGGTGGTATAGATACGCAGCGGTTCATCGTAACCGTAAAATTCAATGATCATCCAGTAGCCGTTGGCGCAAATCCAGAATACAACGGCGAGATTGTGAAACAGTTCCGATTTCATTTTGCGCGTTTGCCACGTAATCAGTATAGCCACTGTAAGGGTAGGTACCAGCATGGCAATGCCGAGGGGCCGCCACAGCATGGCCCAGCTGATATCTTTTACGAGCCATAAGAGTATATGAAGGTTTTCTATTCTCCTGAACCGCGCGGGGATGGAATACAATGTCTCGCTCATTGGGGTAGGTTAAGAATGCTTATTGGTGAATATAGTTGTTAACCGCACAAAATTAGGGAAATGGCATCTGGATGGAAGTACCTGATAATGGGGAGAAGCGCCAAATAACCCACAGTGAAAAAAAGTGAAAAATACCAGCTTTTTCACATGGCCAGAGAAAAGTCACCAACTACTTTTGGTCCAGCATTTTGATTATATTCTTTTAGGGGTTAACAATAAAGGTTTTGCCGCCGGTCTTGTAATTTTTTTCACATACTCAACCCTATTTTGGCTATCGGCGAGTAGTGACCTGGCTGTGCGGCAAACCTTCTCCGGCAGGCATGCAATACTGCCTGGGATATTGCACAAAATCAAACTGTCCAAACTATCGCGATGAAAGATCATGCATAGCGACGTAGCACAACAAACCACCAGGGATCAATTGGCAAACTGAAATACCAGGTAAGCGAAACATATCACGCAATACACAAGTCATTCTGCCGGGCGGCATTCCGGGATGGAATCCGGTAAGAACAGGTGTAACTATTCACTCCTGGTCTGGTAATAGTTAGTGGTCCCTCTTTTCAGCTTTGATACAGCTCATCCCAAGCACCTGTTCCCGGATTTCATCCCGGCAATATGCGCATGGCAGCACCTAAGCGCTTCAAATGCATTGCATAGTTTCAATAAATCCAGATGCCATATGATTACTTCCAACATCACCAGGGCAACAAGGGTGCCTGCTTCATTGTTTATACCCGCACCTTTTGCGCTGACGCCGGATTGGCGTCGTTGCCGGGTACCTCACTGGTTGCATAAGCTGCCTGTCCATTATGGATATGTGGCTAACGGACGGGGGCAACCGCCTTGTGCGCTATACCCGGGGCGACGTCTTCATGTGCCATCCTCGTGATTGCGCCATGGTTTACGCCCGAAGCGATCACTGAAGGGTTCGTCTGACCCACCAACACGCACCAATCCTGACCTTCCCGGAACTCACCCTCCGGACACTCGTTCCCGCTGCGGTGCAGGGCCTGCATTTTCCGGGCAGTCATGCAAGGCCCTTGCTCCTGCGGGTTGCTAACTGCTTCTCTTCAGCCATCCAATAAAAAAGGCTGCCTGTTAGTTTTAAGGCAGCCTCTGTATTGCTTGTAAAGAATTGTTTTATGCTTCTTTTCCGTGGCACTGCTTGTACTTCTTACCACTTCCGCACGGGCAAGGATCATTACGGCCAATCTTGGGACCTACTTTTACCGGCTCCTGTTTTACACCGGCGGCAGAAGGATCGTAGTAATCGTTTTCATTGGCTGCATAATCATCACCCCGACGATCAATTTCTTCCTTGTTCACACGCATGCGGCTCATATCGGTTTTTTGCTCACGGCCTTCGCGTATCTGTCCATTGTTTTGTTCAACAGGTATACCGGCATGGCAGAGGAAGCTGATGATGTTTTTGTTCAGCTCGCTGTCCATCCGCTTGAACAGGTCAAATGCCGTGATCTTGTAAATTACCAGCGGGTCTTTTTGCTCGAGGTAGGCCGTTTGCACGCTCTGCTTCAGGTCGTCCATGGCGCGGAGGTGCTCCTTCCACGATTCATCAATCATGGCAAGGGTGATCTGTCTTTCGAGCGCGCTGGTTAATTCACGACCGTTTGTTTCGAGCGTTTTGTTAAGATTGGCCAGCACCTGGATGCCTTTCTTACCATCGGTAAAGGGCACCACCACGTTTTCTACATGGCTTCCCTGCGACAGCCGGATATTCTTGAAAACCGGCAGGGCCTGCTGCTGCAGTTCGGCCATTTTGCGCTGGTACCGCTGGGTAGCTTCCGTGTACAACTTATCGGCCAATTCATTCACTTTTCCTTTTTCCAGTTCTTCGGCAGTGATGGAGGTATCAATACCAAAGTTCACAATCGCTGCCATCTTGAAACCTTCATAATCGTTTTGCTCCTGGAAGCTGTTTACCAATCCTTCGGCTACGATATAAAATGCGTTATCAAGATCTAGCGCCAGGCGATCGCCAAACAGGGCGTGATTACGTTTTTTGTAAATCACGTTACGCTGTTTGTTCATCACGTCGTCGTATTCCAGCAGGCGCTTACGGATGCCGAAGTTGTTTTCTTCTACTTTCTTCTGCGCACGCTCGATACTTTTGGTGATCATGCTATGCTGGATCACTTCATTTTCCTTATAACCGAAGCGGTCCATGATAGCAGCAATGCGTTCACTTCCGAAAAGGCGCATGAGGTCATCTTCCAGCGACACATAGAATTGGGAAGTACCGGGATCGCCCTGGCGGCCTGCACGGCCACGCAACTGGCGGTCTACACGGCGGCTTTCATGTCTTTCCGTACCAATAATGGCGAGACCACCGGCTTCTTTTACACCGGGGCCGAGTTTGATGTCTGTACCACGGCCGGCCATGTTGGTGGCTATGGTAACGGCGCCGGCCATACCGGCTTCTGCTACTATCTGGGCTTCCCGTGCGTGCTGTTTGGCGTTCAGTACGTTGTGCGGAATCTTTTTCACCTGCAGCATCTTGCTCAGCAATTCACTTACTTCCACCGAAGTAGTGCCCACCAGTACTGGTCTGCCGGCATTGCGCAGTTGTTCAATTTCTTCAATGACCGCACGATATTTTTCGCGCTTGGTTTTGTATACCAGGTCTTCATTGTCTTTACGGATCACCGGCACATTGGTAGGAATGGATACCACATCGAGCTTGTAGATGTCCCAGAACTCACCTGCTTCCGTAATGGCTGTACCGGTCATACCGGCCAGTTTGTGATACATACGGAAATAGTTCTGCAGGGTGATGGTGGCATAGGTTTGTGTGGCCGCTTCGATCTTTACATTTTCCTTCGCTTCTATGGCCTGGTGCAAACCATCGCTGTAACGGCGTCCGTCGAGAATACGACCGGTTTGTTCGTCAACGATCTTTACCTGTCCATCCAGCACTACGTATTCCACATCGCGATCGAAGAGGGTATAGGCCTTCAGCAATTGCTGAACGGTGTGAATGCGATCGGCTTTTATTGTATACTCGTTCAGAATGGCTTCCTTACGTTGGAGGCGCTCTTCCGGCGTGAGCGATTCATTGCGATCTATTTCTGCCAGTTGTACGCCGATATCGGGCAGTACAAAGAAATCAGGGTCCTCTCCGCTGCGCGTGATGGCGGCAATGCCTTTATCGGTAAGTTCTACCTGGTTGTTCTTTTCGTCAATATGGAAGAAAAGTTCTTCGTCGACCAGCGGCATTTGTTTCTGCTGATCGGCGAGGTAATAGTTTTCTGCCTTTTGCAGTTTTACTTTTACGCCCGGCTCGCTCAGGAATTTGATCAAAGCATTGTGCTTGGGCAAGCCACGGTAGGCGCGCATAAGGGCCAGTCCGCCGGTTTTGGGATCGTCTTGTCCTTCGCTGTAAAGTTTCTTTGCTTCGTTGAGGAATTTGTTTACTACCTGCTTCTGCATTTCAACCAGTGCGCGCACACGGTCTTTCAGCAGGTGGTATTGTTGTTCATCGCCTTTGGGCACCGGGCCGGAAATGATCAGCGGTGTACGGGCATCGTCAATCAATACACTGTCCACCTCATCCACCATGGCGAAATGATGTTTGCGCTGTACCATTTCTTCGGGCGAATGTACCATGTTGTCGCGCAAATAATCGAAACCAAATTCATTGTTGGTGCCATAGGTGATATCTGCATGATAAGCCTTTCTGCGGTCGGCGCTGTTGGGCTGGTGTTTATCGATACAATCTACGGTAAGACCGAGCCATTCGAATATGGGACCGTTCCATTCCGAGTCGCGTTTGGCCAGGTAGTCGTTCACGGTAACGATGTGTACGCCTTCGCCGGCCAATGCATTGAGGTAGGCGGGCAGGGTAGACACCAGCGTTTTACCCTCACCGGTAGCCATTTCGGCAATTTTGCCCTGGTGCAGTACGGTACCACCGATCAGCTGTACATCGTAGTGTACCATGTTCCAGGTGATGAGGTTGCCGCCGGCCGTCCAGCTGTTTTTATAAATGGCTTTATCTCCCTGGATGGTAACATAATCTTTTTTCACGCTGAGGTCGCGGTCGAGCTGGGTGGCCGTAGCAACGATTTCCGTATTTTCCTTGAAACGCCGTGCCGTTTCTTTTACTACGGCAAATGCTTCGGGGAGAATTTCG
Source organism: uncultured Chitinophagaceae bacterium (assembly GCA_937961055.1). Classification (GTDB taxonomy): domain Bacteria; phylum Bacteroidota; class Bacteroidia; order Chitinophagales; family Chitinophagaceae; genus CALCIN01. The sequence continues at coordinate 14,516 of CALCIN010000040.1, read as the reverse complement.
TTGAGTATTTCTTCAATTTTTTTATCACGTTCCTTTACCAGTTTGTCAACCTTCTGGTAAATGGCATCTTTTCCTGTGATATCGCTGAAAGGCAGTTCTTCGCCCTGTTTATTCAGTGACGCAATTTCTTCATCAATTTCCTGCAGGTGCGCTTTGATGCGGCTTTTAAATTCTGCCGTTTTACCGCGCAGTTCATCGTTGGTAAGGTACTGATAGGCGGCAAAATGCTGGTTGATTTTTTGAACGATCGGCAGAATATTTTTTACGTCTTTTTCTGATTTACTTCCCCCGAATATCTTTGAAATAAACCCTAACATACTTTAGTGGATTGATATGAATTTTTTTTGAACCGGTTCTATATACGTGATGCTTTCCCGCATATGGAATTAAATGCAGTCAAAAAAGGTGCTACACTTTGGTAACGAGCCAATTTGACAGAACGTCAAAGGTAACAAAAAACGGCGGTATCCGGTTGATTGACGGGGAACCGGGATGCCTGGAAGACAATGTTGCAGGCTTCCGGTAGGCCGGATTTTCGCCCTTCCCATCCTGTCTGTTATAGCAGCTGGTACAACTTGCCCGGCAGGCAGCGTACCACGTTTTGCAACTCCAGGTTGAGGATGGCGGTGGCCACTGCACTGGTACTCAGTCCGCTTCGGATATGCAATTCATCAATATGCAGGGGTTGGTTTTCCTGCAGCAGTTGTACAATGGCCTGTTCCGCCGGTGTGAGCTCTGCAAATATTGCCCGTTGCTGGCCTGTTTGGACCACCGGCGGTCGTTCCCAACCCATTGATTCTATGATGTCAACCGCTTCGGTGATCAGGACAGCTTTGTTGGATTTAATGAGGTAATGACAACCGGCGCTTCTGGCATCGGTGGCGCGACCAGGAAATGCAAAAACGTCGCGGTTGTACCCGTTTGCCAGACCGGCAGTAATGATGCTGCCGCCTTTGGCGCCAGTTTCCACTACCACCACGGCATCGCACATGCCAGCTACAATGCGGTTGCGGGTAGGGAAATGGTGCTTATCAGGCTTGGTGCCACTGGTGAATTCGGTGAGCAGGCCGCCCTGGTGGTTTACCATATCGCGTGCCAGGCCGGCATGTTCCTGCGGGTACATGGCATCCAGTCCGTGCGCCAGCACACCCACGGTGGGCAGGCTGTGCCGGATGGCAGACCTGTGTGCGATGGCGTCGATGCCGAAAGCCAGCCCGCTTACCACCAATACCTGCAGGTATGCCAGGTCGCTGACCAGTTTTTCGGTGATTTCTTTGCCATAGGCAGTGTTGGACCGTGTGCCGATTACCGCTACCACTTTGGAGGCGTTCAGATCGGCACTGCCGCGGTAAAACAGGAGCGTGGGCGGGTCATAACAATGCAGCAACCGTTGTGGATACTGTTGATCGGTAAGAAACAACGGCGTGATCCTGAATTTTTCAATAAAGGCGATTTCTTTTTCCGCGGTACGAAAATCTCTGAACGAATGGATGGCCCTGGCACGCACGGTGCCGATGCCTTCAATTTTTTCAAGAAGTGCTGCACGTGCTTTGAATATCGCTTCTGCAGAGCCCATTTTTTCTACGAGCACGCGGGCATGCACATGACCGATATGTGGTACCTGCGTTAAGGCAAGCTGGTACAATAATTCGTTTGACATGAAAGGTATGTACGGTTTGGTAATAGCGTTGCTGGCGCCGCGGCGACCGGGCGTCGTTTGCGCCAAAGCAGTGACAAAGCGGGCGCGCCTTCGCTAAAAGATCAGGCGGCCGATGAAGATAAAGGTATCGGTGTGGGTTAAACGTGTGCGAAGATAAAGGGTTTTTGGCAGCAGGCAAGTTTATAAACAGACAGGCCTATGTGAAAAAAACTCGTTTAGTTTTTTCCCATTTTAAAAATGTGCGGATACATTGTTGTCGTATCAATGCTGATTATTGACCAGGATACAGACTTATTGCCCCACCACCTTCAATTCCGTTCTCCTGTTCTGCGCCCTTCCTTCTTCCGTACTATTATCTGCCACAGGTTGCGTAGCCCCAAATCCTTTGTAAGAAAGCCGGTTTGCCGCAATGCCCTTGCTCACCAGGTATTTCACCACGGCTTGCGCACGGTTATTGGACAGCGTGAGGTTGTCTTCCTCCTTACCCACATTATCCGTATGGCCATTGATCTGGATTTTCAGGGTGGGGTTGTCGCGCATGAGAATATAGACGTTATCCAGTTCAGTGGTTGACTCAGGTTTAAGCTCGTATTTGTTCACATCAAAGAAAATGTTCTTCAGTACGATGGTGGCATTTTCTTCGATGGGCTGCAGCGGAATATCAATTTTATAAGCCGAATCAGGCGCTTTTTCACTTAAAGGAAAATTCTCGGAAAAGTATAAATATCCTTTCCGGCTTACGGTAAATGCATAATCTTTTCCTACCGGCAGCGTGATCAGGTAATTGCCCGTTTCGTCTGTCTGCACCTTGCTCATTACCTGTCGGGTAGACAAATCCGTTAGCTCCACGGCAGAGGGCAGTCCTTTGGAAGTTTTGACATCATACACTTTTCCTTTTACCCACAAGGTCCTTGCCGGGCGAACATCATCCCGCAGTTCAAAAGTATAAATGTCCAAACCGCCACGGCTATCGGCCCGGTCGCTGGCGTAATAAGCGGTTTTGCCGTCTGCGGCCACTACCAGGCTGCCTTCATTTTCGATGGTATTGATGGGATAACCCAGGTTGATGGCCTTGCCCCATTTGCCGTCGGGCTGTTTTTTAGACATATACAAGTCATCACCGCCATAGCCGAGATGGCCATTGGAAGTAAAATATAAAGTCTGGTTATCGGCATGAATAAACGGGCAACCTTCATCCCCAATGGTATTGATCTCCGGTCCCAGGTTCTCGGGTTCACTCCAGCGGCCGTTGGGCAACCTGCGGCTCACATAAATATCCACCCCGCCATAACCACCGGGCCGGCTGCTGGCAAAATACAGGTCGCGCTTGTCCGGCGACAGTGAAGGAGCAGATTCCCACGCATCCGTATTGATGCGGCCGAGATTTTCGGGTTCGCTCCAGCCATTGGGCGTATAATAAGAGATGTACAGGTCGCAACTGCCATAGCTATTGGGGAAATTACAACCGGTAAATACCAGCCATTGTCCATCCTGCGAAATATTCTGCGCCCCTTCGTTCATATTGGTATTGATATTACCGGCCAGACTGGTAGCCTTGCGCCATACGCCATTTTCTCTTCGTGCACTGTAGAAATCTTCATTGATTGAATTTACCCGGCGGGTAAATACGAGTTCATCATTGTCTATAGTAATGGCAGGAAAATATTCAGAGTGCACACTGTTGATGCTGTCGCCCAGGTTGGTGGGTTCAAAGCGATAATCATTCAATGGGCGGCTCTTGGCATAATCAACAGCAAATTGATACGTCTTGCGTCGATATTCACCGGCTTTCCGGCTTGGTTCGTTCAGGTTCGGGATGCTGAGAAATTCATCAATGGCTGCCAGCGCTTTTTCAAACTGTCCCTTTCCGGCCAGGTTAATGGAGTAGGGCAGGTTATAATCTTTGAAATATTCCGGGTCAATAGCCCTTGCTTTTTCGTAGTTCTCAATGGCTTCCTGGTATTGCTTCATTTCGCTGTACATGCCGGCAATGGAAAGATAGGCATCGGCAAAGCGCGGGTCTACCTTCACTGCCTGCTGCAATAGTTGAATAGCAGCAGGATAATTCTCATCCCGGGCTTTTTCATAGGCCTGCTGGTACAACGCCTGCGCCTTTTTAGGTACTTTATCAGGATCATATCCCTGGGCATAGGTTCCGCTACATACAATCATTAGGGGCAGTAATATGATACAGATGTTTTTCATTGAATAACTTTTTAACAGTAATGGAACCGCGCCATCGCATGCCGGGACCGGTTCATCCCGACAATTTAATACTAATCGTTACACCATCTTAAAGACGGTTTCCTGCGCATAAGGATGCACCCACTGTAGTAAAACGCGAATTGGAGGGGAATAGTCTGTGAATCCGCCTGCCTACGGCACATTAATATACTTGTGTAACTGTAACGAAAGCTCCCACTGCGGGTGGTCCTTGATATAGTCAACGATCAGGGGGGTAACCTGTGCCGATTTGCTCCATTCCGGTTGCAGGTACAGTTTGCAGGCCGGGTTGACTTGTGCGGCAAATTTTTCTGCCCAGGCAAAGTCGCTTTTATGGTACACTACCACCTTCAGCTCATGGGCTTTGGGCAAAATGTCCGGCAACGGCGCCTTGAATTTTTTGGGGGAAAGGCAAATCCAGTCCCAATGCCCGCTGAGCGGGGAAGAGCCGGAGGTTTCGAGGTGGGTTTGAAAGCCATGCTGCCGGAGTGCGGCAGTCAGCTCATCGAGGGGATGCATCAGCGGTTCGCCGCCGGTGATTACCGCAATGCGGCCGGGATACACCAGTGCTTCCTGTACAATGGCATCAATGGTTTTCAGCGGGTGGGCGGCGGCATCCCAGCTTTCCTTCACATCGCACCAGACGCACCCTACATCACATCCGCCGAGACGGATGAACCAGGCGGCTTTCCCCTGGTGAAAGCCTTCTCCCTGCAGGGTGTAAAAAGATTCCATTACCGGCAACATGGGCGCAAGTTAGTGAATGTGAACATTAGCGAACAGATCGCACCTTCCTCTATGGTATCCTGCATCGGTTTGCACCTTAATGCTTCTCCTTCCAGGCCAGGAAAGTATTTTTCATCAGCGCTGCAATGGTCATGGGGCCCACACCACCGGGAACGGGGGTAATATAGCTTGCTTTGGGGGCCACCGCAGCATAGTCAACATCGCCTTTGATGGCATAGCCCCGCTTTTTGGTAGCATCGGGCACACGCGTGATGCCCACGTCAATGATGATGGCGCCGGGTTTTACCATATCGGCGGTAATAAAGCCGGGCCTGCCGAGGGCGGCTACTATAATATCTGCCTGCAGGCACAGTTCTTTGAGGTTGCGGGTGTGCGAGTGACAGATGGTCACCGTGCAGTTGCCCGGATTGGCATTGGCGCTGAGCAATATGCTTGCCGGGCGGCCCACAATGTTACTGCGACCCACCACCACCGCATGCATGCCGGCAGTATTGATTTTATAATGTTCCAGCAACAGCATGATGCCGTAGGGAGTGGCCGGTATAAAGGTGGGAAGGCCCTGCATCATTTTGCCGGCACTTACCGGGTGAAACCCGTCCACGTCTTTCGACGGATGAATGGTATTAATCACCTTTTCGTCCGATATATGTTTGGGCAGCGGCAATTGCACCAGGATGCCGTCCACATCAGGGTCATTGTTCAGTTCCTCAATGGCCGACAGCAGCTTGAATTCGCTGATGTCTTCTTCCATCCTGATAAGGGTGGACTTATAACCGATTTCCTCGCAGGCCTTCACCTTGGAGGCTACATAGGTTTCCGATGCGCCATTATTGCCCACCAGTATGGCGGCAAGATGCGGCACTTTTTTTCCTTCGGCCTTTAACTGGGCTACTTCCAGTTTCAATTGATCTTTTACGGCCTGCGATACCTTTTGACCATCTAAAATTTGCATGGCGCAAAGGTAAAGTGCCTGTGTTTGCTGCGCAACTATAAAATTTATAGAACGGGGTGCGGGAAAAGGCTTTCTAATAGTGCTGCAGAATGCCTTACCCCGTTGGAACAATTATGAAGCTGCGGGATAAGTTTATGGATGCAGCAGTTTGCTTCTTGTGCAGTGAAGACACAAATCTGCTTCATTTGTTGTGATTTGCTTTCTATATCATTACCTGCTTTACTATTGTCCAGCAATCAGCCCACCTCTCCAACGCTCTTTGCCAGGATTGTCTTTTGGATTTCCAATCCCCATTTTTATGAACGCTTTTTCCCTAATTTTCCGGTTGCTAACGGTTAAACATAAGTGCTTATGAAAACAATGTTGTGCATCGTGCCCGGCTTGCTGTGTTTTTTTTGGGTGCCTGCGCAAACGCTGTATGCAGGTAGCAATTTCCCCTTAGGCACCAGTGCGTACAGCACCGGTTTCAGCAACCCTTTTTCATTTTTGTGTAACACTGCTTCGCTGGCTGATTGCGAAACGGGTGCGGCCCTTTCTGCATCCAACAGGTATATGCTGAAGGAATTGGCGGAATATACGGCGGCGGCAACCCTGCCGGTAGCTGCCGGCGGCATTGGACTGGCTATGCATTACACGGGCACCGCTGCAGCGTACAGCAATATGCAATGGGCATTGGCCTATGGCAAGGCGCTTGGTCGTGTGCAGATAGGCGCAGGTGTTACTTATAATCATACCCGAATACCCGGGTATGTTAGTAATGGTGCTATTTCTTATGCTATAGGTACAATATGGCAGTTGACGCCTAAGTTCCGGTCCGGCTTGCAGCTGGCCAATTTTGTCGGGGCAAAGAGCAACCCATCAAACACGCAGCCCCTGAGCTGGAGTGTGGGCGCTGGTTATGAATGGTCTGAAAAGCTGCTGCTGTGGGGTGTGATTGCCAAAGAAAGTACCATGCCCGCGCAGGTGCGGGTGAACATGCAATATGTAGTGGAAAGAAGTTTTGTAGCTGGTATAGGCGTAATGTTAGACGTTGCCAGTCCCTGGTTTTCCCTGGGCTGGCAATGGGAGAATTTCCGGGCGCTGATCACGGCTGCCTTTCATCCGCAACTGGGCTTAACGCCGGGGCTCATGATTAATGTACAGGCTGAAAGGGATAAGCATAAATAGTAAAGAGTATTTTTCTTATAACGTATGAGAGTTCGTTTAATCATTTTGTTTATAATGGTACTGTTGTTTGCAGCCACTGCACAGGAAGAATATGCTCCCGATCCCTACGAGCAACAATTGGAAAACCTGGCCGCTGTCGGGGAAGAAGAATCAATTGATGATGCCCAGTGGCAGTACCTCGAACATCGCCGCCGTCACAGGCTCAATTTGAATACAGCCGATGAAGAAGAGCTGAGCGCGCTGGCATTGCTTACAGACCTGCAGGTACAACAGCTGCTTCACTACCGCAAGGTGCTTGGGCCATTTTTACACATCTATGAGTTGCAGGCAGTGCCCGGGATGGACATACCCACTATCCGGCGCATTCTTCCCTTTGTAGCGGTGACTGGCGTTGCTGTGGGCATAGAACCGTTGGGCAAACGGTTTGCCAACGGCGATAAAAAGCTTTTGGTACGCACCAGCCGGGTATTGGAAAAGGCAAAAGGATACCAGGGCGGTGATGCTACCCGGCAATATCCCGGGAGCCCGCTGCATGTATTTGTACGCTATCGCTACCAGTTCCGCGACCTGCTGCAATACGGCATTACTGCCGAAAAAGACCCGGGTGAAGAATTGCTGCGCGGCAGACAACGCTATGGTTTCGATTTTTACTCCCTGCATTTCTTTGTACAAAAACTGGGCATTATCAAAGCGCTGGCTCTCGGCGACTACTCCATAAGCCTTGGCCAGGGACTGGTACACTGGCAGGGCCAGGGATTCAAGAAAAGTGCAGCTGTGATGAATGTAAAACGTCAGGCCAGTGTGGTGAAGCCATATACTTCCGCCGGCGAGTACAATTTTCATCGTGGAGCAGCTATAACGGTGCAATATAACCGTATACAAGCAACTTCATTCGTTTCATACAGGAAGCTGAGCGCCTCTGTAAAAAATGATGAGGGTGGCGCGTATATTACTTCAGTGGCAGCCTCCGGCTATCATCGTACTATGGCTGAATGGCGGGCGCGAAACAGCGTAGGATGGCTGGCTGCAGGCGCCAATGTGCAGTACAATCATCAACGGTTGCATGTTGGCCTGAATATGATTCAGCATAGGTTTGCCGTTCCCTTTCGTGCATTGCCCGAACCCTATGATTACTATTCCCTGCAGGGCGCAGGCTGGAGCAATTACAGTATAGATTATAGCTATACGGCCGGCAATCTGCATTTGTTTGGAGAAATAGCGGCAGACAAACTGCTCCATGCAGCATGGCTGCAGGGAGTAATCCTGACAGCTGATCCTGCCGTGGATGTTGCGTTGCTATTCCGGAATATCTCACCGGCATACCAGGCTGTAGCGGGAAATGCGTTTACGGAAGGTTCAAAGCCGGAAAACGAAACGGGATTGTATACCGGTATTGCTATAAAGCCCACCCGCCGCCTGAGGGTGGATGCCTATGCCGATTTTTTTCGGTTTTCCTGGTTGCGGTTTGGGGTACATGCTCCTTCAGCCGGAAGTGACTACCTGCTGCAGGTAAACTGGACACCCAATCGGAATACCGAGATATATTGCCGGTACCGCTTCGAACAAAAAGGCGCCAATGTTCCGCAAGAGGGCGGGGGACTGCCTGCCGTATTGCCCGCAAAAAAACGCAGCTGGCGTATGCAAGTGAGCTGGCAAATGACACCCGCCCTGCAACTGCGAAAGCGCGTAGAACTGCTACGGTATAGCAAGGCAGGCGTACATCAGTCGGGATTTCTCGGTTTTGCAGACATACGTTATGCCAGGCCTTTTACGCCCTGGCAGGCCTCTTGCCGTTTGCAGTTTTTTGCAACCGACGATTATGAGGCGCGTATATACACATTGGAGCATGCCGTGCTGTACAGTTCATCGGCGCCTGCTTTTTTCGGCACGGGAGTAAGGTGGTATTGCAATTTCAGCTACAAAATTGACCAATTCATTTCACGGCTTGCCAGGGCTAAGACCAACTGTCGCATTGGTTTGCATTTTTCTCAAACGTCTTATGCATCGGGTACGGCGCCGGGCTCGGGGCCGGACCAGTTGAATGGTAACCGGAAATCGGTGGTGATGGCGCAGGTATTGATCGGGGGGTAAACAAGAAAGCCGGGCACCCGCAGTGAATAGGCCCGGTATTATTATAAGCCTGGCTATATTATATTATTATGGAGCAACGCTATTATATATATTATATGGAGTAACGCGCCGCAGAATATGGCTTTCCCTGTTCATTGCCCCGCAAACTTCAGGCTTCCGGAATTCCGGAACAGAATATCTTTTTTTGTTGGATTTTACACTTTTCCTAAATTTATCTGTCACAACTAAAAAAACTGTCACATGAGAAAAGCTGATGCTGCAACCGGTATGGCGTGTATGCCGCTGTGCAGAATAATTCCACTTCACCCTCATAGGTCACTACCTCTTGGAAATATAATTCCTGTTTACATTAATCATCCCCCGGTATAACATTCCGGTAATTGGCTGGCAATAGATTGTGTTGCTGCAGCCGTTGATATGACCTGGTATATTTATTATCAACTAAAGAAAGTTATTACATACGAATTGTAGCGATCGTTCCGACTTGTCCGTAATAATATATGGCTTCAATGCTTTTTGTGACTGAAATTAAGGAGAAGCCGGTATAGGTCTCTATAGCCGGCTACATTTTTTCGGTTGCCCTTAAGTGAATTGCAGCGGATATATAATTACGTTTGTCTACTGTTGTTACGGCCTTATCCGAAAAGTGTTTTAACTTTTTTTGGGGGAGGAGAAAAAATTTCTCCTACATTTATTCGGTCAAATTTTTAAAAAAATTAACGGTCACATGAGAAAATTACTGTCAATGCTGGCAGTACTGACAACGCTATGTATGTCAGCACTTGCCCAAACCCGGACCATTACCGGGCAGGTAAAAGATCCACAAGGGGCGCCCATTCCTTTCGCTTCCGTATTAATCAAGGGAACTTCAAAAGGTACCACTACCGATATCGAAGGCCGGTTCAGAATAGAAGCTAATACAGGTGATGTATTGGTCATTACTTCTGTGGGTAGCCGCAGTTTGGAACTGCCTGTAGGGGAGGACAATAACTACAACGTTACCCTGGAGCCGCAAAGTACCAGGGACCTGCAGGAAGTAGTGGTTACGGCGCTGGGTATCAAGAGAAGGCCCAAAGAAATCGGTTATGCCAACACCACCATTGCTGCAGAGCAGATCACTTCCGGTAAATCGCCTACCCTGGGTCAGGCTTTGTCGGGAAAAATTGGTGGTCTTACCATTTACAACGTCAATAACTCCGTGAATAATGATGTGCGCATTGTATTAAGAGGTTATCGTTCTATTACCGGTAACAACCAGGCGCTGATTGTACTGGATGGTGTGCCGGTTCCCTCCAACGTGGCCTCTTATATTAACCCCGACGATATTGAAAATGTAACAGTGCTGAAAGGTGGTCAGGCGGCCACCCTGTACGGCACCGACGGTGTGAACGGTGTACTGATGATCACTACCAAAAAAGGCGGTAGAAAACCCACGATCAATTTTTCACAAACGGTTACTGCAGAAGCCATCAGCTTTACACCCGACTTTCAGACCGGCTTTGGTTCAGGTTCTGACTATGGCGATGGCACGCCCGGCATCGAAAACTTCCGTCCGTTCGAAAACCAGCAGTATGGCGATGCCTTCGACGGACAACCCCGCAGTATCGGCCGCGTGCTGGAAGATGGCGATCACCTGGTACTCCCTTACCGGGCGGTAAAAAACCAGAAGAGAGATGCGTTTGACGTTGGCTATTCTACACAGACTAACTTCTCTTTGTCGGGAAGCGATGAAAGAACCAGCTACTACCTCTCCTTCCAGAATTACAAAACCAAGGGCATTGTGCCGGGCGACCAGTACAACAGGCAAACGTTCCGGTTTAATGCCGGCAAAACATACGGCAAATTTAAAGCTTCTTTCGACGCCAGCTATGCGGTTGACAGAACAGAGCGCACCACTGCCAACTTTATGTTCCTCGTTTACAACACACCGATCTGGTTTCCATTAAGCGACTATCGCGACTGGCGCAATAACAAGTTTGCGAACCCCAACGGTTATTTCAACGACTATTACGACAATCCCTATTTTGCTGCAGACAATAACCGCAGGGATGTAAGGAACAACTATTTCAACGGGAACCTCACTTTAGAGTTCAAGCCGCTTGAATGGCTGGGGGCTACTTATCGTTTGGGTAGTGCTGTTACCAATAGTTTTGGTAAAGACTGGACGGGTAAGTTCGAATATACTCCGTGGGCAAAATCCCAGGCATACACACATGACGATCGTTTTAACGACTATAACGGTATATATCGTGCACGCAACGATGTGTTAGGTTCCGTGGCTGAATATTCCAGCTGGAGCAGCCGGATCACCAGTGACTTAATGATCAGGGCCGACAAGAAGTTTAATGACTTCTCTGTTTCCGGTGTGCTGGGAACCAGCATGATCATACGGCAAAGTAAAAGTATTCGTGTAGCCAGCACTTCTATTGTAGTGCCAGGCATAATCAACATTACCAACAGGGCAGGTGATATTAACGGGGACCCCGATGCTACATATGCCAATATCTCCGACACCCGCAAATTTGGATATTTTGCCGATGCAACTGTTGGCTATAAAGACTTCCTGTTTTTGCATGCCTCCGCAAGAAATGATAACTCTTCTGTTTTCTACCAGAAAGGCAGGGACCGGGACCTTTATTCCCTTGTATACTATGGTGTAGACGCTTCGTTTGTAGTCACCGAAGCATTCAGCTCATTGAGTTCGGAGGTGCTGAACTTCCTGAAGCTTCGCCTCTCCTATAATAAGAACGCAAATGACCCGCTGAATGCCTATCAGCTTGCTGCTACCTACAGCAATGCAGCCGGTTTCCCCTATGGCAGTATTGTAGGATTGACCATTGACAACACTGCTCCTGACAAAAACCTGAAGCCTGAGGAAATTAAAACCATTGAAGCCGGCTTTGAGGCATCATTACTGAACAACCGGTTGAATATTGACTTTGCAGTATATAGTCAAAAATCTGAAGGAAATATTATCAACGTGGGCGTATCAAGAGCTACCGGTTTTTCCAACTACCGTGTAAATGCAGCCAGTCTGGACAACAAAGGTTTTGATGTTGACATCAAATACAATATTGTAAAATCAAAGAGCGTAACCTGGAATGTGAATGCAAACTATACCTACAACACCAACAAGGTTACCAAGCTCTTCCTGAACCTGCCCCGCTTCCAGTCTGGTTCTTATGGAACGGCCGGGTATATCTTTGCGGAACTTGACCAGCCTTTCCCCTATCTCAAGGCTACTGCATTCCTCCGCGATGACCTGGGCCGTGTAGTGGTAAGCAATACAGACGGCTGGGCCCTGAAAGATCCGAACCTGAAAGGCTTTGGAAACACATTGCCCAAACACACCATTGGCTTTGGTACCAGTGTTAGCTGGAAGAACCTGACCCTGGGCACCAACCTGGAGTACAGGACAGGCTACAAGGTATACCACACCATTGGCGATGCCCTTGGTTTCACAGGAGCAGGCGCTCTTACTACCAAGTATAACCGCGAACCTTTCCTGTGGCCCAATTCTGTTATTGACGATGGTTCCGGAAAATATATTCCCAACACCAGTGTGATGGTAGATGAATACTGGGCCTGGTACAAAGGCTGGGGCGACGTGGGCAACCCGCGCGGTGCAGGTTCATCCAGCGGTATAGCAGAATTTTATATCCTGGAGGGAACTTTCCTGAAGGTCCGCGATATCTCACTTACCTATACTTTCCCTACCAATATGATCAACAAGCTCAAGTTTGTAAAGGATATCAGCATCACAGCTGTAGGCCGGAACCTGTTCACTTTCGTTCCGTCTGACAATATCTATACAGACCCAGAGTTTAATGCTTTCAGCACCGATTCCAATAACATCGGTATGAATTCAACTACCAACACGCCTCCTGTACGGTCGTACGGTTTGTCTCTAAACGTAACGTTCTAATCTAAACAGTGAGAAATTATGAAAAGGATAAAATTGCTATATATAGGTGCGCTGCTGGTTGCAAGCAGTTGTTCCAAATCATTTATTGACGTCAACGAAAACCCCAATAAACCCGGTACTTCCCGTTCCGACTGGCAGTTTACCGGCGCAGTAAATACTACCATGAGCGGTACCACCGGCCCTGATGCTATCGGTGGCGCCTGGGTGGGTTACTTTGGCTTCAGCACCAGTTTTACGGGCGGTGCCCAGCAAAAAACGTACATATTTTCCAACTCCGATTTTAACTATTGGGACGGTATCTACGATAACCTGTTCGATTACCAGTATGTAGTGGACAATGGCCAGGAAGAAGGATATGGATGGCTGGTAGGCCCCGCCAAAATAATGCAAGCCTTTCTGTTCCAACGGCTGGTTGACATGTACGGTAACATTCCCTATAGCCAATGGGGAACCTTTGAACATATAACTCCTGATTACGACGATGGCCAGTCCGTTTACGAAAACCTGATTGTAAAACTGGATGAGGCTATTGCAGAAATCAAGGCTGCCACCTGGCCGTCAAATGCCCCTGCCGATATCGTTTTCAAGGGAAATAAAACCAGGTGGATTCAACTTGCCAATACTTTGAAATTGCGCATATTGATCCGCCAGTCGCGCATGGCCGGCAGAGATGGATACATTACCACCGAGATCAACAAGATCCTTGCAGAAGGCACTGGATTCCTGTCTGTAAATGCACTGGTAAATCCCGGTTACGCAAAACAGCCCGGCAAGCTGAATTTTTTCTACGGCAGTTTTGGTTATAATGAAAACGATGTGGAGGTGACAAACCACCGTTTTTATAAAATGGGTGAATTCCTGATTGATAACCTGAAAGCTACTGAAGATTCATTCCGTTTGCAGCGCAAGGCCGATCCCAAAGTTGCTGGCGATAAGAACAATTTTGACGATTATGTTGGCGTTCCGCTCGGCGCTACAGGCAGCTCCTACCTGGAAACCCTGGTTTCTTCCATTGGCGCAGCACAGGTAGTGCGCGGCGAAGCCACCCGTCCGATGGTGTTGTTTACTGCGGCAGAAAGCTACTTCCTGCAGGCAGAAGCAGCCGTACGCTACAGTATTGCCGGTTTGGGATCAGCTCAGGACCTGTATGAAGAAGGTGTTAAGCAGTCGTTCCTGCTCGATGGAGGCGTTGGAACCAGCCCCTCAGCCGTTGATCCCGAATTGGCCATTGCCAAAGCTGAAGCTTACCTGGCTAACGGAAAGGAAAACGTAACCTGGAGCGCATCTCCCGACAAACTCAAGGCAATCTGGTTCCAAAAATGGATCGCACTGGCGCTGTTCAACAACTTCGAATCCTGGACAGAGTACAGGAGGACCAATTTCCCTGATGTGCCGCATTCTTCTTCATCGGGCGCTGCTCCGAAAAAACCCGTACGGTTCTATTATCCCATCAGCGAATCAAATACGAACCTGGAAAACCTGCAAAAACAGGGAACCATTAATGTTTATGATTCGAGGATTTTCTGGGATGTGGATTAACCAAGGACCTGTTTTTTTCTCCATATGATTTTGCCCCGGTAAGTATTTACCGGGGTTTTTTGTTTATGTTGCATAGCCGTGTTCCGGGCTTTTCTAATTTTGAAGCATAAATCTATTGATATGGACAATCAACATCAACCGAATCAGCTCAACATCGAGATATCAGAAGAAATTGCCGAAGGAGTATATGCCAACCTGGCCATCATCACGCA
>CALCIN010000039.1 GCA_937961055.1 uncultured Chitinophagaceae bacterium | reverse complement strand
AAAAAAAGCAGTTACAAATATAATATTGTTTTAGAATCAGCAAAATTTCATTACTATTTTTGGGGTTTATTCAAAAAGAAAAGACCCAAAGTCAAGATTCGCCGCTCTCTCCAATGGACTCCTCCCTTTCCTGTTGCTGCTGTTGTTCGTATAAATACGAATAGTAACCGTTATGTGATAACAAATCTTTATGTGTTCCCATTTCCACGATGCGCCCGTTTTCCAGCACTACGATATTATCGAAATCAAACAGCGTAAAAATCCGATGGGTAATGATAATAGCGGTTTTGCCCTGCAGATAGCGGTATAAATTGCCCAGGATTTCCTTCTCGGTGCGGGCATCCACTGCGCTGAGGCAATCGTCGAATATAACTATCTGTGGGTCTTTTACCAGTGCCCGGGCTATGGATATGCGCTGTTTTTGCCCACCGCTGAGCGTTACCCCCCGCTCGCCCACCAGGGTGTCGTACTGGTCGTGAAAGCCCTGTATTTCATTGTGTACGCTGGCCTGTCTGGCCGCCTGCTGCACCTGTTCCTGCGACTGCTGTCCGGTGCCGAAGAGAATATTGTTGGTAATGGTGTCGCTGAAGAGGAACACGTCCTGCGGCACATAACTGATCTGCCGGCGCAGGGCATGCAAATCCATGGTGCGGATATCGGTACCATCTATGTAAACCGTTCCCTGCCCGGGATCGTACATCCGCAACAGCAGGTTGGCAATGGTGGTTTTGCCGCTGCCGGTATGGCCAATGATCGCTATTTTCTGTCCCCGCTTTATTTCGAGGTTGAAATCCTTCAGCGCATGAATGCCTGTATTGGGATAGGTGAAGTTGACATGGTCAAACACAATATGTCCCTGCAACACCGGTTCCAGCGCCCGGGGCGGGTTGGTGATGACCGGTTTGGTGTGCAAAAATTCATTGATCCGCTTCTGCGAAGCCGCAGCACGCTGGATCATGCTGGCCGTCCAGCCAATGGCGCCTACCGGGAATGTAAGCATGTTGATGTACATCACAAACTCGGCAATCGTTCCCATGGTTACGCCATGCGTGCCCTGGATGGCGTAAATGCCCCCAATCATTACCGTTAGCAAGGTACTGAGGCCAATGAGCAACGACATGGAGGGAAAATAGATCGCTTCCACTGCGGCCAGTCCGATCGCATTTTTTTTGTACGCCTCGCTGTTTTTCTCAAAAAATCCCAGCATGGCCCGCTCCTGTACAAAGGATTTGATGACCCGGATGCCCGAGTACGACTCCTGTGCGTTGGTGGTGAGATCGCTCAGCAGGGCCTGTATACGCTCACTTTTGCGGTTGATGACGGTATTCACCAGGTAAATGGTGGCCGCCAGTACCGGCAGGGGCGCCAGTACGTAGAGCGTGAGCAGTGCGTCTTTCCGGATCATGAAATACAGCGCCATCCCGATCAGCGTGATGAGGTTGATGAAATACATCACCGCCGGGCCGGTAAACATGCGCACACGGCTCACATCTTCCGCCACGCGGTTCATGAGGTCGCCGGTACTGTGTGTTTTGTAGAAATTGCTGTCGAGCGTAAGATAATGCCGGAATATCTGGTTTTTCTGATCGAACTCGATATGGCGGCTCATGACGATGATGGTCTGCCGCATGAAGAACATAAAAATACCCCGAATCAGGGCCAGCACCAGGATGGTGATGCCGCAGAGAGCGATCAGGGAAGTGGTTTTAAACTGCTCGGCATAAGCTATAAACCGGTTTACCAGTATGTCGTAATTCCCCGGCCTGCCTTTGGTTTCAATGCCAAAGGAACGTTGCACCACGTCGAACACATAACCTGTTACCTGCGGCGCCAGGATGGCGAAATAGTTGGACAGCACAATGAACAGCACGCCCAGCAGCAGCCGGTAACGGTATTTGTAAAAAAAAGGGCTCAGCGTACGCAAATGTTTCAATAGCACAGAATTTAGAAACGCGAAGTTACGCCATGCGGGAATGCGAAGGGTATATTGTGGTATGAACGGTCGCACGCTCATAATTTATACACCAGGACCTGGCCTGTGCCGGCAGCACGAATTGTTCATACAACAGGCGGTCCTCTGCATGGTACGCATCCTGTGCAAGGATAAATACCCGGTCCTTATCTTTGTGCATCGCCGCTCCTGCCTTAATTTAGCCCCCGTTTACCAGCAGCTTACCTTACCTTGTAATACGCTGCCAACGGATCTATTGACACGACAGAGCTCAATCATCATGAACGATCAAACCATCAACAATTTACGGGAAGCGCTCAGGCATTCGCCCGATAATATTCCCCTGCGCCTGCTGCTGGCCGATAACCTGCTGCAGTTAAACCGGCTGCCGGAAGCCGAACAGGAATACACCTATATACTCCGCAACAGCGATAACCTCCAGGCGGCCACCGGGCTGGCAAAAGTGTTTTTCAGAAGAGAAAATTATTCCGCCTGCAATGTAATCCTTGAAAAGATCATCGATGAGGGCAGGCAGGACCCGGATATACTTATTTTGTACGCCAAAGGCCTCCTGAGGGAAAACGACGTTGCGAAGGCCATCGAAATGTACAAACTCGCTTTGTCCATAGCCCCCAACGCCACCGACGAAGAACTGGACCGCGAACTGAGAATGACCAACGCCACGCCCACTATGGAGGAAATACCGGATACGGACAACCGATTTCTGGAAAAACCCTCGGTCACCTTCAGTGATGTGGGTGGCATGGAAGGGTTGAAAAAAGAAATCGAACTGAAGATCATCAAGCCGCTGCAACACCCGGAGCTGTACAAGGCATATGGCAAGAAAATCGGCGGGGGTATTCTCTTGTATGGACCGCCGGGATGCGGCAAGACTTTTCTGGCAAAAGCTACCGCCGGACAGGTGAATGCGCGGTTTATCAGCGTAACGCTGAACGATATTCTTGACATGTGGGTGGGCAACAGCGAAAAGAACCTGCACGGCATTTTTGAACTGGCCCGCAACAATACGCCCTGTGTGTTGTTCATCGACGAAGTGGATGCGCTGGGCGCCAGCAGGAGCGATATGAAACAATCCGCAGGCAGGCATCTCATCAATCAATTCCTGCAGGAACTGGACGGCATCGGCAACAACAACGATGGCGTACTGATACTGGGTGCCACCAATACGCCCTGGAACCTTGACCCGGCATTCCGCCGCCCGGGCCGGTTCGACAGGATCATTTTTGTGCCGCCTCCGGATATGGCTGGCCGTGAGTCGATCTTCCGGCTCAAACTGCAGCAAAAACCGGTGCATAACATCGATTATCACCTGTTGGCCCGCAAAACGGAGCATTTTTCCGGCGCCGACATCGACGCCGTTATTGATATCGCCATCGAATTGAAACTGGAATCTTCTTTCTCCGACGACATACCCAAACCCCTTGAAACCAGCGACCTGCTGAGCGCTATCAAAAAGCACAGACCCAGCACACAGGAGTGGTTTGTGACCGCAAAGAATTTTGCTATGTTTGCCAATGACGCCGGCCTGTACGACGATGTATTGACCTACCTTAAAATGAAGAAATAATTATGACCGACAACCCCAGGTTAGCCAAGGTATCTATTCTCTTATCACAACAGAAATATAACGAAGCCGGCCAACTGCTGAAAGAACTGCTTGCAGAAGATGCCAACGATATCCGGTATTTAACCTTGCTGGCAGAAGTATACCTGCAACAGGGAAAGCCGGACGCTGCCCGTACGGTGATTGACAGCGCCATTGGACTGGCGCCCGGCGAACCGCACCTCTTCTATATCAAAAGCCGGATTGCGCTGGAGCAGGACAACTACGATGAAGCAGAACAACTCATTCAACAAGCCATTGCCCTTGAACCGTATGGTGCAGATTATTTTGCCTGGTTCTCGACCATCAAACTGTCGCGCAAACAGTTCCAGGAAGCGCTCGAATTGTCGGAGAAGGCATTGGAAATTGACGCTCAGCACCTGGCGGCACTCAATATGCGCAGTACGGCCCTGCAAAAACTGAACAGGCCCGAAGAATCATTCCTTACCATTGAAGGCGCGCTACGCGAAGACGCCAACAACCCTTATACACATGCGAATTACGGCTGGGGACTGCTGGAAAGAGGACAGCACAAAAAAGCGCTGGAACATTTCAAGGAAGCATTGAAACACGATCCCAATAACGAATATGCGCGGTCTGGTATGGTAGAAGCCTTGAAGGCTGCCAATCCTGTTTACCGGCTGTTTCTGAAATATGCCTTTTTTATGGGTAACCTCACGGCCAGGTACCAGTGGGCCGTGATCATCGGGATATATGTAGCGTTCCGGGTGCTGCGCGCACTGGAGCGCAACAACGAAACCTTGCGGCCCTTCCTTACGCCGCTTACGCTGTTGATTGGCATCTTTGCTTTTTCCACCTGGGTCATAACCCCGCTCAGCGATTTGCTGCTGCGCCTGAATCCGTATGGCAAATTCCTGCTTAGCCGGCATCAGAAGATCAGTTCCAATTTTGTAGGTGTCAGTCTGCTGGTATTCCTGGCAGGCGTTGCGCTTTACCTCGTCACAGGCCAGGCCCCCTGGTTGGCGCTGACAGGTTATGGATTTGCCATGATGCCGCCCTTTAGTGTGATGTTTGCCACCACGCGTCCCAGGCACGTGTTACTGTTCTACGCCATTGCGATGGGCGTAATTGGTGCTGCAGCGGTGGTTGCGGCGTTTACCACCGGAGAACCGCTCAATACATTCTCCGCCATTTTCATCATCGGTTTTATAGCCTTCCAGTTTGTAGCCAATTTCCTGGCGATCCGGGAAGATAACCGCTAATAAATTTTACAGGGAATAATGGTTGAAAGCAAATCATAACCACGTATAACATTTTGCTGTACAATACCACAGCCGCACCTGCTCTGCAATACGCTTAATCGTTTTGGTAGTTTCCAGTTAAAAAAGTATTACCACGCCTGCACAAATTTTAAACGGGGATGAATAATCTCCTGATAGCTGCTATGCGGCATTACCCTCATCTGTCCAGCCCTTCAGATTAAAAAAAGCATCAAAAATGGCTAAAAAAGTATTACTAAATGGTTCTGCAATCGGTTTAAATTTGATTTAAACAACTAATTGCTATATGAGAAATGAACGAATCCTTCGGGCACTCGTACTAGCCTGCGCGTTCCTGTTAACCGTTGCCGCAGGCATTGCCCAGGAGCGGACCATTACCGGTACCGTATCGGATGAGGCAGGCATCCCGCTCGGTGGCGTTACCATAGCTGCCAAAGGCCAGCCGGAAATCAACACCCTTACCAAAGTTGATGGCAGTTTTTCAATCAAAGTCTCTGCCAGTGTAAAAGCACTGGTGATTTCGCATGTGGGTATGGCCACGCAAACGGTTTCTGTGCAAGACCGCACCACGCTCACCATCACCCTGTCCCCTGCTGCCAATAATATGGAAGAAGTAGTGGTGGTAGGTTACGGGCAATCCAGGAAAGGCGACCTCACCGCGGCACAAACTACAGTGACCGCCGAGGCTATGGCCAAAACGGTCAATACTACACTTGAACAGGCTTTGCAGGGCCGTGCCGCAGGTGTATACATCACCCAGAACACTGGTCAGCCGGGCGGCGGCATTTCCGTAAACATTCGTGGCATCAGTTCGCTGGGCCGCACACAGCCCTTGTATGTGGTAGATGGCGTGCAGATACAGGCTACTGAAGACGTTTCGTATGGCAATCAAAGTTCTTCCAACCCGCTTGCAGGTATTAACCCCTCCGATATAGCGGATATACAGATCCTGCAGGGCCCTTCTGCTACCGCAATTTATGGATCACGCGCTACCAACGGCGTGATCCTCATCACTACCAAACGCGGTAAAGCAGGAGATGTAAAAATCAATTATGGCTATCAGTATAACCTGCAAACACCCCCGAAACCCCTCGAGGTGATGAACCTCCGCCAGTATGCGCAGATGGTAAAAGAGTACCACGAACTGGCAGGCGGCACCACCCCCGATGAATTTCTCGATCCTTCCCTGCTGGGCGAAGGCACCGACTGGCAAAAGGAATTGTTCAACAATGCCGCTATGAGCAAACACCAGCTGAGTTTCAGCGGCGGCAGCAACAACACTACCTATTATGCCTCCGGCGAATACCTTGACCAGGAAGGTGTGGCATTGGGTTCCGGTTTCAACCGCTATGGCTTGCGTTTGAACCTCGATAACAAACCGCGTACCTGGGCAACGCTCGGGCTTAACCTAAATGTGAACCAAACCAACGAAATACTTACCACCACCAACTATGGCAATGCGGAAAGCCCGCTTATTGCCAATGCCCTTCGCCTTACGCCTCAGATACCGGTCACCAATTTTGATGGCACCTGGGGCATGAGCGACCCGGTGAACGGCGCCAACCAGTATGCACCGATCAATCCTGTGGCCCTTGCCAACATGATCACCAATAAAAACATGCGCCGGGAGGTAATGGGCGGCGCCAATGTAAGCATCAAGCCGCTTCCGGGGCTCACCCTTCGTACATCCTTCAACGGTAGTTTCGGCAACGGCGTTTCCACCTATTATGTACCTACCTACCAGTTGAGCCAGTGGCACTACAACCTTGAAGCATCGCTTACCAATGGCACCTACTCCAACTGGTACTGGAACTGGAACCAGTTGATAGAGTATTCGCGCCAATTTGGCGATCACCATATAACGTTGATGGTAAGCCACGAAGCGCAGGAATCGCAATGGAAAGCGATCACCGTGGGCCGCACCGGTTTTCTTACCAATGATATATTTGATGTGGAAGCCGGCGATCCCAATTCGGCCACCAACAACGGCGGCACCTATCCCTGGTCAATGGAATCGTACCTGGGCAGGCTCAATTACAATTTCGACAATCGTTACCTGCTTACCGCCACCTTCCGCAGGGACGGTACGCCTTTTTTCGGACCCGGCAAACGCTGGGGCAACTTCCCTTCTGTTTCCGTGGCATGGCGTGTAAGCCAGGAAAAATTCTTCCCCGTTGATTTCATCAGCGAACTGAAGTTGCGCTTCGAAACCGGTCTTACCGGCAACCAGGGCAGTGCCGCAGGCATCTACTCCCGGCTCTCTACCGGCGCCACGCCGTGGGGAACCGGTTTCCTGCCCAGCGAATTGAAAAATCCCGACCTGGGCTGGGAAGAAACCAGCACCAACAACTATGGCCTGAACCTGGGCATACTCAACAACCGTTTCTCCATAGAATTCGATTATTACGAACGTAAAACCACCAACCTGATCCTGAATGCCGCACTGCCCTGGTATATGGGTACCGGCGGTGTTCCCGGGTCACTTGCACCGCCGCTGGTAAACACCGGCAACCTCAAAACTGTCGGCTGGAACGTGACCCTCAACAGCGTGAACATCAGCAAAGGTGATTTCCGCTGGGAAACCAATTTGAACCTGTCACACTTCCAGTCGAAAGTATTGTCGCTTACCGGCGACAGCAAGTTTGTGCCCCGCACTTCCTGGTGGATGAACAACTGGACGCAATGGGCGCATGTAGGTTATGAACCCTGGCTTTTTCGGGGATATATAGCCGAAGGATTGTTCCAGTCGGAGGAAGATATTCAGGCCAGCGCCCGTCCGGTTGACAACAACGGCAACCCCGTGCCCATCGATCCCAATACCGGCATTTGGGTAGGCGATGTGAAATACAGGGATATGAACAAAGACGGCAAGATCGATGTGAACGACGAAACCTTTATTGGCAATCCCTGGCCCGATCTTACTGCCGGCTTTACCAATACGTTCAGTTGGAAAGGATTTGACCTCAGCATTCTCTTCACCGCCACCTGGGGCAACGATATCTACAACTACATTGCTGCAGTTAGCACCAATCCCAATAACGTAAACCTGAGCCGCAACTTTCTGGTAAGCGCGGCGAACTATGCCCGTTTGATTGATGGC
The DNA here is from genome assembly GCA_937961055.1 of uncultured Chitinophagaceae bacterium. Classification (GTDB taxonomy): domain Bacteria; phylum Bacteroidota; class Bacteroidia; order Chitinophagales; family Chitinophagaceae; genus CALCIN01. Next base: position 26,894 of record CALCIN010000039.1, on the reverse strand, counting down.
GGCAATGGCAAGATCATTATCGAAAACAGCGGCACCACTGTACCCCGCATCACCAGCAACCAGTTGGCTTCCGATAACAACTACGGTAAAAACAACACGCGCTTCGTAGAAGATGGTTCGTACATACGGTTGAAGAATATTTCGCTCGCCTATAATGTTCCGAAATGGTTGCTGGGCTATACCAAAGTAATTAAGGATTTGCGCATTGTGTTTGGCGCGCAGAACCTGGTCACCTGGACCAAATACTCCGGCTACGATCCTGAAGTGGGCGCTTATGTGGGCACGGGCGCCACCGGTGGTGGCCAGGGTAACCAGGCCATCGGCATCGACTTCGGCCGTTATCCGCTCACGCCCATGTACACTGCATCCATTAACGTTAACTTCTAAAACTGCATGATATGAATTCCCCAGGAAGATACAGTTATATAGCAGGTCTGGTGCTGGCCATCGCCGCACTTGCTTCCTGTAAAAAAGATTTTTTGGAAAAACCACCATTAAGTGCAGTGGTAGACGTAAACTTTTACAAAACCGATGAACAGGTGCTGGCCGGCACAGCGCTTTTGTACAGCCGTGTGTGGTTCGAATACAACGACAAGGCCATGTACAACCTGGGCGATTTCCGCGGCGGCACCGCCTATTCGGCGTGGAATGACCGGGGCAATGTAATGTTCAATACTACCGGCGATAATAACGAAAACGGCACCGCCTGGCGTTCGTTCTGGACGGTAGTGGCGCAATCGAACCTGGCCATTTATAACATCAATAATTATGCGGGCGCAGAAGTATCGCCGCGCATAAAAGCGATTGCCATTGCAGAAGCCCGTTTCATGCGCGCGCTCGCCTATCGTTTCCTCGTAATGAACTGGGGACCGGTACCCATCATAGAAAACAATCTCGAAAGATTATTCGATACCACCATTCGCCGCAATACGGTGGAAAGCGTATGGCGCTTTATTACACGTGAAATGCGTGCTGCGGCCGAAGACCTCCCTGAAGTAGCATTGATGCCCGGCCGTCTTACCAAATGGTCTGCAGAAGGCATGCTGGCAAGATTTTATCTCACACGCGCCGGTGTGGAATCCACCAACGGACAACGTAAACAAGAGTTCCTCGACAGCGCCAAATATTATGCACAGCGTGTGATTACACAAGGCCCCTACAGGCTGCTGAACAAATATGCCGACCTGTTTACTTACCCCTACGATAACAATGCCGAATCGTTGTTTGAATTGCAATGGGAATTTGTTCCCGGTGTATGGGGCATTGCCAACAGTATGCCCGAATACCTCGCCTATAACCCGGATATCGCGTTTGGCGGTTGGGGTGGCGACAAAGGCGCTACCTGGTGGCTGATGAGCCAGTACGAAGGATTTGTGCTGCAGGGTGAAGATACCTTGAGAGGAAGGACCGTTGACGAGCGCTTACACGCCACGTTTATGCTGCCAGGATTTGAATACCCGGAAATCACCAAGGTATCTGACGGACAGAAGTTGATATATCCCTTTATCAATGACGATCAAAACTTCCTGGCCATCAAAAAATATGTGATCGGTTCTCCTGTTGACCTGGCAGGCAAAGCAGCGCAGCAGCGCTATCCCAACAACACGTACATGATGCGACTGGCAGAAGTGTACCTGACATATGTAGAAGCCACCATTGGCAACAACAACTCTACCACCGATCCTACGGCCATTGAATACTACAATGCCGTGCGCACCCGTGCGGGATTGCCGCCTTACCATGTGGACGGTCCCAACGGCAGCGGCCCGCTTACGCTGGACAAAGTGTTCTCCGAAAGATTCAAGGAGTTTGCCCTGGAAGGTATGGCCTGGTACGACCTGGTGCGCCTGCATTACTGGGACCCGCAGAAGGCATATGACATCATCAACTCACAGGACAGAGGCATGTTCTATACCCAGCCCGACCAGATGCCCAATCCCACACAATGGACGCTCATCAAAACAGCCTGGTGGGATGAACGCTTCGTAGTGGCCAACTCGGGCAATTTTCGGTTGCCCATACCCAATGCCGAACTGAGCCAGGCGCCCAACCTCCTGCAGGACCCTGTGGATTATCCATAACCCTTCCGTTTATCTAAAACCGAAACAAGGAACATATGAAACCGATATATAACATTGCACTATCGCTGCTCGTCCTTTGCTCTTTTGCAGGTTTGTTTACTGCCTGCGAAAAGGACAGTGACGGCGGCACGCCATCCATCACCTATGTACGCATCACACGGCCCGAATCTTCGGACTCTTTGCTGGTTTCCGCCACACAAGGTCAGCTCATTGCTATAGTAGGAAAGAACCTGCAGGACGCCGTAGGTATCTGGTTCAACGACCGTCCGTCGCGCCTTACGCCTACCTATATCACTAATACCTCCATACTGGTGCGCGTACCTACCGAAATTCCGCTGGATATTACCAATAAACTGAAAATACGCTTCCGCAACGGTTATGAACTGTTGTACGATTTTGAAGTAGAGATCGGCGCACCGCGTATAGACGGTATGTTGTGCGAATATGTAAAAGAAGGCGAAATAGCAGTAATCCGCGGTGACTTCTTTTACGAACCGCTCACCGTTACGTTTACCGGCGATGTTACCGGCGAAGTGGTGGCAGTAACGCCTACCGAATTACAGGTAAGAGTGCCGGCAGGGGCAGCGCCCGGGCCCATCAGGGTAACCACCAATTTTGGTGAAGATCAATCCAACTTCTGGTTCAGGGATAACCGCAATATGCTTATTCATAACGACCCCTGGAGCGGATGGTGGGGAGAACTGCTTGTAGTGCCCGGCACAGACCCGCTGGCCATCAATGGCAATTATATCCGCATTACCCAGAATATCGGCGACTGGAGTTGGACCGAATGGATCGGTGGACGGGAAGATGCATTAAGCACCAGCCATAACCTGCCCGATGATGCCGTGCTGAATCCCGGCAAATACGTCATGAAATTTGAAATCAACACCTTCAAACCCTATAACAAGAACCGCATCAAATTCATGATCGGACAGGTGAACGAGCCTGACCCCGACTGGGACGAAGAACCTTATTTCTGGGAACCGCCCTTCGATACAAAAGGAAAATGGCAAACAGTAACCATACCGTTCAATGAAGTGGTAGCCAGGTATAAAACCAACTGGGGGATTCGTCCCCAGGGCTATGGTGTGAAAGTATGGTTCCATGGTCCCGGCGTGCTCGATGCCGACATCGCCTTCGATAACCTGCGCGTAGTACCCGCAGTAATACAATAACTGTTTTGATGCCCTAAATCAAATGCAATGACAAAATATATTCATAAATCGCTTTTAGCCGTGGTGCCGTTGTTGATGGCAGTGTTGTTCTTTGCGTGCAAAAAAGACCCGGAAAAAAAATCAACGGCCGTAGAACTGCTTAGTTTCGGGCCCACCGGCGCACACCATGGCGACACGATCAAGTTCATTGGTCTTAATCTTGATAAGGTGACGGCCATACATTTTACCGGTGTCAATGCAGTAGTGGACAAATCCGAATTCACACTGCATACGCCCGAGCTCATCCTGGTGCAGGTGCCGGATGCGGCAGAGAAAGGAAAAGTGACGCTGAAAACAACGGACGGTGATATTGTTTCCAAAACCGAGTTCAATATTGGGGCATTGCCCACCGTTAGTTCTATTACTGACGAGGCAAGACCGCAAACCAATATCACCATCACGGGCGCTTACCTCAACTGGGTAACACGCATTACGTTTGCCAAAGACAAACCGGTGGAGCAATTCGTGAGCCAGAGCTTCAACCAACTGGTGGTTACTGTTCCTGAAGATGCCGAAACGGGCCCGCTTACCATTACCTACAGCGGTACCGATTCCGGGTTCTTTGAAACCGACCAGGTACTGGAGGTTACCCTGCCGAAGGCCACAGCGTTTTCACCCAACCCGGTAAAACACGGCGCCCATGTAACCATTACCGGCACCGATCTTGACCTGGTGAGGAAAGTATACTTCACCAATGAACCGGATGCGATAACCAGTTTTGTAAGCCAGACTGCTACGGAACTGGTGGTAACCGTTCCGGCCGCAGCCAGCAAAGGCCCCATCAAACTCGAAGCGGCCTCGGGCGTGCAAACAACTTCTGCTGACGACCTGGACGTGCTGTTGCCGGTGATCACCTCCTTCTCCCCCAGCCCGGTGGATCCCGGTGATAACCTTACCATTACCGGCGCCAACCTCGACCTGGTCAGTGAAGTGGCCATACAGGGCGTATCGCCCATCACCAGTTTTGTAAGCCAGTCGCCCACGCAATTGGTGTTGACTGTTCCTTCCGGCGCAGCCAACGGATTGATCACGCTGAAAGTGAAGAACTCCACGCTTACTGTAAGTTCCACCGATGTGTTGGAAATAGTAGGCTGGATACCGCCACCAACGCTTTCCTTATACCTGTATGACGATGCTATTACCAGCAATTGGAACGGATGGGTAGGCAATGGCTGGGGCGGCACGAGAGATTATAACAACACCTCGCCGGTAAGAGGCGGCATCAAATCCATCAGAATAGATTTCAATGCAGACGACTGGGGCTCACCCTTCCAACTGGGTGGAGGCAACCTGTCGCTGGCATCGTACACTACCTTCCATATTTCCATATATGGCGCTCCGGGTTCAGAAGGAAAGAAAATTTTGTTGCAGTTCAACAGCACGGAAGGATATGAAATCACACTGGGCCCTGCCGGGCAATGGGTAGACTATGCCATACCGCTTTCATCCATATCATCTGCTGACACTGTAACGGAAATTCTGTTGAAAAAGTTTCCGGCCGATGCATTTACGATTTATTTAGATGAAATCGGCTTGAAGTAGCGCATGGCCATAAGAAAAAAGAAAACCTGGTTGCCATGCATGGCGCATGAACCAACCAGGTTTTTTACAGGACCATTCCGGGAACGATTGCACAGACAAATAACCGGAACCGTTATACCAACCAATCCCACATGGAACGACGAAGACGCGCCATTATACATGGCGAACAACCCAAAGGACAAATTCCATTTTCTTTGATGCTTCGCTGTTCAAACTGAAAAATTATACTATGAGTCCGGGATGGATCGATCTGTTCATAATACTCCTGTACCTGGTTGCACTGGTAGTGATCGGATTTTGGGTGCGCAAGAAAGCCGGTGTAGACAAGGAAAGCTACCTGCTGGGTGGTAAATCGATGCCGTGGTATTACCTCGGGTTGAGTAATGCATCGGGCATGTTTGATATATCCGGCACCATGTGGATGGTGACGCTGGCATTTGTATATGGTTTGAAAAGCCTGTGGCTGCCGTGGCTATGGCCGGTATTCAACCAGGTATTCCTGATGATGTACCTGGCCGTGTGGCTGCGCCGCTCAAACGTAACTACCGGCGCAGAATGGCTCCGCACGCGGTTTGGCAAAGAATCTTCATGGTCGCAGGGAATTATTGTAGCGTTCGCTATTCTGAGTTGCCTGGGCTTTATGGCCTATGGATTTATCGGGTTAGGAAAATTTGTAGAGATATTCATACCCTGGCACACGGTACAACCTTATATCCCTTTTACGGTAAGCCCGGCATTCGTACCGCATTTTTATGGCGTGGTATTTACCCTGTTTGCGGTGATTTATTCCATTGTGGGCGGTATGCGCAGCATTGTACTGGCCGATGTGTTGCAATATGCCATTATGACCGTCGGGGCCATTGTAGTGGCCGGCATTGCCATGGTGCATTTAGCAGATCAAACACTACAGGTTCCTGAAGGCTGGCGCAACCCGTTCTTTGGAAAGGAAATGGGTCTCGACTGGTCGGGCATCATCAACGAAGTGAACCGGAAGATTGCCAGCGACGGCTATGAACCCTTCAGCATTTTTTTCTCGCTGATGCTGGCCAAAGGCATACTGGCCAGTCTCGCCGGACCGGCGCCCAATTATGATATGCAAAAAATCCTTTCAGCGCGTTCGCCGGTAGAAGCCGCCAAAATGAGCGGACTGGTATCGGTGATCCTGCTGCCCACGCGTTACCTGATGATCATGGGACTTACGGTGATGGGCATCCTGTATTATGACCAAATGAATCTGCAGGCTGCCGATGGTACCATTGACTTTGAAAAAATACTGCCAGCGTCTATCAGCAATTTCGTTCCCGTGGGACTGATGGGACTGATGCTGGCCGGCTTGCTGGCTGCTTTCATCGGCACCTTTGCCGGTACCCTCAATGCGGCGCAGGCCTATATAGTGAATGATGTGTACCTCAAATACATCAACCGCCAGGCCGATGGCAGCAAAACCACGCTGGTATCTTACTCGGTAGGCCTGCTCGTGGTAGTGGTGAGCATGTTGCTGGGCTTTTTCGCCAGCGATATCAACCGCATACTGCAATGGATTGTAGGCGCATTGTATGGTGGTTACATAGCAGCCAATGTGCTCAAATGGCACTGGTGGCGCTTTAATGCGTCGGGATTTTTCTGGGGCATGATGGCGGGCATAGTGGCTGCGCTGGTGTTCCCTTATGTTTTCCGTGGCACCGTGGATTTGTATTACTGGCCGCTGCTTTTCCTGATTTCCCTGGCAGCATGCATCATAGGAACATACGCCGGTAAGCCGGTGGAATATGAGGTGCTGCAGCAATTCTACAAAACAGTACGGCCCTGGGGTTTCTGGAAACCTGTCGAAAAAAAGGTAGTGGCGGCAGACCCCGGTTTTCAGCCCAACAAAAGATTTGGCCTGGACATGTTCAATGTGGCGCTGGGCATTGTTTGGCAATGCTGCCTCACACTGCTGCCGATGTTTCTGGTGTTGTATATGTTTGATCACATACTGGTCACCGTTATACTACTGATAGCCATCAGCATTATCCTTAAAAAAACATGGTGGAATAAATTGGAAGACTGATTTAAAAAACTACTTTATGCAAACTGAATTCCTGAAACGGCTGGCGCAACTGGAAGAGGAGCATGAGTTGCTGCTGAGGCAACCTAATGAAAAAGCCGCGCAGAGCAATGGCATTTTTCACCGGTATAAAAATCCCGTACTCACTGCAGCGCATACCCCTTTGTTCTGGCGGTATGACCTCAATGCCAAAACCAACCCGCACCTGGCAGAAAGATTTGGCATCAATTCGGTAATGAATGCAGGGGCCATCAAATGGAACAATAAATACATCGTGGTGCCGAGAGTAGAAGCAGTGGACCGCAAATCGTTTTTTGCCGTGGCGGAAAGTCCCAATGGCATCGACAATTTCCGCTTCTGGAAATATCCCATCATCATGCCCGAAACCCATGATCCTGATACCAATATTTACGATATGCGACTGGTGCAGCATGAAGACGGCTGGATCTATGGTTTGTTTTGTGCAGAACGCCGCGACCGCAATGCCCCTCCTTCCGATCAAACGGCGGCGGTAGCTCAATGCGGTATAGCGCGCACCAAAGACCTGGTGCACTGGGAACGGCTGGATGACCTCATCACGCCTTCACCGCAACAACGCAATGTGGTATTGCACCCCGAATGGGTGAATGGTCGCTATGCATTTTATACGCGTCCGCAATATGGTTTTATTGAAGCCGGCAAGGGTGGCGGCATTGGATTCGGACTGAGCGATTCCATTGAACATGCCCGGATTGAAGAAGAAACGGTGATTGACCACCGCGCTTATCATACCGTATTTGAATTGAAAAATGGTTTAGGTCCTGCCCCGATAAAAACGCCGTACGGCTGGCTGCACCTGGCGCATGGCGTGCGCAATACGGCTGCAGGCATGCGCTACGTGCTGTACATGTTCATGACAGCGCTGGACGACCTTACCAAGGTGATCTACAAACCCGGCGGCTATTTCATGGCGCCGGAAGGAGAAGAACGCGTGGGCGATGTAAGCAATGTACTCTTCAGCAACGGATGGATAGTAGACGAAGATGGCACCGTGTTTATCTATTACGCCTCTTCCGATACGCGTTTGCACGTAGCCACCAGCACCATTGAAAAACTGGTAGACTACGTGATGCATACGCCTCCCGACGGAAAAAATTCTGCGGGCACGGTACGCAACCTCGTGCAATTGATTGATAAGAACCGGAAAGAAGCGGTAGTGAAAGTGGCGGGTGATGAATAGCGCGTGGCGACAAAAATTTGTTTTATGAATATCGATCTGAAGAAAAAAAGCGGACTGCTTCTCTTCGACTTCTGGGCCTCCTGGTGCGGTCCATGCCGCAAGGCCAACAAAATTGAGTTGCAGGAACTGCACAGAACGCATAGCAAAAACAATATTACCCTTATCGGCATCAGTCTTGACAAAAACGAATCCGATTGGAAAAAAGCCGTGCAGGAAGACAACACATCATGGCTACAGTTGATTGACAATACAGGCAACAGCCTGTCTGAACATCTCCGGATATATGCATTCCCTACTTACATCGTCACAGACCACGACTTGAAAATTTTGTACGAATCCAATAATTTTTATGCCGTACAGCAATTTCTATCAGCATATAGCGGCGGGAACAGGCATTGATCAAAAAGCTGTTATACCTGAATAAAAAGAGGCTGCCATTTCCGGCAGCCTCTTCATTTTACTATCACTCAAAAAATACCCTTTATTTCAACAATACAATCTTGTGCGTGTGCGGTACGCCGTTTACCGAAAGGATGCAATAGTGAACCCCTGCATGCAATCCCTGGCCTTCCAGTGCAAACCGGTACAACTGGTTGGGTTGTGCGGTGCCCTGGAACAAGGCCTTCTCGCGTTTGCCTGTGGCATCGTACAGGTTCACTGTTACGCGGGCCGCTTCCGGTAGTTTGAATTCAATGGATGCCTGGCTGGTGAACGGATTGGGCCATGCGCGGAATTCATAATTCTTCGCTGCATTTTCTGCATTGATCTCCGTTACAGCGGCTCCCGTAAATTCCGTGGCTGCGGAGGTACGCGCTGCAATTCTCCGGTCATCACAAATGAATGCTACCTCTGTAGTAGCTATAGCTGTACAACCATTGTCGAGGTTGGTTACGGTGAGGATATATTCCCCCGGCTCACTGACGAATTCCTGCTCGGAGAAGCCAATGAAATCATTCGGACCTGTCCAGAAATAGTCTACCCCGGGCGTAGACGAACTACCGGTAATAGCCACCGTGAAGATGTCGCAGGTAAGTGGTCCGTCGTTGGTGGCCGTAACATCCGCAGGCGGTGTTTTATTTTCTGTTACAGTTGTGATTGCCGTAGCGGTACAACCATTGCTCAATTTGGTTACCGTCAACGTATACGTACCCGGAACATTGGTGGGCACTATGGCAGTGGAAGCACTGAAACCGCCGGGACCTGTCCAACTGTATGAAACGCCGGACGTAGTGGAAGTACCGGTCAGCGTGGTGCTTTCAAAGAAGCAGTTCAGTTCATTCGAGAAGGAGGCGGTTACACCGGCCGGCAGTGAAACATCCTGTGCTACGCTTACCATGGCCGTGTCGAAACAGCCATTGCCTGTATTGGTAGCGGTAAGCACATATTCACCGGGCACGGTTACACTCACCGCAGCCCCTGCCGCAGTATATCCGCCCGGACCATTCCATGTAAAGTCAACGCCGGGCGCATCGGCATTGGCCTGCAGCGCAACAGCGGGCACGGCACAGGTAATGGTTCCCGAGCCTGCCGTAAAGGCAATGCTTACATTTTCAGGAACAGCATTGTTTGCCGCCACCTGGGCCGTATCACTGCCTGAACAGCCATTGGCACTGGTCACTGTGAGGGTATAAATGCCGGGGGTGGTCACTACAGGGTTTTGCTCCGTGGAAGTAAACCCACCGGGACCTGACCAGGCATAGGAGGCGTTCTCCAATGACGAGCTGCCCGACAGTTGCACCGAAGTATTGACACAGGTAATTTCCCCGCTGGCAGTTGCTATGGCATTCACAGCGGCGCTTTCTGTACCGGTCAATGTTACGTTATCAAAATAATAACGTTCAGTACTATGCGAATTTCTGGCCCTGATCACAATCTGGATGGTGCTGCCTGAGAGCGGCCCGGAATTCACGGTCAGTGAACTGGTGCCGTTGTTCACACCATTCAAACCGGCCTCGTCGCCATAGATAAGGATTTCCGGGCCGTTGTTCAGTTTATAGTATACGCGAATGTAGTCGTCATCTTCCAGGTAATCGCTGCTGCCGGCAGTACCGCTGCGCAGCAGGGCGGAAACCACCACATCTGTTTTTCCGGAAATATCGATCACGTCTGACAACCATACGCCTTCATTGGCGCTGCTGAACGATACCATCATTTCATTATTCTGAACAGAGAATGTGCCGGAGCCTATGTTTTGCAGGGTCCAGCCTGTAGCACCGTTGTCGGAAGTAGTACCATTGGGCAACGAAAAATCTTCTACCCAGAACGCAACAGGCGCAGCGCCTGCTGTTACCACCACCGAACCGGACGCAGTACATCCATTGGCGGGATTGGACACTACTACCGTATACGTTCCGGCTGTAGTTACGACCGGTTGTTGTTGCGTGCTGCTAAAACCTCCCGGTCCCGACCAACTGAAGGTAGCGTTGGTAACAGCGGAAGATACGCTGATAGTAGTGCTGGCAGCGCAGCCCAGCGCGCCACCGGTAGCAGTGAAGTCGGGCGCCGTTCTGTTGTCGGTTACCGTTACACTGGCCGTACCGGTGCCCGAAGCACTGGTGCCTGTCACCGTATAGGTACCAGGAACAGTTACCACCGGGTTTTGCGAAGTGGAGGTAAATCCGTTGGAACCTGTCCAGGTGTAGCTTGTACCAGACGCAGAAGAAGATGCCGATAAAGTGAGTGAAGGATTGTTGCACGTAAGCGCTCCGTTGTTACTGGCTGTAGCGGTCACGGTAATGGCAGGCACTTCCGCGCAGGGGCCTTTTTCTTTAAACACACGATACTCTTCAATATAATATTTGGAAGTTTGTGAACCGCCGTTATTGTAATTGTAAATCTTTACGATCAGTTGCACACTGTTACCGTTCAATGCCGGAGAAATAAAATCAATGGTGCCGAAATTGCCGGTGCGTTGATCATACAATACTTCAGGGCCGCCGTCGATGCGGTAATACAATCGCACATATTCAGTACTGTCCATATCCCCTTCGGCCGTAATCTTGATGGCCACCTGCCACCCGGTATAACCGGCCGTAGAGAACACGTTGGAATACCAGATGCCTTGTCCGCCCAGTTCCTGCGCATGCAGCCTGTTCGACTTCACAGCAAAATAGCCGCCAGTCACCTGCGATGCATCAAGATACCAGCCGTTGGCCGAGTTGTTTGACGTGGTGCCATCCGGCAGACCACTGAATCGCGCCGTAACGATCGGACAATCCGGCGAAGCCAGTATAGCGGTCACATTCAGCAGGATGAGGATAAGCAATACATACTTCTTTGGTACATAGTTTACCATAGGGTACGGGTTTAGTTGTTGATTTTTGTTTTGGTTTATTGAACAATGAATGGAATAGTGGTATGGAAACCTTTGGCGCCGGCCACACGCAAATAGTATACGCCTTTTGACAGGTGGCCTGCATGCAGCGGAATGGTATTGTCGCCGGTGCTCACCGTAGACCATTGCTGGTGCCGCACCCGACCGGCCACATCTATGACGGTAAGTGTGATACTTTCCCTGGATACGGATTGTACATGCAGATTGCTAACGCCATTAATGGCAACTGTAGGCCGCAGCTGTACCTGCATGGCGCCCGGCGAGTTATTACGTCTGCGTATACCCAAAGGGTTTCTTAGCGACAGCACCGACACATCACTGGCCACACTGAACTGGGTGAGCGATGTGAAGGCTCCTCCTTCCCTGTTATAGGGATCAGCACCAGTGGCCGCGGCCACATCGGTGGTTTCCACGATGGAAGTACCGTCGGAGCGGATGATCTCTGTAAGATGTCGCTGGAAAGAGTTTTGCTCTTCCGCCTCGCCCCAGCGCAGGTTGAGCGACACAATGCTGCCGCCGGGCGTTCCCTCCCCTATCAGCCAGGTACGGTGAATCCCTGATTCGTAAACCAGGCCGGGAATGCGCTGGTCATTCACGGCTACTGTGAAATCATCGGGAACACCATTGTTGGTAAGCAATGCAGGATTGTATGCAGTGGGCGTAGGTCCTACAGGAAATAACACCGGGCCGTCACCGGATGCAATCTGTTCTATGCGCAATCCGCCCAGGCCTGTATTGCCCGGTCCGCTGCTGCCATTGCCGGTAACGATCCAACTGGTAGCAGGCCCTGAAAAAGCAGGTCCGATGATGGGATTACTGCCCGCGGTCATGGTGAGTATATGTTCATGCGTGACGAGGTGTGCATTACCCGCAAGGGTGAGGTTATGCAAGATGGCCACATCGCTCAACAAATTTTTTGCACCGGCCCCGCCGATTTCCAGTGAGCCGTGATCGGCCGGAAACACGGGTTGGTCCGTCATGGACTCATAGGCCACGGTCCCATCGATAGCAAACGCGCCCCCATAGGCCGCTGCATCCACCTCGCCACCGTTGATGGTGAGTTTTGCATCGGCTTCTATAGACAGACTATGAAAGAATGCAGTGCCCGTGGCATCACTGATGGTAGGCATTACGGGCGCCCAGTCGGGCACCAGCACATCGGTAGTGCTTACCGGCACGCCGCCGCACCAGTTGCCGGCCACATGCCAGTTGGTATCCACGGCTCCCAGCCAGGTACCGGAACTTCTTACCCGCAAGGTTACCGTGTCGGACACCACATTGCCGCAACTACCGTTTACCAATACACGATATCGAAAATTGTTCAACGACACAGGCGCATTTGAAATGGTAAGGTTGGGCGTAGAGGCGCCACTATAAATGCCTCCATTGCTCACATTGGACCAGGTATTGCCGCCATCGATACTCTGTTGCCACTGCAAGGCAAGGCTGGCGCCTGCCACCGCTGCGCTGAAAACAGTATTGCCGGTTGCACAAATGGCCCTGTCTTGCGGCTGCGTGTTGATTACAGTAGCAGGCCGCACCTGGTAGTTATAAGGTCCGAATATCACCGGACACGCGCCATTATTGGTTACGGTAACCGTATAACGCGTTAACGCAGTGGTGAGGTTGCTGATGGTAAGCGCATTGGTAGTTGAACCGCTATAGTTTTCATCATCGGTAACATTGCATTGGACGGGTAAAATTTCCACTGATACTCCAGGGTACCATTGCCGGTAGCTTCCAACGTAAGCGTATTGGTAGTGCCGGCACAGGTAGCCGTAGTAAGCGGTGGTGTTGCAGTGCTCAGGATATAATTTACATGTAAGGTATCTACACCGGTTGCAGTGGCGCTACAGCCGTTGATCGTATTGGTGGCGATATACCGGTACAGGTTGCCGTCGAGGGAAGCAGCATTGTTAATCACCAGCGCTCTGGTGGTAGAGCCGGTGTAGGAAGCGCCATCGGTTACATTGCTCCAGCTGGCCCCAAGGTTGGTGCTTACCTGCCATTGGTAACTGAGGTTGGGAAAATCCATTGCGGTGAGGGTGCCTCCCCCATTGGCGCAAATGCTTACGCCCACATTTTCTGTTTGCACCACAGGCGCTGCATTCACACCAAGGATTGCAGGATTTGACGCCAGCGGTATACCGTCGGAAACAACGCAACGGTACCGGTTATTATGCATACTGGCGGTAACACCGGTAATGGTTAGCGAGCTGGTGGTAGCGCCGAGGTAATTCCCTCCATTGGTTATTATGCTCCACGTAGCGCCGCCATCGGTGCTGAGTTCCCACTGGAAAGTAAGGACGCCCGCTCCCGAAGCAATAACGGAAAAAGAAGCGTTGCTGTTTTCACAAACTGTTTGTGAAGAAGGATGCTGTGCAATGGTCACAGCAGGAAGATGTGCGTGCAAAAATTTCATGCAAAGCATGAAACACAAGAGGACAAGCGTTTTTTGGAAAAGGAAAATAAATGCCTTTTCCCGGATGGGGTTTTTCATACGAAAAGGTTCATTTTGTGGTGGGGTTATTGGATTAATGGAACGGGATAAACATAGCAAATCATTTTTTATTTTCGCATAGGCGTGATATATAAAAATATTCGGTATGCAGAAGTAATGAAAATTACAGATGATATGCGATGAGATTCTCTTATATACGTTTATTATCGTATGCAACCAACGCATGTCCGTAACCACAGAGTAACCAAAATACGAAGAGGCGCCTGCAAGCTACCGGGCGCCTCTTCATGTCTTTACGATTTTTGTGGTGAATCAACTACTGCAGTAGTTACTGCTTTTTTTTCGTCCAGGGGCTCAGCAGCCTTGTCCACGAACGGACCATATTGTTGTACTCCTGCACGCAGCCAGCCTGGCGACGTTCATCAATGGGAAGAATATTTTTCGTAACGAGATAACCGTACCGTTGGGGGTCCTTGCCATATACTTTGCACAAAATACGATAGGCGCGTTGCTTGCTGAGCAGGTGCTCGTCGGCCAGTGCAGTGGCGCTGATCACTTTTTCTCTCTCGGAGAAATGCAAAAAGGCTTGTGCGCCTTCCAGGGCTATCAGATCGAGGCGGTTGTTGCTGCTGTTGGTAAAAAGATAAATGGCAAAATTATCTGCTGCTTCTTCCCCATCGCCGGAAAGCGGAATATCAAAGGCATGAATGAGGGCATGTCCCATTTCATGAAAGAGAATAAACACCACTGCGTCGGTGGTGGCGTCAATAAGTTCCTGCCCGGAATAATTCCTGCTTAATGTATTATACAGGTCTTCTACCAGCTCCAGCCCGAAATCTATTCTCTTTTGAGAAGGTGAATAAAAAGCGTTCTTCGCCCCGATCTTTCTGAACGCAACAGGAATATCGTACGGCAGCCTGAACAATTCATTGGCCGAAGCAACAATTTGTTCCAATATGCCATTGCTCCTGATGGCGGTAACGGCTGGATGCACGCTCACCTGCGATCCTCTACGCTCCAATGCATACAGCAATTTGAATTTTCCGGTAGGCGCTGCTGTAGTTTGCGCCACATCCGTGCGCTGTGGCGCTGCATTGCCGGTTATGTACTTCCCTGTTTTGTCAATATAGTTCCAGCCATTGGCGTCAAACACACGCGCTTTGCCATTGGAAAAGCTAAACGCTACATTGTACCGGAGTGGAATCACTACTGTACCGGCCGTATTGATATACCCCATTCTTCCATTGAAGACAACTGCCAACCCTTCTGAAAACGGCTGCACGGAAAAATAGGCTGGCCTGACAGTTTCCACTCCGTACTGGTTAATAAATCCCCATTGATTGTTCAGCATAACGGCTGCATATCCTTCCTTGAAATAAGTTATGCTATCATAGCGGGGGTGCATAATGATTAGTCCTGCTGCGTTTTTCAGTCCCCATTTACCTGCCAGGTTCTTAAAGGGCCTGGGTTGGGCGTAGGTAACAATTGAAAAAAGACTACAAGTAAGGAACAAAATTATCCTAACCATACACTGGGAAAATTTTCTTCTTTATAAAAAATGGATGCTGTTGCTTTGAACCGGAGCAGGGGAATTGGTAATGGCAATCAATGCGTGGACATACCAGCAGGAAGTGGGGGCTCGGGCAAACATAAAACAGGGTTATGTCGGGCCAAGGTAAAATATTAGGATGAAAAAGCTACACGCTGCTGAACTATTTGACATTTATCCATAGTGTTTAGTCCAAAACAGCTATTTTTTGTTGGATGATATCTCTTTCGCTTTTGGTTTTGGCCATGGTGAGTGCCTGTTGCCAATGGGCTTTCGCTTTTGCTTTATCAACATGTTGGTACAATTCTCCCAGCAGTACAAAATAGAAATGCGTATTGGTGAATGCCAGTTGTTCTGCTTCCGGTATGGCGGCTTCAGCACCTGCCACTTTATACAATGCATACACCCTGTTCAACGCTGCTCCTGGTGAATAATTGATACGCAGCAACTGGTTGTAAAGATTCAGGATCTGCTGCCATTTCTCTGCACTATCTTCTTTTTCACAATGCCAGCCGGCAATGCTGGCTTCGAGGTGATAGGCGCTCACTTCAGTGCCTTGTGCGGCCAGGTTCAGGTAATAATTGCCCCGTTTGATCAGTTCATCGTCCCACAATGATTTGTCTTGTTTATCATACAGGATGATGCTGTCGTCCGAACCCACCCTTGCTTCGAAACGCGATGCATGAAAACACATCAGCGCCAGCAGGGCATTGGTTTTGGGCACATTGGTCTTTTCATAAGCAGTGAGGAGCAGGGCCAGTCGCATGGCTTCGAGGCAGAGATCTTTTTGCAGCACTTTGTTGTTGGTGCGGGAATAATAGCCTTCGTTGAAGAGCAGGTAAATAACGTGCAATACATTATCGAGGCGGTTCACGATTTCGTGTTCCGGCGGCAGTTCCAGTTTTACCTGCGCCTCCCGCAATTTTTCTTTTGCACGAAAAAGACGTTTGTTGATAGTTTCTTTATTGACCAAAAATGCTTCAGCAATTTCTTCAATGCCAAAGCCGCACAGCACCCGCAAGGCAAGACCAATTTGTGCTTCACTGGCTATAAGCGGGCTGCACACAGCAAAGAGCATTTGCAATTGGCTGTCGCGAATATTTTCGGGCGAGAATTCCGGTATGGCTGCAACGTCAGCAGCAGTTTGCACCGCAGGCTTTACTTTTTCTTCGAAAGTTTTTTTTCGCCGGAAATGATGAATGGCTTTTTGCCGGGCAACGAGATGCAGCCAGGCAACGGGATTAGGAGGCAGGCCCTGGTGGCCCCAGGTTTCAGCAGCCTGCAGAAAGGTATCGCCTACGATGTCTTCGGCGGTTTGCATGTGCTGCAGGCCAAAACTTTTGCTGATAATGGCCACCAGGCGACTATACTCCTGTTGAAACAACAGTTTTAAAGACGACTCCCCGATTTGCCTGATACTATTCATTCCTTCGAAGATAACTGCGCCAGGTTACAATGAGTTATTCAACAGCCGTTCTTATTTCCACACTACCACCAATGTTCAGCACAGGACAGCCATGCGCGAGCGTTACGGCTTCATCCAGGTCAGCAGCTTTTAAAACCACGAAACCGCCCAGCATTTCCCTTACTTCCACAAAAGGCCCGTCTGTTACCACGCCGCCGGGTTTCAACACTTTTCCTTCCTTATTCAACTGGACCGGCCCCTGGGCAATATTGCCCTGTGCTGCCAGTTTCCCGAACCATTGCTGCCATTGCTTTGCCAGTGCTTCCATTTCCGCGGGCGATACATTGTTCACTTCCGGCCTTCTGAACAACAACATAAACTCTTTCATGATGCGTGATTTTTTAAATGTGTATTGAAAGGATTAATGAGCAGTGTCAAATTGCCCGGGTACGTAATGACCTGATGGCATACAAAATGCAATATTAAAACGATTCCAGCCATTGATGGCCACTATATTGAGGGTAAGGTCCACCAGCTCCTTTTCTGAAAAATGCGCGGCGGCTGCTTTATACACTTCCTCCGGCACCTCGCAATCTTCCAGTTTGGTAACTGCTTCTGCCCAGGCCAGCGCTGCGCGTTCTTTTTCGGTATAGATAGCGGCTTCGCGCCAGGCGCTGATCATATAAATGCGCTGTTCGGTTTCGCCGCCGGCACGCAGGTCTTTGGAGTGCATATCAAGACAAAAAGCACAGCCATTGATTTGCGAAACGCGGTAGCTCACCAGGTGCAGGAGGTTTTTATCCAGTGTTGATGTGTTCAGGTAGGCATGTAATCCGTTCATTGCTTTTGCCACTCCAGGTGCTGCTTCGTAGAAATTGAGTCTCTGTTTCATAGATTGTCGTTTTTGGCGATTAAAAAACTTTGATACTGTAATAAGGAGTGAGCAAAGGGAAATTGGACAGGGAGGGGGAGATTTTTTTGAAAGTTGGTATGCCCGGATGATTGTTCATCACTCGCTGGCGCTATCGTGTGCACTAAAATATGCTGCTGGTCCTTTGGTACATCCGGATACCAGCCCATCCCCGCAGGCGGGGACGCCAGCACGGAGTTACCTTAGGAATTATGCTGAATGAATGGGGGGGGTAAATTGTAACCGCCATCGGGGGATGGAGTGACAAATGGATGTACGATGAGTTTTAAAAAAGGACCGTTAATTGGTACCATCCTTTTTATAAGTGGCATAAGGCTTCATGGGATAAGGCATGGATACTTCCCTGATAATATAATCCTGCAAGCGAAAGGAAATTTTCAGGCTATCAGCCTGCTTGTGCATATTGTTGGTTGGCCGGGATGAATAAAATTGAATATTGTAAGTAAGCTCTGCCCAGTTCCTGTTGATCCATCCCATCTGCTTCATGAAGCCGTACTGGTAATTATCCTTATGCTGCAGCCCTTTCTTCACCACCGCTTTGCCGGTGCTATAGTACAGCACTTTGTTCACATGATCTGCGCAGTAAAAGAAGGCAGGCTTGGTGTCCTGCGCAAGGACCGGACTGCCGGCAATTGCGAGCGCAATGAATAATGATAACATCCTTTTCATAAGCAAAATGAATTTAAAAAGCATTATTGCTTCACCATGATCAAAGGAAAGTCATTCCCATATCCATAACTCGAAGGGTACTGCACCGCGCCACGGTATTGCTGTGTTATCTCCGGTACGCGCGACTGCAGGTAAGCATCCATTTCCTTGATGGTAATCTTCCTATCCCCGTTATCAGCTTTGCCGCCGAGTGCTTCGAGCAAACAATAGGTGAATGCGCCATGACCAATCTGTGTAAACTCGGAAGCAAACTGACTGCTGCCCGATGCCGTGAGCCAGTGCGTGCCGGTAGACCTGGCCAGTTGCGCAATGGCTTTTTCTTCTGCCGCACCGCGTAAGGCTACAATGTTGTCCAATGCGCCGGCAGATTGACAGGCATCCAGTATATACAACTGTTTCTGCGCTTTGATGTCTTTCGAGAATTGTTGCAAAGTGGCAGCGCTCAATCCTTTTTCGGCCAGTGCGCCATCGTTGCCATACAATTGGGTCACGTCGTGGGGCACGAGGTAAAACTCTTTTTGATCATTCAACACACCATGACCGGCATAATAAAACACAAACACATCTTCTGCTTTGGCAGCAGCTTTTACTTTTTCTAACGCGCCGGTAATGCCTTCCTTGCTGGCCGATGCGTTTTGAATATGATGCATGTTGACAGCGGAATATATACCCTGCGCGCCTTTGGTCAGACTGTTCTTGAAAGCCTCTGCGTCTGCCTGTGCATAGTTGAGATTGTATTTCGGGTTCTTGTATTCGTTAATGCCCACCACTACCACATGTAATTGTATACCGGATCGGATGCCAGCGTTGTCCTGCTCGTTTTGCTGCGGCTTGTACTGCACGTGCAATTCAACGGGTTTGCTTTCGGTGCGTTGGGTATTGAAGGCCAGCGCACGGAAGCGGTTGGCGCCTGCTATGAGCGATACGTGGAATGTTTTGGTCATCTTTTTGTCTGCTGCTACATCATCGTCTACTACAAGGTTGCGGGTAGTTTCTACCAGCTTGCCATTCTGGTACAATCGTATTTCGGTAACGCCGTCTGAAGGACATTCGGCAGTAACCGTAACCGAAGCGGTGCCCACAGTGGTTTGTACGGTTCGAATATCGTCGTCGTCAATTTCCAGGTTACGCGTGCCTTCAATGAATTTGATCTTTACCTCGGGCGCTTTTTTCAACGAATTGATATCTACCGGCACCGGGTCAAAGGTTTCACCGTTGAGCAGTCGCGGTAATAACCTGGGTTTGTAAAACTGTTCAAACACAGCGGAGATGGGCACTACGGTACTGCCGGTTACATGAAACATGTTGGCCTGTGCGCCGTCGTTGCCATCAAAACTGCCATCGGGTGTAATTACGGCCCAGTTCTTTTTGGCAGCATCGGGGTACAATCGCCCGATGATCTGTTTTTTGTTGTAGTCGTACAGGAGTATCGTGCCCCTGAAGGTGCCGAGAAAAACAATACTGCCTACCGGGGACGTTTGCCGGAACGAGTAATTGCCAACGTTGCCGGGATCTTTCGTCATTAAGCTTCCATCAAATTGCTTTGCGTTCAGGTCGAGGAATAGAAATACGTAGGCGCGGGCGCTGTAAAAAATCATGTACTTGTCGTCGGCCGTAATACCTACCGGACGCAGCCACGCGGTTTTGTCGCCGGCAGCCACAGCCTGCCGGATATTGGCCGGTATAGTGGCAGGTTGTTTCGTTTGCATATCAATAATGATAGCATTCGAATGTTCCGGATCACTGGCGCCGGCCATTACGAGGTAGCGGTCGTCGGAAGTAAAATACAATCCGTCGGAGCTGTTGGATATTTTCGGCACCTGCACCTGGTACAGCAATTTACCGGAGGGCAGTTCATAAAAGTCAAGTCGGGTTGTGCCTGCCATATGTACCGCCAGCACATTTTTGGTCCTCATAAATCCCACGCTTTCCGAAACGCAGGATTTCGTGAACACCAGGCGGCCGCTTTTGGTGTCGAACACCTGGAGCACTTCGCCTTCGTTTTCTTTTCCGCAGGTAATATTTTCTACAAGCCCTTTATACATCGCATAACCGCCATCGTGAGACACAGTAACTTTTTCGCGATATACAAATTTATTCGTGGGGGTGAACTGTTTTATAATCTTTCCTTCCTGGCTGATCTGGCGAAGCACGTTGTTGCGCGCCACAAAAAAACTTTTACCATCCGCAGCCGGTGCAAAGGGATTGGGTTGCGCCTGCCGGTCCTTATCCTTGTCAGCCACCACTACATCCATAGTGCCGGTAAGGAGATTCCAGCTGAATAAATGATTATTGGCATGGGCAACCAATTGTGTGTTGTTGCCTGCGAAATAAATGCCGCCGATATATCCCTGCGACTTTTGTAAAAAAACCTGGCTTTCTTTCCCGGTAGCCGTATGCACCCATACCATTTTGAGGGAATTACCGGCAAGCAGTTGCTGGCCATCAGCAGAAAATTCAATTACGGGGTGATACACCGAAGAAGCCAACTCCGGTTGCTTCGACGACCAGGTAATGGCGCCAGTTTTTGCGTTAATCAATTGCACCTGTTCATACTCGTTATACGACAACCATACACATACCGATTCATTATCGGGCGAGAACCGTGCATCTACGAGGAAGCCTTCGTTGGCAACATCTTTTGACCAGGTGACAGTGCCCGTAAGGGCATCAACAAGAATCAGCCGGCTTAACCCATCAGTGAGGAGATGTCGCAGGATCTTTTTGCCATCGTTTGAAAAAACAGCTTTCCGTCCGTCGAGTTTTCCATGCGGGAGGGTCCATTGGGGTTGGCCATTGGCGAGGTTGAGGAGTTGCAGGTATTCATAATTTTTGATGAGCACCTGTTGACCGTCAGGAGAGAAGCTCAGTTCAAATTTGTAGTGGTTGGGATCTTTTACAGCGGGGGTTGCAAATTCAACCCGCTTTTTGGCAACAAAATCTTCCACCACCACTTTGCGTTCTTTGGTGTTGGCCATTGCCACCTTTTGTGTTTTGGGCGAATAGGCTTTGTAATCAAACCCGGAGGCGCCGGACAATTTCACCTCCCCTAACCAGCCTTTGTTGATATCGAATACATCATGACCACAGAAGTAATAACCCTCTTCGGGGTAAAAGAGCCGCGGCATATCGCCGTACCAGAGCCTGCTATAGCTGAAGGAATATTGTTTGGTGCTGTACTGACTGATCGTTTGTCCTTCGAGATTGATCAATTTGAATACCTTGCCGGTAGTGGCAAGGTAAATGGAATGGTTGTCGCGAAACCGCGCTGCCTCCACACTTTTGATGGTCCTCAGCTGCTGTCCCGAAGCGATGTCCCAGATGATGGCCAGCGTATCTTTTTCCACCGTCACCATCGTTTTTTTATCCGGCGAAATGGAAGCCGATATGATTGACGATTTATGACCATTTTTCCAGAACAGGTCCGCATCCTGTGCGCGCACTGCCGCTGCAATACCCATCACAACCAGGCAGCAAAAAAGTAATTTCTTCATGGGGTTTTCTCTTGAAACAACAGCATTCATTAAGACATCTTAGCGATGAGTAATTTCCACCATTACAGGCACCACAGTACCGGTATGGCCGGGTTTGACATTAAACCCAACATTGTTCAGGTGGTAATCGATATCAGCAGGCATGATGAGTTTTTTACCCAGCGCCGATTTTATCTTTCGTGTGAGGCCTCCCGTTATTCCGTTCATAGTTTTCAATAGTTCCTCTGCATTCAGTCTTTCCTGCGAATACAAAATGAGGAGGTAATCGGTGCCTGGGTTGTCATCCATTCTGATCACCTTGTTCTCACCGGGAAAAGCCACCGTACTGTTGCTGCCGATGTGCGGCGACATATTATCTGCAAACGGCAGCAGTTTATTCACTTTACCTGTGAGGTCCGTAGCAAATGCATAGATATAGGCTTCGGTATTGGTAGTGATGCTAAAGCGGAAGCGAGTACCGCTTGCATACGCCTTATCCATTTTATAGGCCACCAGTTCTTCTTTGAATGCGGGGTCATTATCAGCGATCTCCAGGTTGCGGGTGAGCACGCGGGAAGCGGTCATTTTTTCGCCGGTATTCAACCGGAAGGACAAAGAGCCTTTGAGTTCAGTGGGTATAATATCCGGTTTATCGGGCGCAGGCTTGGGCGCCGAAGGACCATAGGCTTGTATACCGATGATGGCGTAGCGGGCAAAATCTTTATAAGGTATCCATACAAAGCCTTTGTCGGCCCAACCGGTGCCCCAGGAATTCAACACGCGGAAAGCGCCGCCGTATTTTTTATCGTCATACCCTACTACGCACATGGCATGACGGCCATGTTTGCCGGTAGGTCCATCGTCGGTAGGCTGTTCGCGCCATACATCGCCTTTTACCCTGTAAAAACTTTGAGCTACAATAAATCCTAACATGCAGGGATATCCCTCGGAAATGGCTTTTTTGGTGGCATTGATGATGAGTCGCGTATCTTCTTCACCGGGCTGATAGAGTATTTGATAATCTACAATGCGAAACTGTTCCGCCTGTTTGATGGCTTCCTGCCGGATGGAAGCACCGCAGGCATAAGGTTGTTTATCAATGGTAGCCACACCTGATTTTTTCAACAATTCAAATGCATCTACGGGATTGCTGCCGTCCTGGCAATAACGGTCGGACCTGTCTTTGATCTGTTCATACACATAGGTGGGCGAAAAAATGGTGGCGTTGGGATTGAGCCCCTGTTTGTTGCCCGCTGTTTCTGCCTGTAATTTATTGTACAGGATGGTGCGCAGGTGATACGCAACGGCGAATGCCACGCAGGTACCATACTGTCCCTGGTCGCCGGCGGTGGGACAATACTTTTCAAGCGAAGCGGCCGGTGGCATAGCGCCATAACTTTCACTGGTAAGTTTTGCTTTGTAGGGAATGGCACGTAAGCTGGGCGGATCGTAGATCATACCGGTTGCCCGTTGTTGCGCGTTGGTAGCAAGCATGCACAAAAGGGCAAGGGTACAGAGGAAGTACTTCATGCAGCAGGGTTGGGTTTGGGGTTTTTACGATGACCAAATTAAGCGCATTTTTTTGGTAATACAATAGCTGTTAATAACTAAGGATGTGGAAATAGGAAAAATTTATGAAATAATGACCAAGGGGTTTCCGTTTTTGAGAGCATGAAACCAGCCGTAGTATTTTTCGTTTCGCTGTTCAGTTGTCTTTTGTCAAACGCACAGCAGATTTTTTTTCAGTCATCACAGACCTATACTGAAAAAGAGATTGATCAATTCTATGCTTCTGTGAACGCGGGGAATGATCTTATTCTTTTCAACGCACCTGATTTCAAACTATATGCGTATGACAAGCATAACGGGAAGGAGAAATGGCGTTTCAATTTGGGAAGAAAATCAGATACCCCACCCTACTTTGCTGAGGGTTTTATCTGGGTAGCCACCAGGGATAACCGTGTTATTAAGCTTGATCCCAATACGGGAAAAGTGCTGGCGACGGTGAAAGCCTCTTCGATAGTAACGCAGCCATATAGCAAAAACGGTGTGCTGTATTTTACAGGAATTTATGAAGGCGGCAGCTTGATTGCTTATGATATGAAAGCTGATAGCGTGCTGTGGACGCGCTTTTTAGCGCATGGTTATGCTGTGAAGCCAATTTATCTGGACGATAAGATCATAGCGAATGTAGAAGGAGATAACTGGATTGATATTAATTACGATGGCTCCCTGACTGCTGCCGGTTGCGATGCTGCTGAAGTATCTTTTGTATCGGAACTACCCTGCGTGCAGCAATTTATTATACGTACACATGATGGCAGGCAGTTGAAAGGCAAACAGGCTGAAGCATTCTCTTTGAATAAATACAGTTATCCTGAATTGCTGACGACTGCGCAACATACTTTTATACTGCGTAAAGGATATCTGTATGTGCTGGCGAATAAGCTGAAAAAGAAAGTAGCGCTTCAACTGTCTTCGTTATCAGAGGCAATAGAAGATGATTTGGATAATCCGTCAAAAATTTTGCAGGCGGATGAAGAGACCGTTCATTTGTTGTATAGCAATCACTATATAGTTTACAACTTTCGGAATAAGAAAGTGGTGAAAATACTCAACCTGGAGCAATGGGAGCCGCACCAGGCGGTGGTAGATGGGGGGAAGTTGTGGTTGGTGAGCAGGAAGGATGGGTTGTTGTATGGGTATAGGGTGGAGTGAGGAATGGCTCGAATTAGCAGACCAGGTCTGAACACTATAACTTCGATATTCTTTTGTACAGCCTGTTTACTGCTATTTGCTTAAAAAAATCCCTGTTTTAAGTTTTGGACATAAAAAAACCACTCGTTTAGGAGTGGTCTGATGAATTTCCTTGGCATACAATTCACCCGCTTAAACTATCCTTTCTTAAAAAATATGCTTATCGTTCTAAAGAAAAAGAGAACAAAAAAGAATGGTGTCAAAATCCCATTATACACTCCTCTCATATCAATATGACTTTCTGAGGTAAAAAGTAAATGAACCAAATACTCTGCAGGCTGGTAGATATTTCTAAGTTCCCCGAGGACAACAAAAAATTTGTCCTTAATCTCATTGATATGGCGCTGCGTGATTTCAAAGTAAAAAAAGCACATGCCTCGTAAGTATAACCGTCAACCAAAGCAATCGCCTTCTAAATAACAAAGCCGCTCCTGATAAGCGGCTTCATTATTGGATTCAAAGCTCGAATTTTATGCTTTCCAGGAAGGAAAAAAAGATTTTAGTTTCTCGATATATTTTTCGTCTTGTTCAAAAGTATCATCAATGTGATCAAAATATTTTAAAGAAGATACTGGAACCTTAACTATTTCACATTGCGCATCTTCAATATATCGAGCCTTCAACAAGAAAGCATCTCCACGGTAATGATTAAATGCGTTTTTGACCTTAGCTTTTATTTCCTCATAATTACTCGTATCATGCGGGTCATCTAAATTTGTTAACGATTTTATTTCTAAAATCCAATTGGCAGAAACCTCATTCAGTGAAAAAATGCGCACCTTTTCATCTGGCTCAAAAAAAGCAAGATTAAACAAGTACCAGTGTTCCAAATCCTTTAGCTTTAGTATGCCAGTAACTCCACCATCATACCAATCGATATAGTAAATCTTAGAGAACAAATTGTCTGCGTCCTTATACTTTTTATATTCATCCATTAACATAGGTAGTTTATTGAGATGGTCTGAATAATGAATTAAACAAATTGGCAACTTCCTGAGTTGCCGGATTTGGCAAAATAACAGTATAGTGGTCCTTACTTCTTCCCGTTCTTTGAATCCGAAAGTATTGCATAACTTCTTATAGCTTAGCCGATCTTTTGAACTTGTCTGTTCCGCTTACTCTCCATTTTAACCACGCTGAAACACTGTGTGGGAAACCACCCTCCAGGGCCCTCTTAGCATCTGCTGCAAGACTTTCCATACTTTCCGGCCAAGCCCTACTTCTCACAAGATATAACGGACATCTATTATCATTCGGATCAGACGGTGGAATAAGTCTCACATTAGGGTCGACTGTGTACCGAATTTCAGGGTACTTAATAAAAATAGTTTCATCATTTAGCGGGAACTCCGGACCGCCTTTGGGAATAAGAACACCAATTATTGTTAGCAAGGGAGCTGCAACTACCGCTGGGACAGGAAAAATTTTCGGAACATTGTTGCCGCCAGGTTGAGGCCCTGTTTCAGGAGGAACAACTGTCAATGGAGAACAGGTATCGGAGTTACTGGTAGCCCAGCCGGGTTAATACTATTTGCAGGACTGGGAGAACTACAAGTTTTGCAATCCTTCTTCTTCCCTACAACAATTACTTCTGGCATCGGCGTTACACCGTCAACAGCAGTATCTGCTTTTAATCCCAGCGGATCATTAAAAAAGATAGGGTTATTATTGGCGTACGAATAAGGCGTATACTCAAATCCAAATTCACTTAATGGATCCGATTGATGAAATCTTCCTATATGAGGATCATACATTCTAAAGGTAGCATCATATAACTCCAACCCGCTACCGTCGCTGAACTCTTTATTCTGTAATTCAGAACCATCATTGAACTTGTATTTATTCTCACTGTAATTCGGCTTCAGCGCTTTCGAACTTATCCCCGCCATTACAAGCCCCAAACGGATAATAATGCATCTCCTCCAACACCGGCCCCCTCGTATGAATCACTGTTATCCCGGTCTGAATCACTCAGAAAATCGCCTATGGCATTCGTTATAATGCTCAGGCCGTTCAATTCCGCGCTACTGGTCTTACCAGCAGCTACAGCAGCCGGTGAATTCAAAAACCCATCCAGGATGGCCGACACCGGTACTGTATTGTTCTGGAAATAATACGACTTACCAAAAATGTCTATCCGGTCACCCACCATTACCTTGAGGGCAAATCCCAATCCCGTTACCCCACCATTAGATCGGAAGAGCGTCGT
>CALCIN010000038.1 GCA_937961055.1 uncultured Chitinophagaceae bacterium | reverse complement strand
TCTTTTTCCGCTATCACCCGCGCCACGTGCGGGAATTGCTGCACAATCTGCAAGGTATTGTCTTTCGACAATCCGTCTACAATGATGTGCTCAATATCCGGGTGCTGCTGTTCCGCCACACAACGCAATGTGTCGGCTACCGTGGCGGCACTGTTATAGGTGGCAGTGATGATGGAGATCTTCATACCTGATCGTATGCTATTTTTCAATGACGCGCGTACGCACCGGCCTGGCAGGATTACCCTGGTAAATGGTATAGGCTTCGAGGTCAGAGGTTGCTACAGATAAAACTGATAGCACGGCATGCGAATCGCATTGTACGCCCGGACATACCACTGCCTTGGCACCAATCCATACGCCATCTGCCAGGGTAATGCCTTTCACCTGCAGATCGAATGTTGACTTCTTGTAATCGTGATTACCGGTAAGCAACATGGCGCCCTGCGACAAACACACATTCTTGCCGATGCTGACCTCCGCCAGGTTATCAATCCATACTTCCTCGCCAATCCACGTGTGATCGCCTACGGATAATTTCCAGGGATACTTGATGTTTACGCAAGGTTTGATCAATACGCCCTTCCCGATGCGGGCGCCAAACAGCCGCAACAGAAAAACCCGAAACCTGCTGATGGGCATCCAACCGCTTTTCAGAAAAAAGAGGTTTACAAAATACCACAACACCTGCTTCAACCGGGAAGCGCCAATGGTGGGTTTGTACCAATCGTTATTATATGCAGACAGGTTGGTTTCACTCATGAAAAAAGGCGAAGATATTTTTCTGAAAAATCAGACTGATCATAAAAAGCTTTTGCATAGTTGCGCGCATCCTGCGACATCCGGTTAAATGCCTGCTCATCCATTGCCTGCATTTTCTTCATCACCTCTACAAAACCGGTTGTATCACTCAACGGCAGAACCCAGCCGGCATTGTGTTTTTCCAGTTCTTTCCACGGCGTTTGATCACTGATGAGTACGGGGCAGCCGGCGGACATGGCCTCAAAGATGGCATGTCCAAAGTTTTCTCCCAAAGTAGGCAATAAAAAAAGGTGGTAGTTATGCAGTGTTTCAAATAATGCTGCCCTGGGAAGCGGGCCTTTGAATTCCAGCTTCAGCCGGTCCTTTGCACTGTTTGCCCACTGCAGGCATTGGCTGGCATAGCGCTCATCTTCCACCAGGCCATACACATCATAGTGAATAACGGATGAGGGGTTCATTGCCGCCAAACGCTGCACGGCATAGTGTATGTTCTTTTTGGGATGCACCCTCGATATGGTAACACAGCGGAGCTGGCCTGGGGCTTTGGTGCGTTGCTGCCACGGCGCTGTGTCCAATCCCGGTATATTGCCTGCCAGCACAATATCGGCCTTGCCGAAGTATTGCTGTATATCCAAAACTTCCTGCTCGTCCGTTGCATGAAAACACACTTTCCGCGAAAGCCCCGATAACGCCAGCAGTCGCAGAAATATTTTCTTTTTCCAGGTTTTCTGCAGCATGGCGCCACTGTGCAACATGCCGCGCGGCGCCAGCACCATTTTTCCGGTAAAACCGGACCGGCTGATGTTCCACCAGGGCCGCAAGGTATAGGGAAAAGAAAACATGCTGTTGAAATACACGATATCCGGTTGCACTGCGCGCAACATATTTTTCAGCAAACCGCCTGTTAAGGATCCTGGCGCAGCATACCACACCTGCGCTCCGTTTTTCAATTCCGTCCAGCAACCGGTTTTGATATCCGGGTAGGGCGTTGTTTCACCAAAATCACGATCGGAGGTAACGATATAAAATGAATAAGCAGCCGAGAAATTCCGGACGATGTTGCTACAGCTTTGTATGGGACCACCGGCTTTGAATCCGGGCTCGTACCAGTCGGTAAACAACAAAATCTTTTTCTTACGTAATTCCATTTTTTTGAATCCAGTATTCGAGAATTACAAATACCCATATTTCCGTCCAGCGAACAGCTGCATCGTTTTGCAGGAACCGTTTCCAGTGAGCCAGCAGATTTTCGCCATTGATGAAGTCGCGCTGCGCCATTTGTTGCAAATGGCTTTCGCAAAACGACATTAGTTCTTTTTTCATCCATGTGCTCCACGGGAACACAAAGCCCTGCTTTTTACGATGCACCACTTCATTGGGCAACAGACCGGCCAGCGATTCTACCAGCAGTTGTTTGGGATAAGCCGGATGTTTGATACTGTCAGGCACCGAGAGCACAAATTCTACCAGGTTATGATCAAAGAAAGGTTCCCGCACTTCCAGTGATACGGCCATGCTCATCTGGTCCATATCTTTTAAGAGTGTATGCTGGGTATATCCCAGGAAATCTGCAACGGACACATGGCTGAGCGCAGGCAGTTTTTCAATATCGCTGATCCTGCTGGCCAGCAGTTCCTGGATCGCTGCAACGTCTGCTACCGGTAGTTGGGTGAAGGAGCGGATCATGCCGGGCGTAAGTATCTGCCTGAATACCGGATAAAAATGCGCGATGTTGCATTCAGGCGCCAGCAGCAGTTGACGATAGCGTTGCTTTTTACTGTTGCTGTTGCCCATGAACGCAGCGAGCAACTGTCGTGGCAAACGGCTTGTTTTCCACCAATTCCTGTATTTGCGCAGTTGCTGATACTGGCCGAAGATGGGATAGCCTGCAAACAGTTCATCGCCCCCTACCCCTGACAATGCCACGGTGAGACCGCTTTGGCGAATGGCTTTGGACACCACATAGCTGTTCACCCCATCGCCGCTGGGTGTATCCTGCGCCGCCAATGCAGGCAGCAATTCTTCGAGAAAAGATTCGGGCCGCAGTTTAATGGCCGTATGCCGCGTGTTGAATTTCTTTGCAATCATGGTGGCATAGGGCGATTCGTCAAATTCCTTTTCATCAAATCCAACGGTAAACGTATTGACGGGTTCAGGTGATACCGAAGCCATCAGTCCCACCACTGCACTGGAGTCTATGCCGCCGGAAAGAAAAGCGCCCAGCGGCACATCACTCACCATACGCCGCTGCACCGATTGTTTCAACAGCTCATGGAGCTGACTTTTTACCGCTTCGGGATCGTGAAATTCAAAGTTTATAGCGGGACGGGTAATGTCCCAGTATTTTTCGCTCTGCACCATCCTGCGGCTGATGATCATAAAGGAACCGGCTTCCACCGACTGCACGCCTTCTATGATGGTATACGGATCGCCTACGGACTGGAACTGCAAAAATTCCGTGATGGCCTTGCGATTGGCAACAGGAGGCACTTCACCGGAAGCAAGCAGCGCCCTGATCTCACTTGCAAATAAAAAGGTGGCGCCCGATTTATAAAAGTACAATGGTTTAACGCCCATGCGGTCGCGGGCCAGAAAGAGTTCCTGCTTGTGGCTGTCCCAGATGGCAAAAGCAAACATGCCAGCCAATCGCTCCAGGCAGGCGGAACCCCATTTTGAATAAGCGGCCAGGATTACTTCTGTATCACCATGGGTGCGGTAGGGATAGTCTGGCAACTGCGATTTTACTTCAACAAAATTGTAGATCTCGCCATTGAACACAATGTGATACCGGCCGGTAGCATCGCTCATGGGCTGGTTGGCCGTTTCCGAGAGGTCTATGATAGACAAACGCCGGTGGCCAAGGCCAACAGGGCCGTTGTAGAAATGACCAGCCGCATCAGGACCGCGGTGCTGAAGCGCATTGGTCATTTTTTCCAATTGCAACCTGCTATCAATTTCCTGGTATTGTACTATTCCAGCTATTCCACACATAATGTCTTGTTTAGGATAAATGCGAAAATCCGGCCGGACATAAAAAAAGCGATGGCGTTACAGGATCAAAATGTATTCCGGTTCGAAAAACACGTAGCAAAAACAACTGGCGCCGGCAATAAGGTCCATCGTGCCCGGTGGGGCAACAAGCGGAACGCAGTGGTTACAACTACAAAAAAATATACAAACGCCGGGAAGTTGAAAAGCATACCAAATCAGGGTTAAAGGTTTAATGAAAACAACGTGTGGCCGGGCCTGAAAATTGTAATGTACAGCCCGGAATGACTGTGATAAAACAAAGAATAGTTCTTACTTTGCAAGTAGCACGTAATTTATGAAGCTACCTAAATCAATTACAGAATGGCTCGGGTTCCTTTGCATCGCTTCGGTATTTGTGGATATGGCAATCCGGAGAGTATTGCCATTTGATTTCTATTTTTACTACCCGGTTTTCATTTTATTCCTGATCAGTCTGTTTGTTACAAAAGGGCATATTGTGCTTCCCCCATACTGGTTCACTATCGGTTTTGGGATAATCTGCCTTGCCAGCCTACATAAACTATTACAAACAGGGACACTGGGTTTTGAGTACCTGAAACAGATTTTCGGCATTTTGTTTACCGCCATCGTTTACTACAATGTGTTGTACATATTCCGGTTCAACATCAAACGAATCTTTGAATTTTATTTGAAGATGGCGTATTGGGTTGCTCTGTTCGGTGTATTTGACAACATACTGCATATTGCCGGTATACACATTACCAAACCGCACGGCAGCGGTTTTATGTACCGCGAATATTCCATCATGGGTGAGCCCTTTTACCTGGCTCTGGCGCTTACCCCCGCCCTGGCATATTACATCGCATTCTTTCAAAGAACCTGGCGGGAAAGAAAAACAGACTTCATTGTAATGCTGATTTGTTACCTGATAACTTATAGCTCCATCGCCGTAGCGGGTCTTGCCTTGAGCGTTATGTTTTCGCTATATATCAATGATTTCTTCGACGTTCGTAAGAACAGGCTGGTATTGGTGCCGATATTATTGCTGCCCCTCATATTGCTGATCAACTTCCTTATAGATAATGTAGAACTGATCAATGCAAGATTTTACGACACTACCCAATTGTTCCTGTCAACCGAATTGCAAACAGACAAAGCCGGCGAGGCCAATTCCAGTACTTTCGCCCTTTATTCTAATTACATCATTGCAAGGGATGCATTTTTGAATGATCCGCTCTTCGGTTCCGGGCTGGGCTCGCATCCCCTGATTTACAAGATTACCTTCCTTGAGTATTTTCCATCGGAATACCTGGAAAGATACGGTTCCCAAAACCAACAGGACGCGAATTCAAAGTTTTTACGGTTGATGTCAGAAACCGGGCTGGTGGGACTTGGGCTTTTCATGTTTGCCTTTATTCGCTTTTTTGCAGCACGCCGCAATATGCGATCAAAAGAGTTGCGTGAGCTGGGCGCTATCAATTATGCCATTTTTATTTATATAACATTGTGCCTTATACGAAACGGAAACTATATTAACGTAGGTTTTTTCCTGTTCTTTTTCATTTACTATGTTAGCTGGAAGGTAATTCGTTATAAACCTACGCCTGTAACAACGTTGAAGCCCATTTTTCAGGCACAATAAGTTGTGCCTGGCGATGACTTGCTTCGCCCATTTGCAGTAATTGATCATGGGTTAAATGACTGGCCGCTTCAAAACATGATTCCAGTTCCTCCTGGTTGCCCGGATCAAATTGCCATCCGTTATCAGCAGTAAGAAATGCCCCCGCCGCACCTACCCGGTTGCTTAATATAAGCGGATAACCGGAAGCGGAAAATTCATGCACCGCCACGGCCCAGGGTTCGGAAAGGCTCGGCAATACAAATATGCCCGTTTGAGCAATCACTTGCGCCCATGCATCTTTTTGTACAAATCCCAGGTGTCGTATGGCAGGGTGCATCATTCGCTGCTCAAACTGGTCTCCTGTTCCGGCGCACCACAGCTCCCAATCGTTGCTGGTTCGTTCTTTCCATCGTATAAAGGCCTTCCAGAGCATTGCATAGTTCTTGGATGGTATATACCGTGCTACACAGAGAAACCGCCGTGGAAATTGCTGTTTTTTTAATTCGTGGAATTGCCGGTACAGTGCATTGTAACGGTTCAGGTCACAACAATAGAACCCGGTCATGATGTCTTTTTCCCGGAACCCGAGTTTTTTTGCATACACTGTTTGCGGCTGGCCGGGCACCCATATTTTCCGGAACACCGGCTTCAGTGTAACACGCGATATTAACCGCAACAACTGTTGTCTGGGAGAGCCATACCAGTGGTTGTCCAGGGTAAGTATACAAAGTGCTTTGGAGCGGTACTCATTGCAGAATCGTACATACCATTTGTTGATCCAACCGCAACACACAATCTTTTCGGGTTGAAACGAAAGCAACTTTTCACGTAGTTGATTATATCCCGCAAAACTGTCCAGGCAAATAAATTCACCAATGCCTTCAAAATCGAAGCGAAAAGGTGCTTCGGGATTAATGGGAAAATGGATTACCAGAATTGTTGTATCGGGCGCGCTTTCTTTCAAAGCACGCATACAGGCAATGGTGTAATCCGCCAGCTCGGTGTAGAGAAAAGCGATGCGCATTACTGCATTTCAAATAAGTAGACTAACGCCCTCATGGCCTGATGCCTTCCAGACAGATCGCACCTGCAAACCTTTCGGGGATATCAATTTTTTCGATGCCAGGTATCCTGCTTTCGCCCCATTTCATGGAAAGGATATCTGTAAATCCGGCTGTGCTCAATTGATGACGCAGCCCTTGTTCATCGTAAAGGAAGTGATGATTGTTCTTACGTTTGAAATAATATTTTACCAGTCCCAGCAAGTTGTCAGGAACCGGTATTTCAAAGTAGTATGTATCGTCAAGAAATCTTTTGGCTGCCAGGTGCGGCATCTTTTGAGCGTTTGCCAGATAATTTTTTACGGTTTGGGCAAAATCGGGAACAATGATGCGGATGATCCCCCCGGACTTTAACACCCGGAATGCCTCACGAAACACGAAAGCTGCTTCGCTGTAGGTAAGGTGTTCAATGGTGTGCGAAGAATAAATGGCATCCACAGACTGATCGTCATAGTCAAATCGCCGCGTAATATTCATGTACTTTACATTTCGCGGCCATTGCG
>CALCIN010000037.1 GCA_937961055.1 uncultured Chitinophagaceae bacterium | reverse complement strand
TGCGGTAGCTCAGTTGGTAGAGCAAAGGACTGAAAATCCTTGTGTCGGCGGTTCGATCCCGCCCCACACCACGGAGAGAATCAAGCAGTTATGACAAAAAGTTATAACTGCTTTTTTCTTTGAGGACAACTATAGGATAACATTTCGCCTTTACCGTATAAATGTGTTATAATCAGTAAAGCCTGGCAAAAAATCAGTTTTAAACATTTCATAATAATGTATGATATTGCCAGTGGTTAACTATGGTAATACTTTTATAGCGGTATATGTCTGATAAAGCTTACATAACACCAAAAGTCTTAAAATGGGCAAGAGAATCGGCAAAGATGTCTCTTGAACAGGCCGCTGCTAAAGTATCAAAGACACCGGACGTAATAGAATCATGGGAAAATGGCGATTCGCAGCCAACCATAAAGCAGGCTGAGGCTTTAGCAAAGGCTTA
This sequence comes from uncultured Chitinophagaceae bacterium, assembly GCA_937961055.1. Lineage (GTDB taxonomy): Bacteria > Bacteroidota > Bacteroidia > Chitinophagales > Chitinophagaceae > CALCIN01. Next base: position 13,661 of record CALCIN010000037.1, on the reverse strand, counting down.
TAGAAGGCCGTTCGCCTTATTATTCCTTCCTGACATCCCAAGAGATTTTCAACCTTTGCAGGATTTCCGTAGAAAATCTGCTAAACCACTCAGCACAGCATCAATATTCATTATACGGGAAATACAGCAAAAACAGGCATGGATTAGTGATTTATATAAGGACAATGACGAACATGAGTTGTCATTTGTTGGTAAATATACCATCAATAGCAGTCCACAGACTGTAGCCAATGACATTTTGAAAACGCTGGATATAAACCCGCTTAAATATAATACAAATAGTCCCATAAGAGAATGGATTGATAAGGCAGAAAAGAAAGGCATTTTTATTTCCAGGACAAGCTTTATACATCCCAGACTCCTGCTTGATAGCGAAGAAATGCAGGGTTTTGCAATTGCAGATAAACACGCTCCTTTTATTTTTATTAATTCAGAGGACTGGGAGGCGCCCCAATTGTTTACAATCGTTCATGAATTAGCGCATATCTGGATAGCTGCATCTGGTATTTCAAATGAGGTAGAACCAGAGCTTAAAAACACTCAAGGCAAGGACCCTATAGAACGATTCTGTAACGAAGTAGCTGCACGGGCATTAATGCCTACTGATATAATGAGGACGTTTGACCAGTCCACTTTTTCAAGCAGCAGAGAACTTTTCAGGGCTGCAAAAAGATTAGGTGTTAGCTCTTTTGCTTTCTTAGTAAGGGCTTTTAATATGCAGTTAGTATCACCGGAAAAGTACAGACAGCTTAAAAAGGATGTTGATGCAGATTATCAGGATTTTTTAAATCGTGAGGAAGAAAAGAAGGCAAGACAAGAAAAAAAACAGAACGGCCCTAATTATTATCTACTTCAGTTGAACAAGAACGGTAGATTGTTTACTCAGGTTGTGCTGGATTCGTTTAAAGGTGGTTTTATTGAGGCTACACAGGCAAGCAATTTACTTAATACCCAAATAAATAAATTCCCTAAACTAGAGGCTTACCTGTATAAATGACGACTGCCCCAGAGAAATACTGCTTAGATGCAAACGTGCTAATAGAAGCATGGAACAAGTACTATTCCCCAAAATTCATTCCCAGTTATTGGGACACATTAGATCAGCTTGGCAAGCAGGGTCGAATATTTCTCCCCCAGATGGTATTTGAAGAAATTACAAGAAGTGATGATAAATTATTAAAATGGCTGAAAACCAGCAACATTGCCATTCGCCCAATAACCGAACCCGTAATAAGGTGCCTCAAAGATATTTTTGATGCAAACCCCTTACATAAACATTTGGTTGATAGCGTAAAACAAAGGTCTTTGGCTGACCCTTGGGTTATAGCTCATGCTATCCATGAGAAGGCTTGCGTAGTAACAAAGGAAACCAAAAACACTGCTTCAAATAGCTCAAGAATTAGAATACCGAATGTATGCGATAATATGAAAGTTCGGTGGATTAATGACTTCCAGTTTATTGAAGAAATCAACCTACACTTTACCTGCGGTTTTAAAAAGAGTTAACTATACCATTGCAGCTTCTGTGATTCTTGCAATAAGAATGTATTCTTCTCAATTTTCTTATAATTCATTGTTTTCATTGTATAAAATATCTATTCGTTGAACGCTATTTGCCTACAGGATGATGCCTATAACGCCCTGCTTGATTGTAAGATACCCTGAAAACGCTATACGTGTAACTTAGAATTCACAGAAACAGCTTTATTACCAGCTAACAAACTCCTCCCTTTAGTATTATCTTATTACCCTATAAACTCCTCCACATTCTCCGGCGATATCACTTTTGTTTCTGTATTGGCATAATTTGCCGCGAACGTTTGAGGAAATCGCACTTTCTGTTTTCCCCACTTGAATTCGTATGCCAGGAACTTGTCTTCGTATTCTTCAATCAAATCAATTTCCTGTTGCTGCGTAGTACGCCAGAAATAGGAGGTGGCATCTATGCCGTTATAACGTAAGTACTTCATTCTTTCAGCAACCAAAAAGTTTTCCCATAGGGCGCCCACATCGGTTCGTGATGAAAGTGGTTTGAAATTATTGATAACGGCATTGCGAATGCCGCAATCATAAAAGTATACTTTCCTCCCCTTTTTTATTTCATTGCGTACATTGCGGTTAAGCGCAGGCAAACGAAAAACAACGAAAGTTTTTTCCAGCAGATCTATATACTTGTCAACAGTCTTGCTGTCGCTGCCAATTGTTTGCGCAATCTCGGAATGATTAATCTCACATCCTATCTGCAACGCCAGTGCTTTTAGCAGCTTGTCGAGCAACGCCGGTTTTTTGATCTGCTCTAGCATCAGTACATCCTTATACAAATAGCTATTTGCAAGAAGTTTTAATAGTTCCTTTTCTTCACCGGGCCTGGTCACAATTTCTGGGTAGTATCCAAAAATCAGCCGTTGCTCCAACATTCGCTTCTCCTCCAACAAACCATGGTGCCGCACCATCTCGCCAAAACTCAACGGGTAAAGCATGAACTCATATTTGCGACCCGTCAACGGCTCGTTCACCTGGCTGGAGAGTTCAAAAGCCGAAGATCCGCTAACTAAGACTTGCACCTCTTTTATCTGATCAGTAATAATTTTAAGTGTAAGGCCTATGTTCAGAATGCGTTGCGCTTCGTCAATGAAAACAATCTTATGATTTCCGAAAACTGCCTTCAACCTGGACGCTGAAGTATTGGTCAACAACTCCCGCACATCAGCATCATCCCCATTCAGGTAAAAGTATTCACGCCCCTGTAATATAGCTTCTATCAGCGTGGATTTCCCCGATTGCCGGGGGCCAAAAACCAAAATCGCCTTGCCTTTAAAAAGCCGGGCTTCAATGAGTGGCTGGATATACCTGAATATCATTTTTGGGGATTTAAATCCAAAATTATTATAATTATTCTGGAATTGAATCTAAAATTATCATAATTATTTTGGAATTTATTTCGCAAATTGCTTACAATTGATTGCAACTGAAAGACTTATATGCAATGTGTTGGACAGCCAGGAGGGTTGTTTTATTAAGTGCCTTTTGGAACAACATGCTACGGTTTGTATTTGACACTCAGCAATAACCCCGAAACCCGCTGAATACCGTCAACCACTTATGAAGTAATACTACATATATAGCACATAGCACCAACCCGCAGGGAAATGCACAACCATAATAAGAAAAGCAATCTATCAAGAACCAAGTTAACCCGCAATTGCAAAAAATAAGCGACTACCCGGTGAGTAATCGCTTGCTAAGCATAGTTATAAGTTCAGGTTACTTTTGCGACTCCATCATCCCCCTCACCAACGGCACCGCCTTGCCCACCCCTTCCTGCAAAGGCAGCAACACCGGCAAGCTAAACCGCTTTTCATAATCCTGCTGGTAACGGTACGCCTCTTCATTGGAAATTCCCGCCGTATTCATCACCAACGCCACCACTTCACTACCGTACATTTTTATCAGTTCAATTTCACTTTCCAGCGAAGGCATTTCTCCCCAGTGAGGTCTTTCCGAAAAATATTTTCGTACAGGAGAGAATACCAGAAAGGTTTTTTTGGCATTGCCGGAAATAAGGTATTCCGATCCGCAAGGTCCGGAGGGATTGCGCAGGCCCGCCTGCCCTTCAAGAAAAATAACATCGGGTTGTTGTTCTTTATAACACCGCACAATTTCATGTTCCAGCTCACCGGCCACAAAATCGTTCACGGTGCTGTCTAATATAAACCCGTACTTCCCATCCTGCATCCAGCCGGTTTGACCAGTAAAAATCATCTCTGCTTTGATGCCGTGTTCGCGGCAGGTGTCGCGCAACATCCGCGTGGTGGTCCTTTTACCCAGGTTGGTTTCAATGCCCAGTACAGCCACAATTGGACTTTTCACCTCGAAAATTTCACCTGTCCAGAAATGCAGTTCTTCGCGGGGTTTCGGTTTGCGTACATCTATCAGCGTTACACCATTTTCTTTTGCCAGTTTTGCAAATGATTCATCATCGCTGATGAATTCGTGCAGGCCACTTACCACCGACATTTTGTTCCGGATGCTGTCTGCCAGCTGCTGTTTTACCTCAGGAGGTAGTTTGCCTCCCTTCGGCGCAATGCCTACAATGCAATAGTCAATAGGTTCCGGGCTGTTGGCGAGCGCCTCCTGCACCGAAGCATATACAGGAATGTTTCTGTGTGTGCCATCTATAACAGTACCCGCATCTTTGCCGGCGTGTATATGATCAATAATCCCAAGAATCCGAAAGCGGTCGCTGCCACGAATTAGTCCATGCGCAGTTTTGGCGGGAGGCTCCGCCAGTAATCCATTTGTTAACACAATTGCATTGTTTCCCATTGTATAAGGTTATTTTAATTTCTTCTCTGCAACATTTATTTAATTCTTGTAAATGGTATCCGCAGCGCGCGCTCTGCAGAGCCATAAAAACCTGTTACTTTATTTTTCCGGTCGCGTATAAATTCGATCTTCACGCTGTTGTCGACAATAAATGTATCGTGGCTGACGGGCTTTAATACCATAGTTGTGGATGGACTGCGGAAAAGTACCAATGTATCGCCTTTTACCTGCACAGTAAACAAGGCATCTGCGTCTTCGCTGTAATATTTGCCGGCATAGGCAATATAGTCTTTAGGATCGGGCTTGTGGGGCATTACAGTATCCACAGCCTGCCTTACCGGAACCGGCGGCTTACCAAAAAATACTTCAGCCACTTTGGCGCCCATGGCCGAGGTAGGTATGGTGCTGCCATCGTTGCTAAGGTATACCACCGACAATTCCTTTTCAGGATACCAGGCCAGCCATGCCCGGTAACCGGCCGTTGCCCCGCTGTGCGATACCTCGCGCACGCCATTAAACGTAGCAACACGTACGGCGCCGGCAGCATAACTGATGGTTTGGCCATCATTGGTAATGCCTTGCTCTTCACGCAGCCGCGACAGCATAGGGCCGAATTTACCCTTCGCCCAGTAGCGCAGCCACTTGAGCAGGTCTTCGGTAGTGGTTAACAACGCAGCATGGCCATGTGTATTTTCAAACGGCATAAACTGGATGTATTGCCGTCCTTTCTTATCATATGCCACCGCGCGGTTGGGTACAATTTTCCGGAAATCGTCGCGCCAGCTGGTATGCTTCATACCCACCGGTTCAAAAATCCTTTTGCGGGTAAATGCAGCCAGAGACTGGCCCGAGACCCGTTCCACCAGCGTGGTGAGCAGGGTATAGTTGGAATTGCTATAGCTGTACTTCGTGCCCGGAGCAAAATTCAGGGTCTTTTGCCGGAAAATAATTTCGCGGGCATGGTCCTGCGTATAAGCGCGCGTACCGCGTGGCCATCCACCGAAAGCGGCAACGGTCCCCCAGTCTTTTAGTCCGCTGGTATGGACCAGCAAATGTTTTATGGTTATCGTTTTGCCATAGTCCGGCAATTCGGGTATGTATTTCCGTATGTCGTCATCAAGCTGCAGCTTGCCTTCTTCCGCCAGCATCAGTACGGCGGTAGCGGTAAATTGTTTTGATACGGACCCTGCTTCAAATATGGTGGCGGGCGTATTGGCAATGTGATGTTCAAGGTTGGCCATACCGCCGGCTTTGTTGTACAGGATCCTGTCGCCCCGTGCAATCGTCAGCACGCCTCCCGGCGTATGCGTATTCCAGGATTGAAAAAGTTTATCCAGTTGGGCTGCTGTATCGGCAAAACTGCCGGTTTGCGCTACAGCAGACACACACCATATGATCAGGCCTGCAACAAGGGATACGAGTTTGTTCATAGTAAACGATTATTTTTTTATAAACCAGAAACCCATTGCATCATCAATGCGCACAGGTAACCTCCATAGGTACCCACGGCATAACCACAGATGGCAAGCAGTACGCCCACGGGCGCCAGTGAGGTATGAAATGCGCTGGCTACTATAGGAGCAGAAGCAGCGCCTCCCACACAAGCCTGGCTGTTTACTGCCAGGAAAAAGAAAGGCGTTCGGGTAAGTTTCCCGACTATTATCAACAGCAGCGCATGAAATGAAATCCAGGTTAATCCAACAAGAAACAGTGCCGGCTGCCCGAAGACGGCGCCTACGTTCATCTTCATACCAATGGTGGCAATGAGCAGGTACAAAAACACTGAACCAATCTGCGAGGCGCCTGCTCCTTCCAGTTTTCTTGCCCGGGTAAAAGAAAGTGCTATCCCGAAGGCGCTGGCCAATACTACCGTCCACAAAAATGAAGAAGTAAGGCTGAATTTTTCCAGGTGAGGCGCGGTGCGCGCAATGTAGGGAGCAATGATGCCGGCCAGCCAGCGGCTCAACCCGGTTACGCCTAACCCGATGCCCACAATGGTAATGGTGTCTGTAAAAGAAGGTATGCGCTGACTCGAGAGCCGGAAATTTTCCATTTTGGTTTTCAGGCTTTCCAATGCAGTGGTATCTGCTTTCAGATAGCGATCTAACCTTGACGCCATTCCTGCGCCCAGCAGCAATATGGCCATCCACAAATTGGCCACCAGTACGTCTACCGCAATGGTGGCAGAGAACAATTCAGGCGTTGGCTTAAACACTGCATATAATGCCGCCTGGTTAGCGCCTCCGCCAATCCAGCTGCCTGCTACGGTTGCCATACCCCTCCAGGTGGCAGCAGCACCTTCGCCACCCAATACATCCGGGTTGAACTGCGACACAAGGTACAATGCCAGCGGACCGCCTATCATCACGCCCACGGCTGCTGTGATAAACATGATGCCGGCTTTTTTTCTCAGGCGCCATACTTCTTTAACATCCAGGCTGAGCGTAAACAGCACCAGGCTTGCAGGCAACAAATAGTCCGATACTACGCCATAGAGCTTTGACTGATCGCCGGAAATCACCCCAAAAGAATTCAGCAAACCCGGTATGAAATAGCACAGCAGCAGCGTAGGTACATACTTATAAAATTTCTTCCAGAAAGGCCTTTGCGAAGAAGCAGTGGTAAATATCAGCGCCAGCAACGTTGCCAGTATCCCTAATACCACCACGTCGTCTGTTATCAATGCTTTGTTTTCGGGCATGTTATAGTTAGTTCATCAATGAGCAATTACGGCCGGTCTGCTGCAGTTAATCCTATGCCCGGCAATGCAGTAAGCACCAGTTCTCCGTTCTCAATATAGGCTCCCCGGTAGGGATCATTTTCTGCATCGAGATTGCCATCGAGGTCAACCCAGTCGGCCAGGGCGCCCAGTTGTGCAGCGGCGCTGATGGCGCAGGACGTTTCAGACATGCATCCGAACATCACTTTCATACCCAGCGCTTTGGCGGTAACCGCCATTTTGAATCCTTCGCGCAGACCGGTTGATTTCATCAGTTTGATATTAATGCCGTGATAGAGCGACGATGCCTCTTTCAGGTTCACCAACCGTTGCACCCCTTCGTCGCCAATGACAGGCAACGGGCTTCTTTCGGTTAACCATGCCTGATCGTTCTTCTGCTCTTTGGGCATTGGCTGTTCAATAAAGATCACGTTTTTTTCTTTCAGCCAATGTATAAAATCCAGCGCCTGTTCTTTGTTTTTCCATCCCTGGTTGGCATCTATAAACAATGGTTTGTCAGAAGCGGCGCGGATGGCTTCCACCAATGCCTTATCATTGTCAGTACCGAGTTTTATTTTTAAGTATTTGTACTGGCTGTATTCGCGCGCCTTGCGGGCCATTTCTTCCGGCGTGTCTATGCCAATGGTCATGGAGGTTGACAAACGTTTTGCCGGCAACCCAAAATAACTGTGCACGGGAATGTTCAGCAACTTGCCCACCAGGTCGTGCAGGGCAATGTCGATCGCTGTTTTTACTGCCTGGTTGCCCGGCGCCAGCTGATCAACATACTGCAATATGGATTCGGTATCGAACGGATCTTTAAACTGCGACAGGTCTACTTTTTCAAGAAATGCTGTAGCCGATTCCCAGCTTTCGCCATAGAGGGGTGGTAAGGAACCTTCGCCAATACCTTCTGTTCCGTTGTAACTAATCCGGGTAAGGATGAGAGGGGCTTCGCTTCTTGCGCCGCGTGAAATTCTGAACACGTGTTTCAACCGCAGCATATAGGTTTGCCAGGTCAGTTGGATCATTACTGTTGTTGGTTTTTATGCAACTTATTTAAAAATAATCTTCTTCAGGCCATTCTACTCCAGGTTCATTTAAAATTGCAGCAAGCAGCGTGTTTAGTCCGCTTACGCTGGTATTGGAGAATATCACCGCGCAAAAACCTGCACTGGTTCTCATCCAATGACTTCTTGAACCGGGAAAGCTGCCGCCATGCGACCAGGTGCTGCCGCTTAGCGTAATGCCCAGTCCATATCCCTGGTAAGCAAAGGGAGGAGTAGTCATTTGCTGAATGGATGCCGGTTGCAGTATATCAGGTACGGTGGAATATCCGTCTATCCGCACCAACAATCTGATCAGATCAATGGCAGAGGCAATCCAGCCCCCATTGGCATCGCGCCGTTCAAAATTATAGCCATAGGGATCTTCTGCACCTACGCCATGGTAGCGCGATTCATTGGGCTTGCGATCGGCAAAGGTGCTGCCGCCAATCTGCATGTTTTTGATGCCCGACGGAGTAAGAATATGTTGCTTAACGTACTGCTCATACGAAAGACCGGTCACTTTTTCAATGACACGACCCAGTATCATAAAACCTACGTTCGAGTAGGCATAAGTGGTACCGGGCGCCACATCCAGCGGACGGTTGTTGAGAATCCAGGAAATGAGCTGGTTGGCCGACATGGCCTGGTTCACCATGGTAGGATCATTACTGGCATTGCCCCATCCGCCTACATGGTGCGACAAACAATGTTTAACAGTAAGATCGGTGATATACTGTTTATATGGCTGTGTACCGAAATCATGGCCAAGAATGGCGCCGTCACCAAAAATCTTATCGTCCAGCGACAGCTTGCCTTCTTCCACCAATTTCATAATGGCCGTTGCGGTAACTGTTTTTGATATGGAAGATATCCTGAACAATGTGGAGGTGTCCACACGCTGGCCGGTTTGTTTATCAGCAAAGCCATACCCTTTGGCATATACCAGCTTGCCGTTTTTTGTTATGGCCAGCGACATACCGGTCACGTTGTTCTTGCCCATAAAGCTGCCCACCAGGTTGTCTACTTTTTCCGTTCCGCTTTTGTTGCCGGGTGGTGGTGCAGCATCGTTGCCCTTTTTTGAACAGGCAGTCAGTTGCACCAACACCAGCAAAACAATTACAATGCTGTTCACTCTTTTCATAAACGTTGTTTTTACAGGTTAAAACCACCAGCTGAACGAGTTGGTCGAAATGGGGAGATCGCCCAATGATCCTACAAAATAAGAGGCAGGATCCGCCGTATCGGTAAACCTGAGTTTATTACCGTGGCGGGTAACCTTAAATTTCTTAGCATGCAGGTAATCATCAAACAATTGCGGCGGCGAGGTAACGCCAGCATTGGCATTTTGGTGCACGTAATCAAAGGTCATTTCCCCTTCATGCGACATACGCAGCCAATACCTGGTTTGCCCAATAAATTTGGAAGTGCTGGTAGCATTGGCATAGGCCATTACAAGAATCAGGTCGTTGAACTGTGTATCAAACACCAGCAAAAACTGGTGTAGCTGGCGTCCTGCGCTGGTGTTGATGATATGATTTTTTCCGGCTGTCCACAGGTCTTTAAATTTTTGCGACTGTTCGGGGTCTTCGGGATCTATCAATACGGATGAGTACAAGTTGCCATTGTTGTCGAACAGCGTATACACATGCGGTGAAGTGGGCATGGGGCGCGGCGTGTTGCTTTCAAAACCTATATTCGTCAATTCGCCAAACACGAAAGAAGAGGGGTCGTCGGTGCGGAACAGTCCGCCCAATTGCGCACCCGGCCGGGGCGTGGAAACGGCTTCATCTACCCAGTCTACCTTAAATTCATATTGTTCCAGCCAGTTTTCGAGAATGGGGGCCATTACGCCTGCTGCCCGCAGGTTGGTGCCATTGGCGTCGACGCTGTTTACAAAAACAAAATGGCCCCTGCCCTGGTCATCCAGTTGCAGTTCATAAATCCAGGAGGCATAGGCATAGGAAAATGCAAGACTGGCCGTAGTGGTGTATACAAAAGTTACTCTTGCCTGGTTGTTGTCACCAAAACGAACCTGCAGTCCGTAAGGCGTTCTTCCGCCGGTGCTGAAGGCAAAGAGATTTGCTCTCATCGTTTCCCAGCGATTGAGAAAATCTGCTGAAAGTCCGGGCTGCATAATATCAATGGCAATAGTGTTGTAGTAACTGCCTTCGCCAATTTGCGTATGCAGCGGATACAACGTTGAAGGTTTGCCCACCAGAGAAATGGCAATGCCGATCTGCTTGTAGTTTTCACTTACTTTAATGGTTTCGTTTCCTTCCAGTTCCAGCACCAGGTTTACAGCGCCGCTTCCGGGCGGAAAATCCAGGATGTTGATGGCTACTTCGCCGGTGCTGCTGTTGGCCGGAATTTCCATGACGCCGCCATCGGCCAGTTCATAATGCAGGCCTTCTTCGGCGGTGGTTTCACCGGCCACCACTTTATAGCGGATGGTTTGTGCAACCGGTTGGTGACCGCCCAGCAAATTCACTTTGAACCGGGCCATGCCGCTGCCCTTCTCCAGCGGCCCCAGTATAGGATAGTTTTTCCCTGGCGCTTTGCTTTCCCAGGTAGCCGCATCAAATTCCACCATGGCATCGCGAAAGAGAAAATCTTCTTCATATTTTTTAAAGCATCCTGCCAGCAATACCACCAGCAAGGGCAGCAGAAAGCTTATTTTTTTATTATGATTGAAAACGCTGAACATCTTGTATGCTTTTAATTAATTAAAGTCTGTTGCTGCAATCATTATTCATAACCGAAATTCTGCTCGAGGTTTCCGTTGCGCTGCGTTTCGGAATAGGGAATGGGAGCCAGTATCCGGTATTCTTCAAATTTTACATCACCTGAGGGTTTGATAATGTCCATACCCAGGCGCTTCAAATCGAAAAAGCGATGCCCTTCAAAGGCAAATTCCAGTCTCCGCTGCAATAAGATTTCATCAAGCAATGCCTGCCCGGTTACGGTGGCATCTACGGGAGCCAGCCCGGCGCGTTCGCGAATGCGGTTCAGGTCCATGCGGGCCAGGTCTTCCTGTGCGGGAATCATGCGGGCATAGGCTTCTGCCCTGTTCAGGTACATTTCTGAAACGCGGATCACCGGTACATTATCGAGATTGGGTGTACCGCTTCTGCTGAGAAACTTGGTCATTTCATTTCTGCCGTTGTTGCGCCCCAGGCCGTTAATGATCAGGCCACGGCGAACATCGTTGGCGGCATATTTGCTCATCAGGTCGTCGCTAACCACTACATTACCACGTGAGGCAAAGGTGGCGCTGTTCAAGGTGTTGCGCGAAGTGAAAGTGGCGCGCAGCGATTCATTTACGCCAATGTTATCAGCAGCGAGGTATACCAGTTCAAACAACGATTCGGGATGTTTCCTGCTGCGCCAGGAACTGATGTAGTTGTCTTTCGACTGAAATTTTGCCGCATGTACCGCCAATACATTACTGGCTTCGGTAACCACGCGTTCGTAGTCGCCGTTGTACAGGGCCACGCGCGACAACAAAGCTGATGCAGCGGCGGAAGAAGCGTAAAATTCCGGGTCGTTGCCGCCAATTGTTTTGCCATCCAGTAAGGCAATGGCCTGCTCCAGGTCTTCATAAATCTGTGCATACACTTCGTGTATAGGAGCCCGGGAGGGGTACTTCAAATCATCCAATTTCAGGGTAGGGGTTGTAATCAACGGTACCCCTCCACGATTGGCATCCTCTACAATGGCAGTAGGATCATACGCATATATACGCATGAGGTTATGATAAAATAGAGCACGGAGAAAATACGCCTGACCGGCGATCCTTTCCCGGAATTCATCTGTTATTCCCGGAACGGTTCCTTCTTCCAATACTTTCAGTATGTTGTTGATACCATTAATAGCATAGTAACTGCTCTGCCAGTTATTGATATGCGCACCGGGCAGATTGCGCGAATGCGAATACAGATCGTTGGGATTATTGGTATGTGCTGCATTGTCCGAAAGCAGTTCCGGAATAGCAATCAGGTCCCTTCCATACTGACTGGCGGGCCGCAGGTAAGCATATACACTGTTCAATGCCGCTTCGATGGCCTGCGGACTTTCCAGCGCAATGGAAGAGTCAATGGATTGCCGGGGTGTAACATCAAGAATTTTGTTGCATGCGAAACCGGCACATGCAGCAATGAGGAGTATGTATAAATATTTTTTCTTGCTCATAGTAGCTGATTTTATAGACTTACCTGGATACCTGCGGTGATACTTCTTGTTTGGGGAATAATACCCTGGTTGCCTTCAACGCTGCCGCCGATGGCAAATTCAGGATCATAACCCGTCCAGGCCGTCCACGTATACAGGTTAACAGCCGTTACATAAATTCTCGCTGCCGAAAGGCGCAGCTTGGTTATTTGTTTGGGCGAAAAGCGGTAGGCCAGCGTTACTTCGCGCAGGCGTATAAAGGAAGCATCTTCCAGGTACCGGGTAGAAGTACTGGTATGCGCCGTGCTGTTGAATTCTGCTCCACCAGCAATAAGGCGTGGCACGGAAGTAACCTGTCCCGGTGTGGTCCAGCGTTTTTCATACAGTTCACGCAGGGTATTGCGGGCTGCATTGTTCATAACGTTGGTAAGTACCTGCAGTTGATTGTTGGCCATATACCGCCCCATATCGTAATGGAACAATGTACTTAACTCAAAATTTTTATAGCTGAATGTGTTGTTGAGGCCGCCGAAATATTCGCTTTGCCATCCTTTGCTGGTAGGCACGTTGTCGGCTGCGGTGAGCAGATAAGTAATGTTTCCATTCGCATCATACCACATGGGCCGTCCATTGGCCGAATTCACCCCTGCATAGCGCGGCCGGTACCAGATGGTAAGCGGATGACCTACACGAATGGTATTGGAAATGAAATCCAGCCCGTCGTACAGTTCAATCACTTTGTTATCGAGGAAAGTGATATTGAAGCTGGTAGTCCATTTGAAGTCTCTCTGGCGGATATTCACCGTGTTGAGTTCCAGTTCCAATCCCTGGTTGCGCAGTTTGCCGGCATTGCGGTCAATACTGCCAAAGCCGCTGGTATAAGGCAACACCATATCCAGCAGCAGGTCTTTGCTTATTCTGCGGAAAACATCTACCGAGCCATATATTCTTTCATTCAGTACAGAAAAATCAACACCGATGTTGGTAGAGATGTTCTTTTCCCAACCCAGGTGAGTATTGGCCATGGTTTGCAGGTTGATGCCCGCATTGCCATTGTAAGAGGTACCTCCCTGGTAAAATCCGCGGGACGACACATTGTTTATCTGGTCATTTCCTGTAACGCCGTAGCCTACACGAAGTTTTAGCTGATTGATCCAGGCGGCTTTTTCCAAAAAATTCTCCCGGGCAATATCCCAGCCGGCAGAAATGGAAGGAAAGAAGCCCATGCGATTATCGGCGCCAAAGCGGGATGACCCGTCGTACCGCATGGTGCCGCTCACGAAGTATTTCTTTTGCCATTCATAATTGATCTGCGAAAAGAAACCCAGTTTGCGCATGCCCGACCAGGAGCCGCTCACTTCTACTGCTTCGGCGGCAGACTGCATGGTGAGATCGGAAGA
>CALCIN010000036.1 GCA_937961055.1 uncultured Chitinophagaceae bacterium | reverse complement strand
CCATGAATCTTGTTTTCTTTCAGCGCCTGTACGGCAGTAACAAGCGATTTCACGGCATACCGGCCGCCAGCCTCGGTGAGCTGACCGGGCGTAATGCTTACCTCTTCTTCCCAGCAATTGTAAATATTGATCTGCCGGTGGTTAATCCGGTTCAGGTCCTTTAGGCTTTGATAGTTGAAATTGGTATCCGGTACGGATTTACGGTAAAAATTGATCACCTTGTTGGAGGCGAAAATTACCGGCGTGCACCATTCCAGCAACCGGTGGTCCGAAAAGGCTTTAATGATCAGTTCTGCGCCGATGCCGTTGAGATCGCCAATCGTTATACCTATTACAGGTCTTTGTTGTGGTGCATTCATGCTGTAAACATTAAAGGGCAAAGCTAAGGGAATTGAGATATTCAGGGGGTGGGAAATTGGAAAACGGGCGACGAGGCACAGCCCGGTGAGCCAGATTGCGCCAACCCGCGACCGGTAACTAGCGACAAAATGCTCGGCCTTCATGACCCGGTATAGCAGACTGCACCAACCGGCGCTTTAGTAAAAGCCGGTTGTCGTTTCGTAACCTGTTTCAGGCAAAAATTACTGGAAATTTGATTTGCTTCAACAAAAGTTAAAATTGCCCCGATGTAAGTCTCCAACCCACTAAGCCGCACTTTATTTTTAACCTGAAAATCGATTCCGTATGAAAACAATGCTTATCGTTCTGGCAACATACTGTTGTATGTGGCCTGTTTCTTCAGCCTCTGTTCCCGCAACGTTTGCCTTTAATTTACCCGGCAGGCACGAACCGGCAGATGCCTTTGTTCAGCAGTCGTTCATCCATCTCATTGCACACCGCCAGCAGCGCATTGCTGCTTTACGGTGGCACGTTGCCGACCCGTCGGCCATTGCAGGTTTTGATGTGGAAAGATCGTACGACGGGGAGTTTTATGACGTCATTGCTGCGCTCGAATGCAACAACCAGTCTATGCACCAGCATACCGACCAGGATGTTTTTCCGGGCAACACGCATTATCGCATCAAAGCTTACCTCTTTAACGGTGATGTGGTTTATTCCGATGTGGCTACCGTGCGCATTGTACAGAAGAAGTAAGGAATCAATAGGCAACACGATGCCCGTTGCAAAACGGGCTCGTGTTTTTTCTCCACCTGAAATCCTATGCTATGAAGCGAATTGTACCCTTATTAACCGTTCTGATGAGCCTGCAACCTGCAAAAGCGCAGATCACCTCCCCGGAAGTGAAAGCCGGATTTGGCGTTGATGCCGATCTGCGTTCCCGTTTCTTTAACGGCGCGCTGCAATCGGGTAATGACGATTGGTTCTGGTATCCGGGAACGCCCGGGATAGGAAATTTTATCATCGATACCACTGGCGCTGCGGATATAGTGGCACGTTATGCCACTGATGCCGAGTACAGAAAACTTCCCTTCTTTCGTACTATGCGCGTGCCTGCCTATACCGTGCTGAATAACCGGCTGCTGATCGATGCCGTATTTATCCGCGATTACCACGGGAGTGATTCTACTGTATTTGGTGCCGGCTCCAATAAAAATGGCATGAGCCCGGAAAACTGGGTTTGTCCCGTTGCCGGCAGTATTCCGGACAAAAACGACATCCTGGACATGTTTGTGCACGTGCGTCGCAGCGGGCCCGATCCTTCTTACCCGCTGTTTATGTTCGGGGGCGTGTCTATTGAAAATACTACGGGCAACCGCTATTTCGATTTTGAAATGTATCAGACAGATATCTATTATGATCGCGGCACGCGGAAGTTTTACGGATACGGTCCCGATGCAGGCCATACCGCCTGGCAGTTTGATGCAGCAGGCAATATTACCCGGCCCGGGGATATTATTTTTACTGCCGAATACAGCAACTCATCTCTCTCCTTTATTGAAGCACGCATCTGGGTTGACGAGGCGTCGCTTTCCATTACGCCTGCCGCTTTCAACTGGAGCGGCAAATTCGATGGCGCATTTTCAGGTGCGCAATATGGTTATGCCTCCATTGTGCCCAAAGGCGGAGCGGCATTTTATTCAGGTTTGCAATGCAGCAACAATACCTGGGCAGGCCCTTTTGCCCTGGTGCGGGAGAACAATACCGTTACCGATCAATATGTAGCCCGCCAGTTTATGGAGTTTTCGGTAGACCTGACCACCCTCGGCCTCGACCCCGTTACCCTCCTGGGAGGAAATGCCTGCGGCATGCCTTTCCGCCGCATAATGGTGAAAACAAGGTCATCCACTTCTTTTACGGCAGAGCTGAAAGACTTTGTAGGACCGTTTGATTTCTTCCTGGCCCCGCGCGCCGATGCGGCTGCTGATGTACCCTTTTATTGTGGCCTGATAGGTGTAAGCGAAATCCAGGTGACCAATCCCATTAGCACTTCTGTGTACACCTGGACAACGCCGGATGGGAATATTCTGGGCGATCCGACAGGGCCAGCTATTACAGTGGACGCGCCCGGCACCTATATTGTTACCCAGCAGCTGGCAGGGGATTGTCCGGCCTATGCCACCGATACTGTACACATTGTATTCGATTCGTTGTGTACCATTCTTGAGAGCACTATAACAGATTTTGATGCGGGCTTGCAGGGCCGGCGTGTTAACCTGCGCTGGACAGTTGCACAAAACCAGGAGAGCCGGTATTTTGACCTGCTACGCAGCACCGATGGAAAACATTTCACTACCATACAACGCATAGATGCAACCGCCGGCATAGCACTTGCCACTTATACCACAACAGACGACGTAGCGTCAGTAAATGGTTCGCCTGTGTATTACCGTTTGAAAGCAAAGAGTAAAATGGGATACATTAAATTCAGCAAAACGGTATTGGTGCAGTTGCCGGTATACACCATGCCGTCGGTAACCGTTGTTCCCAACCCGGTAAAAGAAAGCATGCAAATCAGCATTTCAGCAAGCGCAGAAACCAATGTGCAGGTAACCATTTTTGATTTTACCGGCAAGGCAGTAAGGACCATGCAGGCGCGCAGCACCAAAGGCCGGTCTACACTCACCCTGAACGGCCTCAAGACCTGGCCAAAAGGTATCTATGTGGTGAAGGTAGTACTGGGGGAAAAAGTGTTTACAGAAAAAGTGGTGGTGGGTGAAAAATAGGACCAGCAGGCGCTTGATCAACGGGCGGTGCAGGCGTGCTGGCCGCACAAGTATCCATGCCGCACAGGTATGTTTGCGGCGCGTGCATGCTTGCCGCACAGGACCCGTGAGCACATAACTAAGAAGTAAACAGCACGATTCAGTTCATGACCGCCTTTGCTGGTTTTGATCTGAATCTTTTTTATTGACCAATGGAGTCTGTTTCATTGTGATTTCTTTCTTTTCCCCTGTACATTTGCCCCATGTACACGCTGAAAAAATCGCTGGGTCAGCATTTTCTCAAAGATGAGAATATCAGCAGGAGGATAGTGCAATCGCTGCAGGAGCGCCCCTTTCAGCGGTTGCTGGAAGTGGGACCCGGTGGTGGCGCGTTAACGAAATACCTGCTGCAGCTTCCCGGCATAGATTTCAAATGCGTGGAAGTAGACGAAGAAAAGGTAAACTGGCTGCTCAAAACCTGGCCGGAACTTGCGGGAAAAATTGTGCATGCCAGTTTCCTGGACATGCCCCAACCCTGGGAAGCACCTTTTACAGTGGTGGGCAATTTTCCGTACAATATCAGCTCACAGATTTTATTCAGAATTCTTGAGTGGAAAGACCAGGTGGAGTCCGTAACCGGTATGTTTCAGAAGGAAGTGGCGCAGCGTGTAGCGGCCAGGGAAGGCAACAAGGTATACGGCGTCCTGAGCGTGCTGGTACAGGCATGGTTTGGTGTGGAATACCTGTTTGAAGTGAGTGAAAATTGTTTTACCCCTCCGCCAAAAGTAAAAAGCGCCGTTATCCGCTTAACGCCTCATACGCCGCCTGCCATGAAAGATGAACCTTCTTTTTTCCTGCTGGTAAAGACTGCTTTTAACCAGCGCAGAAAAACTTTGCGCAATGCGGTAAAAAATTTGTTTCCACAGGATATCTTGCAGGATAAAATTTTCGACAAACGCGCCGAGCAGCTCAAGGTAGAGGAGTTGGCGGCGCTTACGTTCAAGATGAAGGAGTAAACGGGAGCGTGCCAGGTGTTACAGGTTACATTGCCAGGCAACCGGTAAACCGCTCCAGGCAACATTCACAATACATGAAAAAAGTTATCATCACAGCCAAAGCACATCCCTGGCTGATAGAACAGTTACAGTTGAAAGGATTTACAGTTGATTATCTTCCTCAAATCACCTATGAAGAACTGAAGGAAAAAATTGGTGAGGCCACCGGCTTGATTGTTACCACCCGGTTAAAGATTGATAAGAGCATGCTGGACAATGCCCGCTCCCTACAATGGATTGGCCGGCTGGGCAGCGGTATGGAACTGATCGATGTGGCCTATGCAGAAAGCAAAGGCATTACCTGTGTAAGCAGCCCCGAAGGCAACCGCAATGCCGTGGCGGAACATGTGCTCGGCGTTTTGCTGAACCTGCTGAACAAAATAGGCACCAGCATGCAGGAAATCCGTGAAGGGAAATGGATTCGCGATGCCAACCGCGGTACCGAACTGAGTGGAAAAACGGTGGGTATTATCGGTTATGGCAATACGGGAGGAGCTTTTGCCAAATTGCTGGCATCGTTTGATGTAACGGTGCTGGCTTGTGACAAATACAAATTCGGTTTTGCCAAAGGGTATGTGCACGAAGCCAACCTCGAGCAGATTGCACGTTATGCCGATGTGGTGAGCCTGCATCTGCCGCTCACTGCAGAAACGCATCACTATGCCAACGATGCCTTTTTTAACCAGCTGCAGCGCAAACCCGTTTTCCTGAATGCTTCGCGGGGAAAAGTGCACGATACGGCAGCCGTTATCCGCGCCCTGGAGCAGGGCCTAATTGCCGGCGCCGGTCTGGATGTACTGGAAAACGAAAAACTCGATACCTATTCAGCAACAGAAAAACAACAGTTGGATTGGTTGCTGCAACAGCCCAATGTGATCATTACACCGCATACCGCGGGATACAGTCATGAGGCTTTCTACAAAATGGCCAAAGTGGTGCTGGAAAAACTCAACCTGTTGTAAGCATGCTGTACCATTTTTGCCCCTGGTTTTTTCCGGGCATTGACTTCTAATATTCAATTAATTGAAATATAATCGCATCAATGGGCTGCCCGGGGAAAAAGTACGCCATATAATTTGCCGGTATTGAGTTTGCATTTCAAAAAATGCTTTATTTTTGCTTGTGTCAATAAAAATAATGCAACGCTTCAGTGCAACTGAGGCGTTGTTCTTTTTTTGTTTTCCGGGCAAGCGCACAGGTGCTGTCCGGGTAAAAACAAGGAGGTTTATATGAATAATGTCTTGTACGTCACCAAAGAGACCCTGGAGCAAATGAAGGAGGAACTCATCCGCATGCGCACCATCGATCGTCCGGCAGCAGCCCGTGCCATTGCAGAGGCACGCGAAAAAGGCGATTTGAAAGAAAACGCCGAATACGATGCTGCCAAAGAAGCACAGGGCATTCTGGAAGCAAGGATCAAAAAACTGGAAAGTGATATTGCAAGCGCGCGTGTTGTGGAAACGGAAAATGTTGACACCAGCAAAGTTTCTATTCTTACCAAAGTGACCATCACCAATCTGAATACGAAAAAGCAACACACCTACCAGATCGTTTCTGAAAAGGAGGCGGATCTGAAACTGGGAAAAATTTCGGTTACCTCTCCCATTGGGGCCGGACTGCTGGGAAAAGCAGTAGGGGAAGTGGCAGAAGTAAAGGTGCCAGCCGGGTTAGTCAGATTTAAAATTGAAGAAATTACAGTCTGAGTAACCCCGCCAAAAGCGGGGATTTTTTTTGAAGGAAGAAAGATGGAATATGGCACAGGCAATGCAAGAGCTTTACGGTTCAAGGTAAATTGTTCGCTATATTGCAGCTTTCTTCCTTCTTAGTGCTTTATTGTATAACTTTCCCGTATGACGATCTTCTCAAAAATCATAGCAGGACAAATCCCTTCTTACAGGATTGCAGAGAATGAAAAGTTCTTTGCGTTCCTGGACATTGCGCCGTTGGTGCACGGGCATGTGCTGGTGGTGCCCAAAATTGAAGTAGACAAAATCTTCGATGTGCCGGATGAATACCTCGGAGAAATGCTCGTATTTGCCAAACCTATTGCAAAAGCTATTGAAAAAGCATTTCCCTGCAACCGTTGCGGCATAGCCGTAGTAGGTCTTGAAGTGCCTCACGCCCATATGCACCTGGTGCCCATCAATGGTATGGATGATATCAATTTCACACGGGGCAAACTCAAGGTAACGCCCGAACAGTTAAAGGCTGACCAGGAAAAAATTTTGGCGCAATTAATCTTCTAATTGTGGAGATTCAAACATGCTGCTGTTTTTTTGGGCGGATTTATCTACCAAACTGGAGCTATCGAGTGGGCATGGCTAGTGACCACCACCGTCTTAACCCAACCCTACTTCTCCTTCACACGAACCCTCTCCGGGTTTTGCGCAATAAATGCTTCCCACCCTTTTACTTTACCTGATTTTTCCTTCACCAACGGATTGCACTGATAATGATGACAAACAGCCACCGCCAGTGCATCCGATGCATCGAGATACCGCAGATCGGCCGGCGGAAGGGAAACGATCCGCTGCAGCATTTTCCACACCTGTTCTTTATCTGCATTGCCATTGCCCGTAATAGATTGCTTCACTTTCCTGGGCGAATATTCAAACACTTCCAGTCCCGCGCTCATGGCAGCGGCAATGGCCACGCCCTGAGCCCTCCCCAGTTTGAGCATGCTCTGCACATTCTTGCCAAAAAAAGGCGCCTCAATAGCAAAGCTCTGGGGACGAAAAGTGGCTATCAGTTCGGTGATCTTGGCATGAATCAGCTGCAGGCGCTGGTAATGGTCTTTGCGGGCATTCAGCTTCAATACGCTCATTTGCTCAACGTGCAATTGCTTACCCGATACCACTAACACGCTGTACCCCATCAGTAACGTACCGGGGTCTACGCCGAGAATTATTTTGGAAGAGTGTTGCAAGGAGCGGGAGGATTCAATTATTTTGTGCTATTATCGGTTTGGTACTCAACAAAAATATCAAATTAATTCTCAACTACGTGATCGGCCCGCTGGTGTTTTGCCTGCTGGCCTTTTCAATTTACCGGCAATTGCACCGGCAGCCCAACTGGCTTGAATCTTTATACCAATTGAAAAATGTGTTCACCGGACCCGGCCTGTGGCAACTGATTGCCGCCGTGGGGCTTATGCTGGTCAATTGGGGGCTCGAAGCCAGAAAATGGCAACTGGCGGTGCGCAACGTGCAACCAATTGCTTTTATCAAATGTTTGAAAGCCGTATTCAGCGGCATTACCCTGGCTTTTTTTACCCCCAACCGCATAGGGGAATACCTCGGTCGGGTGTTATACATCCAGGAAGGGAAACGCATTCAGGCCATATCCGTTACCATTGCGTGTAGCATGGCCCAGTTGCTGGTCACCTGGACGGCAGGCATGGCCGGTTTGCTCTATATCAAATCCTGGACATTGCGGCAAGGAGGCCAAAGCGGGGACGTATTCTGGATGAACGCCGTGCTGTACGGGGTGCTGGGCGGGACGGTAATTTTAACATTGCTTTATTTCCGGCTGGCCTGGCTGGTACGCTGGATCGAAAAAATACCGGGAATTGAGCGGCTGGTGCGCCATATTAGAGTTTTAGAACGCTTTAACGCAACTATATTATTGCGTATTTTGTCATTATCTGGTGTCCGTTATGGCGTATTTATAGCGCAGTATTATTTGCTCTTTGCAGCTTTCGGGGTACAGATGGATGTAGAACAGGTATTTGGCGCCGTCAGTGTGGTTTTCCTGGTATTGTCCATTGTGCCTACTATTGCCGTGATTACCGAGCTGGGCGTGCGCTGGAAAGCAAGCATTGAAATTGTGCAGTTGTTCAACAGCAACCTGGCAGGAATACTGGCCGCTTCTCTCGCCATCTGGATCATCAACCTGGTAATACCTGCCCTGGCAGGCAGTTTACTGATACTGGGTATACGGATTTTCAATAAAAAATAAAGCAACACAACTGATTGTCAACATATATTACTGAACCGGAATAAAAGATACATGAAGCTTTACCGACCGTTAATTGTGTTATTGCTCATCGTCAGCAGCTTTCCCCTGAAAGCGGGTAACGGCTTCTGTGATGTGCGCAACAATGCCTTCAACGCCAACGAGATTATCACCTACAAGGTTTTTTATACTTTGATGGGCGCCTATGTGGGCGCAGGGGAAGCCACTTTCCGCTCTTCCATTGAAACCTTCAACAACAAGCCCGTATATCATATCGTGGGCGAAGGAAAAACCTATAGTTTCTACGACAACTTCTTCAAGGTGCGCGATAAATATGAAACCTATATCGATACCGCCACCCTGCAACCCTATCGTTTTATCAGGAATGTAAACGAAGGCACCTATAAGAAGTACGAAAACGTAACCTTTAACAAGAATACCAATACCGCCATTACCAACGACGGCGTATACAAGGTGCCGGAATGCGTGCAGGACGTGCTCAGCGCCATTTACTTTGCACGCAATATCGACTTCGACAAGTACAAGAAAGACGACAAGATCAACTTCTCCATGTTTCTCGATAACGAGGTGTACGATATGTATATCCGCTACCTTGGCAAGGAAACAGTGAAAACCCGCTATGGCAAATTCAAGGCTATCAAATTCAAACCGCTGCTGATCAAAGGCACCATATTTGAAGGGGGCGAAAAAATGACCGTATGGGTTAGCGACGACCCCAACCACATCCCGTTGCGTATTGAAAGTCCCATTTCGGTGGGCAGCATTAAAGTAGATATGATCTACTACCGCAACCTCCGTCACCGCCTGACCTCGCTCATCAGTTTACGATAGCCGGCGTGGTCTTGCAATAAGAGCGCTTTCCTGTTAATTTACTTAAATGGAACTTAACGGAAACATTTCCTGCTGTCTTACTCCCTTTTCGGTTATATGTAAGGTGCAGCATTCATGTTGCGGGTCGTGTTCGAAGAACAGGATGTAATTATTTTCAACTGCTTCCGCAAGAAAAGATTTCTTTTCCTGCAGGGTGGTCAGTGGAAACATATCGTATGCCATTACATAGGGCAAAGGGATATGCGCTATAGAAGGCAACAGGTCGGCCATATATACAATAGTATGGCCTTTATACCGGATCTGGGGCAGCATCATGGCATCGGTATGGCCATAGGCAAAACGTACCTGCACATTATCGGTGAAGGCTGTGCCGTCGGTGGGTTCAATAAAACGCAATTGCCCGCTCTCCTGGATGGGCAAAATATTTTCTTTTAAAAAAGAGGCTTTCTCCCGGTCGTTGGGTTGAGTGGCCCATTGCCAGTGGCGCTCATTGCTCCAGTATACCGCGTTTTTAAAAGCAGGCACCAGCTGATTGCCTTTTCTTACGATGCTGCCGCCGCAATGATCAAAGTGCAGGTGCGTGAGGAACACATCGGTGACATCATCGCGGTGAAAGCCATGGGCTGCCAGGCTTTTGTCAAGCGTGTCTTCACCGTGCAGGTGATAATGGCCCATGAACTTCTCATCCTGTTTATCGCCAATGCCATTATCAACCAGTATCAACCGGTTGCCATCCTGTATGAGCAGGCAACGCATGGCCCAGGTACAAAGATTGTTTTCGTCGGCCGGATTGAGTTTGTTCCAGATCGATTTGGGCACTACGCCAAACATAGCGCCGCCATCCAACTTGAAATAACCGGTATTGATAGTATATAAATTCATAGATGCTGAAAAATGTTATATGGTTGAATCGTTATTCAAATACTGAACCAATATAACACTATAACGCTTACGTGGTTGCTTTCTGCCCTTTTCTTTGCGAGGCCAGCGTCCATGCCAGTAAGGCAAAGCCAATGATGAAGAAGGTCATCAGCACCAGCACCGAGTTGCGCATATTACTGGTAAGCTCTTCCACATAACCAAAACTGAACATGCCCAGCACCAGTGCAATTTTTTCCGTTACGTCGTAAAAACTGAAAAACGAAGTGGTGTCTTTGGTGTCGGGCATCAGGTTGGCATAGGTCGAGCGGCTGAGCGATTGAATGCCCCCCATTACCAGCCCTACAATGGCGCCCAGGATATAAAAATGAATATCGGTTTGAATAAAATACGCAATGGCGCAAACGGCCACCCACACCACCACTACTGCCATGAGTGTTTTGATATTGCCTATTCTTTCGGACAGGCGCGAAATCAGGATGGCGCCGGGTATGGCTACCAGTTGAATGATCATGATGGTGATGATCAGTTTATCGGTAGGCAGGTTCAGTTCCTTGGCGCCAAATTGCGTGGCGGCCAGGAATACTGTTTGTATGCCGGCGCTATACCAGAAGAAAGCATACAAAAAGCGTTTCAGGATGGGCATTTGTTTCACCTGCGCCCACACTTTTTTCAGCTCAATGAACCCATTGGTGAAAACATTTTTCCTTTCCCTTCTTTCTTTCAGGCTGCTGATGGGCAACCGGCGGAGACTAACCTGTGCAAAGCCCAGCCACCAGAGCCCCACCAGCACAAACGATACACGGGCAGGCATATAGTTTTGCTCATACTCTGTATGAAATCCAAAAGTTTCGGGCAGGAACACTACAATGAAGCATAGCACCTGTAAAATCACACTGCCGATATATCCCCACGTATAGCCGCGGGCGCTGATGCGGTCGCGGAGGTGTTCCGGCACCAGGTCGGGCAAATAGGAATTGTAAAACACCAGGCTTGCCCAGAAACCGATGCAGGAAAGCAGCATACCAAATATGCCAATGTTGAGCGCCGTTGCGGAAAGGGATGTCTGGCCATTGCCCAGGTCTTCCGGCGCAAAAAAGTATAGCGACATACAGGCCACACTGCCCAGCAGGCAGAAGAAGCCCATGAATTTTTTCTTGTTGCCCTTGTAGTCGGCAATGGAAGTAAGAATGGGGGAGATGAGCGCTACAATGATGAATGCCGTTCCCAGCGTATAGTTGTACAAGGCCGTGTTTACAAAACTGCGGCCCATGAATTCCACTTCATTGCCTGGCTGCCTGTTGCGGGTAATGGCTTCATAATATGCGGGGAAAATGGTGGAGGTGATCACGAGGTTATAAGCCGAGTTTGCCCAGTCGTACATACACCATCCATTGATCACTTTACGTGGTGCTATCTGCATGTCAGGGGTTTGAGGATGAAAAGTCTATTTCGGGTTGCTTAAGCCGGAATCACTTTTGCAAAAATCAACACCAGCAGTACGATGCCCAATAGTATTCTATACCAGCCGAACAAACGGAAACCGTATTTCTGCAGGAACCCTATGAAAAAACGAATGGCAAGAATGGCCACTACAAAGGCAACGGCGCATCCCAGCAGCAGGGTATTCAGGTTATCGGTATTCAGCACCTCCGGCGATTCCTGGTACATGTCGTACAGGCTTTTTACCGTAGCAGCCAGCATGGTAGGTACCGCCAGGAAAAACGAAAATTCTGCCGCCAGCCGCCGCGTCAGCTTTTGCTGCATACCGCCAATGATGGTGGCAGCACTGCGGCTCAGTCCCGGCAGCACAATGGACAATACCTGGTAACAGCCTATCATCAATGCCTGTTTGTTGGATATGCTTTCTTCGTTGTCGGTGGTAGCGTGTTTAAACCATTTGTCTACAAATAACAGTACAATACCGCCAGCGAGCAAAATAACGGCAATGACCAGTGGCTTTTCCAGCACCTGCTCAATATGACTTTTGAGCAATGCGCCAAAAACCAGTGCCGGTATCATTGCCACAATTAATTTGATGTAAAACCCGAAATTTTTAAAATCAAAAAACTTGCGCCAGTATAACACCACTACCGAGAGAATGGCGCCCAGTTGTATCACCACTTCAAACAACTTGGTAAACGGTTCCTGGTGAATGCCCATGATGGCCGAGGTAATGGCCATATGCCCGGTGGAGGAAATGGGCAGAAATTCAGTAATGCCTTCTACAATAGCTATGATAATCGCTTCGAATAAATTCATGACACGGTAATGGAAGTATAATAAATAGGCCCCGGTTAAAAACTAAAAAAGCGACACAATCCTGTATCGCTACCTGCTGTAAGCCGGTGTAAGTACTCAGCCGTTTTTGGGTTTTTTGAAGATGGCATACACTTCAATGCCCAGGCCGAGCAGGATCACTATGGGAGCTACCGTTATGCGGCGGAAGCTGTACACTTCATTTTCGAGAAATACATTCGGGTCATCGCTTTTACCGCCTGCCATCAGCAGCAGCCCGATGCCCACCAGCACCAGTCCTGCAATCATCCATATATAATTATCCTTGCCGAAAAGATTTCCGGCAGAAGAAGTAGCGGCAGGGGTTTGTTTTTTCTCTTTCATCAGGTGTAATTGAGGGTGCTAATATAGGAATTATGAGCACATTAATAAAGTTCATCCAGTTTCATCTTCAGGTACTTCACCACGCTGCGGTAGGTACTGAACAGCGTAATGCTGATACCGAGCAGGATCAAAAAGGCAAAAAGGATCAGCAGTTTGTTGTTATCCCGTAAATCGCGCAGGTAGGGCAGGAAATATTCCGAGATCAGCATGCCTGTATAAATCAGGGCAATGGCGAAAATAGCCGAAAGTGCGCCATTGATCACGGCCCGCACATTCATAGGCCGCGCAATAAATCCCCGGGTGGCGCCCACCATCTGCATGGTTTTGATAAGAAAGCGGTTGCTGTACATGGCCAGGCGGATGGTGTTGTCAATCAGCACAATAGACAGAATGCAGAACACGGCGGCCATAATGGCGAAAACAATCAATCCTACCCGTACCGAAGTACTGATGCTTTCCACCACCTTGGTGGGATATTTTACCTGCTGCACTACCACGTCCTGCGATTCGAGGTCGGCTTTGATGGTGGCCATGGTGTCTTTATCTACATAGGCGCTTTTCAGCGTTACCTCAAAGGAGGCGGGCAGCGGGTTTTCGTCCAGCAATTCGGTAAAATCGCTTTCGCCGCTGGCCAG
Source organism: uncultured Chitinophagaceae bacterium (assembly GCA_937961055.1). Taxonomy (GTDB): domain Bacteria; phylum Bacteroidota; class Bacteroidia; order Chitinophagales; family Chitinophagaceae; genus CALCIN01. Next base: position 114,514 of record CALCIN010000036.1, on the reverse strand, counting down.
CCAGCGTGCTTTGGCCGTTTCCTTATCAATATACTCAAGGGTGCGCGTATAGGGTTGGCCGGCAATATAAGCTCTCAGCGACTCCACATCGTCCGGGGTAATGTTATTGCGGAGGTATACCTGCATTTTCACTTCTTCCTTCAACTCTTCTGTATACCGGCTGGCATTGAGCAGCAGCCATCCGAATATGCCTACAAAAAACAGCACGATGGTAACACCGAGGATGGACATGAAATAGGAGGGCTTGGATCGTTTGGCTGATGCTTTTCCAAATTGCGCCATGTATCGCAAATTTTTGATGGGTTAGTAAAATGCATCCCCTGTACGGGACTGTCACAATCGTGTATGATCTGAGCAGCGCGGCAAAATTAACGGTTTTACAGGGTAATCCTTAATTTTGACCTCCCCCTTAACGATGGAAGGGATGGTAAAATTTCGGGTGCCGCAGGGTGATCGCTTTTTTAACGTTTCCTCAACTTTTATGGTATCAATTACCCGGAAGGAATGATTCAGCCGCATATCAATGGCCGGATACAGAGGAAAGAAAAGGCAGGCTGCATAAAGGCATGTGCAAACATGCACCGGCCCCGTATACCAACAGTGTATCAGAACTATACAGGAAAATTATGGAGTACAATTTCAGGGATATTGAAAAGAAATGGCAGCAACATTGGGAAACATCCGGCGCGTACACGGTGAGCAACAACAGTACGAAGCCGAAATATTATGTACTGGACATGTTCCCTTATCCCAGTGGCGCCGGTCTGCATGTGGGGCATCCGCTCGGCTACATCGCCAGTGATATCTATGCCCGCTATAAACGACTGAAAGGTTTCAATGTGCTGCACCCCATGGGGTACGATGCTTTTGGTCTCCCGGCCGAACAATATGCCATAGAACATGGCATTCACCCAGCGGTAAGCACCGAGCAGAATATCTCCAACTTCCGCCGGCAGCTTGACAATATCGGCTTGTCGTACGACTGGAGCCGTGAAGTGCGCACCTGCGACCCTCAATACTACAAATGGACACAGTGGATATTCCTGCAGTTGTTCAACAGTTTTTACAACCGCCAGACCAATAAAGCCGAAAGAATATCAGTACTCATTGAAGCTTTCAAAAAAGAAGGCAATAAAAACCATCCTGTTCCCGACAGCAATTATCGCCTGCCTGTTGCCGGCAAAAAGGGCAACCAGTTTTCTGCCGAAGAATGGAACAGTTTTGATGAATATACACAACAGAGCATTCTCATGGAATATCGCCTGGCCTATTGCGGCTATGGCGAAGTGAACTGGTGCGAAGCGCTGGGCACGGTGCTGGCCAATGATGAAGTGGTGAATGGTGTAAGTGAACGTGGCGGCTATCCCGTGGTAAAGAAAAAACTGCGGCAGTGGTACCTGCGCATTACCGAATATGCCGATCGTCTGCTGGAAGGGCTCGAGCGCATCGAGTTTTCAGAAGCGATGAAGGAAATGCAAACCAACTGGATTGGCAAAAGTTATGGCGCAGAAATAGATTTTGCCTTGAAAGGATTGCAGGAGGAAAAACTGCGCGTGTACACCACCCGCCCCGATACCATTTTTGGGGTTGACTTTATGGTATTGGCGCCGGAGCATGAACTGATTGAAAAGATCACTTCGCCTGAACAAAAACAGGCAGTAGAAAACTATATCGCTTATGTAAAAAGCCGCAGCGAGCGGGAACGCATGGCAGAGAAGAAGATTACCGGCGAATTTACCGGCGCTTATGCCATTAACCCGTTCAACGGCCGTGAAATTCCAATTTGGATCAGCGAATATGTGCTGGCAGGTTATGGTACCGGCGCCATAATGGCGGTGCCCTGCGGCGATGAGCGCGATCACAAGTTTGCCAAACATTTCGGAATTCCCATTACCAATATTATGGGCGCACACTATACCGGCGAAGAAGCCAATCCTACCAAGGATGCTGTACTGGAAAATTCGGGGTTTATAACTGGTATGGTTATGCGCGAAGCAATTGAAGTAGTGATCAGCAAGCTGGAAGAAATGGGCATCGGCGTGCGCAAGGTCAATTACAAAATGCGCGATGCGGCTTTCAGTCGCCAGCGCTATTGGGGTGAACCGTTTCCCATTGTATGGAAGCAAACCCCTGCCGGCGCCATAGCCTATCCATTGCCTGAAAGCGAGTTGCCCTTGCAATTGCCGCATGTAGACAGCTATAAACCTGGTCCCGAAGGGGAAGGCCCGCTGGCCAATATAACAGCATGGACGTCGAGAAACCTCGAAACGAATACCATGCCCGGTTATGCCGGTTCTTCCTGGTATTTCCTGCGGTATATGGACCCGAAAAATGACCAGGCATTCTGCAGTCGGGAGGCTTCCGATTACTGGGGACAGGTTGACCTGTACATTGGCGGCACCGAACATGCGGTGGGCCATTTGCTGTACAGCAGAATGTGGACCAAAGTGCTGTACGACCTCGGGTATATCGGTCATGACGAACCGTACAAAAAGCTGTTGAACCAGGGAATGATCCAGGGCAGCAGCCGCTTTGTATACCGGTTGCAGTGGCAGCAGATGTGCAAAGGGGAGGTGGACGTGCACGCATTCCCGCAGGTATTTATCAGCAAGGGACTGGTGGACCGTTTGGAAAAAGATGATAAAGACGTGCAGGTACTGCTCCGCGAGAATATAGACAAGATTTTGTTTGCCAACGGGCTTACGATCAAACCCGATCAAATAGTTACTACACCCCTGCATGTGGACGTCAATATCGTGGATGGGGTAACGTTAGCTATCGAGGCATTCAGGAAATGGCGCGCTGAATTTGCGCAGGCGTGGTTGATACTGGAAGACGGATCGATAGCCAATCCCAATGTAAAAAGCCAGGAAGGCGCCTACATCTGCGGTACTGAGGTGGAAAAAATGTCCAAGTCCAAATTCAACACCGTTAATCCCGACGACATTATTCAGAAATATGGCGCCGATACCTTCCGCATGTACGAAATGTTCCTCGGCCCTATTGATCAGAGCAAACCCTGGGATACGCATGGCATTGAAGGGGTGCACCGGTTCCTGAAAAAAATGTGGCGACTGTTTTACGATGAACAGAAAGGTAAAATTTGGACGGATGAAAAGCCCACAGCTGCCGAACTGAAAGTATTGCATAAAACCATCCGGAAAATAGAAGAAGATACCGAACGGTTCTCTTTCAATACCGCCGTAAGCGCCTTTATGGTATGCGTGAATGAATTGTGGGAACTCAAATGCCATAAGAAGGAGATTCTGCAACCCTTGCTGATATTGTTGACGCCTTATGCGCCGCATGTTTGTGAAGAGTTATGGCATTTGCTGGGCAATACATCGTCTGTACTGGATGCGCCCTGGCCGGTGGCAGAAGAAAAATACCTGGTGGAAAGCAGCAAGGAATACCCGGTTTCAGTAAACGGCAAGCTGCGCACCACCATTAATATTGCGCTCGATGCGCCGCAGGAGACCGTAGAGCAGCTCGTACTGTCAAACGAGGTAATCCAGAAATGGCTGGGGGGCAACACACCCAAGAAAATCATTTATGTGAAGGGCAGGATGGTGAATGTAGTGGTATAGCATAATAGCACCACAGCATCAAAATGTCTTAAATACGCCAAGGGGCGCAAAGATTTTCTTTGTGCCCCTTGGTATTTTACTGCCTTGATGGTGAAAACAGATTAACGAATGGGGGAATGTGCCTGCGTTTCCCGGGGATTCTCTTCTCCTCCTGAAGACTTCAGAAACTCGTCCCGCTCATTTTGCTTTTTTACCATAGCCGCATACATCACAATGGTCACAGCCAGCACAATAAAGAATATGATCATAAAAGCATACATACCCCCTTTATCGAAAAAACTATGCCATATTGTGTTTACGGCATAGTTTTCGAAAAAATAATTTTTACCCCAAAAAAAGCAATAAGGGGCTGTAGTTCAGTGCTTTGTGTATCTGTATAATATATAATTCAACCTTTCACTAATCCGTTCAGCACTTTTTTGGTTTTTATGGAGGGTACCCGCCGCACGGGCGGGTACCGGGTAATGCAACTTAAAATCCTTTCCGGGGATCTTTGTTTTTGATAGCTTCCAGCATTTCTTTTACGGCCCGTTCCAGTTGCTGGTCCTTACCATTGAGTATGGCATTGTACTCATTTTCCACGCGGATATCCGGCTCCAACTGGAGGTTTTCAGTTGGCCGGTTTTCCTTACCGATAGTGGCAATCATCGGTATGCCAAACACCAGGGTTGGATCAATCTGTTGTTCCCACCAAACACAGGTGCCGGTGCCAGGTACCGGCATGCCAATCAGTTTGCCGATGCCAAGGGCTTTGTAAGCGTAGGGAAATATGAAGGCATCGGAATAATTGCTTTCGCTCATCACCACGCACGATGGCTTACTCCACCTGTTGTTGGGTTCGCCGGGAATGGGATTTACGCCCTGTGGTGAAAAATTGAGATAGCGCCTGCCGGAGAGGAAGGTAACCAGGTCGTCGTGCAACCAGCCACCACCATTGAAGCGGGTATCTACAATGAGGGCTTCTTTATTGATATTCTTTCCCAGCACTTCTTCAAACACGCTGCGGAAACTGCCGTCGCTCATACTTTGTACATGTACATAACCTACTTTGCCGCCACTGAGTTCATTTACTATTTTGCGCATGGTCTTTACCCAGCGTTTGTACAGGAGCGATTGTTCTTCCTGTTGTGAAATGGGTTTAATCACTTCTTCCCAACGCTCTCTGGTAGCGGGATTATAGCAGTGCAGCAATACGTTCTTATTGGTCTTGCGGTTGAGCAGCCTGTTCCAGTCTATCTCCGGCGATATGGGTTCACCGTCGATCTTTTCAATGATCACGCCCTTGTTGATTTTTGTTTTGGCATTCAGCAGGGGACCGCCTTCAATCACTTCCATCACTTTCAGGCCCGCGCCGGTATAGGTTTCGTCATATAGCAGGCCGAGACTGGCGGTGGCGTCGGTGTTTTCCTGCGGGCGACTGTAACGGCATCCAGTATGCGAAGCGTTCAATTCGCCCAGCATTTCGCTCAGCAATTCCTGGAAGTCATAATTGTTATTGACATGGGGCAGGAATTTTTCATACGCTTTGCGGTACATGGCCCAGTCAACCCCCTGTAATGTCGGGTCGAAAAATTTTTTCTTTACCTGTCTCCAGGCGTGATCAAAAATATATTTACGTTCGGCAGCTTCATTGAGCGTCATTTCGCCGTCTACGCGTACGGGCGAAATTTTACCACCGGCGACTTCCACTTTTACAATTCTGCCGCCGCTCACTACAAAAATGTTCTTACCGTCTTTGGAGATTTCCATTTCACCCGGGCCGCCGTCCAGCCTGGCAAGCACACTGGTGGCGCGGGTGCGTGTATCTGTTTGCCACAGGTCAAATCCTTTTTCTCCGCGGGCCAGGTAATACAGTTTTTCGCCGTTTTCTGACAAATGATAGTCCGCAATATTGCCTGAATGAATGGTTAGCCGCAGTTTACGGCTATCGAGATTTTCAAACAGCGGTCTCCAGTCTTTATCTTTTTTGGCTGCTTCGGCCAGCGCACTGTCTTTGCTGTCTTTCTTTTCCTTCTTTTCGTTCGCTTCCTTTTCTTTCAGTAACTCGTAATCTTCTTTACTGAGTTTAAAACGGTCATACAGTTCCTGGTCGAAGAACATGATATAAATGTCAATTTCCCGGGCGCCCTGAACGGCGAGCGGTTGTTTCCCATCGCGGTCGGTTACCCACAGCAAGGCCTTTCCATTAAAGCCCCATTTGGCATAGCCGTCGTAGAAGCCACTTTCGGTGAGGTTTATGCGATTGCCGCTGCCGGAGGCGCTCACCAGGGCAACTTCCGATTTAGGCCACAATCCTTCATTCGATCGCAAGGCAATCCATTTGCCATCGGGAGACCAGCGGAATTCCTGGTCGCCGTCAGCATAGGAATAATTCACGCCGGCGGGGACCAGCGTGCGGCTTTTTTTGGTTTGGATGTTATATACTTTCAGGATATTCCGTTCTTCGAGATAGGCAATTTCTTTTCCGTCGGGTGAAATTTGTGGCTGAAATTCATCGGCCTCTGTGGCAATCAGTGGCTCTTCTTTGATAAGGGTGGAAGCATAGAAATAAGGCTCTTCTTCACGTACGATGGAGGCACGGTATATATCCCAGCTGTTGCCGCGCTCGGTAGCATAGATCAGCGAGCGGCCGTCGGGACTGAACTGCACCATGCGTTCCTGTTCAGGCGTGTTGGTAATGCGACGCGTAATGCCGCCTTCTACAGCTGTAACAAATATTTCGCCACGTACTACAAACGCAATTTCCTTTCCGTTGGGCGACAAAGCCGTTTGTGTTACATCCTTGTTTACCGGGATGATTTTTTCATTGCTCCGGCTGTCAGTAAGAATACGGATATTAACTTTTTGCGGTGCGCTGCCTTCTTTCAGCGTATAGATTTCACCATCGTAGGTAAAGCATAACGTATTGTCGTTGGCCCGGCTGAGAAAGCGTACGGGGTGGTTGGTGAATTTTGTTAGCTGCACTTCCCCGGATTTGGCATTCACCGGCGCTTTGAAAATGTTCTGGCTGCCGCCTGCCTTTTCGCTGAGGTAATACACAAACTTGTCGTCGGCAGAGAACAGCGGCTCGCGGTCTTCTCCTTCAAACGTGGAGGTTTTGGTGTATTGTTGGGTTTTAACATCGTAAATCCAGATGTCGCGCGTAACAGAAGAGGTGTGATGTTTACGCCAGGCATCTTCATAGCCTTTGCGGTCCTGGAAAATCAGTTGATCGCCTTTGGTGTTGAAGCGGGCATATTCCGAGCCGGCAGACAGGTATAATACACTTCTGCCTCCGCTTACGGGCACCGTATATAATTTCAAAAAAAGTCCCCGTTGCGGAAACCGCACGCTGGTATAAATGTCGTTGCGCGTAGTGCCAAACAACACTGCTTTTCCATCGGGTGTAAAATCGTAGGGGAAATCATTGGCGGAATGATAGGTGAGCCTTTTTGCTTCGCCGCCCGAAGCGGGCATAATGAACACGTCGAAATTCCCATAGCGGTCGCTGGCGAATGCGATGTATTTACCATCGCGACTCCACACGGGCATAAAATCATGCGCTTCATGCAGGGTGAGGGGAGTGGCATCACCGCCGGTGGCAGCCACTTTATACAGGTCTCCTTTGTAGCTGAATACGATTGTTTTACCATCCGGGGAAATGGCAGGATAACGAAGCCATTTCGGGTTTTCCGCACCCCGGGCAAGCGTGACGAAAAGGACCAACACGCCAATCAGTAAATTTTTTCTCATATCATATGTTTTAGAAAAGAACGGAAATTAAAGGTAGCAAACAGTGATATTTGCAAACGATAACAATTCATAAAAGCAAGAAAAACGCTTACGAGCGGCATGCATAACTATGCTTACGGCCTTTTCCGACATGGTGCAACCATACGCGCAGCAGTTCCACCCGGTGGTGTTGTTTGACCCCACATCGGACCTGCTCACCCGCCTCGATTTTACAGGTGCCAATACCACACTTACTGCAGCCATCATTGAAGACACTACGGCATTTTGCCAATACATCAACCGGCAATTAGACGAAGCCAAAGCCATATTGGTTAAAAAAGGAATTTCGTATGGTATAGGGGGTTATGCCGAACTCCGTACGGTGTACAGTCGCAGCCGTGTATTTGACGCGCCTGTTCCGGGCGAAGAACCGCGCCGCCTGCACCTGGGAACAGATATCTGGGGACCGGCAGGCACGCCGGTATATGCATTCATGGACGGTACCGTGCACAGTGTGGCCAACAATGACCGGTATGGCGATTATGGCGCCACCATCATTCTGCAGCATCATTTGGGCGAGTTATCCTTCTGTACCTTGTATGGGCATTTGAGTGTGCAGGATATACAGCATGTAGCCGAAGGACAGTGTATAAAGAAAGGACAGCTGTTTGCGCATTTTGGCGAACCGCATGAAAATGGCCATTGGCCCCCGCACTTGCATTTCCAGGTGATACTGGATATGCAGCATTACCGGGGTGACTATCCGGGTGTTTGCAAATTTTCCGAAAAAGAGCAATACCTGCGCAATTCCCCTGACCCCGATGTGATACTCCGCCTTAACCGGTATATCAGAAACAATAACTCCTATTATTTCTGACTACAAGCGGAATAACTGATGCTTTGACTTTTATCAACAATCAACAGCAATATCGGCTTTTCAGATGCTGCAGTACCAACAATTGTTTCTACCCCAACAACTCCCTGCTCTTCACCTTATCTCCCAACATAACCCGCACAGCTTCCGCAATACCAGCTGCATCATACCCACATTCCCTATGCAATTCCCTGGGCTGGCCATGTTCCACCAACCGGTCGGGTATACCCAGTAATTTCACTTGTGCATGATAGTTGTGTTGGGCCATAAACTCCAGTACAGCGCTGCCGAATCCGCCTGTAATAGTACCATCTTCCACGGTAATCACCCGATCGTACCGCGTGAATACTTCATGCAACAGTTCTTCGTCCAGCGGCTTCGCAAAACGCATATCGTAATGTGCCGGGTTGATGCCATCGGTCTTCAGCTCCCGGATAGCTGCCGTTACAAAATTCCCGGGATGCCCCAATGAAAGAATAGCAATATCCTGACCGTCTTTCAGTTTGCGACCTTTGCCGATGGGAATTTCCTGGAAGGGCGTTCTCCATTCCGGCATCACACCCTGGCCGCGCGGATAACGGATCACAAACGGATGCGTGTTGCTTTCCAGTTGCGCTGTGTACATCAGGTTGCGCAATTCGCTTTCATTCATGGGGGCGCTGATCACCATATTGGGAATGCAACGCATATAGGCAATATCGTAGGCGCCGTGATGGGTGGGACCGTCTTCGCCTACCAGACCGGCGCGGTCGAGGCAGAAAATGACCGGCAGTTTTTGTATGGCCACATCGTGCACCACCTGGTCATAGGCGCGTTGCATAAAGGAGGAATAGATGTTGCAGAAAACACGCAGTCCCTGTGTAGCCATACCGGCGCTGAGCGTAACGGCATGTTGTTCGCAAATGCCTACATCAAATGCGCGGTGGGGCATTTTGTCCATCATAAACTTCAGCGAAGATCCCGAAGGCATGGCGGGGGTGATGCCAAATATTTTTTCGTTTTGTTCTGCCAGTTCAATAATGGTATGGCCAAACACGTCCTGGTATTTCGGCGGCTGCGGCGTTTCATATCGTTTCTGATATATTTCGCCTGTGATCTTATCGAACAAACCGGGCGCATGCCACACCGTTTGATCTTTTTCTGCCAGCGAATAACCCTTACCCTTAACCGTAATGATGTGCAGGATTTTGGGACCGGGAATATTCCGGAGGTCCTGCAGGGTATCTATCAGCTTGGTGAGATTATGTCCGTCGATGGGCCCGAAATACCGGAGCTTGAGCGATTCAAAGAAGTTGCTGCTCTTGTTGATAAAACCCTTGATACTGTGTTCCAGCTTGCTGGCCATTTCACGGGTAAAGGTTTTACCAATGGGCAGTTTGCCCAGGGCTTTCCAGATTTCGTCTTTCAGTTTATTGTAGGTATGGGAAGTGCTGATATCGGTAAGATATTCTTTCAAGGCGCCTACGTTGGGGTCGATGCTCATGCAGTTATCGTTCAGGATAATGAGCATGTCGGCGTCCGTTACCCCTGCATGGTTCATTCCTTCGAAGGCCAGGCCGGCCGTCATGGCGCCATCGCCGATTATCGCTACGGTTTTGCGGTTTTCCTTATTGTATTTGGCTGCGATGGCCATGCCCAGCGCTGCGGAAATAGAAGTGGAAGAATGGCCTACGCCAAAGGTATCGTATTCACTTTCGCTCCGTTTGGGGAACCCGCTGATTCCCTTGTACTTACGGTTGGTCACAAAGCTGTCGCGACGGCCGGTAAGTATTTTATGCCCGTATGCCTGGTGCCCTACGTCCCACACCAACTGGTCGTACGGGGTATTGTAAATGTAATGCAGGGCAACGGTCAGCTCCACCACGCCCAGACTGGCGCCGAAGTGGCCGCCATGAATGCTCACTACGTCAATAATGTATTGACGCAGTTCCTGGCATAACTGGATTAACTGTTCTCTGCTCAGTTTCTTGAGGTCGGCTGGCGAATTGATGGTGGTCAACAGCGGGCCCGGGATAATTTCCATGGCTGGTAGCGATTTAACCCCGCGAATCTACGCAGATTACCGCGAATATGCGAGTATAACAGGATGAATTAACAATAATCAGGCCGCGAAGTGCAGCAATGCTTTGGAAAGGCCCCGAACCTGCGTGTATGGCCGGAACCCGGCAAAACGTACAAGTTGGGGCCATTTACTCATCAATTTGTGCCAACGGTCAAAGGAAGCCCTGGCGCCTCCAAACCATGAGTATACCCCCCATAACCCATTTTACCCTTTTTGAGGGTTCCAATACGCTTTATTCTTACCTTCCCGGAGTAAATGCCCGCAACGGTCCGCGCCAATCCGGTGATTCGCCCCGCCATTCGCGGCTATATTCAGCCACATATATAAATTATGGTGCGGGGGTAGACCGATTGGTTAGATTTGTTGTAGTTGAGCAACTGTTATGGTAAAGAAAATATCATATTACTGGCTTTGCCAGTTTGTGGGATGGAGCGCCTTTATTCTGGCTTACATTTTTTTCTACCTCACCCTGCGTACCAGTGAGGTGGAAGACTTTTACAAAGTGTTGTTCCTGGAGGCAGCGATCGGGTTTCTCGTTACCCACCTCATGCGCTATTTCATCTTACGCTATAAGTATGTGGAGAAGCCGGTGAATGAACAGGTGTTTTACATACTTTCCATATCCATCGTTTTTGCCATGATCTACGCCAGTGCTGCTACCATGGCAGAGCATTACCTGGAATTCGGAAGGGAACGCGACCTTAGCCTCTTCAACAAGATCATGCGGGCTTCCATGGGAAGTTTTACGTTTATCCTTATCTGGAACCTCATCTATTTTGCCTATCACTATATTGTTCGTACGCGTCAGGCGCAGTTTGACAAGATCCGGCTGGAAGCGCTGGTAAAGGAACTGGAGCTGAAGACGATCAAATCGCATATCAATCCACATTTTATATTTAACGCGCTCAACAGTATTCGCGCATTGATTGACGAAAATCCCAACCGGGCGCGTACTGCCATCACCGAACTCAGCAACATCCTGCGCAGCAGTATGCAGTCAGACAAGCTGGAAACGGTGCCTTTTGAAAGGGAACTGAGCATTGTAAAAGATTACCTGGCCCTTGAATACATCCGCTTTGAAGAAAGATTGAGAATTGAGTACGAAATCGATGAAGATACGCTGGACCAACCGGTCCCGCCCATGATGCTGCAAACACTGGTTGAAAATGCCATCAAACATGGCATCGGCAAGCAGGTACGCGGCGGTGTGGTAAAAGTAATATCCGGGTTCAGAGACGACTACCATGAACTGATCGTACTGAATTCGGGCACGCTCAATGGCATCAACCGCGATGGATTTGGCCTGTTCAGCACGCGCAACCGGCTGCAGCTGTTGTTTGGTGAAAAAGCAAAGTTTGAGATCAGGCAGGTGGAAAGCGGACTGGTGGAAGCCAGGATATCTATCCCTGTTGAACTAAAAAAAGGAGTGTATGATCAAAGCCATTATTATTGACGATGAACGTCTGGCAAGAAATGAACTGAAAAAGCTGCTGATGGAATTCCCCGAAATAGAGGTAGTGGCCGAAGCAGCCAATGCCGGCGAAGGCATTGAGAAAATTGAAAACATCAATCCCGACCTGGTTTTTCTCGACATACAAATGCCCGGCAAAACAGGTTTCGATATGCTTTCAGAACTCGACCGCACGCCCAACGTGATTTTTACTACTGCCTATGATGAATATGCGCTGAAAGCCTTTGAGGTAAATGCGCTGGACTACCTGCTGAAACCTGTGGAGCCCAAGCGCCTGGCAGACGCCATCCAGAAACTGCACCTGCAGGAAGACCGCGAACAGGGGCCCATCAACCCTGTGAATGTAAACCGTTCTGTACTGAGCGAGAATGACCAGGTGTTTGTGAAAGACGGGGAACGCTGCTGGTTTGTACGACTGGCCGATATCCGCTTGTTTGAAAGCGTGGGCAATTATGCCAAGGTGTACTTTGGTCCCAACAAGCCTTTAATATTGAAGTCATTGAATGCGCTGGAAGAACGTCTTGATGAAAAAACTTTTTTCCGCGCCAACCGGAAACATATTGTGAACCTCCGGCTGATAGACAAGATAGAACCCTATTTCAACGGAGGCCTGCTTTTGGAACTGAAAGGAGGCGAAAAGATTGAAGTGAGCCGCCGCCAGACGGTGAAGTTTAAGGAAATGATGAGTTTATAGGATAACTGCCGCAAATAACCGGAAACCCAACGCACATGATTAGACGAATATTATGCTGCCTGTTGATCGTTACAGGCAACCTGGTCGGATTTACACAATCAGCCGATCGCATTATTACCATCGAAGAAGTGTCCCGCATTGAAAAAACACTCAGTGCCGATGATATGGAAGGCCGTGCGCCCGGCACCAAAGGCATTGAAAAAGCTGCCGCATTTATTGCAGAGGAATTCAAAAAGGCCGGTATTCAACCGGTAGCGAACAACTCTTACTTCCAGGAATTTTACATGCAACGTTTCCGCTTTCAGTCCGGCGAAGCCACTGTTGAAGGAAAAAAACTGGACCCGCAACATTTTGCTGCATTTTCTGCAGAGGAAGCATTAACTGTTACGGAAGCATCCGGTTATGAAGTAAAGTTTGTTGGCCCCGGGGAAAAACTGGCGGACGTTATCAGGCCATTGTTCAAAACAGATAAAAAAGTGGTGGTATTTGCCGATACATCGCACCGCGCTGCGCTTATGCGCCTGAAGCAAGCATGGCAAAGGGCCTTCAGCCATACCGCCAAAGTAGCGGTAATGCTGAGCGCCTCCTCCATTCCGCCTATGAAATGGCAGTTGGAATACCGCCAAACAGTAACGAAACAACCGTTGAAAAATGTGGTAGGCATACTGCCGGGCAAAAGCAGGAAAGACGAATACGTGATCTTTTCCGGTCATTATGACCACCTGGGCATTGGCAGGCCCAATAATGCAGGGGATTCCATTTACAACGGCGCTAACGATGATGCATCCGGTATAACGGCCGTTATTATGCTGGCAAGGTATTATGCGCAACAGAAAAACAATGAGCGTACACTCATCTTCGCAGCCTTTACAGCCGAGGAACGCGGTGGTTTTGGCAGCCAGTATTTTTCCCGGCAGTTCGACCCGGAAAAGGTAATGGCCATGTTCAATATTGAAATGATCGGAACAGAAAGCAAGTGGGGCACCAACTCAGCCTTTATCACAGGCTACGAAAAAACAGACATGGGTGCGATTATGCAAAGAAACCTGGAAGGTTCCAAATTTAAATTCTACCCCGATCCTTACCCGGAACAGAATTTATTTTATCGTTCAGACAACGCCACGCTGGCTGCCCTGGGCGTACCGGCGCATACCATTTCCACTTCGAAAATGGACAGTGAAAAATACTATCACACGGTGGATGATGAATTCGAGACGCTGGATATGAACAATATGACGGAGATCATCAAGTCGATTGCCGTGGCCGCCACTTCCATCGTGGCAGGCAAGGATACCCCTTCGCGGGTAAAGCGGGATGATGATCAGGCGGCAGCACACTAATGCGTACGGGTACAGCAAAGGAGCTTATGGAAATCCTTTCCTGTACCCGTTCTTATTTATTCTGCTCTTTTGCTTTTTTTCCTGCCTGTTTTTTTCGTTGCTGCATGCTGGTTGTTGATCAATCTGAACATCACTTCGGGCTCCACTTCAAAATAACCGCTTAACAGGTACAGGTCGGAAATTCTCATATCTCCCACTTTTGAAATGATATTATTAAAGCGGTTGAAGTGTATACCCAGTTCATCCGCTACTGTTGTTTTGGGAATATGATCAAAGATGGTGGCAAAATCGGTTACGTGGCCACCTTCAATTAGAATTTTTACAGTTTTGTGCCGTTTATCCTTTACCATAATCAAATAAATAAATAAAGGATTAAACAAAAGTTTATCACTTTTGTATTTTAAGTAAATCACTTCTAAAAATGAAGTTTTTTACTTTCAAAACATATGTTTTTAACAGAAAACCTCTACATTTGCTCTCAAGGATAAGGTTTATGGTATGCAGGCTCTGGTGATGTAGCATGCCGCCGGAAAGGCAGCTTATCCGGCGGCAAAAACAGTCTGTTCTTTACTGGTAGGTCTTTGGTATGTTAAACAGAAAGCAGACGCACTCATGTAGCCGTTCCCCGATGTTCAGGCCAGGGGGGCGGCTTTTTTTATGGCTGCTCAGGCAAATTTTTGCAGTACGTTATCCATTTCGGCAGCTATGGCGTCGTTGCATAACTGGTGCATACTGCCTTCGTGGGTATGATGCAGCTGTTTTTTATAATCGAAAGAGAAGGCGCCTTTCTCCACTTCATTGCCTATCTGCCGATAAGCATCCCTGAACGGAACGCCTTTGTTTACCAGTTCATTCAGGGCTTCCACGGTAAAGAGGTAGCGGTATTTTTCATCGTCGAGGATGTTTTCCTTCACACTGATATTGTTCAGCATCAGCATGGTCATTTGCAGGCATGCCTTCAGCTCTTCAAAAGCGGGGAAAAGAATTTCCTTGGTGAGCTGCAGATCGCGGTGATAACCTGAGGGAAGATTGTTGAGCAGTAAAGTGAGCTCATTGGGCACTGATTGAATGCGGTTGCAACGCGCCCGGATCAGTTCAAATACATCAGGATTTTTTTTGTGCGGCATAATGCTGCTGCCTGTGGTGAGTTCTGCCGGAAAACTGATGAAGCCGAAGTTCTGGTTCATATACAGGCAACAATCCATAGACAAACGGGAAAGGGTAGCCGCAATGCTGCTGAGCGCAATGCCGGCCGCTTTTTCTGTTTTGCCACGGGTCATCTGGGCATAAACGGCATTCCAGTTGAGTGTTTTGAATTGCAGCAGTTCAGTGGTGCGTTTCCGGTTCAAAGGAAAGGAAGAACCGTATCCTGCACCACTGCCCAGCGGGTTCTTGTTGGCAATGGTGTAGGCGGCGGCCAGCATTTCAAGGTCGTCTACCAGGCTTTCTGCATAGGCGCCAAACCACAATCCAAAGGAAGAGGGCATGGCCAGTTGCAGGTGCGTGTAACCCGGCAGCAGGTGTCCCTTGAACTTTTCACTTTGTTGAAGGAGGAGGTCGAAGAGTTTTTTGGTTTCTTCCTTTATCTCCAGCAGGGCAGCGCGTATGTACAATTTTATATCTACCGCCACCTGGTCGTTGCGACTGCGGCCGCTGTGAATTTTCTTTCCGGCGTCGCCAATACGTTGGGTGAGCAGCAACTCTACCTGCGAGTGCACATCTTCTACACCTTCTTCAATGCGGAATTTTCCTTCTTCAATGGCTTCTGCAATTTCCTGCAGTCCTTTAATGGCCAGGCCGGCTTCTTCTTTGGTCATTAATCCCACTTCGCCCAGCATGGTAACATGTGCAATGGAACCCTGCACATCGTACTTGGCCAGCAGCAGGTCAAATTCCTTATCCCGGCCAACGGTAAACCGTTCTATTAATTCTAAAGTGGCTGTATTGTCTTTTTGCCAAAGTTTCATAGTCATTATTTTTCGATGGCGCCGTGCAGCTGCTTTCCTGCAGCGAAGCCATTTGTAAAAACTACAGTACTGTTCTGTACTTTCCAGGTTATCATGCACACAAACACGCTGGTATTCTTTGCTACATGCAGCATCCACTCCATCCCCCGCTGGAGGGGCACTGGCACGGGATTACATCTGGAACAAGGGCCGCATGGTCGGGGGTGGTCCTTTTAACCACCCCCTCCATGAAACAGCATAACGCAGTTGATGCTGCTGGCGCACTCGCCAGCAGTGGATAAACGCGTAGCTGGATGTACCAAAGAACTGCACTGTATTGTGTTCACACGATAGACCGCAGCCGGGCTGTTGCCACTGCACTGCTTCATGGATGGGGCGATTCCCCTTACTGCAACACCTCCTCCAGCAACCTCACATACAACTCAATCCCCTCCTTAATCTCTTCTAAAAAAATATACTCATCCGCCGTATGGCTCCTCGCACTGTCACCCGGTCCCATCTTCAACGCCGGGAAAGGCATCAACGCCTTATCAGATGTAGTAGGCGACCCGTAATAACTTCTTCCCAGCTTCAATCCCGCCTGCACCAGTGGATGGTCAAGCGCAATGGCGGTGGAACGCAGTCGCATACTTCTCGGCTGCACATCACAGTGCACCTGCTCACGAATGGTAGCCAGGATCTCTTCAAAGGTATACAACTCATTTACCCGCGTATCCACTACAAAACTGCATTGTGCCGGCACCACATTGTGCGCTTTGTTGGCAGTTTCAATCACCGTCACACTCATCTTTACCGGTCCCAGCAGTTCAGATACTTTAGGGAACTGGTATGTGCTAAACCATTCAATATCCTTCAATGCCTTGTAAATAGCGTTGTCCCCTTCATTGCGCGCAGCATGGCCTGCACGTCCATGCGATACGCAGTCCAGCACCATCAGCCCGCGCTCGGCCACGGCCATCTGCATTTGCGTAGGTTCGCCTACCAGGGCAAAGGCTACAGGTCCCAATTCGGGCAATACCCGTTCCACGCCATTTTTTCCGCTGATCTCTTCTTCTGCTGAGGCCAACAGCACCAGGTTGTGCGAAAGGTCTTCGCGATTGTTGAAGTATAAAAAAGCAGCAATGAGCGATACCAACGGACCGCCGGCATCGTTACTGCCCAGCCCGAACAATTTCCCATCCTGTATTTCAGGTGTAAAAGGATCTTTGGTATATCCCTTGTTGGGTTTTACCGTATCGTGATGCGAATTGAGCAGTATAGTGGGTTTGGACGCATCATAATGAATGTTGCGTACCCACACATTGTTGCCCGTTTGTTGAACGTGAACCGTTCGCTGGGAAAGAAAGTGAAAGAGTATAGCTGCCGTTTTATCTTCTTCCTTACTGAAAGATGGCGTGGCAATGAGCTGTTTCAGCAACTCAACCGCTTCCTGCTGCAGCGTATGGAGTAATTCGTTATTCATGTACTATATGGGTGCCCGACTGACCCGCTACCAACTGTTGCAATGCTTCTGCCTTGCCAATGATAACGCTCCGTACGCCTTGTTGCAACGCGGCAAATGCATTGTCGAGTTTGGGGATCATGCCGGCAAATATTTTTCCTGTTGATTTCAGTTCCTGGTAATACGACGGATGAATGGAAGGGATCACGGTGCTGTCGTCGTCAGCATTGAGCAATACACCGCTTTTTTCGAAGGAGTACACCAGGTGCACGTCGTAGTGTTTGCTCAGGCCGGTGGCCAGCGACTGCGCAATGGTGTCGGCATTGGTGTTGAGCAACTGTCCTTGCTGATCATGGGTAATGGGCGCCATCACAATGGCTATGCCCTGCTCCAGCATTTGATGTAAGAATGTACCATTCACTGCATCCACATCGCCCACAAATCCATAGTCAATGCTGGCGTGCTTTCTTTTGTGGGCCAGAACGGCATTGCCATCGGCGCCGGTCAATCCCAATGCATTACAGCCATATGCCTGCAATTGCGCCACGATATTCTTGTTGATATAACCTGCATACACCATGGTTACCACCTTGAGTGTTTCGGCATCGGTAATTCTTCTGCCTTCCACCATTTGTTGCGGTATTTGCATTTGTTCTGCCAGGCGTGTGGCCAGTTTGCCGCCTCCATGCACCAGTATTGCTTTGGTGCGTGTTGAAAGTTCGGCAAACTGCCGGAGAAAGGCCGACAGTCTTTCGTCATCGTCCACTATGTTGCCGCCAATCTTGATAATGTACAAAGGGTTCGCCATAATGCACCTGTTCCGTTTCGTTATAGCATCAATGCTACGATTATTTATTTACCCGATAATATTTCGCTCAGCACTGCCTGCGCTGCCCATACGCGGTTGGAAGCTTCCTGCGTAACGATACTGTTTGGGCCGTCGAGGATTTCATCACTCAATTCTACATTTCTTCGTACCGGAAGGCAATGCATCACCCGCGCATTGTTGGTAAGCGCGAGTTTTTTGTTCGTCAGCATCCACTCGGGATCATTGCAATAGATTTTGCCATATTCGTTGCGGTACGTGCTCCAGTTCTTCACGTACACAAAATCGGCTCCCTGCAGGGCTTCATCCTGGTTATGAGTAATGATAGCGCCTTTGGTGAATTGTTCATCCAGTTCATAATCTTCCGGATGGGTAATTACAAACTCTGCCTGTCCCCAGGCGTTGATCCATTGCGCAAAACTGTTGGCCACGCATTGGGGCAATGCTTTTACATGCGGCGCCCAGGTGAGCACGATCTTTGGTTTGCGACCGGTGATGGGAGCAGTTTGCAGTACTTCATTGATGGTGATAATGTCCGTAAGACTTTGCAGCGGGTGCAGGGTAGCGCTTTCGAGACTAACTACAGGTATGCCCGCATATTTAATGAATTGCCGGATGAATAATTCGCTGTAATCGTCTTCGCGGTTTTTCAGCGAAGGGAAAGTGCGAATGGCGAGTATATCAAAGTAATGGCCCATTACAGGGGCCGCATCTTTCACATGCTCTACTGTACTTCCGCTCATGATGGCTTCTTCTTCAAATTCCAGCGCCCAGCCTTCCTGTCCTACGTTGAACACGATCGGTTCCATGCCCAGGTTCTGGGCAGCGATTTGCGTGCTCAGTCGCGTGCGCATACTGGGATTGAGAAAGAGCAAACCAATGCGTTTATTGGCGCCCAGTTTTTTGTCTTTCAGCGGATCTTTTTTGTACCGGAGTGCCTGTTGCACCAGGGCATCGATGTCGGTTACGTCATGAACGGATGTAAAGTGCTTCATCTTTTCTTGTTATACGCATTCCATAGTTTGATATGGGTGAATGTCGCCGGCGGCTATGTTGCATGGATGATCAACACGATGCAAAAACAAGTGATCAACGCTGCTGCCAGTGCTATGATGTTGCTCCTGCGGAACAATTAGTTGCTTACCAGGGCGGTGCCAGCGGAATGAACACTACAATGAAAAATATTCCTTGCGTGCTACTTTCCTGCCGCTATGGTTATAAGGTTGCCTGCTGCATCGTGAGCGCTGCAATTTCTTCACCCAGGGCTTCCAGGAAAAGGTCTGCATCTTTTTGCTGAAGTGCCAGCGAAGGCAGTAATCTGATCACATTGGGCTTTGCTTCGCCGGTAAATATCCTGTGCTTCCACAGCAGGTTCTTACGCAGGTCTTTCAAGGCTTCGGGCACATCAAAACCAATCATCAGGCCTCTGCCCCGCACGTTTTGCAGTTGCGGGAATTTTTTCAATCCTTCTATCAGGTAATTGCCGGTTTCAGCTGCGTTTTGCATCAGGTTTTCCTGTTCCATTACTTCCAGCACAGCCAGTGCGGCAGCGCAGGCAAGGTGATTGCCGCCAAATGTGGTGCCCAGCATGCTGTACTTTGGCTTGATGTGCGGCGCTATGATGATGCCGCCAATGGGGAAACCATTGCCCATGCCTTTGGCCATGGAATAGATATCCGCGTTTACACCTGCATAATCGTGTGAAAAGAATTTTCCGGTACGACCGTAACCGCACTGTACGCTGTCGGCAATAAACACAGCGCCATATTGCGTGCACAGTTGCCGGATTTTTTGTAAAAAAGACTCGCTGGCCACATTGATGCCGCCTACACCCTGTATGCCTTCGATGATAACCGACGATATTTCTTCACCCTGTGCTTTGAAACATGCTTCCAGCGATGCTTCATCGTTAAAGGGCAGGAAAATAATGTTGGGCGTCTGGTTCACCGGCGCAACGATGGCGGGATTGTCGGTGGCAGCAACAGCCAGAGAGGTTCTGCCGTGAAAAGATTTTTTAAATGCAATGATTTTCTTACGTCCATTCACAAACGAAGCCATTTTCAATGCGTTTTCATTGGCTTCTGCTCCTGAGTTGCAGAGAAACAACTGGTAGTCTTCCTTGCCGGACAGCTTGCCAAGCTTTTCTGCCAGTTCCTGCTGCAAAGGATTGATGATGGAGTTGGAATAGAATGCAACTTTTCGCAACTGCTCGCTTACCCGTTCCACATAATGCGGATGTGTGTGACCAATAGAAATTACGGCATGGCCACCATAGAGGTCGAGGTACTGGTTACCATTGCTGTCCCATACATACGACCCTTTTGCTTTCACAATTGTGATGTCGTTAAGCGGATAAACGTCGAAAAGTTTCATAACTGGTTATTCCCCGCTGAGAGGATTTTTGTTGGTGAAATGAATTATTTGATTATGCCTTTTGACCACCCCGGTCCATGCGATATTGTTGCGGTGGTAAGATCGTGCTGGCGCCCCCGCCGGCGGGGGATGGGCTGGTATATGGATGTGCCAAAGTACCAGTGGTGGATTGGTGGCAGCACGATAGCGTAAGGGTTGAAGGCGGCTAAAAATAATTTGCCTTCAGCTTCAACCCCGCACATTCCTCCATCCCAAACAATAAATTCATATTCTGCACCGCCTGACCCGAAGCGCCTTTCAGCAGGTTATCGGTTACCGAATGGATCACCAGCTTGGTGCCTACCTTTTCCGGCTGAATAATGCACTTGTTGGTATTCACCACCTGCTTCAGGAACACCGGCGTTTTGCTGACATAGGTAAACGGATGGTCCTCGTAATAGGACTCATACAAATCAAGCACTTCGTGCAACTCTATATCGCAATGAATGGTTGAGCTTACAAAAATGCCGCGTGCAAAATCACCACGCCAGGGAACGAAATTGATTTCCACCTCCTGCTGCGGTTGCAATTGTTTCAGCGACTGCCCGATTTCTTTCAGGTGCTGATGCGTGAGTGTTTTATAAGCCTGTATATTGTTCACGCGCCAACTGAAATGCGAAGTGGGCGTAAGGCTTTGCCCGGCGCCCGTAGAACCGGTAATGCCTGTTGTATATACCTGTTGCAGCAGTCCTGCTTTAGCCAGCGGCAACAAACCCAGCTGGATGCAGGTAGCAAAACAACCCGGGTTGGCAATATTGGAAGCGGTCCTGATAGCTTCCCTGTTCAGTTCCGGCAGTCCGTAGGTAAACTGGCGGTCACCGATGCGCGAGGACGCTTCGAGACGGAAATCCTGCGAAAGATCGATCACTTTCACGTTAGCGGGAACAGGATGCGCTTCCAGGAATTTGCGCGCCTGGTTATGACCAACGCAGAGGAACAGCACATCAATTCCCTTTTCCATCAGGGAAAGGTCGCCGGTAAATTGCAAGTCTGTTTCACCGGCCAGGTCTTCATGTACCTGGTATAAATAATTGCCTGCATTGCTGTTGCTGTGCACAAAAGCAATGTCTGCATACGGATGATGCAACAGCAAACGAATCAGTTCGCCTCCTGTATACCCTGCACCACCAATGATGCCTGCTGATATTTTTTTGTTACTACTCATCGTATTTAGGTTTCGCGTTACAGGTTGCTGCATACATCCCATCGGGCAGCTGTGCCATTCTATGCATCAATTCAATGTAACCTGCAACAGGGCAACTTCTTACTTATTACTTTCCTTCACCGCGTGCCAGATGGCCGTCTGGTTGCCGAATATTTTGCTGAAGCCACGTACATCTTCGCCGCTCCAGCCGGTATTCATCTCCCCATATTTTCCAAAGCGGCTGCTCATCAGGTCGTATTTCGATTCAATGCCCGTTACCTGGAAACGATAGGGCATTAACAGTACAAACACCGTTCCGGTTACATGCTGCTGCGAACTTTCCAGGTATGCTTCAATATCGCGCATTACCGGATCGAGAATTTGCCCTTCGTGCAGCCAGTTGCCATAAAACTGTGCCAGTTGGTCTTTCCAGTTGAGCTGCCATTTGGTGAGCACATGTTTTTCCAGTGCGTGGTGCGCCTTGAGAATCACCATAGGGCCTGCTGCTTCAAAGCCTACACGTCCTTTGATACCAATAATGGTATCGCCCACATGTATATCTCTTCCCACGCCATAGGGAGCAGCAATGCGTTGTACTTCCTGGATGGCTTCCGAAGGATGCGCAAAGGTTTTGCCATTCACTGTGCGCAATTCGCCTTTTTCAAAACCCAGTTCCAGGGTGGCAGGTTCAGTAGCCGTCATAGGAGTGGGCCAGGCTTCTTCCGGCAACATGCCGTTGGAAGTGAGCGTTTCCTTACCGCCCACACTGGTGCCCCATAATCCTTTATTGATGGAATACACCGCTTTTTCGAAATTCATGTTTACGCCCTTGCTCTTCAGGTAAGCAATTTCTTCTTCACGGCTCAGTTTGAGGTCACGGATGGGCGTAATGATTTCCACGCCGGGAATCATGATGTGAAAGATCATATCGAAACGCACCTGGTCGTTGCCGGCGCCGGTACTGCCATGCGCCACGGCATCGGCCTTCAGGTTGCGGGCATGTTCTGCAATATGCAATGCCTGGCTGAGCCTTTCTGCGCTTACACTTAAGGGATATGTATTATTCTTCAGTACATTGCCATAGATCAGGTACCGGATAATCCGATCATAATAATCTTTTACAGCATGCACGGTGGTATGTGATTTAACGCCGAGCTTATAGGCATGTTGTTCTATGTGCTGCAACTCCGCATCGGTAAAACCGCCGGTGTTTACAATAATGCTGTGAACTTCATATCCTTTGTCTTCACCCAGGTACTTTACACAATACGATGTGTCTAACCCTCCGCTGAAACCTAAGACTACTTTTTTTGACATGGTCCGGTACTATAAAATTTTAAAGGTTATAGAAGAAATGAACGAATTGGTGCAAAAATGATTTGGTTTTGGTGGCGCTGGTTTGGCCATTGTTCCCCTCTTTTTTGCGAAAGCGCTTCAGGAATTTCCACTGCTTGATGCGCAGGAGCCTTTCCAGCACATTCTTTTTCTTTTCAAAAAACTCTTTGGTCTCCTCCGGTTCATAGTGATCTTTCGGATCGTAGAGCATGGCGGTGCAAAGGCAGTTCTTGCGTTCCTTGCTCATGAGAATATCATAGTTCACACAGCTTTTGCATCCTGCCCAGAAGGCTTCGTCCTGGGTAAGTTCCGAATAGGTAACGGGTTCATATCCCAGTTCGCTGTTGATCTTCATGACGGCCAGCCCCGTGGTAAGCCCGAATATTTTTGCATCGGGATATTTCTGGCGGCTGAGATTAAATATTTTCTTCTTAATGGCCCTGGCCAGTCCGCTTTTCCGGAACTGCGGCGCCACAATGAGACCGGAGTTGGCCACGTACTGACCATGGCTCCAGGTTTCGATGTAACAGAAGCCTGCCCAGGTGCCGTCGTCGGCAAAAGCAATTACGGCTTTGCCTTCGCGCATTTTTTCCTGGATGTATTCCGGAGATCGTTTGGCTATACCGGTTCCGCGTGCTTTGGCGGAAGAAGCCATTTCATCACATATGAGGGGAGCGAACGCAGAGTGCGATTCGTTTGCGATAACTACCTGAAAGGATTGTTGTTTTTCCATTTTTGCCCAACATGACTGAATGTAAAAAATGCAGGAATTGAAGTTCCCGGCAAAGATGCAATAGCGCCCGGGAGTATAGCACTCCACGCTGGCAACTGATCATGGTATAAGGAAAGCGGTATCAACGTCGCACCCCTACGGGAATAGAGCGACGGAAAAAAACTGTACGGAGCTGTACAGGAAAAACCCCACGCACTATAGTATTCGCCCAGGCGAACACATCAGCGAGTATGATGGTGAGATTTTTTTGCATTTGTATGTCTGATATGCTTTGACTCAATTTTGTTTGCAAACACAAAGAAAATACTTTTTTGAAATGCAGGGACTTTTTTGGTGGTAATTTTTAGCCAAATGTTGAAAATCCGGATAGAGAAGAATGGTGCAGGAGGCAGGCTGCCAGCATGGAAATGGCTGCAATCGTCAAGAGTAACAAGATTGAACGGTTCCATAGCCCATAAACATTTACAAACCCACCTGGTACCGTTTCCGCTGCAGCGGGTTGAACGGAGCTCCATAACCCTACAGTCATTCAGGGATTTAACGATAACTAATGACTGTTTGTGAATGGATGCCCGTTCAACAAAATGTTTCGCACCACATCGGCATTCCGCCACCGGATCAAATGTCCCGCATCGGGAAGGAAAATAAACTCGGCCTGTTTGCCGGCCAGTTGTGACCGGGCGAAATCGAGATTGGCCGGGTCTACAATCCTGTCGGCGCCGCCCTGTACCACGGTTACCGGCACAGCAATCTTTTCCCACTCGGGCAACAGCTGGCGCAATTCCTTTACATGTGCAAATTTTTCGTCCGTAGCATTATTGATAAACCGGGGCAGGAACCAGCGTACCGGCCCGCGGCGAACGTACGGGTGAAACCACCAGAATTTCTCCTTATCGGGATCGATGGCTGGAGCTAACATCAGCAGGTGATGAAAATATTGCGGATACAGCACAGCCAGTTTCGCCGCAATGGGCGCACCATATGAACTGCCCACTACAACACCGGTTTGTCGCGAACGGTTCAACCGCAATGCCTCATGTATGGCAACTGCCTGCAGGGTAATGGAAGTAACCGCCTTTCGCTTCCCGCGAAACCGCGATTTATTGTATCCCGGTCGGTCCACGGCAATGATATGATAGTGCTGCTGCAACAATGAATCTTCCAGGAAATTGCGGCTGCCATACCAGGCGCCGGGCGCGCCATGAATAAGTAACAAGGGAGGGAGCGTATCTGCGCCGCTGGTGGCGCAGAAGAGTCGCACAGAATCATTTTCTATCGTGAAGAAAACCGGTTTGTTTGTTTTATCCCTGTAATAGGCACGCACTTCCCTGTCGGTCATTACAAAACGACTGAAACAACCGGTACACAAAACCGCTACCACAACAACCAGGCATGCTAAGGGACGCATGAATCAAATTTACGGGATAACTGCTTTAGTAGTGTTGAGGCGGGGATGAGAGGAAGTTGTTTGGTGGTTGCGTGTATAGGCAAACGTTATACACGATTTCATTGTAGTTAAGAAAGGAAAAATATCTACACCGTTTTTACCGGCACAGAATGAATAGCCGCACTCATTTCCCTGATCAGTGAGGAATCTTTCTCGATGGCATTGCCGATAACAATTACATCGGCGCCTGCCTTGCAGTTGAGATAGGCTTTTTCTGGGTTCGTAATGCCGCCGCCAATGACCAGTGGCACTTCAATTACTTTCGACACTTCAGTGATCATGCTCTCGGTAATAGGACGTTTGGCGCCGCTGCCCGCATCCATATAGATCAGTTTCATGCCCAGCATTTCACCGGCCATGGCCGTGCACATGGCTATTTCATTTTTGTCGAAAGGAATGGGACTGGCATTGCTGATATAGGACACGGTGGTAGGCGCGCCGCCGTCGATTACCATGTAGCCGGTGGAAATGATTTCCAGTTTGCTCTGGCGTACGAACGGCGCAGAAATCACGTGCTGGCCAATCAGCAGTTCGGGATTGCGTCCTGAAATCAGGGAGAGGTACAACAACGCATCGGCATAGGCGGAGAGTTGGGAGGGGCTGCCCGGAAAGAGGATGACCGGAATATGGCATTGCTGCTTTATCCGCTTCACCACTTCGTCCAGCTGGTTGCTGATCACCAGGCTGCCACCAACGAAAAAATAATCTACCGCAGCCTGCACGGCCAGTGCAGTGAGATCATCAATCTTGTCTGCCGATACCTTGTCCGGGTCAATGAGTACGGCAAATGACTTCTGACCTTTTGCTTTTCGCTGGAGCAGGGATTGATAGATACGATTCGTCATGCCTGGGCTGTTGCGTAATTGCAAAAATGCGAAAAGTTTTTGGCTTTCATACAGTTAATTCCCGAAGGGTTATTACTGATCATTTACCGTTTCCTGTTCACCAGCAAAGGTTCTTTCAACCAGGCATCACTACATTCGCGTATGGCCTCCCGATTCACCATCAAAGTCTTACGTACGTACCCAGTTGCAAAATATGGTTATTGGTAAACGATTTTCCCCTGCCGTTGATGTACTGGTTCATATAGCCCGCTTCAAGGTCAAATGCCTGGTGAAGTCGGTATCCCAGTGCCAGGAAAATGCGGTTCTGATCGAAAAATTCGCCGTTTACCGCCGATTTGTCGCCAAGGTTTACCATCACTTCATTCTGCACGGCGGCAAAAAAGGTTTTCGGTTGCAGGGCTTTTCCAAAAGGCAGCATGGTGCGAAAAAAATACCTGAAGCGGTTGGCATAGTCATTGCCATTGTTTTTCAGTGAATTGTTGTCGATTACCGAGCGGGCGAGAAACCGTTGTTCGAGGCGAAAGCGATGGCTGAGCGAAGAGTGGAACAGCGGATGGCTGATCACCAGTTGTTCCCACAGCCGGTGTTCCGGCGTATATCCGCTGACACTGCCGATTACCCGGCGGTTGTGAATAAAGGCATAGCCTGCTGTGGCCACCATGTTCTTCTTAACCTGCACGTTCAGCCCGGTACGCAGCAGCAGGGTTTGCACCTGTTCCAGTTCATCGGTGCTGCGCAACTGGCCATCGAAATGAATGCTGAGCTGATGGTTCAATTTGAAAGTGGAAAAGAAGCCATACCATCCTGCGAATTGTGATTGGGCATGGGCAGTTAGAGAAAGCCAGATGGTCACGAGGACCAGGATCGTTTGTCTCATGCGTCAGTTGGTTGTGCGTGAATTAAAATTGAATGACAGGGGTGCCATCCTCATTAACCCGGATGGTCCGTCTTTCCTGGTATAAAATGATGAATGCCGGGTTGAAAAGGGATACAGGATGCAAGTGGCAGGGCAGGGGTTGCATGGAGGGCTAAAAGTGCGGGATGCCGCCGGTGGCAAGGAGAGAATGGTTGTGTGGTAGTGAAACCGGTACGCAGTTAATCAGCCAATGAAGAAAAGCTTACCGCAAAGATGTAAAAGTTGGAATGTTTATCGTACAAGCTGCTTTTCGGTTACTAACGGTGATGTATAATTATTTTTTGCTGCAACAGGCTTGCCTGGCCGGCGTTTTTTTTGCAGCAGAAAGGTTGCGCGTAGTCAGAACCAACTACCCCAACCGATTGTTTATTAACTGTTAGTGTGGCTCAATGGACAAGAGTGGATATAAATTTTTGCGCTTCCGGCCAAAAAAAATTTGTCCCGAAAAAGGATTTAAATGTGCAAAATTGAAGGAATGCACTGCCAGCCTGAACTTCCGATTTTTCCACTTTCCTTTTCCACATATAGTGGAAATCTAAGGGGTTGAAAATTGAGCAACACAAGATATTTTCGTTTTCCCGCGAAACTTTTTCTTAACATCAAAATCAGTAATAAATGGCGAATTCGAAGCAATCCCCCAAAGGCTTACAGTTTAGCCGCCGCTTCACCCGGGAAGGAGTGAATGTTTTTGACATGTTTGAATACGACTATCGTACGTCGGTTATTCGCAACCCCAGTGGTGAGGTAGTGTTTGAAATGAATAATGTAGAGGTGCCTAAACAATGGAGCCAGATTGCTACGGATATTCTCGCCCAGAAATACTTCCGCAAAGCCGGAGTTCCCCAGCCTGATGGTTCGTTGGGCCGTGAAACCTCCGTGAAGCAGGTGGCCCACCGCCTGGCCCACTGCTGGCGCACCTGGGGTGAGCGTTACGGCTATTTCGCTTCAGAAAAAGATGCCCAGATTTTCTACGAAGAACTGGTGTATTGCATTCTGAACCAGGCTTGTACGCCCAACAGCCCGCAATGGTTCAATACCGGTTTGTACACCAGCTACGGCATCAAGGGGAAGCCGCAGGGCCATTATTATGTTGACCCGGACGATGGCAAACTGAAGAAATCCACTTCGGCCTATGAACGTCCGCAGCCGCATGCCTGCTTCATTCTCAGTGTGGAAGACGACCTGGTGAATGAGGGCGGCATCATGGACCTCTGGATTCGCGAAGCGCGCATCTTCAAATATGGCAGTGGCGTAGGCACCAACTTTTCCAATATTCGCGGCGAAGGTGAAAAGTTGAGCGGGGGCGGTACTTCCAGCGGCTTAATGAGCTTCCTGAAAATAGGCGACCGCGCAGCCGGCGCCATCAAGAGCGGTGGCACCACCCGCCGGGCTGCCAAAATGGTTTGCCTTGACCTGGACCACCCGGAAATCATGGAGTTCATCAACTGGAAAGTGGAAGAGGAAAAGAAAGTAGCAGCCCTTATCGCTGCCGGCTATCCCAGTGATTATGAAGGCGAAGCCTACCGCACGGTAAGCGGCCAGAACAGCAATAACTCCATTCGCATACCCAACGAATTTTTCGATAAACTGGAAAAAGGAGAAGACTGGGAACTGAAGGCGCGCACCGATGGTCGCGTGATGAAACGCATTCCTGCCCGCGAGGTATGGAACCAGATTGCCTATGCAGCCTGGCGTTGCGCCGACCCCGGTACACAATACGATACTACCATCAACGAATGGCATACCTGCCCCAAAGGTGGCCGTATCAATGCCTCCAACCCCTGCAGCGAGTATATGTTCCTGGACAATACCGCCTGCAACCTGGCATCCGCCAACCTGCGCAAGTTCTATAATGAAGAAACCAACACCTTCGATGTGGAAGGTTTTGAATACACCTGCCGCCTGTGGACGGTAGTACTGGAAATTTCAGTACTGATGGCCCAATTCCCTTCGAAAGAAGTGGCACAATTGAGTTATGATTACCGTACACTGGGCCTGGGATATGCCAACCTCGGTTCCATGCTGATGGTGATGGGCATTCCCTACGACAGCGAAGAAGCCCGCGGTATTGCCGGCGCCATCACCGCTATCATGACCGGTGTAGCCTACAAGACTTCTGCGGAAATGGCTTCCATCCTGGGACCCTTTGCCCGCTACGAAGAAAACAAGGAAGACATGCTGCGCGTCATTCGCAACCATCGCCTGGCTGCCTACGACGCAGATGATTATGAAGGGCTGAGCATTAAACCGCAGGGCATCAAGGCGCGCTATTGTCCTGATTACCTGCTGAAAGCAGCTACCAAGGCATGGGACGAAGCTGTGCAGATGGGTGAAAAATATGGCTACCGCAACGCACAGGTAACGGTAATTGCTCCCACCGGCACCATCGGCCTGGTGATGGACTGCGATACTACCGGCGTAGAACCTGATTTCGCTCTGGTGAAATTCAAAAAGCTCAGTGGCGGTGGTTATTTCAAGATCATCAACCAGTCGGTACCTACTGCATTGAAGAACCTCGGCTACAAGCAAAAAGAAATAGACGCCATTGTGAAATATGCCGTTGGCGCCGGGACCTTTGCCGGTGCGCCGCATATCAATCACCAGACCCTGAGCGAAAAAGGATTCATAGCGGAAGAGATCAGGAAACTGGATGCAGCGGTGGCTTCTGCCTTTGAAATCGGATTTGTATTCAACGTATATACGCTCGGTGAAGAATGCCTGCAAAGACTTGGCTTCAAACCCGAACAATACTTCAATTTCGAGTGGAGCCTGCTGGAAGCACTGGGCTTTACCGAAGAACAAATTGAAGCTGCCAACGACTATGTATGCGGTACCATGACGGTAGAAGGCGCTCCTTACCTGAAGGAAGAACACCTGCCTGTATTTGATTGCGCCAACAAATGTGGTAAGAAAGGTAAGCGTTACATCCATGCTCATGGCCATATCCGCATGATGGCTGCAGCACAGCCTTTCCTCAGCGGGGCCATCTCTAAAACCATCAACCTGCCCAATGAAGCAACCGTTGAAGAAATTGCCGATGCTTATATGATGAGCTGGAAGTTGGGCCTGAAAGCGTGTGCGCTTTACCGTGATGGTTCCAAA
Source organism: uncultured Chitinophagaceae bacterium (assembly GCA_937961055.1). Classification (GTDB taxonomy): domain Bacteria; phylum Bacteroidota; class Bacteroidia; order Chitinophagales; family Chitinophagaceae; genus CALCIN01. The sequence goes on along the minus strand of CALCIN010000036.1, from coordinate 84,607 downwards.
CTGAGCCAGCCATTGAGCAATAAGAGCGATAAAAAGAAAAAGGCAGAAGACGCCGAAGAAAGCAAAGCAGAGGAGAAGGGCAGGAAAGAAGCAGAATCTACCATGGTAGACCTGAGCAAGCTTACCATTGCCGAACTGCTGGGTGAAGTGCAGAAGCGCGTACAGGCATCGCCCGATACGAAACTGAAACGCGAACTGGCGCGGATTGTAGAGCGCAGAACACTGCCGGCCAAACGCCGCGGGTTTACGCAAAAAGCAAAAATCAACGGCCAGGCCATCTTCCTCCGTACCGGTGAATACAGCGACGGTACTGTGGGCGAGATCTTCATCGATATGGCCAAGGAAGGCGCTACCATGCGTAGTATGCTGAACTGTTTTGCCATTGCCATTTCCATTGGCCTGCAATACGGCGTACCGCTGGAAGAGTTTGTAGAGAAATTTGTGTTTACCCGCTTTGAGCCTTCCGGCATGGTAGACCATCCGAATATCAAGAGCACTACCTCCATAGTTGACTTCATATTCCGTGCACTGGCTTATGAATACCTGGGCAGGACCGACCTGGTGCATGTACTGGACCGCCCCGAAGTGATGAATACCGGCACCGACGATTGGGATGAAATTCCAGCCACACTGGAATATGAAAAAAAAACACCGGCATTAAGTGATGTACGTGTAGTGGCCCCGAAAGTGGCAAAAACAACAGAACCTGAACCCGTGAAGAGCGTGAAAAGCATTGCTAAAAAAGCTGAAACCGGTCTGGATGCAGTAAATGCGGCCGCGAAGAGTATGCAAAGTGATGCACCGGCTTGTAATGTGTGCGGCCACATCACCATCCGCAGTGGTACCTGCTACAAATGTTTGAATTGCGGCAATAGTATGGGCTGCAGCTAGAAAGCGTTGGTATTTTAGGACGGTTATTAACATAAACTTCAATCCGCTCATTTTTATGGGCGGATTTTTTTACTGCCGGAAACCCAACGCCGAACTTTATAGCCGGAAACCCGGCACAGAACGGGCCCTCTATCGGAAAAACACGCATCCTTCACCGTATTTTTCATATAGAAATAAAAAATAAGTGATTCAGGCACAATGGTTCTTCTAATTGCATTACCCGCAATTTTACCATAGCCCGTTTTTTGGCATCATTTTCACAGCATAGGGCGTACTGAAACGAGCTTTTATTTCGTTAACCCTATTCTAAACCCAATACCGGACGGTATGAAAATGAAAACCATGCTCGCCTTACTGGCGCTTATCATTGTATTAGCTTCTGCCTGTAATCGTTACATTACTCCCTATGAAGCCGCTAACGGAAAGGCGAAATGCGGCAGACAGGTTAAATAAACAGGCCAAACAGGGACTGTTCCACTGATTATCGTTGTTACCTGGTTGCATTGATCAGCCACTTAACAATAAAACAATGTGACCTACAGCGGCTGGTGCATCCGCCTCCGGCTGCTTTTCCCTATTTTGCAGGTCAATTCTACACTGCATGAGATCCCTATTGCTATTACCGTTCTTCGTTAGCTTTTTATTGATCGCTGTAACTACCAATGCACAGGTGGTATCCGGTCCCATGGTAGGGTATGTGGAATTGCGCACGGCCCGCGTATGGGTGGAAGTGAAGCCTGGTTCAAAAGCTGCCCTGTGGTACTGGAAAAAAGGCCAGCCGGCCACGGCCAGGCAACTGGTAACCAATACGGATGCCACTGCCTGGTATGCCCCTGTGGTGTTTGACCTGGTGGCGCTTGAACCGAACACCACGTATGAATATGCCGTAACCGTTGATAACCAGGCCAACAAGAAACCGGCTGTTGCAGATGGCAGTTTTACCACGCAGGACTTGTGGCAATGGCGCAAACCCGCACCCGATTTTTCATTTATCGCCGGCAGCTGCGCCTATTTTAACGAACCGCCGTTTGACCGCCCCGGAACGCCCTATGGCAAAGACTCTTCCATCTTTGAAACAATGGCGAAAGAAAAAGCCGCTTTCATGTTGTGGCTCGGCGATAACTGGTATTTGCGTGAAGCTGATTTTTACAGCGCCTGGGGGATATGGTACCGTGCCCACCGCGACCGGGCATTGCCCATACTGCAACCCTTGTTGAAAGCAATGCCGCATTATGCTGTCTGGGACGATCACGATTTTGGTCCCAACAATGCCGACAAAAGTTTTGTGTTCAGGGATACGGCGCGCAAGGTGTTTATGAACTATTGGGCCAATCCCACTTATGGCCAGGACAATGAAGGCATTTATTCCCGCTTTCAATACGGCGATGCAGATTTCTTCCTGATGGACGACCGCTATTTCCGCAGCAACGACGATATGGCCCCCTACGTAAATGGCCAGCCTAATCCTGAGAAACGCATGTGGGGTAAAAAGCAAATGGACTGGTTGAAGAATGCCTTGTTGCAAAGCAGGGCAACGTTCAAATTTATTGTAACAGGCAGCCAGGTGTTGAATCCCGCTTCCCCATACGACTGTATGCAGAGCTACCCGGTGGAGTTTAACGAACTCATGGGCTTTCTCATGGACCAACGCATCAACGGCGTGCTATTTCTTACCGGCGATCGTCACCACAGTGAAATAATCCGCTACGACCGCACGCGGGGCTATACTTTATACGATATCACTTCTTCACCGCTTACTTCGGGAGTAGGAAAGGTATCCGGCCGCGAAAAAGACAACGCAGCGCGCGTCAACGGCACACTGGTAGAGCAACAAAATTATACCCGCATCTCCATTTCCGGCGAACGTGGGGCACGCAAACTCCTCGTGGAATTTTTGGGCATCAAAGGAGAATTGCTGGCATCGTGGACGGTAAATGAAAAAGAATTGAAAATGCCGTAGTAAAATGCAGCTGATCAATAGCAGGCGCTTTGCAACATACTGTGGTTGCCAGCTATTTTATTTTTGACTATTCACTCTTCGTATTTCGTATTTTTATTGCCCTTAATGCTTATGAATGACTGTTCAATTTGGCTACGATAAAAAGCAGGTTATCCAGGCGCTCCGGTATCACTTCCTGATGCGACCAGAAATCAAGACCCTGCTGATCCTGATCAATGTATTTGCGATTGCTTCAGCTGTATTGTTTGCTTTCAAAAAAATACAGCCACTGTCGTTCCTGATCTTTTCCGTGTTATGGTTTTTGCTGATGCTGGTGATCTGGCGCATTTTGCCCCGCAGCATTTACCGTAAATCGCACACTTTTCGTGACCATTTCACCATGCATTTCCAGGATGAATATGTGGTGCTGGAAACTGAAAAAGGGTCAAAAGGATGGGCCTGGAAACAGTTCAGTCACTTTGTAGAAAGCCCCTACTTTTTTCACCTGTACTTCGATGCGCGTTCTTTTTTTCTTGTTCCCAAAGATTCTTTCAACGACATCATCTCCCTGCAGGCGGCACGGCAACTGTTGAGAGAGAAAATTGGGAAGTATAAAGAAAATGGGTATTAGCGTTGTATTGGTCCTTTAATTCGGTTTGTATTTACTCTCGTTAAAAATGGTTAGCGGGTCTGTGCGCAGCAATTCGGCCAGCGAAAGCGTGTCGTTCTTGGCCATGTATTTCTTAACGATCTGCCAGCCTGTAAAATGGCCGATGGCGCCGGGTGAACCTTCGCCGAGTTCGGGCGTGTTGGGCCCATCGTTCATAAACCCGCCGATCAAAGCCGGTTCAATGGTGTAGAGGAAATTATTCGATACAAAGAAATTCCAGATGCGTCCTTCGTTATCGTAACAGCCCTGTAATTGACTCCGGGTATACCCTATTTTCAGGGTATCGGGGGTATGGGGCAACAGTTTATCCAGCACATATAAGCGCTTTCCGGCTTCCACCATTTGTTCTATCAATGGCCGGCCGGGAGCGGCGTCGGGCGCAATGTCGGATATGATGTTCTTCATGCAGTTCACCACCACGGTTTGCGGTATGAAACGCCTTGACAGGTACATGGGGTAAACAGACTGTCCAACATCGCTGGTGTAATACGAAAAATTGCTGCCCATATGCAATTGCAGGCCTACCGCCAGCGCATTGGTGGTAATTACATCGCTATACCCTTCCAGGGGACCTATGAATGTGATGAGATAGGGGGGAGGATTATAAGCCGGAAAATAATGTTTTACGAAGCGCAGTCCCTCCCGCACCTCTTCTGCCAGCCTGTTGAAATTTTTGAAAACATCCATGGCCGAATCGTAGATGGGCCGGTAATCGGTGATAAATTTTTTGATGAGCCCCATTGCAGTTACGCTGGTATCGGTAAGCGGAGGCAGTTCGAGGATGTTGTACAGGAAATCGTCCAGGAAAACGGGGTATTTTTCGCGCAGTTGCTGCAGGCCCGTAGTAATATTGTTGGTGTCCATACCAAAGAAATCCTGCTCAAAGCGCTTTACTTCCAGGTTAACTTTTATGCCGGAAACATCGGGAATATTATTGTCGCGGCAGGCAAATAAAACTATCGAAAGTATCAGAACAAAGCCAGTCTTTTTCATAACCCAAAGAACGATAGAAGGTGAATAATGTTGTAAAAATAGTGCTAAGGTTCTCATGCCCTGCTCACTAGTACCAGTCACCGGTTTGCATTAACTTCGGGGCCATGAAAATCGCACTTGCCCAGCAGAATTATCACATAGGCAATTTTGAAGACAATACCCGCAAAATTATGGGAGCCATTCAATATGCGCGCAGCCGGAAAGCCGACCTGGTGGTGTTTTCCGAATTAAGCATCTGTGGATACCCTCCCCGCGATTTTCTGGAATTTGACGATTATATCAATGAATGTTACCGGGCCATCGATATCATTCGTGAACTTACAGACGATATTGGCGTCATTGTAGGCGCGCCACAGCGCAACCCGCAGAAAGAGGGCAAGGATTTGTTCAATGCTGCGTGGTTCCTGTACAAGCGCGAAGTGCTGGGCGTGGCGCATAAAACATTATTGCCAAATTACGATGTGTTTGATGAATACCGCTATTTTGAACCGGGTTATGAATGGAACGTGATTGAATTCAAAGACAGGAAAATTGCGCTCACCATTTGCGAAGACATCTGGAACCTGGGCGATAACCCGCTCTACCGCATTTGTCCCATGGACCACCTGGTGAAGCAGGAGCCTGATCTCATGATCAATATTTCAGCTTCGCCGTTTGATTATGATCATGATGAAGACCGCACTGAAATTATCCGCGCCAATGTGCTGAAGTACAACCTGCCGATGTTTTACTGCAATGCGGTAGGGTCGCAAACGGAAATTGTATTTGATGGCGGCAGCATGGTCATGGACGCGCACGGCCATGTGGTGAAGGAAATGAAATTCTTTGAAGAAGATTTTGCTATTGTTGATCTCGAAGAAATCAGGAAGCAGAAAAAGAGCAAGGTGGCCCGCGGGCCGGTGAAGGAGTTTGATAAGGAAATGCGCGTGTCGAAAGTAAAAGATCCCAACAAGATTATCGATTATCTCATTGAAGAAAAAAACATCAGCCAGATATACGAAGCGCTGATCCTCGGCATACGCGACTATTTCCGTAAAATGGGATTTTCCAAAGCCATTCTTGGTTCTTCCGGCGGCATTGACAGTGCCGTAACCCTTGCCATAGCATGCGCGGCACTGGGGCGTGAAAATGTGCGCAGCATATTGATGCCTTCGCAGTTTTCAAGCGAACACAGTGTGAGCGATGCGGAACAGCTTAGCAAAAACCTGCAGAACCCCTATGATATCCTGCCCATAAAGGATATCTATGAAGCTTTCATGCGCACCCTGCAGCCGGTATTCAACGATCTTCCTTTCGGACTGGCAGAAGAAAATATCCAAAGCCGTGCAAGAGGTAACCTGCTGATGGCGATAGCCAACAAATTCGGTTATATATTACTGAATACTTCCAACAAAAGCGAACTGGCTACCGGGTATGGCACGCTCTATGGCGATATGGCCGGTGGTCTCAGCGTGCTGGGCGATGTATATAAAACGCAGGTTTATGCGCTGGCCAATTACATTAACCGCAACGGGGAGATCATTCCAGCCAATATCATCAACAAAGCGCCTTCGGCTGAATTGCGTCCCAATCAGAAAGACAGCGACAGCCTGCCAGATTATCCCCTGCTCGATAAAGTACTATACCAGTATATTGAAAGACGCCAGGGACCCAAAGAAATCATTGCCATGGGCATTGAAGAGCAACTGGTAAAGCGTGTATTAAAGCTGGTGAACACCAACGAATACAAACGCAACCAGTTCTGTCCCATAATACGGGTGAGCTGCAAAGCGTTTGGGGTGGGGCGCCGCGTTCCGATTGTTGGAAAATACCTTGCGTAATCTTCTTTAATGCTTATACCGCGCTATCTGTCGAATGGTTTCATCGCCCACGAATTCATCGGTATAGACGGTCAGGTGCGTTTCATCCAACTGGAGAATGGTGTAGGTGGCCCCTGCATATTCCAGTTGTGTATTATTGTTCAGTAGCTGCCAGGTAAAGTCCTGCGTTTGCGGAAATGCGGGATAACAAAGATTGGCGCCCTGGTCGAGCAGGCCATTGCCATCTTCAAAAAAATAAATGAGTTCGTCTGACAGACAGGGAGCCAGGGTCGTCTGGAAATCTATTTTGCCGTCTTTATTGTAATCTGCGCCCATCACATCATACTTCCACGGTTGGCGTACCAGCAGCGCAGTGTAATCAGCGCCCGGCTTGTCTTTTTTACAAGCGAATGCAGCTGAAACAAATACAATAAGCCAACACAGGTGTGTCAGTTTCTTCTTCATAGGGTAACAAATCTTGATAGTAAAATTGACAAATGACAAGAAACGAAGAAAGATCGAATAATCAAAGAGGTGATTACAACCTGCTTACAAATGATCGTTCAGGTTAGTTTAATTTACAATATGTCTATATGCAACAAAGAAATGCGTGATGACAAGCGCATAAAACGTTTATAACTCAACGAACTACTGCTACGGATGTTTGAGTTCTACAATAACAGTTACTGTGTTGAGCAAGGGAATGGTAACATCTTTTTTCAGCTTCAATTTGGTTTCTGTGAGTTCCAGAATGATAGCATCGCCTGAAAGTGGGCCAAAGGATCCATTGGGGATGGTAACCACGTTGGCATTATCTTTAAATTCCCAGGTAAGCGGATAACTTTGAGGGGCTCCGGCATCGCATTTGGTGGCGCCTTCGTCAACTGTTCCGCTACCGTCTGCATTCAGGGTAATGATATTATCAAGATCGCAATCTTCCAGGTAACCGGACGGAATGGCCGTTTCGCCCGTATTATCTCCATTCATATCCAGGCCGGCGTGGTGGTATATCCATGGAGCTTTGGTGATCAGCTCCATTCTCTTAGCGGGACTTTTGCTTTCGTCGTCATTGGAGCTTTCCTTTTGACAACTGAAAAAAGATAGTGCGATCAGGCTTAAGGTGAGTAACTTACAATGGTTCATGGTGCAGGTTTTGGTGAAATGAGAACAATATTTGGTGAATGAGAACAATACTTATACCATAACTAAGTTTTGGGCCGTTTTATTGTGCTTTTTCGCCCCCGTTTAACAAGTTGGCAAGCATCTTGCAACTACAGAGTTCGTATTTTTACATCTTTGATAATCAGACATTCATACTAAACCCGCTATATGCTATTGACAGCCGAAGATATAAAACAACTCAACGAGAAAATCCAATATCACAGTGCATTTATTGACCGGCTACGGGATGAGGCAGGACGCGTGATTGTGGGGCAGCACCACATGCTGGACCGATTGTTGATCGGATTGTTGAGCAATGGGCATGTGTTGCTGGAAGGCGTACCCGGGCTGGCCAAAACCCTCACCATCAAATCGCTTGCCCAGGCGGTGCATGCAAAGTTCAGTCGTATTCAGTTTACCCCCGATTTACTGCCTGCCGACGTTATCGGCACCATGATCTATAATCAGCAGAAGAATGAATTTTTTGTGCGCAAAGGGCCCATCTTTGCCAATTTTGTGCTGGCCGATGAAATCAACCGGGCGCCGGCCAAAGTGCAGAGCGCGCTGCTCGAAGCCATGCAGGAGCGGCAGGTAACCATCGGCGAACAAACATACAAACTGGAAGAGCCTTTCCTGGTGCTGGCCACCCAGAATCCGCTGGAGCAGGAGGGGACCTATCCGCTGCCGGAAGCCCAGCAGGACCGTTTTATCATGAAGGTGATTGTAGGATATCCTACCAAACAGGAAGAACAACTGATCATCCGGCAGAACGTGCAAAATGCTCATTTGCCTGAAGTAAAGCCGGTAGTGACCATGCAGGAGGTGTTGCAGGCAAGAGACCTGGTGCGGCAGGTATATATGGATGAAAAAGTGGAAAATTATATTCTCGATATCGTGTTTGCCACCCGCTACCCCGAACGGTACCGGATCGATAAACTGCGTCCGCTGATTGCCTATGGCGGTTCTCCGCGCGCCAGCATCAACCTGGCGTTGGCGGCCAAGGCACAGGCCTTTCTCAACAAACGCGGATTTGTAATTCCCGAAGATGTGCGCAGTATTTCCAAAGATGTATTGCGTCACCGCATCGGCCTCACGTATGAAGCCGAAGCGGAAAATGTAAATACCGAAAATGTAATTGACGAAGTATTGCGCGTCATCCAGGTGCCGTGAGAAACTGAATACCACCAATGCTCACAACCGCCGAAATATTAAAGAAAGTAAGAGAACTGGAAATTAAAAGCAAAAAGCTTACCCGTCACCTGTTTTCGGGTGAGTATCACAGTGCTTTTAAGGGAAGGGGCATGTTGTTCAAGGAAGTGCGCGAATATCATCATGGTGATGATATCCGGTTTATCGACTGGAATGTGTCGGCGCGTTTCAATCATCCGTTCAGCAAGGTTTTTGAAGAAGAACGCGAGCTCACCGTGATGCTGCTGGCTGATGTGAGCAATAGCTCGCTCTTTGGTACGGTACATGCGCGCAAAAAAGATCTGATCACAGAAATTGCGGCCGTGCTGGCTTTTTCTGCCATCAGCAACAACGATAAGGTGGGCATCATTTTTTTCAGCGACCGGGTGGAGCAATACATTCCCCCCAAGAAAGGACGGGATCATGTGCTGTACATCGTGCGCCAGCTCCTCACCATGGAGCCCCGCCAGCGCGGTACCCGTTTTGCGGAAGCATTACGCCTGCTCAACAATACCAACAGGCAGAAATGTATTGTATTTGCCCTGAGCGATTTTCTTGACCCTGCTTTTGAAGACGCACTCAAAGTGGCCGGCAAAAAACACGATGTGGTGGGCATCAAGGTGTACGATGCGGCAGACGTGCAACTGCCTTATGCCGGGTTGTTACAGGCTGAAGATGCGGAAACGGGTACCATCAAATGGATCGATACCACCAACAATTATGTGAGGCTGCAATACCAGCAGGCCTTTTTTCAACATACCGATTATTGTAAAAGCGTTTTTTTGCGCGCAGGCTGCGACCTCCTGCACATTCGGACTGATGAAGATTATGTAAAAGTGCTTCAGAAATTTTTTATTGGCCGCAATCGCTGATATGCTGAAACTGTTGCGCTATATTGTTCTTGTTGCTATAATAACGGGTGCATGTCCCCTGGCCACCACTGCACAGGTACTGGTGCGCGCTACCGTAGACCGCGACAGCCTGCTCATTGGCGAACCGATTACGCTGTTGCTGGATGTGCGTACGCCGCTGGGACAGCGCATCACCTGGTTCAATTTTGATACCATCCCACATTTTGAATTTATTGAAAAGGGATCCGTGGACACTACGGATGGCATCGACGGCAAAGCCATTCAACAAGCCATCACCATTACCAGCTTCGATTCCGGCTATTGGGCCATTCCCCCCCTGGCTATCAAAATTGGGGACAAAACTTATTATACGGATTCAGTGCCGGTTAAAGTGGCCTGGGCGGCATTTGATCCTGCTGAAGACTATCGCGATATCAAAAACATCGAGGAAGTGCCGCCGCCGGCCTGGTTGCGTTACTTACCCTGGATCATTGGCGGGGCCGTTGTATTAGCCGCGGCCGGTATGGTTTACCTCTTGCGCCGCCGGAAGTTGCCGGCGCCTGTACAACAGGAGGCAGTTCCTCTGCTCTCCCCCTACCAGGACGCCATGCAGGCGCTGGATGAATTGCGTGAAAACGGATATTTACAGAACGGCCAGATCAAAACCTATTATAGCCGGTTGAACGATATTCTAAGAGTGTATGTGTGGAAGCAGTGGCAAATTGCCACCATGGAAAAAACCAATGATGAATTGATCCTGCAGCTGCGCGATTTGTTCCCGGAGAGGGATAATTTTTCATCATTGGTAAGCGCGCTGCGCGTGGCCGATTTTGTAAAATTTGCCAAATACCAGCCGGACACCAATGAGCATGAAAAGAATCTCAATATCGTTCGAACGGCCATTAGCTCCCTGCAACGTACATACGAAAATATGATAGCGGCGGAAAGCGAAAGCGTAACCGCAAACAATGACCGGTCAACGGTAAACAGATAAATTATAGTTGCATTGTTGTACAACTGGTTTCAACATATCACCTTTGCCTACCCCTGGGTATTTGCAGGCTTCCTGCTGGCGCCATTGCTGGTATATTGGTACTGGAAGCGCGGGGATGCGGGACAGGCAACGATGCTCCTTTCTTCGGTAATGCATTTCAGGGCCAACGGGTCGTGGAAGATCATGCTGCGCCATACACCCTTTGTATTTCGATTGCTGGCGATTTGTTTGCTGGTCGTTGCACTGGCGCGGCCCCAAACCCGCAATGACGAAGAACTGCAAACAGGAGAGGGCATCGACATCATTATCTGCATGGACGTAAGTGGCAGTATGCTTGCCCAGGACCTGCTGCCCGATCGCCTGGAAGCAGCCAAACAGGTGGCCGCTGATTTCGTGGCGCAACGCACTACCGACCGCATCGGGGTGGTGATCTTTTCGGGTGAAAGTTTTACGCTGGTGCCGCTTACCACCGACAAGAATGTATTGCGAACGCAAATTTTCAATATACAGCGGGGCTTGCTGGAAGACGGTACCGCCATTGGCGATGGTCTGGGGGTAAGTGTGGACCGCCTGAAAGATTCCAAAACAAAATCCAAAATCATCATCCTGCTTACCGACGGCGAAGACCAGGGCGGCAGAATTGATCCGCTGGCAGGAAAAGAACTGGCCAAAGCCTACAACATTCGCGTATATACGATCGGTGTAGGAACAGAAGGTACTGCTCCGGTGCCGATTCCCGATATGGCTGGCGGCACTACCACCCGGCAGCAAAAGGTGAATATTGATGAAAAACTCTTGCGGCACATTGCCGAAGAAACGGGCGGTTTGTATTTCCGCGCCCGCGACAACGAAAGCCTGAAAAAAATCTATAGTGAAATCGACAAGCTGGAAAAATCAAAAATCCAGGTGACCAGCTTTACCCGCTATACGGAGCGCTTCTTCCCCTTTGCTATTGCTGCAGCCATCCTGCTGATCCTGGAAGTAGTGCTGAAGTATACCTTGTTCAGAAAATTTCCATAAGAAAATTTTGAACCGAAAGCATATCTATTCCACGCCCGTCTCGCTTACCTTTGATACTGATGAAAGCCATCGTGTATAAATCTACTGGTAGCTGGTACCTCGTTAAAACAGAGGCTGGAAAATTTTTGAATGCCCGCATCAAAGGGGTATTCAAAATTGATGATATTACTTCTACCAACCCGGTGGCAGTGGGCGATGAGGTAGAAGTGGAAACAGAACTCGAAACGGAAAATACGGCCATCATTACCGGCATTCATCCGCGCCGGAATTATATCAACCGGCAGTCGCCGTCCCATAAAAAACAACACCATATTGTAGCGGCCAATATTGATCAGTCGCTGCTGTTTGCCACACTGAAAGAGCCGCGCACCTCGCAGGGATTCATTGACCGTTTCCTGGTTACCTGCGAAGCCTACCATGTGCCCGCCATGGTGGTATTCAACAAGGCCGACCTGTACAAAAAGAAAGAGCTGGAGAAGTATGGGGAAATGGAGCAGATGTACCGGAACATTGGCTATACCACCTTGCTGATTTCTGTAAAAGACAAACAGGGCATAGAGGAAGTAAAGCAATTGCTCAATGGCAAGATTACCCTGCTGAGCGGCCATTCAGGGGTGGGGAAATCGTCGTTCATCAATGCAGTATTTCCCGGTATGCAACTGAAAACGCAGGACGTGAGCGGCTGGAGCGGCAAGGGCATGCACACCACCACCTTTGCTGAAATGTTTGATATTCCGGCGCCGGGCACAGGCCAGGTAATCGATACGCCCGGTATGCGCGAGTTCGGGCTGGTGGATATTTCGAGGCAGGAACTCTCTCATTATTTTCCTGAAATGGCAAAGCTTATCATCGATTGCCAGTTCAATAACTGCCTGCATGTAAATGAGCCGGGATGCGCCATAAAAAAAGCCCTCGAAGAAGGGCGTATTCATGTAGAAAGGTATATCAGCTATTGTAATATCCTGGACAGTATTGATGACAGAAATTATTGAATGGCTGGATTGTTAAAAAGTTGAATCAGTTTTTGGTGCAACCATTTAACAATCCAACCATTCAGCGATACACCTGCTTACGAAATATACCGCCTGGCCTGGTGCACCAGCAGTTTATTTTCCAGGAACTTCGCCACTTCAATAACGGCGTCGTTGTCTTTGCGGGGCGCATTGCGAAACTTGTAAGGATAAATGCTGATGCCGGTGTAGATGTTGTAGTGAAGCGTTAAAACATGATCCTTGTACAAAAAACTCCAGGTAAGGGTATCAAAATCATCTTCCTTTTTGGTAAACCGGATCTGCAGATCGTCGCTGAGTATGTCGGCCACTTCATAAAATCTCTTGAGGCCGCAATCGTCGTCAATAATGGCTTCAGTGCAACCGAAGTCTGTGCGTAAAGTGAGGCTCATAAAAACGGATTTAGGTTATCTAAAGGGTACGAACGCAAAACGGGCGTGTGACCAGAATTTTTACGACTTGAACTTCTTTGCTTTTGGTACTTTTTCTCCACTCAGAATTCTTTCTGCCCCCACATTTTTACCATTGCTGGGACAACCATAGCGTGCACAGGAACTCAAAAAGAATATGGCGAAAGCACAGACAGCAAACAGGAGAGAATGGCGGACAGATTTCATAAGAATTGCTTGTTTTTCCATTAGTTAAAAACCTTAATAAATCTAATCATAATATCCGGTCCATGCAATAGCCCTGCCTTTTTTAACTATTTACCTGATCCCTGAACCAATCGGCGTATTTCACATAATTATTGGCAATTCTGTTTATTTCGCCTTGAATGTGAGCGGGTTCAATATCCTTCACCTTTTTGGCAGGCACGCCCGCAAATATGGTGTTGGGTGGCACTTTGGTCCCTTCCAGCACCACGGCCCCGGCCGCAATAATGGAATTGCTGCCCACCTCCGCACGGTCCATCACAATGGCGCCCATGCCGATCAGCACATTGTCTGCCAGCGTACAGCCATGTACAATGGCATTGTGCCCAATGGAAACATTGTTGCCGATAATGGCCTGCGTGCGCTGATACGTACAATGAATCACAGCACCGTCCTGCACGTTCACCTTATTGCCCATCCGGATGCTGTTCACATCGCCGCGGATAACGGCATTGAACCATACACTGCAATCATCGCCCATAATAACATCGCCTACAATAGTGGCGTTTGGCGCAATAAAACAGTTGTTTCCGAATGTAGGGTAGGTACCTTCTACATGTAATATAACTGGCATGGGTATACGTTGTGTGATAAAAATGTGGTTAGCATGAATGGTTGAATGGCGAAATGGTTATGCAAATATCTTCAAATTGTTACGATATTTGAACTTATGAGCAAGCAAAAGCGATCATTATCCGAAACAGCAGTAGCCGCCCGCGGAGGAAATTACCAGCTGTTTTTGCAACACGTGGCGCAGACTTCTCCGTCACCGCTGGCATTGGAAATAGTAAAAGCAGAAGGTTCGGTGCTGAAAGATGCTAACGGAAAAAAATATATCGACCTCATAGCAGGTATCAGCGTATGCAATGTGGGGCACCGGCATCCGGAAGTGATCAAAGCCATCAAAAAGCAACTGGACAACTACCTGCATGTGCTCGTGTATGGTGAACTGGTGGAAACGCCGCAGGTGCAGTATGCCCGTTTGCTGGCCGAACATTTGCCGCCCTCCCTCCATTCGGTATACTTTACCAACTCCGGCGCCGAAGCTGTAGAAGGCGCCATGAAACTGGCCAAGCGGGCAACAGGCAGAACAGAGATCGCTGCTTTTAATAAAAGCTATCATGGTTCTACGCAGGGGGCGCTCAGTATCCTGGGCGATGAATATTGGCGCAATGCATTTCGTCCGCTGCTGCCCGGCATCCGGCGCCTTGAATACAATTCTTTTGACAGCCTCAATGAAATTTCTGCTGATACCGCCTGCGTAATAGTGGAACCGGTACAGGCTGAACGGGGTATTTATCCGGCAACCAAGGCCTGGATGCAGGCGCTGCGCAAACGCTGTGATGAAACAGGCGCCTTGCTGGTGGTGGATGAGATACAGACGGGTTTTGGCCGCACGGGCACGTTGTGGGCTTTTGAACAACTGGATATTGTTCCGGATATTTTGCTGCTTGGGAAAGCGCTGGGCGGCGGCATGCCGCTTGGTGCGTTTATTGCCGGCAAAAACCTCATGGACCAGTTCACGGTCAATCCGGTGCTGGGACATATCACTACTTTTGGTGGCCATCCTGTATGTTGTGCGGCAGGTATGGCGGCTATGAAAGCGTTGCTCCAGGAAAAACTCCCTGAGCAGGTTTCGGCAAAAGAACAACGCTTTCTTCAATTGCTGCAGCATAAAAAAATCAAAGCTGTTCGCAGTGCAGGCTTGCTGATAGCCGTGGAGTTCGACAGCTATGAAACCAACAAAGCCATCATTGATTATTGCCTGCGCGTGGAAGAGAATCAAACGGGCGTACTCACCGACTGGTTCCTGTTTGCCCCGCAATGCCTGCGCATAGCGCCGCCTTTAATAATAACGGAAGAGGAAATAACCCTGGCTTGTGAACGCCTGTTGCAAGCAATGGGGTAAGAAGGATTTGCTACCTGCGCTCACCACTTTCAATGATTTTATAAACGGTTGCCGGCTGTTCGCGCAAACGCAGTAATTTCCTGCAAAAACAAAAATCTACGTGTCATATGACTTTCCCTTTTCTTCGCCGGGACAACTGCGGCCTGGTTATTTTGCTTGTATTGATTGCCGGAACCGTTATTGCTGCAGCGCCACCCATCACGGGTGCAGGTGGGCAAACCGGTTTGCTGCCGGGCGATACCACCAGGAAAGATTCTGTTACATTTACCGTATATAAAGACCTGCCACTAAAACCGGCCAGAAAAATTTCTTTTACTACCAACGAAGGCACCTGGATGTCGGTAGATATCAGTCCCGACGGAAAAACCATCGTGTTCGATCTCATGGGCGATCTCTTTACCGTGCCGGCCACTGGCGGTAAAGCCACACCGCTTACCAAAGGGCTTGCATTCGACACGCATCCGCGTTATAGTCCCGATGGCAAGAAAATACTTTTTACTTCCGATCGCAGCGGGTCGGAAAATCTCTGGTACATAGACCTTGTGAAAAAAGACACGGTGCAAATCACCAAAGAACGCGACAGGAATTTTACCAGTGCTGACTGGACGCCCGATGGCAATTACGTGGTGGCCGCCAAGGGACGCCTCGACATGCAGCTCTGGCTTATTCATATAGATGCCGGTACCGGCACCCAGCTCACCGATGCCGCCGGTATCAAAACCATTGACCCTGCCGTAAGTCCCGACGGACGCTATATCTATTTCTCGCGGCGCTCCGGGTACTGGAATTACAATGCGCCCATGCCGCAATACCAGTTAGGCGTATACGACAGGGAAAATGGCAAAACCACTACCATTACTTCCCGCTATGGTTCTGCCTTTACGCCGGTATTGTCAAAAGATGGAAAATGGATGGTATATGGATCGCGGTATGAAGACAAAACCGGGTTGGTGCTCCACAACCGCGAAACCGGCGATGAAAAATGGCTGGCCTGGCCGGTACAGCGCGACGACCAGGAATCCATTGCCACCATGGGCGTGCTGCCCGGCATGTGCTTTACCCCCGACAGCAAAGCGGTGATTGCGGCCTATGGCGGCAAGATTTATCGCATACCCATAGACGGTAGCGTGCCGGTGGAAATTCCGTTTACTGCCGAACTGGAACTGGAATTGGGACCGCGCCTTGCTTTTACTTATCCCATTAAAGACACTTCACACGCGCTGGTAACGCAGATTCGCAGTGCGGTGCCTTCACCGGATGGAAAGAAACTTGCCTTTACGGCGCTGAACCGTTTGTATGTAATGGATTATCCCAATGGAACGCCGCGCAGGTTAACCAACCATGATTTTACTGAAGCAGATCCTGCCTGGTCGCCGGATGGCAATTATATTGTGTTTACCACCTGGGCGCCCGAAGGCGGTCACCTGTACCAAGTGTCGGTGAACGGAAAAGCCACCGTGCGAAAACTTACCCAAACGCCTGCGTTGTACGCCAACCCGGTATACAGCTGGAACAATGACCGCATCGTGTTTATTCGTGGTCCTTTGCAAAGATTTTATGAATCCATCGGGCACAGCATGAATGGTGCAGAAAATGAACTCTGCTGGATCAGCGCCAGCGGTGGCGATATAACGGTGATAGACAAGGCAAGAGGCCGCAATAACCCGCATTTTGTAAAAGGAGAAGACCGTATTTACCTGAACCAGGGTGGCAGTCTTGTGTCTATCCGGTGGGACGGGACCGATGAAAAAACACATGCCCGCATCACCGGCATTACCACTTATGGCATCAGCAACTGGAAAAATGAAGAACATGATCATAGGCAGGCAATAAAGCCAACGGATTTCTGCCTGATGAATGAAAAGTTGGCGCAGGCCATGGAAGTGCAATTGCCTTCTACGGCCGACCAGATTACCATGTCGCCGCTGGGTGACCGCGCACTTGCCCAGGTGAACAACGACATTTTTGTAGTAACCATACCCAAAACCGGCAAGCCGGCGTCCATATCCGTAGCCGATGCCGGTAATGCAGCTTTCCCGGCGAGGAAACTGACAGAACTGGGGGGCGAATTTGCCTGCTGGCAGGCAGATGGTAAAACCGTGCACTGGTCGCTGGGCAATGCGCATTTTGTGTATGATGTGGACAAAGCAAAAGCTTTTGACGACAGTGTAAAAATTGCCAAAAAAGAAGAAGAAAAGAGAAAAGCCGATTCCCTGGCCAAAGCAAAATCTGATTCCACGCAGGTAACCAAAGACACAACAGCAAAAGCCAAAGATTCACTGGCCCAGAAAACTCCCTCAAAGGAACCGAAGTATGAACCGGAAGAAACGCAGGTAAAGGTGTATTACGCCAAAGATTATCCCAACGGTATGGTGTTGCTCAAAGGGGCACGCATCATTACCATGAGAGGAGATGAGGTAATAGAACAGGGTGATATCCTGGTAGTAAACAATCGCATCAAAGCTGTAGGAAAAAGCGGTACGCTGGATGTGCCCCGCAATGCGAAGGTGATAGATGCCACCGGTAAAACCATCATACCCGGTTTTGTTGACACCCATTCGCACATGTGGCCGCAGTGGGGCATTCATAAAAACCAGGTATGGATTTATGCCGCCAACCTCGCTTATGGCGTAACCACCACCCGGGACCCGCAAACCGGTACTACCGACGTACTGACGTACAGCGATATGGTGGAAGCCGGCAAAATGGTGGGCCCCCGCGTATACTCCACCGGCCCCGGCGTAGGATTCTGGATGTACAACATCAAAGACTCTGCCCATGCTGCCAACGTGTTGCGGCAATACAGCAAGTATTACGACACCAAATACATCAAGATGTATATGGCCGGGCCGCGCAATGTACGCCAATGGATCATCAATGCAGCGCGCGAACAGGGCCTGATGCCCACCACAGAAGGCGGTTTGAACTATAAAACCAACATCACCAACCTGTTAGACGGTTATCCCGGTCATGAACACTCTATACCTGTATATCCCCTGTACAAAGATGTGTACAAGACCATTGCCGAATCAAAAATATGTGTAACGCCCACGCTGCTGGTGGCTTATGGCGGTCCCTGGGCTGAGAACTATTTTTATGAAACCGAAAATCCTTATCACGACAAAAAGCTGCAATTCTTTACGCCCTATGAAGAACTGGCGGAAAAAACACGGCGTCGTGCGGGCTGGTTTATGGACGAAGAGCATGTGTTTAAGAAACATGCCAAATCCATGAAGGCCATGGTAGAAGCAGGCGCGCTGGCCGGCATCGGTAGCCATGGACAGTTGCAGGGACTTGGTTATCACTGGGAACTGTGGGCCCTGCAAAGTGGTGGCATGCGTAACCACGACGTGCTCAAAGCAGCTACCATCCTGGGCGCAGAAGGGCTGGGGCTGCACACCGACCTGGGCAGTATTGAAGCCGGCAAATTGGCCGATCTGATTATTCTCGACAAGAACCCGCTCGATAATATCCGGAACAGCAACACCATTCATATGGTGATGAAAAACGGGCGGATGTATAACGGCAATACCCTGGACGAAATTTACCCGGTAAGCCGCACACTGGACCGCAGCGAATGGACATTTGAAAAACCGGCCAATAGTACAGGCATTACCGATTAGCAAAGGTGTATTCAGCTCAGGAAAAGTTATTCAGCGAAGTATACTAAAACGAACAAGCCACAGGCGCTGCGACAAATGCGTCCGGGTGACACACCGGACGCATTTGTTTATGGATCACCGGTTTTTATGTTTTACGGTCCCCAGGTTCGTGGTGCACCCTGGTATCAGCGCTGGTAAACCGGATATTTCAGGGCTCATTCCGGTTGCTGCCGCCCGGCAATCACTGTATGGTAAAAGCCCTTCACTGGCAACAGCCTTTCATAAATCCATGCCACCAAAAATGGGACAATTAATCTTTAGCCATTATTTTTGCGTTCAACAATAAAATGCCTGCTACAGTATGCTGCCCTGATTTGGTGGACTTTCCGGCAGCCCCCTTCTTATCCTGCAACAATTTGTTCGTAAACTTTAAAAATAAACTATGCGAAAATCTCAATTTTTTGCTGCCTTGATCCTTGTAGGTCTGATAGCCTGTAACGACAGTGGTTCCCGTGTGAACGACGTACCTGCTGCCGAAGTGAAATCGGCCGATGCACAACAACCGCATGTGCATTCGGTTGATACTTCCAATTTGCAGGACACCGGCTTGCCTTCAATACCCGAAGGAGCACGTGTATTTTTTGTCAATCTGAAAGACGGCCAAACGGTGAAGTCGCCCTTTACCGTAGAAATGGGTGCGGAAGGCATTGCAGTGGATACCGCAGGCAGCATCAAACCTGCGTCCGGCCATCATCATATACTGATCAATGCAGGTGAATTTATGGAAGCCGGTACAGTGATTCCCATGGACTCTACGCATCGCCATTTCGGTAATGCGCAAAAAGAAGCAACATTAACACTGCCTCCCGGTAAGCATCGCCTGACGCTGCAGTTTGCTGATGGCATTCATCGTTCTTACGGCAGTGCGCTGGCAGCATCTATCGAGGTAACGGTAGAATAAAAATCAGGTAAAAACACTCATGATAAGTTGGGTTTTTAAGCCAGAATTAACACAAATTGTCGTCAAACCATACATAGATTAAATGTAATTTAAACAATTGTAAACTTGAATCGTACTGGCTATAAAACCAAATACAAACTGATCATTAATAATTACAGTTAAATAGGGTCATTGCATTAGCTTTGAGGGCATGACCCGCGGGGCGATTTTCCAATCGCCCCTTTTTTGTTTCAGCTGTATTGGGAAGGGAGTGCGCGTGAGCAGATAGTTATTGTTGCGCCCCGCTACAACTTTTAATTCAATAATTGTATTTCAGACACTTAAAACGCAAGCCGGAAACTGAAGAAAACACCAAAACGTCTTACGCTTTCCGGGGGCAACGGGGTCGGCAATACGCGCCATACCAAATCGATGCGGAATAATTTGAAGATATTATCTATGCCGGTACCCAGCTCTACATAAGTTCTTCCGTTGAGGGTTTCAAATTTATATACTGCGGTATCGGGCATGTTCAACGTACGGTTCTCATCGCTCAGGTTGCCCCATAATAATTTGGCCGTCCAGAACTGGCGCCATTTCAGTTTGCGCATAAACGGCACAAACCGGAAAATGCCGTTTCCGAAATTATGTTCGATGTTGATGCCTGCATATCGGTCGTGCAGGTATTCATACCGGTTCATCAGGTTAAAGGCATACCGGTTGTAATAATACAATTCATTGCCCGGTGCAATGTCCAGCAGCATATAGGGCAGGGTACCGAATGTGCGTCCGGCAAATGCATTGTAGTACAGCGTGCCTAATGGTGGTATGTCGGTGTAATCGGAAATGCCGCCGGAAATTTTATGATAGGAACAACGGCTCTTCAGTACGTTAGACAAACCTGCCGTGTAGCGCAATTCCACAATGGGATATTCACTGCCGAGACTGTAGCGGTAAAAACTGCCTTCCAGAAATTTTTCCAGGTAAGCATACCGGAGGCGCACAGTTACTTCTGTGGCGCGGATGGAGGAGTCGCTGCTGCCATTGTTGAACAACGATTTGGATGGCAGGTTCAATGCCGGTTCAAATTTCTTGTGCGCTACGCCCACCAGCGCAGACAACCCGATTTTGGTATCGCGGAAAAATTCCACGCGCTTGTCGTCCATCATCATAAACTTGATGGGCACACCGCTTTTGCGAATGGCCAATGCAAATATGTTATCCTGGCTGATCTCATCGTAATACTGCTGTCCGCGATCGAAATCGTGTTTCCATGACGCATAGATATAGGTACGTGGCTGGCGATTGAAAAGATACATGGCATCGGCCTGGTACTTGTACTCCTTATCGCGGAACCCGTAAGCCAGGTATCCGTGCAGTAATAATTTTTTATTGAAGTGCCGGTTGGTCCACAAGTCGAACCGTGCGCGCATGCCTTCCTGCACATTATAGGTAAGCCAGTTGAACCACGGCCCGATTTCATAATTACCTATTTCAAGATACCCGGTGGTCAGGAAGTTGATGGTGCGTGTAACACGACGGAACTCCGGCATTTTTAGCAGCGTGTCTATCGTAGCATAGATCGCCTTCTCATTTTTGTTCAACTCTTCATGACGGGCATCCACCCAAAAGCTGTCTGCCACCTGGTGAACGCCCGGTGGCAGAATGGTTTCTTCTATCAATGTGTTCCTGGCCAGTTCTTCCGTTACCAAAGGATCGTTAATGCGTATGTTCTTATACGTGGTGGTCTTGCGCCCGATGGCTGCCAGGCTTTTGCTGCCGCCCGTGAGCGACAGGTCTACTACAAACTTATCCCTCGCAAGAAACCATATGGAATCATTTATGAGTTTGAATTCCTGGATAAGGCTGAGTTTGTCTACATAATTGATATTGGCATCCTTTCCTAACCGCAGGTTCATTTTCTGAATGGCCCACGTGGTATCATGTACCCAGCAATCGCCTTCAAATGTATTCTGACCGGGACGTTTGGGTGTAAATATCAAATGGATCAATCGCCGGCCGTTGACATATTGTGTGTCCAGCACCTGGTAACGATAATAGGCATCGCCGTTATCACTGAGCGGACTGATGAATTCTTTATCGAATACGGGAATGAAATTGCTGTAGAAATTAATGTTCTGGTCCATGCCGCCCATGAACTTCGCCACGCTTTCATTGTTAACCCCGATTGTTTTTACTCCCTTGAACACTTCCCTTCGTTTGCGCGGCGATTTCTGGTAATAGTAATCCGATATGGCTTCTGTAAGATATACGGGTAAATAAGGATTGCCTTCTTCCGTAGTATCTATATTGTTCAATACAAAATTGAAACGCCGGATTACAGGCAATTTTTCCCATTTTTCCTTCTTTACATTTTTGATATCTACTTCCAGTTTGTTGTATAACTCGTAGGAGAAATTATCGAAGCGATAGCGGTCGTTGAATTGTTTACGGCGAACAATGCGCCGCCACATGAGGAGGCCACGGTCTATTTTGCGTTTTACCACCACGGCTTCAATCCGTGCACGCTCCAGCATAATGGTTACGTCCACTACATTGTTAACGGCCTTGCTCCATAAAGCGGAATCAAGGGGAAGGAAAAAGGTGGCATACCCCACATAGGTAACCACGAGGGTATCCTGCGGCCAATCGGAAAACCGGAAAGCAAACTGACCGGCAGAATCGCTCAGTTTACCGCTCTTGCTGTTTTTGAATTCCATGGAGGCGAAAGGAATGCGTTCGTCGCTGTGGGCATCTTTGATGACGCCTTTCAACACTACAGATTGCGCAACAGCCTCCTGCCCCACGAGTAAGCACCACAAAAGGACAATGGATTTACAAGCGCTGTACAATTGCTTCATCGTTCAAAATTACGGTAGAACCGGGTTTAAGGGCAGCAGACAGGGAACAACGGCAAATGGCAGTGGCCTGTGCGCAATTGATTTCGTGTCTGCAACCTACTTCCCTGGGGCTCCTCCTTGCTTAAGGCCTGGTGATTATTGCTGTTGCAATTGTCTGGTGCTAATAACGCCGGCTCCGGTTATAATGGTATCATTTCCCGTCGCTATATTTTTGAAAGACAACCAGAAAGCTAGTTTTGATGCGTTAAAGAATTTCAAAAACTGCTTTCGGAAAATGATGGCCCGGCAGTTTGCCATTACAGTTCACTTGTGTGATTTGTTAAACACGTTGCCAAAGCGCAAGGTTAATGCAAAAAAAAGGGCGCCACTGCGGCGCCCCAACTATCTAACGTTTTTTATCAGAAATCCAATCCCATTGCAAAATGCAACATCGGCTCGCCTCTGAAAAAACCGTTCATTTCCCAGCCCACATCCAGTCGCAGGAAGTAACCCAGCAACATACTGCGTGCGCCAAAGCCATAACCGCCAACAAAAGGACCGATGCCACCGGCTTTGAACCGGGCAATTACAGAATTATCAGGGTTGTTGTATACCACTTCGGGGCGGGTGATTTTGTCGTAAGCGCCATTCCAGGCAGAACCAAGATCGATAAACTGGATCAATTGGAAGTTTCTGATGAATGCATTGTTGATCGGGCGGTTGATCAGTGTAGAAAATACCGGGAAGCGGAATTCACTGTTGATCACTACCGCATTGTTACCGTTGGCAACATTTTGCGGAAAACCGCGCATGTTTACTGCCAGCGACTGGTAGGCATAGGTAGGGTCCTGTGGCCGTGGGAACTGGCTGTACTTGGGGAACATCCAGCCATCAACACCGCCCAGGTAATACACAATCTTTTGATTGCCCCAGGAAAAATCAGCGGCCACACGTCCTGCCCAGATGAAATTGCGGTAGATGGGATAATAATAACGGCCATCAAAACCCGCATTATAGGTAAACCGTCCCGGCTTGGCGGTGCCTTCTGATTTCTCATTGATTTGCGCATTCAGGTCCATATAGATTTTGAAGCGCAAACCATTCCAGATATTCATGGCCTTGGTAATAGCATTGTCGTGCACATACTCCAGGCGCGATACAGCAAAGGTTTGTTTGTTAAGATCGGCGGCCTTGAGGGTTTCCGGATCAAAATTGTCACCACGCACCACTACGCGGTCCGTACGGATACCTGCTGATAAACGTACGCTGCGTACACGATCAAGCGGGTATTTCAACACAGCCTGGTACAGGTTGGTAAACAGTTTGCCTTCGTAAAATTGTCCGGGATTATTGTTCAGCCCGCTCACACTACCGAGATCGGTACGCCGGTAATAGATCAGCGAATAATCCATTCTTTTTTTCAGGTAGTCTACCCGGCCATACCATTCGCCACCGCCATCGAACAGCGATTGGTTAACGGGAACGAACACACTGGTACCGCCACCACCACCGCCGATGCTGGCGCCGGTGCCAATGCCGCCAATGAGCGGCAGGCGCAATGCGCCGGTGAAGCGGATGTCTTCAAACAGGTCGAAGATCGAAGCCTTGATCATACCGTTGAAGGCCCCACCGCTTTGCAGCACTACCGGCAATGCACCGGTAAAGGGTTGATAGCGGCTGATAAGAATGTCGTTATTGAAACCGCCGGAAAAATTATCCAGCGAGAATTTCAATTTGTAATCAAAGCGTTTGGCTTTTTTCAGCACCGCTCCTCCTTCATCCTCTATGGTGGGGACAGTTGTAGGCTCCTGCTTTTGTTCTGAGCGGGCGGTATCTTTTTCAAAACCGGTTTCAAAAATATTTTTTCTTTCGTCGGATTGCTCCTCCGTTGGTTTGAATTGCAATGCCTGGCCCGAAGCGGTTTGTGCCGCAGCGATCGTTTTTCTCCGGTATTCTGTGGGGCGCGGGTTTACATTTCTACGCTGCAGTGCGCGCTCATCTACCTGCAGTTTGTACAGGAATTTGATATTGCCTTGTTGCCGCACTTCACTCAACTGCCCCTCGTCACCGGCAATGCGTGTTTCCAAAAGGTTGCTGGAGTAGTTGGTAATGGGGAAAACATAAGCCGAGTCGTTGGTTACAGAAAATGCGAAAATCGAATCGGGTTCGTTTTTGCCCCAGGCTTTCAGCGTACTGTCCAGTTCCTTTTCGTCGGGGTTGCGCAGAATTTCATCGCCAATCAGGTACACCGTATCAGCGCCTGCCCGTTCGGTACTGAAGAACCCGGCAAAACGGTTGGCAATACCGGTTTCATCGCTGATAAAAGTGAAGTGAGAAGTGTTGTACTGTACCGGGTAACGCGCATCGCCAAATTTCATGTTGGTGAGCTGGGTTATTTGCCTGAATTCACTGCGGTTGTAATTGTCGGCCAGGAAAATATTAAAGCGATTGCCTGGCACAGCCGTATCGCCTCCTTTAGCGTTGGGATTGGGACGGTTGGAAGAAAAGATAATGCCCGTTTTATTGGGAAACGCCACAAACGATGCGTCCAGGTCGGCATAAATATCGTTGGTTACCTGCTCGTACGTGTCCTTATCAATTTTGTAAATGAAGATATCCGGTTGTCCGTGCCGGGTGGCGCTCAGCAGGAGGGTATTGGCATCGAGCATGAACTTCATATCCTGTATCTGCTCGAAATGAGGTATTTCCTGCTTTACCACTTTATAACGGGCTACGATATCGTATACAAAGAGGCGTGTTTTACCTTCTGACCAATAGATGCAGGCGAGCCGGGTGCCTTTACCATCCCAGGCCAGCAGGGGGTAGTGAGGGTTTCTTTCATTGTCGGGTGTGCGAATACCGTTTTTCAACAGCACTTTCCGGTCTACCATGTTTTCGTACAATACTACCTGGCTTTGTCCTCTTTTGTATTCCACCACTGCATAGGTCTGGCTGCGACGGGCAGGATTGGCTGCAAAATGAAATACGTCTCTTTTCTCCGACACTTCTTCTACCACTGTAACGCGGCCGCGGGGAACATCTCTTCTGCCTTTGATGTCTGCATAATATTTTTCTTCATTCTCCACCATGAAATCGCGCAGTACATCCTTGAACTTCTTCTTGGCGATGCGTTGCGAGGCGCTGTTGAGGTTGCGGTATACACGGGCCAGGTACAGGAAGTAGGTAACATTTTCCTTCTTGTATTTTTCTGCTACATAATGCCAGAAAGCGTGACCGGCCAGCAGGGGCTTATCAAAGGCAAACTGGTAAAAATTGCGGTATTCGCCCGAAAGCAATGCCAGTTTCAATTCATTGTCAAGTTGCGGGCTCCAGTTTTCGGCCACATAGCTTACATAACCGTCTACCAGCCATTTGGGCAAATCGAGCAAGGCCTGGTTGGCGGCGAATTCGCCAAGGTCATCGCCGAAAAGAATATTGTCTACCAGTATGCGTGCAATACCCTGCCGTATCTGCCGGCGCAGGTCTGCATGATTGCTGTTGAAGTAAACAATCATTTTATTGTTCACCATTTTGGTGGTACTGCCGGAAGAGGTTTGCCAATCGAGGTTCAACCCGATATTGGATTGTTCCAGTTCATTAAAATTGTTATAGATAACGATGTTGGCGCGGCGTTGGAGACCATATTCAACGAATTGCTCAATACCGGGCAATTCTTCTTCGGCTATCTGTGCAACATAATTGGCAATGGTTTTGCCGTCCTGGTAATAGTAGGTATTGAAATTATTGGTTTGATAATATTCCCATTTAAACTTGCGGTACTGGACCCGGTTTTTCCCAAATTCCACACTGTTTACCTGGGCCAGGGAGTTGAAATGCATCAGCAGGGCAACGGTCACAATAGCAAAAAATAGTTTTGTCTTTCGCTGAATCTCTTGAACTTGCATAGCCTGTCGTTAAATGATTTTAAAGTTAACACAATCCATATTACCGGTAAAATAGAATTTGGCCTATAAAGACTTAACACCATGCTTACGGTAACTTCCTTTGTTTTCAATCCGGTCCAGGAAAATACATACGTTGTACACAACGACGCCGGAGAATGCTGCATTATCGATCCCGGCTGCTATTTTGGTAACGAACGCAATGAATTAAAGGAATTTATACAAAACACCGGCCTTGTGCCCAAATATTTGTTAAATACCCATTGCCATCTCGATCATGTGTTTGGCAACAAATTCGTTCACGACACCTGGCACCTCACGCTACACCTCCACGAAAAAGAATTGCCGGTGCTTGAATATGCTCCAACGTCGGGTTTGTCCTGGGGGTTGCCTTTCGACAACTATCGCGGTGAATATACCTTTTTACGTCCCGGTGACCTTGTTCGGTTGGGTAACGATGCATTGCTGGTGCTTTTTACCCCAGGTCATGCCCCGGGCCATATCAGCTTTTACAGCGAAAATGACGGCTTTGTCATAAGCGGGGATGTACTTTTCCGGCAAAGCATCGGCCGCACCGACCTGCCAGGCGGAGATTTTAACACGCTGATCAATAGCATCAAAACGCAATTGTTTACGCTGCCGGACGATACAATTGTTTATCCGGGACACGGTGATGCCACTACTATAGGACAGGAAAAACAGGACAATCCCTTCCTGGCTGGATGAATCAAAAAATAAGGGACCCGGCAGTCCGTTTATTCATACCTTTTCCACCCATTTACCGATATAGGGCAACTTCACAAATTCCCTTTTTTCCACTTTTAATATCAGCCAGGCAAAACTGCCCAGCAACAGGAGCGCGGTGCCGAAATAAACAAAGGGATAATAACCTGCTTTTTCATTCAACGGCCATACCATGGCTTCGTGCAGCAGGTATAAAAGCGTAACGATGGCGATGTAGGCAAGTAATTTCTTCCGGGCATAGGGAACGGGATAATACTTTTGCCCCAGCAGGTAACTGGCTACCATCATGGAAGCATAACAAACCAGCGTGGCCCAGGCAGCGCCGGTATAACGGTAGTGCGGAATTAAAACAACATTCAGCACGATGGTAAGGGCGGCACCTGCCAGCGTGATCCAGGCGCCCATCATATTCCGGTTGGTAAGTTTATACCACACAGACAGGTTGTAGTAGATGCCCAGGAATACGCTGCCCATGGCCAGGATGGGTACGATATGAATGCCTTCTGCATAGGAAGGAAACCGGTAAGCGATGAGTAATTTCCAACCGTCGAGGAACAACGCCACAGACAGAAACATGAAACAACAGGCAATCACAAAGAACTTCATTACGCGTGCATACATGCGTTGTGCGCCTTCCTGTTTTGACTGGTTAAAGAAAAAAGGTTCTGCCGCCAGGCGGAATATCTGGATGAAAATAGTGACCACTACCGCCAGTTTGTAATTGGCGCCAAACACGCCCAGTTCAAATTCTTCCTGTTGGGTATCGCCGGGGATAATTTTCTGGTATACCAACCGGCTCAGCATTTCATTGATCATACCCCCGAACCCAACAATTACGAGCGGATACGAATACAGCAATACTTCTTTCAGCAATTTTACATTGAGGGAAAAGCGAAAAGCGGCAAATTCCTTATACAACAAAAGCAGGGTGGCCGCACTGGCAACAAGATTGGCAATTAAAAAATAACCAATGCCAATCTCAGGCCGGTACAATGTTCCTAAAAAAGTGTACCGGTCGTTTTCATAAGCAGGCTTTGCTACAAAGTAAAAGAACAACACCAGGCCAATGTTGATGAGCACGCCGGTAACATTTACCAGGGCATATTTGCGCGGACGTTCTTCCAGTCGCAGCTTTGCCATCGGTAACGCACACAAGGTGTCGAAGAACACAATGCCAATCATCCAGGTTACAAATTCCGGCCGCTTGTTCATTTCTACCAGGTTGGTAACTGGTTCGTGCAGCAGCAATAGCAAAGCGGAGAATAGAAAAGTGGAAATAATGATGGAAGTGTTCAGTGTATTGTACAATTCTTTCCGGTCGTGCAATTGCGCAAACCGAAAATAGCTCGTCTCCAAACCGTAGGTGAATAAAATATTCAGGAATGGCATCAGCGCATAGATCTGCGTATATGCGTAAGAGCCATTAGGGTCGAACAACTGAAAGGTGAGCAGGCTGATGCCGAAGAACAGGAACCGGCTTACGATGCGCGGAACACCGTACCACATCGTTTGACCCGCAAGTTTTTTTATACCCAATGCGAATTAATTTATATAAGCGACGTTACCTGATGGTTGTATGGGCAAATGGTTAAATATTTTTTGAGTTTGGCTGCATCCGGCCAGATTAACCATGGTACCATACAACATTTGCTTGTATTACAATTTTCAAAATTAAGTGTAAGCACGTATAAAAGCTGATCGAGTTTGCAATGTTTATCAGTGTATTGTAAATTTAACCGCCAAAATTAATATCTATGAAGCCCTTTTTACCCCTGCAAACGTTGTTGCTTCTTCTTTTTGTCTCACCCGCACTTGCACAATCCAAAACAGGAAAAGTGGAATATGCAAAAGGCGTAAAAATTGCAGCCACCGTTGAATTGCCCTACAAAGCGGAAGTAGTGCAGGAAGCTATCCGGGAGTTTATGTCCAAACGTTGTTCCAAAAACGATCGCTCCAAAGGGTTCGACATTTTCCGCCTTACCAAACTGCACGAGAACGATCCGGAGATGAGCGATGTGCACTGCAAGGTTGAACCCAAACGAAAAGAAAAGGGAGAGTCCGTAGTATACCTGCTGATCGGCCGGCCGGGTGAAAACATTACCGTACGTACTTCCGATGACCAGTACAAACTGGACGAAGCAAAAAGATTACTGAACCAGATGATCCCTTCCATTGAGGCGTATAAGCTGGAAGTGGAAATAAAAGAGCAGGAAGAAGTGGTGAAGAAGGAAGAAAAGAAATTGCATAACCTCGAGCAGGACCAGTACGAGCTGGAAAAGAAAATAAAGGCCCTGCAGGATAAACTGGAACAAAACAAACTGGACCAGAAAAAACAGGCGGAGGAAGCTGCCCGCGCAAGGTCTTTGTTGGAACAGCTTCGGGGGAGGAGAAAGATCAGCTAAGCGGGTTGTTCAGGTACCGTATAAAATATCTACTACAATGCGTGCAACATGTTTGTTTAAGAAGGTTGTAGTGAAAGGTTCTATCTGAAATGGCTTCAGCAACGCGTAAAAGATCTGTGTTGTCGGGTTATTGTATTAGCGGCGCGCTTAAAATCTGCTGCAACCCGTGGAGATTGGCTAACCATGCTATGGTTTAAAATCCGTAATGCGCAGTCGTTCCCTGCAAAAACCATATTCCGTTTCATCATTACTGCTTACAATTACCAGCCGGTTGGCGCAATATTCCTCTATTAACCGGTGATACAGTGCTATGCCAGCTTCGTCGAGGTTGGTGCAGGGCTCATCCAGTAGTACACAGGGCACATTGCTGAATATGGCCTGCGCCAGTTTTACACGCTGTTTCATACCGCTGGAATAATAACGGATTTGCTTATGCGCAGCATTGGCAAGGCCGATCTTTTCAATGATAAACGCTATACTGTTGCCCGGCAGCAGGGGCTTGAACTGCTCATGAAAGTGCAGGAATTCCGTAACAGTCATTTCCTCGATCAGTTCCAGGTAAGGGGCTGCTATGGAAATATGCCTGTAAAATTGCCCGCCTTCTACTTCCTGTGAGGTTCGTCCGGCGTTGCGTGATTGATATTGCACCGCTCCTTCGCTGGCCATTACGGCGCCGCCGATTACCTGTAGCAACGTGCTTTTGCCGGAGCCGTTGGGCCCGGTGATGGCGTAGGCATTCCCTGCTGTAAATTCATAAGTGAGATGGCGGAAGATCCAGTCGCGGTTAAACCGTTTTCCGGTATTAGTCAGCGATATCTTCATCCACACTATTTTTTGAATAGCGTTTAATGATGCCGCGTCCGCTTTCGCGAATAAAGGTTACGATTTCGTCGCGTTCATCGGTGGCCGGGAACTCTTCTTCGAGGTATTCGAGCGCCTGGCTGGTGTTCATGCCTTTATTGTAGATGATGCGGTAAATATCCAGGATATGATTGATCTTGTCTACGGTGAATCCCCTGCGTTTCAAGCCTACCGAGTTTACCCCGGAATAGCTCAGGGGCTGGCGGCCGGCTTTAATATAAGGCGGTACATCCTTGCCTACCAGTGAACCCCCACTGATAAAGGAATGCTGGCCGATCTTCACAAACTGGTGTACGGCGCACATACCGCCCAGAATGGCCCAGTCGCCCAATACCACATGGCCGGCCAGTTGCGAGTTGTTGCTCAACACGCAGTGGTCCCCAACGATGCAATCGTGGGCCAGATGGCTGTAAGCCATGATCAGGCAGTTGCGTCCCACTTTCGTTTTCCAGCGGTCTTTGGTACCCCTGTTAATGGTCACAAATTCGCGGATAGTGGTATTGTCGCCTATTTCCACCAGTGTTTCTTCCCCTTCAAATTTCAGGTCCTGCGGAATGGCAGATATAACGGCACCCGGGAAAATACGGCAATTCTTGCCAATGCGTGCGCCTTCCATGATGGTCACATTGCTGCCGATCCAGGTCCCTTCTCCTATCTCAACATTCTGATGTATAACCGTAAAGGGATCAACTTTTACATTGGTGGCCAACTTCGCATTGGGATGGATGTACGTATGCGGGTGAATCATTTTGTTAACATTCTTGAGTGTCGTCTTATGGTTTTCTTCCATGGGGGCGACAGACATGCCCTCCCCGTTGGGGTTTTGCTGGCGATGTTCACCCAGGGAGTCGTTATGGGCTAATTGACGTTTAATATTGATTATGATCTGCTAAAATAGACAAAAGTCGCGCATTATACCCTAACCGCAAGTATTTATTTCTTCTTAATAAAATCTTTTTTCACTTATTTCCAACAGTTTACCGCTTCACCAATTGGGCCATCAGGTCGGCTTCGGTGGCAATTTTATTGCCTACATAAACGGTGCCCCGCATTTCACAAATACCCCGGCGGATAGGATTCAATAACTCCATTTTGAGGATCATAGTATCCCCGGGCACTACTTTCTGCTTGAATTTGCAATTATCAATTTTCAGGAAATAGGTGTCGTACTGACCTTCAGGCATTGCGTTGATGCACAGGATGCCGCCGGTCTGCGCCAGTGCCTCGATCTGCAGTACGCCCGGCATCACCGGGTTGCCCGGAAAATGTCCTGCAAAGAAAGGCTCATTAAACGTCACGTTCTTGATGCCCACTATGTATTTGTCTGTCAACTCTATAATCTTGTCTACCAGCAGGAACGGATGCCGGTGCGGCAGCGTTTTTTCAATCTGCTGCAGGGTATAAACCGGCGGTTGATTGGGATCGTACAAGGGTACATCTTTTACATGTTTGTTTTTTTTGATGTACTGCTTGATCTTCCGCGCAAAATCTACATTGCTGCTATGTCCCGGCCGGTTGGCAATAATATGCGCCTTGATGGGATAGCCGATCAGGGCCAGATCGCCTACCACGTCGAGCAGTTTGTGGCGTGCCGGTTCATTGGGATAGCGCAACTCGAGGTTGTTGAGATATCCTTCCGATTTCACTTCAATCTTTTTCCGGCCGAAAGCTTTGGCCAGTCTGTCCATTTCTTCGTCAGTAACCGGTTTGTCAACCACCACAATGGCATTGTTGATGTCCCCGCCCTTGATAAGGTTGTTTTCGAGCAGCATTTCCAGTTCATGCAGGAAACAGAAGGTGCGGCAGGGAGCAATCTCCTCCTTGAATTCCCGCATCGTTTTCAAACTTGCATGCTGTGTACCCAAAACAGGGCTGTTGAAATCTATCAGGGTAGTGATCTTGTAATCAGTGGCAGGCAGGGCAGTCATCTCCACCCGTTTCTTTTCATCGAAATGGGTGATGTTGGTGTCGATGCTGTACCAGGCTTTGGCAGCGTCCTGTTCCAATACGCCCGCTTCTTCAATGATCTCCACAAAAGGCATGGAACTGCCGTCCATGATCGGAACTTCAGGACCGTTGAGTTCAATCAGGCAATTGTCTACGCCCATACCTACAAGGGCCGCCAGTATATGTTCTACAGTGGAAATCTTTACGCCGTTTTCTTCGAGGGTGGTGCCACGCGAAGTATCTGTTACCAGGTCGCAGTCGGCCTTGATTACCGGTCTGCCAGGCAGATCGATCCGCTGGAACTGGTAGCCAAAACCGGGATTGGCCGGCTTCAGTGTCATGTCAACATTAATGCCGGTATGCAACCCGGTTCCCGAAATACTTACTGCTGATTTAAGTGTGTGTTGTTTATCAGGATTAAATCCGGCTTTCATGCGTCTTTTTTAGGATGCGCAAAGATAGGGAATGAACCACGAAGTTAGCACCACCGGCAGGAATACGCAAAGGAACTCAAAGAGATAGGGCAAAATGCAATATAGCCGGGAGTTGTTTTGCCTGCAGGGAATAAGAGAAAAATGAATTATGTTAACCGAAAGTCAAAATTGGCCGGGCGCATTGTAATTTTTATCAACATGCAGCAACCGCGCCATCAAATTTTCAAGGCACCTGCTTGTTACTACCTGTAATTGCACCGCATTATAAGGGAGGTCAGCGGATCGAACGAAGGCAGTAGCGCCATCCGGGCTTGAAATATGGAGAGATCATAGATTGATTCTTTCAGAAAGCAATTGCTGCACCAGTTTCTCCAGTTCTTTAATGCGTTTCTCCAGGTCGGGCAGTTTACGGCTTACGGCCTGGCTGCGCAAGGCACTGGTATATTCAAATGCCGGTGAGCCGGTAACGGCCGCATTGGGCGTTTTAATGGATTTACTTACACCGCTTTGCGCATTGATCTTGCTGCCATCGGCAATTTGTATATGGCCAACAATACCAGCCTGTCCGCCGATCATTACATTGTTGCCGATTTTGGTGCTGCCGCTCACGCCGGCCTGGGCGGCGATCACTGTGTTGTGGCCTACTTCTACATTGTGCGCTATCTGGATCAGGTTGTCCAGTTTGGCGCCCGCTTTAATAAGCGTTGATCCCATCGTGGCGCGGTCTATCGTTGCATTGGCGCCGATCTCCACGTAATCTTCCACCACTACATTGCCAATCTGCGGCACTTTTTTGAAGCTGCCATCTTTTTGCGGAGCAAATCCGAAACCATCACTGCCAATCACCGTGCCTGCATGTACAATCACGTTCCTGCCGAGTACGCAATCGTGATAAATCTTTACACCGGGATGAATAATGGAGTTATTGCCGATCTGCACATTATCGCCGATATAGGCGTTGGGAAATATTTTTACATTATCGCCAATCACTACATTTTCTCCTATGTAGGCGAAGGCGCCAATAAAAACCTGCTGACCGAGCTTTGCTGTTTTGCTGATATAGCTGGGTTCCTGTATGCCTGCCAACTGCTGGGTTACCATTTCCTGGTACTTTGCCAGCAAGGCTGCAAAAGCAGAATAGGCATCTGCCACGCGGATTACCGTAGGCGTTATGGCTTGTTTGAGCGGCAGGGTTTCATTGATGATCACAATGGATGCCCGGCAGGTATATAAATAGTCTTCGTATTTGGGATTGGCCAGGAAAGAAAGTTGCCCTTTTTCCGCCTCTTCAATTTTTCCAAAGGAATGCACAACTGCATTGGGGTCCCCTTCTATTTTCCCGTTTATGAGCATGGCTATCTGGGCAGCGGTAAATTGCATGGCTGTAAATATATTAGGTCAAATTGGTCAAGGAAGTGTTGTTGTTATTGCAGCCGGTGTAATCAATGGAGCGTTGCCCATGTTGTTTGTGGTAAACCCTGTTGCGTCTCCTTTGATGACCGGCTATTCTGTGCTTAAGTAACAAAAGTAATATTTTTTCATAGGGCTCGAAATGGTTTGATGGATCAATGCGTTATCCACCTTTGATATATCCCGCACGCTGCCATCTTTAAAAAGAATGTTAATGCGTTCTTCATCCGGATCATAGGTTGTATTGATGGCTTCGCCGGTGAAAATGAAATAGTGACTGTCTTTCGGTTCAATGGCAAGTTTCCGGCAAATAGTATTCCGTAGTTCCTCAATCCGGTTTTCATCGAACGGCTCTGCCTGTAATTTAACTTTTAATAAACGCCGTTCTACCAGGCAGCGACAGAGGGTGGATAAGATTTTGTCACCATGAAACATCCAGTTTTTTACGGTAGCCAGTACATCATAATCATCAAGCTGGCAGAATTTGTCGAGATGTTCTTCTGCCATTTCACCTTCAATTCCATGTTGCAGGAAGAAGTCAAGCGTTAATGAACAGGAATGAACAGCCTGCCCCATGGTGATCAGTTCACGTGCACGCTCCAGGATTTTCACCAGCAGTTTTTCGGCGCCCAGTACAGTTTTGTGGAGATATACCTGCCAGTACATTAAACGGCGGGCTACGAGAAATTTTTCTATGGAATAAATGGCTTTTTCTTCCACCACCAGGTTACCGTTATGCACAGCCAGCATTTTGATGATGCGGTCGTATCCGATCACTCCTTCCGATACGCCGGTAAAGAAGCTGTCGCGGGTGAGATAGTCCATCCGGTCGGTGTCGAGCTGACCGCTGATGAGCTGGTGCAGGAAGGGCTTGGGATAATCATCGGTAAAAATACGGATGGCGGTTTCCAGCGCCCCTTTCATTTGCCGGTTCAGCACCTGCATGATGAGGATGGAAAGCGCTTCATGGCGCACATTTTTTATGAGTACATGTTCAAGGGCGTGCGAGAAGGGGCCGTGGCCGGCATCGTGCAGCAGTATGGCTATTTTGGCAGCAATTTCCTCATCGGGGGTAAGGGCCACTCCCTTGTTTTTCAGTTCCTGCAGCGCATTACACATCAGGTGATAGGCGCCCAGTGAATGATGCAGGCGGGTATGCACGGCACCCGGATAAACGAGGTGTGCAAAAGCCATCTGGTGAATACGGCGTAAACGTTGGTAGTACGAATGGGAAATTACTTCGTAGATGAGCGGATCATCTATCGTAATAAATCCATATACCGGGTCATTGATGATCTTTCTGATGGATCTGGCCATTCGCTGCCTGCCGTTTTGTTAAAAAAACCTTGAAAATGAGCGGACAAAAGTACAAAGGCTGGCGGAATAAATTAGATTTGGAATGTTGGGAAAGCCCGGAAGCGGGAAAAAACCGGGACCGAACGAGGGGTATAGTATGGATCAAAATAAATGCTTATGTTGATCTCCTCCTGTTCGGGGAGATGCATTGTCCGGGCCCCGATTGCCGGATCAAACATTAAAAACTAAATCAAACACATGCCATTAGGAAAGATACTCTGGGTAGACGATGAAATAGACAGCCTGAAATCGCAGATACTGTTCCTGCAGAACAAGGGGTATGAAGTAACGGCGCTGACCAACGGGTTTGACGCTGTGGACTATGTGAAGGAAAATCAGCTGGATGTGGTGTTGCTGGATGAAACCATGCCGGGTATTACAGGGTTGGAAACACTGGCCAAGATCAAGGAAATCAATGGCCAGGTGCCGGTGGTGTTGATCACCAAGAATGAAGAAGAAAACCTGATGGACGACGCCATAGGCAGCCAGATTACTGATTACCTGATCAAACCGGTGAATCCCAACCAGGTGTTGCTCAGTTTGAAAAAGATACTGGACAACAAACGGCTGGTGGCAGAAAAAACAACTACGGCCTATCAGCAACAATTCCGCAACCTCTTCATGGCGCTCAACAGCAATCCCGATTATAATGAATGGATGGACATTTACCGGAAGCTGGTATACTGGGAGCTGGAAATGGAGAAAAGCGACAGCCCTGAAATGCA
Organism: uncultured Chitinophagaceae bacterium; assembly: GCA_937961055.1. GTDB lineage: Bacteria > Bacteroidota > Bacteroidia > Chitinophagales > Chitinophagaceae > CALCIN01. The sequence continues at coordinate 48,366 of CALCIN010000036.1, read as the reverse complement.
GGAAGTATTGCAAACGCAAAAGAATGAGGCCAATACCGAGTTTTTCAAATTCGTATCGAAGAACTACGCCAAATGGGTAAGCCCGAAGAGCGATGATGGGCCTGTGATGTCGCACACCCTGTTTAAATTCAAAATTCTGCCACATGTTGAAAAAGGCACGCCCACCTTTTTTGTATTGATCGATAACCTGCGTTTCGATCAGTGGAAAGCCATTCAACCCATATTTGCAGAAAGTTTTCGCATATTGGAAGAAGACAGTTTTTACAGCATATTGCCTACCGCTACACAATATGCGCGCAATGCAATATTTGCGGGCATGCTGCCGATGGACATAGAAAAACATTTTCCGCAGCAATGGAAAAATGATGATGAAGAAGGCGGAAAAAATCTGCATGAAGAAGAATTTTTCCGGGCGCAACTGAAACGCTTGCGGCGGGAGGATATACGGTTTTCGTACACAAAAATCCTGAACAACCAGGCCGGTCAGGAACTGGTAAACAACATCCACAACCTGCTGGTAAACGACCTCAATGTGATCGTGTACAATTTTGTGGATATGCTCAGCCATGCGCGTACGGAAATGGAAGTGCTGAAAGAACTGGCAGGAGATGAAATCAGCTATCGTTCCGTAACGAGGAGCTGGTTTGAACATTCGCCGCTGAACCAGGCATTGAAGAGAATTGCCGACAAAAAGATCAACCTGATCCTTGCCACCGATCATGGCAGCGTACGGGTAAAAACGCCGGTAAAGGTGATAGGGGACAAGCAAACAACCACCAACCTGCGGTATAAACACGGTCGCAATCTGAACTATGAAGCCCGCGACGTGCTGGCTTTCCGTGACCCGCGGGAGGCAGGGTTGCCGGTGCCTACGGTCAATTCGTCGTACATCTTCGCGCGGGAAGACCAGTTTTTGTGCTATCCCAACAACTACAACTATTATGTGAATTACTATCGCAACACCTTCCAGCACGGCGGTGTGAGCCTGGAAGAAATGATTGTACCTGTGATCAAGATGACCAACAAATAAGTGGGTACCTGTAAGCGGATGATGCTGCAGTTGATTTGATCACAACTGTGGATAAGTATACCGGACCAAAACCGGGTGAATGTTAAATTTGCAAGAGCAGATTCCTTGATTAACCGTACAGAATATGAAGTACACACAATCTACTTTAGACAAAATTGAAAAGATACTGGACGAGGCGGAATATGTGCTGCGTTATGAACGGGGTACCTTTCAAAGTGGCTACTGTATTCTTGAGCAGCGGAAAGTGGTTGTGCTGAACAAATTTCTCCAACTGGAAGGCCGCATCAATACACTGATGGATATTATTCCCCAGCTTTCCATCGATCCGGAAATACTCACGCCAGAAACACGCAAGGTATTTGAGGAAGTGATGAAGCAGGCTACCGAAACGGCGCGGTAATTTGCTGCCACATTCCCTTATTTTTGCCCCGTGAGTTATCCGAAGCTGAAAATCACTTTTCTCGGAACAGGCACCAGCAGCGGCGTTCCCATGATCGCCTGTGATTGCCCGGTTTGTATTTCTACCGATAAGAAAGACAAACGGCTCCGCTCCAGCATACTGGTACAATCTTCCAAAACAACATTGGTGGTTGATTCCGGTCCCGATTTTCGTTACCAGATGTTGCGCGCCGCGGTAAAGCATCTGGACGCTATCATTTTCACGCATCCCCATAAAGACCATATAGCCGGATTGGACGATGTACGCGCCTTCAACTTCTTTTCACAGCAGGCTATGAAAATTTACGCCAGTGAAATGACACAGGAAGTGATCATCCGCGAATTTCCCTACGCGTTTTATGAATCCAAATACCCCGGCGTTCCCGAATTACAGCTCAATACTATAGGCATGGAACCCTTTGTGGTGGGCGATATACCCGTTACCCCCATCATGGTGTGGCATCTCAAAATGCCGGTTATGGCGTTTCGCTTCGGACCTTTTACCTATGTAACCGATGCCAATCGCATTGACGAGGAAGAAAAAGAAAAAATAAAAGGCACACAGGTACTGGTATTGAATACGCTGCGCAAGGAAAAACATATCTCTCACTTTTCGCTCGATGAAGGCATTGCGCTGGCAAAGGAACTGCGGGCGCCTCAAACCTATTTTACGCACCTCAGTCACCAGATGGGCAAACATGCCGATATAGACAGTGAATTACCTCCGGGCATTAACCTCGCATACGACGGTCTTGAAATACATGTTTAAAAAAAATAGTGTATACATAACAGTAAGATTTCTGAAAAATCGGTTACTATTGCAGTTTATTACTGGCTAATAACCGTGCTATGAGTAACTGGAAAGAATGGTTTCATTTTACCAGAAAAGAACGCATAGGCGTAGTCACATTGGTGGTGCTGATACTGGCGGGTTTGTTGCTTCCGCGTGCATTCGAATATACTTTTTCCCGTCCGGATCCGGAGATGGTAGAAGCCATCCGCAGCAAACTGGCGCAGCGTGCAGCAATGGCCAGTGCCGACAGCATGCTTGCGCGGGCAGGTGATAAGCGCAATACCGGCCGTTTTACACAGGAACCGCTTCCCACTTATTTCCCTTTTGATCCGAATACGATCTCTGCAGCAACCTGGAGCAAGCTGGGCGTGCGCGACAGGACTATTCAAACCATCCAGAAATACCTGGCAGGCGGCGGGCGCTTTCGCCGGGCCGAAGACCTGTACAAAATTTATGGATGGAAAAAGGAAGAAGTAGCAAAGCTGATACCTTATGTACGCATTCCGCAACCAGAATACGCTGCAGCGGAACGGCAGCAGGCAGTATTCAAAAAAGAAAAAGCGCCTGTAATGCTTGATATCAATGAAGCCGATTCTGCAGCTTTTGAGTCATTGCCCGGCATAGGGGCAAAGCTGGCTCGCCGTATTGTACAGTTCAGAGAAAAACTGGGAGGATTTTATGCTGTAGAGCAAATAGGGGAAACATATGGATTACCTGATTCGATATTTCAAAACATAAAACCTCGTTTGCAATGTGAAACTATTACAATTCGTAAAATCGATATCAATATTGCTGATGAAAAAATGCTGTCGCAGCATCCGTATATAGGGCGAAACCTGGCAAGGTTGATAGTGCGGTACAGGGAGCAGCATGGGAAGTATGCAAAGGTGGAAGAGCTGCAACGGATAGCTATCGTAACAACAGAACTATACAATAAGATCAGTGGGTATCTCTCCGTAGAATAAGCCACAATGTATTAAAGCGCGGCTTCTTTATAGTACCCTGCCAGGAAGCCGCCATTGACCCCGCTGAAGAACAATTATTCGATTTCCTGCAATTCATCGGCAGTCAACCATTTGTACTGCTGCGGTAGCATCAGGTGTAATAGTCGGAAACTATCGCCTCCGATTGCTATAGATGAGACAAATAATAATGAAGACGATGAACACCCGGTTAAGCACATTTTTTATGCGTTATCACCGGGCCATATTTCCGGGCCTGAACGGCTTCGTTGATCAAAGATTTATCGGCGAGCGCCAGGTGCCACCCATGTGCGATGTATACCGGCTTTTCCGGTTTCATGGGGAGCAATTCTGTGCCACTATCAAAAAATTTTTACACAAAATAGTTTGCTAATGCCAGTGCATTCACCATCATAACGAGCATGATTATTCGCAAAAATTAATTCCTCCCATTCACTAAAAAAATTAGCTTTTTTTCCCCGGAGAAATGCTGCAAAAGCCATTGGCGTGCAATTTTTGCACAAAACAGTGCTCCCAAAATTCCACTAACAATTGTTAGTTTTAATAAAGAAAACATATTATCTTGCACTGCCTTTAACGATTATTGCCGAAAGCTGATACTATGAATTTTGAAACGGCTGAATTAACGCATCAGGTGGCCCAGACGGCCCGAGATTTTGCGGCACAGCACATTAAACCTTATGTGATGGAATGGGACGAGTCCCAGCATTTTCCTGTTGATATGTTCAGGGAAATGGGCAAGCTTGGTTTGTTGGGCGTGCTCGTGCCCGAACAATATGGCGGCGCGGGACTCAGCTATTTTGAATATGTGGCCATATTACAGGAAATTTCAAAGGTGTGCGGCGCTGTCGGATTGAGCACTGCGGCACATAATTCCCTGTGTACAGGCCATATCCTGGCATTTGGCAGTGAAGAGCAGAGGAAAAAATATTTACCTAAACTCGCTACGGGCGAATGGATCGGCGCGTGGGGGTTAACAGAACCCAATACCGGCAGCGATGCAGGCAATATGAAAACCACTGCCGTGAAAGACGGTGATTACTGGATACTCAATGGCACCAAAAGCTGGATAACGCATGGTATCAGTAGTGATGTAGCAGTGGTAATAGCGCGCACCGGCGAACCGCGCGGCAAAAACAATGCTACCGCATTTGTGGTAGAACGCGGAACACCCGGCTTTTCCGGGGGCAAAAAAGAAAACAAGCTGGGCATGCGCGCCAGCGAAACGGCTGAAATGATTTTTGATAACTGCCGCATACCGGATGCCAACCGGCTGGGTGAAGTAGGGGAAGGGTTCAAGCAGGCGTTGTACGTGCTGGACGGCGGCAGAATTTCCATAGCAGCGTTATCGCTCGGTATTGCCAAAGGCGCATTCCAGGCATCGGTGCAATACTCCAAAGAGCGTCACCAGTTTGATCAGCCTATTGCCAATTTCCAGGGCATTGCCTTTAAACTGGCCGATATGGCTACCGAAATTGCGGCTGCAGAAATGCTCACCCTGCAGGCCTGCGATCTGAAAACCCGCGGGCAGAAAGTAACCCGCGAATCAGCTATGGCCAAGTACTATGCCAGTGAAGTGGCCGTTCGCGTATCAACCGATGCTGTGCAGATCTTTGGCGGTTATGGATATACGAAAGATTTTCCTGTAGAAAAATATTATCGCGATAGTAAACTCTGTACTATTGGCGAGGGAACTTCCGAAATACAGAAACTGGTCATCTCCAGGGAAGTGTTGCGAACATAATTTTTATGAGAAAACGCGCATCACTGCGCAACTGCTTGTTGCTTGTCATGTCAGATCAGGGGGCCCCGCAAGGGCCCTTTTTTTATGCATAAAGAAGCAATCAGGGCATGAAATCGTCTTCATCTTTGGGGCCGTATTTATCGAACAGTTTGTCTATGGCGCCTCCGAAAATGGGAAATTTTTCCTTTGCAAAATTCTTGATCACTTCTATGGCCTTATAGGCCTGTTGTTCGGTAAGACCTTCTGCCACCAGCCGGTCAATTAATTCTTTCATGAGTGTTGTTTAAGCACACAATTTCGCATTAAAATTCAAATAAAAGCCATTGGGCAGTGCTGCGACGGATCGATCATACCAGCGTTGTTTATAGCGGCCGAAGAAGGCTTTTTGCAATGGGAAACATATTGTAGCAACGGGCAACTGACCCTTATAACACTGCCCCTTATAACAAAAAACGCCTTCCATGCAGGAGGCGTTCTTTAATCTTTTCCCTGGTATATTTCATCAAAGCATTATGCAACCTTCAACCGGCTGATCTTGCTCTTGTCGAAGTTTTGTTGCGCATATTCCAGTGTTACATGGAATTCTGTCTGGCGCGAAGAAGGCAGTTCAAACATGGCATCGGTCAGTATGCTCTCACAGATGCTGCGCAGACCGCGTGCGCCCAGTTTGTATTCAATGGCCTTGTCTACCATAAAGTCCAGCACTTCATCGTCTATCACCAATTGAATGCCTTCCAGTTCAAACAATTTGCGGTATTGCTTTACGAGCGCGTTTTTCGGCTCGGTGAGTATCGAACGGAGCGTTGCCTTATCAAGCGGGTTGAGGTGCGTAACCACCGGCAAACGGCCCAGCAATTCCGGTATCAATCCAAACGACTTCAGGTCGGTGGCATTCACATACTGCAGCAGGTTCTTCTTCATGTACTCCTGCACATCCTTGTTTACATTGAAACCGATGGCATTGGTGTTTACGCGACGTGCAATCACTTTATCGATGCCGTCAAAGGCGCCACCGCAAATGAACAAAATGTTCTGCGTGTTTATTTTAATCAGTTTCTGCTCGGGATGTTTACGGCCACCCTGCGGGGGTACCAGCACATCGGTGCCTTCCAGCAGCTTGAGCAATCCCTGCTGCACGCCTTCGCCGCTTACGTCGCGGGTAATGGAAGGATTATCGCCTTTGCGGGCTATCTTGTCAATTTCATCAATGTATACAATGCCTCTTTCTGCCGCGGCAACATCGTAGTTGCATACCTGTAAGAGGCGGGTAAGAATACTTTCCACATCTTCGCCCACGTACCCGGCCTCTGTAAATACCGTAGCGTCAACTATGGCAAAAGGTACATTCAGCAGGCGGGCAATGGTTTTGGCCAGTAATGTTTTACCGGTACCGGTTTCACCCACCATAATGATGTTGCTCTTTTCAATGTCAACATCGTTGTCGCCGGGTTTTTGCTGCAATCTTTTATAGTGGTTGTATACTGCAACGGCCAGCACTTTTTTGGCTTCGTCCTGGCCAATCACATATTCATCCAGGAACTTTTTCAGTTCTACCGGTTTCTTTATGTTCAGTTTAAAAGAGGAAGAAGAAGGGGCAGTATGTTCGCTACGAATCATCAGCTCCTGCTCTATGATTTCGCGTGCATGATCTACGCAGTTTTCACAAATATGTCCTTCCTGTCCTGCTATCAGAATTTTCACTTCATCCCGGCTGCGTCCGCAGAAGGAGCAGTGTAAGGTAGTTTTTGCCATAGCCAATTTTAATAGATGTAGCTTACAAAGGTATTTATTTGACGTCCATATCCCAATTAAAAAACCCCTTATTCCGGCAACCGTCAGAATTGGCCAGAATCCGGGGTTTATTATTCTGATCCTTAAAAAGTTATAATTTATCTACAATCTGGTCTACAATGCCATATTCCAGGGCTTCTTTCGCATCCATCCAGTAATCGCGGTCAAAATCCTTCATCACCTGTTCAAATTTCTTACCAGTATTTTCTGCCAGTATCCGTGCACTCATCTCCTTGGTTTTTTTGGTCTGCCTGGCCTGTATTTCCAGGTCGGCACTTACCCCCTGCATATAACCACCCAGGCTGGGTTGGTGAATCATTATTTCACCATGCGGGTAGATATACCGTTTGCCTTTTACGCCGCCACTGAGCAGAATAGATGCCATGGATGCTGCCAGGCCCATACAAATGGTGCTTACCGGGCTGCGCATCATCTTCATGGTGTCGTAAATTACCATGCCACTGGTAACCACACCGCCGGGACTGTTGATAAAGAACTTGATCTCTTCACCGGGTTTGTCAGCATCAAGCAACAGCATGCGGGTTACTACTTCACGTGCACTTTTGTCTTCTACCACCCCCCACAGGTACACGGACCTTTTATCGAAAAAATATTTTTCCAGTTTTCTGGCAAGTACCGATGCTTCGGGCCCTTTATCTTCCTTATTGCCGTTTTCTTTCGGTTCATCTTCATCCTCCATGCGAAAGGATTGCATCAGGTAATTTTTATACGGGTCTATGATCATAGCTTATCTTTTGAATATTTTTTGAATGAGTTTTGTAGGATTGTTATGTGGTTACTCTTCTTTCTTTTTTCTCGGGTTAATGAGCAATACTTCATCTACCAGTCCATATTCCTTTGATTCTTCCGAAGTAAGCCAGTAGTCGCGGTCGCAGTCTTTTTCCACCTGTTTCACCGGTTTGCCGGTGTGGTAAGAAATGATATCATACAGGTTCTTCTTAGCCCTTTTGATTTCGCTCACGGTAATTTCAATATCGCTGGCCTGGCCGCCTATGGCGCCGCTGGGCTGGTGCAGCATAATGCGACTATGCTTCAAAGCTGTACGTTTACCCTTGGTGCCGGCCGCCAGCAGTATGGCCGACATGGAAGCTGCCATACCGGTACAAATGGTAGCCACGTCAGGGGAGATGTACTGCATGGTATCGTACACACCCAGACCGCTGTATACATTGCCACCGGGCGAGTTGATATACATCTGTATATCCCGTGAACGGTCGGTGCTTTCAAGGAAAAGCAACTGTGCCGTTACAATATTGGCCACTTCATCATTAATGGGATAACCCAGGAAGATGATGCGGTCCATCATCAGGCGGCTGTACACGTCCATAACGGCGATATTCATCGGCCGCTCTTCAATAATATTGGGAGTGAGGCTGGTGACCTGATGCTTTTGATAATTGTACAAAGTATTACTCGAAATACCTCTATGTTTTACTGCGTATTGTTCAAATTCTTTTCCAAAGTTCATATTATCAGATTTCAGTGATTATTGAGCCGGCAATTTAAGCCATTGTGGGAAACCAAATATCGTGCTATACAAAAAAGCCCGTCATTTTGACGGGATCGGGGAAATGGGGCATGGAAAAATGCGAAAACCGGCCTATGCGAAAATGAAAAATGTGCAAATGATACAGCCAACGGCCCTCATTTGCACATTACCCTATTTGTTGTCAGTTAACTTAATGATGGTGGTGCTGATGCTTTTCCAGTTCTTTCGTAAACTCTTCTACAGAAACCGGTTTCTCGGTGGCATTGGCTTTGGATTCTGCCCACTGCAACACCTTTTCAACGCCAATACGGTGATGTGCATCTTCCACAAATTTGCGGTCAGATGCCATGCGCTTTACATAGTCGGTAATCCAGCTGAATTCTGCGCCGGTTTCCGGATCGGTCATTTGACCGCCCATGTATCCCAGCAACTGCTGGCGTGCATGCGCTTCAATATCTTCCCGGGTTACTTCCAGGTTGTTTTCCTGCATGATTTTCTCAGTAATCAGCGACCATTTGAGCTGGTTTTTGAAAGAAGGAAATTCTGCTTCCACTTCTTCCGGCGTTTTTAATTGTTCGCCACCGCTCTGGATCCATTTTTTCAGGAAGGACTCCGGAAAATCAATATGGGTGTGGTCCAGCAGCACATGATAAAGTTCATGCTGGAGGTGGTTGCTGGCCTGCCTGTCCCAGTAAGCCTGTATCTCTTCGCGGATGGCGTTGCGGAAAGCCTCTTCGGTTTTGATCTCCTTACCCGGATATACGGCTTCGAAGAATTTTTCATCCAATGCCGCCTTTTGTACCAGACCAACTTTGGTTATCAGCAGTTTGAAGTATTTTTCCAATGCTGCGGGGTCTTCTTTGTCGAGGCCCAGGTCCTGCACTACCCATTCGCGTTCTTTTTCTTCAAAGGCGGTTTTTAACTGCAGCACCACGCTGTCGTCGTTCTTCTTGCCGATGAGATTTTGGCGGAAATCAGGGGCAAAATATTTTACCAGCAGGGAGTTGTCTTTACGGATGCCACCTTCCTTTTCATTGCCTGCCTCATCGCTTTCAATAAATGTCACATTGACAACATTGTCATCCCCGGTAACGCTTTCAGGATACGTCATCTCGCCATGCCGTACCTGTAACCGGTTAATTTCTTCATTGATCATGTCGTCGGTAACGGTCACTTTATAGCGGGTGAGCTGTTCTTTTGACAAATCTGCCACCTGGAACTCCGGCTTCAACCCTACTTCAAACGCGAAGGCGTATTCAGCGGGGTTGTTCATATCGAGACGGCGGGCATCGTTTTCTTCCATTACCGGGAGGGGCTGGGCAAAAATCTGCAGGTTCTGACTAACCATGTAGTTGGTCAGTTCTTTTTCTACCGTTTTGATCACCTCGTCGGTAAAAACGGCCTGGCCGTGCATTTTTTTGATCATGCCGGCGGGAACCATACCCTTACGGAATCCCGGTATAGTGGCGTTTTTGCTATAGTTCTTGATTGCTTTTTCAAAGGATGGCAGGTAATCTTCACCGGCTACTTTAACTGTGATCTTGTCGTTCAGCAGGCCGATATTCTCCCTGGTAACGGTTGCCATATTGTGTGATTTAATGTATTGAAAAACAGCAGAAAATTGTTGTTCCGATTGTAAATACCATGCCATTACGGCGTTGTGGTACAATTTCGGGCCTGCAAAGGTAGGATAAATCGGGGAATAAGGGAACCTCGTTAAGGGATTAAACGGATTTCCAGGGAAAGGAACCGGAAGAGAGGAAGTTTACTGCGGTGGGCCAAAGCGCTTGTCGGCAATAAACGTGCTATCCGTTAGCGTGCGCAGGAAATACTGCAAATAAAATTTATCTGCATCCGACAAGGGAATTTTATTTTTTACCAGCGGGTCTACCGTAGGGCCGTCCTGCACACCATGGCTGTAGTGGTCGAGCACATCGCGCACGGCATAGAAACGGCCGTCATGACCATAGGGAAAAGTGAGGTACAGGTTGCGCAGGCTGGGCACCTTGAATTTCAGGGAATCGGCGCTGTTGCCCGTGATGCGCATGCGGCCATAATCTTTCAGCACAGGGTCGAGGGGCAAGCCGGTGTTGCGGTAACTGTTGTCGGTAAACAACGGCTCGGTATGACAGGAAGCACATTTAGCCTGAAATATTTCGTACCCTTTCTGCTCATCCGCAGTAAAGGAAAGTTCTCCGCGTTTAACCTTGTCGTATTTGGAATTGGCTGATACCATCATGCCCACAAATTGTGTCAGTGCTTTCAGCATTCGTTCACTGGTAACCGTGGCATCGCCAAAGGCGGCTTTGAAGTGGTTGGGATATTCCGGGTGTTGCTGCAGTTTCTTTACCACATTGGCAATATCTTCTGCCATTTCATTGGGCGCGGTAATAGGTGCCAGCGGTTGCACTTCTATATGATTAATGCCGCCGTCCCAATGCATTGCAGGCAACCATACCATATTGAACAAACCGGGCGCATTGCGAAGCGTAAACTGGTTATCGAACCCATGGCTCAGCGGATGGTCAAAAGTGGCAAAGGCAGCAAATTGCTGGTGACAGGAAGCGCAGGGAAAATTGCCGTCTTTTGACAGGATGCCGTCGTAGAACAATTTCTTTCCCAGTTCAAATCCTTCTTTGGTGATGGGATTCCCTTCAAAATTATAAAGCGGTTGTGGCCAACCGTCAGGAACGGTGAAGGTTAGCGGCGTTGTTGGGGGAGCGGCCGGCGCGCCCGATTTTTTACAGGCGTTCACCAGAAAGCCTGCGGTGAACAACACGGCAGCTAATAATATGGTCCAGCGAAAGGTCACCACGCTTTAAAGATAGCTGATGAAATGTAATACAGTAAACATGTTGGCATAATTCTCCGACACCTTTTTGGCCAATGGTCCCGGCGACATCACCACCGGGTTGGTATCCAACCGGATATCGTGCACACCATTGAACCAGCGATATACATCAGCGGCAATGATTATTTCCGTTTCAGCGTCTTTCCTGAGCGTTATCGGGGAGGGAAATGGTAAGCTTACCTGCTGTACAACATTGTCTGGCGCCTTGAACCCACCGATATGGTATTCGAAAACATCGCCGGGTTGCCCTGTTACGGGCGAAGTGCCTTCCAGTTTAGCCATAATATAACCACTGTTCCAGGTCCAGAACATTCCCAGAGCCGGGTCCAGCGCGCCGGTTTGCGCACCGCTGAAATTGCGCACGCTGTCAACCCCGATTTTAAATGAAATTCGGTTGTAGGTGGCCGTTGGCACTTTCACGTCAATGCGGGAGCCAATGGTGTCGGCAGCATCTACCAGGAAATGCTCATCCTTCCCTACGGAGAAAGTGTAACCATTCTCTGTATTGATGAGTTTGATATCATGCACGTAAAATTTGAATGTGCGTACCTCAAAGGGTTCATTGAAAAAATTGGTATAAGTTTTCCCGAATTCCAGGATGTTGTCCGTTTCCTGCACAACCGGCCTGAAGCGCACACTAAAAGCATGGTCTGGTGCCGGTTCCTTGTATTCTTTCTGGCAGGAAGTGAGCGAGGCAACCACCAGCGCTAGGCCTATAAAACACTTACGCATTGCGTTCATAGATTCAGTAGTTTGTGGTCAGTAGTCGAAGCCCCGGATTTTGCGGCGGCTTTGTTTTTGTTCGGATAATTTCTTTTTTGATTCCAATCTTTTTTCTTTCGCTGCTTTGGATGGTTTGGTAGCGATGCGTTTTTTTTCTTTTTTCAATCCGCGCTCCACCAGTTCATTGATCTTTCGTATCACTTCCTCCTTGTTCTGCAACTGGCTCCGGTGAACCTGGCTTCTCACCTGCAGGAATCCTTCCGCATTGATTTTGCCGGAAAGTTTTTCCTCGAGGCGCTGCTTTTGTTCATCGGTCAGCAGCAGGGAGTTGGCAATGTGGAAATATCCTTCCACCATGGTTTCCACCTTGTTCACATTTTGCCCGCCCTTTCCACCGCTTCTGGCCGTTTTGAAATGAATTTCTCTCGAAACATCTATCTTCATCAGTCAAAGGTAAAAATGGTCAATCACATATGCGGGCAGTTATACAACGGGTAGCACGGGCCAATGTTGCTATCAATAATGATATACGGTCATCTATTGGCAAGGGTTTGTTGGTGTTGGTGGGTATTGAAGAGGCGGATACTGAAGAAGATGTACGCTGGCTGAGCGGCAAGATTGTGAATATGCGGCTATTTGACGATGCCAACGGGGTAATGAACCTGTCGGTAAAGGAGGTGGGGGGAGATATGCTCATCGTAAGCCAGTTTACCCTGCATGCGGCGGTAAAAAAAGGCAACCGCCCTTCATACATTCGTGCGGCCAAACCACCGATCGCCATTCCCTTATACGAAGCCTTTGTAAAACAAATAGAGCAGGACCTGGGCAAAAAGCCGGGCACCGGTGAATTTGGGGCGGATATGAAAGTAAGTCTCGTAAATGATGGTCCGGTAACTATTTGGGTGGATACAAAGAACAAGGAATAGGGGAGCATTGACAGCACGCAGGTAACACATTTGATTTTTCATCTATGGAAATAACAATACAACAAGCGCAGCAACAGGTAGACCACTGGATCAAAACAGTAGGCGTGCGCTATTTTTCCGAATTGACCAATACCGCCATATTGAACGAAGAAGTGGGAGAACTATGCCGCCTGATGGCGCGCATCTATGGCGAACAGTCGTTCAAGAAAAGCGAACTGGAAAAATATCTGGGCAGCATGGCCGGTTTGGAGGAAGCTGAACGTGACCTGTACCGCCGGCAGGGTAAATTACCCCCCGTTTTAGAGAAACAATTGCTGGCCGATGAAATGGCGGATGTGTTGTGGGTGCTGATTTGCCTGGCGAACCAAACGGGAGTTGACCTTACGGAAGCATTACAAAGGAATTTTGAAAAGAAGAATATCAGGGATGTTGACCGGCACAGGGATAATAAGAAGCTGAGTTAAAGTGTGGGGCAACCTTTTCCAACCTGGAACGCCCTCTCATTCCCGACTTTTCAATTTATATTTGCCGCCACTTATGGCAACAGATACTAACAAGTTCCAGGCGATCATTTCGCACTGTAAAGAATATGGATTTATTTTTCCTTCGAGTGAAATTTACGATGGCCTGAGCGCCGTGTACGACTACGGCCAGTGGGGAAGTGAACTGAAGAAAAATATCCGCGATTACTGGTGGAAAAGCATGACCCAGATGCATGAAAACATCGTGGGAATAGATGCCGCCATCTTTATGCACCCCACCACCTGGAAAGCAAGTGGTCATGTGGACAACTTCAATGATCCCATGATCGACAATAAAGACAGCAAAAAGCGCTACCGCGTTGATCACCTCATAGAAGGACATGCCGATGCGCTGGAAGCTGCCGGCAAAAAAGAAGAGGCCGCTGCACTGAGAGCTGCTATGGACAAGCTGCTGGCCGCCGATGATTTTGCAGGATTGAAGGCGCTGATAGAAGAGAATAAAATCAAATGTCCTATCAGCGGTACCAGCAACTGGACGGAAGTGCGCCAGTTCAACCTCATGTTCTCCACGCAACTGGGAAGTGTAACCGATGAAGCCAGCATTATCTACCTGCGTCCGGAAACAGCGCAGGGTATTTTTGTGAACTTCCTGAATGTGCAGAAAACGGGCAGGATGAAAATCCCCTTTGGTATTGCACAGGTGGGCAAAGCGTTCCGCAACGAAATTGTGGCCCGGCAGTTCATATTCCGCATGCGCGAATTTGAACAAATGGAAATGCAGTTTTTCATCCGTCCCGGCACACAAAAAGAATGGTATGAATACTGGAAGGAAGAACGCATGAAATGGCACCTGAGCCTGGGCATCCCCAAAGAGAAATACCGTTTTCACGACCATACCAAGCTGGCCCACTATGCTGATGCGGCCTGCGATATTGAATATGATTTCCCCATTGGCTTCAAGGAAGTGGAAGGCATTCACAGTCGCACAGACTTCGACCTGCGCAACCACCAGGAATACAGCAAGAAAAAAATGCAGTATTTCGACAATGATATCGATCCTGCCACCGGCAAGCCATACGGAAATTACATTCCGTACGTTATAGAAACATCCATTGGTCTGGACAGAACTGTGATGATGATACTGAGCGAAGCCTATGCGGAAGAGGACCTGAGCACGCCCGACAAACAGGACAGCCGGGTGGTACTGCGGTTCCCTCCCAAACTGGCTCCGGTGAAACTGGCCATACTGCCGTTGGTAAAGAAAGACGGATTGCCGGAAATTGCGCGTGACATCATGAACACCTGCAAGCCGCATTTCCGCTGTTTCTACGAAGAAAAAGACACCATCGGAAAGCGGTACCGCCGAATGGACGCTATAGGCACCCCATTTTGCATTACCGTAGACCACCAGACCAGGGAAGACAGCACGGTGACCATACGCTGGCGCGACACTATGAAGCAGGAAAGGATTCCTGTTAGCCGGATCCGGGAGCTGGTGGAGAAAGAAATTTTATAGGCGTTGTTGACGACTAAGTGTTTGGTTATCAAATTTCTATGAGCAATAAAATTTGCTGTAATAAATGGTGACTAAAATGTAACTTTATATATTGAGTTACATTTTCTGATACCCTTGACGCAAACCAATTAACTATGCTTGCAATCCAACTGGCCAGTGATATATTAATCCCCCTGGGATGTTTGCTGTTTGGTTTAATGGCTGGCTATCTTTTTCGCGGCGCACAAATAAAGTCGCTGCATTATAAAGTAAACGAACTCGAAAGAGATTTAATGCAGGCTCATGCCGAAATCCTTGATACTCAAAAGGATAAAGTAGCATTACAGCAAAAGTTGAAAGAATTTTCCCCCATCCCGGTAATTCCCATCAAAGCTGCGTCAGAGGAAAAGGCTGTACAAAAATCTGCCGACAAACACTCCTGATTAATTGTTAACCATACAATTCCTGGTGGATCGCCTTGCGATCATACCCCAGGTCCTGGATTCTTTTTTTCGCTTCATCAATCATGGCTTTCCACCCGCACAAGTAAAACCAGGCCGGCTTCAATTGGGCGATTTTTTCCGGTTCCTGTCCGTCAGTTTCCGGCGAATTGCGCAAAATTTCTTCGTACACCGCATGCACATAGCCCGTGCGAAAGAGGTGGTTACTGCTGTCGGGCGTTTCGCGCGAAAAGGTAGGAATATAGCGGAAACTGGGCACTTGCTGCTCCAGCTCCCGTAACTCTGACCCATAGAGGCAATCGCCAAATTTGCGGCAGCCGAAAATGAGATAGATGGATTTGTGTGGCAGGTTATGATGCAGGATATGATGCACCATGGAACGGAAGGGGGCCACTCCGGTGCCGGTACAAATGAAAAACAAATCGCGGTCAATGGTTTCGGGAAGGGTAAATACCCCCTGCGGCCCGCGGAAGGTGAATTCATGCCCTTCTTTTACTTCATTGAAAATATAGGTGGTGCCGGCGCCGCCCTCCAGCAACACAATGACCAGTTCAAACACATTGGTGCCGTCTGGCCATGAGGCAATAGAGTAGCTGCGCCAACGCTTGTTGGGCTTTTCGTGTATCGGCAGATCGAGCGTTACAAACTGGCCGGGAATGAAATCGAATCTTTCCAGTTCCGGCACCTGTATCCAGTACCGGCGCGTGGCAGGAGTTTCCTGTACAATACGAATCACCTTACCGGTACGCCAGGGTTGAACAGCCATGGTAGTGTTTTTTTTTGTGTGGCTAAGGGGTACAGGTTACAAGGTCCAGGTTAAGGGTTGCAAGTGGCAGGGTGCGGAATTCATGAAAGAAATGTAGCGCCTGCAAATGATAACGTGAAATAAAAGAGCGGTCAGCTATAACCGCTCTTTTCCTGCCATTGTGGCAAGCAATCGCGTTAATAGCTAATATAGAATTTTTTATTGAATAGCAACCGTAAAGACCGGAAGCTTGTTGTTTATTTCCAATGTGTCTATCTTTGCGCGGTCGTTATGAATTTGCAGGAGCTGCTGAACAGGTATAAAGAAGACCCCCGCCTTTTTCAACTGGCGGACAGGCTTTCTTTTGCCCAGCCCCAGCATATATCCTGCACCGGCTTGCGCGGGAGCGCGCCCGCATTTGTTGCAGGCGGTATTTTTTTACACGAATTGTGTGGTTCTCTCAACCACGTGATTGTTTGTGAAGATGCAGAAGCGGCCGCCTATCTCCATAACTCGCTGGAAAACCTTACCGGGGCGCTGAACGTTTTTTTCTTTCCTTCTTCTTTCAAGAATCGCAAGAATTTCCGGTTGCTCAATGCCAGTCACGTCATGCTGCGTACAGAGGCATTGACCAAATTTTCCTCGCCGCCTGCGGGCGCCAAACGCGTGGGCGCACTAGTAACCTATCCCGAAGCACTGTTCGAAAAAGTGGTGCTGCCCAAATCGCTGGCTGGTAATATCATCTACCTGAAAACCGGTGACACGATCGATGTAGATGGGCTGCGGGAACAACTGGTAGGCTATGGTTTTGAATCGAGCGATTTTGTGTATGAACCCGGGCAGTTTGCCTTACGGGGAGGTATACTTGATATTTATTCTTTTGGCAATGATAAACCTTACCGTGTTGAACTGTTCGGTAATGAAATAGATTCCATCCGCATTTTTGATCCCGAAACACAGCTCAGCGAACGCAAGCTGCTGCAGGTAAGTATTATTCCCAATGTTGAAACGCAATTCGACAGCTCGGAGAAAATTTCCCTGTTTGAATTTCTTCCGGAAAATACCGTGTTCTGGTTGCAGGATAAAGCGCTGACGCTGGAAAAAATCCGTGTGCAGGAAGAAGACCTGCAACTGTTCCTGCAATTGCGCAAAGAACAGGAGGCACAACCGGCAATACCCGAAAAATCCAGAACTGGCAAGGGCATCAAACCGGTAAGTTATGATGTAAGCGAAGATGAAAACCGTGAGGTAAAGCAGGTGATTGTGCCGGAAGATTTTATTACGGCTGAATTTGTAGAAAAGCAGTTGCCTTTGCGGCATCTCATTGAATTTGGTCACACCGCCGCTACCGCAGGCGCCAACGGTGCTTTTTACCAGATAGATTTCAACACGAAAGAACAACCGGCATTTAACCGTCGCTTCGATCTGCTGATCAGCGATCTCAAAAAATGGGAAAGCCGGGGATTTGGCTTGTTCCTGTTTGCAGAGAATCCGCGTCAGTTGGAAAGGTTAAACAGCATTTTTGAAGACCTTAAAGCTGAAATTCCCTTTACACCTGTTGCCACTTCCATTCATGAAGGGTTTATAGACGAAGACCTGAAAGTGGTTTGTTATACCGATCACCAGATCTTTCAGCGGTATCACAAGTACAAGGTTAAACAGGCGTATAACAAGAACAAGGCATTAACCCTTCGTACACTGCGCGAACTGCAGCCGGGCGATTATGTAACGCACATCGACCATGGCGTTGGCGTGTACAGCGGTCTGCAGAAAATTGAAGTAAACGGCCGGCTGCAGGAAGCCGTACGGATCATTTATAAAGACAGCGATATCCTGTATGTAAACATCCATTCGCTGCACAAAATATCCAAGTACACCGGCAAGGAAGGTACGGTCCCCAAAGTGAACAAGCTGGGCAGCGATGCCTGGAACCGTTTGAAGGAAAAAACAAAAACCAGGGTCAAGGAAATTGCTTTCGACCTGATTACGCTGTATGCACAACGCAAGGCGCAACAGGGTTTCCAGCATTCGCCGGACAATTACCTGCAAACCGAACTGGAAGCGTCGTTCATCTATGAAGACACGCCCGACCAGAGCAAGGCAACCGCAGATGTAAAGAAAGATATGGAATCGCCCGCTCCTATGGACCGGCTGGTGTGTGGTGATGTGGGTTTTGGTAAGACGGAAATTGCCGTGCGCGCCGCCTTCAAAACCTGCGTGGATGGAAAACAGGCGGCCGTACTGGTGCCCACAACCATTCTGGCGTTTCAGCATTATAAAACCTTCAGTGAACGGTTAAAAGATTTCCCGGTTACCATCGATTATATCAATCGCTTCAAAACTTCCAAAGAAAAAAAGGAAGTGTTGAAAAAACTGGAAGAAGGAAAGATCGACATCATAGTGGGCACCCACGCCTTGCTGGGAAAAGATGTAAAGTTCAAAGACCTCGGACTGCTCATCATTGACGAGGAACAGAAATTTGGTGTGGCGCACAAGGAGAAAATCAAAACGCTGCGCACGAATGTAGACTGTCTCACGCTGACAGCTACTCCTATTCCGCGCACGCTGCAGTTCAGCCTGATGGGCGCCCGCGACCTGAGCATTATCAATACGCCGCCGCCCAACCGCCAGCCGATACAAACGGAAGTGCATGTGTTTAATGAAGACCTGATCCGTGATGCCATTTATTTTGAAACGGAACGCGGCGGGCAGGTGTTCTTTATTCATAACCGCGTGCAGGGACTGGCAGAAATGGCAGGCATCATCCAGGGACTGTGCCCCGACCTCAGCATTGGGTACGCGCACGGTCAGCTAGAGGGCCATGAACTGGAAGCGCGCATTCTTGACTTTATAGACAAGAAATACGATGTGCTGGTATGTACCAACATCGTAGAGAGCGGCGTGGATATTCCCAATGCCAACACCATCATCGTCAACAACGCACATCACTTCGGGCTTAGTGACCTGCACCAGTTGCGCGGACGCGTAGGTCGCAGTAATAAAAAAGCATTCTGCTATCTGCTGGCCCCGCCGATGAGCACGCTGCCACCGGATAGCCGCAAGCGCCTGCAAACGCTGGAACAGCACAGCGATCTCGGCAGCGGCTTCCAGATAGCCATGCGCGACCTGGATATTCGCGGAGCTGGTAACCTGCTGGGTGGCGAGCAAAGCGGTTTCATGGCCGAGATCGGCTTTGAAATGTACCAGAAAATCCTGGATGAAGCCATCCGGGAACTGAAGCGAACAGAATTCCGCAACCTCTTTAAGGAAGAGATCAGCAAGCAGGAAGATTATGTGCAGGATTGCACCATCGATACCGACCAGGAAATTCTCATTCCCGATGCTTATGTAGAAAGCATTACAGAAAGGCTATCGCTGTACACGCGGTTAGACAACTGCGAAACGGAAGAAGAATTGCAGGCATTTGCGGCGGAATTGCAGGACCGTTTTGGCCCGGTGCCGCCGCAGGTAACGGACCTGTTTAACACCGTTCGTTCACGCAAGCTGGCGGTGGAACTTGGCTTTGAGAAGATGATATTGAAAGATGAAGAATTGAAATGTTACTTCATCAACCGGCCGGATTCACCCTATTTTGAATCAGAAACTTTCCACAATATTCTTTCCTACATACAAACCCGCACCAATAAAGCGCGCCTGAAACAGGTAGGTAAAATGTTCATGCTGGTAGTGGACGATGTAAAAAACATGGAACAGGTAGTTACGTTCCTGCGCAGGATGCACAGCGAAGTGGTGAGCCAGGCCAAAGCAGGAGCAGCAGCGCAGCGGGGATAAGCATTCTTTTCTGGAACCTTAACTAATCACCGGGTGTGGTGTAAAGGGAATGGCAGGATCGAAAATATACCGGTAAGTAGTCAGTATGCGACTGGGACTGGTATCGCCCAGGTTTTTGGCCACATTGATCATTTTCGGATTGAAATCACCGATCCACTGCATTTCATATTCTGTATATTCCGTTCGCTGCATCACTTTTGCCGATTCCACAATCATGTAGGCATCAATGCCTTTTTCCTGGAATTCTGGTACAATGCCAAATACCAGTCCGACAAATTTCTTACAGGGCTTTGTCCTTTTAATCCACCAGAATTTGAGTTGGCTTAACCAGTTGAATTTTCCATTGAGATACCGGAACCATTGGTTGAGGTCAGGAATGTTTACAAACATGCCTATCGGTTGTCCCTGATAGTAAGTAAACCACACGATTTTTTCGTCCATAATGGGCTTCATGTTGCGAAACATCAGCAACACCTGTTCCTTGCGCAACTGTTTCAGCCCGCCATGCCCTGCCCAGGCCTTGTTATAGATGAAAGCAAAATCTTCAGAAAACTTTTCGAGCTGTCTTTTATCGATGGGTATACAGGCTATATCGCGATTGCCCGCCCATCGTGCGTGGCGCTGGTATAATTTTTCGCTGAAGGGTTTTTTGGGGTCGAGGCCGAAGCAGATCTGGCGGTAAAAGGGTTTGAAGCCATAATCTTCGAACAGCGAGCGATAGTAAGGCGGATTATAGTTCATGCAATACAGCGGTTCCTGGAAACCTTCCGTAACCAGTCCCCACCAGCGATCGCGCTCGCCGAAATTGATAGGGCCGTCCATGGCGCCCATACCATGTTTGGACAACCAGTGTCGGCTTACATCGAAGAGCATGTCTGCCGCTTCCTGGTTGTTGATGCAATCAAAGAATCCGATGCCTCCTACGGGAACTGCGTCGCCTTTGTTTTTATAGCGTTTGTTTACAAAAGCGGCAATCCGGCCGATGCCTTTTCCCTGTTCATCCGTAAGAATCCACCGGGCGCTGGTGCCATACCGAAACGCTTTGTTCTTTTTCGGATTGAATACATCCATGATATCTTTATCAAGGGGGCGTATGTACCGGGGATCGTGCCGATGGAGGTCAACATTCACATCAATAAACGCCCTGGCAGTGTTAGTATCTTTGACTTCAACGAGTTGCATCATAAATTTTATAACCGGCCCGGAAATCAGACAGCAAATAAAAGTAAAAAAAGGATGTAAACCCCCACGGGTGTGCAGAAACCTCAACGGGTGATCAGAAGTAAAATTCATGCCGCGTTTTTTTAATACTTATCACGCACCGTGCGCAGTTCACAACTTACTATTCATCGCTCACTATTTGGGAATTTATCACTGCTACCTTACCTTTGCAGCCGAATTTCGGAACCCCGGTATTCGACCCATTGAAGCTGCTGAAAATCAAAGAAATAAAGCGGCTCTTTGGTTCCTCACGCTATAAATATATTATAATATGCCAAATGTTGGTAAGATCAAGCAGATCATTGGTGCGGTGGTAGACGTGCAGTTTGAAGGAAAACTTCCTGAAATTTTTAATGCCCTTGAATTAAAAAGGCCAAATGGTGAAACGCTGGTACTGGAAGCCCAGCAACACCTGGGTGAAGACAGCGTACGCTGCATAGCCATGGATGGTACCGAAGGCCTGGTACGCGGTATGGAAGTAGTTGATACCGGTCGTGCCATAGCCATGCCTACCGGCGAAGGGATCAAAGGCCGTCTGTTCAATGTAACCGGTGATCCGATCGATGGATTGCCTCCTGTGTCGAAGGAAAAAGGCCGTCCGATTCACGCCAAGCCGCCTGCTTTCGAAAACCTGAGTACCACAGCAGAAGTGCTGTATACCGGTATCAAGGTAATTGACCTCATTGAGCCCTATGCAAAAGGTGGTAAGATTGGTCTGTTTGGTGGTGCCGGTGTAGGTAAAACTGTATTGATCCAGGAGCTCATTAACAACATTGCAAAAGCTTATTCCGGTTTGTCTGTGTTTGCCGGTGTGGGCGAAAGGACCCGTGAAGGAAATGACCTGATGCGTGAAATGATTGAAGCCGGCATCATGAAATATGGTGAGGCTTTCAAACACAGCATGGAAAAAGGTGGCTGGGACCTCAGCAAGGTTGACCTCAATGAGCTGGCCGATTCAAAAGCCACCTTCGTATTCGGACAGATGAACGAACCGCCAGGTGCCCGTGCGCGTGTGGCTCTGAGTGGATTGACCATTGCAGAATATTTCCGCGATGGCGATGGACAGGGCAAGGGCCGTGATATTCTTTTCTTCGTAGACAATATCTTCCGCTTTACCCAGGCTGGTTCTGAGGTGTCGGCGCTGCTGGGACGTATGCCTTCTGCGGTAGGTTATCAGCCTACACTGGCTACTGAAATGGGTCTGATGCAGGAGCGTATTACTTCTACCAAAAACGGTTCTATCACTTCCGTGCAGGCTGTGTATGTGCCTGCGGACGACCTTACCGACCCTGCTCCGGCTACTACCTTCGCTCACCTGGACGCTACAACGGTATTGAGCCGCAAGATTGCCGACCTTGGTATTTACCCTGCGGTAGACCCGCTGGATTCTACCAGTCGTATCCTCACGCCGCAGATCGTTGGCGAAGCGCATTACAATTGCGCCAACCGTGTAAAACTGATTTTGCAACGCTATAAAGAATTGCAGGACATCATCGCGATTCTCGGTTTGGATGAATTGAGTGATGAAGACAAGCTGACTGTAAGCCGTGCGCGTAAAGTACAGCGCTTCCTGTCGCAGCCCTTCCACGTGGCTGAAGCCTTTACCGGCCTGAAAGGGGTGCTGGTGCCGATTGAAGAAACCATCCGTGGTTTCAACATGATCATGGACGGCGAAGTGGATGAATATCCTGAAGCAGCCTTCAACCTCGTTGGTACCATTGATGACGCCATCGAGAAAGGTAAGAAGATGCTGGCGCAGGCACAGGGATAATGAGCCAATTTGCAAATTGGCCGCATGGCAGCAAAGCCTTGTGAACAACAGCACACAATTATTCATTAGCACATTTGAATTATGAATTTGGAGATACTGACACCAGAGCGGAAACTTTTCAGCGATGACGTGTATGGCGTGCAATTGCCGGGCATTTCCGGCCGCTTTGAAGTGCTTGAAAAACATGCGCCGCTGGTAAGTGCTTTAAAGGCAGGACGCCTGAAAGTACTGAAAGACAAAAGTCATCATGCGGCTTACTTTGATATACAAGGTGGTTTTGTAGAAGTGCTGAACAACAAAGTAACCGTGCTGGTAGAAGGCGCAACGCCCGTGGAAAGTAAATGATATGTGTCCGTGGCGAGTGCGAATGGTTTTTCCGTCAGACTATTTGGCAACTCCTCCGGTATAAATTAGCAATCCTCCGCTTAGCGCGGGGGATTTTTTTTGCATGTTAAGAACGCAAAGTCTGGCGTAACATACCTTGTGGTTCTCCATGCGTTTCCGGGGCTCCTTCATTCTTCCTCCCTCGCCCTTCAAAAAAAAGCCCCGTTCCAAAAGGAACAGGGCGTTTCTGTAATTATAAGATTCGACTATTGTTTGATGAACTGCGTAATCATTTTTCGATTGTCTCCAACTGTTACTTCCACATAGTATACTCCGGGCGCCAGTGCCGATACATTCACCTGCCGTTGATGCAAAGCGCCGGTTTTTTCGAAACTTACCTGTTGCCATTGCCGGCCGGAGATATCGAAAATGCGTATGGTGGATTTGCCGGTTGCCGCGCTGCTGGTTTGTACCTGCAATAGGTTGGTAGCAGGATTGGGATAAACTACCAACTTTTCTGCAACCACTGTTTCAGTTACCTGTTTGTGTTGTGTGCTCATGAGAGCATTACCGGTTACCAGCGACCGGGCTACTGCAGCAGTACCGCTGTTCAGCACATATACATTTACCGTATCGGCAATCGGTTCCCACCGGCTGTTCCAGGTTACCAGTCGGAATGAATAATAGCCCTCTGTAAGATTTCTTACTTCAGTAACAGCCGAAGTGGGTTTGCTGATGGAAAACTGTGCAGGTCCGAAAATCTTTTGCCACTCATAAGCCTTGATGCTGCCGCCATACGGGTCTTTGGAAGCAGTAGCATTCAGGGTGGTGCTGTTGGTGGGCAGCGTGATGAAGATATCGGGGCCTGCGTTTGCCCAGCGTTTGGGATCAGGCGTGTACGGCGCGTTCACTACTACATACATCGTGTCGGCCGTGGGCACCCAGCGATGGTCCCATACAATCAGCCTGAACTGGTAAATACCCTGTACCAGGTTGGAAACTTTGGTAATGGCCGAACCCGGATTACTGATGGTGTACTGTGCGGGGCCGCTTATTTTTTCCCAGCGGTATTCCTTGATTACCCCATCAGGATTATAGGAAGCCGAACCATCCAGTGTAGTGCTGTTGGTGGGCAGCGTTAAGAAGATGTCGTTGCCGGCGTTGGGGATGCGGGCGGGCCTGGTGGGGGTGCTGCCGCCGCTGCCACTACCGTCGCTACCACTGCCTCCGTTACCACCGCTGCCACCGCTAGTGGGGGCCGGTTTTACAATCACCTGCATGGTATCGTCTGTGGGCACCCAGCGATGGTCCCATACTACCAGGCGAAATTTGTAGGTGCCTTCTACCAGGTTGGAAAGTTTGGTAGTGACCGACTTGGGATTGGCAATGGTGTATTGTTTGGGTCCGCTCACGTACAACCATTCATATTGATTAATCACACCGTTGGGGTTGTAAGAAGCAGAACCGTCGAGGGTAGTATAATTGGTGGGCAGGGTGATGGTAATATCAGGACCTGCATTGGGAATACGTTTGGGTTGCGTAGGCGTACCACTACCGCCACCTGAATTGGGAGCCGGTTTTACAGTCACCTGCATAGTATCGTCTGTCGGCACCCAGCGATGGTCCCATACCACCAGGCGGAACTTGTAGGTGCCTTCTACCAGGTTGGAAACTTTGGTAGTGACCGATTTGGGATTGGCAATGGTGTATTGTTTTGGTCCGCTTACGTACAACCATTCATAATCATTGATCACGCCGTTGGGATTGTAAGAGGCCGAACCATCCAATATAACGGAGTTGGCAGGCAATGTAATAGTAGTGTCGGGGCCTGCATTGGGAATTTTCCGGGTGATGGGCAGCGGTGTAGGTGGGGGCGGTTGCGAAACGCTGCCGGCCTTCACGGTAACCACTACTGTATCGGCCACCGGTTCCCAGTTATTTTTCCATACCACCAGCCGGAACTTGTATTGCCCTTCAGTAAGATTGCTTACAGTGGTTTTAGCTGCGGCGGGGTTGGCTATTTTATAGGATGAGGGCCCAGCAATTTTCGTCCACTCGTATTGTTTGATTTGTCCTGCCGGATCGTAAGAGGCCGAACCATCCAGCATGGTACTGTTGGTGGGCAGCGTGATGGTGATATCGTCGCCGGCATTGGCAAACTTCACGTTGGCCGGGTATTTTACAGTAACCACCACATCGTCGTAACTAACTGCACCGGCATTATCCGCAACTGTCAGGCGGAACGTGTAGCTGCCGGTAGTGAGATTGCTTACGGTTGCCTTTGCACTGTTTTGATTGGTGATGGTGAACTGCGTAGGTCCGCTTACCTTGCTCCATGCGTAGGAGGTTATTGAACCATCGGGGTCTGATGCTGTGCCGTTAAGCGGTGTGCTGTTTGTTGGCAACGTGAGGGTGATATCGGTACCTGCATTGACCACCGGTTTTTTGTTGTTGATGGGATCGGAAATGTTTTGGGATACTACCGTAATAGCTACCTGGTCTACCGCCCAGTCTGCCCGATCGTCAATAACGCGCAGTTCATATACATAGGTGCCAGGCTGGGTAAGGCCGGTAACCAGCGTGGTGCTGCTTGTTGAAACGGGTGCGGAGATGGTGCCGAAGCCGGGACCGGACACTTTGGTCCAGACATAGCGCACAAGTTTGCCATCGGGATCGGTAGAGGCAGAACCATTGAGTGTGGCTATACCGGTAAGCGCTGAAATGGTTTGATCTGGTCCGGCATTGGCGATAGGCCGTTTGTTAGGGGCCTTGCTTTTGTTTTGCGCAAGGAACCATTCGTAGATATTGGGATGTTGTGAATCGTAGCCGGTGCTGTAAACGCGGTCCCATATCCAGTGCTGGCCGGTAGGCCAGATGGTGAGATAGGGTTTTACCGCAGGCTGGCAGGATTCAATGCTTTTAATAGCGTTCTTGCTGCACGAGGAAGCTACGGTGCCGTCATCGTCTGCATGGAAAGCCCAGGTAGGTAAGTTGGCATTGGCGATGTTGCAGTAGTTAACGCTCTGGCAGGTGCCGCAGGTTACAGCAATGGCGGCGAGCTTCTTTGCATTTTCCGGTGAACCGGCTGCATAGCTCCATACGCCACCGCCACCCAGGCTGAGCCCGGTAAGGATAATCCTGTTGGGATCAACGCTCAGGTTTTTAAGCGCGTAATTGATCATTTCATCCACATAGAAGTTTTGCCAGTAGCCATACTTATTGTTGAGCTGCGGCGTAAGCACCAGGAAAGTTTCTGTTTTGCCATTCCAGGTGAAGCGCATGTTGTGGCCATTCTGAATTCTGTTGGGGGTACCGAGGCCGAGCACGCGGCTCAGTTCGGTAGTGCCGTTGCCGCGTTCGCCAATACCATGGAGAAAAATGATCAGTGGGTACCTGGTGTTGGTGTTGTAGTCGGTTGGTTTGTACTCATAGAATCCGATTAGTTCTCCATTGGAAGCAGTCAGACTTTTGGGAACCTGTTGAGCATAAGATGTCATTGCGATCAGTACGCTCAGCAACACATAGGTTTTTCTCATAGAACTTTTTAAGTGGGTTTAGACAGGATTAAAGAAAAAGTTTCCCGTACCATCGTGCGGTGCAAGACGGCAACTGGTTTGTCCGAATTAGCAATTAAGGCAAAGCGATAAAGCTCAGAGGTGTTGCGGTAAAGCTACATGGAGCTTTCCTTACTTACTCTTTGAGGGAAGAGTAAAAAAAGGAATGCAGTTGGGTGCTACCGTATTCAATAGGAAAAGATTAGCGGACTGAAAAGTCACAATTTTTATACCAAAGTGAAGTGAATTCATAAATATAGTTATTAACTATACGTGCAATGTTATTCACTGTTTTCAGGTGTTCAAGCGATTGATTCTTTTCAGTGATCACCGCTCTTTTCCGGTGTTTGCAACGAGATCTTATACGTGGTCCGGTGAATGGTTATTGCGGGATGGGTAGCACAAAGCGCGGCGAATGGATAATTGTATTTACGACAATTGAAAGATGCATGTAGGAATGCAAGTATACTCTTATTGAATGTTGGAGCAATAGATTTTTTGTAACCGGAATCTATGCTATACGATACTGTCAACGGTAGTATGATTTTTGTCAAACACATACAAGAGAACTGCATGAGAATGGAGAAGAGCAAAAAGGTGAGCAAAAAAAAGGCCCTCCCGGAGGGGAAGGCCGCACTAATCAAATACCATTACCATTAAACCTTATCCTTGCATCCAAGGTACGAAAGATTATGAAACTACCAAATTCTGTGAAAAAATTTTTTATAACGGTACTTACGCTTGTTAGTGAGATTGGCCGGATAGGGGGGCGGTGATGGGAAAAAAACATTTGGTTATGACTTTTGTGATGTCTTATTGGACAGACGCGGGGGTAGCACTGCCCGGAACGTGTTATATTTAGGAATAACCTGGCTGACTGCTTGCCCGGCATCAATAAATAATCGTTATGTTTAGTAATCTCATGATTCAAAACAAAAACGAGTTTGGCAAACTTCCGGAGATTGAATTAGTTAAATTTGAAAAGGCGAATAACGTAAAGCTTCCTGCTGACTACCCGGATTTTTTTGCCGGACTACAATGGCGGTAAACCTCATCCGAACTAGAATGAGAGTCCGGAAACAATAGTAAAGTACTTGTTGGATGAACTCTCAATTTCTAAGCTGACCTGGGCTGTTGTTTTCGCTTACTGATTATAGGAATTTGCGTTACAAATGCAGATAGCTGTAGTAAGGATGAGGATAATGATGAGGGGTGATGACAGTTTTATTTACAGATTTTTTAAGTATGCCATAAGATATTTCATCAAAAAAGAAATGAATCGCACTGTATGTAGGCCGATGACTTTCCACGATATTTTACATCACTAATGATGTGTTGCAGGCTGATCTCGATCAGTGGCTTGAGGACAGACTAACTCCTTTTAATACCATTGGCCAGGAACTGCCCAAACAACAATCTCAAGCTGTCGGATCAATACTTATCAGAACAGCTTATTGCTATTTTCCGTACTTATTCTTCATTGTCAGCAAATTTGCTATACCCATCGTTACTTATATATTCGTTGTTATTTACGTGTTAGGGTAACCTTTACGGGTCAGCAGGTATTACATCGAACTTTTGTGCAATCTGAACTTTCTCTAAAGGTTATCCCTTAATAACCACAAGATGGAATCTTGTAAAAAAGCACATACACAAAAAAAGTTTTTTTATAAAGTGAGAAAATGTATTTTTGTTGTGTATAACGGTGAGCAATAACCTTACTTGCTGATTAGTACGATAGAATCAATTCTCCTCCCGATCCGCTACACCTCTTGAATGCTGTTTAATATTTGGTAAGCAGTAAAGTAGTCTGACTTGCCGGATTGTTTCAATGCAATATTGATGGTGTTTTGCTATTTGCAAGGCTCCGTTTTGTTGAATTGAATCATACCCTTGTAAGAATACGTGACATACCGGTAATGCACCGGTTGCCCTAACACTAAACGCTTCCGTAATGAGGCTGATAAGGCTCATTATATTGGTATTACTTTGGCATCTGCCAATATCGTCCCTGTCGCAGCTACCTGATTCTGCTGAGGCGAATGGAAGAAGTGTTGTCCCTACTTATACTGCTGACAGCGCATTGAAATCAGCCCGGGAAATGCTGGAAGGGAAAAAGGAGCGCGTAGAAAAAGAGTTGCATAGCCTGATGAAACGACTGAACAAAATCTCAGACGCTGCACCTGCTCACCTGGATTCATCGCCGGTTACCCATCCTTTTGATAACCTTTTTACATCAAAACCACTTCTGCAATTTACAGGCGGATATGCTTCCTATCACTTCAATTACCGCTCCAATATGGATACACCGTACGTGGAGAGCAATATAGCGCAGCACAATGTGAGCGGCACTATGCACTTTCGTATTGCCGGATTGATTCCTTTACTCGCCTTGTACCGGATACAACGTAGCAACTCACGCATTTTTCGCGATATAACAGATGTGCAGTTGTCATTCAATGCCAATGAATTTCGTAACAACTTGCAGTCTGAGCTGCGCGAACGCCTGCTTTCTCTTACATTGCGGGTGGAAGACACCCTTACCGGCAAGCTGTATGAAATCAGGCATCTGCAGGCCATTGAATTACGCAACTGGCTGAATAATCCCTTTCACCGGCAGTTGCTTGTAGAAGCTTATGAAACTTTGCGCGTACCGCATATCACTTACAGGACCGATCTTCCGGACAGCACGAACGCAAAAAGGGAAGATTCCCTTAAGAAAGTGGCAGCATTTTTCCTTGAGCAGTATGAAAATATCCGGAAAGCATATGAGGAGGCAAACGGCCAGGCCGATTCACTGCAAAAAGCATATGAGCAAGGTAAGCAGATGGTGAAGCGTTACAGGGAGCTGGTTAACAACTGGCATAACCATACGCCAGACCGGTTAAGAGAAGAACTGCAAAAGCTGGGTATAACTGAGGGACAGATTCCGGCAAAATACCGGTGGTTATCGGGGCTGCGTCAGTTCAGTGTAGGCCGCACCCCGGTAAATTACACGGATTTAACGGCAAACAATGTCAGTGTAAAAGGCATCAATGTAGAATACAACTCCTGGTATTATGTTGCGCTTACTGCCGGCCTGGTTGATTACCGCTTTCGTGATTTTGCCGTGGACCGGTTTAACAAAGCGCCCCAGCATCTGTATTTGGTGCGGGCAGGCATCGGCAGACTGGAGCACAATTTTTTCATCCTGTCTGCTTATGGTGGAAAAAAACAACTCTTTAGAGGTAATGCTGCTTCCGGCGTTACCTCAGTTACAGTAAGCGGCCTGAGTGCTGAAACACGATGGCAACTCACGCGAAATGTTTACCTGAACGGAGAAATAGCAACCAGCTATTCGCCGGATCATCGCAGCAATCCGCCGCAACAAAGCAAAATGTTTGATTGGTCTGATCAATCAAACAAAGCCTATGCTGTCCGCCTGACCGGGTGGTGGCCCTCAGTGGATACACGTGTTGAAGGTTACTTTAAGTATACAGGCGCCAATTTCCTGTCGTTCAGCAGTTTTCAGAACAGTGCTGCCAGAGAGTCGTGGTATATGCGTGCAGACCAGCGAATGTTCAAACGCAGACTGCGCATTGTTGCTTCTGTGAGAAATAACGAGTTTACCAATCCATATGTGTTGCAGCGATACAAAAGCAATACAGTTTCTACGTCGCTGTCTGCTACACTGCGGCTTCCGCGATGGCCGGTGGTGATAGTAGGGTATCTGCCTGTGTCGCAACTGACAAAGCTGGACAGTGTGCTGGTGGAAAACCGGTTTCAGACTTTCAATGCGAGTGCATTTCATCAATACAAAATTTTTGGACAAAGGGCCGCATCGTCTATAATGTACAATCGCTTTTATAATTCAAACCATGATACCGGATTTGTTTATCACAACGCGATAAACTTTTATCTGTCGCAAACCTTTTTTTTCCGGCAGTTTTCTGCTTCCGTCGCTGCATCGCGCATGAAAAACGACCGGTATGAGTTGAATGTGCTGGATGGGGGAATTCAGTTGCATTTTACCAAACCAGGTACACTTGGGTTTGGTGTAAAGATCAACAGTATGCAAACCTTCACCAAGTTGGGGGCGTATGCAAACGGCGCCATCCGGATAGGAAAGAATGATGTCATTTATCTGTCGTATGAGCGGAACTATCTGCCCGGGCTTAGTAAAGACTTAACGGAAAACGATCTCGCAACCATACAGTTTACAAAATATTTCAACCGCCGCAGTAAGGCGGGACATAAATAGCTTATCGTATGAAGCGATTAATATTTTTCTGTATTATGCTAACGGCCACAAACATCTGCCTGTCGCAGGTGGTAGTAAACCTGCAATTACCGGCAGCTGGAATAACATTAAAAAGTCAGTTATGGAATCTGTCTGTTATCAATAATGGTTTTGAAATGAAAGTGCAGATGGAGATGACCATGACAGACGCCTCGACCAATCAGCGGGTACTGACGGCACAGAGCCGTGTTTTTACGCTGCCCCAGGGAGCGAGGCAGATACGGCCATCGGATATTATGCCGGTAATGTACACGCCGGGAAATGCAGGTTATGTGGTTACGCCGGATCCTGATGGTTTCTTACCCGTGGGCGTATTTCACGTTTGTTATGCACTCAATCAATTAGATAATGACCGTATTGAACAACTGAGCGAAGATTGTGAAACCATTGAGGTGGAACCAGTGAGTCCTCCTCAACTCACCATGCCTGCGCATAACGAATTCACCGAATCAGACCGGCCCATATTTGGCTGGATACCTCCCGCACCTATCAATATGTTCAGCAATCTGATGTACGACTGGGTATTGGTGGCTGTTCAACCTATGCAGAGTACGACAGATGCGGTGCAGCAAAACATTCCCGTGTTTACGCAACAGAATATCAGCTATGTAAGTATGCAATACCCGTTGTCTGCGCCTGCGCTCGACACAGGTGTACAATATGCATGGCGTGTTACGGCAAAAAGCGGGCAGACTCCTATTGCTGTCAGTGAAATATGGACATTTCGTATTAAAAAACCTGAAGCGCTGCCGGCAATAAAAGAAAAGGAGGGGCCATACAGCAGGCTGCGCCCGGTTCAGGATGCCTCGTATGTAGTTTCTTCGGGTATAGTATGGATTGAGTTTTTAAATGAAGTGGCGGGCAATACAGGTGAGATACATGTTTATGACATCAGCGACCCGCAACGTAAGGAATTGCAACTGGACAGCAATAGCGTGGTATTAAGATATGGACAGAACTTTCTGAAACTGGATTTTCGCAAAAACAACGGTCTTGTTAATGGTCATATGTACCTGCTTACTCTGCAAAACGCGGCAGGTACAAAAGGATATTTAAAGTTTGAATACCGGAATGCCCTCAGGTCAAATACAGTTGAAATACAAGAATGACAGATGATGCGGGTTTGCATTCCATCTATTGAACCATGAATATTCATCAAAACATTAATTATAGGTAATGTTACAAACAATTTCCCGCCATCCTAAGTTAATTGCCTGGTTGTTTGCCATCCTTTTTTACCTGGAGTTGTGCATATTACCGGCCGCCGTCTATGCATCACCCCACAGCCAGTTTGTGCGTGCTGAAGCTCCTTCGCCGCGCGTACCTGCTTATGGGTTAGTTGCTCCTCCTTTGTCCGTAACTGCGACAATGGCGCCGGCAGCTGCGGCAAATGGTGAAACTGCGCCACAACATGCTGCTACCGGCAAAACTGCCGAAGAACGGTTTGGTACCGGGCCTACCCAGCCGGAAATGCAAAGCTTTCAATCCGTTAACGCCAATAATATGGTGGACCTGTTCACGGGTGATTTCTCCTACAATATCCCGCTCCTGGACGTAGGCGGCTACCCGGTAAACCTGCACTACCAGAGTGGTATTACCATGGAGCAGGAGGCCAGCTGGGTGGGTTTAGGGTGGAACATTAACCCGGGTGTTATTACGCGGAATATGCGGGGGCTCCCGGATGATTTTGCGGGAGAGGGCGATAATGTGGTCAAAGTAGCCAGCATCAGGCCCAATCGCACCTTTGGTATTTCTTTGGGCGCCAATGCGGAATTGCTGGGGAAGACAGTTACGCAGCTGGACGATTTTACCCGGAAAGAGGATACTTTGATTCCCCATTTTACCGATGGTAAACCTTCAGTGGCGGGAATAACATTGGGACTTTTTCACAATACTTATAAGGGTTGGGGCTCTGAATTTGGCGTTAACGTGAACATCAATGCCGGCAAGGTTGCCAGCGGTCCGCTTACTGCAGGACTGGGCCTGAACAACAACTCGCAGGATGGGCTGAATATTTCACCTTCATTTGGCGTGAAACTGCAAAAAGAAGATGGTAAGGTTAAGGGTAACATTACCATTGGAACCAATTACAACAGCCGGGGTGGGATAAGGGAACTGATGCTAACGGGCCCGGCCCGGACGCAACAGAATGATAAAAAGAAGCTGGGGTATTCTTTTGGTACCAGCGCATCGGCTTACCTGTCGTTTGCAAAACCATCGTTTACCCCTGCTATTTCCATGCCCTATACTTCTTCTCAATTTTCCTTCACTGCAAAAGTGGGGTTCGAAAAATGGGCATACCATCCGAACTTTTCCATACGGGGATATGGGTCGGTACAAACTATTGAGGATGATGATACGTTGCAAATACTACCGGCGGTAGGTTACCTGTATTATGAAAAAGCCAACAATGTTGACAATGTACTGCTTGATTTTAACAGGGAGAAAGATGTTACTTACCGTGAGCAGACGCCGCATATTGCCCTCCCGATATATACTTATGATACATATACCATCACCGGGGAGGGTAGTGGAGGCATGTTTCGCCCGTACCGTGCAGAACCCGGATATGTTTATGATCATTTAATGTCAACAAAAAGCAACAGTAGCCGGGTGTCTCTTGACCTTGGTTTTGGAAACATTTTTCATGGCGGAGTTGACCTCAATATGGGGTACTCAAATACGCATCATGCTCCCTGGCGAAAAGACAACGCATTGATTGAAGCGGTAAAGTTCCGCACTGCGGATACGACATATGAAAACGTTTATTTCAAAAATCCCGGTGAAAAGACTACTGTTGATGAGGAGTACCTGTATTCCATAGGTGGAGACAGTGTGATGCGCGTGGCGCTCAATCCTGATGGCAAACAAAATGAATCGCACGTTTTTGCCACCAGGCAATTCAGCCTGTTCCACAATGCACGGCGTGTGGAAGACCGGCCTGTAGACGTTGCCAGCGCGCGTAAACGGAGAGACAAAAGAACACAGGTGATCTCCTATCTCACGGCAAAGGAGGCTTCTTTTGCGGCGCTTGACAAAGTGATCAGATCTTATCATATAAATTCTTTCCCATCTGTTTCGTGCAATACCAACTACGACACTTTCCCAAGGGGGTATGCTTTTCGCCGTCCACATCATATATCGGAAATTACCGTTTTGAACAGTGATGGACGCCGTTATATCTATGGTGTGCCGGTATATAATTTCAAGCAGACCGATGTAACTATGGCCACCGGTACCGGCGACACCACAACAGGTCTCGTATCTTATACGCCGGGCGTTCACAACAGTGTACATAACAATGAAGGCGACGGGTTTTACAATCGCGAATCACTGCCTGCCTATGCGCATTCATTTCTTTTGTCAGGAATAGTATCGCCGGACTATGTGGATGTTACAGGCGATGGCATTACAGAAGATGACCTGGGTGACGCCATCCGGTTTAACTATAGCCAGGTTTACAATGCGTTGAATCCCTACAGATGGCGAGCGCCCTTTGATGCAGCGAAAGCGGCTTACAACCAGGGACTCAAAACGGATAGCCGCGATAACCGGGGCAGTTATGCGTATGGCGAACGGGAGGTATGGTATCTCAACTCTATCGAGTCCAAAACGATGATCGCCACTTTTGTGCTTGAAACAGACAGTATTCGTGAGGATGCCTGGGGCGTTCTGGATGAGAACGGAGGAAGAGATGCGCTGA
This sequence comes from uncultured Chitinophagaceae bacterium, assembly GCA_937961055.1. Lineage (GTDB taxonomy): Bacteria > Bacteroidota > Bacteroidia > Chitinophagales > Chitinophagaceae > CALCIN01. The sequence goes on along the minus strand of CALCIN010000036.1, from coordinate 13,750 downwards.
AAAAATTATACCGGCTGAAGGAAATCAATTTATATACAAAGGCGGACTATCTCAAAAACGGAACAAATGCGAAACCCATCAAGACGGTACATTTTGAATATAATTATGAACTGTGCCAGGGCAATCCGGCTTCAACAAACGGTAAGGGAAAGCTTACGCTGAAGAAAGTTTGGTTTACATATAACGACAACAATAAAGGGAAGCTCAACCCTTATGAATTTACCTATCATGCCAATAATCCTGACTATAAACCGCAGGCACAGGACCGGTGGGGAAACTTTAAGGACCCGTCCAATAACCCCGGCAGTGCAGGGCACCAAATGACGAATGCTGATTATCCTTATGCTTTGCAGCAGGGTGTAAAAGATTGGGATAGCGCCAAAGCGGCTTATGATGCAGCGGCGTGGACGCTATCAGAAATTAAAATTCCCTCCGGCGCCAGGATTAAGGTTTCCTATGAGTCTGACGATTATGCATATGTGCAAAACCGGCGCGCTATGCAGTTTTTCAGTATTGCCGGATTCGGGTCATCGGAAAATGCAACGCCGGTTGCCCGCCTGTATGATCCTTCTTCGTCAGGTACAGACTACAAATATGTGTTCATAAGGGTATCGGACACCGTACAAACCAAAGCATCTCTTTACCGGAAATACCTGGAAGGTGTAAAGCACCTGTTTTTCAAATTGTATGTAAAAATGCCGGGCGACGTTTGGGGAAAAGGATTTGAAGTGATTCCGTGCTACGCAGAAATTGAAGATTATGGTCTTAAAGGCGATGTGTCTGAAAAACTGATATGGATCAGGGTAGCAGGGATGAAGGTGACGGGGAACAACAGTCCCATGGCCACTGCCGCCATACAATTTGTACGACTGAACCTTCCTTCAAAAGCATATCCGTTTAGCGAGCCGGGGCATAGCTTCGACTGGAGAACGATCATGAACACGTTTGCTTCTATAGGGAACAACGTGATGACCACAATCAATGGATTTGCCAATCAGGCAAGAAAACGAAATCTGTGCAATGACATCTGGTTGGATAAAACTTTTGTTCGGTTAAACAATCCATTTTACAAAAAGCTTGGTGGCGGGTTGCGGGTAAAGAAGGTGGAAATATTCGACAACTGGAACCGAATGACCAGCCAGCAACAGCAGGAAGCGCGGTACGGACAGGAATACGACTATAGTACTACTATTAATATCAATGGTCAGTTACAACGAATCAGCAGTGGCGTAGCCTCTTATGAACCATCTATAGGAGGCGATGAGAACCCGTTCAGGGTTCCTCACAACATTTACATTGACAAACCCGCTGCGGCAGCCCCTACCGATTATGTATACACGGAAGAGCCGTTTGGTGAGACTTTTTTTCCTGCTCCTGTGGTAGGGTACAGTATGGTAAGGGTTACGTCCATCTACAAGGACAAAAAATCAGCGACAGGCGTGGAAGAAACAGAATTCTATACCGCAAAGGATTTTCCCACTATCGTAGAGGTTACGCCAATAGACAATGCCAGCAAGAAAACCTATAAAAACCGTATTGCCAATGTATTTAAGTTCAATGCCAAACATTATGTGACTATTTCACAGGGTTTCAAGATAGAGCTTAATGATATGCACGGTAAAATAAAGGCGCAGTCATCCTATGGTCAGAATGACCTGAGCCGTGCCATTGCATACACTCAATACTATTACCGGTTGGAAATCGATCATGCGCTGTTTAAGAAATTGTCTAATGAAGTGCCTGTTGTTGATGCTGCTACCGGTATGGTGAATCCGAAAGGCAAAATAGGGCTTGATGTAGAAGTGATGATAGACATCCGGGAGCAAACCTCGGTGGCGGCAAGTGGCAGTGCCGAAGCAAATATTGACATTGTAAATGCGGTCCCACCTATTGGCCTGGGCACTATTATTCCTTTACCGAGTAAAGAAACCACCCGCTTCCGGTCTATAGCCGTTACAAAAATTGTAAACCGCTATGCCATTCTTGATAGCATTGTGCAAATGACGAAAGGAAGCGTAGTAACCACGCGTGATCTGTTGTATGATGCGGAGACGGGCTCCGTTTTGCTGAACCAGACTAACAATGAATTTGATGATCCTGTATACAACTTCAGTTACCCGGCGCATTGGGCCTATAGCGGCATGGGGCCTGCCTACCGGAATACCAGCGCTATTTTCAGGAATGTTGAATTCCGGCAGGGACGCATGTTGTACAGGGATGGTATTACGCTGTTTCCTGTAAAACAATTTTTTGAAAGTGGCGACGAACTGGTGGTGATAGCCAAAGACAGTCTTGATCCGGAGACAAGTGATATTTGCGATCCCAAACATTACTTCTACAGCGACCAGGTGAATATCCGCAGGCTCTGGGCCATTGATGCTTCCAAAGGCACTGAAAAACACGAAGGCATTTATTTTATTGATAAAGATGGAATCCCTTACAACGGTGTTGCGGAAAGTGTAAAAATCATGCGCTCCGGCAGGCGCAACATATTGAATGCCTTTGTGGGAACCATTACCAGTCTTGAAAACCCGGTAAAGGAAGTTAGCGGTGTTACACGGTTGGTGGTAGATAGTAGTATTGCCGTACTGAATGCTTCGGCAGTCCGGTTTAAAGACTTCTGGAAGGTTGACAGCACCGGCTATGCGAAGGATACGGTTGGAAAGGCTTACCAGGCGCCGGTGGTTCGGAATGTGGAGGTGAAACCGGTTCAATATTCAACCATTGAACACATAACCTCCGGAGGTGCCAGTTTTCGAACTCATGTGTCACCTGATGGGCTTCCTGTAGAATATTACAGGTACTGCCGGGGTATCGGATGTGGGAAAAATGTATGGGTGGGAAGAAAATCATACCTGCTATTTAATTTAGCCGGCATTCCATTAGGGGCAAGAGTGCTATCTGCCAACCTTCATTTAACTGCTCACAGGAAATATCATGATCTCGCTTATGGTAACCACAGTCATAACGAAAATAACCCTCATGTACCGAGTGGTGGACCAAACAGCAACAAGATTATCATCAGCCGCATTAACCAGTTTCCGATTGGTGGTGAAAATATTTTGAAAGAATATTATAACGGAAATCATTCCTATCCGGCCAACAGGGTTGAATTTGGTCCTTCTGTAACGCCCACAGACTTTTTCAGTCCCTCCGTTACCAATCTTGTACAAGACATGCTCGATGCCCGCTTTGGACCCTTCTTACCAAGAATGCAGCAGGGCCTTGAGTTGCGCCTTTCAACCGATAATGATGGCGCCCGCATGTGCTTTTTCTCCAATGATCTATACCCCATTGATGTTCCCGTGGGCACCCCTGATGATGCTGTATTTTCCAACAGGGGGCCGGTGCTGGCCATCTCTTATGCTGTTTGTCCTGATACTGCCCAACAGGAATTTGTAAACGGCGAATGGCGTTGTTATTCTCTAAAAGACACATTTGTATGCCAACCCAATATATCTGATTTTGCGGTTAATCCATATCGTTGGGGAATACTGGGCAACTGGCGGGCGGACCGCGCTTTCACTTATTACGACAGGCGGAGACAATCTGATCCCTCGCAGGCAACCAATATCCGGACCGATGGAGTGATCAGGAACTTTATGCCTTACTGGAATTTTGGGAATACCCTGACAGCTACTGAAGACTCTTCCCGCTGGGTATGGAACAGTGAGCTGGTATTGTTTAACAATAAAGGGAACGAAACGGAGAACAGGGACCCGCTGAACAGGCATAATGCTGCGCAATTTGGATACAATAAATCACTGCCGGTGGCAGTAGCGCAAAACAGCAAACACCGGCAAATGCTATTCGATGGATTTGAAGACTACTTCTATCGCACCGACACCTGCAAGCGATGCCAGGACAACCGGTATATCAACCTGCTTACTGTCAACGGTACACTTACAGATACCGTGAGCCATTCGGGGCTGTATAGTTACAGGGTGAATGGCAATTCATCATCTTCGGTAACGGTGCCGGTGGTGACTGCGCTGCAGGACGATACGTCGGCCATCCGCCTGTCTGTTAAGGTAGATTCAACGCTTATCATAAAAGATTCCGTTGACGGAAAAGGATGGGGATTGAAAGGAACTTACAGAAGAGTACACACATGGCCATGGGAAGACGAGGTTTGCCTGGAAAGGGTTGATCCGGAAATCAATTTTGTATGGGGTGAAAGCGCTCCGTACCCCGGCTGCCCCACCAATGCGTTTGAAATTACCTGGGAAGGCAAACTGCAGCCAAGGTATACGGATACTTACTGGTTTCACACTATTTCTGATGACGGGGTGGTAATTTATCTCGACGATCAGTTGGTGCATTATGTAGCTACGCCACGTCCTGTTGGCGGAGAAAAGGAAGAGGTCAGCATGCCGTTGCGCCTGGAAGCCGGTCACCTGTACAATATCAGGATAGTATACACAGAATATAAAGGACCTGCCCATCTTAAACTCTGGTGGTCTGGCCACCGGCAGGAGAAAGAGATTATTCCTTCCCAATTCTTATACCCGCCGGAAATTACTGAGCAGGATACGGTAGGATCATTTAACAGGGATTCTTTCTGGTGCGTAGTAGTAAAACCACCAAAAGGAAATCACCTGACCAATGAGAAGTTTTCACCCATTGCAGGAACAAAGATCGTAGTGAGCGCATGGGTGAAAGAAGGTGATGTATGCGCCGGCACACAGTACAACAATGCTCGCCTGCAATTGGCCTTCAATGGCGGATCGGCCGGCACCTTTAATTTAACACCTTCCGGATTTATTATTGAAGGATGGCAGCGCATAGAAGACACACTGACAATACCACCCGGTGCCACCAGTATGGCTATTAACCTGCAGGCCACGTCTTCCACGCCCGTGTATTTTGATGACATCAGAATACATCCGTTCAACAGCAACATGAAATCATTTGTGTACAACCCGGTGAACCTCCGGCTGATGGCGGAACTGGACGAAAACAATCATGCGGCATTCTACGAATACGATGATGACGGAACCCTGATACGGGTTAAGAAAGAAACCGAACGTGGCATCAAAACTATTAATGAAACCCGCACCGCACTTTCCAAAATAACCGAATAATGAATAAGCATATGCAAAACCTCGTAAACAAATATATAAGGGTATTGGCCGCGGTATTCCTGCTGCAATTTGCTGCAACCATTTCCCGGGGCCAGATTGATTCCTTACAGTATATGAAGGAACTCATCCGCATAGAAACAGCGCTAACACACCGTTTGGGTGAGGTGTTGAAGTTTGATGCCATTTATTATTACCGCGAAGTAGATACGGTGGAAATAAGAGATACCACCCAGTATATGTTTTTCTGCAAAGAGAACAAGTTTTCAATGGGTGGCGGTGACATTCACATTGTACAAAACGACGATTTCATGGTGATGATAGATCACGAAGAGGGCAGCATGTTGTTGTATCCGCCATCGCATTTTTACCAGCGGCTATTCCAGGTGGATTTATTCAATGAACAATTACGCCAGATGAACCTTACCGGAGTGCAGATTACCGATTCTGCCAACATCAGGCATATTTCATTTACCTGTGCCCCGGATGCAATTCTGGCAAGCTATGATCTATACTATGATACCGACACCTACTATCCGACAAAGATCAGGTACAAAATGCGCAAGACGGTATATGACTCCGGCAGTTCCTACCCGGAGCCGGAAATGATCAGCATGGAAGTGCATTTTTTCGGTTATGCCAGCGGTTCAGCCAGTGACTCTGTATTTGATATGTATGACATTTTTACCCGGCAAGGTGGAAAACATATTCCCGTCGGTATATATGCCAGTTATGAACTGATTGATTTTACACATCAATAAATTCCTGTCCATGAACAGCATTTTCAGGTATATAAAGGTTTTATTGGTGCCGGTACTATTGCTGGCCGGTGCACAGGCCGCAATGGCCATAGATGAGCACTATGCTGCGCAGCCATTACGCGGTAATCAGATCCGGCAAGACTCTTCCAGTTTGGTGGTGGACACCGGCTATTTAAAACCAGGTCAGGTTACCTATACTGCCAGGAATCTGATAACTTTTAAGATTGATGAATTCGCTAATCAGGCATTGGCGAATCCTTTTGATGTAGAGGTGCAATTCAAAGTGTATTATCGTAGGGCAAACGGAGCATCATGGGTATGGGATTCTACCGGGTTGGTATCGCTCAGAGTTACGTATACGCCTACTACCGGAACCTATACGCACAAGGCCATTCATACTTTTTTGGGTGGCTATGAGGCTGAGTTGAAGATATTCCAGGTGATTGTGCATAACGGAACCCTTTCAGAATTTGAAGATGTTCTTTTGTTGGAAAATGAAATCCTGGTAAATCGTGAATACCAATTTGACTGTGTTGAGAATGCCATTACTGAAGTTAGTCATTCTGATGCATATGTTGCCTCTAAAGGTGAGTTGCGCATATCCTGGGCGCCTGAAACAAGCGCTGATGAATATGACCTGGAATGGACATGGGTAGATCAATCTGCCGAGAACAATTACAAAACTGCCGGGGAATGGGACTCCAAAAAAATATTTACCCGGAATGCAACACGTGTAACCATAACCGCAGAGGAATACTTTACGCCCCTCTTGTACGATGGCGAAGGCTATTTATTTTACCGGGTGCGGGCAGTGCAGGTAAAGCCCAACGGGCAACGCATTGAATCAAACTGGAGCTCTGATTATGAATCGGGCCTGGGAATGTATGAGTTCAGTGGGCATGAAAACGATCTGAACTGGCAGGCCAGTACTTCCTTTGCAGAAGAGGGCAAGCGAAAATCGGTGCTGCAGTATTTTGACGGTACGCTTCGCAACAGGCAAACCGTAACAAAAGATAATACGACCGACACCACCATTGTTGCTGAAACATTATACGATTTCCAGGGAAGACCTGTTATCCAGGTATTGCCATCGCCCTCCCTGAGCAGCCTGATTGGTTTCACTCCCAATTTCAACAGGGCTGTTAGCGGCGGCGAGTACGAAAAAGACCTTTACGACGGAACCTGGGAAGACTCCTGTTATTGTACTGCCGGCGCCCCTCCAATGGATTCCCTGTACGGCGCTTCGAAGTATTATTCGCCGGCCAACCAGCTGGTCAATACAGGCTATCATAAATACATTCCTGATGCGGAAAAGTATCCCTTTACCGAAATCCGTTATACGGCAGATAATACCGGCCGCCTGAGCATGCAAAGCGGGGTGGGGAGAGCATTTCAGATAGGGATGGAAGATAATGGCTACACGCATGCAACAAGATACTATTATGGCAGTGCCGACCAGGAAGAGCTTGACGCGCTTTTTGGAACAGAAGTGGGGAAAGCTTCTCACTATTTCAAAAATATGGTGCGCGATGCAAACGGCCAGTATAGCATAGCTTATATAGATATGCATGGCCGTACAATTGCTACGGCGCTGGCCGGTAAGCCCAATGCCAGCCTGGATACGCTGGAATCGAATAAAACGCAACTGATTGTTAAGAAACTGCTGGACAGCAACAACAACATCATCAAAAACACGACCATTGAATCTTCAAAATCGCTGATCGTAACGAAAGCCGGTAACCATCGTTTTCAGTATTCACTATTGCCGGACAGCATCAATCTTAAAGATTGCAACAACATTGATATATGTTACGATTGTGTGTACGACCTGGAAATAACAATTACGGATGAATGCAACAACACTTCATTGCCCGGCGACACTCCCTATGTTTTCAAAACCACCAATCTCACTATTGATACGACCTGCAATGAAAAGGTTCCTTTCCCGGCCGTGGATTTTTCGGTGTTCCTTGAAGAAGGCGCCTATCTCATTACCAAGAAGCTGACGGTAAACAAGGATGCATTGGAATATTACCGCGACAGCATTTTCATGCGGCGGAACACCTGCACAACGCTTGAACAGTTCATTCAGCAGGAAAAGGACAGCCTGCTGCACTCCATGTTATGCGAACCAACCTGCGAAGAATGCAATATGCTGATAGATTCTTATGAAGGGTTTGTGGAGTATTACATGGAGCAAATGGGCATTCCCGAAGGCGAGCGGGACAAGTACGTGGATGCGGCAGACAGGGCATACCGGGAGGCATATGCCCATTGTGAACTGGTGTGTTATGAAGGTACCCCCGGCGATCACGTAACCATCCGGGAACAAATGCTGGATGACGTTTCGCCACCGTTTGGTCAATATGCCGATCCTGACAGGTTCGCACTGTATTCGATATTCTGGCGTAATCGTTATACTCAGGTGCCCTATACAGATATTGAAGGCAATCCCATTCTGGTGCAGGTGCCTGGCCGGTCTGCACCTGTATCGCCGGGCGCTCTCACAAAACAAGAGTTTATTGACAATTATGACCCGGCATGGGCGGAATTCCTGTTGCCTTTACATCCGGAATACTGCCGGCTGGAAAAGCTCACTGAATTGTCGGAAAGCAACAACTGGGACAGTTATGTTGGCAGCATAGATACGTATGAACAGGCATACAGCGAAGGCAACCTGGCAATTGGCTATTTACCTTCGGATCCGATCAATTCTGTTCTTCCGAACGAATACCTGGATGACCTGCTCGATTCACTGCGGCATATGCGTTATGGTCCCAATCCGCAGGACACCATAAATATCTGGTCGCTGGCAACCATTATGGCTCATTGCCCTGAAGGGGATGGTGCCTGCTTTGAAAATTATAAATCTATTGGCCAGGCCTTCAACATCAGTGATTCCTGTGTGGGAGTAAAAGATATGGTCTGGAGATTCTTCCGCTCGCTATATCAACAGAAAAAGCGGGAAGTGGTACACCGGTGGATGAATGAATACTGTCCTGCTCCCCTGCTGGATCAAAACGAATTTCACGTTTACTTTCCTGATCCTGCCCAGCCTCCTGCTGAGATGGCAAACTCGGAATCAATTGGCATTGACAGTTTAAATAAACTGATTGCAGACAATTGCGCTTCGTACGTACAACTCTGGTGGGAAGAATTAAAGCCCTGTAATTACAGCGATGCTGATACGGCAGTGATCTTTCCCTTGCTGCGCGAGGTATGCCGTGAAGGTGGCGACATCGATCACGTGTTTGGGGCCAGTACTGTTCGTCCATCAAGCAGCAGCACTGTAAGAAGTTTTGAGCAGGTGCTACAGGAATATGACCCGGAGCGGTATAATGCCGGTTGCAATGTATATCTGATTTCCGCTCCGCGTCCTTATGAAGTGCAATCGTATTCCATTTACAGCGATAAAATTCTTTTGCAGAGTCCGGACAGCTGCGAGTGCGCCACTATTGATACCTGGTACATGCAATACCTGCAAAACCGTACAGGAAATGCAACATTTGCAGACTACTTGTACCAGGTAACAGGTACGAGAATGTACGATGGTGTGCTGGACACGCTGCGTATGGCCTGCAATGGTCAGCTGGATTGCAGGTTCCTGTCAGAGCCGCTGGTGCTTCCTCCATTCCTGCAATGCGGTGGTGATGCCGCATGTGTGGAATGCGACCAGGTAGATTCTTTATATCAACAGTTCAGGGCGGCATTTCCTGGAGTAATTCCGGCAATAGATGAATCTGACAGTGTGCAACAGGTAAAGAACCGCTTGTTTGAAAAATACATGAACACTCACCTGGGATTTGGTAAACAGGCGTGGGAATACCTCCAGTTTATGGAAGACTGCGGTTTGGAAATTGATACAGTTGAAGCTACCTATTGCGATACTTTAATGCAATGGATAGACGATTTTCATGACTGGCAGAACAGCCGCTGGCGGGTAAATTTTGGCGGTACGTTCAGTCACACCGTGGGAGTTCCATTAACGGAAATATTCAAACATGGACGGGCAAAGCTGCCAGACTATTATGTGGACACGCTTACACCGCCATCCAACCATGTAAACTTTGATTATATAGATACTTTATGTTTTGATGCCACGGGTTTTGATGTGGAATGGCGGCTCCGGTTGCCGGATTCGTTGGTGATGCCTAATGACTATGGCGATACCTGGTGGTTATGGCTTGGAGGCGATTCAACCAGCGCTGGCAGCATCCTGGTGTCATTGGGTTATGTGGAGGGGGCAGGCGCGGGCGTATGCCTGCACCAGGATGATTCACAAAAGCAATGTGTGGATGAGAATGTGCCGGCTATAAGTTTCAATAACTGGCGACTCATCAGGCTGAGGCTAAGGGGGACTGACTTTAAAGTATATGCAGACACTACACTCGTAGCGCAACGTACCATTGATGCGCCATTTACGCAAATCAGGAGGTACCTGAGTGCGAATGCATTCTCTTTGCACGGCGAAATAGATTTTGTTCGCATCAGGGATACGGCCGGGAACATTATATGGGAGGAACAATTTAATGATGCGCTCAATATTGCAAAACCTGTTGATAGTATTCGTTGTACCGGCTGCGAAGAACGGTTTACACAATATTTTAACCAGCGTGCCGGAACTTCTTACTCCTACGCGCAGATTGACAGTATCTATAATGCTTCGTGCAATATTAACGTACACCCCTGCAGCAACTTTTCAGCAAATTATCTGGAAAGAGTAAGAGATGAATTTGAAAATCTCTATTACAATTTTGGCCGCAGGTACGACGCCAATGGATGCGACACCATGACCTGGCGCGTAAACTATGGCAATACATATCAGGGATTTCCGGTACAGTATAAGGATGTATTTCATGATGGGGTGATGCAATATCCTCACTCGCTGGGTGTAGGTAGCGGAAAAAACAGGATTGACTACGACTTTATCTGGCGCGACAGCGCCTGTGTGGAACGACACTTCAGTGTGGAAATACGGTTGCGGCAGGAAGCCATGAGGAGGATGTTTATGGAACTGTTCTTCAACCCGCGTTCGGAACGGGCCAAAAAGTATTACATCGTTTACGACAGTGCATCGCTATTCTGGAACTACATTGCTTACTATGATGAAAGTAATCATGACAACGACCGCACCTACTTTAGTGTGTCTGAATTCATGCAGGACTTTACGGACTGGAAGGTTATCAAATATGAATTCCAGGACAGTCTCGTTCACTACTACATAGACGGACAGTACCTGCGCACATTTGTATTTCAGTATGTGGTGCAGCCGGAAAAGTGGTATACACTGGGAATTGGCAGCGAAGCCAACGGCACCAGATCGGTGGAAATTGATTATATCAGGGCCTATGATAAAAACGGCAACCTGTTTTACAATGAAAATTTTGATGATTGCCAAAACCGCAGTGTATTTGCCGATTATATCCGCTGTCCCAAACAGCCTTGTGATGTGGCCTTTACTTCATACTTCAACAATACGCTTGGTACCAGTCATACATATGAACAGATCAGGGACTTGTATGAGGCACATGGAATGTCGCTACTCACCTGTGACACGATTAAGCGCGCATTAACCCTGTGTGGTAAATCAGAACCGGTGTTTGGCACAGCGGACCCGGAGCAGCACACTCCCTGTGCAGACAGCACCTTATTCTCTGTATCGGTTGGAACACTACGTTATGAAGCTTACCGCGACTCGTTGCTGAACAGTTTTACAGACCGTTACCTGCAAAAATGTTTAAATGCCCGCTATCATGAAAGCTTCACCGTTGAGCAACCTGCCAGTGAATACCACTATACGCTATACTATTACGACCAGGCAGGCAACCTGGTAAAAACAGTGCCACCGGCAGGAGTGGACATGAGCAAGTTCAATGACCTGGCGGATTGGTCTGACCAGGTAGCAGCGGCGCGCAATAACAGAGAACTGCTTACCCCCAACCACACCCTTACCACGCATTATCGCTACAATACACTGAACCAGGTGGTGGCGCAACAAAGTCCCGACGGCGGTTTATCTGAATTCTGGTACGACCGCCTGGGCAGGCTGGCTGTTAGCCGCAATGCCAAACAAAAAGCCGCCGGTTCTTCTAACGATCAGGGCCGCCAATACAGTTACACGCTGTACGACCACCTGGGGCGTATAACGGAAGTGGGGCAGCTGACCAATACCAGCGCCAACGGACCCATGACGGATTTAGTCAGCCGCAATGCCACCAGTCTGGCTACCTGGCTGAGCAACATCAGCAGCAGCAAAGAGCAGGTAACGCGTACAATTTATGATTTGCCTTATGAAGGATTTATAGGTGTGCCGGACATTCGCCTGGTAGTTCAACAACGCAACCTGCGCAACCGGGTAAGCTATGTAAGCTATACGGACGGCTCGCACGCCACTAACTACAACAACGCCACCTTCTACACCTACGACATACTGGGCAATGTAGACACCTTGCTGCAGGACTATGGACGTCCCGACGGCGTACCCAATATCATGAACATGAACGGCAACCGCTTCAAGAAGATCGTATACCAATACGATCTGATCAGCGGCAAGGTAAACATGGTGATGTATCAACCCGGCTGGGGCGATCGTTTCTATCATCGTTATAGCTATGATGCAGAAAACCGGCTCACGCTGGTAGAAACCAGTTTCGACAGCCTGGTATGGGAGCGAGATGCACGTTATGAATACTACCGTCACGGTCCGCTGGCCCGTATGGTGATCGGCGAGCAAATGGTGCAGGGGTTAGACTATGCCTACACGTTACAAGGATGGCTGAAAGGCATCAACAGTACCGGCGGCACGAGGTCACACGACATGGGAAGCGATGGACAGGCGGGCAGTCTGAATCAGTATACGGCGCGGGATGTATTGTCCATGTCGCTGAACTATTTTGAAGGCGATTATAAAGCTATCAATGGGAGTGTAGACCCATTCCCTGCTTACAGCAATCAACTGGGACAGGCCTACCGTCCGCTGTATAATGGCAATATCAGCAGCGCCACGCTGCTGAACCGGAAGTTTGACACGGAATCAGATACGAAGTTCTACAATTACCGCTACGACCAACTGAACCGCTTTACCGGTATGGACCTGTATACCGGTTATGATATCAACAGCAACAGCTGGGCCACGCTGACGCACTCAGCCAACATGCAGGAGCGGGTAAGCTACGACGCCAACGGCAACATACTACGCTACCGCCGCAATGCGTGGCCTACGACGATGGACAGCCTGACGTATAGCTATTATCCCGGCACCAACCGCCTGCGCCGGATACGTGACAGTGTACCGGGCAACCTCTTCGGTTCCAACGGCTGGGAGTTGATACTGGACATAGATGACCAGAGCAGTGAAAACAATTACGTGTATGATGCCATCGGCAACCTGGTAAGCGACGAGGCAGAACAGATCAGCAACATCACCTGGAGCGTCTATGGCAAGATACGGGAGCTGAACCGGACGGCTACGCCGCAGGTAGATGTGAGCAATGCGCAATACACGTACGATGCCATGGGCAACCTGGTGGGTAGGGTGTATAATTTCCAAAGCACCAACCGGTATGTATGGTACGTGCGCGATGCGCAAGGCAATCTGCTAACTACGTATGCAGCAGACGGTAATGGGTCGCTGGAATCGCAGACGCTCTACCAGACAGACCGGTACATTTACGGCAGCAGCCGGGTAGGCATGTATTCTTACGGCTCCAATGTAGACGGCGGTCCGGCGGATATGCAGTATTACAGCACGCAACACTTTGAGCGTGGGTGGCGGCACTATGAACTCAGCAATCATTTGGGCAATGTGCTGGTAACGCTGAGCGACCGGAAATTTGGTGTATCTTCGGGGGGCTCTTTGATAGATTATTATGAACCGGATATGCTGTCCGGTAATGATTACTATCCGTT
>CALCIN010000035.1 GCA_937961055.1 uncultured Chitinophagaceae bacterium | reverse complement strand
CTTGACGAAGGCGGCACGACGGTGCTTGCGGCAGCACTGCCTGGCAGACTACTGGAAAAATGCATGGTGGGTGAAGGGCTGCTGGCGCAGATGATCGTTGATAAATACCTCGATCATCTGCCGGTACACCGGCAATTGCAACGGTACGATCGGTTAGGTGTAAAGATAGCTCAATCAACCAGCAACGACTGGTGCCGGATGGGCTTGAGCCATCTACATGGCCTGTACGAAGCCCATAAACGCATTACCCTGGCCACCAGGTAACTGGGTGCTGACGAATCATCCATTAAGGTGATGGATGAGAATAAAAAAGGCGCTACTCACCGGGGTTATTATTGGGTATATCAGCATTATGAACAAAAACTGGTTCTTTTTGACTATCGGCCGGGACGCGGGCGGGAAGGGCCGAACGACATTCTTAAAAACTTCCAGGGCTATTTGCAAACGGATGGCTACACTTGTTATGTATTTGTTGTTTTTCGTCCGCTTAAAAAAGGCGGCTTTGTTAATTGTTCTTGGTAATCACACTTTCTGAAGAAAGGCCACACATCATAGTCACCTAACTTCTTCCATTCGCAATAAGATTTAATTTGTTCTTCCCTTTTGTCACGATAGTGGAGCCCAAGAGTTAAAATTGACAACACCAAATCCATCAATGAAAATCGAAACAGCGGATTATTTGTGTTGAAATACGGCCACTCATATTGATTGTCAGAATGAAGAAACAATATGCATCGAGAAATGATTTTCAATGCTTCCTTTGTCAGCTCATCTGATTTTACCAACTTATGATTTCTTGTGTCGTCGTAAAGTCCCCAACACAATTCAAGCATGGGTTTGATAATGGGGTCATCATCTTCACTCTTGCTAATTTTGAACGGTAATATTGCTCTGGAAGCCATCCATCCGAAACATCTTCCATAACGGCTTCTTCAAAGGCGTCATTTGAAATCAGCCCAACTGACAAATGTCGTAAATGAAGTGCAAGTTTTTTTCTTCGTTCCTTGTCTATCATTGTGATGATATTGATTGCTCAAAATACAATTCTCTTTGAATATGTTATTGATGTGCCTGGTTATTACAGTACGATCACGGTCAAAAAGTTCCGCAATTTGTTCCTGCCGTAACCAAACTGTTTCATTTTCGACTTTTACCTCAATAGCCGTATCACCTTCGGGAGTTTGATATATGTACTTCACCTTTATTTTCCATAGTCATAAATTTATTGAATCTCTTTTGAATGGTGTTTAAATTTTATGCTGGCTCCAATAATAACTGCTCTTTGAACGAAACCAGCTTATTAGCAAACTCTTTTTTAACCTCAGTAAGATCAATGAATGTTTGGTATTCCTGTGATTTCCTGTCGCACGTTACTCGTAGTTTGACAGGATAGGTATGTGCAAGATCACGCGAAATAATAAGAAGTTTTCTATGAAATCTATTGAAGAGAAGTATCTGAAAGCTGCGTTTTCTGTGACCGATGCCATCAAAACAGCCATATCTGTGCGGGAAATGGCAACACGGTTGTGGAAGAACCATTGTCGCATTTCCCCATGTCATTTGTCCCATACACACCCTATCAACCCCTTCCCCACACCTTAGCTTTGTACCGTAAACAAAACACAACATCATGCGAAAGATCAAGGTGGTTACCTTTATGACCATGGACGGCGTACTGCAGGCACCGGGAGGGCCAGAGGAAGATCGCACCAATGGCTTTCAATGGGGCGGCTGGCAGTTTCACTATTGGGATGAGCAGTTGAATGGAGAACTGCAAAAAATTATGTCTTCCCCGTTCGACCTGCTGCTCGGCCGGCGCACCTACGAAATCTTTGCTGCGCACTGGCCTTATCAACACGATGCCATAGCCGAAATATTCAACAGGATTAACAAATATGTCGTGGCTACCACACCCATCGATTTGTCATGGAAAAACTCCATGCTGATCAATACCGATGTGGTCAATACATTGCAAAATATTAAGAAGGAAGAAGGCCCTGATTTATTGGTGCATGGCAGCGGCAGGTTGGTACAAACTTTACTGTCGCATCATCTCGTCGACGAACTCCATACCTGGACATTTCCCATCACACTCGGCACCGGCAAAAAATTGTTTGCAGAAGGCACGCCGGCAGCGCAATGGAAAATGACACATTCCCTGGTCACAAAGAACGGGGTGATTGCAGCCAGCTATGTGCCGGACGGTGCAGTAATGCTGGGTTCGTATGTACCTGACACCGTCAGTGAAGCTGAATTGGCCCGCCGGAAGAAATGGCTTCGGTAAGACACCCCTCACCACAAATTCCTCGGACACGTATCCCCATACCCATTCCCAATTACAAACCCTACCAACACCTCATGCGTCCCCCGACTCACCGTATTCAACGGCGAAGTTGCCACATCATATGCATAACCGAAATTGATAGTGCTGCTCACATTGAATCCCGCCATAACATTAAACCCATCTTCAATCCTATATCCACCTCCCACCCAAATCAAATCGCGGTATTGAATTTTCGCATTCACATCAATTCCCAAATCCATAGGTTTCACATAACGCATCATCACCGAAGGCAATAGATTGATATCATCACTCAACGCAAAACGATAGCCGGCCGTAATAAATGTATGCGGAAGCCATGTTCCATTTTGTGCCTTAATAGTATCAGCACTGCTTATCGTTCGCTCAGGAATAATCCGGTGAAACGCCGCACCCGCAAACCAATTGGCACTGTACAGCCACAAACCCGCACTTACATCAGGCTTCAGTTTGTTCAGTTCATTACTGTTCACAACCACCGGGTCCGCAGGATTCGCACTCCCGAAATACATTTTGCTGGTTTGCACACTAAGCTGCGCCAGGCCGGCACTTACACCCATCGACAAAGTAGTTCTTACAGAAACCGGCAAATGATACGCAAACGTTGCGTTTGCCGAAAACCGGTTCAACACACCCGCCCGATCATTCAAAACAGTCAACCCCACTCCGCTATGCGCCGGCGGCGCTTCATAATTTAACCAGTAAGCCTCTCCGCGCGGATTCTCGCCTTCCGCCCGCAAACCCGTAGGAGTAACACGACCATAGTCACTTTTCTTTAATGGTGCATGAATGGTGAGATACGTCGTTACAGGTGCCCCATCCAGGTTCACCCACTGATGCCGGTGACTTAACTTCACGTCCGTATAATTTTCAATGCCAGCCACAGCAGGGTTTATGATATAGGTATTGAGAATGTATTGTGTATAGTGCGGTCGCTGTTGTGCAGCGGCTGTTGTAGCAAAGAACAACATGGCTGTACCTGCTGCATAACGCAAACGCGAAATCAACGGTTTCAAAGAATATTGCATACTCATTATTTTAAAATGGTTACCGATCCGGTAAGTTTCGGTCTTCCGTTTTTCAGATCAATGATGTAATAGTAAGCGCCCATGGGCAGTGGCTGACCATTCATATGACCATCCCACCCCTTGCCACGCTGGTACGATGAAGTTTGATAAACCAATTGTCCATACCGGTTGAATATCTGTACGGTTGCGCCGGGGAATTTTTCAAGATGTTCAATCTCCCAACGATCATTAATACCATCGCCATTAGGTGAAAAGACGTTGGGGATCAGGAAGCGGTCTACCACTTCAATAGTTATGTCATCAGCAGAAGTACAACCTTCCTGCGAAGTGACGGTCAACCTGTATTTGGTGGTTACCTGCGGACGGCCTATCGGATTCAGCAGCGTAGCATTGTCCAGGCTCGCTGCAGGTGTCCACTGTACCGTTCCTATAGTGCCGGTGGCCGTTGCCTGCAACTGTACCGCATCTCCCTTCACGATGGTCATACGTTCTGCCGAGAGCGATAACCGCGGCAGCGGATTGATCTGCATACGAACAGGATTGGAGTGCACTACCGGCGTGGATGGGCAGGCAGCATTACTGGTCAGCTGGCATATCACCTCATCGCCGTCTTGCAGCGAACGACTGCTGAAGGTGTTGCTGTTGCCGCCGGCAGCAATTCCATTGATCAACCATTTGTATTGCGGCGAAGGACCGCCATTTGCCTGCTGCGCAGTGAAAGTCACTTCGGCATTTTCACACACCGGGTTAGCAGAAACATTCACCGTTACATAAGGCGTTACCAGCGGTATTACCGTAACCGGGGTTTCGGTACTGTCGGTGCAACCTGCCGCATTGGTAGCTATGAATCGAATCGTTGCCGTACCACCTTGCAAGGCACTCAGTTTTCCCGCAGCATCCACCACGGCAACGCCGGGTTCCAGGCTTTTCCATACAGCTGTTTGACGAACGGTACTATTCTGCAATTGCAGCGTACTTTGCTCGCAAACCGTAAAACTGTTGGTAACCGACTTTATCGGCTGCATCACCGGCAATGCATGCACGATAATGGTGGCATCAATACTGTCTGTGCAACCATAGCTGTTGGTGGCTGTAAAACGAACAGGAGCCGAACCGGATGCTAGCGCATGCACTAAGCCGTTATTGTCGATGGTGGCTATAGTGGGCATCAGGCTTTTCCACGTATGCGATTGCCGCACGGTGGCATTGCTCAATAGCACACTGCTTAGTGCGCAAACCTCAAAGCTGTTGCCGGCAGCAGTAATTGGTTGCATAACAGGCAAACCATTTATGGTAATGGTTACGTCTGTGCTGTCTGTACATCCGGCCGCGGTAGTAGCTATAAAGCGAACCGATGCAATACCAGCCTGCAGGGCAGTCAGTTTACCTGCAGCATCCACAACGGCCGTAGCTGGATCAAGGCTTTTCCAAACTGCTGATTGACGAATCGTTGCATTTTGCAACTGTAAAGTGCCCTGATCGCACACAACCAACTGATTGGTGGCTGATGTAATCGGCTGCATAGCGGGCAAGGCATTTACCGTCATGGTAATATTGTTGCTTTGTGCCGTATTTGACGTAACACAACCGGCGTCTGCCGCAACGGTCACCAGGCAACTGATCACATCGCCCTGCTGCAAGGTAGCGGGAGTATACTGGTTGCTGGTAGTTTCTACCTGCCCATTGCGGCTCCAGGCAAGCACGGGGTTGGTACCCGCATTGCTGACATTGGCCGTAAAAGTAACCGGTGATCCCGCACATATTTCAGTAGCCGTGGCAGCTATGTTTACAGCAGGCGTGTAGTTTGCGTTAACAACCACACTGTTTGTCGTGCTCACGCAACCTTCCTGCGAAGTAACTACCGCATGATACGTACCTGCATCAGCTGCAGTAAGCGTACCGGAAGTTCCGGACGATTGCAGCGCGGCGTTGTAATACCATTCCACTGTAGCCACATTTGCCTGCGTGTTAACGGTAAGCTGACTGCCTGCGCATACCGGGCCCGGGTCAAGCGATGCTTCAGGGCTTACGTACATGGTGATGGCATTGCTGGTAACAGGTGTTGGCGAAACGCACATGGCCGTACTTGTAAACGTGCATTGCACTACATCACCATCGTTCAGCCCGGTACTGGAAAAAGCAGGGCCGGTACCTGCCGGGTTGCCATTGAGCATCCATTGATACTGGTGATAAGCTTCATCACCCGGGTTATGCCCGGCGTCAGCGGGGGTTGCAGTAAACGATACGGTAGATCCGTCACAAAACACATTGGTGCCGGCATCAGGAGATATGGTAACGGAAGGATGTAGTGTGTTTAATACCGTTATATTGAAATTCTTCGCTGGTGAAAGACAACCATTGCTGCCTTTGGCCTGAACACTGAATACGCCGCTGTGCGAAGGGGAGACGTTGTTGATTGTTACATTCGCGCCTTCCTGGTAAAATCCACCGGGACCGCGCCAGACATAACCAGCGTGACCACTGGTTCCTTTGAGGGTTATGGAAGTACCCTGGCATGCTACCTCCGGATAGGTATAGGAAGGTTCCGAAATGGAAGGCATCACTTCTATCCAGTTGGAGTATTTTACCTGCCCGTCAAGGTAAGTGACCTTTGCCACATACCAGCCGGGTTCCGTAGGTTGAAAAGCAGCATCTACGGAGGGTGTCAGTTTTTTAACGCAACTGGCACCGTAATCGGTAACAAAGAGATTTCCCAGCAAATCGCCCTGGATACCAAAGTGTCCCCAGTCAAGCAACTTTCGGGGTTGGGTTTCACCCACTGCCAGGATATAGGCACCGCTAACGCTGGTAAAAAAGACGTTGCCATACAGATCGCGCCATACTGAAGAACCACGGGAAAACGAAATGTTGGAGACCAGCACCTGCCCGGGAAATCCTTCCACGCTGTAGTTCGGAAAATACATGAGCCGGCCATTTTCTTCATCAATCACCCACATGTTGCCGAGCAGGTCTGTGTGCACATCAATCGGGTAACGCAGC
The DNA here is from genome assembly GCA_937961055.1 of uncultured Chitinophagaceae bacterium. Taxonomy (GTDB): domain Bacteria; phylum Bacteroidota; class Bacteroidia; order Chitinophagales; family Chitinophagaceae; genus CALCIN01. The sequence goes on along the minus strand of CALCIN010000035.1, from coordinate 53,122 downwards.
TGGTTCGGTTGATTGCCGGCCTGATTTGTAATTCCCGCCTTTACGACAGTAGGAGATGATGCCCAGGGCGTGCTATGCATTTGTATACGATGTGCTGCATAATGTGCTACATACAAATTTCCCAGGGCGTCCACGGATATGCCATCCGCGCCGGCTCCCACGTTGATTATGGTAACACTGGTAGTACTGTTTGTCCACAAGGCAACGCGTTTCCCCCAGTGCTCAGAAACCACTACATTGCCGAAGAGGTCCACATACACATCTTCGGGCCAGTCCAGGCCGGAAGCCACTGTAACGCCCGCAGTGTACGGCGGGTCCCAACGCTGTACGCGGCCATTTCCGTGGTCAACCACGTATACCGACCCCGTATTAGTAACAAAAATGCGCATGGGCATGAATAGCTCCGTATAGGAATTACCTGACTTCCCCTCAGTACCGGCCACTACAACAGGGTTTCCCCATTCCCGGTAGGCTGTTTTGTGAAGGGTGGTACCATCCCGCAACCATTCTATTTTGGAGACCATTGAAGCGTCGCCGGTAAGAGAGAGTGTGGCGTCATGAGCACAAATGGCTGCCTTGTCGGCGACAATTGTCTGGGCGTTTGCCCAAAATGGGAAGAGTACGATCAATAAAATGCTGCGATAAATCAAACCTGGTATAGTCTGGCTCATGGGATATCTGGAATTTTTTTTTCAAAGAGCAAAATATAATGAATGAAAAGTCATTCAAAAGAAATTGAAGTGACCACCCGCATTTTTGTATGTGAACCATCTTTTTTTTAGGTGTGAATGAATTATCGACGATGCGGCTTCCGACTATCTTTGTATTTTTCAATGTCGATTCCCTGTTTGCATGATCAACCCCTGCCCGTCCCGACTGATAACCTGCATACTGGTTATTGTATTGTCATGTAGTTCGTGCCAGCACGATCACAAGCCGGTTATTGCCATCCCGCAAAGCAAGCTGCAGCCAATGATTGATTCGCTCAATGCGGCATCGGAACGTTCGCGGCGCCGGCCCAACGACTCGCTCCTGGCAGTGGCCGACACTCTGCTGCAGATTGCTGCGAAGGAAAACGACACCTTGCTGGAAGCTACGGCCAAAAAATACCTCGCCCGCCATTACTGGGATGCCGGCAATCACAACAAAGCAATGGAGTATGCCTTGCAAGCATTGCAAATCGCCGAAAAATATCAGTTGCATGGCGATGTGGCCAGCCTGTATGCCATCATCGGCAACCTGCACAAAGAAAAAGCGAATTACGCCATGGCCTTCGAAGCAACCGATAAGGGGTTGGAAGCAGCTATACGTGCCCGTGATACATCAAAAATAATTTATCACAAGCGGCTCAAGGCCATGTTTACGCAGGGATATGGCGTATTGCAGCAGGATGAAACAATCCGCGACCTTTCACTGGAACTGCATCTGGAAGGATTGAAGCTGGCTGAATCGAGTCCTGCCTGGGAACGCGATCGCATTGCTTTCTATTCAAACATCTCGCAGTTTTATGTTAGCCGTAAAGATTATGAAAAAGGATTGTACTACGGCAACCTCGGCATTGCGCTGGCGAAGAAATACGATCAGCGCATCTCCCTTACCTATTCTTACAACTGGGTAGGATGTGCCTACTATTACATGGGGGAACGTGCGAAAGGTCTTGAATATATGGAGAAGGCCCTGGCTGTTGCACGGGAGCTGAAACTGCCGTTTCGGGAAATGGAGCTGTATGGATCGTTGCATGACCTCTATAGTTCATCAGGACATTATAAAGAAGCGCTGCATGCGTACAAACGCATGTCGGTCATGCACGACTCGCTGAAAGTACTGGACAACGTAAAGCAGATCGGCCAACTGGAGGTGGAATATGAAACGAAGAAAAAAGACGATGCCATCAAAACCCTCGCCAGCATCAACGAGGCAAGGGGAAAGCAGGTAACCTGGATGCTGATCAGCCTGGTCATCTTTGCTTCGCTTTCTGTGATCCTGTTTTTTGCGTACAAAACCATTCGTTCGAAAAATAAAGCCATTGAGGAAAACCACCGGCAGATAAAAGAGCAGAACGATAAGATGGAACTGCTCATGAAGGAATTGCATCACCGGGTAAAAAACAATTTGCAGATTGTTACCAACCTGCTGATGCTGCAATCAAACCGGCTAACCGATGAGGAATCGAAGCACGCCATCCGGATGGGACAACAGCGCATTGAAGCCATGGCGCTGATTCATCGCAGCCTGTATGAACAGTCGAACCCCAAACTGATCAACATGCAGGAATATGTTCCCGAGTTGCTCAGCAGCATCCGACAGGCATTTGGCGACGATGACCAGGACGTAGCCGTACAGCTCGATGTGAACGTAACCGAGCTGGATGTAGATGTAGCGTTGCCGCTCGGACTGATAATCAATGAATGGGTGACCAATTCGTTCAAACATGCATTTGGGTATGTGACGCAACCTGAACTGCATTTGCTGTTGCACAAGAAGGCGGAAGGGCTGTTAATGCACATACGCGACAACGGTCCCGGTTTGCCGGAAGAGCTGTGGCAAAAGCCGCAAAAATCGTTTGGACTGAAACTGATTAAAGTACTCGTGAAACAACTACAGGCAACAGCAAACGTTCAAAATAATCAGGGCGCACAATTCATTGTACAAATACCAACAGATCAGCTAAAGCTTTCATCATAAAATATGAATGGACAAGTAAACATATTGATTGTAGAAGACGAAGGGATCGTGGCGATGGGTCTGGAAGAATTTCTGGAATCTGAAAACTATTGCGTAGTAGGCATTGTAGACAACGGTATAGACGCGCTTGAAATTATAAAAACCAAACCCGTCGATCTGGTATTGCTCGATATCGAAATCAAAGGCGAATGGGATGGCATTGAAACGGCCAAACAGATCGCGGCGCAGGCCGATATCCCGTTCATTTACCTCACTGCATACAGCGACAAAAAAACAATCGACCGCGCAAAAGAAACTTTTCCGGCAGCTTATCTCACAAAGCCCTATTCGCCGGCCAATATTCGCATCGCCATCGAGATGGCACTGCACCAGTTTTCCGTGCGCAAGGGACCGGTAGCAAAGACTCCCATTACGGAAGTAACCGGCAAACCCGGTACCGATTCGATCCTGTATTTCAACGGCGCCATCTTCATCAAGCAGAATTACCGCTTTGTAAAAATCAACTTGTCGGAAATTCTTTACCTGCAGGCGGAAAACAATTACACCAACCTTGTTACATCGGAGAAGAAATTTCTTTTCCGTACTACGCTACAGCTGATCTTGCGACGATTAAATGATGATCGTTTTATGCGCGTGCATCGTTCGTATGCGGTGAATATGGAGTATGTGACGGGGTTTGCGGAGGATTCGGTATCACTTGGGGAGGAGGTGATTCCGATTAGTCCGAAGTACAGGGAGGAGTTTTTGGGGAGGTTTGATGCGTTGTAGGGGGAGATGTTGCTTACCCTCCTCCATCCAACTTCGAATTTGGCTACAACAAAAGTTGATATGGCTACAGCTGCTTCTTGATTACTGCAAAACTTTGCAGTATCAAAAAGCAGTAACATGAATATCGTTATCACCGGTTCGTTAGGTCATATCAGCAAGCCATTGGCTGAGAAATTATTACAGCAAAAAAATACAGTAACCATTATCAGCAGCAATCCTGCCAGGCAAACCCAAATTGAAGCTTTAGGCGCAAGGGCTGCCATTGGCGCTGTGCAGGATGCAGATTTTCTCACTAAAGCATTCACCGGCGCAGATGCCGTGTATTGCATGACGCCTCCCAATTTCAATCATCCCAACCAGATTGCTTATTATGAGCAAACCGCCCATGCCTATGCTGGTGCTATACGCCGGTCAGGGGTGAGACGCGTGGTGTATCTCAGCAGCTATGGCGCACACCTGCCTTCCGGCACAGGCTTCATTACTGGTTCGTACAAGGGAGAAAATATTTTGAATGCTATGGAAGGCATCTCCCTCACCCATATACGCCCCACCTATTTCTACTACAACCTGCTTCATTTTATCCCAATGATCAAAAACGCAGGGTTTATCGGAGCGGCGTATGGAGAGGAAGACAAATTGCCGATGGTGTCGCCCAACGACATTGCAGAGGCTATTGCGGAAGAACTGACTACTACACCAAAAGAAGGAACTGCCATCCGCTACGTTACCAGCGACGAACGTACCTGCAATGAAATCGTGCAGGTATTGGGCAAAATTATCGGCAAGCCAGACCTCACCTGGAAAGTTTTACCGCCGGCAAAAGTATTGCAGGCGCTATTGGCTAACGGCATACCCCAAAATGCAGCTGAAAATCTTGTGGAACTGGGTATGGCTACGCACACAGGCATTTTACGGGAGGAGTTTGAAAAAAACAAACCAGCTTTTGGCAAAGTATCCCTGGAAGATTATGCCAGTGAATTTGCCGCCATCTATCATCAATCAACCGAAGTACATCAACATTAAAAATAGCAACCTATGAGTACGCAGCGTAAGATCGCAATTGTAACAGGAGGCAGCCGTGGCCTCGGCAAAAACATGGCTATTGCATTGGCGAAGAAAGGAATCGATGTCATCATCACATACAACGCCAATAAAACTGCTGCTGATGAAGTAGTGAAAAACATCAATGCGCAAGGCCAAAAAGCGCAGGCCTTTCAACTGGATACCAGTAATATCGGCCAGTTTGAACGTTTCGCCACCGACCTATCCGCCTACCTTACACAAGCATATGGTCAACCGAAATTTGATTTTCTTATCAACAACGCCGGCACAGCTTTATATGCACCCGTTACGGATGTGACGGAAAAGCAGATGGATGACATTTACAACATTCACTTCAAAGGCGTTTTCTTCCTTACACAGCAATTGTTGCCCTTGATGAACGACGGTGGCGGCATCATCAATATCGCTTCGGGCTTAACGCGCATCATCGTTCCCGGTTCATCGGTATATGGTTCCATGAAAGGTGCCGTGGAAATGCTCACCAAATACATGGCGAAGGAACTGGGACCCCGAAAAATTCGCGTAAACGTAGTGGCGCCCGGCGCTATTGAAACCGATTTTGGTGGCGGAAGGGTACGGGATAATAAAGAAATCAATCAACAGATTGCCGGTATTACCGCCCTCGGTCGGGTGGGAGTGCCCGATGATATTGGCGGCGTGGTGGCCTTTTTGTGTACCCCCGAGGCCGGCTGGATCAATGCCCAGCGCATTGAAGTGTCGGGCGGACAAGCCATTTAAATACCTTTGCAGTATGAAACCATTGCGTATTAAAACCATCAGCGAGTTTCACAAGCTGCACTTGCTGGAACCACCGGATCACCCGTTGATCAGTGTAGTAGATTATGCAAAAGTGGCGGCAGCAAAAGGCCCGCATCCAATACCGTTTGTGGCAGATTATTATTCTGTATCGGTAAAGCGTGGGCTCAGTGGCAAGATGCGCTATGGTCAGCAGGAGTATGATTTTGATGAAGGCATCATGTATTTTATGGCGCCGGGACAGGTGCTGCAACCATCCCCGCCCAATACAAAGGGTACACAACCTTCCGGATGGATCTTACTGATTCATCCGGATTTTCTCTGGAATACACCACTCGCCAAAAACATCAGGCAGTATGGTTATTTCGATTATGCCATTCATGAAGCCTTGTTCCTTTCCGATAAAGAAGAGGCCATCATCAACGGCATTGTGCAAAACATTCAGCAGGAAGCGCGCACCAACATCGATCGCTTTACGCAAAACATCATTATATCCCAACTGGAAACCTTGTTCAATTACGCAGAACGGTTTTACCAGCGACAATTCATCACGCGTAAGGTGAGCAGTCATAAAATACTGGACCGGCTGGAACAATACCTGGACAATTATTTCAGACAAGGGCAGGTGCATGAAAAAGGACTGCCAACAGTGCAAAGCATTGCCGATGCGTTGAACACTTCTTCCAGTTACCTGAGCGCCTTGTTGAAGTCATTAACCGGACAAAACACGCAACAGCACATTCACAACAAGCTTATTGAAATAGCAAAGGAAAAACTGTCTACTACTGATTTATCAGTAAGTGAGATTGCGTACGAATTGGGATTTGAACATCCGCAGTCGTTTAACAAGTTATTTAAAGCAAAAACTTCTTTGTCGCCGCTGGCATTCAGGCAGTCGTTTAATTGATGGGTGAAAATTCTTTCGATACAGCTGATCTTTCAAAATATACTTCTCCCCAAACCTGGATACCTTTTTTCAAACCTCCACAATTTCTGGAAGTGCTTATGCTCCTTCTATTTGAACTTGTGCAATTTTTGCACTAGTTGCCAGCCCTTTCACACCGCACTCCTCTTTTCGCCCAGCTGCTCCGCCAACCCAATCAAAATCCCTTCCGGCCCCCGTACATAACACAGCCGGTACATATCCTCATATCGAACCACGTCTCCCACCAGCTGCGCGCCTGACTTTTGCAACCTGGCAAGTGTATCATCTATATCTGCAACGGTAAACATTACACGCAAATAACCCAACGCATTAACCGGAGCTTTGCGATGATCGGCAATAACAGGTGGTGTTATAAATCGCGATAGCTCCAGCCGGCTATGACCATCTGGCGTGACCATCATGGCAATCTCTACCTGTTGGTTACCTAATCCGGTAACGCGCCCGGCCCATTCGCCTTCAATGGTGGCACGGCCTTCGAGCGTCAGGCCAAGTTCCGTGAAAAATGAAATGACAGCATCGAGATGCTCAACCACAATGCCGACATTGTCCATGCGGATTAGTTTGTTTGTTGTCATGGCAATGATTGTTGTTTAAAAACATCTTCCGTGGATAACCATTTCCCAATATGCTCCATCCGAGAAGATGCTTGTTTATAAATTTACATCCTATATAACAGACCGTAAACGATTTCAGGGGAAATAGTACTGAAACGAAGAAAATACCGTGGGTAATCATTCACATGCAAACATCGGTTAATGCTGCCTGCCAAAAAAATAAAAAAGCCTGGTTCTTAGTTTTGTACGTACTGCTCAACAACGGCACTTTAAGCCAGGCAGAAATTTTTACATTGAGTTTAAAGCAACTTAATAACGTAACCACACTCGGCAGCACCACAAAAGGTATGCTTGCTATGGAAGCAATTATGGCAAAAGAGAGCGACTGCCCAGCGGAAAATTGGAAATCCACCCTACTGACATGAACAGCGGCAGGGCATTGTTGCAGTATGAAGATTATGGCATTAACCCGGATATTACGTTAAGTGATAACCGCGACTGGATTGAACAGGTGGTTGAAAGGATCAGGAAGCCGTAATCTGCCTGAATCTTATGCGCGCCTGCCACGGGGTATTATCAGGATCGGGCATAAAAATTTTCTGTCTCCGGCGGCTGTTGGACCATTGAGCCAGGATCATTTGGATAATATGGGAAGGTTCAGGAAAGAACAGCATGCTTGATTCTTCCGAAAGTTGAATCGGGTGGTAAGCATTGTTTATGCTTTTATTTAATCAATCCTTTCTTTTTCATTTCTTCCAGGAGCTTCTTTGGTATCGGCCGGCAGGCGCAATGCTTTTGATGCGCCAAATGCCATTGTACACGCTGTTCAAAGCGCGCATTTTTAGGCATGCGGTTTTTTTCGTGCCAGGATTTGTTGAGTGGCATAATCGTTATTTTGCGACTGCAAAGATAAACAACAGGATGCTGAATTAATTGTAAAAACGAACCCCTGAAAAGTACCTGGAGGTATTATCAGCAAGTCCAGGAAACCTGCTATCTCAGTTTAATAATTTAGTCGCAAATCCCCCTTTCTTTTGGCGCTAGACCACCCTTTATATGTGATGTGCGGTGTCTACTTTCGTATCAACGTTCTTCAAACACAAAAAGCAAGCAACATGGCAAAAACTGATTACAAAAACGTAGATGAATACATCAGCGCATTTGAGAAACAGGATCAACAGGTATTGCAAAAGATCCGGGAAACGATTTTAAAGGCCGTGCCCGATGCAGAAGAAGTGATCAGCTACCAGATACCGGCTTACAAGTATCATGGATGGGTCTGTTATTTTTCTGCCCATACCAACCACTATTCCATTTCCTGTCCGCCACCATTTACAGTTTTTGATGTATTTGCAAAAGAACTGGCGGCGTACAAAAAATCAAAAAGCACTGTACAGTTTCCCAAAAACAAACCTTTTCCCTATGATCTGCTATCAAAAATGGTAAAGTTTCGGGCGAAGGAAAATTTGGAAAACCCGAAGCGGAAGAAATAAAATGCAGAACAGATAAATAAATGCTGTTTAACAGGTGAGCCGGATAATGTTGTTATCCGGCTCATAGCAATATTTCTTCGCTCCTGGACAATGACTGTTCGCATACAAATTAACTGTATATGAGATGTATAACGCCCATTGGTCATGTATCCAATGACAAGGTACAGGTTAAATACACCACTTCCCTGATTAAAAAACCACGCAAGCAATTCACACTGGACGTTGTGACGCCAAACATGGAGGTAGTGAATCGCAACTGGCTGGTGGAAGAACCGGCTGCTGTCAATTCCAAAACAACCAACGGCTGGGAAACTTATTACATCATCGATAAAAAGCTAAAAGCAGCTGTCTGCCAGTTGGCCGGGCTGGCCGGTGGCACTCCATCAGCCCATAATTAATCATTTCTTCAACGCTCCTTCTTGTTGCCCGCAACCCTTTACGGGCATTTTTACCCCGAAAGATGCAGTTGCCCGGGCCGGGCATGAATTTTTTGTATCAGCCCATAATCACAATCGTAATCGTTCATGAAGGTTGATACCATGCGGGCCATAGACAAATGGGTGGGCATTCCCCTTTGTTTGCTGGTTAGCCCTGTGTGCTGGTTGGTTGACCTGTTACGGGGCAATCGTAAGCAGTCGCCGGATACGCGCCGCACACTTTTTATTGAGCTTTCAGAAATGGGCAGCGCCATTATTGCCGATCCGGCCATGCGCAAACTGCACCACGAAGGCCGGGCAGAACTGTATTTTGCCATTTTTGCGCAGAATTATAAAAGTCTTACCCTGCTCAACACCATTCCCCGGGCCAATATATTTTGTATGAATGCCCGCAACCTGTTTACGCTCATCGCCGATGTGTTTCGCTTTATGGTCTGGTGCAGGTCGAAAAGAATTACTACGGTGATTGACCTGGAGCTATTTTCACGCTTTACTGCGTTGTTGTCGTTTTTCAGTGGCGCACGATCGCGTGTGGGATTTGTAAGTTATCACGATGAAGGATTGTACCGTGGAAAATGTATCAACGAAGGCGTTCGTTACAATCCGCACGTACATGTGGCGGTGAATTTTGTGTCGCTGGTAAACAAGGCGTTGGGATTGTTTGACAATCCATATGCCACCATGCCGGTATCTTCCAGAGAACTCAAAATAGCATCGGCCATTATACCTGCCCAGGCGGTTGATTCGGTAAAAGAGAAAATTTCCCTGCTGTTGCACAACTGGCATGATGAATCAATTGTGCTTTTGAATGTGAACGCATCCGATATGCTGCCGCAGCGCCGCTGGCCGCCGGAATATTTTGCACAGGTGGCGAGGCAATTGCTCACATCATGGGAAAGTATTGTCATCTTAGCCACCGGCGCCGCTGCAGAAAGCGAATATGTACAGCAGGTGGTTGATGAAGTGGACCATCCACGATGTGTGAATGCTGCCGGAGTTTTTGCATTTGAAGAATTGCCTGCATTGTACAGCATCAGTTGCTGTATGCTCACCAACGATTCAGGCCCTGCGCATTTTGCTGCCGTAACGCCGCTCAAAGTATTTGTGTTGTTTGGGCCCGAAACGCCTGCCCTGTACCTGCCACTTGGCAATGCAGAGCCGTTTTACCTCGGGTTACCCTGCTCGCCATGTGTGAGCGCGGCCAACCATCGCAAAACAGGTTGCGCTACACGGCCTTGCATTACCGGCATACGGCCGGAATGGGTGGCGCGCCGGATGCATGTGTATTTGAAGGAACAATTAGCCGAAGAACCTGTTGTAGCAGGCTAGTCTTTCCCCTTAAAACCTATTGCACCCGGATAAGATAATAATGTTGCACCGTTTTACCCCGCGTTTTCTGATTGATAAACTCCAACGACAACCGCGTCGTAGTAAAATGCTCCCAGCTTTTTAACACCTCGTATGTATATCCCTGCTTCTCTAACAGCTGCAATTGCTCCCCTGATACGTACCACGGGTATTGCTTCAGTGCAGCAGGTATACCAGCCTTTACCGCAGCAGTGTCCTGCCTGATATAACGGTCATCCAGGTAAAATTCAATCCCATTAGCATAAGCGTCCAGCGCTACCAGCGGCGTGTTGGGCATGTATTTGTTCATATAAAAAGCTGCTTCACTGCCAGACTGATACCGCATAAGGTCCGGATAAAAAATCCAGTTCATATACAAATGCACCAGCAGCACTGCCAGACCGCTTCGCATAAAAGACAGATGCAGCCCGGATGTTTTTACCCGGCGATGCAAAGTCAGCAACAAAATAAACAACAACACAAGCACTATCAACGCAGGCATTGGAGTATTGACAGGTCGGTAAACAAAATGCAACAATACCGGTAGCGCCAGTGCCACTGTTGTTACACTATATTGCAACACACGAACAGGCCGTTCGCTTTTTGCGGAAAGATGGAGCATATGCCAGGCCGTAAGCATTGCCAGCAACGGAAAGATAATATTGGTGTAATGCGGCAATTGAAACCTGCTGATGCTGAAGATGAGTATCATCAGCACGCTGCCACAGAAAGCGTACCACTCATAGTTTTTTACCTGCCCTTGCTGCCACAACAGCTTTACCCGCCTGATAAATGCTCCATACATTAATAAAGACCAGGGAAGAAAAGCCCATAACAGGGTATGCAGAAAAAACAACGGATCGCCTTTGCCTTTGATTGGACCGGTGTTGAGAAAGCGGCCAAACTGGCTGTCCCAGAAAAAAAACCGAATGCCTGAAACGCCGGTCCTGCCGAATACTACTTTTTCAGGATGGCGGTCAAATTGGTGCCATAAACTGTACAGTTCCGGCGTAATGAACAACAGTATCAATCCGGCGGCCACCAGCCATTTAAAATGCCACAAGTTTTTCCATTGACGCATCAACAGCAGGTGACCGCCAATAGCGCCTGCAACGGGAATCAGCGCAAACAATCCCTTTGTCATAACTGCGCAGGCAGTAAAGGCACTGCCGGCCAGGAGATGCGGAAGGCTCCATACATATACCGTGCGATAATAGTGGTAGATGGCGGCAATGATCAGCCCGGTTAAAAATGGCTCTGCCCGCACATCGGTATTGGAAATAAGCAGGTGTTCGGCAGTGAGCAGGATAAATACGGCCCATAGGGCAACGGAGTCGTCATACAACCTGCGCGTCAGCCGCCACAGGTACCAGGCGCCCAGCAGTACAAACAACACGCCCGGCAGTTTATACGACCAGGTATGTATGCCGAACATTTCAAAGAAGAACGCCGTAACCCAAAACGGAAAATGCGGTTTGTCCAGCCAGTCGCTGCCTTCCACATACAGTTCCAGGTAATTGTTGTGCAAGGCCATATGCTTGCTCAGCGCCGCATAGATGGCCGCATCGGGCGCCATGATGGTTACCCATAGGCCGCTGCCATGTACCAACACAGCCAGTGCCACCAGGAAGTACAGCCATTTTTTCTCCATCTCCGAATCGGCCGGCAATTGTTGCATGATGCAAATAAATTGGGTACTGAAGGTACAAGACCTTCAGGAAACAGACACCAGTCGCGGGCCTTTTGCAGGAAAACACCATACCCTGAACACACGTGCGGCCGTGAAGCCCACTACCATACCAAAGGCCGCGCCGGCAACAATGTCGAGCGGATAATGCTTGCCCACATATACCTGCGCATAGCCAATAACAAAAGCCCAGATCCACAACCACCACCATTTTTGCGCACGTATCATAGATACTCCCGGAAACCAGAATGCCGCCAGTCCGAAATGATTGGCCGCATGATTGCTGGGCAACGTATAGGGGCCGCCGCAACCTACCAGTCCGCGGATGATGGGCTGCAATTCCGGTTCATAACAGGGCCGCGTACGGGCGATCCACGGTTTCAATATGCTGGCAGCCGTATAATCGGTGATGGCAAAGGTGACCAGTGTAAGCAAAATGAACTGCCATGCCTGGTGCCGTCCAAACCGGACTACCCAATAGATCATAAAAGCATATAGCGGGACCCAGGTAAAAGCTTCGCGCAATATTTTCATCAACCAGTCGATGCCCGGATGCGACGCACTGTTATGTATAAACGAAAATAGTTCTGTGTCGATGTGTATAATCCATTCCCAAACGTTCATGCGGGATGCTATTTATAAAGTGAGGTAAATTAACCGGCCAGTAGGAAGCGGGCGTTAAGCACGTGTAACGTAAAAGTTGGGCCATAAAAGAGGCCATGCGGGATGGGCAAAAATTTCCACAATAAAATTGAACAAGCTCAATACCTTTCAACGCGTAATCGCACACAGGTATACTGTGTATTTTCTTTCACTGTATATTACCAAAGGGTAGGTGATGTGCTGGTTCAGTAACATATTATATATAGAGAACCAGGAAATGTATGAAAGCTAAAACTGTTTTTGCACCGGTATCTGCAGCGGGTTTGATAGCCTGGGATTGTATCACCACAATAAGGAAATTCCCTTAATGTTTAAAAAATGTAGTACGGCATATCCAAAAAAATTTGTTCTATATGGTGTGTATGGACTATTTTTAAATATCAAGCGGCCATCACCGGTAGTGAACACTTCCATACTACCCGCGTCGCTTAGTATTGAGCAAGCAATTCGTCCCGCGGAAACACCTCCTCGTATAGCCGCGAATACTGGTTAGCCTTGTTGCCATTAAACTGAAGTATGTTGTCCTATTTGAACACTAATCTTATCCTTTTATTGCTCGTGCCTGCCTGTATCTGCGCACAGGGTCCGGTAACATTGAGCGGGCATGTCCGTGACTCCAGCGGCAATGGCCTTCCCTATGCAAATGTCTTCTTCATCCAGGATTCCACTACAGTTTCAGAATTACTTACCGACAGTACCGGTCAATTTTCCACCACAATAGCCCCGGGTAAATATGAAGTAAAGGTCCATGCATTTGGGTATGCTCCTGCCGTTATGATGGTGGAAGCAACGCGGGATGAGCAAATTGCTTTCACGTTGCGCCGGGCCACGCAGGAACTGCAGGAGGTGATAGTGACCTCGCGCAAGCAGGTGGTGGAATTCAGAGTAGACAGAATTGTGTTCAATGTAGAGAACAGTATATACAACCGTGGAGTGGACATGATAGAATTGTTGCGGCAAACTCCACGTATAGAAGTAGGCGATAATGAAGCCATTTCCATGGTAGGCAAAGGCGCCGTTCGCGTGATGATAGATGGCCGTGTGCTGAATTTATCTGAAGAAGACCTGAAGCAACGGTTGCGGTCCCTTCGATCAGACAATATCGCCCGGATCGAAGTAATAGCCATACCTCCTTCCCGGTACAGTGCCCAGGGAAACAACGGCTTCATCAACATCGTTCTCAAAAAAAATCCCAACCTGGGCTGGTCCGGTAATGTGAACCTTGCCTACCTGCAGCGTACCTATCCTTCCTTTACACAAAACGGCACCATCAATTACCGCGCAAAAAGTTTTGAAGGGTCGCTTACGGTGAATTATGACCATTCTGAATTTGAAAACCTTCAAAACACGCTCTTCCGTTTTGCCAACAGGAGTTTCCTCATCGATCGTCATTCGCTGAGAAAAGAAAACACTACTTCGTTTAACAATGTATTGAAATGGAAACCCGCTGCCGGGCTCGAACTGGGATCATTGCTGGATTATTCTTTCCGTAAAGCGTCCAACAACGATGTAGAAACCAGTACCTACTTTGGCGAAAATGAAAGCAGCATCGATTCCTCGGTATATTCTCCTTCCCGCATTGAAGAAAAACCAAAGGCATTCGCATGGTCGGCCTACATCGACTACCAGCCGGGAAAAAGCGGGAAGAAGTTTTCGCTTACCTACAACTTTTCTGAAAATACCAATGACCTGAACAAACTGGTGCAGTCTGAAATAAACAGCGTAACCAACAAACAGCAGACGCTTGATTTTTATGGCGACAATGCCTACACCATTCATTCCGTTATGTTGGATGTTGAACTGCCGTCTGCAACCCTGCCCGTTGAAACCGGCGCCAGTTATACGGCCATCAACAACAATAGTCAACTGGAATTGTACAGGAAGGAAGACGGCCAGCTGATATTGGACCCTTCAGTAAGCAACAGGTTTGAATACGAAGAAAATACGACGGCGCTTTACCTTTCCGGTACGAAGGTTTTTAACAACAGGTGGTCTGCCAAAGCCGGGCTGCGGTATGAACATACCAGCCTGAAAGGCTATTCTCCTACGCTTTCACTTACGAACAACAGCACGTATGGAAAACTTTTCCCCACCGTGTATTTGTCGTACAAGCCGCATCAGTCGCACAGTTTTAATCTCGCTTATGCGCGCAGGTTAGACAGGCCGGGATTTAATGATCTCAATCCTTTCCGGTATTATTCCAATGTGTATACCTATGTTTCCGGTAACGCGTATTTATTGCCTTCATTCACACATAATGTAGACCTGGCTTACAGTTATCAAGGAAATTTTTCAGTATACCTTTCTTATGTCAACATCAAAAACGGCATTGATTACCTGGCATTGGTAGAAAGCGATGGCACCAATCGCATAACGCCTGAAAACCATCTTTACCAGAGCCGGTACATTGCCAACCTGTCTTACACACTGCAGTTGCACAAACGGGTGTCGCTGTATGGCAGCACCACTTCCTGGTATGCCACCACCCGCTCACTGCGCAAAGACCTGATGATACCTTCTTACAACGGATATGGAGGATCGTTCCTCGTGCGGGGCACCGTTACGCTCGATAAAAAAAGTACGGCGTTCGCTCAGCTGTCCTATTACCAGAGTTTGCCTTCGGCAGATGGGTTCAATTTCAAACGTGGTTTCGGTTATTGCAGCGCCAATGTGCGCTTTCAGGCTGCCAAAGGAAGACTGCAGTTCATGATTTCTGCCCTCGATTTGTTCCGGCAGAACTATACCACTACAAGAAGGGATTATTCCAATTATACAACGACCAATAATTTCAATGCCCTGTTGCAGAATTACAGGGTATCGGTAAACTATAGTTTTGGAAACAGGCAGGTGAACAAGGTTTCGAAGGAATCTAAAAATACAGAGCGGTACAGGGGAATGTGAGCTGATCAGTTCTTGGTTATAATTGGCCAACTATAATAGGAAAACGCTCCAGCCTTAAAGAGAGCAATTGTTCAAACCAAAAAAAAATCGGTTATGAAGCTCAACAAGTTTGCACTCGAGAAAATGCCTGTGGCTGAGATGAATGCCATCAAGGCTGGTTCCGGAACCTGTAAATCAGGTTTGCTGGAAACTTCTTCAAGCACTAATGAAGAGGATACCATGAGTTCCGACAAAGACGGAGACTAACTCTTCAAAACAATGTGGGTAACCCTTCCGGGGTTGCCCATATATTTCTAAAGTAAAGAACAATCAACATATGATACTTGTGTTTTCCATCCGTTATGATTACTCCACCACGCTGGTGCAGAAATGGCTGGACTATTACGGTGAAAAAGTGGTGCGCATGAATGGCGATGATGACACCTACATTTTTGAAGGGATGGACAATAAGGCAATATGGTTCAAAAATCAGTTAACGGGTGAAAGCATCAACCTGCGCGAAGCAAAAGCCTGCTGGTGGCGGCGCACCGCTATTCATCCGGAACATATCACGCGCACCAGGCGTACCGAATTTAGTTACAACGGGCTTGAGTTGTCGGCACTTATCAAGGGCAAAAGAAATATGCTGGATGAAGAAAACAAAGCGATCACAGAATATATTTCCTATGCAGTGTATCAGTCGGCTTCCATCAACCTCGGTAAACCGCTGTTCAATCTCAACAGGCTGATAGTGGCCGATATAGCAGCAAAACACGGATTCAAAGTGCCGGACTATAAAATCATCAGCAATTGCAGGGAATTACCGGCAATAAAAAAACAATTCGGCTCACTGGTGACCAAGGCAGTATCCAACGGCATATACCGGGATATAGAAAGACACCGCTTTTATACATACACTGAATTGCTGGAAGATGATTTTATCAACGATAACCTCGACACTGCTATCTATCCTTCCATGGTGTCGGCCATGGTACGCAAACAATTTGAAGTAAGAACCTTTTTTATAGAAGGCAGGTGCTTCTCCATGGCCATCTTTTCACAATCCAACGAACGGACAAAGATAGATTTCAGAAAATACAGCAATAACCGCAACCTGCCTTTCAAACTTCCCGACCACATTGAAGAACGGTTACGCAACATTTTTGCAGAGCTGCAGCTCAATTGCGGATCGGTGGATTTGATTGTGGATGACCAGGATGATTTTGTGTTTCTCGAAATCAATCCGGTTGGGCAATTCGGCATGACAAGTGAACCTTGTAACTACAACCTGCATCAACTGGTTGCTAAATACCTTATACATGGAACAGTGGATAAAACATATTAATCTCAGCGGTGAAGCGCTCGAAGGGCTGCCGCTGTTCTTCAGGAAGATCGTGTACAACAAGCTTACCGATCCCGATGAAGAAGCCAAACTTATGAAGTACAATCCGCGCTGGCAAACCGTGCTCATGCGCGATGCCTTTTCACAAAGGCTGATGTCGAAAACCATTGATTACAATTACGTTTTTAAACAGGAAAACAGTGAGCAATAACAAAAATTATTTTGTACTGGCGGCTTCCTGCAAATTGGTGGATGGGCCTACTCGTTGCGTTATACTGGATTATGAACGCGGCGAAGTGTTTTTTATCTCCCGTGAGTACTACGACCTTATCAAAAAAATGGACCGCAAGCCCATTGCTGATATTGAAAAGGAGATAGACGAAGATTCAAAGCCATACTTCAATGAATTTATGGAGTTTCTTACCACCCATGAAATTGGCTTTTTAACACCTCACCCCGAATGGTTTCCTGTTTTGGACGATGCCTTGAACGACGAATATATCCGGGTGAAAGATGTAATACTGGAACTGGACGAAAACACATTCAATGAAGCGCTGTTCGATAAGGTTTGTACACAACTCACAGACCTGCGGGTGAAGGACTACGAACTGCGCATGCTTTCCACCTTTAACCTGCCATTCCTGGAGAAAGTGCTGGCGCGACTGCATGATACCGAAGCCAATTGTATTGAAGTGCATTTATCGCACCACGACAAGCTCGTAAACTCGGAGCTGCATTATTTCATCGAAAGGCAACCACTCATCAGCAGGATGTTCGTATATGGCGCGCCGCGAAAAGGCATTGCGCATGTGGTGAATGAAACCGACCAGATCCCTGTTCCGCTGGGTGAGATCTTTTTTGTGGAGTATCCATTTGATGAGGGCAACTGCTGCGGCCTCATCACCCGGGAAAACCTGAATTTTACAGGCTTTCATGTACATCATACCCACCAGAAAAGAAATGGTTGTCTTGACAGAAAACTCACCATTGACCGGTATGGCAACATTAAAAACTGCCCTTCACTCAAAGTGGAATATGGCAATGTGGAAGAAGTATCCATTGCCAGCGTGCTGAACAGTGCTGCATTTCAGCAATACTGGTTCATACACAAAGACCAGATCAACATTTGCAAGGTGTGCGAGTTTCGGTACAACTGTACCGACTGTCGTGCTTTTTTGCAGGACCCGGCCGATCTCTACAGTAAGCCGTTGAAATGCGGATACGATCCTTACACCGGCAAATGGGAAGAACAATCAAGGCATCCGATGAAAGAGAAAATCACCAAAAACTTTCCGGCAAGCGTATAACAGCAAAACCCGTTATGTTCAAATCATTTCCTTTTGTAGCGCAACACGATGCAATGGATTGCGGTCCCGCATGCCTGAGCATGGTGGCGAAAAAATATGGGAGGGAATACTCGCTGCAGTACCTGAGAGATAATTCCTATCTCACACGGGAAGGCGTGAGCCTTACCGGCCTGAGCGCTGCAGCAGGCTTGATCGGGTTTGAATCGATGGCGGTGCGCACTACGCTTGATAAACTGCTGCAGGAAAAACCTTTTCCCTGCATTTTATTCTGGAATAGCAGTCACTTTGTGGTGTTATATGAAGTAAAGCAATCGCTCTTTACAAAAAAACTGTATTTCAGAATTGCCGACCCTGCCAGGGGAATGATCCTGCTTCCCGAACAGGCGTTTTGCGAAGCATGGACCAATGGCGGTGAAAAAGGCGTGGCGCTCCTGCTGGAACCCGGGAAGGAATTTTACGAACGGCCGGCTCATCCGCCCAGCCGCATTACGTTTGCCCATTTTGTAAAATACATACGCCCCTTCAGAAAAGAGTTTTTTCAACTGGTGGCAGGCATGGCGGCAGGCAGTGCATTTACACTGATTTTTCCGTTTCTCACACAATCGCTCATCGACAAAGGCATTGCTGCCAAAAGCCTTCATTTTGTATTTATCCTGCTGCTGGCGCAGGTATTCATTTTCCTGGGCACGGTGATAGTGGAAATTGTAAGAAACTGGCTGATACTGTACATCAGCACGCGGGTGAACATCACCATTATCAGCGACTTTTTTAAAAAAATCATGAAGCTGCCCGTGCGGTTTTTTGATACAAAGTACAGTGGTGATTTTTACCAGCGTATTCATGACCATTCACGAATCGAACAATTTCTTACTTCGCAAAGTCTTACCACGTTTTTTTCTTTTATCAACTTCTTCATTTTCTTCTTTGTTCTTTTCAGTTACGACTATAAAATTCTGCTGGTATATGCTTCGCTCACCATACTCTCCGTGCTGTGGTCGAGAAGTTTTTTTAAAAAACGCGAATACCTTGATTTTTTTCGCTTTCGCTCCAATGCGTTGAATAACCAGTCCATCAACGAAATGATCAATGGCATCCAGGAAATCAAGCTGAACAATTTTGAACATTACAAGCGGGAGCAGTGGGAAGAAATTCAGGTAAAGCTGTTCAACATCAACCTGAAGGTGCTGCGGCTTGACCAGGTGCAGATGATCGGTTTTGATTTTATCAACCAGCTAAAAAATATTATCGTCACGTTCATTGCTGCACGGGAGGTGATCAACGGCAATATCACACTGGGCGAAATGCTGAGCGTGTCGTTCATCATCGGGCAGTTGAACGCTCCGGTAAGCCAGCTGATTGCTTTTTTCCGGGCTTTCCAGGATGCACAGCTGAGTATGAAACGCCTGCTCGAAATCCAGGATTACAAGGAAGAAGTGCAGGAGCACCATATCGCCATTAACGAGTTGAACAATGCACCCGCAAACGGAACAGCAAAAGGGATCAGCATCAAAAACCTGAGTTTTCAGTACGAGGGCCCTTATTCGCCGCAGGTGCTGAAAAATATCAATCTCTTCATACCCGATGGCAAAACCACTGCCATTGTAGGCGGTAGCGGCAGCGGCAAAACCACATTGATGAAATTGCTGCTGCAGTTTTATCAGCCGGTGTCGGGCGAAATTATGGTGAACCATGTAAGCCTGTCGAATATCTCGCCGGCCAGCTGGCGGGAACAATGCGGTGTAGTGATGCAGGACGGATTCATTTTTTCCGAAACCATAGCCAGAAACATTGCTACCAAAGATGTGAACATAGACCAGGAGCGGTTGAAGATGGCTTGCCGCATTGCCAACCTGGACGACTATATCAATATACTGCCACAAGGATTGGAAACAAAAATCGGCGCCATCGGAAGCGGCATTTCAGGCGGACAAAAACAACGCATCCTGATAGCAAGGGCCGTGTACAAAAATCCGCATTACATATTCTTCGATGAAGCTACCTCTTCGCTCGATACCCAGAATGAACGGATCATATACGATAACCTGCAGGAATTTTTTAAAGACCGTACCGTGGTAGTGATAGCACACCGACTGAGTACCGTTAAAAATGCGGACCAGATCATTGTGTTGAAAGACGGCGAAATAGTGGAAAGAGGAACACACAAATCGCTGGTACAGCGCAAGGGGAGCTATTACAATCTTGTCAAAAATCAACTGGAACTGGAGGAATCATGAAACAAAACAATCTTCAGGAAGAGTTGGATAAAAAAAGACTGTTTATTGTCAAGTATGCCTTGCACATAACCATTTGCGTTATAATGCTGGTGATACTGCTATTGTGCATGCTGAAAATAGAGGGCCAGTCGATTTTTGAAATGACGTTGAACTATTACTTGAAAAAATAACCTTAGTCCTATGGCACGTATTGCATTCATCACCTGCTACATAGGAAAATTTCCATGGTACTTCAAGTACTTTGTACAAAGTTGCAGGTACAACCCCACTGTTGATTTTTATATTATTTCCGACAACCGGACATTTGACTGCGAACTTCCGAAAAATGTAATTCCTGTTTACAAAACGCTGGAGGAAATCAGGGAACTTGCCTCGCAGAAACTGCAATTGCAGGCGGCCATTGACCGGCCCTATAAGCTGTGCGATTTCAAACCGGCGTATGGCTTGCTGTTTTCGGATATTGTTGCAGGGTATGATTTCTGGGCACATGGCGACATCGATGTCATCTTCGGCAATATCCGTGCTTTCATTACTGATGAGTTAACCAATACCTACGATCTGATCTCGGTCCGGCACGATTTTCTGACCGGTTATTTCCTGCTGTACCGGAACTGTGAAAAAATGAACCTGCTGTTTACCCATAGCAAGGATTATAAAAAAGTGATGTCAGACACCAAACATTACTGCTTTGATGAAACCAATTTTCATTTCAGTGAATTTGAGCGGGGCATGCATTACAGCGATATTCCCAGTGATGTGGAAAGTATGACGCATGTGGTAAAAAGGCTCGATGAAGCCGGATACATCAAAGCCTATTTTGATTTTCATGTAATTGAAGGCGCTTACGGAAAGCTTCGGTGGGACAACGGGAAACTGATGTACAAGAATAAATATGAAGCCATTTTATACCACATGATTCATTTCAAAACGCGGTGTAAACCGGAAGATCAGTTGCCTGTGCCGCCGGAGGTTTTTCGTATCAGTCCTTCCAGGATATATGCGTGATATAGAAAGGTGTTGATTGTCAATCACTAACATAGAATTTCAAAAAATATAATTCTTTAGAATAGGTTTCGTACGAAAAATTTCCTACCTTTTAATTATGAAAACTCCCGAATCCGCAGACAGCAGTTTTGTAATGCCCACCCGCTCCGAACTGGAAATTCTCCAGGTATTGTGGAGCTATGGCCCGTCTACTGTTCGATTTGTAAACGACAAGCTCAATGAACAGGGACGAAAAGTGCATTATACCTCCACCCTCAAACTGATGCAGATTATGGTAGAAAAGAAACTGCTGCTGCGCGACACCAGCCAGATGAAACACATTTATGCGGTGGCACACGAAGAAAAGCAGGCGAGGACCCAGTTACTGGACCGCTTTGTGGATACTTTATTTGGCGGTTCGCGCCGTAACCTGGTAATGGCATTGCTGGGTTCTGAAAAAACCTCGCGGGAAGACCTTGAAAAAATCCGTGAAATGATCAACAATATGAAAGACGAATAATCACTGTATCATGGAAAATATCCTGCAGGAACTCTTTTCGGGAAATTTTGCCAGGGCGCTCTGTCTAACACTGCTGCATTCCCTGTGGCAGGCAGCATTGATGGCGCTGATGGCCATGCTGCTAATGTCGGTTACCCGGAAAGCTACTGCAGTATGGCGGTATGTATTGTTGTTATGGCTGTTTGGCGTGTTGATCATTGGCGCTTTGGTTACATTCTTTATCGTGCTGGGGGATATACGGCAGCAGGGAAGTGCCCTGGGACCAATTGTAGCTGGTTTGCCGGCATTGCTCGCCCGCGTTGCAGCCTACTCCCATTATATATTGCCCGCATGGGCAGGTATTTTTATTATAAAACTATTTCGATTATATATTTCCGGTAGACAAATTCATGTATTGAAAGGAACGGCCGTGCCTGCTACTGGCTGGAACACCACTATGGAATCGCTTTGTTCTCTGCTGGATATAAAACAACGGGTGCTGTTGTATGAATCGAAAGCTATCAAAAGTCCGGTAACGATTGGTTTTTTGAAGCCGGTAATCTTTGTGCCACTGGGCATGCTGATGCACCTGCCTCCCGAACAGGCAGAAGCAGCTTTGCTGCACGAACTGGCCCATATCAAACGCAAAGACTACCTCATTAACCTGGTGCAGTTGTTTACGGAAGCAATATTCTTTTTCAACCCGGCTGTGCTGTGGTTATCCCATATTATCAGGAGAGAGCGCGAAGCCTGTTGCGATGCCATGGTATTGCAGCACCGGCCCGCAAAGAAAACCTACCTGCGTTCTTTACTGGCATTTGAAGAAATGGGCCGGTTTGCCCCCGCTACCGCACTGGGCCTGGCCGGTAAAGCAGGGCTTGCCGACCGCGTTAACCGCATTGTTACCAACAGCCATCCGCCGATGCAGGCAAGAGATAAAATCCGCATGATCCTGTTTTTGCTGTTGCTGGCATTGTTGCCTGCATTGAACAAAAGCAGTGTAATGCATACAGGAAAAGTTATTGGAGCGGAGGAAGTGAAGCCGGCGCAGGTAGTAGCAAATGCACCGGCAATACCTTCGCCCGGTCAGCTATCCGGCATTGCATTAACACCTGCTCCGCAAATGCGGCATGAAGCAAGGGCTGAACAAGCGAAGGCCAATAAACCACAAGCCGTATCCAGTCGCGCAAGGCGGGCACATGGCAAAGCAAAAGCATCTGCCCACGTTACACGCGCCGCCACGTTGGCAAATGATATGGCCGCTCAAATGCAACAGGCCATACAACTACAGCACCAACTGATCATGGCGCAGGAGCAATTAAAGAAAATACAGGAAAACATAGCCAGTCATACCATTCCATGAATACTAATGAGTGAGCAGCAGTAGTGAGTGACCAACAGCATTGAATGATGCAGCAACGATGGAGTGAGCAATGCAATCATAAAAGTCGCAACCGTTTTTATCATCTATAAAATATGCAGTTATGAAAAAAGCAAAATTCTTGTTAGCGCTTCCGGCACTGATATGGGGTCAACTGACATTTGCGCAAGCCAATGAAGGCAATGCGCAGGAAGAAGCGGCCCGGAAGCAGCAGGAGGCTGCCGCACAACAGGAAGCCGGTATGAAAAGCCAGAAGGAGCAGGTAGCAAAACAACAAGCAATGGCGAAACTGCAAGAAGAAAAAGCTGCAGAACAGGAAGCGGTTATGAAGGAGATAAAAAACGAATTGCTGAAGGATGGTCTTATTGAAAAAGATGCGCACTTCGAATTCAGGCTTAACAGCAGGGAGCTCATCATCAACGGAAAAAAGCAATCCGACGAAATGCATAAAAAATACCTCAGGATCATCAACAGCAAAAGAAAGCAGCCTTTTGGAAAGGATGAGGAGTGGAATATTAAACAATAAGCAGGATACAGCAAATCAGCATGGCTGCAATGGGGCGCAGCAATTATGCTCATGCAGCATGGAGTGGATGGGTCACAGGGAATATTCTTTTATACCGAGATAAACGCCATCCTCGCGGATTTCTACCGGATAGGTCTTCAGGTGAAATCCTTCGCCGCTGGTATTGCGCCCGTTGCTGATGCTGAACCGGTAGCCATGCACAGGACAAACCACATTGCCGGCGCCATCAATATAACCTTCGTTCAGCATGGCGCCTGCATGCGGACAGGTATATGCAAAACCATACACGGATTGCCCGATTAATCCCAGACATATCTTCTTTCCGTTTACATCGGCAACGCGTATGCGATTTTTGCCAAAATCCATTTCGCTGACCGAAGCTGCAATTTTATGCCAGGTATACTGATGGGATGTCATATTACTATTCTTTCCTTATACAAAACCAGCAATGCTTTCCCGGGAGGCATTGCTGGTTTTGTATAGAAATACTTTGCTGAATGAATATTAAAAGAAGTATTCTGTTTTATACGGGTATCTTACTTTATACAATTCTCTCACTTTATGCAGAATCGTTGCCCGCAAGGCATCCACATTTCTTTTTTCCGTGGCTGAAATGAATACACAATTGCCCTGCAATTCATTTTCCCAGCGTTCTTTCAGGTCGTTCAGTATTTCTGCTCTTACTTCTTCTTCCAGCCAGGGATCGAAAGTATTCTTTTCGTACAGGTCCATTTTGTTGAAAATGGTGATCACGGGCTTGTCCAGCGCTTTCAGATCGTGCAGCGTGTTGTTCACCACGGCAATCTGCTCTTCATAGCGGGGATGCGAAGCATCTACTACGTGCAGCAGGATATCGGCTTCACGTACCTCATCGAGCGTGCTTTTAAAACTCTCCACCAGGTGATGCGGCAGTTTTCGTATAAACCCTACCGTGTCACTCAGCAGGAAGGGCGTGTTTTCAAAAACCACCTTGCGGGTAGTGGTATCGAGAGTGGCAAAGAGTTTGTTTTCTGCAAACACTTCGCTTTTGCTCAGCAGGTTCATGATGGTTGACTTACCCACATTGGTATATCCTACCAGCGCCACGCGGATAAATTCGCCGCGGTCTTTGCGCTGGATGTATGCCTGCTTGTCGATTTCCGCCAGTCGCCTGCGCAGCAAAGAGATTTTGTCTTTTACAATACGGCGGTCTGTTTCAATTTCCGTTTCACCCGGGCCCCTGGTGCCGATACCGCCACCCAGGCGTTCAAGGTGTTTCCACATACCGCGCAGTCGTGGCAACAGGTATTGGTACTGTGCCAGTTCTACCTGCGTTTTGGCCGCAGCTGTTTTCGCCCGGCGGGCAAAAATATCAAGTATCAGGTCGGAGCGGTCGATCGTCTTTACCTCGAGAATTTTTTCAATATTGTTGATCTGTGAACCACTTAGCTCATCGTCAAAAATGATGATGTCTGCCTTATGCGTTTCGAGGTATTTCTTGATTTCTTCCAGCTTCCCTTTTCCTACAAAAGTCCTGCTGTCGGGATGCGGTAATTTTTGTATGTACCGTTTGATGGTTTTGGCGCCGGCAGTATCTGCCAGAAATGCCAGTTCTTCCAGGTACTCTTTTACCTGCTCTTCGGTTTGGGTTTTATGTACCAGTCCCACGAGAATTGCCTTCTCTTCCTGCTGTATATTCTTTTTCTCTAACAATGGTAAAGCATTTGAATGAGCAAATATAGTTCGCATGGCCCGAAGACCATAGGTCCCAAAGACAGAAAAGCCCGAAAGAATCGTGCCTGTTCAGCATCATTCTTTCGGACTTTCAAACGGGGCCATACAGCGTGGAAAACAAACTGCCTGTATGCATTCGGACTTTCAAACCGGACCGTACAGCATATATCGAACTGCCTGCCTGCTTTCAGACCTTCAGACCGGCCATGCGGCCTATAAATCGAGTTACCTGTCTGCGCTGCATCTTTCTTTCCGACCCGTGGTCTTTCCGGCTATAATCCGCTAAGGGTTAATCCAATCTGGAAAGGCCTGATATCGGGACCAAAACCTTCTTTGATAAAACTGTTGATCTGGTAGGCGGCATAAAGGCCCAGTACGCCGCGGCTCACGCGACCGGTAACAGAGAGCCTTGTATTATTGAAAAATCTTTTGGCTTTTTCCTTATCGGTATAGGCGTTGATGGTGCCGCCACTTTTATTCTGGAAGTTCTTGCCTTTGGCAGCGGCGCTCACCAGCGTGCCCACTTTGGCGCCGAGGGCTATCTTCCAGCTTCGGTTAGGCGATACCGGGTTAGCGGACCAGCGCAATTCAACCGGGGCTTCCAGGTAAGTGGTAGCGAGTTTGTATTTTTTGAAATGATTGGTATCGGAAACATCTTTAAAGGTGAGGCTATTGCCGTTACGACCGGTGATGTCGATCGTCATCTTGTCGAAATACATATTGTCGGTGCCCACCCCTGCCCCGATCGCTATGCTTAAACGCGGATTGGTTTTAAAAGGAAAATCGAACATGAAGTACACGTTGAAGCTGCGCGGTAATCCTTTGGTATTGATGGTATCGGGTTTGCTGGCCCATCCGTTATACCCCAGCTGCATCAGAAAGTGGTCATTTGGCCGGTTGGAGAGGCTTACCTTGCTCCAGTCTTTCTTTTGCTTTTGGGGTTTGGTAGTAGTGGTGATAGTTGTAGTATCAGTATCCTGCGCCGCGAGTGAAACAAACAAAGCCATTGCCAGGGAAAGCGTAAACAATTTCTTCATACTTCGGAAATGAATGTTCAAATGTATCTTACAGGGGGTTAATGAAAGGTTAAAGAACAAGGTGAAAGAAGTGCCAGGTTGATATAGTTATTCAAGGACGTGGGTATATTACAGTAAATAAATACCTATGAAATATCAAATCAACGTATGATTTTACCTGTAGTGGACCCTGTTGGGATCGAACCAACGACCCCCTGATTATGAGTCAGGTGCTCTAACCGTCTGAGCTAAGGGTCCAATGAATTTATAAGTTTCAATAGCCGGCGGCTTATTTCTTGTCTCTTATTGCGCTTTTCTTTGGCGCCGGGTCCAATGCCACACCCCGCCTGCTGGCTTCGCTCTTTCTTGTTCTTTATACTTCTTTCCGTTCCTCTAAGGAACGGCAAAATTAGAAAATTCTCCCCAGCCCCCACCGAATTTGTTTTTAATTTTTTAGACTTACCTTGTGTTGCAGCACAAAGACCGGTAAACAGGTCTTACTTTGCCCAAGATTGCCATGCCAACCACTACAGCCAGCATCCAGGAATTGCAGCGCCGTATATCCTTGTACGACGACGAAACTGCCTACAGGGAGCTGTTTTTTACATTTTACAAACCCCTGCTGCAATTTGCCAATAGTTTTGTGCAATCGCGGGAGGTGGCGGAAGAGGTGGTATCCGACGTGTTCATTGGCCTTTGGGAACGCCGCCGCCACCTTGAAGATGTGCAGAATATAAGGGTTTACCTGTATGTGTGCACGCGCAACGCTGCCTTGAAGTATTTATCCCGGCAGCAGAAACACCTCTCCATCACCCTTGACGACCTGAAAGTAGAACTCGAAAGTACCTATAACAATCCCGAACAATTATTACTTACGGCCGAAATGCGCTACCGCATTCAGCAGGCGGTGAACCAGTTGCCGCCCCGCTGCAAGATCATTTTCAAACTCATCCGCGAAGACGGGCTCAAGTACCGCGAAGTTGCCGAAATACTCAATATTTCCGTAAAAACCGTTGACAATCAACTCGCCACTGCCCTCCGCAAGATCGGAAATGCTATAAATCTTGATTTGAGGAAGGTGGTGAGGTATTAGCAGGAAAGAAGTCCCCCCAAAAAAAATTTTCCCTCCCTATAGGGATATCCCACCCCTTCCAGGCTCCTATACCTACAACAACCACTGCAAATGTCTGCTGAACGCATCTGGGAATTAATTGCTCGAAAACTGGCCGGCGAAGCTTCTCCGGAAGAACTGCATGAACTGGAATTGCTTTTGCGTTCCCACCCCGACCTTCATTTTTCTGTACAAACCATTACAGACCTGTGGGTACAGCAACAAAAAAAGGCGGCAGATAATGATACGCCGGAAGCCGCCTGGCAGCAGCATCTGGCCCGGTTACAGGAAAAGGGCATTACCTTATCCGCACCGCCCGACGCACAGGAAGCCACTACTTTGTGGGAGTCGCCTATGCCAACAAGCAGTAAAAGAAAGTTAAAGGCAAGCCTGCTGGCGGCTGCTGCTATCATTATTATATCGGTATGGACTTTTTACTTCTTCCAACAACCCGAAAACAATAACGTAGCTGAAAAAAGTATCGCCACTACGCCCCATGAAATTACCACCACGTATGGCGTAAGAACTACCCGCCAACTGCCCGATGGCAGTTGCGTGTGGCTCAATGCCGGCAGCAAACTCATCATCAATGAAGATTTTGGCGAATCATTGCGTGAAGTAACGCTTACCGGGGAAGCATTTTTTGATGTAGCAAAGAATCCCGATAAACCATTTATCATTCATACCCCTGCCGTTGATATAAAAGTGCTGGGGACGCAGTTCAATGTAAAAAGCTATCCGTCAGACAAAACCACCGAAACCAGCCTGCTGCGCGGCAGCGTGGAAGTGGTGGTAAAAAAGAGGCCCGACGAAAAATATGTACTGAAGCCGAACGAAAAACTCGTAGTGCTCAACGAAGAAATTACCTCACCTGAAAAGAATAACGACTGGCCTGCTAATCGTAACAGCAACGAAAACATCATTGCCATCAAAAGCCTTACCTATCAGCAGGGCGATACTACCGCCATTGAAGCTGCCTGGGTGCGCAACAAACTTTCAGTAAAAGATGAACCTTTTATTGAACTGGCCCGCAAAATGGAACGGTGGTACGATGTAGCATTTGAATTCCGCAACAAATGGCTGGAAGAAGCATTCATCACCGGTTCATTTGAAAATGAAACACTCGAACAGGCGCTCGAGGCCCTGCGCTTTACCTTTGATTTCAAGTACAGGATCAACGGTAAGACCGTGATTATTTATTGACCTAAAACGATGCTGCTTATGCCCAGGAACAGGAACAATTCTTCATAACACCATACTTAAAAAAGAAAACGGGAAATGTTGCCGCATTCCCCGTTTGAGCAGGTAAATAAGAAACCGTTGCAGGTAACGCATGCAATGGCGGTTTCTGTTTTATTAACCCTAATAATAAAAGTATGAAAAATACCCTTTCAGTTGCAAGGGAGCTCCGGCCTATTCAAAAGCTACTACTGATTATGAAACTAACTTGCTTGCTGACTGTGTTTTTTGTGCTCGACACATTCGCCAATGCCGGTGCACAAACCATTACCCTGAAAATGCAGGATGCAGAGATAACCAGGGTGTTATCTACCATCGAAAAGCAGGGGAGCTACCGCTTCTTATACAACAGCCGTTTGAAGGATATGAAGCAAAAGGTGGATGTGGCATTTCAGAATGCTGATATCAATGAAGTGCTCAACACCCTGTTTGCCCACACCAAACTCACTTATCGCAGGCTCAACAACAATCTTATTGCCATCCGGTATGAAGAACGCCCGGACGAAGATGTTACCATATCAGGCAAGGTAACCAATGAAGCAGGCGAACCCATAGAAGGCGCCTCCGTAAGTGTAAAAGGCACTGCCCGCGGTACCAGCACCGATGCCTGGGGAGCCTTTACGTTAACGGTTCCTGAAAACTCCACGTTGGTCATCTCAGCAGTGGGCTACCTCACGCAGGAGATTGCCATAGGCGCCCGCACCACCTTTGAGATCAAAATGGTGCAGTCTACCATCCGAATGGATGAAATTGTAGTGATCGGTTATGGTAGCGCCAGCAAAAGGGATCTCACCGGTTCCATACAAACCATCAAAGCAAAAGAAATTGCAGACAGACCGGCAGCCAACGCATTGGCACTGCTGCAGGGTAAAGTAGCAGGGGTAACCATCGTAAACTCCGGCAGGCCCGGTGCTGAACCCGACGTGCGTATTCGCGGTACCAATACCATCAATGGCGTAAAACCGGTGTACATCGTTGACGGCATTTTAAATGACAACATCAACTTCCTGAACCCGGCAGATATTGAATCAGTAGAGGTATTGAAAGATCCTTCCTCACTGGCCATCTTTGGTGTGCGTGGCGCCAACGGCGCCATTGCCATCACTACCAAAAAAGCTAAAGCCGGCCAGTTGCTGGTAAATTTCAATACTACAGTGGGCGTAAAACGAGTGCAGGAAAGAATGAAATTCACCAATGCTGCACAGTTCAAGGAATTGTACAGTGAACAATTGGCCAACCAGGGCGCTCCTGATTTTGATTATACGCTCTGGACAGGCAATACCGACTGGCAGGACGAAATATTCCAATCTGCCCTGCTCAACTACAATAACATCAGCATAACCGGCGCCACGGAAAAAAACCGTTTTTACCTGGGCCTCGGTTACATTAATGAAGAAGGAATAATTAAACACGAGCAATACAAAAAATACACGCTCAATTTCAGTGATGAATTGCGGGTATCGAAGAACCTGAAATTCGGTGTTAACGTAAATGCATACATGGCAGAGTTGCCGGATGATGAAAAGGGTGTAGCCGGCGCCATGCGTGCAGCGCCCATAGCGCCCGTTTTTGATCCGGGGACCGGCTTGTATCATACTTTACCCTCCTTCCAGCGGGCACAGGTGTTCAATCCGCTGGTGTCCATTGACGTGGAAAAGAATACGCGGCTGCGCAAAGAATATCGTGTAGTGGGCAGTATTTATGGTGAACTGAATTTTCTCAAAGATTTTACTTTCCGCACCCAGTTGTATGCCGACTATGGATTTAACACAGAAAGAAGATACTATCCCATACTGGCTGTATACAATCCTGAAATAGTAGGGCCCGACAAGCGAGATACTTCAAGAAGAGCTACAGCTGTGTCACAATTGCAAAACATGTTTCCCAAAACACAGCTGGACCTGTTGTTGACGTATAAGAAAAGCTTCGGCGACCACGATCTTACCATCCTGGGAGGTGTTACCACTTATTACAGCGGATTTGAAGAGACAAAATCTTCTGTACAACAGGGTCAGGGGCAGGTTATTCCCAACAACCCCGACAAATGGTATGTGAATGCCGTAGGTGATCCATCAACGCGTACAGGTTCCGGTAATGCATGGGAAGATGCGTCGCTCTCTTACCTCGCCCGGGCCCTTTATAGCTTTCAGAACAAGTACCTGTTAAATGTTTCTTTCAGAAGAGATGGCAGCAGCCAGTTCTATCGCCTGGGCAATGCCTGGAAAAATTTTGGCGCCGTAGGTGTGGGCTGGGTGGTTAGCAAGGAAGATTTCTTTGAAAACATTACCTTCCTGGATTACCTGAAAGTAAAAGGAAGCTGGGGTATACTGGGCAACAAGAACATTGATGAAAAATATCGTTATCCTGCCTATCCTACACTTACCAATGCCAACTCGGGCGTGTTTGGTGAAGATGTGGTGGAAGGATTGGAAAGGGAATATATTCCCGATCCCAACCTCAACTGGGAAACCGTTCATTCCTATGAAGTGGGCCTCGAGTTGAATACACTGCGCAACCGGCTGCATGTTGAAGTGAACTATTACAGTAAAGTAACCAAAGATGTGCTTACCCTTATTGAAGGCCCTTCGGGTACTTTGCCGGGCCTGGGCAATCTTGGTGAAATTGAAAACAAAGGCTTTGAGTTCATAGCAACCTGGAACCAGCAGTTTTCGCGTGATCTGAACGTATCAGTATCCGGTAACCTCACTACTATAAAGAACAATGTAAACAGGCTGAACAAAACAGGTTTCGCCATTATTGCCGGACCGGCAAGGACCACAGCCGGCTTCCCCATCGGATATTTCTACGGGTACATTCATGACGGTATCTATCAAACGCAGGCAGAAATCAACAAAAGCCCGGCCAGCACCATCGGTACGGTATTGCCCGGGGATATCAAATACAGGGACGTGGATGGAGATAATCTGATCACCACTGCCGACCGCACCATCATTGGTAATCCCACGCCTGATTTTACTTACGGAGGTTCCATCAATGTGAACTATAAAAACTTCGACCTGGGCATCGATGTGCAGGGTGTGTACGGTAATGAAATTTACCGTGAATGGAACCAGGGAACCTTTGCCGATTTCAATTACCTCATTGAAAGAATGGACCGCTGGCATGGCGTAGGTACCTCCAACTGGGAACCGATTCTCAGCACCAAAAGAGCCAACAATTACCAGAATTCATCATACTGGATCGAAGACGGCAGTTTCTTCCGTATACGCAACGTACAACTGGGATATACCTTCCGTCAGCAGGCATTGGAGCGCCTGAAAATAAAATCGCTGCGCATTTACCTGAATGCACAGAACCTGGCCACGTTTGCCAACAATACCGGTTTCACACCGGAAATCGGCGGAAAGGCCACTGAATTCGGCATCGACAGGGGTACCTATCCTGTTCCCGCGATCTATACTGCCGGTATTAACCTGAACTTTTAAACTTATTATATATGAGTAAACACATTATTGCAAAGTGGAGTTTGCTACCGCTGCTGTTGGTGCTGGTAGTGATATCCTCCTGCAAAAAGAACTTTCTTGACAGGCAACCGTTGGGACGGTACATTGATGAAGATGTTCCCACCAGTTCTTTCGACTCCAAAGTATTTGCTGCCTATGCCATACTGAGAAGAGGCGGCTTCAACGACCATCTCTACCTCGGCATTCACAGCTACCGGTCGGATGATTCTGAAAAAGGCAGCACCATAACAGATGGCCAGGACCATGGCGCCATGTACGACGATTTTGAATACAACAAAAGCAATGCAGGCATACAGGGTTACTGGACCGATCACTATGCGTTGATCATTGCCGCCAATGCCATCATCTGGGATATAGATTCGCTGGAACTCACCGATGCGGCATCGCAAATCAACAAGGGCGAAGCGCAATTCCTGCGTGCCTTTGCTTTCTTCGATCTCGTACGCAGTTTTGGCGGCGTACCAAAAGTTGATTTTAAAGTGCATGATCCTGCACAGGTGAATATCAAACGCGCCACTGCCGAGGAAATCTTTGCATTGATAGATCAGGACCTGTCGGCAGCCGCTGCTGTGTTACCATTAAAATGGGACCCTCCCTTTAAAGGCCGTTTAACAAAAGGCGCTGCACAGGCGCTGCATGCAAGAACTTACCTGTGGCGCGGCATGTGGCAAGAGGCGCTGAACGCAGCGAAAAGTGTGATTACATCACAACAATATTCACTGGTGCCCAATTTTGGCAGCCAGTTCCGTAAAGAAGGAGAAAACGGTCCTGAGTCCATATTCGAAATACAGGCGTATTATAGTCCTACCCAAACCAATCTCGGTATCATCTATGCCAACGTGCAGGGTGTGCGCGGTTCTGGGCAGTGGGACCTCGGCTGGGGATGGAACACGCCTACACAGGAATTGGTAGATGCCTTTGAACCCGGCGACCCGAGAAAGAATGAAACCATTCTTTATTCCGGACAGGTAGACCCGCTGTATGGTGAGAATGTACCTCCCTATCCAACTGTACCACGACTCTACTGGAACAAAAAAGTATATACCAATCCTGCCGACCGCCTGGCCAACAACAACAAATTTGGTCCGTGGATGAATCACCGCATCATCCGGTATGCAGACGTATTGCTGATGGCTGCTGAAGCGGCCAATGAAATTGGCGGCGCACAAAATACGGCCGATGCGCTGGCCTGGCTGGAAGAAGTGAGAGGCCGGGCGCGTGGAAATAACCCCGGCATTTTGCCTGAAGTAACCACTACCGACCAGGCAGAACTGCGCGATGCCATCAGGCACGAACGCAGGGTGGAACTGGCGATGGAAGAGCAACGGTTTTTTGATTTGGTGCGCTGGGGCATAGACGTGGATGTATTGCACGCCGCAGGCAAAACCAACTATGAAGTAAAACACCGGTTGCTGCCGATTCCGCAGAATGAAATCGACAAGTCGGGCGGTATACTGGAACAAAACCCCGGTTATTAATTAACCCAAACAAACGCTACTATCATGAAACGATATAAAATCTTGTTGCTGGTTATAACACTTGCATTGGCTGTATCATCGTGCCAGAAGATGTACCGGCCGCCACTGAAAGAAATCATTCCTGACCCCACACCGCCACCTTACAATGCGCTGAAAAGCTTTTGGGCATTTGAAAATAACCTGGACGATCAGGGGGAAAATGCGTTCACCACTACCAGCTCCAATGTTACGTATGTGGCCGGCATCAAAGGCCAGGCGGTACAATTTGGCGAAAACGGATATGTGTTGGTAAAGGCCGAAGGTGATACCGTAAAGTACCCCAATGAATGGATAGGCATACCTAAGGACACCATCGCCAACCTGGGAAGTTTTACCATCAGCTTCTGGATGAATGTGCCCGGTCCTGTAACAGATGGCGCGCAAGGCATATTTTCCATCTCTCACAAAAATCAGTTCTGGGGCAACCTGGATATTTTCCTCGAAAACTGGGACAATGCGCAAGACCCGAGTGAGGCATGGATAAAAGTGCATATGCTCAACGCCTCCACCGGTGGCCTCGGTGAGCAATGGGTAGCCGATGACCTCATGAAAATTCCCGGCGTGCTGAACAAATGGACGCATATTGTTATCACGTATGATGCTGCCACTTCTGCCATCAGCGTGTATAAAGATGGTGCTCCCACTGCTACGCACAACAAGGTGCTGGATGGCGGTAACTACCGGAAACTTTCCTACAATGATTTTAATGGCATCGTGTTGGGCACACACCAGTTTCAAACCAATCCCAGCCTGACCAATCATGGGCCCGAACCCTGGGCAAAATCACTGAATGGCGCGCTGGACCAGTTCCGCGTGTATAACCGCGCATTGAGCGATGCAGAAATAACGGCATTGTTCAACGCAAAAGATTGACAGTTGCAGGCCATTCAAAAAAGAAAGGGTGAATCATGCACCCTTTCTTTTTTTCTGCACATTTTAGGGGTATTGGCGCTTTTTCATCTCTTTATTGGGTGCAATGCATGAATAACATAATACGCATAACGATTAGCTGCTGCTTCCTGGCGCTAATGCATGGAATGATAGCCTGCAGCAAATCAAAATCTGGTCCGCCGGCGCCGCCGCCCACCGGTTTTCGATTTGCTGCCGTGGTGGTTTTTGGCGAGCAGGAAGGCAATGCGTATCGCACGTATGATAATTTGCCCACCATTACATTTTTGTTTGCTGCTCCTATCAATCGTTCTTCTGTTGCCGGCAGTGTGCGTTTCAGGAACAGCGCCAATGAAGACATTGCCTATCAGGCTACGTATAAACAAGGAGATAGTGCGATTGCCATTACACCGGTTGCTCCCTTAGCCTGGTTGGAAGCATTCACCATCGGCTTTGCGCGCACCCTGCAATCAACCACCAATGGAGCGCTGGAAGAAGAGGTTACGTTTACCTTCAAAACACCGCTTGACCAAACACCAAAATTTCCTGTTATATCCGAAGACTCACTGCTTACGCTGGTACAACAACAAACCTTTAAATATTTCTGGGATTTTGCGCATCCGGTATCCGGCCTTGCCCGCGAACGCAACACATCCGGCGACATCGTCACCACCGGCGGCTCAGGCTTTGGCATGATGGCTTTACCGGTAGCAGTGGAGCGTGGGTTCATTACCCGCGCTGAAGCATTGGCGCGCATGCAGCAAATAACCGGTTTCCTGCTGCACACCGCACAACGGTTTCATGGCGCCTATCCGCACTGGCTCAATGGCGCCACGGGAGCAGTAGTGCCATTCAGCGCCAAAGACAATGGCGCCGACCTCGTGGAAACTTCATTTCTCGTAGCAGGCTTGCTTACCGCACGCCAGTACTTCAACAGTGCAGACCCTGCTGAAACAGCGCTGCGCAAGGATATAGACAGCATCTGGTACCAGGTGGAGTGGGACTGGTTCCGGCGTAACGACCAGCAGGTTTTGTATTGGCACTGGAGCCCCTACTACGGATGGGAAATGGACCATCCCATCAAAGGATGGAATGAATGTCTTATTACTTATGTGCTGGCAGCAGCTTCTCCCACGCACAGCATTCCTGCTACCGTATATACCAATGGATGGGCAGGCAACGGTGATATGCTGAATGGCGGTGTATACTATGGTTTGCCGCTGCCACTGGGCGAATCGATGGGCGGCCCCCTGTTCTTTGCGCATTATTCTTTCCTGGGCATTGATCCCAATGGCCTCGCCGATCCCTATGCCAATTATTTCACGCAAAACAGGAATCACGCCCTGATCAATCACGCCTATTGCAAGGCAAACCCGAAAGCCTATTATGGCTACAGCGATTCCTGCTGGGGACTTACGGCCAGCGATATTCCCAATGGGTATACGGCCAGTTCGCCTACCAATGATGTAGGGGTGATTGCGCCTACCGCCGCGCTTTCGTCATTTCCCTATACGCCATTGGAATCGATGAAGGCGCTGAAATACTTTTATTATGTGCTGGGTGATAAACTATGGAAGGAATATGGATTCATTGATGCTTTTTCCCTGCACCAGCATTGGTTTGCCAATTCATTCTTAGCTATAGATCAGGGCCCGATAATTGTAATGATTGAAAACTACCGGAGCGGCCTGGTGTGGAATTTGTTCATGAGCTGTCCCGAAGTAAAGGCAGGCATGACCGCGCTGGGATTTCAAAGTCCGCGCCTGTAAACTGATTTTGTAACCGTACAATAAAAAAGTTCCCGGAAAACTATGATTGTTCGTATAATTGTAACCGTTGGTTTGGCTTTGTTTAGTATGGGCGCGGCAGCGCAAAAGAAACTTTCAGGAAAGGCAAACACCCCTGTAGCCGGTATTCCGGTGGCAGGGGTTATTCCGAATCTTTCAGATTCGGCATTACTGGACCTGGTGCAGCGGCAGACCTTTCGTTATTTCTGGGATTTTGCCCATCCTGTTTCGGGCATGGCCCGCGAACGCAGCAATGTTACCCATTATGGTCCGGAGGTAGTCACCACAGGCGGTACCGGCTTTGGCGTGATGGCCATTATTGTGGCTGTGGAGAGAAAATGGATTACCCGCGATACTGCCGTAAAGCATCTGCTCAAAATGGTGCGCTTTCTTGAAAAAGCCAACCGCTATCATGGCGTATACCCGCACTGGCTGGATGGCGCCACCGGCAAAACCATTCCCTTCAGTGCCAAAGACGATGGCGGCGACCTGGTGGAAACTTCTTTCCTGTTGCAGGGCTTGTTATGCGCGCGTGAATATTTCAACGGCAACAACCCCGAAGAATCGGAATTGCGCCGGCGCATTACCTGGATGTGGGAAAACGTGGAATGGAACTGGCATACGCGCGGCGGCTTAAGCCTCCTGTTCTGGCACTGGAGTCCCAACAACGACTGGAGTATGAACCATGAAATACGGGGATGGAATGAATGCCTCA
Organism: uncultured Chitinophagaceae bacterium; assembly: GCA_937961055.1. Classification (GTDB taxonomy): domain Bacteria; phylum Bacteroidota; class Bacteroidia; order Chitinophagales; family Chitinophagaceae; genus CALCIN01. The sequence continues at coordinate 16,100 of CALCIN010000035.1, read as the reverse complement.
TCACTTATATACTCGCTGCTTCTTCGCCCCGGTACGCCATCAATGCCGATGTTTACCACCGCTGCTGGGCCAACAGCAATCATTTTAAAAATCAACGCGAATATTATGGCATAAAACTGCCGCTTGGCTTCGACTATGGCGGGCCGTTATTTTTTGCGCATTATTCTTTCCTGGGCGTTGACCCGAGAGGACTGAAAGACAAATACGCCGATTACTGGGAACAAAATCTCAAACACACGCTCATCAACCGCGAACACTGCATTCGCAATCCCAATAACTACAAAGGTTACAGTGCAGCATGCTGGGGATTAACAGCCAGCGATACCTACAACGGTTACAGCGCCCATGCGCCAGACAACGACCTGGGCACCATCACACCAACTGCAGCCCTTTCTTCATTTCCCTATACGCCAGAATATTCCATGCAGGCACTCAAACATTTTTACTATAAACTGGGTGATAAAATCTGGACCGAATACGGTTTTGTCGATGCATTTAATGAAACAAAAAACTGGTATGCCAATTCTCATTTGGCCATTGATCAGGGCCCGATAATTGTGATGATTGAAAACTACCGCAGCAACCTGTTGTGGGACCTGTTCATGCGTATTCCTGAAATACAGAACGGAATGCAAAAACTGGGATTCCAGAGCCCGCATTTTAAATAGCAGCACAACATAGGACCAATATGCGCCTTGCCAAAAATATTTTTATAACCCTTTTATACAGCGTGATGGCACTCGGTAGTGATGCCCAACAGCAATCTACGTATTGCAACCCGCTGAACCTCGATTACACCTACATGATCTACAACGCCCACCAAGGACTTTCTTACCGGTCGGGCGCCGATCCTGCGGTAGTACGTTTCAGGGATGAATATTATATGTTTGTGACCCGCTCCATGGGCTACTGGCATTCCACCGACTTGCTCCACTGGCAGTTCATTACCCCGGAGAAATGGTATTTCCAGGGCTCCAATGCCCCGGCAGCCTTCAATTATAAAGACTCTGTGTTGTATGTAACCGGCGATCCTTCGGGGTCAATGAGCATTTTGTATACCGACAATCCCAAAAAAGGCGACTGGAAAGCAGTGCCTGCCATATTGAACAATTTGCAGGACCCTGCCTTGTTTATTGATGATAACGGTAAGGCCTATATGTTTTGGGGATCGTCCAATACATTTCCCATTCGCGTGCGGGAGCTGGATAAAGATCGTCGCTTCAAACCTTCCGATACGGTTCATGAACTGTTTAACCTGCAGGCCGATCGTCATGGCTGGGAGCGTTTTGGCCAGAACCATTCCGATACGGCCCGCGGCTACGTGGAAGGTCCGTGGATGACCAAACACAACAACAAATATTACCTGCAATATGCAGCGCCCGGAACCGAGTTCAATGTATATGGTGATGGCGTATACATCAGTGACGGTCCACTGGGCCCTTACACCTATGCGCCCAACAATCCTGTTTCGTACAAACCAGGCGGCTTTGCCAACGGCGCCGGACATGGCAGCACGGTGCTGGGGCCATTTCATCAATACTGGCATTTTGCCACCATGGCGCTTTCGGTAAATGTAAACTGGGAAAGAAGGATAGCCATGTTTCCTGCCGGCTTCGACAAAGATGGACTGATGTACTGCAACACCCGCTTTGGCGATTATCCCCATTTTGGTCCCGCTGTGGCAGGCAAGGCGGGACAATTTGCGGGCTGGATGTTGTTATCGTACAACAAGCCGGTAAAGGTATCCTCTGAAGCAGGTGGGTTCAGCGCAAAAAATCTTGTGGACGAAAACATTCAAACCTTCTGGCTGGCCGCTGCCAACAACGACCAGCAATGGGTAGAGATAGACCTGGTCAATCCTGCCACGGTATACGCGGTGCAGGTGAACTATCACGATTACCAATCAGACATGTATGGAAGAATACCGGGACTCTATCACCGCTATCTCATTGAAGGTTCTTCTGACGGAAAAAACTGGACTATTCTGATAGACAAACGCAACAACTGGCGTGATGTGCCGAACGACTACACCGAACTGCATACGCCAACAACTGTTCGTTATATCCGCTACAAAAATGTACATGTGCCTACGCCTCATTTAGCTATTTCCGATCTTCGGGTATTCGGTGTGGGGCAAGGTAAAAAACCTGCCGTGGTAAAAAATTTCCAGGTAAAGCGAAATGCCGATGCGCGCAATGCAACCATTACCTGGGATAAACAATCCAATTGCCAGGGATATAATGTACTTTGGGGCATTGCGCCCGATAAACTGTACAGCAGTTGGATGGTGTATGATAAAAACGAACTGGAACTGAGAAGTCTTACTGTTGGGCAGACCTACTATTTTACCATTGAAGCCTTCAATGAAAACGGAATTGGTGAAAGAACTAAAATTGTAAAAGCAGAATAGACCCAAACTCAACAACAAAATGAAAAACATGATGAAAACCCGCGCATGCTTTCCACTGGTATTGCTATTGTTAGTAAGTACTGCTGTTACCGCGCAGCAGCCCCCGTTCTACAACGAAATACAGGCTTATAAAAAACAGGACAGTCTGCAGTTTCCGCCCAAAAACGCCATCCTGTTTGTAGGCAGTTCTTCCTTCAATTTCTGGAAAGATGTGCAGGATTATTTTCCCAATCATACCATTATCAATCGTGGTTTTGGCGGCTCCACGCTGAAAGATGTTATTTACTATGCGCCTGAAATTATTTATCCCTATGCCCCCAAACAGGTAGTGATCTATTGTGGTGAAAACGATCTGGGCCAGGGTGCTACACCCGATACGGTATTCAATCGTTTTACAACCTTGTTTGGCATGATCAGGAAGCGCTTTAAAAACATCCCCATCGTATACGTTTCCATCAAACCCAGCCCCAGCCGTCAGCACCTGATGCCACAGATGGTGGAAGCCAATACTATGATCAGGGAATTTCTTGCCAAACAAAAAAGAACAGCGTTTGTGGATGTGTACAGTAAGATGATCGATGAAAACAATCAGCCCCGCAAAGAGATTTTTACCAACGATAACCTGCATATCAATGCCAAAGGGTATGAACTGTGGAAGGGACTTATTGAACCGCACCTGGTGAAATGAGGTATTTAATTTGAAGTAATCATCTGCCAGTAAAGTCGCGTACCATCAAACAAGAAAATATGCTTCGGAAATTATTCACTGCTGTTGCACTGATCGCTTGCCTGCAGGTATCATCGCAAACCAACACCGACAAGATGAACCGGTTTATTAACGAGTTGATGCAAAAAATGACACTGGATGAAAAAATCGGGCAGTTAAACCTGCCGGTTTCGGGCGATATCACTACCGGCCAGGCGTCCAGTGCAGGCATTGCGCAAAAGATCAGGGAAGGGAAAGTGGGTGGACTGTTCAACATTAAATCGGTAGCAAAGATCAGGGAGGTGCAGAAAATTGCGGTGGAGAACAGTCGCCTGAAAATTCCGCTGTTGTTTGGCATGGACGTGATTCACGGTTATGAAACGGTATTTCCCATACCGCTGGGTTTGAGTTGCACCTGGGACATGCAGGCCATTCAGCGCAGTGCCGAAATTGCGGCGGCCGAAGCAAGCGCCGATGGTATCTGCTGGACCTTTTCTCCTATGACCGATATTTCCCGCGACCCGCGCTGGGGGCGTGTTTCAGAAGGATCGGGTGAAGACCCTTATCTCGGAGCTGAAATTGCCAAAGCCATGGTACGCGGTTACCAGGGCACAGATCTTTCAAAAAACAACACCATCATGGCCTGCGTAAAACACTTTGCGTTGTATGGCGCAGGTGAAGCTGGCCGCGATTACAATACGGTTGACATGAGCCGCATCCGGATGTTCAACGAATACTTTCCTCCCTATAAAGCGGCAGTGGAAGCAGGTGTAGGCAGCGTGATGACTTCGTTCAATGAAGTGGACGGCATACCCGCCAGCGGCAACAAATGGCTCTTGACCGATGTGCTGCGCAAACAATGGGGCTTTAAAGGATTTGTGGTGACGGACTACACCGCCATCAACGAAATGATAGATCATGGGATGGGAGATTTGCAAACTGTATCTGCCATGGCCATGCGTGCAGGCGTGGATATGGACATGGTTGGTGAAGGATTTCTTACTACGTTGAAGAAATCATTGCAGGAGGGAAAAGTGACGCAGCAGCAGATTGATGCCGCTTGTCGCCGCATACTGGAAGCGAAATATAAACTGGGACTGTTTGATGATCCGTATAAATACTGCAATGAAGAAAGAGCGCGTACGGAAATATTTACGGAAGGGAATCGCAAGGTAGCGCGTGAAATTGCCGCGCAATCTTTTGTGTTGCTGAAGAATGACAACAACACGTTGCCCATTAAAAAATCCGGCACTATTGCTTTGGTTGGACCTTTGGCAGATGCTGCAACGAATATGACCGGTACCTGGAGCGTAGCTGCCAATCATGCGCAATCTGTTTCTCTATTACAGGGATTGAAAAATGTGGCAGGCAACAATGCGCGTATATTATATGCAAAAGGTTCCAATCTCACGGCAGACAGTTTACTGGAAGAGCGCGCCACCATGTTTGGTAAATCACTGAACCGTGATAACCGGCCGGCAGAGGTGATATTGAAAGAAGCACTGGAGGTGGCCGCACAGGCGGATGTAATTGTAGCGGCTTTGGGTGAATCGGCAGAGATGAGTGGCGAAAGTGCCAGTCGCACCAACATTGAAATACCTGATGTGCAGAAGGAACTATTGGCCGCCCTGTTAAAAACCGGCAAACCGGTGGTGCTGGTATTATTTACCGGCAGACCGCTGGCGCTTACGTGGGAACATCAAAATGTACCGGCTATACTCAATGTGTGGTTTGGCGGTACGGAAGCAGGGAATGCCATTGCGGATGTATTGTTTGGTGATGTCAATCCTTCCGGCAAACTCACTGCTACCTTTCCGCAAAATGTGGGACAGGTTCCGTTGTATTACAATCACAAGAACACCGGTCGCCCGCTGGCAGAAGGCCAATGGTTTCAGAAATTCCGTTCCAATTACCTCGATGTATCGAATGATCCTTTATATCCATTCGGCTATGGGTTGAGTTATACTTCGTTCAGGTATGGCAACCTGAAACTGAGTGATACCACATTGAAAGGCAACCAGACCTTAACGGCCAGCATCGACATTACCAATGCAGGCGACCGCGACGGTGCCGAAGTGGTGCAACTCTACATTCGTGATGTGGTGGGTTCTGTAACCAGACCGGTGAAGGAATTGAAAGGATTTCAGAAAATATTTGTAAAAGCAGGCGAAACCAAAACCGTTACCTTCCGGATTACGCCGGAGCAATTGAAATTTTACAATTACGATCTGAAATATGACTGGGAGCCGGGCGAATTTGTGATTATGATTGGTACGAATTCCAGAGATGTACAATCGCAAAAAGTGAAGTGGGATAAATAGACCTGAAAAATCTCTAAATACCGAGTACGCATGACTGTTATGAAAAAAGTAATTTTCCTCTCCTGCGCGTTGTTGCTCATGGGCATCAGCTTGGTGCGTGCCCAATCGCGCCAGCCCATGAACATCATCTTCATCCTGGCCGATGACCACCGCTACGACGCCATGGGCTTCATGAACAAGATACCGGGTTTGCAAACGCCCGGCATGGACCGCATGGCGCGTGAAGGAGCGCATATTAAGAATGCGTTTGTTTCAACGGCCTTGTGTTCCCCCAGCAGGGCTTCGATATTAACCGGTCAGTATGCACACACGCATACGGTAGTGAACAACGACGCGCCCTTGCCGCCCAATCTCGTTTTCTTTCCGCAATACATGCAGGAGAAAGGTTACCAGACTGCCTTCTTTGGCAAATGGCATATGGGCAACACGGATGATGAGCCGCAGCCGGGATTTGATTACTGGCTGAGCTTCCGCGGACAGGGCGTGTATAACAATCCAACCTTTAATATCAACGGCAAACGCATCAAACAACCCGAAGGCAGCTACACCACCGACCTGCTGACGGATTATGCCATTGACTGGATGAACAAGCGCGACAAGCAACGACCGTTTTTTGTATACCTTTCACACAAAGGCGTACACGCAGAATTTGAACCCGCCAAACGGCATGCCGGCAAGTATAAGGATGTGCCCATTATTTGTCCGCCTTCGATGTACCTCACTGCTACCGACAGCAGTCCATCATTTGGCACTTATACCGCTCCCACCACCCCGGTGAACTACAAAGACATTCCCAACTGGGTACGTCGCCAACGTTACAGCTGGCACGGGGTGGATTACATGTATCATGGACAGATCAAGTTTGATGACTTTTACCGCCGTTATCTCGAAACGCTGATGGCTGTAGATGAAAGCGTTCAGCGCATGCTGGACTGGGTGAAGGCGCAGGGCCTGGAAAACAATACCATGGTAGTATACATGGGCGACAACGGTTTTTCATTCGGCGAGCACGGTCTTATTGACAAGCGGCATGCTTATGAAGAAAGTATGCGTGTGCCGCTGTTGGTTTGGGCGCCTGGTATGGTAAAGCCTGCTTCGGTGGTGGAGAAGATTATTATGAATGTTGACATTGCGCCTACTTTTCTGGAACTGGCCGGTATCAGCAAGCCGCAACAGATGCAGGGATATTCTTTTGCAGGGTTGTTGCGTAATCCCAATGCCACGTGGGCGCGTAAGGCTGTGTTTTATGAATATTACTGGGAGGCGCCTTTTCCGCAAACGCCTACGATATTTGCGATTCGCACGGATCAGTATAAATACATTTACAATCATGGCACGTGGGATATTAACGAGTTATACGACATGCAAAAAGATCCCTGGGAGATGAATAACCTGATTCGTGATACGACGTTGAGGCAGACGGGTATTGCGCTGCGGAGGGAGTTGTTTAAGTGGCTGGAGGAGACGAATGGGTTGCAGATACCGTTAAAGATGCCGGTGGGGCGGAGGATTGATAATTTGTATAGGGGGACGTATTAGATATAACTAACATGTCTGAACGGGATTTGTCCCATCTTCACACTTCTTGTTTCCATAAATTCCCGTTCATACATGTAGATATACCCATCTTCACTTCACTATATCTTCTAAATTCGCATCAAAATAATCGCATAGGTTGAACAAAATGCCTAGCCGAAAATTCAGCCGGCCTTCTTCAATTTTAGCTAACTGGGCCGGAGTGATAGCTACGGCATGTGCGACGGTGCCAATATCTTCATTGCGTGCCAGCCGTAGTTGGTGAAGGTTGTGGCCAATGGTTTTCAGTTGTGCTTTCAGTGCTCTTTTTACTGCAGTGCTGAAAGTGATTTCGGCGTAAGATGTGATAGTAGTCATAAGGAAAAGTTTTTTGGTTTACGAATAGGTTTGACAGATCTTAAATACGATGCCTGTGTAGTGTACACATCACCGTTATATTGTGCAATATACTGTATTTAGTGTGCAAATGTGCACACAGCAAAAAGCCCGTTGTTTAAAAAATATCAATCTTTCAATTTGCATTCCTATGGCAACAAAAATTATCAAGAGATCACCCCGATCATTAAACGAAATGCAATCAGATCTTAAAAAAATTGGTGAACGTATAAAGCAGCTGCGAAAAAAGGCTGGTTATTCGTCGCTGGAAAAATTTGCGTATGAGCATGAAATTGACCGAACGCAGTATGCGCGGTATGAGAGAGGGGCGGATATGCGGTTGACGAGTTTGATGAGGATTGTGGCGGCGCACAATATGACGCTGCATGAATTTTTTAAGGGATTGTGAAAAGTTGCATGCCCTTTAGCTATATCGTTTGTGCATTTTAGTAGCAATGCAAGGAATTGATTTACGGGTTCCCGTAACACCTTCACTATAACTCTTTTACAATCATTTATACACATAGGGTGTGAACATTTTTTTAAAACTTTCTGAACAGTAATCAATTACCTTCGTCCTCACACCACAAAAGTCAGCGTATGAGAATTCAGCTCACCCTGACCCCCCAAGGTGACGGTCTTTTGATTCCCGCCAATTACCAGTATCCCCTATCGGCTGCGATATATAAAATTATCAATCGGGCTGATGAAAAATATTCTGCTTTTTTACACGAACGTGGGTATCAGTTACCCAGCGGAAAAAGCTTTAAACTTTTTTGTTTTTCTGACCTGAAGATTGCCTTTCGCGCCCAGGGTGACCGTTTTCGGCTAAGTGGTTCACCCGGAACGCTGATTATTACATTTTATATAGATGAGGCAGCTGGCCACTTTGTGCGCGGACTGTTTATGAACCAGGAGCTGGACATTGCTGATAAAAAAAGCCGTGTGCAGTTTGTCATCACCGGCGTGCAGGTATTGCCTGACGATCTTCCGCCAGGTGAAGGCGATTGTGAAGTGATCTTGCAACCTATTTCTCCGCTGGTGGTGGGACGTAAGAACGATCGGGGACATTATGATTTTCTCAGTCCTGCAGATCCTGAATTTCGCGTATGGCTAATACATAATTGGGCCGAAAAATATAGGGCCATTCATCCTTCTTCTTCCGTTGATGAGATTAAAAGCAGCATAGCTGTTGAAGTACTATTCCATCCAGGTCAGTTGAAAAGCCGTCTTGTTACCATTAAAGCTTTTACCGAAGCCGAAACAAAAATCCGAGGGTTTACGGGTTTCCGTATGAAAGTAACCGCGGCAAAAAGTATTTTGGAGGTTGGATTGGGGGCGGGGTTGGGATTGAATAATGCGATGGGGTTTGGGTGTGTGGAGGTGGTTTAAAAGGTGTTTGTTCATTTTTTCTGACAAACTGCAGCCTTCGTATGCGAAGCACCAATTTAACTATGCGCGTAAAAAAGCTCCAGAACATATTTCTGAAGCTTATTAAGTCCCTCGGGTGCAATTAAATAGCAATGACTGAGTCTCTTTTTCAATTCCTTGCGTGACTTAATTGCTAAGATAAAAAAGTTGAGTAAATAAAATAAGATTGATTATCAATGAAGTAAGAAAAAAATCCTTTTTTAAATTATTTTGAATAATTTAATCAAGCAATTACTGATTCTCTTGGTATTTACTATCTTTGCCATAAAGCTCGTTAGATGGAAGAATTTTATGGCACAGACTGGGAAGGAATAATGGACTTTGACAGTGCAGTTCAGTTCTTGAACTGGAAAATAAGAGAATTCATCAATGACGGGATGTCAGCTTCTGAGGCGATAAAAATCGTTTTTGACGAAAACTATTTTGGGGACTCAATAATTGATGATTCACGTTTTCAAGAGTTGAGGACCGTTTTCGAACTTAAGTATCAAAAAATATAAAAATTACAACATTATAAGCCGGTAAAGTTTTACTTAACGACTGCCTAATTTCAAATTAGGCAAATGGCGGATGCGCAAATAAAAACCAAAGAAGGTTCGATATCTGCTTAAGCAAAGAAAGTCGGACAAAAATGTTTGAGTTAAAAAAAGTCAAGTTTATGAGCTTGGATACCATATTAGCAATTGGAAGTGTCTTAAAATCTTCATCCGAAAATATAAAATATTTTAAATACGTTTCTCCGTGTCCGGTTGATAATGAAAACAATTACCCACTATGTATATCTGTTCCCGTTTTAGATGATTATAGTTTGGATTGGAATAGCTCAAAAGTTACTCCCGAAAAAGAAAGAAACAAACTGTATTATTTAAGGTTCAAGACTTCTGAGCGTGACAGTTTAATGAAGTATATTTTCGGAGATATCTATTATGCCACTTCTGCGAAAGTTAAAAAGGATGGCTCCATTGAGTTTTCTGAAGGAGGAGGATATCGTTTAGCAGATCCTGGCCATAGCAACGCTGCATTTCGCGCCAGCTCATTCAACAGAGGCAACAACGATTTTGATGACATAATTAAAAGGAAAAATGCCTATGATAGTACGCTTTATAAATTCAGAAATACGCTAAAGAAGGATTTGCACATTCTGGAAAGCATTCTGGCAAATATATCTGCCATAGAATATTTCTTCAACAACCCTTCAAGCTTTAATCTGGTTTCTTTTATTCAAGATGAAAAATTGGTTAGAGAGTATGCTATTAAACAGTTGTTTCAGAATACAAGCAAATCAATTTTGGCAAAATTAGGTGTGACCTCCAATGATGGCGATTTAACCAAAGAAGAACAAGAAAAACTATTAAAACTCAATAGTGGCAGAATCTTTATCCACTTTGATTTCCCACATAAAGGACATTGGTATAAGTTTGATTATGACATCGATTTGATCAATCAAAAATTGATTTCTGATTTTGTAGAAGAAACGGAGCATGGATTTATCCTGAAAAAGACCCTGTACAAAACGCTATGCTCAGGCGATAAGAAAAACGACATTCAATTCCCCGATTTCGATTTAAATGCAAGACATAAATCCAAATCCTTTAACAAAAACACTCTACAGGATCTATTTTATGGAATTGATTTTTCTGGGAAGGGATTGTTAATACCTGGCACTGAAGTTAAAATTATCATCCTTCCACGGGGCAGCAAATTAACGGAAAAAGACTACATTGATTTTTTTGAAAGGTACGATGAAGAGAAGGCTAAGAATGCAAATGGAGGAAGCCAAACTTCCGAGGGAGAGCCGCTTTTTGACATATTTGAAGAGCCTAATAATAATATTACAACCTTCGATGTTATTTTTTCAAAGAAAGGCGGACTAACTTCACCTGATGTAGACTTGATCGAAATATCTGGCATAGAAAAAAGCAGCATCAGAAGGACCAAACAACGAATTGAGGAAATTGCACGAAACATAAACGAAAGGCGTAGGTCTTACTTTTCGAGCAAAACAAACCAAGCTACCCGCGTTGGCATAAGCGTATCGCTTAAGAACATATTAGGCAGCCCTCAGGTCGATTCCAAGACTGGAAAAGTCAGCTTTAAAACCAACCCTAAATTTCAATCTCATATACTAAAGATATTACCTCAAATTTATACAGATAACTACCACTCAGATGATATTCTTCTAAGTGCATTTATACGAAATGTAGAATTTTCAATAAGAGCAGGCGATCCCAAGCTTCACTACTTAAAATTCGATTTGGAATTTTTGATTTCGATACAAAATAATCAAAGCAATAAGTATATGGATATTACAAATTCAAAAAGTTATCAACTTGGATTCTTATTAGGGCGTATGGCAAAGAATTTTGCTGGCGAGAAATCTCCTATTAAATCCTTTGAAAAGAATTATGTTGGAAACCTGTCGCGTAGAATTAGTACAATTGATGACTTTATAAAATTAAAAAATGACATTGAGCAAAAGCTAATAATGCACGAGAGAACTAACTATACATACCAAACTTCATGTGAGTTGGCTCAAAAGATAAAAGATTTTGATGGTACTTATGACAGGGAGGAGTGTGCATTTGGTTTTTTGGAATCTTATTTCATGCCAATTTCTAAGAAAAACCAACCAGAAGAAAAAAGCAATTCTTAACCAACAAATAAAAATTAAAGATAAATGGAAAAAGTAAAAACTGTACAACACAAATCGGAGATATTGTTTTTATATGATACTGCATATAATATCCCCAACGGTGATCCATTTACCGGAGAACAGCGTTATGACGAAGAAACCAAAAAAATATTGGTTAGTGATGTAAGAATCAAAAGATACGTACGCGATTATTTACATATTAAAGGGAAAGACATTTACGTAATCCCTGATAAAACTTTTGCAGAGGGCGATGAAACCGGCTCTGCTTCCCGGATAAAGTCTTTGCAAAACAAATTCAAGAATGAACTGGCAGAAGCAGAAAAAATTGCAAAGGAGAAAAAAGTTCCCTTTAGTAAAGCAATGTTTGTTATGCAAAAATGTATTGATGTTCGCCTTTTTGGAGGAATCGCTACCGGAAAAGGAGATGCTGTTAACCTTACCGGCCCCGTCCAATTTTCTTTGTTGAATTCTTCCCTTAATCAGGCAAACTTGCGAATGCATCAAAATACTTCAATGTTTTCATCAAGTGTTGAGAAGTCCCAGGGAGCAATTGGCACAACAACCGTAGTTCCTTATTCCATTATGCAAATTCATGGATGGCTCAACCCTGCTGTTGCAGAAAAGTCTGGCATGACAGAAGAAGATTTGAATTTGCTTTTTGAAGGACTTTGGTATGGAACAAGTGGTGAAGGAAGTTCTCATTCACGAAGCAAAGCCGGACAAAACTCTATTTTGCTTTTGGAGATTGTTTATTCAGAAAACAATAAGAAGGTATATGGCCTTAATCGCTTAATCAAATTGAAGAATAAGGACGATAAAAAAGATGAGCAATTGCGCGGATTGGAAGACTTTGAATTTGATTTCAGCGGAATTTTCACTATTGCAACTTCAGATAGAATTAAAAAGATTAGGTTTTATACTGAAATTCCGCAAATAAAGGAAGCCTTCGCAAAAAGAGACAAATTCGAGGAAATACAGTTTTGATCATGAAATTTTCTTATGAAAGCATTTCAACTTAGAATTGAAGGCGACTGGGCTCATTTCAAAAAGCCAGAAACTAATAATAATCCCCTGACGCATGACTTGATTACCAAAACGGCATTGATTGGTATGATAGGCGCGGTTTTAGGTATTGAGAGACAGGAAATGAAAGTACAGTTCCCCAGGTTGTCTCAAAATTTGTTGTATGGAGTAAGCTTACTCAATCCTGTTAAAAAAATTTCCTGGGGGTTTACAAGCCGGACAGCCATCAATCCTACTCAGCCAGGATCGCCTAAGTATTTCGAGTTTTTAAGAAAGCCCAAGTATAAAATCACTTTGGCACTTAAAGATGAAAAGTCAAGAAAAGAATTTGAGCTTTTTTTGCAGTCGGTGAAAAATGAGCATGCTGTATTTACACCTGTTTTAGGCTGGCATAATTGTCCTGCAGAGCTGAAATATATCTCAGAAGGAACTATATCAGACATACAGGAAAGTGAGTTCAAGACTACTTCTTTTGTATCTGCAGAACATAAACCCAAATTAACAGGAGCGTTTAGAGTTGGATTTGACAAGTTACCTACATTCCAGAATGAGGATTTTTGGAATTTACCTGAAATGTATCAACAAGTAATTTATCCTGATTACCCTCACAAGCTTGAAGTAGAAGGGAAATATTATGAATATATGAATGATCAAGATGAAACGGAAAGATTATGGCTAATATAGATTCTCTGAAATCTCATCCTGATAAATACTTATTGGATCATGTAAAGAGTGTAAGAGAAAATGTGAGGAAGATTACTGAGGGGCTACGGGTTTCGCAGTTTGCGGAATTGGCTGCAATTTTTCACGATTTGGGCAAAATCAATCCGCACTTTCAAAAAAAGCTTCATAGTAAACCTACTACAGGTTATAGCAATCATGCTTATTTATCTGCTTATGCTTTTTTTTGTGCTTTCGCATGCATTCGCGAAAATTTTCAAGAGTTGAAGAAAAAGCTGCAAAAAGAAAAGCTAACAACGAATGAATTAGTGGCGGTTGCTGTGATTATCGCTAAGCACCATGGCCATTTGCCTGATTTTTGCCCCAATCAGTCAAATTTAGAAAAGGAGTCCTATATACTAAGCAGGGAAGAAATTGATAATCTCTTTTCGTTTTTGAAAAAGGAACTAGATGTATTACCGATTAAGGAGTATACGGAACAATTTAAAGAATGGGGAATAGTGAGGGAATTCGAAGAAGTGATGAAAAAAGACAATGCGAGTCGTTTCTTAAATAAATTGAGTTTTGATTCTAAATATACCAAAGGTTATTTAGATTTTTTTCTTGAAGTGCAATTTGCATTTTCTGCGCTTATTCTGGCTGATAAATGCGATACGGCACACTCCACAATCCTCGATGATAACAAAAAAGCGATTCGCAAGTTTTGTAAAATCTACCCGGCGGCGCTTACAAAATATATATCCAGGTTCAAGGCAGACTCGGAATTAAACATTTTGCGTGAACGGATCCGGAAAGAAAGTGTTGAAAGAATTCTCGAATTTTTAAAAACTGGCAAAAGAGTTTTTGAACTGACGGCTTCAACGGGTGCAGGAAAAACGATCATTCTGCTTTTGTTAGCGTGTGAAATAATTAAGGCTAAGGGGGATTTTCGAATCTTGTATGCTTTGCCCTATTTATCCATTAATGAACAAGTGGAGGCAGAAGTATTGGAAATTTGTAAAGATTTTTCACATAAAAAATTTGTTCAAAGAATTGATTCCAAATCCAACAATCAAAATTTTAACAGGGTACAGGAACTATTAGAGGCTGATCCATCGCCTGAAAACTTTAAAGAGTTGAGCTATTTGATGTTCCAGGAACAAATTTTTGCTTATCCATTCGTTATTACCACATTTGTCCGCTTTTTTGAAACGCTTTTAAGTAACCGAAATGATACGCTTTTAAAGCTGCCTAATTTTTCCAACACGATTTTTTTGATTGATGAAATACAGTCCTTACCGCCCAGATTATATACCTTTTTTGTTGCTTACCTAACTAAGTTTTGTGAAAAATTCAACTGCTATGCAATTTTGTCAACTGCCACTCAGCCCAATTTTGAATTGCCGAAAAATAAAGATGTTACCGAAATATTTGACAACTATGAGAAACCAGTAAGGCTGCTCGAACATAAAAAGTATTTTGAAAGCGATATTTTTAATCGGTATCAAATACTATATAAAAAAGACCCAATTAATATTAAGGAATTAAGTGAATTGGTACTAAGTGAAAATGATTCAGTTTTAATAATCTTGAATACTATAGATGATAGTAAAGAGCTTTTTGACATTTTATCCTCAAGATTCCAGCCGGATGAGCTTTATTTACTGAATACCCATTTTACTCCCAACGATAGAAAGAAAAAGATTCGGATCATCAAGGAAAGGCTTAAGCAAAAAAAGAAAACCATATTGGTTTCAACTCAACTTATTGAGGCAGGCGTCGACTTGGATTTCCCGATAGTATATAGGGATTTTGCGTCAATTTCAAGCATTATACAATCAGCGGGTCGATGCAATAGGAATGGAAAATTATTGGGATTTGGCAAAGTTGTGCTTTTCAATTTGGTAAAGGGAGGAAAATCCAGGGCGAATTTAATCTATGGAAGGGGAAGAGATAAGGATATTTTGATGTTTACTAAAGAGGCTTTGGGCTTTCAAGAGGTGTTCCAGGAAAGAGAGTTACATAAAATTCAAGAAATCTTTTTTGATAAGATTGCCAATCAGCTCCAATTTGGAAAGCATTCCCAAAAGAAAAGTAATTTGATAGATCTTGACTTATCAGATTGCATTAAAAAATGCGCTTATGCAACTTTAGGAAAAGTACAATTAATAGATGAGAAAGAATTTGGAGAGCAATATTCGTTTTATATTCCAGCAAATGAGGATGACGATAACTTCGAAAGATTATTAGCCTTACAAAGGGAAATCAAATGTATTTCACGCTCAAGAGAAAATGAATGGGATCTCATCAAGGTCAAAAACTATATGTTTCAAACCTTGTTTAAGGAAATGTCAAATCAAATAGTTGCGGTAAGGCTTGGGAAAGCTAATATAAAACCAATTTTAGCTCATAGTGAAAACGTAAATGGAGTATATAAGGCAAATAGAGATTCTTATTCCTTTGAAAAAGGAATGATGCTGTACGGAGAGAATTGTATTTTATAAATCCTGATGCAGATGCCCCTCACAGCCACTCACATCAACTACTTCTTCATCTGCCACCGAAAACTCTGGCTTTTTTCCAACGGTGTAAACATGGAGCACAATTCGGAGGCAGTTGCGGAGGGAAAGTTAATCGGATCCACCAGTTACCCTCAGCGTGCTGAAAAGTACACCGAAATAGAAATCGGAGGAAGCAAAATAGACTTTTACGATGCCAAAAACAAAATCGTGCATGAAATCAAGAAAAGCGATAAAATGGAAGAAGCGCACGAATGGCAGGTAAAATATTATATATGGTTATTGGAGCAACACGGAGTGGAAGGGGTGAAGGGAATACTGGAATATCCAAAGCTGAGACAAACCAAAGAAATTGTTTTAATGGACCAGGATAGAACTGCCTTGCAAGAGTAAGCCACCGGCTAACCCATTATCAGTCTGATGGTTTCTCCCACTTCTGCGGCAGCAGTTCTTCAATGCTACTGGT
>CALCIN010000034.1 GCA_937961055.1 uncultured Chitinophagaceae bacterium | reverse complement strand
AGCAAACCCGATTTCAACACGTTTCTGTCACTCGCGCCGCCAGATGTTGCCGAAAATTTCAAACCTTTTGCCAATGCGGGCAAGGTGTTTTTCGATGCACGCTTGAAAGGACGGCTGGCGCCCGGCCACAAATACCACCTCGATGCGCGTTTTGGTTGTGAGAATGGTTATTTTCTCAATACACAGTCCAACAAAAAACTCGACAATCTCGGCTTTAAAGGCTATTTCCATAATGGCGCCGACAGCAGTTGGAAAACAGCTGAACTGCAGATCAATGATATCACTGCGCGTCCCGGTACCGGTGTCTTTGCAGGCAATGTGATGGTCCGCAACTTCAAAGACCCGCATATCACCGTGCAGTTGCACAGCGACCTCGACCTCCAGTTCCTGGGCGCCTTTCTCAATATCAAAAACCTCCAGGGCATCCGTGGCAAAGTATTGCTCGATATGAATTTTAACGAGCTGATCGATTTTGAACAGCCGGAAAGCAACCTGGTACGACTGAAAGAAGGTATCGACAGCAAACTCAGCATCCGCGATTTGCATATCAAATTGCCGGGGTATACAACGCCTGTTGAAAACCTCAACCTCGAGGCATCCATGAAAGAAGGCCGGCTTACCCTGGACACGCTGCGCTTCCGGCTGGGCCAGTCTGATTTGGCATTGAACGGGTCGCTCACCAATCTGCCCGCTATTTTTCATGCACAGGAAAAAGAAATAGCCGTCAAACTAACGGCACAGAGCAACCGAATAAAGCTGAGCGATTTTCTGGCATTTGATACCGCATTGGCAAAAAAGAATACAGAAGAGATCAGCAATTTTTCTGTGAAACTTGCTTTCAACACTTCAGTAAAGCAACTTACGCATCCCTCGGGCATACCGCGGGGAAATTTTTATATCGAAGACCTTCATGCAAAGCTCAATCATTACCCTCATACCTTTCACAATTTCCGCGCCGACCTGCTGATCAATGATGATACGATGCGCCTGAGAAATTTCAGCGGGAAAATCGATGAAACCGATTTTCGTTTCTGGGGGCGCCTTTCCAATTACGAATTATGGAAACAACCCAATAAGAAAGGCAATACAGAATTTGCCTTTTACGTGTCCAGCAATTTGCTGAAACTGCAGGACCTGTTTAGTTATAATGGCGAAAATTATGTGCCCGAAGATTACCGGCAGGAAGAGATCAGGGAACTCAAGTTGAGCGCCAGCCTGTCCCTGAATTATGATAGCGTACTCAAATCAGCCGATCTCACCTTTAAAAAAATGGAAGGCAAAATGAAAGTACATCCCTTAAAGCTGGAAAACTTCAAGGGTACGCTTTCGTATAGTAAGAAACAACTGCATCTCCGCGATTTTGCAGGCAAGATGGGTAAAAGCGACCTGCAAGGGACCATCAGCCTTTACCTGGGAGCAGATGAAGCCATGAAAAAGCAGGTGAACAAAATTCAGATACGCTCTTCCTTTTTAGACGTTGATGAACTGCTCAACTACAATGCAGAAAAAGATTCCGTTGCCCACGACAGCGCCTTCAACATTTTCGAGCTGCCGTTCACGCATCTTGCGCTGGAAGCCGATATCCAGAAAATGAATTATCACCGCATCTGGCTGCGCCGTTTCAGTACGCGTTTGCGCATGGAGCCCAATCATTTTCTTTATGTAGACACCATGGACTTCCGGGCAGCCCGCGGGCGCCTGGCCATCAAAGGATATTTCAACGGTTCGGATTCTGAGCATATTTATTTCCAAAGCAATATCCGCCTCGACAGTGTTCAAATTGATCAACTGCTGCTGCGCTTCGACAACTTTGGACAGGATTATACCTTAAACAAAAATCTGAAAGGTGTGCTTAGCGGCACCATCAACAGTAAAGTGTATATGCATCCTAACCTGGTGCCCATTCTCGACAAGGCAGAAGCAGAAATGGATATTGTGATCACGCAAGGAGCGTTGGTAGATTTTGCTCCCATGCAGGCACTATCAGGTTATTTCAAAGACAAAAATTTGCGCCTCGTTCGTTTCGACACGCTCAGCAATACACTCACGCTGAAAAATGGTATGTTGAATATTCCCGCTATGAATATTAATTCGAGCCTCGGATTTATTGAGATCAGCGGAACGCAGTCGCTGAATTTAAATATGGATTATTACGTGCGTGTTCCGTTGAAAATGGTCACGCAAATAGGGTTCCGTTACCTGTTCGGCGGCAGAAAGCGGGAAGAAGTTGATCCCGAGCAGGAAGATGCCATCGTATACCGCGACAAAGACAAAAAGATAGCGTTTGTAAACCTCAGGATTGCCGGCACACCGGACGATTATAAAATTTCCCTGAAAAAGAAAAAAAGTTGACCGGCACAATAACAAAGCATTCCTTGCTGGGAAAGGAGTAGCACATGGTGCCACTCCTTTTTATTATTAAACACGCAAAAGTTACATTGCCGCTACTCGCTGGTTACCCCGTCAAATATTTCCTTACTCGCCAGCGCTTCCTGCCGGGTTTGGTGTATGGTGCCATCCTTATGGTTCGGCGGTGCATAAATGGTATACATTTTTAAGGTCGTCATGTTGTCTGTGTTGATGATATTATGCCGGGCGCCGGCGGGAATCACCACAATGTCGTTTGCGGAAAGTTCATATTTCCTGTCGTCGATGTAACATTCACCATGACCTTGTTCAACGCGGAAGAACTGGTCGTTGCCGGGATGTGTTTCCATACCGATCTCTTCGCCGGGTAACAAGCTCATCAATACCAGTTGAAAGTGATGGCTCGTATACATCACTTTTCGAAAATTTTCATTTTCCAGCGTTGCTTTTTCAATATTGGTTTTATACCCTTTCATAAAAAGTGTTTTTGTTCCGGTAAAGTTGTTGTCATTAGGTATCAATCGTTCTGGTAGTAAGTATTTCCCTGCCCGGGTAGCTTACCGTGCCGCTTTCTTCAGCAGTAATAAAAACGCGTCGCGGTTTTACCGTGGAAGCTGCCCTCATAGTGGCTTTACGGGCTTTGCTCAACAGGGATGAAGTTGATTTTATCTGTCCGATATTTCGCACATTGCCTTCTGCTGTTTCCATCCAAACAACGTAGGTATCCTTGGGTGGGTCCAACTGCCGGCTGTCGGCCAGGTTGGTTACGTCTACGGTGATAATGTAATTTTCGTTTTTGTCTTTTTTCACCTTCACATCACCATATGCTCCGGGTACTACGGCAGATTGGGTAAACCTGAATTTGTTAGCGCATCCGACTAATATCAGTGCAGCCACAAGTGCAGCAGCAATAGTAAACTTGCTCCTCATAAAAAAGCCATTTAATGGTTATAAAATAAGGAGCATGAAGAGATTGCGGGAGTATAAGTTAGTTTATTATGGCGGAAATAAAAAGAAATGTTGCGGGTATTATAAAACAGCTGCCATGAAGGGATTTGGAAACAGCATGTTGCCCATTTTGAAAAGCGGCAGCTTGCTCACTTACACCACTCCCCCTGTTTACAAAACCGGCGACATTGCTTCTCCTTACCATGGCAGAGGACCTGATGAAACAAATAGACATAACTGCCCTCCATTCACCATTGCCCGACAATCCCGATGCCCGGCTGGTGGAGCAGGTATGAATAAAATGAGGAAAGAACTATATGGTCATAAATAATCCGAACCTTTTCCTTCCCCGGTTGTAATTGCTGCAGAAACTATTTCATTATGCAAACAATACAACTCGACCACCGGCAAACATTTGTGCAGATGGCCCTGAAAGCATGGAACACCTACGTAAACCGGGCCGACAAATTTTTTGATGCACTTCGTGACGAAGATTTTGAAAAGGAAATTGCTCCCGGCAAAAACAGGATCATCTACATTCTCGGGCATCTGATTGCCGCCAATGACAGTATGCTTTCGTTGTTCGGCCTGGGAGAGCGGCAGTATGCGCACCTGGATGAAGCTTTTCTGAAAAATCCTGACAGAACGATTACAGCTATTCCCCCGGCCGCGCAATTAAGAAGAGATTGGAAAAAACAAAACCAGGAATTAACGGCCCATTTTGCCGGCATGAGAGCAGAAGACTGGTTCAGCAGGCATACGGCAATGACCGACGAGGATTTTTCCCGCGAACCCGGCAGGAATAAACTGAGTGTATTGATCAACCGCACCAACCACCTGGCCTATCACTTGGGTCAACTAATGTTAGTGAAACCATAAATAATGTTTGCGGCAATGGGGCCAATCTTCATTGCCGCAGCTATTTAAAAACCCACCACCGGCAAATCGGGCGGCAAGCCGAAAAATATTTGTGCTGCTGTTTCGTACCTGCTTTCGTTGACAAAGCCATGTCGCCGGACTACCTGTGCATCTGTAAAATAATGCGAGCGCTTATTGCTATGGTGCATACCTGTAGTACCTGCAGCTGAATACATCATATCCACTGCCTTCTGTATAAACGATGCAAATACCATGGATTTATAATAAAGATAAGTCCCGGAATAAATTATATTTATTTTTAGATAGCGAACGCTGATTCTTTAACCAACAATCGCTTCACCTTTCAACTTGCTTCCTTATTATGGGACTTTTCGATTTTTTAAAAAGGAAAAACCGGCTCACCTCAAAACAGCGCCAGGAATTGCTGGCGGAGGTAGAAGTAGTACCAGGACTTTTCCTGCCTAAAGTATTGGCCGACCACTGGCCGGCCATTGAAAAAAACCGGCTCGACTCCGTTCGCATCACGCTTACACCGCAAAATGAGCTTACGCTTACGTAAAGCAAGCTGAGCCACTACCCTTGTATGCCTGCCGGTTTTGACTATCCCAGGGATGAACAGGGACAGTATATGATTCCCCTCGCGCAAATCAATTTCAGAGAAGTGCCGCCATTGCCGGGATATCCATCAAAGGGATACCTGCAGCTTTACATCAGTGCTTACGACGATTTGCATGGAATGAACCTTGAAAACCTGCAGGACCAAAAAAATTTCCGCGTATTGTTTTTTGAAGAAGAAGACGTACAGGAATGCCAGCGGGATTTTTCTTTCCTGGATGAGGTGATGAAATACGAATATGTGCCGGTTTATAAACCATGTGCACCACAAGCGGACTATGCAGGCATACGCGATGTACGAATTGAAAAGAACATGCACTTCAATTTCAACGCTATTGTACAGCAATATCCTGATATAAGTAATGAGCTGCACGATACATTGTACAATGCTTTCAGTTGCTCAGGGCACAAAATGGGCGGCTATGCCTACTTCACGCAGATTGATCCCCGGACAGGCAATGATGAACTGGAAAAATATCTACTATTATTTCAACTCGATTCAGACGAAGAGAATACCAACTGGGGCGACTGCGGCGTTGCGAATTTCTTTATTCACCCCGCCGATCTTGCCCGGAAAGATTTTTCAAAAGTAATGTATACCTGGGACTGCACATGATCGATCCAAGCGTATTGGCTACACCGACAGGTATCCTCCATCTACCGGATAATAGGAACCGGTAACGAACGAAGCTTTATCGGATCCCAGCCACAACACCAGCTCCGCCACTTCCTGCGCCTTGCCCAGCCGGCCAATGGGATGCAGGGGAATCAGCTGCTTTTGCGCTGCTTCATCCAGGCCGCCGGCTTCCAGCAGTGGCGTAACAATAAATGCCGGCCCTATCGATACAATGCGGATGCCTCGTTTGGCATATTCTACAGCGGCCGTTTTGGTAAGTCCCACCACGCCATGTTTGGCAGCTACATAAGCGCTGGAGCCTGCAAAGGCAACCTGCCCCAAAATGGAAGCAGTATTGATGATCACGCCGCTGCCCTGCGGTTCCATAATACCGAGTTCATACTTCATGCAATAGAACACGCTGTTAAGGTTGATGGCAATTACTTTGTGCCAGCCATCGAGGCTCAGGTTGGCAACGGGATTGCTTTCGCCGCCAATGCCGGCATTGTTGAAAGCCACATCCAGGCGCCCGTGCTCACTGGCAATGGTTTGCATCATTTTTTCCACTTCTTCCGGCTTGCTCACATCGGCCTTGATGAAAGAAGCTTTTCCTTTGGCCTGGGTAATTTGCGTAACCGTATCATTGCCGCCTTTTTCATTTACGTCGCTAACCACCACATGTGCGCCGTGTGCTGCAAACAACATAGCGGTTGCCCTGCCGATACCTGAACCACCGCCTGTAATGAGCACCACTTTGGATGCAAATTCGTTATTCATATCAGAGTATTTGAGTTAACTGAGCATGCTATTGCTTTTTCATAAAAGAGACGGAGCGCATTTTGTACGCGATTGACTATAGCCTTGTTGACTATACGAACACCGGACATCTCCCAACAGTAACTGAGGAAACTATTCCACATACATGGCCAGCAGCACCGCTACGAAATGGCAGAGCGCCGCCACCAGCACAAACAAGTGCCATACCGCATGAGTGTAGTAATACTTATCCCATATATAAAAGAACACACCGATGGTATACAAAGCATTGCCAATAAAAATCGGCACCAGCACGCGATGCGGTAGCAGGTCAAAAAAGGTGCGGCCGCCGGCCACCATTACCCAACCCATGAGCAGGTACACAATAGTAGAGAAAATTTCATACTTGCCGGTATACCAGATTTTCCAGATGATGCCGCTGAGTGTTAATCCCCAGAGGATGTACAGCAGCGTAATACCAAATGCATTGTTGATATACACCAATATGAAGGGCGTATAGGTGCCGGCAATAAAAAAGTAAATACTGATGTGATCAAGAATTTTGAACAATGCTTTTACCGATGGTTCCTGTGCAAGATGGTAAATGGTAGAGCAGGTAAACAACAGCAGGAAACAGAAAATATAAATCCCTGCACCGATGATGCCTGCTGTATTATCGTTCGATGTAGCAATGCCTGCCAGCACGGGCAACCCACTCAATCCAAAGAGAATACCCACGCCGTGTACCATTCCGTTCACTATTTCCTGCTTCCGCGTATAACTGTCGTTCATAATACTCACATTTTCACACACAACAATTTTATCCTGCCCATAGCCCGTGGCGCGGGACACGTTACTACAACTTCAAATTTTAAACCAGCCCATAGGTGACCGTTTAATAATCGGTAATCAGCAGCCTTTCGAAATTTGACTATTTTGCCCGCCAAAAATTTCGCACGAACATTTAACCCTAACTCACATATGCCAATAAAACGACTATTGTTGTACGCAGCACTGTTTGCTCAGGTCCACACATTTGCACAAAGTGTTTCTATTAATTCCAGCGGTACACCTGCTGACAATAGCGCCATGCTGGATGTGTCCAGTACCACCAAAGGTTTGCTGATACCCCGCATGACCATGGCGGAGCGCAACCAGATTGCGTCACCAGCTACCGGGTTAATGATCTTTCAAACAGATGGCACACCAGGCTATTATTATAATGCCGGTAATCCGGTTACGCCGGTATGGACACCGCTGGGCGGACCGTCGCATTGGGAAAAAAGCGGTTCGGGACTTTTTCACAACCTGGGTAACGTAGGCATTGGAGTAGATGCTCCTGAAAGTATCCTTCATATCCGTGGTGCGGGGTTGGTCACCTCACTGACCATTGAAAATACTTCCACCAACCCGAACAGCGAAGAATCCCTGATATTCTCCAATGAAAACGGCAAGTCTGCCGGTATCAATATGAGCGATGCCGCTTCAGATGCTCCTGATGCTATGAGAATATACAACCTGCGTCCGCAGGGAAATATCCGGCTGAGTGCCAGTGGTTTTAACAATGCGGATTTATATATTGGCAAAAACGGCCGTGTGGGATTAGGTAATGCCACTACACCGGAAGGCATTTTGCACGTGAAGGGCGCAGAGTTCAATACCAATCCGGTGGTCTTTGAAAGTGTAGGTTCCGATGTGGTGGGTCCAACCCTGCGCTTTACCGGCCCTTACCGCACTTACGAAATTCTCGGTAGTATCGGCTCACTGGGCGTACCGGTTGGGATCAGTGGTTCATTTGCCATATATGACCGGCATTCCGACTCCTACCGCTTTGTAATATCACAGGGAGGATCGGTTGGCATAGGCACTGATCTGCCGAGCAATGAAACCCAACTGCATGTTGT
The DNA here is from genome assembly GCA_937961055.1 of uncultured Chitinophagaceae bacterium. Lineage (GTDB taxonomy): Bacteria > Bacteroidota > Bacteroidia > Chitinophagales > Chitinophagaceae > CALCIN01. The sequence goes on along the minus strand of CALCIN010000034.1, from coordinate 4,339 downwards.
TTCCTCGAATATGGCCTCCATACGTGTGGTTAATAACTCTTCTATGAATGGATATGCAATTGATGCACAGGCCTTCCCAGCTCCCGGAATCGGAACTGCAGTACGCGGAACGGGTGGCTTGTGCGGTGGAGCCTTTGAGGCCAACAGCACAGGATCCTCCTTTCCTTCGATTGGTGTTCAGAGTTATGCAACGGGCGACGGGTTATGCATTGGCGTATATGGTATTGCCGAAGGTGGCGGATTAAACTACGCAGGTTATTTCATGGGGGACCTGTACGTATCTGGAAGGGTGACCAAGGGTTCCGGCAGTTTCAAAATTGATCATCCGCTGGATCCTGCCAACAAAACACTCTCACACAGTTTTGTGGAAAGTCCGGATATGCTGAATGTGTACACCGGCAATGTTATTACCGACGGTAATGGAGAAGCCATTGCCACGCTGCCTTCTTATTTTGAAGCACTGAATATCGATTATACCTACCAGTTAACAGTGATAGGTGATTTTGCCCAGGCGATTGTTTCGAAAGAAATAAAAAACAATTGCTTTGTAATAAAAACCAATAAGCCGAACGTTAAGGTAAGCTGGATGGTTACCGGCATACGCAATGACCCGTATGCACAGCAATACCGCATCGTGGTGGAGGAAGAAAAAACTGCGGAGCAAAAAGGAAAATATTTAAATCCTGAAGTTTTCGGACAACCTGCATCAAAAAGCATGCATCCCCATCCGGTTGCTGAAAAGCAATGAGCGGCGTTATTTGGAGCAGCGGGCAGGGATACATTACGGAACAGAAATTTCCCGTTGAGCTACGCGTAAGCGGTTCTCCACATCCCGAACACATCGTACAGAAGCGGCGATGTCTTCGGCACGTCGTTTATCAGCTTTGGAGCGTACAGTACCTTTGAGGATCACCACATCATTTTCCACGATCACTTCAATATCGGAAGCATCGAGGTAATCGTCTTCCATGAGGCGGTCGCAAACGTCCTCGTATATGCGCCCGGGGATGCGGTGGTAATTTTTGGGGCCGCGTCCTGTAAACGCACCAGCATGCCGGCGTTCCTGCTTTGCGTCCAGTCCAAACAAGCGGCGCACCTTTCGCCTGGTGGCTTCCCACCAATGCCGGTCAAACCCAGACTGATTGGGGTTGCCATAGTTCCGGGTATCGCCACCATAGATGCTTTGCGGACGTTGTGCGTATTCATCGCGTGTGTAATCATGACGCCGGTAGTCACGATCATCATCCCGGTCCATCTCCTCGTCATAATAGCGGTTATAATCGCGGTCCTGTTCACGGCCATAATACAAGCGGCTTTTTTCCTTGTCAGACCGGTAACTGACAGGACGATCGGTTTCTTCATCGCGGCGGTTCTCTGTATACCGCTTTCTTTCAAACACATTTCTGAGCGCCATAGCAGTAGCATTAAAGAGTTAAGCATGTAGTGCTATGGATAAAAAAGTTGTGCCCACGGTCTGAGCCCTGGCCTGGGAAACCTCGAATTGTGGCGAAAAGGCAAGTCTGATGTTGCCTTGTCAACACATCTTGCAATCGCCAGTGCTGGCACGGGCGCTATGGCTCAGACACCAGACATTTTCTTGCAGGATTCAGATAATCAATCTTTTTCTGCTCAAACAATTGTTCCAGTGCTTCGCAGCCATACTTGAGGCGGTAATTGCGTTCGTCTTTGGTGATGGGGATGAACCAGTTTACGCGAATGGCATAGCCATCGAAATCGAACAATTCCAGGCGCCGGCCATCGAGCCAGGGAATGGAGATGAAGCCATGATCGCACTTGCTGTTTTCCAGCCACGGGCGACCGATACCGATGGTATTGTGCGTACGCACCGGCAGGCGGTTACGATGGTAGTGTGCGCAGTGCGCCATGAGGTCAACCAGTGCGGGGTTGGCCACCGGACTGTACACAAACAACTCGGTAAGATTCTCATCCAGGCGGTCGGCGCTCATACCTACCGTGCAGTAGGCAAACATATTATGGCGGTTGTTGGGGGGAATTTCCAGTACATAAAAATCTCTGTGGAGGAGGTAATTGGTACCGGGACCGGGCAACATCCGGTTTCCTTCTATATCAAAATGGTCTTCATAGTGACGCTGCAGCCACTTCACATAGGCCTTGGTATTAAACACACGCATAGGGCTACTATCCTTCTTTTGGTTCACAGGTGATCAAATCAATCCCTGCCGCCCTATGACGTTCGCTACAAACCAGGCGGCAGTCAACAAGTTTAAAAATAACGTTTTGTTGGGGAATATTTGCGGGGAGGAGGGGGAGAGAGAAATGGATGAGGGGAAAACTTGATTGGGGTCATGAGGAGTGGAGGGTTTTCGCTGGCATAAGGAGTGGCTCCTGACCTGGGGTTTAAATCATTTACGGAGTATCTTATAAGGAAGAAGGTAGGATCAGTTGCGTGCAAGTATAGCTTCCGCACAAAGCTTCCACAGGCGTGAAAGGCACTGACAAAGCGTTCTCCCTTCAATTTTCAAGGATTATTAGTGGAAAATCAGCTGGTAAAATGAGAAGAAGCATCTTTTTTATCTACTACTTCAACTGGTGGCAGGAAATAAACGATGGCGGCACATGATCAGTTAGCCACACGCCATTCTGGGAACAATAGAAAACATGCCCCTGCTGGTGCATTTCCATTGCACGAATGATGAGCACTATCGGCTTTCCATGGCGACTGCCTACCTGCAATGCGGAGCTGGTATCAGCGCTAAGATGCACATGGTGACGGCTCATTTTGTTTAACCCTTGCTGAAGAATGGCCTCCAGGTTTTTTGCGGCCGTGCCGTGGTATAAAAGGTCAGGTGGCTGCTGTGGCATATAGTTGAGGTCTATTTCCAATGAATGTCCCTGATTGGCGCGGATGCGGGTAAAATCTTCATTAAAGCTGAAGCGTTTTTTGGAGTTGGTGTCTACAATTTCCTTAAGCAATTCAAAGGTTACGGGTTCGTTATGATTGTTCAATTGGTGTAACAGTTCATTTACGCTTACCCAACCTTGTTCATCGAGTTGGAGGTTGAGATGGGCGGGGTTGTGACGGAGTACGTAGGAGAGGAGTTTGGAGAGGCGGGTGAGGTTATTGCTCATGGGTTGTGGTTTATTCCCGCGAAGATATGGATGGGAATGAATTGAATTGTGTTCCTATTGCTTTTTTGGTCTGCGGGAACATTGGTAATGCTACTTACGTATTTGATTGATTCCTGGCACAAACATATTCGACTTCCGGCAAATCATACCTCCACCCAGATCAAAATTTTTTTTATATTAGCATGCTACTCTTGTGAATCCTCCATTGTGAACCCGTTATTACAATCATACCAACTGCATGTCGGACATAGAGCTAATTACAAAAAAACTCATTGAGTTTCGAAATGAGCGTGACTGGGAGCAATTTCACCATCCTAAAGATCTTGCCATTGCTGTGAGCATTGAAGCAAATGAACTGCTGGAACAATTTCTATGGAAAGAATCCAATGAGGTAAGCCCGGAAAAGGTCAAAGAAGAACTCGCTGATGTGTTTGCCTATGCATTGCTACTCGCAGAAAAATACGGATTTAACGTTAAAGAAATTGTGCTTGATAAAATAGAGGCAAATGCGGCGAAGTATCCGGTAGACAAGGCTAAAGGCTCTGCCAAAAAGTATAACGAACTATGATAGTTTACCAGGCAACCAAGTCTGATTTTTGCGAAGATGTATTAGCAGATAGAATTGAATTAAAAATCCTTGACTTTTTTAGAAGGTATTTAAATGCCGGCACGTCCAGATCTGAAATCAGGGCATGGAGAAATTCTATGCAATATATGGACAAAGTGCTAAGCGACGATTCAATACCGGATGACTGCGGCGTAGCCATTGAATACCAGATTCCGATGTCGTCCAAACGTTTGGATTTTATTTTGACAGGACTGGGGGAGGAAAGTACTGAATATGCAATCCTTATAGAATTAAAACAGTGGGAATCTGCTACACTTTCAGATAAAGATGGGATCATAAACACCTTTCTGGGGAAAAACATACGTGAAACCGTGCACCCTTCTTATCAGGTATGGTCCTATGCTACGCTTCTGAGAAACTTCAATCAAACCATAGAAGAGAGCCAGATAAAATTGCAGCCATGTGCCTACCTGCACAATTACCCCCCAGACAATGTAATAACCAACGAGCGCTATATAGATTGCCTTCAACTTGCACCGGTATTTTTAAGAGGCGATGCGTTAAAATTGCGCAATTTTATTAACTCTACTTTGTCAAATTCTTAATATTAATAATTTTTTGATCAACCGCTTATCTGGCGGCTGTTTGGCCAGGATGTAA
>CALCIN010000033.1 GCA_937961055.1 uncultured Chitinophagaceae bacterium | reverse complement strand
TGTTTTGGGATTACTTAATAAGTGTCGTTACTTTAAAGATAATCCCAAACTGTCAGATCATATTGGAGCTATTTCAGTTAAAAAAAATGCTGCGGCTTTTAAACCGCAGCATTGCCCTAATGAATAACTGAGAACTGCTCCAAGAAGCTACTTTGATTGTCCGATAGCAAAGCCCCCTTTGATCTGTACAATACAACTACCTGTCAAAGGCTCTTTCTATCCTGACCATATGTATTCACAAAGTTTACCAGGGCGGCAGTATTTTTTAGCTTCAACTTTTTTAGAATATTGTGCCGGTGAACCTGTACAGTGTGCACATCGATTTTTATTGCTTCAGCTATATCCTTTGAACTATAGCCTTTCTTGAGATAGGAAACAATTTCAAATTGACGCGGAGAAAGTCTTTTCAATGCATCCTCATTTTCCTTTTGATCCAATTGCTCCAGGAGGCTGTCCCTGATTTCAGCGCACAGATACCGTTTACCCTGGGACAAGGCCAGGATAGCATCAATCATTTCCTGCCGACTAGAACTCTTTGTTAAATAGCCCGATGCGCCTTTTTTTATCATTAACCTGGCGTAACGTGGATGCGTATGCATTGATACGCCTAATATTTTTGAGTTTGGTGAAATATCAATAATCTCTTGAATAGCATCTATTCCAATCATCCCGGGTAGCATAATGTCCAACAGCACTATGTCCGGGCGCAAAATCCCTGCTTTTTCAATCGCTTCTTCAGCAGTGCCACAATCCCCCACTACTTCAAAACCCTTATACTTATTCAAGATATAACTCCAAACCTCTCTAATCAGGTTGTGGTCATCTACAATTAATATGGAATTTTTTTTTGTTACCTCCATCAATAAATCCTCCAATTTGTTTTCGAATTCGCTTTTGTCAAAGCAAAAATGATACCTCCTTTTTCATTTATTTTTTATTATCATAACTTTTCCTTTCATAGTATTCCATTGCAACAGCCTGCCAAATGTCCGTTACTGGTGCATGGGCCATGAACTTTCAGTATACAGTATCAGCATTGCTTTTACTTTATTTCGCCGGTAGTGGAAGCAGTCCTTCAATTTCATTTTGTCTGGACGGGCGATTTTCAGTTGCTTTCTTTTTATTGAAGAGATATACGAATGCGGACAATTCAAAATGACCTACATCATAATACTTTTTTAAGAATGGCAGCTCATGATTAATTGCCAGGGCAAATTGCTGGTTGAAAGCATACTTTAAAGTTGCGCCGGCAGCTTTCCATGACCTGGTGTAAACACCTACCGAAATAGATTGGTCTTTCCAGGAATGAAGCCAGCTAAGATTGTTAATCGTTTCATGTATGTCCGTGGAATCATCAGATGCCCGGTCATAGACTCTCATATACAAACCTTCCTTCCAGGACAAGTGTTCAAAGCGCAAGGCATTACGGGAATTCAACTGATATTGAAACATGGTTAATGCCGTAACTCTGACACGCTTGGACTGCTCGCCTTCACCCATAATTGTATAGTCAGGATTTGTGACATTATAAGCACTGTAACCGGTTTCGAACCGGATTCGTCCGGTAGCAAAAACATATTTTGCGCCGATACCTACATTGAAATAATTGTCACTTCCGTTATGATTACCCGAGGGGTCGTCTGGTTCCCAATACCTGAATGCCCGTACGTCCAGGTTGTGATCGTAATTTCCTTTGTGTAAATCTAATTTTCCGGAAAGCAGCGATGCCATAGCCCCTATCCTCAATGTCTGAATGTCTCGTTTGTCAAGGCGTATGACATGCGCCAAAGATAAGCCCAGGTATTGTCCCGACATAGCAAATTCGGAGTGCCCCGACGTCATGTAGTTCAACCCAAGCGCCCACTGCTCCTTCCTGCCCAATTTTTGATCTATTGAAATATTCAACAATTGATTTTTGGCCGCCTCGCTTTTTACCATTGCATAAAGAGATGAAATGCGGAGACTGCCAGTAAAATCCCCTGTTTGCGCCGGATTCATTAGAATCGGAACTGACTGGTATTGCGCAACTCTGGCATCCTGGGCGTGCAGCATGGAAAAAGAGCTGGCGTAACAAAAGACATAGAGTAATACTTTCTTAAGCATTTTAGTGATGAATTTATTGTGATCTAAATAGAAGTATATAGCAACCAATTCCGTTGCCAATGAGGTATATCAAATTCTGTCCATCAAAAGAATAGCAAAATGGGGATAGCGTCTGATGTAGTATAAGGCAGCGACTGCTTCTCAACTAACGTAGAACTACATATGAAACATTGCGAAGAAATTTTTCTAAAAGGCATTTTGGTCGCCGCGAAAAATTGAATAGATAGTCAGAAAAATGATACGGACATCCAGCCAAAGATTCCAGTTTTCAGCATACCAAAGATCGTGACTAACCCTCCCCTGCATTTGCTCCAGGGTTTTTGTTTCTCCGCGGAAACCGTTCACCTGGGCCCAGCCTGTAACGCCGGGTTTGGCAAAATGCCTCACCATATATTCTTTAATAATTTTGGAATAATCATCTGTATGCTTGAGCATATGGGGCCTGGGGCCGACAACGCTCATTTCTCCTTTTAGAACATTGATGAACTGCGGGAACTCGTCCAAGCTGGTCCTGCGCAAAAATTTTCCTATCCTTGTGAGGCGGGCATCATTTCGTTCAGCTTGTTTATTGTCTGCCTCGCTATTTATCTTCATGCTCCTGAACTTCAAACACCAAAACGGCTTATTGTTTTGGCCGGTTCGCAATTGTTTAAAGAAAATTGGCCCAGGAGACTCCAACCAGATCAGCAACCCAATAATGATAATCATCCAGGGAAGTATAAAAACGCAAACAAACCCACTGACCAACAAATCAAAGATTCTTTTTTTTATCACATTGCCTACTTCATTCAGCGGTTCTTTTCGTACTGACAAAACCGGAATATCATTTATATACTGAATGTGGAAGCTTCTGTTTAGAAAAAGATTGAGATCCGGCACAAACCGGAAGCGAATGCAATGTTGATCAGCCTCCTGCATTACACGATACAGTTTTGGTTCTTGTTCCGGGCCTATGGTAGAAAATATTTCCTCCACACCCATCTGTTTTGATGTCTCAACCGCCCGATGTACAGGTCCGATTATGGGTAAAAGAGAAAGCTCGCGAACTCTCTCCTTTTCTTCGCAAAAACCAACCACCTGCGTATACTGACCATCTGCCTCCAGATACGAAGCGAGTTTTTTCGCCGTTTCATTATAACCGACAATTAACACCTTCCTGGTAAGGAAATTCCGCTTTCTGCAATAACCCTGTAGGGCCAGGTAGAATATCCTGTTTAAAAGCAGAAGCATTCCATAACAGCAAAGAACAATAGCGATATACGTACGATAAGCGCCTAAATTTCCTGAAATAAACAGATAGATAAATACTACAATCAGCCAGTACACATAGGCTTTCATAGTACGTCGTGAAAACATCTCATAAGTCACCAGGTACTTATCGTTGTACAACGACAGCGATACCGATACAATGAACCATGAAACATTCAACGCAATCCAGAAATAGGTGTAACCACTGCCGGAAATTATGAATGAATCCGGTAAGAATGCCCCAAAAAACCAAACAATAATATTCAAAGAAATGAGGTCCAGGCAGAAAAACGCTGCCTGAAAAAAGTGTAAGACACGGGAGTTCATTGCAATACTTACGGATTAGGTTGCTCTGAGTTGTTCTGACTATAGTTACCTGAGCCAGTATGTGGACTATTTCTTTATCAGTTCACCCGCATTATTGATATAGATTCTTTTGCCATTTTTGATAACCCAGGCTACACCATTTCTAAATTCGTCTGCATCATCATAAACGGGCGGGATTACTTCTTTGCCAGTGATATCTATATATCCCCAGCGGCCGTTGAGTTTTACCGCGGCCATTTGCTCCCGGAAAGGTCTCATGAGTTCATATCGGGGTAGGTACGATTTCTTTCTGCTGATTCAGATCGTAGATAGCCAGCTTCCCATCAATTTTAATAACCATCAAGCCTTCGTATTCCAGTTCCAATTGGTTTGAAAATGTGGGGCCGAATTCTTCGCGGGTTTCTAAATTGAAAAAGCGCCGTTTATTATCTCCAAGTTCTACCCACACAAATTTGTCCTGGTTTTCTAAGTAGTAGCACATTTCATATTTAAGAGGTACTACTTCGTCACCATTCACATCTACCATACAGTACAGATTATTTAACTTGACACGTTTAACCTTGCGGGAAGAAGGCTTTCGATCAACATCGTCGTACTTGAATTCAGTGAGTTCTCTACCGTCTTTTGAAATAAACCCATATTTTCTATTTATCCTTGCCACCGTAAATTGAGCATCTTCGAAAAAGGGAAGTAATTCATGATATTTTGTCGGGATAACCGTATTACCATTTAAATCAATTATTCCCCATTTGCCTTCGTATTTAACCAGGGCATGGCCCGATTCATCAAAATCACGGCACTCACTGTATTCTGATTTTGTTATTACCTTACCTGACCTGTCTACAAAAGCCCAATACTCTTTGAGTTTAGGCAATCTGCCATCCAAGACAACGCGTCCGTCTTTTGAGACATAGTCATACACCAGGACACTTGCCCTCCCATTACGAAAGGCGCTCACTTCTTCATAATCCGGTTCGGCAATCCAGGCGCCTGACCGGCTAATAAAGCCCCAAAAGGGGCCGTAGCCCTTTTTATCCAAGGCTAGTACCGCCGCTATCCCTTCGGAAAATTGAAACGCTTCTCTGAAGGGCCCCATAACACGCTCTCCTTTTTTATTTATATAATAGAAGTTATATCACTCCTGGTCTAATGGATTGGCAACAATGGCCAATCCGTCTTTGAAGCGGTAGCACACTTCGTATTTTGCGCGAACAACCAGCTCTCCTTGTTTGTTGATGTAACCATCATACGTTTCTCCGTCACTTGACACGGCCGCCAAACCTTCAGAAAATCCACCACACTCTCTATACCTGGCGGGAATTACCAGGTTGCCTCTGGTATCTATGTATCCCCATTTCCCATTTTTCTTCACCTTCGCCAGTCCTTCAGAAAAGTCTTCCACATCGTCATATTTCGTTGGAACTATCAGCTCACCGGTTGAATCAACAAAACCCCATTTACCTTTAACAGCAACAGGCATCATGCCATCCTTAAATTCGGGCCATCCCTCCTTCCAGTTAAGTTTGTAAATCGGTTTGGTAACTATTGCTCCATATTTCGTACAGAACCCGTACAGCTTCGTTTTCCAATCGCTGTAATAAGTAGTTTGTGCGTGCAGGGTGTGAACATACAGGATCACTAGCAGAATCAATTTTGTTTTCATCATAGAAAGTATTAGCTGTTAAGATATTGATTCTATTTGTATGCGAATGAAACCTGGCATATTATACTCCCCTGCACCGGCCGTAATGGTTCGTAGAGACGGCCCTATACTACTTCGTAAAATATACTGTCTCCAAGCATTAATGCAACGTTTTCTTCCCTGATAAATTGCCCTCTAAATATAAAAGTCTTCGCCAAACCGTTGAAAATTCCTGGGCAGCATATTTAAATCTGCATCTTCGCCTGGCTGCCATGCCTAATAATATTTAAAACTGCCCTTTGTCCACTGGTGTTGTATTTATGAGTATGTCTCTTAAACCTGTCATCCTCAATACCTAAAGGGGGCAATGAATCATTGGTTTATCGCAGATAGGCATTGGTTGTTTGGAAATCGCCCTAGTTATGGGACACAACTGCGTGCCAGAACCAGCTACCGGAATAATACCTTTCTTCAGTTTTGGGGGTTAGGGAAAAACGGCGGTATTTTTATTCAATAAGATTGCTAATTGTTATTTGTGTATTGCCTGGAATAATAGTTTCGATAGGCACCATTTGTAACATTTTGCAGCCAATCCTGATTTTCCAAATACCAGTCTACAGTTTGGCTAAGGCCCTGCTCAAAAGTAACCGAGGGTTTCCAGCCAAGTTCTCTGTTAATTTTCGTAGCATCGATAGCATATCGGCGGTCATGGCCGGGGCGATCCTTGACATAAGTAATTAGCTGCATACTTTCGCCCGGCGTTCTACCAAGTTTGCTATCCATTTGCTGGCATAACAATTTCACCAGGTCAATATTTTTCCACTCATTAAATCCGCCTATGTTGTAGGTGTCGCCAATTTTTCCATGATGGTACACCAGGTCTATTGCGGCCGCATGATCCTTCACAAACAACCAATCACGCGTATACAACCCGTCGCCATATACCGGCAATGGCTTCCTTTTTATAATATTATTTATAAACAAGGGAATCAATTTCTCCGGAAACTGGTTGGGGCCATAGTTATTGGAACAATGGGTAATGATAACCGGAAGCCCATATGTTTCACCGTATGCGCGGACAAAATGATCTGAAGAAGCTTTTGACGCTGAATAGGGCGAATTGGGACGATAGGGAGATTGTTCACTAAACATACCGGTGTCGCCAAGCGCTCCAAACACTTCATCTGTTGAAATATGATAAAAAAGCTTTCCCTCATATTCACCGTCCCAATGTTTTTTTGCAGTGTTTAGGAGATTGACCGTGCCCAGCACATTAGAGAAAACAAAATTTATGGGCGAATATATAGACCGGTCAACATGGGATTCAGCTGCAAGGTGTATCACGCCCTCCGGACGAAAAGCAGAAAACAGCCTGTCAAGTTCACCGAGATCCAAAGTATCCACGTTTTTAAAAACATAATTGGGGCGCGACTCAACATCAGCAAGATTTTCCAGGTTGCCTGCATATGTCAGCGCATCAATATTGACAATTCGGTAGTCAGGATATTTTTTAACAAACAACCTGACTACATGCGATCCAATAAAACCTGCCCCACCAGTAATAAATATTGTTTTGTTCATATCAGGTACCAGTTAGCTCATGAATGAATAGCGTTTATACCAAACACCATGTTTTATAAAAAAGATTAACATGCTTTTCAAATGCAGCTTTTTACTCTTGCTGAACAAGCCCCGGGCACTGGACCGCTGATGTGCATGAATCATTACTGATTCCGGATAATAAATCACCTGTCTTCCGCTCTTCCAATTTCTGAGACAAAAATCGACGTCTTCTACATACAAAAAATAATCTTCATCAAACCCATTCAATTCATCGTACAAATCTCTGGTCAGGAACAATGCGGCCCCCAACGCCCAGTCAACCGGTTGAACTTTCTCTGTATCAAAATTTTTCAACAGATAATCATCTATCACTTTGGAACGGACATTGTCCCTGCCTTTATAAAATATCCGAAACAATAAAATACGTGTACTGATGAATCTTCTCACTGAATGTTGTACCGTTAAGTCGGGGTTCAGCAGTTTAGGAACAACTATGCCTATATTCGGACGCTTGGATAAATACTCGTAAAGCTTATCAATACTTCCTTTCAATAAAATGACATCAGGATTGATCATGGCAACATATTTCCCCTCACTGTTGCGGACGCCTATGTTATTATTTTCTGAAAAGCCCCGCACTTTGTGATTTTCAATAATTTTCACTTCGGGGAAATTTTCCTTGATGTAATTTACTGAGCCATCTGTAGAACAATTGTCTACATAGACCAGTTCAAAAGATACTTTTGGACGGTTCTCTACAAAAAGTGAATGTAAAAACTTTTTGAGCAGGGGCAGGTGGTTCATACCCACTGTAACAATGGATACTTCAGGTGTTACTCTCATAAAATAACCAGATAAGTAGAGTGAATAATTAAGGGAGAAGGACAGTAGAAGTACATGAGGGAGTGGATATCTTAAAACCCTTTAAGGATTGCTCCGCTTAATGCACACTGCCTTCAATTGGCAAGCTTTTTCTTGATTTGTGTTGAGATGAATTCGTCGATAAGTGTCGGAATTCTCGAATTGCTGATATACAACTTTAAATCAGAATGACGTATAGTATCAATTCCTTTTTGCAGCTGTGCAATATCCTTTACACAAATCAAATAACCCTGCTCATGCAGATACTCCGCCAGAGAAGATTGTGAATGGTATGAATTTCCGGCGTGCTGCCTTGGTACAACGATAAGTTTCTTGTTTCTTCTGAGACACTCGCTTATTATTCCAAAACCTGCGTGTGAAATAACGAGGTCAGCGCTTGCCAGGTGAGCGATCATTTCATCGTGAGCATACCATTTACGCCACGCGTAATTTTTAGGGACATAGGCTGACCCACCAATTTGGCCCACGAATATCAAATCACTCCTTAGCGCCGCGATTTGATCGCATTGCTGAAATAATTCGTTATATCCTAATGGAGAACTTCCTGAAGTAACAAAAATCATAACAGGGATCCTCCCAAAACGGCTTTGGGGTATCTTTTTAATTGGTCCGGCCACTGTACGAGGAATAAATCTGCCATAGGGTAAGCCAGCCGCCCGGTAAGGGAAGCAGCATTTACACTGGCTCCTGATTCAATATATATGAGCTTTCTCCTGAAAACTTTTGAAATCAACATTATCCCGACAGTAACATCTGCCCCTGTGGAAATCACGACGTCGGGCTTATGTTTCAGAAACACTTGCAGTGAATCCCAGATATTAATAAGAAAGAGAATAAATCTTTTGATCGCAAAGCAATGATAAGGGTGCTGAACGTAAGCTGTCTTTGCGTCAACCAGTCCTTTTTTAATGTTTTCTGTTTTGTAGGTAACATAGATAACATCAACATCCTTTCTTTGCAATAACGATTCACAGGCATTCATAGCCTCAACAAAATGGCCACCTGCGGAAAACGCTATACACACTTTCAACTTACGCATAAACAATAACTAACCTTTCGAATCTATTTCTGAATGGAAGCAAGCACTTGCTGGAATGCAAAATTCAAGTCCTCTGTGTTATGAATTATTTGCAGATCCCCGGATTTAGAGAGTTCATTAAAAACACGAAATCGCCGCGCAAAGTCCTTATCATAAAGGAGAACGTCCGGTCGCCGCTTCAATATGTCCTTTTCAGGAGTAAGTATGAGCAGACAAATTGCTTTTGAAAGCATCAGGTTTTTGCACACTTTAAATAATATTGTATCAAATACTCTTTCCCGCCTGCCTTCAATGGCAAAATCCACAAAAACATCGTGCAAAAACCGGTCGCATATGATTACCTTTTTGGTAAACAATAGAGGCAAGTAAATCTTAAAAATGTAATGCAGGAAAGTATCAAGACTGTGTAGCCACCTTACAGCCCATGCTATGGGTGGGCATCGGTAAAACTCATGCACGCTGATTTTCTTTGTTCCAACGCTCGGCCGCCTGGTTAAACCCGTTATTCTGCAAAACAACAGAACAGGCTTTGTGAAAAAATAATTCATGCGCAACCATTTCACATCTACAGAGTATCCTTTAGAGGTCAGTTCATCATACAGCATGCCTGCCAGCGTAGACTTGCCCGATCCATCAATTCCGACAAAACAGATGAGTCTGCCTTTCAATTTCATTATTTATTCAAAGAGCGGTAGAGGTTTAAAATATGCTGACGGTTTGCATTCCAATTACAATCTTCAACTATAGTTTTATAGGCATTTTTGGACATATTGGTCACCATTCCATTTTGCTTCAGTAATACCAGTATACTACCTAATAAAGCGTCCTTATCGCCAGGCTGAATCAGAATTCCATTTTGATGGTTAACTACAACATCTGGAATGCCTCCTACAGGCGTAGCAATTGGAACCAAAGCATACGACATGGCCTCCAGTAACGCCATGGGCAATCCTTCATCATAACTTGGAAGCAGAAAAATATGACAGGATCGTAAAAGTCTGTCCCGCTGTTCTGCATTGATGTATCCCAACAACTCTACATTTCTTTCCACATTCTTCATGTTGATCAGGCGTTGAATCATTTCCTTGTCACCCTGCCCCGCCACAAACAATTTGCAATTAGGGCAAACAGAAAACAAGTCGGGGAGTATATCAATCAAATCAAATAATCCTTTTCGTTCCTCTAACCGCGCCAGATACACAATCCGGGCCTCTCCATTTCTGAAACTTTTATACGTTACGGAAGAAGGAATTTCAATAGCGTTAGGCAATAACTGCCACCTGGCGCCAGGTGCAATTGACTTATACCAACTCAACCAACTTTTAGATAGTACGAGGTTACGGCTCACTACCGAAAAAGTATACCGCAAATACTTTTGCAGGGGGGAAGGCATACGTTCATAAAACTGACGAAAATCTGCGCCATGATTGTGAAGAATGATTTTTCTCCTGAAAAGTCTGGCGAGGTGAACAAATACGGTAGTCAACCAAAAATTTAAATTAGCGGCGTGATGTATATGAATAATTCTATAAAACGGTAAATAAAAGATAAACAGAAGATAAGCTTTAGTCCACGAGGTTACCTTCCTGAAAGCCGAATAATTATCCCCGGTAGTGAAAATTGTTTTGTACTTAATTTCTTTATTTAGTTCCTGGTCCTCCAGTAGCTGACGCATTACAGTTACAATTCCACCTTTGGAAGTTGCAAGATCTTCACCAATAAATAAAACTCGCATTCTCAACTTTACATTTGGTTGTGAAACAAAGAAGGCCAGTGTGGTACGCTTCTCCAGAACTGGTAAGCCTGCACGGATAATTTCCAGTGCAGTGCGTCATTGTTTATCAACTTTTCAATAGCATTTTGAAGTCCTTTTCGCCGGTAGTGACAATAAGTTACCCCTCTGTTTTCAACAAGTTCTGTAATACCGTCCAGGTCAGGTGCAATTACGGGGGTGCCCACAGAAAATGCTTCCATAATTGAAATTGGCATCTCTGAATGGACCAGCAGAAAAGGCATCACAAGCGCCCTGCATGTTGCCAGCTCATACAATATTTCGTTTTTTGTAAGCCATCCTTCCACAATAATGACTTTTTCGTTCAGTCCCAGCCGGCTGCATAATTGCCGTATTCTTTTTGTGTTGTTCCCTGAGGTGGGACGGGCAAGAATACGCAATGTTAATGCGGGATACCGGGCAACCAGCCCTGCAAAAGCGGTTATCAGCAATTCAATGCCACGGATTTTAGAGGCCGATGTCAAATACAATATGCTATTGGGATTCCTGTCAAGAGCCCGCAATTCATTTTCATATCCAAATTCCTCTTTACCTATACCGGTTACCATTATTTTATCGGGTATACACCCCATAGAGATAAAGCGATCTCTGTTCCTTTGAGAAATAGTTATAACTCTCTCTACACATTTTGAATTAATCAACTTTCGGGTAAGCGCATGTGGTATAACAAGCTCCGGCAGAAAACTTTTGATATTGGCCCTTCCTATAAAGGGCAGTACGGGTATTATTTCTTTGTTATAATATACTGAACCGGTGTAAAGCAGGTTGATCGGGCAATTCAGTTGACCGAACAATTTTTTATAAAAATAGGTTCGGGAAGAAGCCCACCAATATACGGCCGTTGCGTTCAGTAAGTGTATCTTTTTAAGTATCTCACGCCAATTACCTGGTGATATACGCGAAACATGGCACACAGGCAATCCTTCGATTTGGTTTTTAGTGGCCGGGCCATTTGTCAATATATGTACTTCTCCTTTTTGCTGCAGGTACTTTGCCAGTTCAAAAAGATACTTCCATGGCTGCAACGGAATATTCCTTTCATTAAAATCAAATACTACGAGTACGTGACATTTCATATAGAGGAATTTGACAATAGAACCATAACATCCATTATGGGGCCGGCCATCAGGGCAGCTCGTTGATTGCATGATCAATAACGGCCGTCACTTCATCAATGGACCGGTTCTTTTGTACATACCTAAGCGCATTGTTCGAAAGATATTGATAGGTATTCTTGTCTGACAATAATTGTCTTATTTGTCCGGCAAGCAGCACAAGGTCGTTTTCCTCATTTACGGGCACTACTATTCCCGTTTTTTCGCGGCTAACAACGCCGTCCGGGTCAATGCCTGCTGTTGCCACAGGCTTGCCATAGTACCATGCTTGCAAAAAAGTATTAGGAAAGCCTTCCTGCGCCGAAGTATTTAAGAATACACGGCACCTGTTAAAGTACTGTTCAATTTCCACCGGGGAAACTTGGCCAAGGAATTCAATATTTGGGTAAGCTTGTAAATCCGGTTTCGATCTGGCACCATTCATTGCCACTTTAAATTGCATTTCGGGCAGCAATTGAGCCAATTGAAGTACTAATTCAAAGCGTTTCTGCGCGGCCGTACTACCGGCCCAAAAAATATCGAATGTTTGAAGTTGGCTCCTATCACTTCGGTCCCAAAGCGCACCAGCAATATTATCAATCCTTACTGCATGTCTTTTTATTTGCTTCACAATCAAATTCTGCTGAAAATGTGTTTGGCAAAAGATTAAATCTGCCTTTCGCAAAAACTTTTGATATAGCCTTGCCAGGAGCCTTTTATGACCTTTATAGTATACATTAACGTCGCCTACTTCCCGGTCTATTTGGATAAAATTGACCAATCTGCCTCCGTAGATAAGCCTGTATGCAAGGAGGGGCGCCATTAGTAAGGCGCCGCCGGCACGCATCATGATATATTCAGGTCGTTGTCGTCTCAGTTGAAAGATCAGTCGCACACCATCCAGCAGCAGGAATAATTTGCTGCCACCAAAGAAGCGGAAACGGTTTAGAACAATTTTCCAATTGCTGTTTGTTATCTGGCTACCGGCACAGTCTAATGGCCGGGCAAAAAAAACGATTTCATGCCCCCTGTTTGAAAGCCCCTTTGCAATCAATGCCAACTGCCTTTCCGCCCCCCCCGCTCCTCCTTGCTGCCCGCCGTAATATAAGGGAGCTATGTCTGGTGCTACCATTGCTACTTTCTTTTTCCTCATTACTCCTGCTTTTTTTTCAAGTTAGCTATGCCCCGGAGAATCTCCTGTTTAAATGCTCCCTTCCCCGTCAGGAAAATTGCTTTCTCCAACGATTTGCGTTTGTAATCATCCAGGCTCCTGATATACCGCGCGGGCACGCCGGCATATACGCCGTTGGGCGGCAAGTCTTTTGTAACGACGCTGCAGGCGCCAATGACAACATTATCTCCAATACTAACCCCTGGTAGTATATTGGTGTAAGCACCTATAAAAACATTGTTTCCAACTTTAATCGGAGCATAAATATTAATTCCGGGATGGCTTTTGCGAAAAACCCAAACACCTCCATCATGCGTGTGAAATGTGACGCCCTCGGCCAGCGTTACGTCATTGCCTAACTCCACGAGAAAAGGCTCCGTACCGAAGTTGATGCGACCGGTAAAGCGAATATTGTTCCCCATTTTGACACCGTAAAACTTCTGGTACACACCTGGCGTCTCGTAAGGACTGGCAAAATGTAAACGAATGGCAAAGTGGAGACGTTTCAATTTTCTGATAATAAATCGCATAACATTTTATTAAAGGGTATGGAAAAAGCTGTCCAGCTTTTTCCCATAGACGAGATGAGAAAAAACGCCTTCCCCCACTTGACGGCCATTTAAACCAATCACTGCCGACCGATCCCTGTTTTTGGCGGTCCAGGCCATCGCGGCCGCCAACTGTGCAGGCGAATCGTCTGCCGCGATTACAGCGCTGACTTTATCCTCAAAATATAAGTTGATCTCTCCTGCTTTTGTTGTAATTATCGTCTTTCCACTTGCTGTATATTCGGATAGCTTATGCGGAAAACGATAGGCATCCTGGAGAGTGGAACGAAGCGGAATAAGTAATGCAAGCGCGTGGCAATAAAGGCTGGCCAGGCGCTCATAGGGAATATTATTTTCTATGATTACCCGTTGGCTATGGCCAATGAACGACCGGATCTTCCTTAAGGCAGCTGAGCCTCCAGAGATCACCAATATTAATTTCAGGTCCTTGTATCCAATTTGAAAAAAAGCATCAATTATCTTCAAGATTACTTCACAATATGCCGCCGAACCACAGTACAAAAAATAATCTCCATCATAAACTCTGGGCAGATTTTCAAATTTTGAAAAATCACAAATGCTGGGAATTCTGATTTGCGGTTTGGCAGGGTAAAACCGTCGTACCCTATTTTCAAGTTTTACACTTATTGGATTCACAGAATCAACAAACTTGAATGCAAAACGATCGAAGAAATAATCATTAACCCTCTGAAACTTCCGTTTACGGCTGGGTATGGAAGAACGGAACTCAACATAACTCAGGCAGGTCTTGCAACCAATAATTTTACTTAAAAGCCAATAATAAACTACCACGCCGAAAAATTGAGTATAAATAAAAAGCACTTTAATCCGGAATTTTCGGTGCAGGTTCAGGATGACTAAAGGCTCAATTAAGAACGACAAAGGCTTCAGTAACCGCGCAACAACCTTGTTTTGATAAATTTTTCCTGGCTTAAATACATTCAAAAATTTAAAGTCCGTACTATTTAATTGCCGGCCAGCAGGGAGGTAATGTAATCTATTCAGAAACGACACCGACCATCCTTCCCGGCGCAGCGCATCTCCCAGGTGCAGGCAGCGTTGAATAGGCGCTTCAGGCTGGTCGGGGAAGCCAGTTAGTCCGACAAACAAAATGTGCTTTCCTTTTTTCAACTCGAACGATTATTTATTCAATATTAAAAAAGGATGCAGATGCTCAAGTCAGGTGCTTAATAACTCTTGCCGGGTTTCCACCAGCGATGCAATTGCTGGGAATATCCCTGGTTACTACCGAATTAGCACCAATTATTGAATTCTCACCGATCCGAACCCCTTTCCAAATGACAGCGTTCACTCCTATAAACACGTTGTTTTCGATTATGACCGGTTTTGTTACCGTACACGCAGCGCGCCTGTCCAGTGAACTTAAATTGTGCCAGTCGAAATCGGATATTATTACATTGGCGCCAACCAATACATGATCACCAATCACCACTTTCTCTTTTGCCCCAATAGTAACGCCACTAAAACCGCAGTGCTGTCCAACTATGATAGTCGCATTTTTTCCGTGGGTGGAAATAATACATCGCCTGTTAACTCCCACCAGATTTGATATTTTGTCGGATCGAAACGTACAATGATCACCAATCTTAATTGTTGATCGGGGAATACGTACAAAAACCGGCCTGCCAAAAAAAACACAGTTTTTACCGAGTTGAATTCCCTTAAATTTCAGCGCCATTCTCGCAAGGCAGGTGGTATAATACTTATTTATATTAATTCTGAGTTTATATAGCACATAAAAAACATATCCAGGCAAATCGGAAAAATACCTTTTAATAAAGGAGAGATAAACTGCCATACGAAAACTGATAAATGACTGCGGAATAGATATCTGGTCCTCGATTTACTCCGAAGTAGTTTTTATGTAAGTTGTTTTACCTGAATCCAGAATGGGTACAACTCTATTGTTTCGTCCAAATTTCCGTTTGTAAATAACCAGCAAGCAGGTAAAATATGTTAAAGACCCTAACGCCCTGGCAATAATTGCCCCCAGGTCTGAAAGAAAGTGAATAAAAACCAGTGAGCTAGCCAATTGTACAACTCCCACCAGGATGGCTACTCTTTTTACCTGAACGCCTATTCCTTTCGCATTTAAAAACTTATTGATAAAATCACCAAAACCATGCAACGCAGCCGTTAAGGCGCCAATTTTTATCAGAACAGCTACCTGCTGAAACTTCGGACCAAAGAAAATATCAATGACAAAATCAATAGAAAAAATAGTAGCTACGATCATCGCTGCAGAAGCCAACGCTGTATTTGCAACTACCTTTTTCGGAATATGGTCAATTTGCGCAAACCTCCTGTAATTTGAAGTACCTGTTATGGATGGCAATAAAGTTAAGGGTGTGATAAATGTTAAGGCTAGCGTGTAATTGCCAACATTACTATTGTCTACATTAAAAACGCCAACCAGTATAGGAAGCAAATAACCAGTACCCACCCCCATAAGGCTGCCATAATAAATGTGAAGACCAAAAGATTTATTCTCTTCCTTCAGTTCACTCCATTCCCTGGTTGCCCATTTAAACTTAATGTTGTCTTTTGCTATCAACAAGACAAAAACGAGCAAATATGTTCCATAATGCAAAATTGTATTTAAATAAACGCTTCCGGCAGCTATAGTGGACACCAAATACAGGCTCAAAACATAAAAAGCCGGCGGCAGTACTTTGTATACTGCCAGCTTGATCATTTTCTTTTCCGCCTGGTAAGCCGCTTCGAAATAGAACATCAAGGGATGTATTATAAAAAGCGGAAAACAAGACAATAGAATATGAAATATAGCTTCTGAAAGAATATTGCTTATGAAGCCAATGACCAGCGTGATTGCAAACATCACCAGGAGCCCTGCGATCGATGCGCAAATCATATACCCCTTGAAAACCGCTATCCTAAAACGATTATCTGTATTGGCAATTAACCTTTGAGCCGATTGATAAATCCCAAAATTGATAATGTAGCTTATTAAATAAAGGTAACTCTGTATGTACTTCCAATCACCAAAGGCCTCTTTCGACATCATATGGGTATTGATAACGCTACCCATAAAATTTAAGCCCATAGCAGTAATTGTAGCGGCAAATACTATCAGCGCACCGTACCTATTGTTCAGCTTCGACAACGCGCCTCTTATTCCTGAAGGTTGCAATACCGATTGAAATTGAAATGAAATAATAGTACAGATTGCAGCTTATTGCGGCCCAGATTGCGAGGCCTGATGCTGCGAGGATCCACAAAAAGATAGTCCACTTCGCGCCAATAACCTGGCCTTTGTCAGGCCAGGACCTCTGCTTTGAATATTTCCGAAAAAGACTCCGCGAAAGCAAATAAATGTAAAACAGCAAGGCCGGCAAACCAGCCCACCATCCTAACAAAATGAATTGGTTATCGAAACTTCCATAAGGTCCGCCAACATTGGATGAATAGTAAGTGCCAGTGGGTCCTACACCCAAAAGCCAGTTCCTTATGTCATATTGCCTGAAAAACTCCTCGAACTGTTGCGACCTGGTGTCTTCTTTAGACCTCTCTTCAATGATTTGAATAATTGTATTGAAGGAATCGTAAAACGACGATTGCAATACATAGTGTGCTCCAAATACAACCAGGATAGCCAGTCCCAACAGCAAGTGGATGCTGTCTTTAATTGACCCTCTAAATTGATAATAGAGCTTTGCTAAGAGAATTAAGACGAATATTAAAATATTTGATCGTGACGCAGTAGCTAAAATCACGAAAAGGACTGCTGCATAAAATATGTAATAGAGAAAACTATAAAGCTTTTTTTCCTGTGGCTGCAAGAAAAAAAACGGAAATACGTAAACGAGATAATTTGCATACTCCCTTACAACATATAGCATGTCGTTCCTGTTAAATCCAATACCGGCAGCCACCACATTTGCGACACCCAAAACGGTGAATACAATTGCAATCCACAGAAATAATTTTTGAATTTTTGCTATATGCCTGAAACCGGCTACAGCGAACAAAATTCCAAAATTCAAAAATGTGCCAATTCCTTTTCCACCATAGAAAGTGGCGGGGTTCTTAATTATATTCTCATAATTGCCCCAATGCGCCATTACAACCCAAAAAAGCAGCAGCCAGTACGTAATTCTTACAAACCCCGGAAAATAATGCTTATATCTGTAATGACTCAAAATAGCAGCTATGCTAATCAGAAAGTCGCCCAGGAAATTTAACTTAGTATACCATCCAAGTCCTTCATCATTAGCAAATAGTTCCAGGTCACGCTGATAATAAAAGGTATATACGGCATTTAATATTGCGCCGCCCACCACACAATAGTATATTACCGTACTGGTACGCACTTAGGTCGAAAATATAGGGTAATTGGGATCATTCAGATTTTTAGATGGACTTATAGCAACGAGAAATGTCCAGCACGCCAATAGCTTCTCTGGTGATATGCCTTTAATATATGGCCAACCTCGATTCATTCAATTTATAATACTGGATATACCAGTTAACAAATTGTTGTACTCCTTTTTCCAGTGAAACCAAGGGCTTGTACCCTGTAATCTCCATTAACTTGCTTTGGTCGGCCCAGGTTTTGTGGACATCGCCCGGCTGCATAGGCAAATAACTCTTCAGGGCTTCTTTGCCTAAACTTTTTTCCAGGGTAGCAATAAATTCTATAAGGTTCACCGGAGATCCGTTGCCGATATTAAGAACTTCAAATTTTTTTTCACGTTTAAGAACTTGTACCATTGTACTTACAAGCCCGTTGACGATATCCTCCACATAGGTAAAATCCCTCTCCATATTGCCATGGTTATAAATTTGGATGGGCAGCCCTCTTACAATTGCATTGGCAAAAAGCATTGGGGCCATATCAGGACGACCCCATGGTCCGTATACTGTAAAAAACCGCAGGCAGGTAATCCGGATTCCATACAGGTGACTGTACGTGAACGCTTCTAACTCATTGCTTTTTTTTGTGGCTGCATACAGGCTTATTGGAGCATCGCACTGGTCGTCTTCCGAAAATGGAATTTTTGCATTCATTCCATACACTGAGGAAGATGATGCATGCACCAGGTGCCGGGGAGGGAAGTTACGGCAGGCCTCCAACAAGTAATGAAACCCGACCATATTAGACTGTATATACACATCCGGGTTTTCAATAGAATACCGAACGCCTGCTTGTGCAGCCAGGTTAATAATATAGTCAAACTGCTCTTGCTGTAACAAAGAAAACAACTGCTGCTTGTCTTCCAGGTTCATTCGCATGAACCGGAATTGAGGAAAAACCGAACTGGTTGTCTGTTTGTACCATTTAATTTCCGATTTCGCAACACCCAGCTCCTCCAGACGTGCATACTTTAATTTTGGAGAATAATAGTCGTTAATATTGTCTATGCCAACAACTTCATAGCCATCCCTGAGCAATTTTCTCACTGTATGATATCCAATAAACCCGGCACTACCGGTGACTAGTACTTTTGAAGCCATTTCAAAAAGTTCTGATTTTTGTGAATTGAGTATCTGTTGTTAAGTGATATCTATAGCAGTGTATCAAAATTTTCAGCAGCACATGTTACACTGTTATCCAGGAAAAAAATCATAAGCGCGCCGACAATCATAACGCCTGTACTTTTCCAGCATACTGTTATTTATATCAGGATAGATGGAACGCACTTTGCGAGCCCCTTTCAAAATCAGCGGTATTTCATCTTTCCGCATACGATTCAAGTCACTAACGTTATCCCATATGTTGAGGTCAATAGGCATTAATCTGAATAATGCAATACATCTTAAATAATGTCCAACAATGCATGCCTTTATTGCATTCAACAATCCCCTTTTTCTTATAAATCTTATATCTATATCAGTGCCGCTTCGCACCTCTTCGCCACGGGCAATCCTGCCGTATATCCCTGCATACTCGATACATTCAAATTCTCCCACGAATGCACGCAAAAAGGAGATTGACCTTTCCATTTTTTCCGGAGTCATTTTGCAGATCTCAAGATGGAACAGGTTATCAACAAAATGATCGTTTGTGATCCAGTTTAATGTATGAACTGATATGAATACAAGAATTAGCCAGCCACCACTCACTCCCATCAAGAGCGCAACAACCAAGAAGAATACATCAAATAGTATCTTATAGATTTTCTCGTTTACCGACAAATCCAGAATGCCCTGAAAAATCCAGTTTTTTACAATTGCGGTGAAGACATTGTTTACGACTCGGTTAAGGTATTTATTCTTAAATTTTATTTTTGAGTTTTTGGAGACAAATTCCTCTTTCTTCACTTCAAAACTTTTAAGCCAATTTTTTAAATCGGAATTTTTTGGTTGCTATATTGATATCATGTTCTACCATTTCTTTCACCAGCGCTGGCAAATCATACACGGGTTCCCATCCCAATAGGCGCCGCGCCTTGCTGGAATCGCCAATTAACAAATCCACTTCCGTGGGACGGAAATAAGACGGATCAACGGCTACCACGGGTTTACCTATTTCCAACTGGTAGTTCGGATTAGCACACGCAGCGACAATACCCTTTTCATTCAGCCCTTTTCCTATAAACTCTATGGATATTCCCAGTTCAGCGAATGCCATGCGTACGAACTCCCTTACTTTGGTAGTTATTCCTGTAGCAATTACGTAATCGTCTGGCTGCTCTTGTTGCAAAATGAGCCACATTGCCTCTACATAATCCCGGGCATGTCCCCAATCGCGCTGTGCGTCCAGATTGCCCAAATAAAGGCAATCCTGTACACCCAAAGCAATGGCAGCTACCGCCCTTGTTATTTTCCGTGTAACAAATGTTTCGCCACGAAGTGGGCTTTCATGGTTGAAAAGAATTCCATTGCATGCAAACATGCCATATGCTTCCCGATAGTTTACCGTAATCCAATAGGCATATAATTTGGCTACCGCATAAGGTGACCGGGGATAAAACGGGGTAGATTCTTTCTGAGGCACTTCCTGTACGAGACCATATAACTCTGAAGTTGACGCCTGGTAAATTTTAGTTTTCTTTTCCAGGCCTAAAATCCGCAATGCTTCCAGCAATCGCAAGGTGCCAAGACCGTCCGCATTGGCTGTGTATTCCGGTGTGTCAAAACTCACTTTCACATGGCTCATGGCGGCCAGGTTATAAATTTCATCAGGCTGGGTTTCCTGGATTATGCGGATAATATTCGTGCTATCTGTCATATCCCCATAGTGCAGTTGAAAATCATCCATGCCTTCATGCCGGTCACTGTATAAATGATCTATACGCTCCGTATTGATCAAAGATGCTCTTCTCTTGATTCCATGTACCTTGTAGCCTTTTTTTAACAGCGATTCAGCAAGATATGCGCCATCCTGGCCGGTTATCCCGGTAATTAATGCGGTTTTCATTTACATGTACTCCTGTTAATGTTGTCTGTTTGGTGGAAGCTTATTGTCTAATTTTTCTGTAGAAAATCTTCGTAAGCTATTTTAATGCCATCTGGCAGGCTTGTTTTGTGTTTCCATCCAAGGGCATGAAGCCGGCTTACATCTGTAACCTTTCTTGGTGTTCCATCGGGCTTGGAAGGGTCAAATACTATGCGGCCTTTATAGCCGACAATTTCGCTGATTAATTGGGCCAGTTCAGCAATAGTCAGGTCCTCACCAGTACCTACGTTGATCTTCTCCCGTTCATTATACTCTTCCATTAAAAAGACGCAGGCATCAGCCAGGTCGTCTGCGTACAAGAATTCACGCCGTGGTTTCCCGGTGCCCCATACCACCACTTCAGGACTATTCTGCGTTCTGGCTTCATGAAACCGCCGGATCAATGCCGGGAGAACATGAGAATTCTCCGGATGGTAATTATCACCTTTGCCATAAAGATTCGTTGGCATTACTGATATAAAATTTGATCCGTATTGATCGCGGTACGATTCACACATTTTAATACCTGCAATCTTGGCCAGCGCATAAGGCTCATTAGTAGGTTCCAGCGGGCCTGTAAGCAAATATTCTTCTTTTATCGGTTGGGGGCAATTTTTGGGATAAATGCAGGTACTTCCCAGAAATAAAAGTTTTTTTACTCCATAGCGATAAGCGGCTTCAATCACATTACAGGCCATAATTAAATTATCGGAAAGAAACTGGGCCCGGAAGGTATTATTCGCCAGGATGCCTCCTACTTTGGCCGCCGCCATAAAAACATAGGCAGGCCTTTCTCTTCTGAAAAATGTGTATACGGCATCTTGATTTCGCAAGTCCAGTTCCGAAGAAGTGCGGCCAATGATGCGACTGTATCCCTTCTGCTCAAGATTCCGTTTAATGGCTGCCCCCACCATTCCGCGATGGCCTGCTATATAAATTTTATCTGAGTAATCCATATGATGCGTAATACTGATTATGAAATTGCAATTTGTTCCCTTGTACTGCCCTCGAATGCACCTACTTTCTCTATCACTCGTATATGCTCTTTTGGCACCTGGGCAACCAGGGCATATCCCAATGAAGGCAATTCTACCTTTACCGTTTTGGAGTTTACTTCGCGTATCCTTCCCTGCTGATCCAGCAGCGGACCGTAAATTATCCGAACATTATCGTTTACTTTGACTTCGGTCTTTTCAAGTTGTACATTATCATGCTCTCCTAAAAACCGGCGAATGGCTTCAATTTCTTCGTCACGAATTACAGCGGGCTTGTCCAGCCAGTGCACAAAATGTAACACCCCATCCGTGCGAATCACCTCAAGCATTTTTTGTTCGTGGATACGAACAAAGACATAGGATTTGAAAAGGGGCTCCCAAACAACTTTCTTCCTGTCACTCCACTGGCGTACGACCCGGTTTAATGGACAATAATGTTCAATGTTTTTTCGTTCTAATTGTCCTGCAACTTTCTTTTCCCAGCGACCTTTTGTGTACACCGCAAACCATTTGGGTTGGGGTTCGTTGTAATTAACCATTTAGATTGACTTTTTACCGGTCTTTGACTTAAAATTTTTGAAATAGGCTCCGCCCATCTCAGTTACATGCTTCTGTAACCGGCAATTCAATAACCATAAATTCCAGGGAAAAAGTTCTCCTCAAAAATCAACCGTATCTCACCATTACCGTCTGCCCCACATCGACCAACTTTCCACCAATCTTATCCAGCCTATTTCAACACTCCAATGTCCGCATGTAAAGCTATTTCCTGAATATTCTACTCAAAATCTTATGTGCAGTTCGGTTCTCCTCCTCAGTGTAGCCATAGCCGTACCCATAACCATATCCATAACCATATCGATAGCCAAAACCTTTTGGTTTGATATCATTAAACACCAATGCCAGGTTCTTGAGCTCACGCAACTTTGCGTTATCATCGAGGTTTTGCAGCAAAACCCTTGGTGTGCATCCGTGTCGCACTATATATAAGGTTGCGTCGCATTGCCTGGACAGTATATAAGCATCCGTAACCGGGTTGACGGGAGCAGTATCCAGAATGATGTAGTCAAACTTGTCTTCAAGTACAGCAATCAGGCTTTGAATATTACAATTCAGGAGAAGTTCCGAAGGATTAGGCGGCAACGGGCCGGATGGAATTATATACAGATTTTCAAAGCCAGTGCTTTTAATGATCTCGTCCGGCTTTTTACTGCCAATCAAATAATCACTGATTCCGACGCTGCGGTTGATACCAAAAGTTTCGCTCAACTTAGGTTTGCGAAGGTCCAGCTCCATTAGTATAACCTTCCTGCCCGTCAAAGCGAGGCTGATTCCCAGGTTAACTGTAATAAAAGTTTTTCCTTCCTGCGCAATAGAAGACGTGATCAAAATTTTTTTTCGGTCTGGACCAATCCCGAGATATGCGAGTGAAGTGCGTAGGTGCCGGAACTGCTCTGCAATCACTGTACGTTTTCCATCGCCAATAACAATAGGCGTAGCTGTGGATGCATGAATAACTTCACCAAGGATTGGCACGGAAGTGAGCTGTTCAATTTCGGACCGGCTATTTACGTTCCGGTTCAGCAGCTCTTTAACTGTAATGATGGCAATACCCAATGAAATTGCGCCAGCAACGGCAACCAGGTAGATAATTGTTTTCCCGGGGCTGACAGGCTTTTCAGACGCTTCCGCTTTATCCACAATGCGACCATCCGGAACAGTAGATGCATAAGACAACGCGGCTTCTTCGCGCTTCTGGAGTAAGAAAGTATAAATATTGTTTTTGACGCTTTGCTGTCGGCTAATGCTCAACAGCTCCCTTTCTTTCTCCGGAATAGCTTTCAGCATCGTTTCATAAGCACCGTTGGCTGCCATTAGTTTTGCTTCACTGGCTTTCAACCCGGAGCGCTGATTGCGTATATTCTCCAGGATACTCGGTTTTATTTTTGAGATCTCATTTTCCAGTGCTATTACCCTCGGGTTATTCTCCGGCACCATCTTCCGCATGCGAACAGTTTCGAGCTCAACTGTGTAAAGCCTTTCAAGCAGCCCGGAGAGTACGGCGTCGGTAACGCCTAATGTGGAAGGCGCAATAATACCGCTATCCTTCTTACCCAACACATAGTCTTCAACCTGGTCCAGTACAGCCAGTTGCACATCAATATCTGAGAGCCGCTGATCGTTTTCCCTTACTGTTTGCAGAAAAATCTGCCCCTGTGCGCTGATATCTATTATTTGATTGCGCGTCTTGTAGCTCCGAAGTTGAACCTCTACTGAATCAAGTTCCGTTGCTACATAGCGAAGGCGATCCTCCACAAAGTGCAGGGTATTTACAGCAAGAGCACTCTTATCTTCAATGGCTGCCCTGTTGTATGCCTCCAAGAGCTCATTCAGAATATCCACGCCCCTTTGTGGCACTTCATCCTCAATCCGCAGTTCAATTACCGTACTTTGTTTGGTTGATGCTTCTGCTGATAATCGCTTTACTATGTCATTAGTGACCCGTCTGACCGGGACCAACCTGAAATAATATTTCCTGCCAGGCCTGCTGGCAGTAAAGTGGTTATTACGCACAAAGCGAATAGTGCCGTACGGCGTATTTACCCATTGGTTCAACGGATAAGTAATGCTGTCCAACTCAACACTTTCCTTGCCTGGCATATAAGTGAAGTAGACCTTTTCAGATTCACGACGGATCGAGTCCGGGTCAGCAACCATTAAACTCACTGGCGACGATGTGTATGCGGAGCGATCCGTCAGCTTTCCCTCAACTGTTACCGGCGCATACAAATGCAAATTCTTCACAACTTCGCGCGCCAATGTTTTGGACTTTAAAACCTTTATTTCATTATCAACAACTTTCTTTGAACCGAACAAATCCAATGCATCCAATACCTTAGAGTCATTGATACCTTTCTGCTCGTCCTTGATCAGGATAATAGCCGATATAGAATATACTGGTACCCGATAACGCATATAAAGCCAGCCTGCAATCAGTCCCAGCGTTATCAACAGCACAAACAGCGGCCAGTACGGAACGTACTTCATCAGGAGTTCCTGTACCAAGTTTTCTTCCTGGTCTTCATTATATCTCCTTTTTGAACTTTTATTATCCATTTAGCTTCTAATAAGTGCACTTATGACAACAACTATAATTGATACTCCACTAAGTATTGATGGAAGAAGCTGCTGCCCACGGGTAGCAGCAGACGCCTTAACTTTTCCTGGCTCCACGTAAATCACATCATTCGATTTAAGGAAATAAAATGGCGACTTCAAAATGGCAGCATTATTAAGATTCAACCTGTGAACTATACGTTGGCCATCCTGCTCCTGTCGAATCAATATCACGTTGTCACGCTTTCCATAAATCGTAAGGTCCCCTGCCCGCCCCAACGCTTCCAGGATAGACATAGTCTCGCTGAAAGTGGTTATTACCCCGGGATTATTTACTTCCCCCAACACGGTAACCCGAAAATTCAGGAAACGAACATTAACAATGGGATCAAACAGCAGGTTACGTTGGACGAGCAAACGGGTAATAGTGTCTTCCAACGACCTTTTGGTCATTCCCTCCACCTTAATACTGCCCAACATGGGAAACTTAATTGTGCCGTTTTGATCTACCAGGTATCCCACAGCTTGCCCCAGGCTATTATTCAATGTAACATTGGGCGATGCAGGTAAATTGGGCATGTTAAATACAGCAGCTGCTTCCTCACTCACACTGCTAACCGAAATAGATAAAACATCATCCTTCTGTATAACAGCTTCCGGAATATGTGAATCAAATATCCCTGTACTATCAACAAGGTCATTAAAATAAGTCACCTGCTTTGCGTTCACGCAAGCACTCATGCTCACTACAAACCCGGCAACCACTAACCCCAAAAAAACATTACGATTTAACAACATCATACAACTTCTTTAAAACGGATTTCCTGTTTTCCAGGGAAACAACTTGCACAACATTGCTTCAACCCACGCATTTGCGATCGATAACTTCCATAGACTACAAAGAAACCCGGTCACTCAATGCCTCAAAAGTATTAAGAGCAATGTAGAGGCATTTGTTCATTTTTGTTCATGTCATTAGACTAACCCGTACCAATACCCTCATGTAACGGTTCCCGTAAATAACTTGCAATTCTGATCTATTGAACGGCAATTCATTCTGAAAAATATCCTATCCTATCTCAAATGAATATCCTACAAAATAAAATCCTCCTTAAACAAGGAGGATTGATAATCATTTTGCGTAGTATTGAAATCCGTTTTCCAACAAAGCACGCAAAATGGGAGAACATCCCGGTTTTCATAATCGGATACCGCCGTTCTTCATAATTGGACACATCTGTTCTTCAAAATTGGATACTGACTATAAGGCTAACTTGCCTATGAAGTTTTGGTTTTTCATTTCAAGCATCCTAGTAGTAACCCAACCGTTAAATTGATACAAAACAGGTACCCGCCATGAATTAACAACGCGTCCAATATCCGGCTTTCGTAAAAACACAACATGACCAACACTACCAACATCACCATAAAACTCAATAGTCCAAACAATGCACCTTCCAGGAAACCATTAATTCCCAGCCAACAAAACACAAATGCACCAATAACAATAAATCCAAGTTCAACGATTGTACCTATAAAGTATAAGGACATCTTCACGGACACCCACATATTTTCATCCTGTATGTGCCTTTTAAGGATAAAATCTCCAAAAGCAAAATCCGAGTACCAACATACCTTAATAAGAAAAACAGTTAAAACAGCCAGCCAGACAGACCACCAGTTTATCCTGGACAAAATATCTGCAATTCCCATATCTGACATAAGTTTTGGTTTAAAAATCTTTCACCCGGATAAGTATCAGACAACACGATAGAATCGTTTGAAATTGGCAGAAACTACCTACAGCAGTTGCTGGTGATGCGTCTGCTTACCAAGCTAATCAAACTAAAATGTGGATATTGGTTTTTTATAGTGCTTTCCTGGTTAAATCAATCAGCAGGTAGGAACAAATAATCGATGGTGTATCAAAAATATTACGACTTGACATATTTTTTTTTGTTCAATTTTGTTCAGTGTAGCGTTTCCTACAGCGTTCGGCTTCCCCTACCTGTTACTATATGAAATAAATTGTCCGCAGGCAAATTAAATTACTTTATGAACAACCGAATTTAGCATTCCAATAGTTGGCTTACCCGATTCGTATAATTGTCTTAGTTTGACAAAACCGGTTTCTTCAAGTAATCTTTCCAAATGCTCTTCCGCTCTTAAATTTGGCTTCTGAAAGTATTTTCCTACTATTAAAAAGAAAATTGTGTCAAATTTTTTGCTCAGAAAATAAAATTGGGAAGTTCTGACTGACTGATATAGCCTTTTTGCTTCCTCACAATCACCTGTTTTCAAAAGCGCAAATGACTTTAATAATAATAAAGTTTCATAAAAGCCTTTATCGAAGACATCGGGCTGTTTGTTACCATAATCTTCAAATATGTCCAAAAAGTAGAGAGATTCAATGAAGTGCTGGGTCAGTACCAGGGCCATACCACATATATACTCAAACCAGGGGAAGCACTTGAATTCTTCATGTAAGAAACTGATGCTGGCATGCGTTTGCTGTGCATCCCAGAAAATCTTGGAAATATTCATTCCCATTTCGTCTGCATATAAGATAAGTGCGGCATAATATAGCCCTTGTATGAACGGATGCATGCCGGGGGACAATGTATAGCGGGTTATCTCTTCAAAATGCAATTTTAAGTCGCCGGGACGGTCCGTTAACCATGCCCGAATACACAAGAGAGCATGTCCATAAATCTGGGCGGAATCATTTTTTTTCTCCCTCAAATAATGGTGTATTCCCTCAGCGAAATAAGAATTAAGCCAATCAATATTAACGAACTGTTCAAAGTAGTAATCCTGGCCATTTTTAGTTTTGGCAATTTCCTTTTGGAAATCTGCCATATATGCAGGGTAATCCTGCAAAAACATAATAGTATACTTGACAAGTTCGGAGAAAGTCGGATCATGTAGTTGCTTTACCGGCGTATGTTTAAAGACTTTGATTATAAAATTTACAAAATCCTGCACCGGGCGACGATCATACTCCTGAGCAGCCGCAGCCCGCTTACGTATCAGTTCGTCCAGGGATTTAAATCCGCAATATTTTGTCAGAATGTCAATTGTTGATGACGAAGGCCGGTACTCCGCCTTGACCAAACCAAAAAATCTCCTAAGAGTGTTGTGGCTTATTTTGAATGAAGTCTTCTCATAGATTTCTTCACTAAGAAGCAAACACTCCCGATAAGAGATAACGGGACGCCCAAATACACGTTCGATTTCGTGTTTTAATAGGTTTAGGGAGTTATCATGCAGTTTGTTCATACGTCAGCTACCCAGATTGTCATTGGCTTTTCATTTGCAGATTCGATTAATGGTAGACGCTCCCATTGATAAGGCCGCTCAAAATTAAAAGTGAAAACAAAGCGTATTATTGTTCAGTTTTGTTCAGCGCAACAATAATTACAGGTTTTTTAGTATTAACTTAAAAAAGTTTCTTCATCGTCTACATTTATATGTATGACAAGCATTGAAAGTTTGAACAATAAAATGTATTCAAGAGTTTGAGCGAATGATTGATATGACATAAGTCAAACCACTGCTTTCAGTAAACAAGCACGATCATTTAATATAGCTCTCTAATCATTTTCTAATACATAACAATACGCTTAACGCTGAGATGAGCAAGCATTCTTTGTAAAAGCATTCCCATTCCCGTCAAACAGAATAGCATTGTTGTAGCTGTGGATTAAACTGACTGATGCCCCCGATGACCATGAGTGTTTAATTAGCATTAATTCAAGTACCGGTTTTTCGGGCAACAGTTGAATGCGTCGGAGATTTCAACGCCGGCCGTCGTGTTTGCATGCAAATTGAGACAGCCTTATCTTTTTAGAATTTGGGATTTAAATGTACTTAATTAGCAGTCACATTTCAAGACGGCATCCCGGTCTGCAGCATTTCAACATTCTATAAATTTCATCAACTCACTTCTCACCGACTCACTTTCCACTCTTGTTAATATAAAATCGCGCTCCATCTTTTTCCACCAGTACCTTGCCATTTTCAAAGCTATTCGCGTTTTCATCATCAAATGGGATAATCGTATTTCCATGCTCATCCACATATCCCCAACGCCCGGCCCTTCATTACTGCCCATCCATCTGAGAAAAATTTCAGGTCCTCGTATTCGGGCCGCAGCATTTCTCTTTTTTGCGAACATTGAAGGGGCCTAACTTGTATCCGATTGATACGGGTACCAGATCATCTTCCATATTGTCGAACCGGATGGCACTGTATTGGTACGCAGTAAGTTCCTGGCCAGCCTTGATATCGTAATAACATTCCTTGCCATTTTCAAGAGTGACGCAGGCGAGGGACTCAGACAAAAGAAAACAAAATGCATATTTAAAAGGCACCACCGTTTTGCCCTTCTTGTCAACAAGTCCGCATTTATCAATTTGCATCACTATGCCCAGACCATTTGAAAAAAAAATGCAGGTGTCGAACAGAAAACCGGTTAGTTCTTTGCCGGTTTTGTCAACAAAGCCCCATTTGCCGTTCAGCTTTGCGGGCATGGCTTCTGTAATTTCGGCAAGGCCCGATAAAACCTCGTATTTAAAGGGGATGGTAAGTTTAAAGTTTTCATCGAGATACCCCCATTGGCCATTTTGCTTTACGGCAACACCTTTTGCGCCATCGCCAAAACCCATCATGTCATCATACTGAAAGGGTAAGGCTGTTTTGCCTGTGCGGTCGATGATCCTGATTTTTTCATTGAGCATGCCAAAGCGTGTCCTGCGGTGGTGAAGGTCCCACCCCAAATATCATCTTCTTTAGTGATGCTGACACAAACAGCTGCTCTGCCTTCGGAGAAAGGCAACACGGCATGGTAAACTTTGGAAATTTTGCACCCGGTGGCATCAATGAAATGCCATTTCTAATTGTTTTGTACCGCGGCCAGTCCTTCACAAATCCGCCGTTAACGGCAGTATATTTCGGGGAGACAATTATTTTTCCATTATCGTTGCTTACCCCCCAGAGAGCGCCGGATTGAAAGAAATATTGAGCATGCAGCGAGACCGTGCTGGCTGCGAGCATAAAAAAAAGTTTTTTCACGAGTAATGGTTTATGAGGTTGCTATCTCAACCTATTTATTGATAAAAAATTTCTTGCTGTTCGTACTACTTCCGCTTTCCGTTTTTGAAAATTTCTGCCTTTTCATGAATGAAGGGACTTGCTACATTGCCGTTCATGTCTGCATTCCCCCAGCGTTAAGGACAACCGGTTCTTTGCCCTCCATACATGTTGGGATTGGCTTCAATTTCTATTATGGAAAATGACAAACGTAATTTTGCACCGTAGGCGAATCTGAGCCCGTACGGGCCTGTATTTAGTTCAGCGTAAAATGAAGCCTGCGCGTGCACAACATGTACCAACTAATTAACAGCAAGACTGACATTACTTTTCATAAGTCAGAGGTTAAAGCGTTGCAATAATATGATTTTTTTTTAGCAAGTGAATAATGCATGTTTTGTTGGAGCAAGTACTGACCGGAATTTGATGCGACAGTTTAATTTTTTTGATTTTAGTATTATACTGTCTGGATAAATTTTTTGCGGCGGGGTGGAAGATCCTTCAATATTTGAAGACTCCCTTATCAATACTTGTGTTCGCCCCTGGCAGGATTGTCTGGCTACATGCGCTAATAGTAGATACAAGCTCAAAAACTAAAGTGATTATTCTTTTCATTTTTGTTTTCATAATTCAATTGACAATTACATAGTGAGAGAGTCCGGAAAATTAACCCCTCTTGATATTTCCTGATTCTTGATACTTACGGCTAAATTAGGCAACTGGTAAAACCGTTATTTCCGGGAAACCGTAAAACTATACGCCAGTGAGGTTTCCTACTGAGGGGCAGTATAAAGTTTGGTTATTTCAATACGTTCACTCAGACACAGATTGCCAGGTAACGTGCCAGTGACCATACATGCAATGCAGACAAATCCCGGAAGCACTATATTTTCCCGGTGCTGCAGCCTGGTCCTTCAGCGCATCGTCGCTACGAACTAGTCCAGGGATTTACAGGAATGATAACCGACTGGATGAACAAGGTCGCCGCCAAGGTTGGCATCACAAAAAAGGATCAGAACTATGGATATCGCCATTCCATGGCGACAATACCAAAACGCCCGAGGACCAATACCTCCTTCATTCAGGAAGTACTGGGGGCTCTTTATAACTGTTTTACGATTTCAGGCCAATTTCACTACTAGTCCGAAATCGCGTAAACTCAACATTTCACTCAATACCATTCCTTATGTATGAGTCCCTGGTAAAGTCAAAAGACCTTCCAGACTTTTTTGGTTTTAATGCCTTAAAAAAGCCTATTTCTTCCACTTTTCCAAACAGTTGAAGATGTTCCTCCTCGGTTAGTTGGCGAAGAGGCAAGCGCGTAGGCCCTAAATTGAGACCTATCATCTTCATGACGGCCTTTTGCGCTGGTATAGAAGGATAGGTCAGAATTTCGCGAATCATCTTCACCAATAACACATGTTTTGAGCCTCATACAAATTTCCCTGGTTAAAATATTCGATGACCTTTAAATGCCAATCCATTAATTTTTACTATTTCCATTTTCTTCAGGTATAAATAAATTGATTCAAACAAAACTTGCAAAAAAGCTACGGTTCCTAATTCCTCTTTAAGCGTTAAAACATCAGTAAAAGGCAGTGCCGGCAGTTTGCCGGCGAACTATTATTTCTGCCATAAACTGCACAGCCATCCTACCACTAATGTGACCATTCGCCCTATGGCGCTATACCACATAAATGCACATCAGTAAGGGTGGAAACAAGCAACACCGATACAAAACCACAAATAAACGCTGCGATAGCAACCGGTGATTTGGCACGCTTATTCAACATTCCGAGCATGAATACGCCTACAAGCGCACTCCCAAAAAATTGATAATGGAAGTTGCGGCCTCCAGCAAGTTGACTAACATACCACCGCAACACGCCAGCAGCGTAGAGAATAAACCAATTCAAAGCGCCACCATCTTGGCCAGCTTAACAGAAGCTTCTTTTCCCGAAAGCGGTTATAAAAATCAAATAAAGCAACTGTCATTAATGAATTTAAAACGGAGCTGATGGTAGACATTCAGCAACAAACAAGGCTGCGATAAGACATCCCCGGAAGCCAACAGATAACTCGTCAAAAACGAATCGAATAAATACCTCGTTGGAAGGAATATCCGTCTGATCGCGTTGCTCATAAAATGAATACAATACCACTCCTTCAAAAAATATCAGGGACCCAATTAATGTGGCAACCAAAAGGGAAGTCACAAATGCAAACCTGGCTTTTCGCAGGGAGTTTACCGTCAGGAAACGATGCATCTCTGACTGGTCGGTTCCGAACTGCGACACCATTAATTTAGAAAATGCCCCCGATAATACCGTTCCTAATCGTATACGTTTCATTAATGTTGGCGGAAGTATTGAGATATTTGAATTTTCCATGCTCCCGGGCCGTTACGACGGATGGAAAATCCAGGCTACCGGTAGTATCCTGCGTGGTTCGATTCCAAGCCTTTGCAACTTGAGAAAAAGTTAAGACAGGGCCTTTCTGGTATAGATGCGGACTATCCACCCTTTACGGCTCTTTTAAATCGGGGAGTATTAGTATGATTGAGGTGACTAAACTTCGCGCGTTAAACAAATTTGCATTTATGCATTATTCAGACACCGCGAACAAATAAATAAGCCTCTCAAGTTGAGAGGCTTACATACGTGATCCCGTCAGGATTCAAACCTGAAACCTTCTGATCCGTAGTCAGATGCTCTATTCAGTTGAGCTACGGGACCTTGCTTTAGCTATTAAACCCGGGTAATAACTGATACTGAATCACTTATATCCCTTTCAGCTTAACTGCGGACGGCAAAATTAAGGATATTATCCATTGCATCCAAAAGCAAAAAATAAACTTTTTTATGCTCCTCTTGAGCGACATGCACCAGCAGCCGTCGCACCGGGCTTCTCTTTTAACATCAATGAATGAGCCCTCCCTTGCTCCTTCTCCCCTGCCAGATTTTGTACCTTTCACCAAATGTTCTCCATATGAAATTTCGCCTTGTTGTTTCGTTACTGATGCTCGCCTTTTGCATACCCGGTGCATTGGCTGCGGAAGATCCAAAAACATTGTCCATCGGTTCCGCAGCGCCTGATTTTTCCCTGCCGGGTGTGGATGGGAAAACCTATACGCTCGCTTCCTTCAAAAACGCCCGGTTGCTGGTGATTATCTTCACCTGCAATCATTGTCCTACCGCCCAGGCTTATGAAGACAGGATCATACAACTGGCAAAAGATTATTCAGGAAAAAGCGTGGCCATTGTGGCGGTATCGCCCAATGATCCCGATGCGGTACGACTGGATGAACTGGGTTATACCGATCTGAGCGATTCGTTTGAAGAAATGAAACAGCGCGCCAAAGCAAAACAATTCAATTTTCCCTACCTCTACGATGGCGAAACACAATCCATGTCAAAAGCGTATGGACCCGTAACCACGCCGCATGTATTTATATTCGATCAGTCGAGGAAGCTGCGCTACCAGGGACGCATTGATGATGTGGAAAAACCTACCAAAACGCCAACTCAACATGATACACGCAATGCTATTGAGGCACTCCTGCAAAACAAAGAAGTGCCCGTAGCCACCACCAAGGTTTTCGGTTGTTCGGTGAAGTGGGCCGATAAAACCAACCTGGTGCAAAAAGGATTTGAAGCATGGGCCAAAGAGCCGGTCACCATCGAACCTATCGATGTGGCTGGTATTAAAGAATTGCTGCAAAACAAATCCAATAAATTGCGACTGATCAATGTGTGGGCCACCTGGTGCGGTCCGTGTGTGACGGAGTTCCCGGAGTTCATTACCATTAATCGCATGTACCGGGGTCGTGATTTTGAGTTTGTCAGCATCAGCGCGGATGATCCAACGAAAAAAGACAAGGCATTGGAATTTCTTAAATCCAAACAGGCTTCCAACAAAAATTATATTTTTTCGCTTGATGATAAGTATAAACTTATTGAAGCGGTGGACCCGAACTGGCAGGGCGCACTGCCGTACACAGTATTGGTGGAGCCCGGGGGAAAGATTGTGTACGCCGGTCAGGGGACTATTGATCCTGCTGAAATGAAAAAAAGGATTGTAGAACATCCGTTGATGGGAAGATATTATTGAAAGGCTGAACGGGTGGTTTGATTGAGAGCAACACAACTTTGCTCCCCTCTGACCACCTTCATCCATGCAGTAGTGTTGTTATAGTACGTTGGTGCCGGCGCCAGCGAGGGGATGGACGGGTTGCTGGATGTGCCAAAGTACCAGCAGCGTTTTGTATCCACACGATAGCGCCGGCGGGGATGGAGTGGTGGATGAATGCGCCAAGGAACCAACGGCATATTAGATAAGCAATCCAGCTTTCCAATCCCCCCTGGCACAATTTTTTTATTTTTCTCCCAAAGAACTGCAAACCAGCATACAACAAATTTCCGCCTGGTTTGTCTGCTCCACAACCCATCTCCAGGCTGCTGCTGAAAAACATAACCAACCAACAACTGCGGTGATGCAACGCTCTCCGAAGGAGTTGCAACGCTCCCCAACGGAGATACAACGCTCTCCGAAGGAGATTTAACGCTCCTCAACAGAGCGATCCGCTTCCGGCGATTGTATCCCGACAAATTATTAAATATAGTCAAGCAACCATATGCAGTAAAGTACAAGAGCAATGAAGACGAAGGACCAGTACCAGGTTTTCCAGGATATATTTGATAGCCAGTTGCAGGCCATGCTGGTACTGGAACCCGTGCGCCTGGGTAACACCATTACAGATTTCAGCATCGTAGCCATCAATGAACGCATGACGCGACTGCTAAACGCGCGCATGCCGGTGCTCGTTGGCCAGTGCTTTCGCGAACTGTTCCCCACAATTGCTTCTGACAGCCTCATGGACCACCTGACCAAAATTGTGGAAGAGGATGCTCATATCCAGTTTGAACATTGTTATAAAACCGGCGGTAAACAACGCTGGCTCGAATTGTCTGGCGTGAAATTGTACGAAGGCATTGCGCTTACCGGTAAGGACATCACAGAAAAAAAGGCCGCTGAACAACGTTTGCGGCGGCATATGAACCAACTTGTTCGCGCCCACGTAAACAAACTGCTGGAACAGCATGTACAGGAACGCACGCTGGAATTGCAACGCGCCAATTTGCAACTTGCCACCAGCAACGATGAGTTACAACAGTTTGCTTCCATTGCCAGTCACGACCTGAAAGAACCGCTGCGCAAAATCTTTATGTTCAGCAACCTGTTAAAGGAAAATCACCTGCACGACAACACCGCTGCCTTGCAATATCTCGATCGCATCATCCGCTCTTCTGAACGCATGATGCAATTGGTGAATGACCTGCTCAGCTTCAGTCACCTCGCAGCAGAAGGCAGTTTTCAGCAGGTTGACCTCAACGATATTCTGAACGAAGTACTGGCCGACCTGGAACTCAGTATTCAGGAAAAAAGAGCCACGCTCGAAATGGATGAACTGCCCATAGCAGAAGTGGTGCCCGGACAAATGCGACAGGTGTTTCAGAATATCCTCGGCAATGCGCTCAAATTTTCCCGGCCTTCCGTACCGGCTTACATCAGCATCAGCGCCGATCGCGTGCTGACGCTGGATGCCAACAGTCCCGTGGATGAAAACGGCCCCTATTGCCGCATCAGCATCCGCGACAACGGCATTGGCTTCGATGAAGCTTTCCTTCCCAAAATATTCACCATTTTTCAACGACTGCACAGTCGCAATGAATATGACGGCACCGGTATTGGTCTTGCCATCTGCAAAAAGATTGTTGAAAAACATGGCGGCATCATTACGGCACGCAGCCGCGAAAATGAGGGCGCCACTTTTATCATCGTTTTACCCCTGCGTCAAAACCGCGAACGCCAGCTGAACGGCACGCTGCAAGCCGATTGATCATATTTTTTTGCGCACTGTTCCAACCTGCCACCTGAAACAAATCATTCATCACAACCACCAGTTCCGTTACTTTGCACCATAACAACTATACCGGCATGAAAATCCAGTTATGGTCCATAGGCAAAAATCATGAATCGTATATCAAAGAGGGAGTGGAAGATTTCACCAACCGCATCCGGAAATATTTCCCGGTGGAATGGACGCTGCTGCCCACGCCCAAAAACGCCGGTATGCTCAGCGAAATGGACCTGAAAAAGAAAGAAGGTGAAGTGATCATGAACTGGCTGCAGCCGGATGATTACCTCGTGTTGCTTGATGAACGCGGCCGTCAGTTTACCTCGGAAGGACTGGCGCAATTCATACAGTCCAGGGCAAATGAAAGCGTAAAGAAACTGGTATTCCTCATTGGCGGCGCCTATGGCGTGGATGAAGCCGTGCTGAAAAGGGCCAACTTTAAGTGGTCTTTATCACAACTGGTATTTCCGCATCAATTAGTACGGTTAATCCTGGCGGAGCAATTGTACCGTGCCTGTACCATATTGAGAAATGAAAAATACCATCACAGCTGAAGTTTTGAAATACAAACTGTAAAAGCCCGTTCTTGTCATTTGCAATTTGTTATCTTAGTTTTGACCTTCAACAGACCTTGAGCCAATGAGCATAACCTTAATTATCATCATTATTACCTGTATAGTTTCCTTCAGTGCTTTCAACAATGAAAAAATATTGAATGACCTGATCTTTTATCCCCCTGCCGTTACGCATAACCGGCAATGGTACCGCTTTTTTACCTGCGGGTTGATACATGCGGATTTCATGCATCTGGCCTTTAACATGTATTCTTTTTATCTCTTTGGCGGTAGTGTAGAGGCATATTTCATAAGTGTTTTTGAAGCAAAAGGCCGGCTGCTGTACCTGCTTATGTATGTCCTGGCGCTTTTCTTTTGCCTGCTTCCTACGTACAGCAGGCACAAAGAGGATAGTTATTACAGAAGCCTGGGTGCGTCTGGCGCTGTTTCGGCAGTCATCTTTGCGCATATCCTCATCAGCCCGTTAAGGGGCATCGGTCTTATTTTTATTCCCGGCATTTATATACCGGGATTCATATTCGGCTTTTTGTACCTGCTGATCTCCTCCTACTTCGACAAACGCGGCGGCGGCAATATCAACCATTCCGCACATATGTATGGAGCTTTGTTTGGCATTGCCTTTTTAATTGTAGCAGGTTACATGTTTTCGGATGAGCGCGTATTGACCAATTTCATCCGACAAGTGCGGGATTATTTAAACTTTTAAATCTATCCGCAACACATGCTGCGTACGATCAGTTATCTTAAACCGATCGTCAATACGCATGCCTACCACCCAAACAATCTTTTTATTCATTTCAATCACCCATACTTTTTCCTTCTCCGTCATGGATAATTTCTGATCAATGAAAAAACGCGCCAGCTTTTTCTTCTTGCGCATACCGAGCGGATAGAAATAATCGCCCCGCTTCCATTTGCGCAGGATCAACGGATACTTGATTGCTGAAGCATCAACAAGGGCAGTATGCGAAGGAGCCGGCAAATTGCAGGCGGAAACAGGAATTTCTTTCAACAGCAATTTTCCCCCTTCAAAGCTCACCTTATCTTCACCGGCTTCTATCAATATCATTTGCGGCTGTGTCGCCTGCAGCGGTGCAATGATAAGCCAGTTGCGGTTTTTGATGATGCGATGAGAAGCAGATTGCATGTACTTGCCGGTTTCGCTGTCGAACAGTGCTATCACCTCAGCAACCTGTTGCGCAGAAAATCCATAGACTTTGATGATCTCATACACGATCGTCTGTAACGGCTCACTTTTTTTCAGTTTCAGCACCGGAATATGCACCTCCTCTCCTTTTACCTGCAGCAGTTTTTTGCGATGTGCTTCCAATGCCTGTTCATACAACATTTCCACATCAGCAAAGCGCTGCAGGTTGTGCGCCAGGTTTTGCTCCACCTCCGGGTAAACCTGTTGTATCATCGGCAGCAATTGATTCCGGAAATAATTGCGAGTATACTTATCCAGTACATTGGAGCTGTCTTCACGCCACTGCAACTGCCTTTCCACAGCAAATGCCCGGATGCTTTCTTTTGTGGCAAACAACAGGGGCCGCATAATAGGTCCCTGTTTGGGCAGCATGCCGCGCAAACCCTGTATACCGGTACCACGGAAAAAATGCATCACCATGGTTTCGATATTGTCGTTAAGATGATGGGCGGTAAGGATGTATTGTAACCGGTGTTGTTGCAGCATGGCCTCAAACCAGTTGTACCGCAGCTTACGCGCAGCTTCCTGGACGCTCAGTTTATGTTCCGATGCATAGGCTTCCGTGTCGAACCTTGTTGAAAGAAAAGGTACACCGTATTG
The DNA here is from genome assembly GCA_937961055.1 of uncultured Chitinophagaceae bacterium. GTDB lineage: Bacteria > Bacteroidota > Bacteroidia > Chitinophagales > Chitinophagaceae > CALCIN01. Next base: position 328,727 of record CALCIN010000033.1, on the reverse strand, counting down.
CGCAGCCAGTTGCTGCACAAACGCATGGTCCTGTTCACTTTCTTCCCCGCGCAATTGAAAATTACAGTGAGCGATCACAAAATCAAATCCGGCCTGTTTGCACAGTTCGCACAACACAACAGAATCCACGCCGCCACTTACGGCCAGCAACAAGCGGTGATTGCCGCTGAACAGATTTTTTTCCTTAATGAACGCAATAAAACGGTCGGATAAACTCATTCAATTTGTCTGAAGGTTCTGAGATGTTGTGCTGCAAATGTACTCATCAATTCAGTAAATCAATTCTTCATACGCACTGCACAATTCGCCATAGGCATGCTGATCGCCTGCTTTTTTTGCCGCTTCCATACCCTTTTCATACCATTGCCGGGCAATATCGCTTTCTCCAGTTCGTTCCAGTAACTTCGCCAGGTGATAGTAAGACCCGATATATAACGGATCGCGCGTGAGAATTGCTTCAAATAATGCACGGGCTGCTGCATCATCGCCCTGTTTGATATACTCCAGCGCCAGTGCATGCTGCAGAAAACTGTCCGCAGGATGCTGTTGCAGGTATTCTTTCAGTTTATTGATCCGGTCCGTCATAACGTAAATAAAATTGGCAATAATTATCAAAATGTATCTTTGCGGCGCTTATATTTGTAAATACATTGGTTGCATAAACAACCAATTAAAAGAGGATAACGATTGCTGAATGTGTGCATTGTTAAATTGATTGAAAAAATACATGCCAATGAAAATATTAGTTTGTATCAGCAAAACGCCGGATACCACGGCAAAGATAGCCTTCACCGATAACAACACGAAGTTTGCGCAGGATGGCGTACAGTGGATTATCAATCCCTACGATGAGTGGTATGCATTGGTGCGGGCCATTGAGCTGAAAGAAAAAGACCCTTCGATAGTGTTGCACCTCGTTACCGTGGGTGCTGCCGATACCGAACCCATCATTCGCAAAGCGCTGGCGCTTGGTGGTGACGAAGCCATCCGCGTAAATGCGGAAAGTCATGACAGTTACTATATCGCATCCCAGATAGCAGAAGTAGCCAGACAGGGCGGTTATGATCTCATCTTTACCGGCCGCGAAACCATCGACTACAACGGCGCCTCTATTGGCGGCATGGTGGCCGAACTGCTCGATATGCCTTATATACCCCTGGCTACAAAATTTGAATTGAATGGTACAACGGCCACCATCACCCGGGAAATAGAAGGTGGCGAAGAAATATGCGAAGTGCCCCTGCCCCTGGTAGTGAGTTGCCAGAAAGGAATGGCTGAGCAACGTATCCCCAACATGAAAGGCATCATGAGCGCACGCACCAAACCATTGAAAGTGGTGGAACCCACCGCAGCGGATACCCTTACTGCCATAGCAGGATTTGGGTTGCCCCCTGCAAAGGCAGGCGTGAAACTGGTGCCCGCCGACAACCCGGCCGAGTTGGTTCGTTTATTGCATGAAGAAGCTAAAGTGATTTAATCAGCCCGTACACCAGGCCATACGTTGAACCATCATTTTCACAATCTCAAATTTTCACATTTACATCATGTCAGTATTAATATTCATCGACCAGGCAGAAGGACATATCAAAAAGGCATCTTACGAAGCCATGAGCTATGGCGCGAAACTGGCAGCGCAACTGGGTGTGCAGGCTGAAGGTGTGGTGCTGGGCGCGGCAAAGGAGGATCTGGCTGCTCTTGGCAAATATGGCGTACAAAAAATTCACCATGTCAATAATGAAGCGCTCAACCATTTTGATGCGCAGGTGTTTACAAAAGTAATTGCACAGGTGGTGGAAAAAACCGGCGCGCAGGTGGTGGTCTTCAGCAATAATGTAGACGGCAAAGGCATTGCGCCCCGGCTGGCAGCCCGCCTGAAAGCGGGGCTCGTTCCGGGCGCCGTAGCCCTTCCGGAAACAGGCAACGGCTTTGTGGTGAAGAAAAACGTTTTTTCGGGCAAGGCGTTTGCCAATATAGCGGTGAATACCCCCATCAAGATCATCGCCCTCAACCCCAATTCATTCAAACCGGAAGAAGGCAGCGGCACCGCAGAAGTGGTAGCGTTTAATGCCACGGTGGACGCGCCCAAAGTAAAGGTGACCAGCACCAACAAGGTTTCTGGTGAAGTGCCGCTCAGCGAAGCCTCCATCGTGGTGAGCGGCGGTCGCGGGTTGAAAGGACCGGAAAACTGGGGCCTGATCGAAGACCTGGCCAAAGCGCTCGGCGCAGCTACTGCCTGCAGCAGGCCGGTGGCGGATGTGCACTGGCGACCGCATCATGAACACGTTGGACAAACAGGGCTGGCCATTGCGCCCGACCTGTATATTGCGGTAGGTATTTCAGGGGCCATTCAACATTTGGCCGGTGTGAACCGTAGTAAAGTGATTGTGGTGATCAACAAAGATCCGGAAGCGCCCTTCTTCAAGGCAGCAGATTATGGTATTGTAGGAGATGCATTTGAAGTGGTGCCGAAAATTACGGAAGCGGTAAAAAAGCTGAAAGGCATAGCCTGAAGAAGACGATCAGCGGGCGCAACAAACAACGAGATAGCGGATTGCGATATTTAATTAAATTACATGTTCCGCGATCAGTATTTTTGAAATCTTACCCTTAACAATCAACCAGGTTGGCGGATTTTGAGCATCCATTTTTTGGATAAAAACCCTTAGTTTCGTGCTTTCATTATGAAGAAAATAGAGCTGGAAATAGTGGCTTTATCCCATAGCATAACGCAAACACATTCCTATGCTGTGGTATTGGGCGAAGTAAACGGATTACGGCGGCTGCCGATCGTTATCGGAGGCTTTGAGGCTCAGGCAATTGCTGTTGCACTGGAAAAAATGCATCCCAGCCGTCCGCTTACGCACGACCTGATGAAGAATTTCATGAATGCCTTTTCCATAGACCTGCAGGAAATTGTGATCTGCGATCTGCAGGAAGGCATCTTCTACTCCAAACTGGTGTGCGTTAGCGAAAACGATACTGTTGAAATTGATTCCCGCACTTCCGACGCGCTGGCGCTGGCAGTCCGCTTCGGCTGTCCTATTTATACCTACGACAATATTCTCGAAAGCGCCGGCATACTCATGGAAGACCCGTCCGGCAAGAAAAAACAGCCCAGAGAGGCCGTGGCCGCAGAATCTGCTTCCGGCTCCGATGACCTGAAGGCCATGAGCATTGAAGAACTGAATTCCCTGCTGAACGAGGTACTGGAACAGGAAGATTATATCCGGGCAATTGCCATACGCGACGAAATCAATAGCAGAAAGAAAAGATAGTCCGCGTGATCGTTTTTCCCAATTGCAAAATCAACCTGGGACTTTCCATAGCCGGCAAACGCGCAGACGGCTATCACGATCTCCAAACGGTTTTCTATCCCATTCCCTTAAAAGATGTGCTGGAAATGGTGCGGCAGCCAGACCCCGGAAAGGGCATGGAATTCTCTTTGTCCGGCCTCCCGGTAAAGGGCGATCCCGCCGACAACCTGTGCGTGCGGGCCTGGCAACTCCTGCAAAAAGATTTTCCGCAACTGCCCCCGGTGCAGATGCATTTGCACAAAGCCATCCCCATGGGCGCCGGTCTGGGCGGCGGCTCCGCCGATGGCGCTTTTGCCCTGATGCTGATCAATGAAAAATTTCAATTGGGCCTATCCACAGACCAGTTGCTGGATTATGCCCTGCACCTGGGTAGCGATTGCCCTTTTTTTATTCTGAATACCCCTTGTATAGCCAGCGGTCGCGGGGAGCAATTGACGCCTGTGTCGCTGGACCTTTCCCCGTATGCGGTATTGCTGGTGCATCCGCCCGTCCATATCAATACGGGATGGGCTTTTTCGCAGATAACACCCACCGACAAACGAAAACCTGTTGCCGAAATCATACAGCAGCCCATCTATACATGGAAAAAGGAACTGGTAAACGATTTTGAAGCGCCCGTTTGTAAAGAATACCCGGCACTGCAATCCATTAAAGAAAGACTGTACGAAGCCGGGGCAATGTATGCTTCGATGACGGGAAGCGGGTCTTGTTTCTTTGGGATTTTTCCGAAAAATCATTTGCCGGAGGACATAGCTTTTGAGGATGATTATAAAGTGTACCGGATAGAGGCATTGTGAAGCAAACTGTGTTCATTAAAACCAGCGGAGGAACGCTGGCGGAGACAGTGGCGCCATCCCTGATTGCTTACAACTCGCCCGCCCTCTTTGTATATTCCTTCCTTTGTGGTTCTCCACCGCTTTTTGTATCTTTGCATTAAATTTTTCAGTTATCAAGGCCAAAGCCACCATATTACATTTTCTCTCCCTCAACCTCGATTACCTCAATCACCGAGGATAACCTCCTGTTTTGTCCGCCCGGCGCGGACCCTGTTCCTGTTGCTTTTGTTTTGCATTTTCTCCTTGCTGTAAACAACTATTGCCATGCATACTACTATCAATATATCCGACAAATCGAAATATTATTTAGACCTGGAAGACAAATACAGTGCGCATAATTATCATCCCCTGCCCGTCGTACTCAGCAAAGGAAAGGGCGTGTATGTATGGGATGTGGACGGAAAAAGGTATTACGACTTCCTGAGTGGCTATTCTGCATTGAACCAGGGTCATTGTCATCCGGCCATTACAGCAGTCTTTGTTGAACAGGCGCAGCAACTCACGCTTACCAGCCGAGCTTTTCACAGTGATGTTTTTGGTGAATACGCACGCTTCATCACGCAGTTTTTCGGTTACGACAAGGTGTTACCCATGAACTCCGGTGTGGAAGCCGTGGAAACCGCCATCAAGTTGTGCCGCCGCTGGGGGTATGAGCACAAAGGCATCCCGGCCAACAAGGCTACCATCATTGTGTGTGAACATAATTTTCACGGCAGAACGTCCACGGTGATTTCTTTCAGCACCGATCCCTCCTCTTACGGGGGATTTGGTCCCTATATGCCCGGGTTTACCGTAATTCCCTACAATGATCTGCCTGCACTGGCCGAAGCCCTGAAAGATCCCCATGTTGCGGGTTTCCTGGTAGAGCCGATCCAGGGCGAAGCAGGCGTGGTAGTACCGGATGAAGGATATCTTTCCACTGCCAAAAAATATTGCGAAGCCGCCAACGTGCTTTTCATTGCCGACGAGATTCAAACCGGCCTCGCCCGCACCGGCCGCATGCTGGCCTGCGATCATGAAGACGTGCGGCCCGACATCCTCATCCTGGGCAAAGCGTTGAGTGGCGGCACCATGCCGGTGTCTGCCGTACTGGCCGACGATCCCATCATGTTAACCATCAAACCTGGCGAACATGGTTCTACCTATGGCGGCAATCCGCTGGCAAGTCGCGTGGCGATAACGGCTTTACAAGTGCTGAAAGACGAAAAGATGGCGGAAAATGCTGCCGCTATGGGAGCGCTCTTCAGGAAAGAACTGGCTGGCCTGCAGTCGCCGCATATTGCCACCATACGGGGCAAGGGCCTGTTGAATGCCATAGTGATCAATCATCCCGATCCCAATGCCGCCTGGAATCTTTGTCTCACCATGAAAGAACTTGGATTGCTGGCAAAACCCACGCACGGCGACAAAATACGGTTGGCGCCACCATTGGTGATTACGGAAGAACAGGTACGCGAGTCGGTGGAAATGATCGGGAGAGCGTTAGAAACGTTGAATCAATAAGCGGGAAGGCCAACTTCAATCCGGTCTATTTTGTCGGCTTGTTCAACTTCACATCCGGCAAACATGCCATCACCAGCATGGCCACTGCCGCCATCATCATGATCCAGATGCCGGCTTGTTTATCGGGACAAACACCGCGGTAACAACCGGAAAACATGATAAAGCTTTTAAGCGCAAAGGCCGTAGTAATGGCAGTGATCAGCAGGTTCCATCGTTTGGCCCATACCCGCGGCACTGCATAAAAAACGATGGCGGCGGCGCAAAGGACCATGAATACCTTGCCCGGACGTCCATATACGTTATTTTCAGAAAAAAAGCCGGTGAAATGCTTGTTGAGGTCCGGATGATAAGTCCACGGTAAAAAACAGGAACCTATTAATACCAGGGCAGCCAGGATGCCGATCCATTGAGAATACTTCATACCGGTGTTGAATAAGAAAACCTACCCGCTGCAAGCGGATAGGTTGGTGAGGTTCGGAGCGGATTCGAACCGCTGTAAAAGGTTTTGCAGACCTCTGCCTAGCCACTCGGCCACCGAACCAGTAAGGTGTGCAAAAGTAGGATATTTGTTGGATATTTGAAAAAATGCGTCTTCGTGGTTAACTTAATCCCATGCATCGCATTCCCGAATCTGAACTCATCCTGAACAGCCGCGGCGCCATTTACCATCTTGACCTGCGCCCGGAAGAACTGGCACACACTGTCATAACCGTGGGTGATCCCGACCGTGTGCCCATGGTAAGCCGGCATTTTGATAGCATTGAATGCAGCAGGCAACACCGGGAATTCATTACGCACACCGGTTATTTGGGAAAAAAGCGATTGACCGTTATATCTACCGGCATCGGACCTGACAATATAGACATTTTGCTGAACGAACTGGATGCCCTGGTCAATATCGATCTGGCAGCGCGGACTGTGCTGCCGCAACATACTGCGCTCAACATTATCCGCATGGGCACTTCCGGTTCGCTGCAGGCGGATATACCTGTTGATAGTTTTGTAGCGTCCACGCATGGTCTGGGACTGGATAACCTCATGAATTTTTACCGGCACGAAGTAAATGAAGACGAAAAACAATTGCTGCAGGCTTTTATTACACAAACACAACTCAACAGCCAAATCTCCCACCCGTATATCTTTCGGGCAGGTAGCAGTTTGCTGAAACATTTCGTCAATAATTTTTTTCATGGCATTACGGTAACCTGTCCGGGTTTCTATGGGCCGCAGGGACGCATCCTCCGCCTGGGACTTACACATCCCGACCTCATTGACCAACTGACCAGGTTCTCATATGGCCCCCACCGGATCACCAATTTTGAAATGGAAACCTCCGCCATTTATGGATTAGGCAAAATGCTGGGACATCATTGTCTTTCGCTCAATACCATTGTGGCCAACCGGGTGACCAAAAAATTTTCGTCCGACAGTCATGCTGCTGTGGAAAAACTCATCGCTACTGCACTCGACATCATTTCCGGTATTCCCGAAGACAATATTTAAAGTGTGTGGAATGTAGATTACCTTTGACGCGTTGCAATGGCGCACACAATATTGGTGCAGCCGGAAGTTGTTACAGGCTTCCTATTTTGCAAAATCGAACCTATGGGTTAACAGACTTGTTGTACGAATGGCATAAATCTATGGAAGTACGTTTTCATAAATACCAGGGCACGGGCAATGATTTCGTGATACTGGACAATCGCAATGAGACTTATAATAATTTGACGGTAAAACAAATCCGTTTCCTTTGCGACCGCCGGTTCGGGATCGGGGCGGATGGATTGATGTTGCTCAATAAGGCCAACGGCTACGATTTTGAAATGATCTATTTCAATGCCGATGGCCGGGAAAGCACCATGTGCGGCAATGGCGGCCGCTGCCTGGTAAAATTTGCCTGGGAAATGGGTATTCGCAAACCGCAATATAAATTTCTGGCGATAGACGGTCCGCATGATGCCGAAATAGATGAAGACGATGGAACGGTGAGTCTGAAGATGAAGGACGTGCGCAAGGTAACAGAATACCACGGTGATTTCCTGCTCGATACTGGTTCACCCCATTATGTGCGCATGGTGGAGGACGTTATGAAATTGGACGTGTACAAGGAAGGGTATGAAATCCGCAATAGCGCTGCCTTTGTTAAGGAAGGCATCAATGTAAACTTCGTGGAGCAAAAAGACGAAGACTCCATTATCGTACGCACCTACGAACGGGGGGTGGAAAATGAAACACTTTCCTGCGGGACCGGCGTTACCGCCAGCGCCCTGGTTTGTTACCACAATGAACGGGGCTTCAACAATGTTACCGTTCATACCCGCGGCGGCGACCTCACCGTGGAGTACGACCGGATGGGCGACCAATCCTACGAAAACATCTGGCTCTGCGGGCCGGCAGTGAAAGTGTTTGAAGGAAGTTTGATACTGAGCTGATCAGGCACGCTGTTGTAAAGCAATGCGTTCAGAATAAAGTCCCCGGGGCATCGAAACCCCGTGATCGCATTTCCTTTATTTCATTAGCACATTAGCATAGCAGCAAATTGGCTAATTACCTACCTTTGCGCGCCCATGATCCAGTACTTCAAAAATATCAACTACCAGACGGTGGCCATCAACAAGCCGGAAAACGGCTCGTGGGTAAACGTGTTGCCGCCTTTGCGTAAGGAAGAGTTCCAGGAATTGTCCAACACGCTGGACATCCCCCTCGACTTCCTGACTGATTCACTGGACATAGACGAAAGGACCCGTTTTGAAGAGCAGGACAATGTAAAGCTGATTGTTTTTAAAACGCCCACTGAAAACAACTCCTTCAACGAAAGCGATGCCTGGTACATTACCATCCCGATCTGTATCATACTCACCCACAACCAGATTGTAACGGTAAACTCTTTCGAAAACGGCGCCATCAAGAAATTCCTGAACACTTTTCAGAACCGCCATCCCGATAACCGCAAAATGATGGTGCTGAAGATTTTTGAAAAAGTGATCCAGACCTACATGGATTACCTGAAGGAAATCAATCAGCGCCGCAATGTACTGGAGCAGAAATTATATGCCGCCAGCAGGAATGAACAACTGCTGCAGCTGATGCGCATCCAGAAAAGCCTGGTGTATTTTGTGACCGCACTGCGCAGCAATGAAATGCTGCTGATGAAAATTGAACGCACCAATTTCCTGGGACTGAATGAAGAAGAACGCGAATTCCTGAACGACCTGATCGTGGACAATTCGCAAGCCCTGGAAATGGCTAATATCTATACCAACATCCTCAGCAGTACGCTGGACGCTTTTGCCAGCATCATTGCCAATAACCAGAACGAAGTGCTGAAAAGACTGTCGGTGATCACCATTGTGCTGACGGTGCCGGTGTTGGTGGCGAGCATTTATGGTATGAACGTGCCCATCCCCTATGCCCATTCGCCATACGCGTTTTACATACCAGTGTTTTTGTCGCTTGCCATATCACTCGTAATCGGATGGTTTTTCCTGAAAAAGAAAATATTCTGAAGTTGAAACCCACAGCTACATGTTCAACATTCGTGTTTACGGCATTCTGGTAAATTCCGACAAACAGGTTTTGGTAAGTGATGAATACATCCGCGGCGGATATTACACCAAGTTTCCCGGCGGCGGTCTCGAATTTGGCGAAGGCACCCGCGACTGCCTGAAAAGAGAATTCCTCGAAGAGATGAACCTGAACGTGCGGGTAGGTGACCATCTCTACACTACTGATTTTTTCCAGCTCAGCGCTTTTAATCCTTCCCACCAGATTGTATCCATTTACTATTATGTAGAAGCGCTGGAGCCGATCACGGTGCCGCTCCGTACACAACCCTTTGCCTTTGATGAGCAGCAGTTGCAGACTTACCGGGAGAAAGGCGAAACGGAAACTTTCCGGTTTATTCCGTGGGAGGAGTTTTCGGAAGATAGTGTAACGCTGCCGATTGACAAAATTGTGGCGAAGATGATAAAGGCGGGGTAGATGCTTCCTGCGTCTTTTGCAGGCAACTTCTCTCCTACTTCCCCCGTATTCTTTTCATAACCAAACCTCTTTCCCGGTTTTGAAAAAATACTGGCGGCATATCGTGCAGGCGTTAACGCCCGATGAGAAAAAAGTTTTTACCCGGTTGGTTATATTAAATGTAGGGATCAGCCTGGCAGATATTCTTGCCCTGGCCCTGCTGGTGGTAGTGATTGATTTCTATGCAGCTTCCGGGCAAGGCCGGTTTACTGGTATGTCGGGCTGGCTGGCCAATCCGCAATCACCTGCCCTGGTCGGGTTCGTATTGGTGGTTTTCGCGATTAAAAATGGCGCTGCCTGGCTGGTATACCGGCGACAATGTTATTTTATGGCGGGCGTGGCGTCGCGCATTTCGCAACAGCGGTTGCAGAAATATTTGCAGGGAGCTTATGCACAGCATGTGGAATCAGATTCGGCTAAACATCTCCGTAATATCTATTTTCATCCTATAGAATTTTGTCAGCACCTGCTGGATGGCATGCAGCAGTTCATTACGCAGGCAACATTGGTGCTGCTGGCCATTGTGGGCATTTTATTATTTCAGGCAAAATTATTCCTCCTGCTTTTCCTGGTGTTGCTGCCGCCAATGGTTATAGCATTTTATTACATGAAAAAAAGATTGGCAAGTGTACGGGAGCATACGCGCACGAGCAGTCAACAATCGCTGCAATATTTGCAGGAAGCGCTGGCCGGGTTTGTGGAAAGCAATATTTACCACAAGCATGATTTTTTCCTGCGCCGCTATGCACGTTCCCGGGAAGCATTTCACAGATATTTTGCGCAATTCCTGGTAGTACAGGGTACACCGGTACGCATTATGGAAATGTTTGCCCTGCTGGGACTTTTCATGTTGGTGATCATCAGCCAGTGGTATGGACAACCAGGCGCAGGTACGATGGCAACGATGGGCGCTTTTATTGCCGCTGCGTACAGGATCATACCGGGCGTGGTGAAAATGCTGAACTTTGCCGGGCAAATGCATGCCTATTCCTACACGCTGCAGGAGGCGCACCGGCCGGTGATGCAACAAGCGCCGTGGCCCGGGAAGGTACAGCAGGCATCGGCACAAAATGGCACCATCAAAGCCATTGAATTTAGCAATGTGCATTTCCGTTATAATGGCACGCCAATCTTACAACACTTCAACCTCCAACTACAACCCGGCGATTTTGCTGCTATTACCGGCGCTTCAGGAAAAGGGAAAACCACGGTTTTGAACCTGTTGCTGGGTTTTCTCGCTCCTGACAGCGGCTCCATACTCATTAATAATGGCTGGCCTGCCACGCAACAGCATCACTGGCATCATATAGCATATGTAAAACAGCAGCCCTTCCTGCTGCACGATACCATTCTGCGCAATATCGTGCTGGATGAAAAAGTATATGATGAACAAAAACTGCAACGCGTGATAAAGGCTGCCGGACTGCAGGAACTGATCGGCAGGGATCCGCAGGGATTGCATAAGGTGATTGCAGAAAACGGCCGCAATATCAGTGGCGGTCAGCGGCAACGCATTGCGCTGGCGCGAGCACTATACAAGGAAGCTGACCTGATTATATTGGACGAACCTTTTAATGAACTGGACGAAATGGCTGAAAACGCTTTTCTCAGACATTTCAAAGCGCTCACTGAAAAAGGCAAAATGGTAGTGCTGATCACGCACAACGAAAAAAGCCTTTGTTACTGCAACAAAAAAATTTCGCTGGATGCCTGAGCAGCACGATACGGTAGTGATACTAACGCCGGCTTTCCCGGAAAACGAAGCGCAGGATTACTGGGTGCCTTCGCAGCAATCGCTGGTAAAAGCCATTGGCAGGAATTTTCCGGGTTGGCATATAGAAGTGCTGACTTTTTCTCTTCCTGCCAAAGTCTCACATTATTCCTGGCATGATATACCTGTTACCAGCTTTGATGGTATGAATAGTAAAAAAGGAAAACGTTTGATATTGTGGTGGAAGGTATGGCTACAAATCAAAGCCATTCAACGCAGGAAAAACGTACGGGCACTATTCAGTTTCTGGTGCAAGGAATGCGCATTGATCGGGAGCTGGTACGGGAAGTTCAATAATATTCCGCACTATTGCTGGATATGCGGACAGGATGCCCGGGCCGGTAATCGATATGTAAGATTTGTACGCCCTGCGGCACGAGAACTGGTGGCTATTTCCGATGCGGTAGCGGATGAGTTTGCACGCAATTACCGGTTGCGCCCACAGCATATCATACCCAATGCCATCGATACGGCGATGTTCCCGCCCTTGAACGGAGAGGAAAGAACTATAGATATTCTTGGTGTTGGCGCACTCATTCCCTTGAAACAATTTGAGTTGCTTATTGAAATAGCGGCGGCGCTGAAAAAAACGCATCCACAGCTCCGCGTGGTCCTGTGCGGCGAAGGGGAAGAGAAAAATAAAATATTGACGCTGGTGAAGCAATGGGGGCTGGAAGAACATGTAACATTGACGGGCGCTATTCCGCGCAAATCAATCATCCATCATATGTCCCGCGCAAAAATTTTGCTGCATCCTTCCGCTTATGAAGGATTTCCAACAGTATGCCTGGAAGCGCTGTATGCCGGGGCGCAGGTGATCAGCCTGGTGCAACCTATGCAACATGGTTTTGAAAATTGGCATGTTGTGCCGGACAAGGAAGCCATGCTGGCCAAAGCACGGGCTTTACTTGCCAACCCTGGTACCGGAAAGCGTGTATTGACCTATACCATGGATGCAGTGGCAGCAAAATGGATGGAGTTGGTGGTAGCCGGAAAATGAACGAAGTGAAGTTCAGTCCCATTAAAGCAGCATTCATGAAAGTAGTCATTGTAAATTTTTCCTACGATCCACAGGCAGCCAGTGAAGAAGCACTCTGCCGCCTGTACTATACTACCACCGGTTGGGCAGAAGCTTTGCAAAGAAAGGGAGTACAGGTAATCGTCATGGGACGCTTTTCCAGGGAAAGTCAATTATGCATGAAGGGCGTGGAATATTATTTTCACCAGGACCATTTCCCGCCATCCCTTTCATCCTGGCAAATACCGCTGGGATTCCTGAAAAAAATTGTTGCCTGCAATGCCGATGTGATACACCTGCACGATTTTTCGTTGTCGTTACAAACAGTGTTGCTGCGACTGCTTATCAAAAGAAAAACTGCCATCGTGTTACAGCATCACGGCGGTGGGGCAATACCCTCGCGTAAAATGAAACTGCACAACTGGCTCCAGCGCGTGGCCGACGCTTATTTTTTTACCACCATTGAACAGGGTGCGCTTTGGTTTGGCAAAGACAGTAAACAGGCAAAGAAAGTGCTGCCGGTTATGGAAGGGGCCACTTTTTTTAACTATGCTACACGGGATGCAGGAAGAGCGCTGCATTGTGCGGACAAAGCACAAGCACGCATACTAACCGGTATGCACGGCACGCCGGTGTTTTTATGGGTAGGCAGACTGGACCGCAACAAGGACCCGCTTACCGTGCTGACAGGTTTTAAACAAGTGGTAACTCATCTCCCCCAGGCCAGGTTATACATGATTTACAGTAGCAGCCAGTTGGAAACAGCAGTAAGGTCACAGATCAATGCTTCTCCTGTATTATCGGCCAGTGTAACGATGTTGGGCGCGGTGCCGCATGACCAGATGCAGCTGTACTATGAATCCGCTGATTATTTTGTGCTGGGTAGTCATGCCGAAGGAAGCAGTTATGCTTTAAGTGAAGCGCTTTCCTGCGGATGCATACCCATCGTCACCGACATACCTGGTCTGAGAGCAATGACTGATAACGGCAGATTGGGGTGCCTCTGGCAAGCCGGCAATGCCCGGGCGTTTGTTGAAGCTGTTTTTCGGGTCACTAGCCAGTCCATTCCCGAAGCGTCATCTGCCTGCAGGCGTTTCTGGATTGACAATCTTTCTTTTGAAGCCATTGCGGACAAAGCTATCAGCCATTACCAGCAGGTTGCTCAACGGAGGTATTCGCGCCAGTCTTTGTAATATCGCCGGCTGCCGGAAGTGGCTGCTGTTATGTGGGTATCAAAATAAATGCATGTTTACATTTCCGCATCCGGTAATCATACAATCCTATTGGGCTATTTTCAGTTGTTTACTGTTTGGCCTATTGCCATCACTGACAAAAATATAACGATCACGGACACCCTGTCCCTTATCCTGATTTATAGGTGAGAATACACAAAAAACTGAGGAGCAGGCGATTTGCGCCCGGCGGGAATGCAAAAAATTTCATGCACCTTTTATTAAACGGTACCACCCCGTACAGACGGTTGGAACAGCATTCAATAATTTACAAATGCCTGTAGAACATGTTGGCGCCTGCGATGCAAGCGCCAACAAAAATTGGTATTCGATAATGTTCAGTTGCGCCTGACTGCAGTGGGCAAACGTAAGCCCCGGCGTGCGAATTATTTATGCGCCTGCAAATATCAGCAGCTACTATTTGGTTATGACCAGTTGTTTACTATCTGCCCTTTTACCATCTGCTATGAGAGAGTAAACATAAGTGCCTGCAGGCAGCGTGCCTGCGGTAATGGTGAGCTGACCCTTTCCTCTGTTGATGATATTATTGCTTTGAATGGTACGTCCTTTCATATCCATAAGCAGCAACTGCGCCTGCGTTACGCTTTCCGGGATATAATATTCAATGATGGTATGACTGCTAAACGGGTTGGGTGCATTTTGCATCAGGTAAGCGCCCGTACCGGCAGGCATATGATTGCTACGATCAACGCCGGCTACCAGTTGCCGTATTTCGTTTACCTGGCGCTGCAAATCGCTCACCATGGATTTCAGGCTGTCATTTTCCTTACTCAATTCCTGCACGGCCTTTACCAGAGGCACCACAAATTCTGCATAGCGCAGACCATACATGTCTTTTTCATTTTTAGGCGCATCTACGCCACTGAAGGTAAATCCAATTTCTTTTGCCACAGCTTCCACTTCCTGGGCAATGAAACCTGTGTATACAATTTGTTCCTTTTGTTGCATGGCGGCCTTGTGCGCAGCGGAAGGTTCCATCACTTCTCCATGACGGTCTTTTTTTACTTCAGGCCGCAGAAATTGCTCGAGGCCTGCAATATCCAGCGTATAGGTCACGGGGCGCAAGGCATTGATGAATTGTAAACCCGGTACGTTTTCCTGCACATTTTTTTTGAAACGTTTATCAGACAGATTGGTCCAGTTGGCATAGCCTCCAATGCTGACAACAGCACTGTTGCCAATGCGCACCTGGTTGCTGGCGGTGGCCATATTCCAATATCCAATTACCGTAGTATTGAAGGCGTTGGTCACATTGATATCTGCCCCATAGCCCAAACCTGTATTGTTATAGCCGTCAATGATATCGTTGAGGCACGAAGCGCCTACTGCTGTATTGTACCCGCCTGACTGGTTGTTAAACATTACCCCATCGCCTATGGCGGTATTGAAACGGGCATCTATTGAATTACTCCAATACATAGCCCAGGCGCCTATGGCTGTATTGGAGCGGCCGGAAACATTGGTACGAAGCGCATAGCCGCCCACAGCTGTATTGTAAGGCGCCTGCTCATTGGCATACAGCGCCCCGCTGCCTACTGCGGTATTATAATACCCATAGTTATTCGAAAACATGGCCTGATGTCCCACGGCTGTGTTATGGTTGTCTTCTGTTTTGTACAACGCCTGGAAACCAACTGCCGTATTACCACTGCCCGATGCAGCGGTGTAGAGGGCCTGCACGCCGGTGGCAGTATTTTCATGGCCGCTGGTTATTTTGTACATGGTTTGGAACCCATGTGCCGTATTAAAATATCCCGAGGTAGCGCTGAAAAGACTCTTTGATCCCACTGCCGTATTGCCGCCACCACCTCCACTGTAAATTGCTGAATCACCTACGGCCACCTGGTGGCTATTTTGTACATTATTGGCCATTGCATAGGGACCAATAGCTACATTGCTATTGCCCACTGTGTTGTTCAGCAAAGCAGCCATCCCGAGGCCAATATTGAAGCCGCCTGAAACATTTTGCAGCATGGCCGCGGTACCTACTGCCGTATTACCGTAACCGCTTATGTTGTATCCCATGGTATTTACACCAATAGCAACATTATTGCTACCGGTTGTATTGTACAGCAACGCATACCGGCCAAAGGCGCTGTTATAGGTCCCGGTAGTAGTGGAAGGCATTGCCTGGTAGCCGAACGCACTATTGCCAAAGCCGCTGGTCAAAGCGTTCAAGGTCTGGAAACCGAGTGAAACATTCATCGAAACATTGCTGTAGTCAACCAATCCCGCACGGGCATTGTTTACCTTAAACACCAAAGGTTGCGCATTGGTGGTTCCTAAAAAATTACCGGGAGCAATGGCATTTCCGGTCAATTGCCATTGTGCATGGGTGTAATACATAACACTCACCATGCTGCCAAGCAGGAGTAGTTTCTTTTTCATACAATAAAGTTTAAATGAATAAGAACAATACTACCAAAATTATAACGATAACAAACACCTGTCATTACAGAACATGAAGCACGGGAGCAGGCACAAAAAACTGAAAAGCAATCGATTTGCAGGAATGAACAACGCCAATAAAGCTGGTGATCATTTATTAAACGGTAACTCTAAAAGTACAGGCTCGTCGGATGCAACAGATACCAGGAGACCTACACAAGGAGTGTTGCCAATTACCTCGTTGAAAATTTATTCAACGGTATCACCTTCAATTAACGAAGCAGCGGCTCCGTCACCTTCCTGCCGGCTTTATACGAATGCCAGTAAGGGTTCCTGTTGAAAACAATACGAAGTATGGCGAAAAGCGATGCTTTCAAAAGAGCCTTATTGCCTCTGTAAGCAAAAAGCAGCAGATGGCCCGTCAGAGACCACACCAACCAGCGCCGCTTTACATATGGCAGCGTATTCTTCCGCCTGATAAAATAATCCAATGCCAATACCCGTCTGTACCAGGCAAGCGGTTGCTGCAAGCGGTTGAGCGGTTCCTGGTGATGGAATACCAACGCTGCGTTCACCACATGGATGCCTGCGGCCGGGAATCCCATGGCCACGCCATAGTTATCGCCAATGCCATGTTTGTCCAGCACTTCATCAAAAGGAACATTTTCCAGCCAGCTTTTTTTCACCAGGGCCGCGCCGAGGGAATACACGGGCGTAATAAAATAATCACCGGAAAATGCGGTCAGCACCGGCCAGCCGGCGCGTGACAAATGATTGCCTTTGCGCTTGTAATAATTTTGTATGGAACGGCTCAAAAAATTGTTGCCACTCACCTGTATTGCCCCCCACACGCTATGCTGAAACAACCATTTGCTGGCCAGGCCCGCCAGTGAATGCTCGGGGTGCATGCCTGTCCATTGACCATCGTGGTATTCCATCCACAGTCCGGAAACAGCGCCCGCTTCCGGATGGGCCGACACATGGGCCATCAACTGCACCAGGTAATTTGCCGGCAATTCCACATCATCGTCGCAAAGCAGCACCCAGGGCGAAGCCGCCTGCCGGATGCCGATGTTGCGCTGCATGCATACCGACCGCGCGCCGGCAATGCGCAATATATTCAGCGCAGGAAACTGATCACATTCTTCAGGTGATAAAGGATCATCGCCGGCGTCCACCACAATCACTTCCTGCAGCGGCCAGGTGGATTGGTGCAAACAATGTAGCAGCGCCAGTAATCTGTTTTTCCTGTTACAGGTGGGAATGACAACGCTGATCTGCATAAGCTTTACAACATGATGGAAGAAATGTCCTTTGAATAGTAATCCATTGGTACGCAGGATTGGCAGTACTGGTTTCCATCGCTGCCGGAATTATGCACCTTCCCGGGTGTTCGATGGTACTGGTCAGTACGAAGGGAGGTTGCCCCCACCCGTTGCATTCAGTCCATTCCCGGGAGGTAAAGGCAACGAAGGGCTTTATTATCACGTATCGGCAGGTGGAATGCCACGGATCACACAAATCGCATACGCCTGGAAACGTTACCGCACCACTGTTACGCATCGCATTGCCACGCTGCCGATCGTGATCCTCATGCCACACAGCGCCTGCAATTGCCGCTGCGTGATGTGCGATATCTGGAAAGGCAACCACCACCTGCAACAACTTACCGAAGCCGATGTCTCCGGCCTGCTGCACACGCTGGTGCAACTGGGCACCCGGCAGGTGGTGATGTCGGGCGGCGAAGCCCTGCTCAACCGCAACTTTTTTCGTTTTTGTGAAATACTGCGTGGCGCAGGTATGAAGATCAGCCTGCTTTCAACCGGGCTTGCTCTCAAAAGAAATGCAGACCGGTTGGTGCAACTGGTAGATGAAATCATTGTGTCGCTGGATGGTGATGGACCAGTGCACGATGCCATCCGCAATATTCCGGGCGCATACCGGCAACTGGTAGAAGGCATACAGCAAATCCGGTCACTGGCGCCACAATTGCACATAACCGGACGCAGTGTGATTCACCGGCTGAATTTCCGGCACTGGCCGGCCATCATCCGCAGCGCGCAGGAAGCCGGTCTTGACCAGATCAGCTTTCTGCCCGCCGATGTGAGCAGTCATGCCTTTAACCGGGCGCAATTGTGGGATGCGGCACGGCAGCATGAAATTCTGATCGATCGCGAAGCGCTCCCTGCATTGAAAGCTATTATTGAGCAAATCAAAGTCGAATTCCGGCAGGAGTTCCAATCGCACTTCATTGCAGAGCCGCCGGAGAAAATAGACAAGTTGTACGCCTATTATGCAGCGTTCTACGGACTGAATCCCTTTCCCTGGAAAAAATGTAACGCACCCTGGGTGTCTGCAGTAATCGAGGCAGATGGCACTGTGCGTCCCTGCTTTTTTCACGAAGCCCTGGGGAATATCCGGCAGGAATCGCTGGAAGAAGCGTTGAACAAACAATCTTCCATACAATTTCGCAAACAACTCGATATGGCCACTAACCCCACCTGTGAGCGATGCGTATGTTACCTGAATTTGCCGTTGCTGGCGCCGCGGTAATCATGCATGAAGCATGCAGGTGGTACACGTTCATTGTTCACTGTAAACAAAAACTTGCGTACTTGACTGACTTTATCAGATACCGCCCGGTTTACCTGTTGCTGCTGCCGGTATTTTTTGTGCTGGAAGGATATGTACGGAATTATCAATCGGTGACCGAGGGGGAAGCGCTTCTGCTCACGGTGCAGTATATGGTTATAGGTGTTTTGATCGCCACCATCGGCTGGCTTATTTTTCGTGATCGGGCAAAAGCGGCCTTGTTTGCGTTTTGCATACTGGCCTTCCAGTTTTTCTTTGGCAGCATACAGGATGTATTGAAAAACCACGGCGGCATTACCTTGCGCTACAGGTACACAATTCCTGCAACGCTGTTGCTGTTTGTTTTACTGATCAGGTGGTTGAAAAGAAGGCAAGGAACATTGGTGGTGATTACAACCTACCTCAACCTATTGCTCGTTCTTTGCATCATAGCCGTGGGTGCGCCGATGATCGGAAGCAGCGCCTCATCAGCAAAAGCCATCGACAGGCTGCCTGCCTTGCCAGCCCTCAGTACTTGCGATACCTGCCGTCGTCCCGATATTTTTCTCATTGTGCCCGATCAATACACCGGCACAGCAGCCTTGCGGCAACTATTTCATTTCGATAACACGGCATTTGAAAAAGCGCTGGCAGACCGTGGGTTTCATATTGTATCCAATAGTCAAAGCAATTATAACCTCACGCCCTTTTCTGTGGCATCCACGCTCAACATGGATTATGTGGGATTGAAAAAAGGTCCGCAAAATGAAGGCGCCATCAGTTATTGTTATCAACTTATCCGCAACAACCGCGTGTTGCAATATCTCTGCAACAATCAATACCAGTTTTACAATTGCTCCGTATTCAGTTTTCCCGGTCAGCCGGCTCATGAATACGGCGCATTTCTGCCATATGGAAAGGAAATGATCACTGCACAAACTTTTACGTACCGGCTTGGAAAGGATGTAACGAGAGATATACTGACGGGAAAATTCGGGCGCATTTCGCTGCAACAAAAATTTGCGTACCGGCACCTGCATTTCAACGACGATATCATTTCCCTCACCAAAAAAATTGCGGCCACGCCAGCCAACAGCGCCAGGTTTGTATACACGCACCTCATGATGCCGCACTATCCCTATTATTTCGACAGCGCCGGCAATGCGCTACCCTTTGAAAAACTCACGGGATTTCAAAAAGCCACCGTAGCTGATTACACCGGCTACCTGCAATATACCAACAGGCGTTTACTGGAACTGGTGGACTATATCCTGCACAATGCATCTACTCCGCCCATCATCATTCTTCTAAGCGATCATGGCTTCCGGCATCCTGAAATCAACACCAACGGGGCATATGATTTTGCCAACCTGAATGCTGTTTACCTGCCTGATAAAAACTACAGCGGTTTTTATAACCAGATGACCAACGTGAATTTCTTTCGGGTGCTGTTAAACACCTGCTTTCACCAGCAGCTCCCTTTGCTGCCCGACAGCACCATCAACGTGTGGGATTAACAGCAGCGTCCGCATGAAACCGGTATACTACATACGCATCATTTTCCCATATCCGGCTATACCGGTACAAGAACTTACGTACCAAC
This sequence comes from uncultured Chitinophagaceae bacterium, assembly GCA_937961055.1. Lineage (GTDB taxonomy): Bacteria > Bacteroidota > Bacteroidia > Chitinophagales > Chitinophagaceae > CALCIN01. Next base: position 308,450 of record CALCIN010000033.1, on the reverse strand, counting down.
TGTACCTGGAAGATGTCTGCATCGATCTTTCCCTGCTTGCTCAACACAATAAATTGCGGGGTATGTTTTGCAAAATCGAATAGCAGTTGGTTTTTTCTTTCTTCAGTATACCCGTGTGGCTCACTGAGCGGCACTACAAAACGTGTATGGCAGCGGCGACCGGCAAGCACATAAACGTACTGGTTGCCTGCTCCTTCTATGTATACACGGTCCTCAGGTGAGGAATGTTGGGCAAGGTAATCAGCCAATGGTTTTTTGTATTGATGTACTGGCTGATGCATGGACACAGCAAAGAGGTTCCACCAAACGGCATAAACCAGCAATCCTGTCAGCGCCAGCTTGCCTGTCCAATGGTTGCTTACCATCTTTCCAAACAAAAACGTAGCCGGAACGATCAGCAATAGAAAATAATGCGCGTAGGTTTTTCCGGAAATGTATACAAATCCGTATGTAGCCAGGTATACGATCAGGCAGCCTGCAAGCAATTTGTCCGCCATAGTAAAGGATGCACCTGCCCGACGCATGCTTGCATATTGCCACAACATCCACAACAAAGCCAGATTGAACAGCATGACCACAGAAACACCTTTTACCGATAGAAAACTGTTATGCCGTACATGTGCAACAAGCCATTGCCACCAACCCGGACGTGGTACAAACCGGTAATTGTATGTATATACCTGGTCCACAAACTCGTCCCATACGCCTGTCAGCAAAAACCATAATGCCACCATACCTGCATACAACGGCAACCAGCACGCATACCGGCGCAGTTTTGTCCCTGTATGGCCCTCCCGGTAGTTGCTAAATATATCAATCAGTATAATGCTACCTGTTATAAACATGCCATTTTGCTTCAGCAACGTACAGAGTAAAAACAACAGGCTGGCCTGGGCTTCAAACCATTTTGCTTTTGCTATAAAAAGATAAAGCGCCAACAGGTTGAGCGGTATGGTAAATGTTTCGGTAAGAAATCCTTCGTCCCAGCAAACAAGGTAAATGGCAAGAAAGGTAAGCGGGTAGAGCAATGGTTGCCGGAGGTTGGCTTTTACCGCAATGCGGTGAATCAGCACCAGATTCAATAGCAATACCGCCAGCTCCACCAGCCGCACGCCCAGGAAGGGATTGGATGGTATGAAGAAGCCAAGGGCGCCCACCAGGTAAATAAGTGGCGGCTTGTTATTCCATAGCTGCTCCATTGGCCATTTGCCCGCTGTAACCAGGTACGCCCCATACATATGAATGCCTGCATCTACCCCCGGCATCAGCAACGCAATATGAAGCCATGCCGCAAAGGCAACGGTAAGTAATAACAGGTACCGTATCACGGGAAAGCGCAAAACAGGTGCGGCGTTCATAAAAGTTTAGACGAAAGAAATGTTTCAACTGCACAAAAGCAACCTATCTGGCTGCAAACCGTAATAATGAGTATTCAAGATATACATTCTATTGAAATACCGGATAAAGTAGTGTATGCAGAAAATTCTTTTTTCACATTCCTATTTCCTGCAATTCGACCCAAAGCAATGGAAAACAGGACAGCCCTACCCGCCCCTGGGCACCCTGTACGCCGCCGCTTTGCTGCGGCAGCATGGCTATACCGTTAGCCTGTTTGATACCATGTTTGAAAGTTCGGCCGAAAGTATCTTTCATCCGCTGGAAACATTCCATCCCGACATACTGGTGATGTATGATGATGGTTTTAACTACCTCACCAAAATGTGTCTCACCAATATGCGCGAAGCTGCCTTCCGCATGATCGCCATCGCCAAACAGCGCGGCTGCCGTGTGATCGTATCGAGTTCCGATGCGGCTGACCATTACGAAAGCTACCTTGATCAGGGAGCGGATTTTATTGTTTTGGGCGAAGCAGAAATTACTTTGCTCGAACTGGTACATGCACTGCAAACGGGTACTACTGATTTCACCCCCATTGCCGGACTGGCATTCAAAAACAACGATATCCTGGTGAAGACACCCAAAAGGCCCGTACTGCGTGACCTCGACAGTTTGCCTTTACCTGCCTGGGACCTCGTAGATATTACGCCTTACCGCAACAGGTGGATGAAAAGCAGCGGGTACTTTTCGCTCAATATGGCCACTACCCGGGGTTGTCCCTTCAAGTGCAACTGGTGCGCCAAGCCCATTTACGGCAATCGTTACAATTCCCGTTCTCCGGAACATGTAGTGCAGGAATTAAAAATGCTGAAAGAAAAATTTCAGTTTGATCACATCTGGTTCTGCGATGATATTTTCGGTTTAAAACCGGGATGGGTACACCAGTTCGCCAACCTGGTAGAAAAAGAAAGCCTGCGCTTTCGATTTAAAATACAGGCACGCGCCGATCTGTTGCTGCAGGAAAATTATATACGCGATCTGGCCCGGGCAGGTTGCGAAAATGTATGGATGGGCGCAGAAAGCGGCTCGCAGCAAATTCTCGACGCCATGGACAAAGGCATCACCATTGCACAGCTATACGAAGCCACGCGCCTGTTGAAAAAGCATCATATACAACCTTCGTTCTTTATCCAATTTGGCTATCCCGGTGAAACCAAAGCAGATATCATGAAGACCATCCGCATGATTAACGAACTGTTGCCGCACAGCATCGGTATTTCCGTTTCCTATCCGTTACCGGGAACAGCCTTTTACGAAAGGGTGAAAGCGCAGATGAGCGAAAAAACAAACTGGACAGATTCCGACGAGTTGCAACTGATGTTTCACAACACCTACCAGCCTGCTTTTTACAAGCAACTGCACCGGTATGTTCACAAGAGTTACCACAAACACCTTGCCCTGGCGCAGTTGAAAACCATTTTCACGCGTCCTGCTTCCCTTTCCTTCCAGGGCTTAAAGAAAGCCGCTGCCATTGCGTGGTATATACCCGCTGCCTTTATAGCCAAACAGAAACTTAACGCATTGGAAAGACCTGCTGCCATATAAACAAATGATGAACGAACAGGCTACCATATATACTACGAATGAAGCCGCGCAGGCCTTCAACAAACAATCATCCCTATTCGATGCATTGTACAGCGGCAATACCATTGTTCAATACAAAAGAAAGCGTGTGCGCGACCACGTAATGAATTTGGTGCCCAGGGGTAGTCATATACTGGAATTGAATGCCGGCACCGGCGAAGATGCCGTGTTCTTTGCTCAGCAAGGCTACCATGTGCATGCCACCGATATCTCCACCGGCATGCAGGCAATACTGCAAAAGAAAGTGAAAGAGCATGGAGTGGGGCAACAGGTAAGCACCGAATTGTGTTCCTTTACCGAACTGTACCGGTTACAACAAAAAGGCCCTTACGATATGATCTTTTCCAACCTGGCAGGACTTAATTGTACCGGCAGGCTGGACGAGGTATTAAATTCCTTTGCGCCCCTGCTGAAGCCGGGCGGTATCATAACCTTGGTTATACTCCCTCCCTTCTGCTTGTGGGAGACACTGATGGTATTGAAAGGAGATACCAAAACAGCGTTCCGCAGATTCTTTTCAAAAAACGGGGTGAAAGCGCATATCGAAGGACATTATTTTACCTGCTGGTATTACCGCCCTTCCTTTGTTCATAAGACATTGAAAGAGCAGTATACTTTACTTGGCGTGGAAGGTTTATGTACCATGGTACCGCCCTCCTATCTCGATACTTTTCCTCAAAAATATCCGCGTTTGTACCGCCTGCTCACGCGCCTTGAAAACAAATGGAAAAGCTCGTGGCCCTGGAGAAACATCGGTGATTATTTTATTATCTCCATGCAGAAAAAAAGCGGGTAGCCTTACTCAGTTGGAACACACCATCCATATTTCCTCCACCGCAGTTATTTTTTGCCGATAAGTTTCCAACACCCGTTTTTGAAAATGAACGGGATTGGGCCTGGAAAAATGTTTGCCCGTCTGCAATCCCATACGGTTCCCTTTCATATTCACTTTGTACGCATCCTCTTTTTGTTTCCACCGCCGGCTCGTCAGTCGCATCAGGTAGTCGTCCAGCCAATTGCCCAGCCGGTGATTGAAACACCATTCCGCCAACTTTTTATACCAGGGACAGCCAACAAGCCGCTGCGGATCTTTTCTGCGATGGGCATTGGGAAAATAGTGCATAGCCCAATCGTTCGCCTTGAAAAAATGGTGCATGGTGTCGTTGCCGGACACCGGCACCAACGTGAGCAATTCCACTGCGGTAAATACATTGCGCTCCTCAATCGACAATGCAGCTTCGTCCACATAATAATTCATACAAAACCAATGTTGTTTTCCCACCAGGTACGTTAATTTCTTAAACAAATGCATCAGCGTGCGTGCAATCCACAGGCGGTCGGCGCTTGTCACAATAAAAAAATCGAAATCGGTCTGGTCATCTGCATAATTCTTCGACAGCGATCCCGATATGCCAACGCCCCTCACAAACGGGAAGCGGTATAACAAAGCAGCCACTTTATACGCGGTGACCAGCATCGTGGTAGCCTTGCGGTTACCATTGAGGCGGCGGGTTACCAGGGAGCGGTCGTTGCGAAGGGAATAAAAATCACCAAGCCTGTACACACAACGTGCGGCGATCAACTGTTCCAACACCGGTTGCAAATCCTGCAGGGACAGCTCCTGGTCCATGAAATAATGTATTTCTTCCTGTAAAAGGGGATAATGGAAAACATCGAAATAGGCAAGCGCCTTCAGCACGCTTCGTTCAAGGCTTTGCTGCATTGGTCTGTACATTGGTGAGTAAATGTAAATGGGAGAACATACCGGGCAACTCTTTTCCGGGTTTCACGTATTCTATTATTAAATACTCCTTTCAGGCGGAGAAGGTTGCCTTCCCATACATTATCCGTTCCCATGAAGCAGGAGCCATTGCGAGATTGCATGCCCGGCAATGCGACAAAAGAAAAATAACAATGACTACACATCCAGTATATACATCCGCACCGGTAACCAAAGCAGTAAGAAGCCGGAAAGGGAATTCCCTGCGGCATTATGTGGACCAGCGCAGGGTATACTTTGCTGTCAAACGTTGTTTTGATGTGACTGTTTCGCTGCTGGTGATAGTGGGCATATTAAGCTGGTTGACGCCCCTGCTGGGTTTGCTGATCAAATGGTCTTCGCCTGGACCGGTCTTTTTCCTGCAGAAACGCGTGGGCCGGTTTGGAAAAAGTTTTACCTGCATCAAGTTTCGCACCATGATATTGAATGCAGAGGCAGACAGTCGCCAGGCTACTGAAAACGATGAACGCATCACTGCCATAGGAAAGTTCCTGCGCCAGTCAAACATCGATGAGCTGCCGCAATTTATCAATGTGCTGCTGGGACATATGAGCATTGTAGGGCCACGTCCGCATATGTATGCGGACTGCCGGCAGTTTTCGGCTGTTATTTCTGGTTATAAATTCCGTTCGCTGGTAAAACCGGGCATAACCGGCTTATCACAGGTAAAAGGTTACCACGGCCGGGTGATCAGTACCAAATGTATTTTTAAAAGATACCAGTGGGATGTGTATTATGTGCGGAATGCAAGTTTCTGGTACGATATAAAAATTATTGCCACAACGCTTTTCAGGAGGTTGAGGTAACCGGCCAGGCCTTGCGGGATGGATTTCATTTACCGCAGATCACTCATAGGATTGCAGGCAGGCAAATGCGTCACCGTGGCCCTGCAAGGCGCATGTATTCCCTGCAGCGTGCACCACTCAAACTGCTGAAAATAACTTCAACCGGATTAATCCCGGTTTCCGTACTGCAACGCCAGGTCGTTACAATCTCGCTGTGACCGTCACACCATACGTCCTCGGATTTCCCAAATGCACCGCCCCGAAATCATACGCAAAAGCAATGTACCGCGTATCGCCCACATTGCGTACCCACCCCATTACATCGATATGGCGCGAAGTAACGCCGAACCGCGCATGACCAAGCTGGTAAGGACTTTGCCTGATCTCGTTGGCAAGATCAAAATATTGTTGCCCCAGATACATCCATTCGCCGCGCAGCACCAGGGTGAGCCGGTTTTTCTGGTTCAGCAGGTAATTGTATTGCAGCGCCAGCATGGAAGTCATTTCCGGTGTAAACACCTGCCGGTTGCCGGCAAGGTTTTCTTCCGAACCATTACGGGAGAGCTTCAGGGTTTCATACCGTGCCCTGGTATACCCGAACGACCAGTTGGCCTCCAATCCCTTGAAAGGCAGGGCAGCCAGTTCGGCTTCTACCCCGCGACTTTCCAGTTCGCCTGCATTGCGCGTAATGGTGATGGCATCCGGCAGCACCAGGGTGGGCACCTGGGCATTGGTGACGATGGTATAGAATGCTGTTACGTTTAACCGGTACCGTTGTTGCCCCCATTCCGTTTTATATCCCAGCTCCCAGTTATTGCTGTACTCCGGCTTATACTCATACAAGGGTGGTTGCGAAGGATCGGACGACAATTGCGTCAGTCCGCCAACACGATAGCCCCGGCTATACGAAGCGTACAAATGCTGTTGGCCGGGAAGATCGTACGTAATGCTCAGTTTGGGTGTGAACGCGCTGAAAGCCGCCGTAGCACTGGTATCGGGCACAATGGGAAACAGCGGGTTGGGGTCAGGGTCTTTTTGGTATTCGCTCAATACCTGTTGTTTTTTGTGTTCGTAATCGTAACGGATGCCGGCAGAAAAGTCAAAATTCCGAACAAGCTTTATGGTGTACTGGCCATATGCGGCTGCGCCATATGATTTGCCACGAGAGGTATTAATGATAGAGAAATGCTGATCTGGCGCGCCCACCAGGTAGGCATCTTCACCAAAATAGGTAGCCTGCTTCACCGGGCTGTTCTGATAAAAAAAGTACGCGCCGGCAGTCCAGTCTTTCCACAGGGTGGATACAGGAGAAGTAAACCGGAATTCCTGCGTCCATACTTTCACGTTATTCCATTTTGAACCGTAATTATTGATGATGGTAACAGCATCAAGCGGTGAGAAATCGCCGTCAATAGGCTTTTCATAATACCTGTAATTGGATTGCCACGCCGTTTGTGAAGAAAAATTAAAACGGGGACCGGTATGTTGAATGGTCAGCGAAGTATTGAAACTATGGTCCTGCATGCGGGTAATGGCATTCTGGTTCAGGTGAAAGGGAGTGGCAAATGCAGTTTCCGCATCGCCAGTTAGCGGGAAAGTACCATCGTTCCGGTTGAGCTGGTGTTTTACATTCAACTGCACCTGCCATCGTTTATTGAAAATATACCGCAGGTAATAATTACCGTTCTGGCTGCTTTGCCGGTCAAAATCATCGCCATTAAAATCGTTGGTATAAAAACCTTTCCTGCTTTCATGCAACAATGCTATGCCTGCAAACAGTTTGTCTTTGATGAGCGCCGTGCGGTACGCGGCCAGGTAGCGTTGCTGTCCTTTGTTGCCGATACTGATCTCTGCCATGCCCTGGTCTTTATTGCCGGGCGCACGGGTAATGATGTTGATCACGCCGCCCATGGCATTCCGGCCATACAGGCTGCCCTGCGGTCCCCGCAGGATTTCAATGCGCTCGATATCGAACAGTTGAGATATATAGGTATCCAGGCCAAACTGGTTCACGCCATCAATATAAGTGGCTACTGCAGGATCGTATGAGGTGGAAGTAATGCCGCGCACGGAAGTAACACTCCGCATGTCGCCGGGGTCGGCAGTATACAAATTGGGCGCAATGGCAGTGAGCTGGCGGCTGTTCCATAGGCGGTAATTGATTACCTGCCGGTCGGCAAGGGCCGTGATGCTCAATGGAATATACTGCATCCAGTCTTCTTTTTTCTGAGCGCTCACCAGTACGGCGTCCAGCTTCGTGGCCACAGGGGTGAGTTGAATCTCCACCTGCTCATTTTGTTGTAATGTAATCGACCGGCCCTGCGTGGCATATCCTATGGCCGACACCTGCACCGAATAGGCGCCGGCAGGCAGGCCTGTTATTACAAAATCACCCTTTTCACCGGTAATGGTGCTCCACCCGGTATTGAGCAGGTGCACGGTGGCACCGGCAACAGGTTGATTGGATTCGTTCAATACAAAGCCCGATAAGGTATAAGTCGGCTGTCCGTAAACAGCAGCTGCTACAAACAGCAGGCAGGAGCAGATAAGCGTTTTCATGTGTGTTGGTTGTGAAGGATACAAACATAATCCCTTCTGCCGTACGCTGTTGCGTGCAATACGAATTTTAACCACAAATGACAAAGAATGGGGCTAACTTCGGCAACGCGCGTTAATCGCGGGGGGATTGCGACCGATTTTACCGTATCGTCAGGCAACGATTCCTGCGTAATACGCGTTAACCCTGGAGTTATTGCGACCTGCCGCCACACGCAAGCACCTATGTATGAACCAACTAAAATCCACCCCGCCTCATGGGGAAATTTTCCCCCTTTATATCTTCATTTTTAGTGTATTATCCCCTACCTTTGCAAACTCTTTAAACGGGTAGCTCATGAACAGCCGAAGGAATTATGATATTGCGTTTGTTGGACTGAAGCCGGGTATTCATGAGTTTGAATACGAAATCAACGACAAGTTCTTTTTGGAATACCAGGAGCAGGATTTTCGAAACTGCACCGCCCTGGTAAAGCTGACGCTGGATAAACAAAATGGTTTTCTGTTGCTGAAGTTTGAAGTAGGCGGCAAACTGGAAGTTACCTGCGACCGTTGCGGTAACAACCTGCCATTGGAACTGTGGGATGAATTCAACATCGTGGTCAAAATGGTGGAAGATCCGGCCAGGATGAACGAGCTGGAAGAAGACCCCGATGTGTACTATATATCCAGGACTGAAAGCCATTTGCACGTGGCCGACTGGATTTACGAGTTTGTGAACCTGAGTATCCCGATGCAGCGCATGTGTACGCAGGAACAAATCGGCGGTCCCAACTGCAACCAGGAAGTACTTGCCATGTTGCAAAAAATGAATGCCCGCGACCAGCAGGCCGTGAACCCGCTCTGGAAAGGGCTGGAAAAGTTCAGGGGACTGGGCGAAGAATAGCCTGGGCCAGGCGCCTGAAACCGGTTGAGCAGCCAGGAACAACTACCGGCTTTCCGCTCAATCAATCCTGGTCACCCGCCGGTCCATGAATTCAATTGTTGAAAATTTAAAACTGAATATATGCCTAATCCGAAACGGAGGCACTCCCAACAACGGGGCGCCAAGAGAAGGACGCACTACAAAGCAGAAAAAATTACGCTGAGCAAAGACAGCACTACCGGCGAAATCCATGTTCGCCATCGTGCCCATGTGAGCGAAGGCAAATTGTATTACAAAGGCAAACTGGTAGCTGAAAAAGCTCCCATCAAGTAATTAGTCCTTTATTACAATAAAGCCTGCACACCCTGCAATGACAATCTGTTTAGACATGATGGGCGGAGACTTTGCACCCCTTGAAGCGGTGAAAGGTGTACGTCTTTACCTGGAAGAAACAGATAATCCTGCCCATCTGCTTTTATGCGGCGATGAAGCTGCTGTAGCGCCCCTGCTGCAGCAACATGGTATTTCGTCTGACAATGTTCAGATCGTGCATGCGCCTCAGGTAATTGGCATGCATGAGCATCCTACCAAGGCACTGAAGGAAAAGCAACATTCCTCTATTGCCATTGGTTTTCACATGCTGGCCTCGGACAAGGCGGGCGCCTTCATCAGCGCCGGCAACACCGGGGCTATGCTGGTAGGCGCCATGTACAGCATCAAAGCCATGGAAGGTGTGCAGCGCCCTACCATCTCCACCATCATTCCCAAAGACAATGGCAAAACCGGGCTGCTGCTCGACGTAGGGCTCAATGCCGATTGCAAACCGGAACACCTGAACCAGTTTGCCATTTTGGGTTCGCTCTACGCGCAGCATATCCTGGACATTGCCAATCCCCGCGTGGCCCTGCTGAATATCGGCGAAGAAGAAGGCAAAGGCAATATTCTTGCACAGGCCGCCTATCCCCTCCTGAAAGAAAATCCCCTGATCAATTTCACCGGTAATGTGGAAGGAAGAGATATCCTGCTCGACAAAGCAGATGTAATGGTATGCGAAGGATTTACCGGCAACGTGATCCTCAAACTGGCCGAATCATTGTACGAGATCACGCACCGCAAAGGGATCAGGCACGACTACCTCGATCGTTTCAATTTTGAACTGTACGGTGGCACACCCGTATTGGGAGTGACCAGACCCGTGATCATCGGGCATGGCATTTCGCACGCCAAGGCGTTTGCCAACATGATCCATCTTGCACAAAAAATGATTGAAACGAAGCTGATGGAAAAAATGAAGGCAAGTTTTACCGGCAAATAGCCCATACCAGGTATGCATGACAACCATTGTTGATCAGCTCAAAAATTACCGGAAGGCCATCAACGGTCATGCATTTGCATGGACATCCCTCCTTATTGCCGTACTGGTCCTCCTGAATTATACCGTAGGTATTCAATCGCGGATCATTTTACTTACCGGCAGCTGGCAGCAATTACTGGCATTTTTCCTGTTGTTTGGCTTTGTGTACGGAGCAGCCTGGCTCATCACCCTGGTTTTTTCCGGCGACCGGATCCATGCAGCGCCTTTCTTTTACCTGTTGCTGGCAGGCAGTGCGCTGATCTTTGCCGGTAAGATCACATTTTATTGGCTTTCGGATACACTTACCCGCGACCTGCCCATCCCCTGGAACGCCTACTGGAGCAACGTGCTGAACTGGCCGTGCAAAGGGCTGTTTGTATTGATTATGGTGGCGGTATTATGGCGTGCAGGTAACTACGAAGGGCCTGTTGCGGGACTGTGCGCCCGTCGAACCCGTGTTGCGCCTTATTTACTGCTGTTGTTGTGCATGGTGCCTCTCATTGCCATTGCCGCCATGCAGCCGGATTTCCAGGAAGCCTATCCCAAATGGCAATGGACCGCTTTCATAGAACCCTATACCACCAACAGCCTGCCGTACAAGTTACTGTTTGAACTCTCTTACGGTCTCGATTTTGTTACCATCGAATTATTTTTCCGCGGGTTCCTGGTACTGGCATTTACGCGGTATGCCGGTAAAGACGCAATTCTGCCAATGGCCGCTTTTTATTGCAGCATTCATTTCGGCAAACCGGTGTTTGAATGCATCACCTCTTACTTTGGGGGTATTATTTTAGGCGTGATTGTGTACCACACCCGCAGCATCTGGGGTGGGCTGATTGTGCACCTGGGCATTGCCTGGCTGATGGAAGTGGCCGGGTACATTGCACAATGCACCAAATCTTAATGAACAACTATCGGTATAGAATAACCGCTCTTACAACAATCCCCTGTTGCCTGCAAATTTCATCCAGGCACAAAAAGGATATTCACGGGCAATGGCATTCAGGCGGAGAACGGTGGCTTCGTCGGGAGGAACGATACCTGAAGTGTGGTTTTTGGTAAGCGGCTGTTGCGCCGGTACTGCTGCCTTGTTTACAGTGGTGGAGCCTCCTGCCAGGCGGTTGGATGAATGGATCTTTTTCATGCGCGTCGTTGAGTTTGAATGAACGATGTTGAAAACAGGCAGGCTTTCGTTTCGATGACAATGTGCGAATGAGTCTGAAACCTGTGCGTACTTCACGGGGTTGGAACGAATGGGCTCATTGACACATTTGATCTGCTATTCGACAAGGGCCGGGGATATGGCAGCAAAAGAGGGAGGATAATACTATAAAGATACGAAGATTATTTGAGAATAAACAAATTAGCAAATGTGAAAATTGAGGAAATATATAATTTAGGCCGTAGCCGGACCTGATTTTCACATTTGCTAATTGCGCATTAGAAATTAAGCTTAGTTGCTGGCCGTGAGCACATCAATCGCCAATCCTTTATCACCCGATTGGCCGGGAAGGCCATTCAACATAATGGTATAGGCCTGTGCCGCCTGCAGGTTCACGGTAGTTTGCGTGATCAGTGAATCGGAGTTGGCCTTCTTCACAGATATGGTGTAGTAATTGGGATCGTGCTGTACAAACTGGTTGTTGTACGGGTTGAAAGTATTATCAGCATACTGCCGGTTGCTGGCTATTTTGCTATCGTTGAAATACAGGTCCACCGGCATCAGCCCGGGACTGAGATGAAAAAACCGGATGTGTGCTTTGTCTACATTGAACTGCGAAAAATCATCTTCAATGCGTAGAGCGTCCACACCATTGCCACCCGGTTGATCATACAACAACAGGGTGCTGTAGCCAAGAGAATCGTATATATCGGCAGGTATGGAAGCCACTATGCTGTCGGTGCCGTCTTTCTTGAAATCAATGGTGTAAATGCCAGGATCTACCGGCGAATACCGTATGAAATAAGTTCCTGAAGGCATTGCCGAAGAGCTGGACTTTTTACCATTGAGATAGATGTCCACGGCCGGGCCTGCAGGCGCCATATGCAGAATGGAAATATAGGTTTGTGGTTTCGGCGGAGTATTCTCTACAGATTTCAAACATCCGGCAAACAACGCAGCGGCAAGTACCAGTAAAGCAGTTTGTAACAATAGGGTTCTGTTTCTGAATCGCACGTTTTCTGATTTTTTAAGTGAGCAATAAATTGGCTAATGGTCTGTTGTTTTCCCTCGCAGGAAAACAAGCAAAATGCAAAATAACTATTTGTTCAATGCTTGCTTTGAACGCGGTAAATACTCAGGACAATCATTCAGGAGGTTTCGTTGCGTCACGGCAAGAGAGGGGAAAGATCGTGCCAATTTAGCCTGATTGCTGCAGGCTGGTACACAAAGGGTTATATATTCATCATCTTAAAATTCCTGAGCATTGGTTGCTTTCGCACACTGCTTACATGCCAGCAGAAGCCCGCCAACGCGTTGTTTGCCTTACAGGTGGTACGCTCCTCATGCTGCAGAAAAAACAGGCTAAGCTTCACCAATCCTTTCTATACAAAAGCGCGGAGCGTGACCGGTTATACTGGTCTGCCCCGCGCAGGACGGTAATTAAACAGCAGCTCTACCACGCTACATTCTTGTTAACTGTTGGATCACCACTTCATTGCGGTAAACCATTTTCAAAACATATTGGCCTCTCGGCATGGATGCGGGCAACTGCACGGTTATATTGTTACCATGAACAGTGCCTACCGACCGCTGGTACACTACGGCCCCTGCCAGGTTGGTGATGATGATGGCCTGCGGTTCACGGTCTTCATTCCAGCGAATATTGATCAGGCCGGTAGTGGGATTGGGCGATACGCTTACCCTGACCGGTTTATCGTTCCTTGACACTTTCACAATGGCGCTGACATATTCCTGTTTTGTGCCGGTATGTACCGCGCGAACGCGGTAATAGGCTGTTCCTGCAGGCGGTTCGTGGTCCGCCGCAGCATACACATACGACGCTTCATTGGCGCCCGGCACAGTACTGATAGTCATAAATGGTTTACCATCTACAGACCGTTCCGTATAAAAAACATACTCATTGCATGCCATATTGGTTTTCCATGTTAAACGATTATCATTATGCGAAGCTGTTACAGCAAGATCACTCATACGCAATGGCAATATGGTTATATTGGTACACGCGTCACAAGCAGGAAACACCTGGGCCGCCCCCCATCCTACTACCGGGCATCCACCACAACCGAGTGGTGAATGCGAACTGCCAAGGCAGATATTGATACGGTTCGAGGTGGTAAGGGTATCGCGGTTTTGTGATCCCTGGAACACATATATACAGGCAAATCCGGAGGATACAGTATAGGCATGCTTTGTGTTGTTAAGGAGAAATGCCATACTCATGGTGCTTTTATCGCCGAGACAAACCGTGTTTTTCCCGGCGTTATAATCGGTAATCAATCCCCAGAATTCTGCGTAGCCGTTGTTTATAAAATAAGAGTTGGCATTGGTAACAACGAAATACTGGTTACTCATTTTGAATATACCGCCGGCATCGTTATATACGATATTGGGCTTTTCTGGTGTGGCCCAGTTGGGATCGAGATTGAAATTACTGGAACATTCAAAAGTGCCGAAGTTGTAGATGGCCGCATTGCCCTTGAGCATGAGGCCTGCCCCGCCGCCAATCCTTAGTCTTGCGCCGGGACGAATGAACACGATGCCGGAATCCATCGTAAAGTTGTTGATGGTAAGATCGCTGCACACAACCAGCGTACCGCCATCCAGTTTCAGGCTGTTGAACACAGCCGGTGCGCCGTAATAATATTTTTTTATGCCGACAGGCAGTGTTTCGTTATCGCCGGGTGAAGGTTCACTGCCAGTACATTCTTCAGGGGGAGGGGCTGTAATGCATTGCGCATGTACGCTTGCGGGCCGTGCGCAAAATGCAGCCAGGAGCAACGCCAGGACCAGGGTTCGTAGCATAGGATGGACCATTTTCTCGGTTTGGAATAGGGTATTCATTGTAACCCGTTAAACCCGTATAGAGACCCTGTGGCCGGTCCGGATTGCAAACTGCATTTAGTACTCCATGCGTAGGACTGGTTTTTCACAGGAAGTAATCCGGAATGCTTGCAGGGCCTTCCTATACGGGAACATTTCTCAACGGGTATTGGATTGCCATAACCAAAGTAGCAATGATTTTTTCCCATTGAAAGTGAATGTGCATGAAGCGAAAAAGGAAAAGCTTTAGTTGAAAGAAAAACTGCTTCAACTGCAAAAATTGATCGGAAGCAATCAGGAGCGGGCCTTCCTCCCTATTGTCCCAGCCAGTTCTTAAACCCGTGCACCTTCTCGCGGCTTACAATGATTTCTTTTTCCATGGGGGGATCGAGGTACAGTTTGAGGCGGTTGCCGAAATAAGGATGGATCTGGTTTACGCTGCGAAAAGAAACTACCAGCGAACGATTGATGCGGAAAAAATCCTGAGGGTTCAGCATTTCTTCCAGTTCCTCGAGGGTGTATTCTACCAGGTATTTCTGGTTATCAAATGTTTTGAAAAAAATAAAGCGGCCTTCGGAGAAAAAATAAGCGATGGCATTGGTTTCTATGGAAGCAAATCTTTGACCTTGTTTTACCAGGAAGCGACTGCGGTAGGAAGGTTGAGGATTACTGCACCAACATTTTTTTTCCGGCACACCGTTGCCATTCATGTTGTTCTTTACCACCGCCTGCGGAAACAAATGCTCCAGGCTGGCAATACGAAAAGCAAGAAAAGTGTATTCGTCGGTATGCACTTTGAAGGTGACTGTAGCCTTGAGGCCGTTTGCCTGAGAGGATGTGAGCTGCCTTTGCCGGACAACCTGTTTGTTTACCAGGATGATGTCTGGTTCACCGTGCTGCTGCATCCATTCTGCAGAATTGAGCAATGCAGGCACCGCTCCAATAATACGGATTGAATTGTCAATGTTCTTCAGAGCCTTTTCCAGTTTCACAACATTTCCATGCTCCTCGTCTACTACTAAGACCTTCATGTTATACCACGCTTTTCTGGGGTTATAAGTTTCAGTTTTCTTAGGTGTGCAGCAAAAGTAGGCAAGCGCTGCAAGGCAAAAAGCGCAAAAGTCATAGACAGCAAATAGACAGGTATCAGGTGAAGCTTTTACCGGATGAACCGTTCCCTAAATTGGAGACAACATACGCGTAACCAATACACAACCATTGCGCATTTCATGCCTGCAGCAGGCAACAGTTAATATAAACATCTCATTTACAAATCAAAAGCTATTCTTCATCCAGGCACGCAACGTGTTGTTGCTCCATGAGCCCGGCACAATGATGCGACGGATAGTATAGAGTGGATCGGTGGAATCGCGTTTTTCAGACAACTGAAAAGCCGCCTGTATGTTGTAGTTTTTCAAATGTGGAATGGCATCTTTGTTCCAGAGCCCGAAGGGATAGGCAAAATATTTTACCGGTTTGCCGGTAATACTTTCCAGTTGTTTGGAAGGTTTTTCTACCTGCGTGATCCAGTCCTGCGCCTGGTATTTTTTCACATTGTGATGGTCCCAGGTATGCGAACCGATCTCATGACCTTCATCGGCTAACTCCCTGATCATCGCACGGGTCATGTAATTGGGCCTGTCCAGCGAAACCGTCATTATAAAGAATACGCCTTTGAAACCATACTTCTTCATTTCTTTGGCAGCCACGGTATAATGCTCCAGCCGGTTATCGTCAAAAGTAAGCATCACCGGTTTTGCCGGCAAAGGAGCGCCGGTAGTAAGGTATGCGTACAACTGGTCGGGCAGAATGGTTTGATAACCGCTGTCGGCCAGCATTTTAAGCTGACGGCGAAAAACAGAATCGGGAACAATATACGGACGGGCTGTTTTAGAATCGGTTTCGCGGTAATTTCTTATCTGGTGGTAACACAGGATCGGCACTTCCTTGCGCGCAAGAATGGTAGCAGCATCGGCTACAGTGGTGGTGGCAGACGTTGAAGAATCTGCATCAGTGGTAGTGGGCGCCATGGCAGACGGGCCCGTTACAGCCACTTTCATATCGGCCGCTCCATGGTGACATCCGGAAATAAAAAATGACAGGGTGCTGAGCAGCAGGCATGCTGCGTACACACGGGGAGGCGTTAAGCAGAAAAGACTTTTCATAGAATACAATCGCAATGCAAGTTAATTCCTGCAGGCATATTAATAACGAGTGGAAAGATTTTTTCTTGTATGAGAAGCCCAAAGGGCGCGTGCAGCACCCGGAAGCAGTCCTGCTTATTAAACCGGCGGTTTTGCCAGGGTTTGGTTAATATAATCTTCCTGCCTTTCGGACATTCCACCATCCCGTATTATTTTTGACAAGCATGCAGCTGAAAGACTACTATAAAATTCTGGAAGTATCGCCCGTGGCTACCGCGCAGGAAATCAAAAAAAGCTTTCGCCGGCTGGCGCAGTTGTATCATCCCGATAAAAATGCCGGTAATCATATGGCCGAAGCACAGTTTAAAGAAATCCGGGAAGCGTATGAAGTATTATCCGATCCGCAACAGCGTAAAGAGTACAACTACAAACGCTGGCATTTACGCAGTACCGGTAATCAGTATACGAAAACACCGTTGTCACCGGCTGCTATCCTCCAGGAATGCCTGCAGTTGCAAAGGTATGTCGAATCGATGAGCATCTTTCGCATCAACTATGACGCCGTGAGCCAGCATATCAGGCACCTCATCAATCCCGACAGTATTGGTATACTGCACGAATATAACCAGCCGGAAACCAACCGCGCCATAGTGGCCACCTTGCTGGCTTCCATGCGTCCCCTACCCTTGCGCTATTTCACGCCTATTGCAGCCTTGCTGCACCAGATAGCCGGAACCGATACGGTCACCAATCAATCCATCGAACAACAGGGACGCGAAAAAAAATGGCGCGAACGCTGGGAACGCTATCAATGGATTGTTGTGGTGATCATTACGCTGCTGCTTTGCTGGCTGATGTATGTGGTGGCGGCATGAGCTGATACCGGAAAAGGTCAGACCACTTATGGCAATCGCCCGATCACCTTCTGTAATAGTTCATACGCTCTCTAATAATTTTTTGACTTTTGACAAGGAAGGAAACAATAATCATTTCGTACTTTGTTGCGTGCCGTTTTCTCCATTTCACACTTTCATGTGGTTGCCCGTCGCAAACCTTTCCGATACTTTTGACACTTATATATAGTCTTGAAAGACAATTAAAAAGTACATAAACAATGAAGATTACAACTACACGTGCTACAGCCATTACCGGGTTGGCAGTTGCTGCTGTCATACTCTTCCAGGTAAGCTGCGGGACCGGCTCCGCAGAGACTGCCGAAAATGTACAGCAACAGCCGGGGCAACAGCAAATGACAAAAGAAGAAATGATCGCGCGTGGTCAATATCTTGCTACTATCAGCGGATGCCACGACTGTCATTCTCCCAAAGTGTTTGGCCCCAATGGAATGTCGCTCGATTCTACACGGTTACTGTCAGGACATCCGGCCAACAGCCCGCTGCCTCCCATTGACCCCAAAGCGCTGACACCAGGCAACTGGGTGTTGTTTGCGCCAGATCTTACTTCGGCTGTCGGTCCCTGGGGAATTTCCTATTCCGCCAATCTTACGCCCGACAGCACCACCGGTATCGGTTCCTGGGATGAAGGCACTTTCATCAGATCGCTGCGTACGGGTAAGCATATGGGTATGGACAATGGCCGCCCGATTTTGCCGCCCATGCCCTGGCATATGATTGCCAAGATGAAGGATGAAGATCTGAAATCACTCTATGCATTCTTCCGCTCGCTGCAGCCCATTAAAAACCAGGTGCCCGGCCCTGTACCGCCGGACCAGGTAGCAGCGATGGCGAATAAGAAATAGAAGGGTCTCTTTTACATACCAAAAAACAAATAGCAGCGTACCATTTATTATTTGCTATTTGTTTTTTGCATTTTATCCGCATACGTGGGCCGGATTAATGTTATCTTAACAGCATTAAACGGCCCATGTATGCGTTATATATTCACTCTTGTACTGCTCTTTGGTACTTATCTCCTCGCTGCCCAACACAGCAATACCAATACGCAGGACGCGCTTTGCCTGCAACACGCAACGGTGGTAGATGTAAAGAATGGAAAGTTGATTCCCGATCAACACGTGATTATCGAAAGCGGGCGCATTAAAACGATAGGTCCGGCGAAGAAAATCCGCGTGCCGGCCGATATACCTGTACTGGACTGCACCGGCAAATACCTGATGCCGGGTATGACAGATGCCCATATTCATTTCTTCCAGAGCGGCAGCCTGTACACACGTCCCGATGCACTGGACCTTCGCGCAGTATATCCCTACGAAAAAGACCAGCAATGGATCAAAGACAATCTCCCAGACCTCATGGCCCGTTACCTGGCCTGTGGCATAACCACCGTGGTGGATGTAGGGGGGCCGTTCAGCAATTATGCCATTCGTAAAAAACTGGAAAACGATACGCATGCACCGGTGGCCTGGGTAACCGGTCCGCTTGTTTCAACCTATCAGCCGGACAACCTCGATGAAAAAGACCCGCCGATAATCAAGGTGAGCTCGCCGGAAGAAGCCCGCGCACTCGTGCGGAAACAATTGCCTTACCAACCGGATTTTATCAAAATCTGGTATATCCTGCGCAGCAAAGAAAGCGCTGCGGCCGATCTGCCCATTGTACAGGCAGCCATTGAAGAAAGCCACGCACATGGTATCAGGGTAGCGGTACATGCCACTGAACACCAGACAGCGTTGCTGGCTGTTAAGGCAGGCGCTGATATGCTTGTGCACAGTGTAGATGACCAGGTGTTGAACAAAGAAATGCTGCAACTGATGGCTCAGCGAAAAGTGGCGTACATTCCCACGCTTACTGTGCTGCAGAATTACAAACGCACCTTCTCCCAGCAGTTTGCGTTTACCAGTCACGATTTCGCATATGCTAATCCGTTTGCGCTCGGCACGGTAATGGATATAGCGCACCTGGGCAAGGCGCTTCCTTTCAACTACAAAGCCCTGCGCACTGTTTACCCGGTGCCGGGAAAGGAAGACAGTATCATGGCCATCAACCTGAAACTGGCGCAGGATGCCGGTGTACTGGTGGTGGCTGGTACAGATGCAGGCAATATCGGCACGCAACACGGGGCCTCCTTTTATCACGAATTGCTTGCCATGCAAAAGGCCGGATTGACCAATAAACAAATACTGCAGGCTGCCACCATCAATGCCGCGAAAGCATTTGGCAAAGACAGCGTATATGGCAGCATCGAGCCGGGCAAATGGGCCGACCTGCTGGTGTTGAACAATGACCCTTTCCAGGATGTTAATATTGCAGCTCATTTACACACGGTAATACGGCATGGCAAGACGGTACGGCCAGATCAGTTGCTGCCCGTGAGCCCCGAAATACTGGCCCAGCAGCAATTGAACGCGTACAATGCGCGAAACCTTGAAGCATTCCTGGCGCCATACAGCGACAGCGTAAAGATTTATCGTTTTCCCAACCAGTTAATGATGCAGGGAAAAGAAGCCATGCGGCAGCAGTATGGCGAAATGTTCAAAAGATTGCCCGATTTGCACTGCCGGCTCGTCAGCCGCATGGTGCAAGGGAACACGGTTATTGACCAGGAAAGCGTTACGGGTATGGGCGACAAACCCGTTTCAGCCATCGCTATTTACCAGGTGGAAAAAGGAAAAATTGTAACAGTTACATTTATACAATAAGTATCGATTATACTATGGCAAGAACTCCCTCTGTGATGATTCCGTTGGGTACAAAAGCTCCTGCGTTCAGGCTACCCGACACCATTAGTGGCAATATGGTTTCACTGGAAGATGTGAAAGGAAAAATTGCCACCGTTATCATGTTCGTGTGCAACCATTGCCCGTTTGTAAAACATGTAAATCCCCAACTGGTGCAACTGGCCAAAGATTATGGTCCGAAAGGCATTGGTTTTGCCGCCATCAGCAGCAACGATGCCACCAGTTACCCGGAAGATGGTCCTGATAAAATGAAACAGGTTGCAGCCGAACAGGGTTATCCTTTCCCCTACCTCTACGATGAAACGCAGGAGGTGGCAAAAGCCTACCAGGCCGCCTGCACACCCGACTTTTTCATATTCGACAGCTCGCTGCAACTGGTATACCGCGGTCAGCTGGACGATTCAAGACCAGGCAACGGCATACCTGTAACTGGAAACGACATACGAAAAGCATTGGACCAGTTGCTAAAGGGCGAAGCAGTAGACAGCAATCAAAAACCTTCCATCGGTTGTAACATCAAGTGGAAAACCACCGAGACTGCCTCATAATAAAAACCGGGGTGAAAGCAAATGGCTTCACCCCGGTTGCATATCTATTGCAATTAATTACCTGTATTACCAGATAGGCACTGCGAACGAAATTCCGATGGAATTCATTTTCGGTGAATCATTGTAATCCCACAATTTGCTCAATCCGAGATTGTACATGAGACGGATCATCATCTGGTTTTGCAGCATGATGCCGGCCACGATACCCAATCCGACATTCATACGTTTGGCCTGTCCGTCACCAAACTCGATATCTTCCCAGTCTCCGTCGCCTTCTTTGTAAGAACCGCCCAATGCATAGCCAAAATTCGGGCTCAGCCCCAGCAGCAGGCGCATTTGCTCCAGTTGAATAGCATACAATACAGTGAGGGAAAGTACCAAATGGGAATATCTTTCTTTTTCTTCAATTGACCCGTATTCACCGCCTGCAGACCGCAACCAGAAATTCAGTTCGGGCATGAGCACAAACTGTGCTATGGTGTACATGAGGTATACGCCCAGGCCGCCGCCAAATTGCATCTTGCTCTCTACGCCGTCCGGAAGATTAGTCGGATTGCTCAACAGCACATGCAGGATTAGCCCTATACGCACCCGTTGCGCTTCGTCGAGTGTGGCATAGAACTGTTTCAGGTTTTCATTGCCCAGTTCATCGAGCTTTTGGTTAACAAGGTCGCGGGCTTCTTCGGGTTTCATACCGGTGCTAAGATCAGCAGCCGCATAGAGTTGGCGGACCAACGGAGATTTTTTTTCCAGTTCCTTCGCAAAAAAGTTACGGTCATTTTCCATGGAGAAATCCGGCGCTTTGAAACTTTGGCCGAAACAAAGTACAGGCAGCAACAAAGCTACCATCATCCCTTTTAGAGTTGATTTCATGTTGCAGGGTTTTATTTGAGTTAAACAATAAAAAAGGCATAGGGATTCCTGGCCGGGCAATACCCGGCAAAAAGACTATGAACAGGTCACCATGACTGTTTTGGGTATGAAAATGCTCAGCTGCTGCAGCACAAAAACACGCTGCCGGTTGCACCACTATACAACAGCGATCGCCATATCAATAGTGACAGGTTGCATAGCCGCTTACGCAGACTAACCCCCACGTGTAACGATGAAAAGTTTGGGACAGATCAGGAATGCATATGTGGAAAAGGCTGGGAAGTTGGGTCAAAGGTAAGGAAAGGCATACTTTCCGGGATAGGGTTTTAATAATTTCCGGGATACAGGTAACAGTTTCCGGGTGAAGCGGGTCGGGTGAATACAAAGGAGAGATAAAAGGCGCTCCCTTGCTGCATCTCTGGTGTGTTTGGTTGGAGTGTTACTTTCTGACAATAGTTAAGAGGCAATAGCTGCACAGGCCTGGTAGATTCTTAGGGATGAAGGTATAATTCTATGGTAACATCAAAAGCATTAGCGCCGCCCTGCTTATGTTCTGGCTTGGATTTTTCCGATCATTCATTAACTAAAACCAGGCAATATGTCAACAACAAACTACCGAAAAGCGAACCTCCCAGCATCCACAATTGCCTTTTGGCGCTTTTTTGATCAGTAGCACGCAGTTTTAATAGTACCACGCAGCAAAAACAAATCGCGACAAGACAAACAAGGAATATTACTTTGGTGATACCAGCCAGGAAACTCATCTTATTGCTTAGTATGCCCCCAGCAGGATACAGGCAAAACAAATCTGTTTCAAAACGGCATCCTTTTTCATAAGAGGCCAGGTTTATAGTTTCACGATTCAAATATACCTAAGCGTTATAAATATGCAAAAAGCTTTTTGCCATTGAAGGTTGGGGCACAGTAAGCTACTGCTATTGTTATACCACCTGTTTTCCTGGTTTGGCCCTCCAATAAGGAAACAGCATAGGCACGCGGTTTTTATACGATGTGTATTGGTCGCCAAATGTCTTTTCCAGTTTTGCCTCTTCCAGCCGGGCGCCAATAACGGTATATAGCGTAATGGTAACCACGGACAGTAAATGACTTAGCTTCGGCACAAACAGGCAAAGTGACCAGAGCAGCAACAATGTTCCGGTGTACAGGGGATGCCGTATCCGGCCATGCAGCCCGGTAGTGACGAGGAAAGGTTCTTCTTGTTTTCTTGTAAAAAACACATCAATCCCACTTAAATAAAAGAAATATTTGTGCACCATCATTCCCATCAAAACCAGGCCGGTTATGGCAGTGAGCGTTAAAATAACTTGTAAAAAAGCAGGCGTGTGCCAGAGCATAGGGCTGCTCATAGTGAATTGATACCACACGATGCATCCCAATTGCACCAATGCAAACAACGAATACACCAGGCGGTAATAGATGAAATTGTTCCCCCACCATTGGGCAATTTTCTTTTTCACGCGCCCGGCCGCCAACGCACTATGCAGTAATCCGAAACCTGCCCATAATAATATGAGTACAATGTGTTGGAGCATATCAAGCAAATTAATCCTTATTAATCCTTACGCAGCATTTTTAGTACCAAAGGCTTTTGCGCCTCTCGCTGCTACATCCAGTTGCCATCCCATCCCCTACTGGCGGTGGCGCTAACACCCTCCCCTCATCACGCCCCCTTAAACCGTATATTTGCGCCATGCATTACGTTTCAGTGGAAGGTTTGGGGAAATCGTATGGTGTGCGCCCCTTGTTTGAGGACATTTCTCTGCATATTTCCGAAGGTGATAAAATTGCTTTGGTTGCCCGCAACGGCAGCGGCAAATCAACCCTGCTCAATATACTCGCCGGCAAAGAAACGGCCGACACCGGCACCGTATGGATCAACAAGGAAGTAACCGTTGCCTTGTTTGAGCAGGAACCGGCTTTCATTGAAGAGCTCTCCGTGCTGGACAATATCTTCCATCATAATCACCCCGTCATCAATGCCATCCGCGACTACGAATCCATCAGCGAAAGCGGCGACCCCGACAAACTCGGCGCCGCCATTGTGCGCATGGACGAACTGGGCGCCTGGGATTTCGATGCCAAAGTGAAACAGATATTCGGCAAACTGAACATTCATCAGCTGAACCAGCCCGTACGCACCTTGTCGGGCGGACAGCGCAAACGCGTTGCCCTGGCACGCACCCTCATTGATATAGGTTTCGAGCACAAACACGTGCTGTTGATCATGGACGAACCTACCAACCACCTCGACGTGGAAATGGTGGAATGGCTGGAACATTACCTCAGCCAGCAACAGGTAACGCTCCTGCTTGTTACCCACGACCGCTACTTCCTCGACAACGTATGTACCGAAATCTGGGAACTTGACCGCAACACGCTGCATGTGTACAAAGGCGACTATGAAAATTATCTCGAGAAAAAAGCAGCACGGCTCGAAAGCGATGCGGCCAGTATAGATAAAGCCAGAAACACTTACCGCCGCGAGCTGGAATGGATGCGCAAGCAGCCCAGGGCACGTACTACCAAAAGCAAAAGCCGGCAGGACAATTTCTACCAGATAGAAGCCAAAGCCAAACAACGCATGGAAGAAGCACAGCTGGAACTGCAACTCAAAATGAACCGGCTGGGCGGCAAGGTGATTGAATTGAAAAAAGTATACAAAAGCTTTGGCGATCACGTCATCCTCAAAGGCTTCGATTATACATTCAAAAAAGGAGAGCGAATAGGCGTAGTTGGTAGAAACGGCGTAGGCAAATCCACTTTCATCAATATCATACAGGGAAAAGAACAACCCGACAGCGGTAAGGTGAACATCGGGGAAACAGTGATCTTCGGTAATTACTCACAACAAGGTTTGGTGTTGAAAGAAGACATGCGCGTGATCGAATTTGTAAAAAGCATGGCAGAAAGTTTTCCTCTTGCCAATGGCGGATCACTGAGCGCCGCGCAATTTCTGCAACTGTTTCTTTTTCCACCCGAGCAACAATATACCTATATCTCCAAACTGAGTGGCGGAGAGAAAAGAAGGCTGCACCTGTTGTCTATTCTCTTCCGCAATCCCAATTTCCTGGTGCTGGACGAACCCACCAACGACCTGGACCTGCCCACGCTGGGAGTGCTGGAAAATTTCCTGGCCGATTTTCCGGGTTGCCTCGTTATTGTATCGCACGACCGGTATTTTATGGACCGGCTGGTAGATCATCTCTTCGTATTTGAAGGCAATGGCGTGGTACGCGATTTCCCCGGCAATTACTCGCAGTACCGCATCTGGGGAAAAGCGCAGGAAGAAGAAAAAAACACCAAAGAGGAAAAAAACAAGCCCGATCAGGCGCCTGCACCTGCTGCCGCACCAAAGAAAAGAATGTCCTACAAGGAAAAAAGAGAGTTTGAACAACTGCAACACGAGATCGCAGCCCTCGAAAAAGAAAAAGCGACCATTACGGAAAAACTGAGCAGTGGCTCCCTCCCCTTCGAAGAATTGCAGCAACTTTCTGTCCGCATCAATGAAATTACGGCCCTTTTGGACGAAAAGGAAATGCGATGGCTGGAACTGAGTGAACTGAGCGAGGGATAAAAAATGTTACACTTCAATCATGGCTGTCTTTCACTATTTTTGATCATCACCAAATTTTGATTCATGAGAAAGTTTTTGTGGGTTGTACTGCTTGCCATCGGCACATCGGCGAGTGGTCAGAAAATACCCGATCCCCGGGCCTTTGGAAATACCATAACGGCTGCTGAACTGAAAAAACATTTGTACTTCGTGGCCAGTGCAGAAATGGGTGGTCGCGAAGCGGCTACTGAAGGCGAGCGTAAAGCTGCTGCCTACATTGAATCGCAATTCCGTTCGCTGGGATTGCTGCCGGGGTACAAAGGCAGTTACCAGATGCCTTTCCCTGTATTCCAGGACAGTCTTGCCGGCATTATGCTCGAAGTGAATGGCCGGGAATTTACTCCCTATAAAGATTTTTCCATTACCCCCGGCGGCGCCTACAGCATTGGCCTGATGGTAAATGAAGTGGTGTTTGTTGGCTATGGCATCAGCGATTCTTCCCGCAACGATTATAAAGATGTTGATACAAAAGGTAAAGTAGTGTTGGTATTTTCGGGCGCCCCTTCCGCAGCACAACGCGGCAATCGCGGACGAGGGGGCAGCATCTACGAAGCTGCTATGAAAAATGGCGCTGTAGCCATCCTGCAGGTACAATCCAATTTTCCGCGCAACGCCGCCCCGGCAAAGGGCAGAATGTATACCAATGCCTATAAAAGCAGTGTTACGCCAAACGTTTTTGCCATCAGCGAAGAAGTGGCAAAAGCCATCATGGGCGATGATTATACTGCCGCCCGGGAAGCCTTGAAAAATGGAAGCGCGCAGGCCAAATCATACAAGGCAGCCGTTCGCCTGGAGATCAACAAGGTAACTAACCGCATCATGAGTTCCAATGTGATCGGCTATATTGAAGGCACTGACAAGAAGGATGAATACGTGTTCATCACTGCGCACTACGACCATGTGGGCAAACGCGGCGACTCAGTAATATATTACGGCGCCGACGACGACGGTTCCGGTGTGGTAAGCGTACTGGAACTGGCTGAAGCTTTTGTAAAAGCCAAAGAAGCCGGCAAGGGCCCGCGCAGAACAGTGGTATTCATGACCGTGTCGGGTGAAGAAAAAGGATTGTGGGGTTCCGAATACTACAGTGAGCATCCCGTTTTTCCGCTTGAAAAAACTACGGTGAACCTCAATATCGATATGATCGGTCGTATTGATCCGAAGAGAAAATATGGCGACTCCACCAACTATGTGTATGTAGTGGGTGATCACAAACTGAGTTCCGATCTGCGGGTGATCAGCGAAGCCATGAACCAAAAATATGTGAAGCTGGAACTCGATTACAAATACAATGACCCCAACGACCGGGAAAGGATTTACTACCGTAGCGACCACTACAATTTTGCGCGCAAAGGCGTTCCCATTATTTTCTATTTTAACGGTACGCACAACGATTACCATCGTCCTACCGACACACCAGACAAGATCAATTATGAACTGCTGGCCAAAAGAGCGAAACTGATATTTTATACAGCCTGGGAAATGGCCAACCGCAATGATATGCTGAAGCGTGATCTGCCGCTGGATACTCCGGCTGGCGGATAGATTGAAAACGCAAAAACAGTAGCTGAATGTCCGGAAAACGGGAGCAACAATGCCTCTTTTCCGGACTTTTTGTTTTTAAAAGAGTGACCTTGTACGTGAATGTACACGTCAGCCTGCACAGTACGGTAGTAATTGCTCACTTCACCATCCTGTAACACCATCGGAACAATTTTCCCTGGAAATCGAAAGGCGTAGTGGCTTTGGTGATGTCTTTAATTGCTGCAGCATGAATGTTTGCTGCGTCCAGTACAAACTTCCGGTAGTTGGTGCTGAAGTATAGCAAGCCGCCGGTAGTCAATGCATCGAGCGCCTGGTTGAGCAGCACCACGTGATCGCGCTGTATGTCGAGAAAATCTTTCATGCGCTTGCTGTTGCTGAACGTGGGCGGGTCCATGATGATGAGATCAAAGGAACCGGGCGCCAACGTTTGCAAGTATTGTTTTACATCTGCATGAATAAATTGGAATCGTTTGGGATCACTATATCCGTTCAGTTGCAGGTTATCCTTTGCCCATTGCAGATAGGTTTTGCTGAGGTCAACAGAAGTGACCGTTGCTGCGCTTCCTGCCGCTGCGTAAACCGAGAAAGAACCGGTATAGCAAAACAAATTCAGTACCCGTTTGCCTGCCGCTTCCTGGCGCACCATACCACGTGTAGTGCGGTGATCGAGGAATAATCCGGTATCAAGATAATCACTCAGGTTCACTTTAAATTTCAATCCTGCTTCCTGCACCACAAAAAATTCCTGCTGCGAGGCAATTTTCTGGTATTGTCCCAGTCGCCCGGGTTTGCGCTGTCGTTGTTTGAGGTAAATATGATCGGGAGGGATGTTCAATACTTCGCTCATCACATTGATGCAGGCTTCCAGCCAGGCTTCATGTTCAGCTTCTTCCATACCGTGACGGCGCTTGTATTCGGCCAGGTACATGTTGTCTTCATAGATTTCAATGCAAAAAGGAAACTCCGGCAGGTCATGATCGTATACCCGGTAACACGTGATGCCCTGCCTGCGCGCCAGTTTGCCCACATGCCGGAATACTTTGAGCAGCCGGTTGCGGAACATGTCCAGTTTTTCAGAAACCATAGGGCAAGTTAGGGAAATGCAACCTTACCCTCTCTGTAGCTGTGCGGAAAAACTTATCCTTCGCTACCAAATACTTTTTTCAACGTTTCTGTAACGCGGGCAGCAGGATCTTTACGAATTTTTTTCTCTTCTTCTGCAACCTGGTAAAACAAACCACTCAATCCCCTTTCCGTAACATACCCTGCCAGGTCGGGATTGATCTTGTTGAAAGTAGTGGGCAATTTATTGTAGGCATCAACCACTGCTTTCCAGTGTTTGGTGGCATTCGTTTTTTCCAGTGCCGTTTCAATAACCGGGCGGAAGGCTGCAGTGAGTGCAGGCAAAGTTTTGCCACGCAGGTAACCGGTAGCTGCTGTATCGCTGCCTTTGAGGATGCCCATGGCATCCTGGAAACTCATACCCTTGATGGCATCGAGGAAGATGGGAGCCGCTTCTTTGGCCGCTTCCTCAGCGGCACGGTTCATGGAAAGAATGGCATCGTCTACCAGTTTACCCATACCTACACTGCGCAAAGCGCTTTCCACTTTTTGGGCCTCCGGGGGCATCAGCACTTTAATGGCTGCATTGGCAAAGAAACCATCTACTGCCGATAATTTGGTAGCGCTGTTGGTAGCGCCCACAGACAATGCTTCCTTTAAACCACTGATAATTTCCTCATTGGTTAGGGAACCACCTTTCGCTTTATTGAGAATGCCGGAGGCTTTTTTCAAAATACCGCCCTGGCCAAACGAGCTTGCTGCAACAAGAAGAAACAATGGTAACAATAATTTTTTCATCTGCATTTGTTTTTATTAGGAAACTTGGAATGGTTCGCGCTTTTATATTTCCGGGCATTTGAAACACAGGACTAAAATAACGTATCAAACCGTAAAAAGTTGTTAAGTTATGGCGTATTTATCCATTCAAACTGTTCAGCGCGAGGCATATGCTCAAAAACATGCCGCACGGTTTCGGGAGGCGCTGTCAGTTTCCGCTGTACCACATCCATCCATGCCCCATCCACCGTAATAATAGCAGCAAGGACCTCGCCATTTTTGAAGATTTTATGTTGAATGCTCCACCGCGACTGGTCTTTCCGGGCCCTCAGCAATTCGAGATTGATGCTGAGGGTATCGCCCAAACGTATTTCTTTCCGGAACACACATTCTTCGCGAAAAAGAATCGGACCAAATTTATGCGCGGCCATGAAGGAGGCCGTAAGTCCGTGTTCTTCGAGGAAACAGATGCGCACATAGGCGCCATAGTCATAGTATACGGAATGTCGTAAGTGGAAATTGGGATCGAGATCAGACCAGCGGACTTCCAGCGGCTTTATATATGCATTCATAAAAATTTCTACATTGATACAGCCTAAAATTAGACAGTTCATATAGCTTTTACAAACTGCCCTCCACTCACTATTCGCCAAAATGTCCCGCTATTCAGCTAAATTTGGAGGTATATTTACAACTATATATCAATGAAGAAAACTATTCTGATCGCCGCCCTGGGCTTTTCGTGTACAGGGCTTGTTGCACAAACTGATAAGAAACCGGCCACCGCTTCGCAAAAGGCGCCGGCTGGCCCTGTGCTGAAAAATGCAGTGGATTCCTTCAGCTACGCCATTGGTCTCAGTATTGCCAATTTTTACAAGGCGCAGGGCGTAACGAACATAAACAACCAGTTGGTGCTGAAAGCGCTGACCGATGCACAGCACAACAAACCTTTATTGAACGAAAAGCAGGTTAACAACTGCATCGTGAGCTATATGCAGGCAGCCCGCAGTGAAAAGGCGGCCGGCAACAAAAAAGCCGGTGAGAATTTTCTTGCTGAAAACAAAAAGAAACCCGGCGTAGTCACCCTGCCCAGCGGATTGCAATACATGGTGCTGCAGGAAGGCACCGGCCCGAAACCTACCCTGTCAGACAATGTAAAATGTCACTATACCGGTTCCTTCATTGATGGTAAAGTGTTTGAAAGCAGCTACAACAACAATCAGCCCGCTACCTTTCCGGTGGGTGGCGTTATTCGTGGCTGGACAGAAGCTTTGCAACTGATGCCCGTTGGCAGCAAGTGGCGCCTGTTCATCCCTTCTGATCTTGCCTATGGCGACATGGACAGCGGCACCATACCGCCCGGTTCTACGCTGATATTTGATGTGGAACTGCTCGAAATTGTGAAGTAAACCAGTAGAGAAACAAAAGTGAAAATGGAAGGCGGTATGTGCGCCTCCATTTTCATTTTCACTATTTTTTCCTATAAATTCACCTGTTTATCCCTGGGATATTTCACGCTATAGCTCAACCGAAACTTTTTGCTTGCGTTGGGCGCCAGCTCCATTTTCCAGGTGAGCATACCGGTTTCCTTGTCAACAGTGGCGCCGTCGTATTGCAGCAGTTCTACCTCAATGTCCTTATGCGTGCTGATGGGATACTGGTCGCTGATCTCCATTTGTATTTTCTCCTTCTTGTTGTTTTTTACCGTGATTTCATAGGTAAAAGTCTGTTTCTTGTTCGAGCCGAGGAATTTTACGCTGCTGAAATCTTCCAGCTTTTCTCTTTTCACCACTACGCGTTTGTCGTGGCCAGGCGTAAGGCGCAGGGTGTCGAGCGTGCTGTTGGGACTTATCGTGGTTTTACCCACAAACGTGCCTTCGAAAATGATATTGGCTTCGCCGGGCAACAGGTTTAATGTTTCCACCACCCGTTGCCATTACCGTGCACCACCCAATTGACAATAATAGTGTAAACACCATGCGATCCATAATGTAGATTAAGTAACAGGAGGATGCAGGGCGGGAAAAAATTGCATAAAAGAAATTGTTACAATTAAAAAGCGGGCGCCAAAGACGTTTTGAAGTCTTCAGTGCCTGCTCTTTGGTTTTAGCATCTTCTATTTATAAAGCAGCTCGTAATACTCGTGCGCCATGCGGCCGGAATCAAACTGGAAGCGTACATCACGCATGCCGTTCCTGGCTATCTGGCGCCAGGTTTCGTAATTGTCATAATACAGCGGCAGCACGTCTTTCTCAAGCAGGTGATACAATTGGTCAAGATCATACTGGTCCTGTTCGTGCACATTCATTTTTGCATAATCAGCCTTGGGCACCATGAAGCTATTGTGCCCGTGGTCTGCAAATTCCGGTATCCAGCCGTCGGCCGTGGAAAAATTCACTGCGCCGTTCATGGCGGCCGTCATACCACTGGTGCCCGAAGCTTCACGGGGCACACGGGGATTGTTGAGCCACAGGTCGGCGGCCTGCTTTAAGCGTTTGGATAACGCCAATTCATAACCGATCAGCACCGCAATATTGGGATACCCACGGCTCAGGTGCACCAGGTTATTGAACTCGTTGATGGCCGGGTAATCCATGGGGTATGGCTTTCCTGCCCATATGATCTGCACGGGATATTTTACATTGGTGACCAGCTTTTCAAACCGCGCCTTGTCACGCGTGATCAGGTCTGAACGCTTGTACCCGGCAAAACGCCGCGCCCATACAATCGTAAAGACATTGGGGTCGAATAATTTACCGGTCTGATCGGCCACAATTTCAAATGCACGTTTCTTGAGGTATTTTTTGCGATCGTCCCACCAGGTATCGTTGCCTTCTTCTGAAGCACGGTACAATTGTTTGTCGGCCCAGTAACGCCAGTTCTGCGCATTGGTAATGGAAATAATCGGGCACACGCCTTCATATTTTCCCCACATATGCCGAGATACCTCGCCATGCAACTTACTAACGCCATTGGCCAAACGCGCAAAACGCAACGCCACCAGGGAATGATTGAACTGGTCGTCGTAGATGCCGGTGAGTTTGCGTACTTCATCGAGGCTCAACCCGCAGAAATAACTCATTTTATGACAGAGATGGATATCGTGTTTTTCATTGCCGGCTTCTTCAGGTGTATGCGTGGTGAACACCAGCCGCTTTTTGATCTCTTCTACCCTGCCATATTTCTTGTAGAGATAAAACACAGACGAAACGCCGTGCGCTTCATTCAGGTGATACACTTCCGGATTAAAACCCAGTTCGTCCAGCAGTTTGGCGCCGCCCACGCCCAACAGAATGAACTGCGCCACCTTGGTAGCTACATTGGCATCGTACAAACGATGCGTGATGGTTTGCGACACATAATCATTTTCAGGCACGTCGGTGCTGAGCAAAAAAAGCGGGGCGGTTTTGAAAATTTCCGGATCGAGGTAGAGCGCCTTTACCCATACGAGGTGATCGTGAATGGTTACCTGGAACCGCAGCCCGGTATCTTTCAGAAAGCTGTACGATTTTTCCATCCAGGTCACCTGCAGCGTGCTGTCCTGGTTGCGCGCCTGGTCGTAATAACCATATTTCCACAGGATGCCGATGCCAATGAGGTTTTGCCGCAATTCATACGCGCTGCGCAAATGCGATCCCGACAAAAAACCCAGTCCGCCGCTGTAAATTTTCAATGGTTGATGGATAGCATACTCCATCGAAAAATAAGCTACACGTTTCGAATACTTCTGATCAACAGTATAGGGTACTTTATATTTCGTAAAATTCATAGTGGATGTCCTCAAATTTATTTGGTAAACTTTTCTCTCAGATCATCATGCACCTTCATTCCTCACTTCTTTTTCTTCACATAACTTCCTTCAAAAAAACACGGAATATCCCTGTACGTACCGCATCCTCCTTTTTCTTCAATGCGTACGCGGGAAGCGGCAAAGGTAAGCTGTAATACACAAGGATTGCCCACTTCATGATATTGCGCCGTATTGGGAGCAATAAAACGGGCGGTGCCTTTCAATTCGCCCTTGCAGGTACCGTTGTTTTTTTCAAAATGAACGAAGAACAGTATTTCGGAATCATTTTTTCCATCGCGTACAGACACAAAATTCTTTTTGTCTTTTACGTAATCACCGGCAAATTTTCCCGTTGCCGGCAGCGTATCGATGGGGTTGATGAAGTTTTCAATAATATCTTCATTAGGCTCGGTAAAAATGAGGGTAAATTCCTTTGCTTCCTTATTGAAAAAATACACGTTCTTCCGGTAGGTCAGTTCACCACGGCGCCGGCGTTCCTCGTAGGTAATGATCTGAAATTTCCTATCTATCGTTCCATACGATGAAGTTGCATTCCCGATGCCTGTTTTTACCAGCGGCAGCGCGTCTGCAAATTCATCTTTCCGGTCAAAAGCCGCCAGGTATACTACCCGTTTTTTACCATGCACGGCCCTGACGATAAGATAGGTCTCTTTTTCCTTTCCTGCTATCCTGCCCATGCCATAAAGGGAAGGACGGGCATTTTTGCCGAAATCCTTATGCAAAAAACTGTCCGGTATAAACTGTGTAAAAATTCTGTACCCGATGCGCAGTGTAGTATCGTTTGCCTTCCGCAAACTGGTGTCCGCCATGTGAAACGGCAATGCTGTTTCAGGAAAGGAAGCAATGAATTCTTCCGCATCCACCTCTTCATCATCCTGCAAAGATGTTTTCCTGCTTTTGCATTGCACCAGCAACAACAGAAGCGGCAGCATGAGCAACAACTTCTTCATATTGATTCGTGCCCGGCTGTTCCGGTATTACGCTAAAAATAGCAATAGAATGGCAGCCGGTGAAAAGAATTTTGACTTTCCGGAGATTTTTTTTAGGTTTGTCTAAAATTTATTTTAGGTACGCGCAAAAATAAATCGCAGCGGGGCCGGAAACGAGTGTGCATCGCTGCGGTGCAGATCAGTATGACAACAAAATATTCCAGCAGTAAAGAAAATTACCTGAAGGCGATTTTTCACCTCCAGGAAACCAGCGGTATCGTTACGACCAATGATGTAGCAGCGGAACTGCAAACCCGCCCTGCTTCGGTAACGGACATGCTGAAAAAGCTGAAAGCGCAGAAGCTGCTGCTGTATGAAAAATACAAAGGTTTCAGGCTAAGCAATGATGGCCGTAAAGTAGCGTTGCAGATTATCCGCAAACACCGGTTATGGGAATATTTCCTGGTGGAAAAATTACGGTTCGGGTGGGACGAAGTACATGAGATTGCGGAAGAACTGGAACATATCAGCAGCAAGAAACTCATCGATCGCCTGGATGAATTTCTCGGCTTTCCCAAAACCGATCCGCATGGCGATCCTATCCCCGACAGCCAGGGACGTTGGGTGCAGGTGCAACAGGTACCGCTCACCGAACTGCCCCTGAATACGCCTGCAGAGGTAAGCAATATCACTGACCAGTCCAGTGAAATACTGGAGTTACTCAATCACAAAAACATTGCATTGGGCAGTCGGATGGAGGTGAAGAAAAAATTCAGTTTCGACAATTCACTGGAAATAAAAATGCGCAACAGCCATATTACCATCAGTGCTGAACTGGCCAAAAATATACTCGTAAAAAAAGTATGATCACATGGAAACGATTGAACGTTTTTTTTCCGGGATAGGTCCTGTGTATGCTGCCCTGCTGGCTACCCTTTTTACCTGGCTGGTGACCGCAGCAGGCGCTTCGCTGGTGTTTTTTTTCAAAACCATGAACCGGAGCGTACTCGACGTAATGCTGGGTTTTACCGGCGGTGTGATGGTGGCGGCCAGCTTCTGGTCATTGCTGAACCCTGCCATAGAAATGTCGGAGCGGCTGTACCCAGGCTGGTCATGGATGCCTGCTGCTGTAGGCTTTCTGCTGGGCGCATCATTCATATTCGTGCTTGACAGGTACATGCCACACCTGCATATCAATTTTGGGGAATCTGAAGGATTAAAAACACAATGGCATCGCACCACGCTGCTGATACTGGCCATTACCCTGCACAATATACCTGAAGGTCTTGCTGTAGGCGTATTGTTTGGCGCTGCCGCCAGCGGCATGCCGGAAGCATCCATTCCCGGGGCTATTGCGCTGGCCATTGGTATCGGCATTCAGAATTTTCCCGAGGGCATTGCTGTGGCCATGCCGTTGCGCAGAAACGGGGTAAGCCGTCGCAAATGTTTCTGGTATGGTCAGCTATCCGCCATTGTAGAACCGGTAGCAGGCGTACTGGGCGCGCTGGCCGTAATGGTCATGCAGCCCATCCTGCCTTTTGCATTGGCTTTTGCCGCAGGGGCGATGATTTATGTAGTAGTGGAAGAAGTGATTCCAGAAACACAAAAAGACAAATTCACGGATATTGCCGTTATGGGTTTTATGGGAGGGTTTCTTATTATGATGATCCTCGACGTGGCGTTGGGATGATGCTCATTTCTTCATCACCAGGTGCTTTAACCGGCTGAATGTTTCCGGTTTGATATTGAGGTAAGAAGCCAGAATTTTTTGGGGCACGCGTTGCAGCATATGGGGATTATTGGTGAGGTAGCGGAGAAAGCGTTCGCGGGTAGTCATATTGAGCTGGTCCCTGTAGCTGAGGTCGCGTTTGATAAACATGTGCACAATGATAGACCGTCCCAATGCTTCGGCAAAAGGCAGTGTTTCCAGCGCCTGTTGCATATTGTCGTATTGAATGGATGCCACCACGGTGCTTTCAAGCGTTTCCAGGATGACGTCGGAAGGAATGCGTTTGTGGAAAGAAATTTCCGATTGCACCACATGCCCTTCCGTAGCCAGTTGAGTGGTCACCTCTCCTTTTGGCGTGCGCACATACTTGCGCACCAGCCCTTTCAGCACGATGTTGAGGTAGTTGTCCACTTCCCCCTGTTGCACCATGATGGTCTTCTTGTCGAAATTGCGCAGTTCAAGAAACGGAACGAGCATATCGAAATCGCTGCGACTGAGTTCCATGAACCGTTTCAGGTACGCATAGGTTAGATCAAAGTATGCCCGCGTTTCCATAATGAATGGTATGTGGTATTACATGATTGATGGCTGGATGAATGTTTTCAACCAGTAATCATTCAACAATTCAGCCAGCATCATCGTGTAGAAGACTTCTCACTGCCTCTTTTGTTGCGAAGCAGGTGTTTCAGTCTGCTGAAAGTTTCGGGTTTAATGTTCAAATAGGATGCAAGGTATTTTTGAGGAACACGCTGGAAAAGATCCGGGTTTTCAGACATGAATCGCAGGAACCGTTCCTTGGTATTGTACCGGATGCGGTCGAGCTCCCAGTATTCTTTCTGGAGGAATAATTCCGTAATGATCAGCCGGCTCAGCTTTTCCAATTTAGGAAATTGCCTGTACAAATGTTCCAGCCTTTCTTTTTGCAGTGTATAGACGGTTGTAGGTTCGATCGTTTCAACAATATATCCGGAAGGGTTGCCGCTGAAAAAGGAAACCGAAGAGCAGATCAGTTCCCCTTCCTTGGCGATCTGCGTAATCACCTCTTCCTTCCCTTTATAAAAATATTTACGGGCAAGTCCTTTTACAATGAAATGCAGGTTTTCCTCTACGTCTCCGATATCAGTCAGGCGGACTTTTTTATCGTATGAGCGCACTTCAATTTCATTCATCAGCGCTTCAAGCTCTTCGTCGGACAGCACGAGAAACTGGCTCAGATATTTCCGCAATAAAGCAACCATAACTGCAATTTAAACTTTATAAATAATAGAATATCCGTTTGTTAGCGGGTCACCCATTTTTATCTAAAAAACGAAGTGGTTCTCCGGGGGAGGCTGTTTTTCATTGTTCAATATTCAGCCCCATGGCGCATTATTCAGTTTTCTTCCATAGGTTTGCAACCTCATCAGAGTTAAAACCACTGCAATATGGCAAAAAAAATTACCGTTGAGAATCCCGTAGTCGAACTGGATGGCGATGAAATGACACGCATTATCTGGCAATTCATCAAAGACAAGCTGATACTTCCGTACCTGGACGTTAATATCAAATATTACGACCTTGGAATTCAGCATCGCGATGCCACCAATGACCAGGTGACAATTGATGCGGCGAATGCTATCAAACAGTACGGCGTTGGAATCAAATGTGCTACGATTACTCCCGATGAAGCCCGTGTAAAAGAGTTTGGCCTGAAACAAATGTGGAAGAGCCCCAATGGCACTATCCGCAATATTCTTGACGGTACGGTTTTCCGTGAACCGATCGTTATAAAAAACATACCGCGACTGGTGTCCAACTGGACCGCTCCCATTATTGTGGGCCGCCATGCATTCGGTGACCAGTATCGCGCTACCGATGCCGTTATTAAAGGCAAAGGCAAACTTACCATGACGTTTACGCCCGACGATGGCGGCGAACCGCAGACCTTTGAAGTGTACAATTTCAAAGGCGATGGCGTGGCACTTACCATGTACAACACCGATGAAAGCATCCGCGGATTTGCCCGCAGTTGCTTTAATATGGCGCTCAGCAAAAAATGGCCCCTGTACCTCAGCACAAAGAATACCATCCTCAAAAAGTACGATGGCCGTTTTAAAGACATTTTTGCCGAGATATACGAAACCGAATTCAAAGAACAATTCCAGGCTGCCGGCATCGTGTATGAGCACCGCCTTATCGACGATATGGTGGCCAGCGCCCTCAAATGGAACGGCAATTTTGTATGGGCCTGCAAAAACTACGATGGCGACGTACAGAGCGACAGCGTAGCGCAGGGATTTGGTTCGCTCGGCCTGATGACCTCCGTACTCATCACCCCCGACGGCAAAACCATGGAAGCCGAAGCTGCTCATGGCACGGTTACCCGTCATTACCGTGACCACCAGGCAGGTAAACCCACCAGCACCAATCCTATTGCCTCCATATTCGCCTGGACCCGCGGGCTGGCTTTCCGGGGCAAGCTGGACAACAACCAGGCACTGATTGACTTCTGTAATACATTAGAGTCCGTATGTATAGAAACAGTAGAAAGCGGTAAAATGACTAAAGATTTGGCAATTTGTATCCACGGATCTAAAGTTGAGCACGGAAAACACTACCTGTATACAGAAGAATTCCTGGACGCTATCGACTCCAACCTGAAAGCGAAGATGAAATAAGGATATAACCAACAAGCAATAAAAAAGGCAGCAGGTGATAAGCCTGCTGCTTTTTTATTGCGCGATTTTGTGGCTTCCTTTTACGGCTTTCCTCACCACCGTGCCTGCATCCGCTGGCATAAATTTTTCAGCCGCTTTCCATAGCAAATCCATTCGTTTACTGTAAACATAGTTTGTTATGGCTAATTTGACTAAAGCCGTTTCACGGCACGTGGATCCGTGGCGCGACCTGTTCGACCTGCAATCATTTTTCGACAGAGGCTGGCCCTCCTGGCCTTCAAGATCAAGCTGGCCGGCTATTAATGTGGCCGAAGATGAAAAGAATTACATGATAGAAGTGGCCGCACCGGGTTTCAACAAAGAAGATTTCAAGGTGAATATCGAAGACGATATCCTCACCATCAGCGCCGAGGTAAAAAGAGAAAAGGAAGAAACAGGGCAAAACAGGCAATATAACCGCCGGGAATACAGCTATAGTTCATTCACCCGCAGTTTTTCCCTGCCGGAAGATGTGAAGGAAGATTCCATTACAGCCAATTATGTAAATGGTATTCTCACCTTAACGATGCCAAAAACAAAACCGCAAACGAAACAAGGGAAAGAAATCCGGATCAATTGATATACGATCCGGAATTTTTGTGGTGTTTTTACCGCAATGAGAAGTCCGAAAGACGGAAAATGAGAAAGTCGGAAAGCAATAAAAAATTTCAATAATCAGCATCCGCACTTTCCGACTCCAGACTTTCGGGCTTTTTACGCAAAAAGACTTTCAGGAAGCCGGCAATAGTACCGGCGATGGATTTCTTGCGAATAGACACGCTGAAAGCAAGTAGCCCGCATGCCTTGTCTCCCGAAATGGGAAACGATGGTGTATTGAAACAATTTGTTGCGCCCCGATAAACCTAGTAAGCGTTTGCCGCAGTGCGGACTTTTTACGCATTGGCAAACAACAATTTCACCGCAGCTACCAGCAACACCAGCGCCAGTGCCTGCTTTAATACTATTTGCCCGAAACGCAAGGCCCCCATCCACGCGCCAAACATACCGCCGGCAAAAGCTACCGCTACAAAACTGATCATATCGGCACTGAAATGGACGCCCTGGGTCAGCTGGCCGGCCAGCCCCGCTAAACTGTTCACAAAAATGAACAGGGCGCTGATGGCCGCTGTCTGCTTCTGGTCTGTCCATGCCAGCAGCAGTAATATGGGCGATAGAATAATGCCCCCGCCAATACCAATCAAACCCGATAAAAACCCGATGATGGCGCCGATAGCAAGCGAAAGCCATATGTTTGAATTGCGTCTGTACGTAACCATTATTTTACTGAAGAACAAAAACCGGGCAACAGGTATCAGCAACAACAGTCCCAGTATTTGCTTGTACACTACCCCATCTACTTTAATCATCCCCCCCACAAACGATAGAGGCACAGAAGCCAGGGCAAAAGGCCAGAAAATATGCCAGAAAAAATGTTTACCGCGATAAAACTGCAAAAAGGAAGTGAGCGATACAAAGAGGTTAAGCAACAGTGCGGTGGGCTTCATTACCTCCGGCGCTATGCCGAACAACGCCATCAGCGCCAGGTAGCCACTGGCGCCTCCATGCCCCACCGAGGCATACAGGAAAGCCACTATAAACAACAGGCAATGAAATAAAAATATCGATTCGGCCATACAATGCAGTTAGAACAGTTATTTTCCGAAGCAGCTATTATCGCTTTAGAAAGTCTTGCGCACAGATCACGCTCACCAAAATCTTCTTGACTACCCGCCGATGGTGATCATGCTACGGTTTTGAAGGGTGTTGACTTCCAGTTGTTCAAAGTTGGCATTGAATTGTCCGCCCAGCGCTTCGGCCTTGTTATGGATGCTTTGCAGGACCAGGGGTTCTACCGGTTGTCCGCTGCGCAAGGCGGTAAGCAGATCGGTTTCTTCCTTTGAAAAGAGGCAGTTTTTCAGTTTGCCGTCGGCGGTGAGGCGGATGCGGTTGCAGGTACTGCAGAACGGCGCGCTCATGGTGCTGATCACGGCAAAGGTACCGGCATGGCCGGGCACCATGTATTTTTTTGCCGTGTCGTGTGCTTCGTCTTTCAGGCGAATATAGCTGTATTTTGCTTCAATTACCTGCAACATCTGCTGCCAGGTAAATACTTTATTGCTCGTCCACCGGTTGCCGGCAAACGGCATGAATTCAATAAACCGGATGTGTACCGGGGTATCTTTCGTCCATTCAATAAAATCCGGTATTTCCTGCTCGTTCAGTCCTTTCATTACCACCACGTTCACCCTGGCGTGAATGCCGGCCCGGAGCAATAACTGAATATTATCGTACACCTGGCCAAACTGGTCGCGGCGGGTGATAAACAGGAATTTTTCAGGCTGCAGCGTGTCGAGACTGACATTTATGGAACGAATACCGGCTTCCTGCAACACGTCCATATACTGGTGCAAGCGGGTACCATTGGTAGTAAGCGTGAGCGACACCGGTAAGCTGGCCAGCGAACGGATGATGGCGCCGGCATCCTTGCGCACCAGTGGTTCTCCGCCCGTGAGCCGGATTTTCTTCACCCCCATTGCCACAAAGATTTTTGCCAGCGCCAGTACCTCGTCTGCCTGCATCAGCCGGCTGGCCGGGGTGAATGCGTATTCCTCTTCGGGCATACAGTAAAAACAACGCAGGTTGCAATTGTCCGTGAGGGAAATCCGCAAATAATCATGCTCCCGGTTGAACTGGTCTTTTATCATGATCCTAAAATTATGGAAAAACGGGCGGAATCGGGTGGAGAGCCACTATGTAGTGGAAACGCAGGCGGGACGTCAGCTATGGCGTACTGGCCCGCTCATAGAAGGAAACCACCAGGAGGCGAAAAACAGGTAGGAATCCCTGCGAGCATGCATCGCCGGAACAGGGCCGGCCTTGTACACTGAAAGCATATCGTCAGCTACACGATCATGGGATCGGCATAACATCCTATATAACATCTATACATATACGATTTTCTTTTTACAATTGTCAATCTGACAATTAAATAGCCGCCTGCAGCAAAAAAAGACACACCCCTTCCTTGACCTCAATCAATTCAAAAATGAAGCTACACGACCGCCTTCTGGCATGATTTTTCCGCTTTTCCTCAGCCAAAATAAGACCTATGAAACGACAATTTTTGTGTCTTTTACCCCTGGCGCTTATCGTATTCATTGCCTGTAAAAAAGACGGCCATACCACTACCGATCTGCGCATTCATCTCACAGATGCTCCTTACAATGCACAGCAGGTGAATGTTGACATTCAACAGGTTCGCGTCAACATGCGCAGCGACTCGGCCGGCTGGACCGATCTTGAAACCAATGCGGGCATTTACAACCTGCTCGATTTCCAGAATGGCCTGGACACACTGATTGCCCAAACTACGGTACCTACCGGCACGGTGAAAGAATTACGACTTGTGCTGGGTGCCAACAACAGCATTATGATCGATAGTGTATTGTACCCGCTCACCATACCCAGCGGCAGCGCTTCCGGACTGAAAATTAAAGTTGACAAACGGCTCAGCCCCGGACTTGATTCGCTCGTGGTAGATTTTGATGCAGCACTGTCGGTGGTTTTGAATGGCAATGGCGATTACCTGCTGAAACCCGTGCTGAAAATAAAATAATCCAACGTTATCAGTCACTACTGATCGTAAGGTTGAAAAAAGAGCCTCCCGTGTGGGAGGCTCTTGTATGGTTGGGCTTTTCTATCCGGGCTTTACTATTGTTGGGCGTTCCTTTCGTTCTTCACCATGTCTTCGGTAATGATCTTTCCTTTATTGCCCCAGGAATTGCGCACATAGTTTAGTACATCCGCGATCTGCTGGTCGGAGAGATAGGCCTGCGCAGGCATGGGCACATTGTATTTTTTGCCATTCACGGAAATTTCACCCTGCAAGCCATGCAGGACAACGCCTATGGACTTTTTGCCTGTCTTGTCTTTCTTTATATAATCAGCTTTTGCCAGGGGCGGAAAAGCGCCTTCCATGCCTTCACCTTTTTGCATATGGCAACTGGCGCAGTGGGCAGCATATATCTCGGCACCCCGTGTGATACTTTGTTGTAAGGGATTATCCTGGAAAGAAACTATAGCGGTAGCGGAAAATAGCAGCGAACCAATTAAGATAAAACTTTTGCGCATAGCGATAGCAGGTTTTTAGCAAACAATATAAACAGGATTTTTCATTATCATGGCGGCCCCCTTTTACCATAGTCAACACCTATAACAGTATGGAAAATACGGGGCCACTCACAGCGATGGTACAAATATTTTGTTACATAACCTGTACCTGCTGATCCCTGCACGCATCCGTACAACCAGTGGTAAAACCGGGGCCAACAACGCTTAAGCCAGTTCAGGTCCAAACGGCAATTTTCGTATACGCTTGCCCGTTGCAGCAAAAATCGCATTGCATACCGCTGCCGGTGCGGGTGGCAAGGCGGGTTCTCCCAGGCCGGTAGGCGGATCGTTGCTGGGCACAAACTGCACTTCCACCTCCGGGGGCGCATCGTCCATGCGCATGAGTTTATAGGTATGAAAATTATTTTCTTTTACAGCGCCTTTGTCAAAGGTAAGGGCCGAATGCCAGGCATGTCCTAACCCGTCGAGGATGCCGCCCTGCACCTGGTTTTCTGCACCGCTCAGGTTCACTACCTGGCCGCAATGCACTGCTGCGTAGATCTTGTGCACTTTGAGTTTGCCTTTCTCCACACTTACTTCTGCCACTTCAGCCACGTAGGTATGGAACGAAAAATAAGCGGCAAAGCCTTTGTACCGTCCCGGTGTCTGCACGCCCCAGTTGCTCATTTTGGCCGCCAGTTCAATCACGCTCCTGAACCTGGGTATGTTGAAATTGATGTTGCCATACGGCGTTTTTGCCTTTTCCAGCAGTTCCAGCCGGAAAGCCACCGGGTCTTTTTTCAGTTCATACGCTATTTCGTCCAGGAAGCATTGCTCGGCAAAGGCCACTGCATTGTGTGTGGGGGCCCGCCAGGGACCAGTGGGAATATTCGATTGCAGGTTGTGCGCATCATTGCGGTAGTTGGGAATAACGCCTGCCGGAAAATTATCGGCAATGGAAGGTCTTCCCGAATTCAACGCCGCGGCAATAAGATACCATCCGTTCACCTCATTGTTTTCATCAATGGCGGCGCGGTAACGGAATACGGAAGAAGGCCGGTAAAAATCGCCCTGCATATCATCTTCGCGTGTCCATAACAGTTGTACCGGTGCCTGGGCAATGGAAGAGATCATGGCGGCTTCCACGGCATTATCGCTGCGCAGTTTGCGACCAAAGGCGCCGCCGTGGCGGGGCAGCCCCAGGGTTACATTTTCTTCGGGAATACCCAATGCTTTGGCCACATCAGTGCGGCAACGTCCGGGCACCTGCGTGGGGCCATACAGTTCTGCTTTGCCATCGCGCACATCAGCAAAGAAATTGATCGGCTCCATAGGTGCATGCGAAAGCACAGGCACTTCATACACGCTTTCCAGTACTTTTTTTGCATTGGCCAGGGCTTTTTTTGCATCGCCGTCTTCACGCACGGGTTTTTCCGCTTCCGTGTAGATTAATTTCCTGAAAGCCGCATCATGGTCCGGAGTGCTTTCAAGCGGTCCCGCATCTTCCCATTCGGTCTTCAATGCATCGCGTCCTTTCTTGGCTGCCCAGGTAGAAGTAGCCAGTACGGCCACTACATCTTTCCAGCGCACTACTTTTTTTACGCCGGGCACTTTCAACGTGGCGCTGTCGTCGTATGATTTGAGTTTTTTACCAAAGGCAGGCGGACGTTTTACCATGGTAAATAACATGCCTTCACGCCGGGTATCGATACCGAACAGCGGTTTACCGGTGATGATGGCTTTATTATCTACATTACGAACGCGTTTGCCGATGATGGTAAAATCTTTCGGGTCTTTCAGCTTTACATCTTCCGGTACGGGCAACAACGCTGCTTTTTCGGTCAGTTGGCCGTAATGGAGTTTCTTACCGGAAGGTTTATGAATTACAAATCCGTTTTCTGTATAACATTCGCTTTCGGGAACGCTCCAGGTTTGAGCGGCTGCTGTTACCAGCATTTGCCGTGCCACAGCACCTGCCTTGCGTGCACTTTCCCAGCGACCGCGAACGGCGCCGCTGCCGCCGGCAGACTGGTTACCAAATTTTGAATCGTCGAAGGGCGCCTGCTGCACCACTACTTTCTGCCAGTCAACATCCAGCTCTTCAGCCAGCAGCATCGGCAAGGCCGTTTTTACTCCCTGACCGATTTCAGGGTTCGGAGCCATCAGCGTAACAATGCCCTTCGGATCGATCACCAGGTAGGCATTGGGAGAAAACAGCACTTCATCTGCCACTGTCTCCGGCAATGCTTTGGCCAGCATTTCAAAGCCCAACATCATACCGCCCCCTGCCAGGGTGGTAACACGTAAAAAATTACGACGGGATAGAGAAGCCTGTTTCATACCTTACCTCCTTTTTGTGCTGCCAGATGAATAGCCTTACGGATACGGATATACGTACCACAGCGGCAAATATTGGTCATAGCTGCATTGATATCTTCATCAGTAGGTTGGGGTTTGCGTTTGAGCAAGGCAACGGCCGAGAGAATCTGTCCGCTCTGGCAGTAACCACATTGTGGCACATCCGCTTCGTCCCAGGCCTGTTGCACCGGGTGGTCGCCGTTTTCGCTTAATCCTTCAATGGT
Source organism: uncultured Chitinophagaceae bacterium (assembly GCA_937961055.1). Lineage (GTDB taxonomy): Bacteria > Bacteroidota > Bacteroidia > Chitinophagales > Chitinophagaceae > CALCIN01. The sequence goes on along the minus strand of CALCIN010000033.1, from coordinate 264,027 downwards.
GGTGATTTTGTTATTGCCTACAGCAGACACGGGCAGTGAACAGGAACGCACGGCATTGTCGTTCATCAGTACCGTACAGGCGCCACACTGGGCAATGCCGCATCCGTATTTGGTGCCCACTAAATTCAGTTCATCGCGCAACACCCATAACAAGGGTGTATCCGGCTCAACATCAACCGTGTATTGCCGGTTATTGATCTGTAAATTGAAAGATGCCATTGGCAGCAGTTTATTTGGTGAAGATCATTTCAGCATGCAAGGGCCCATAGGCGTCCTGAAAATACAAAACTTTGCGTTGCCGCACGCCAATGGGTGGGACGATTTTTCGCGGGAAACCTTTCTTTTCAATGAGGAAATTCAAAAGGGATTTACAGCAACTGTTTCACTACACTAACTAATCCTTTTGTCAGTAAATTTTACGAGGCATTTTTTTGCTGAAGAGGTCATGTGTGGTAACCATGCAGTCACTTTTTTTCTTTGCTCCCCACCCCACCGGGGTCAGGTTCGCGCTCGGCATAGGATACGGGCCTGATAACGCTGCCGGATTTTTTAGCCCACACCCTGGTAAATTCTGCACCAAACAGCAACAGGAGGCTTGAATAAGAAACCCACAACATCAGCAATACCACACTCGCCGCTGCACCATATGCAGAGCCCGGATCGCTTTTACCGAAGTAAACGCCCAGCGCATACTTGGCAATTACAAACAGTGCAGTAGTGAGCAAAGCGCCTACCCACACCTGTCTCCAGGCCACATGTACATCAGGCAGGAATTTAAACATCGCGGCAAACAATACGCTAATGATGCCAATCGAGATGAGGAAATCCAGTATATTAAACACCACAAGCAATGCATCGGGCAACCGGCCACGCAACCAATCGCTAACGGCAGTGAGCCCTGCAGAAATGACGAGGGAAACCAGCAGCAGGAACCCGATCACCAGGATCAGTCCAAAGGAAAAGAGACGGTCGCGGGCGAGTTTGAGAAATTTCTGTTTGGGTTTTGGCTTTACTTCCCAGATTTTATTGAGAATCTGTTGTACCATGTAAAACACGCCGGTGGCGCCAAAAATCAAAGTGGCGATGCCGAGAATAGAGGAAATAACAGTGCCTTTGGCTTCCGATGATTCTGCAACCACCTGTTTGATGAGTTCGCCGGTGTTGCCTCCGGCCAGTCCCTGCACCTGTGCAATCACCTGGTCTGTTACCGCTTCCTTTCCAAAAAAATACCCGGCCACGTTGATGATGATCACCACGAGACCGGGCAGAGAAAAAATAGTGTAGTAAGCAATAACGGCGCTACTGGCAAAGGGTTGTCGCTCATTCCACTCCCTGAAAGCTTCCACAAAGGAGGAGCCGAATTTGCGGGCAAATGCCTTTACCTTGTTCGACATAACATAATGTTATAACCGCGAAGACCAGCAGCGCGGAAATTTTTATAACTACACCGCAGTGAGGCAGGGTTGATAAGCGCTTTTTGAACATCTATCATAAACAGTACGCGCCGCTGCGGTATATTCAGTCAAAGCACCTACGCCTTCATCTTGGCAGTGGGCAACCAAAGGTCTGCCAGTTCTGTAGGGAACTGAGCCAAAATATCATCCACCTCACCGGGCGAGATATACTCCTGCAACTGCTCAAACACCGCTTTCACTTTTGTGATGGCATGCTCGCGGTTGCCAAAGTCGCGGGCATAGGTGCGGTCGGCTTTCGATTGCAATCTTTCCAGGAATTCATCCATGGAGCGAATACGATCCTTTACCGTGAGTTTCCATCCGTCTACATACACCGCCTTCAGGTACATAGGTATTTGCGCAATAAGGTGTAACGATTCTTCGGGTGTCAGGATTTCACGCAACGTATGCAAGGTGGCATGGGCAACGCGATAAGCATGGTCGGTATCTTCCGGGTTGCCCAACTTCTCTGCGAGTTCATTAAAAAATTTGTGAGCTTCCTGCGTGTGTTTATCAAAATTCATAGTCGTCAGCAATTGGTACATGCACAAGGGCAAAAAAATTATACCATTGGCTGAGGAAACAAGAAGCAGGTTTTGTGGTGGTAAAATTTCCTCAAATAAGTTGGAGCCCCAAAGCGCGATACTTGGAGACTTTTGGTTTTCTTCACTAATCGATCGCTTTATCCGGCTGCAGCGGTTGTCCACTCCAGGCTTTTACCGCTGTCCATGGAACCGGAGGATCAGACCAGAAGGCATTGCTCTCCGGCAAACCGAGCGGCAATAAAATTGTTGCGCAGAGATACAAACTGCCGGTGGTAATATACCGCTCGGCCAAATCGGGTTGGTGACCATACAGTCCCAGGTTCAACCATCCATCTTTTGTAAAAGTGCCGGGTGCTGACAAAGTTTTTCTGATCACCGCCGTCAATGCGCTGCGCACCTGGGCCGGCGTGAGCGTAGCAGGTAACTGTTCACGCAAAGCCATATCGGCCAAATGATGAAAGGCCCCGCCACGGTATACCATGGAGCGGCCTGTTACCGGAAAGGAACCATCGGTGTTGATCATACGCTCCTGTAGCTCCGCAAAGCGTTTCGTGATTTTATCAAGACGCCCTGCAAACCATCCGTACGAACCTTGCTTCTCCCGCATCACTTCCATAATGGCCACCAGGTAGGGTTGTATTACATAGCTGTTGTAATAATCCCAGTGATATTGCATGCCATCGCTGAAAACGCCATCGCCTACATACCAATGTTGCGCAAATTCACGAATGCCGTATTCAATCCGCACCGGGTCATAGTCCAAATTGTACTTACAGAAGAACGCTTCAATCATGGCGGAAAAAAGAATCCAGTTGCTGTACACCGGTACCGTATTTCTCGTAGCAAGAAAAGCATGTGTCAGCTGACGGCGGACTGTTGTGTCCGTATTTTCCCATAACCACGGACAGCGCACCAATGCCAGCGCCAGGAAACTGGCGTCCACCAATGGCTGCCCGCCCTGCCACAACATATAGTCGCGTGCGGACGGATTAACGGCATTGGCCAGCGCACGCAATGCCCATTCGCGGTATTGCTTGCGCAGCGTTTCTTCAGCAGCGCTTCCTCCTTCACTGTTCAGCCACGGCGCAATGCCGCTCATCACCCGGCCGAATGCTTCGAGATAAGCCACCTGCGAACGATGTTGCTTGTTATCGATCACCGGCGATAGCACCACCGGCATTTTTTCTTTCAGTTTGTCTTCGGCCAGGTTGCTCAGAATAGGCCGCGCCAGTTGATCGAGGTATTGCAACCATAAGGCACGATCATTGGCGTTGTTTTTCGATTGCGCATGGGCAAACAATGTTAACATCAGACAAAAAACAGGAAAGGCAATTTTTTTCATTGCTGTGGCTTTAGTAAACGGAATAAGGAAAGACATTTCAACGCAACTCCTTATACCTTTTCATAGCTTCTATAAAATAATAATCTGCATACGTGAGCGGCACATCTACTTCAGTGCCGGCAGGCTTGTGCCCTACTCCATGCATCAGTAAAAAGCCGCCATTGGTGCCTATTGCGGCCCTATAATTGTCGGAAGACAATGTGCGCAAGATGGTTTCGGCCGTAGTAAAATATTGTTTTGCGCGCTGCGCATCCACATAACCGCTTAATTCAATCAACGCCGAGGCCATGATAGCAGCGGCCGATGCATCGCGCAAAGCATTCGGGATATCCGGCGCGTTGAAGTCCCAGTAAGGAATTTTATCAGCAGGCAGATTGGGATGCGACAACATAAAATCCGCAATGCGCGTTGCCTGCTCCAGGTATCGATTGTCTTTTGTTTCCCGGTAGGCTTCTGTAAAGCCGTACAATCCCCAGGCTTGTCCTCTCGCCCAGGCAGATTCGTCGCCGGCGCCCTGTGCGGTCCTTTTCTGTTGGATAGCACCTGTGGCAGGATCATAATTCAACACATGGTAAGAACTGTTATCGGGACGAAAATGGTTTTTCATCGTAGTATTCGCATGCGTCACCGCGATATTGTAAAAGGATGTATCGCCTGTTGCCTGCGCTACCCTGAACAGCAATTCCAGGTTCATCATGTTGTCGATGATCACGAGAAAATCACCTTCACGGCTATCCCAGCTTTTGATGCAACCTGTTGTGGCGCTGAAACGACTGGCCAGCGAACGGGCGCTGTTCAGCAAAATCTCGTTGTATTCGGGTTTCGGGTGCAAGCGATGGGCATTGCCAAAGCTGCAATACATCATAAACCCGAGATCATGTGTGGTTGTGTTAAACTGTTCTTTTTTCAACAGCTCCAGCATCCGCAACGCTTCATTGTACAACACCGTGTCTTTTGTTTGTTCATAGATATACAATAAGGTGCCGGGATAAAACCCGCTGCACCACCAGCCGCTGCCACTGGTTTCCAGGGAATCGTTAGCCGCGTAGTAAGTTTTGGGAAACCTGCCCGCCGGCAACCGGTCCTTCAACACTTTATACTGACGGGCAGCATCTTCAAAATTTTTATCGATGCGTTGCAGTAAATCATGGGATGGTTTCAGAGGCGCCTTACCTTGCTCACAAGCATTTGCAGCGAACAACAATACGAATATGGCTACAGCAATAAGGTTACCGGGGAAGCGAATCATATTGGAATAGATTTGGGTTGTATGACCAGTAAATTTAAAAATTTAAATGGTTGGAAGCTTTGACGCACTTCCAACCATTGATGTTTCCACTGAGCCGGACAATTGACTGCTTATAAAACGAACGCTCTTTATACTTGATCAGTACCCTTTGTTTTGCTCCAGTACTGCGTCTTTGTTCAGGTCTATTTCAGACTGTGGTATGGGCATCAGCATATGATTTTCCGTAAGACCGATCACCGGGTTGATTGGACTGTTGGAGTTATGCAACAGCGTACGTTCCACCAATTTACGTGTGCGCATCAGCGTCATTCTCCTGTTTTCTTCGCCAATCAGTTCACGTGCCCTTTCATCCAGTATGAAGTCGAGGGTAACATCATTTTCATCTATCGGAGAGGCGTTGGCGCGTTGGCGCAGGATATTGAGCGTAATAGCTGCTTCCGCCTTTTTATCCTGCCTGAACTGCGCTTCGGCCTTGAGCAGGTAGGTTTCGCCTAAACGCATCAAAATAAAATCTTTGATCATGGCAAATCCGAAAACGTCGTTGGGATCAAATTCGTACCATTTGGTGATGTGGGGCGCAATTCTGAACAGCGTATCCGGCCCGGTGTAAGGCACTTCCTGCCCGTACTTCGGCGAGTTAGGATCATTGTACCAGTAGCGGCGGCGCAGGTTGTAGTGCGAGTTGCGAATATCGTTTTCTTCATACAAACCATATACTACCCAATCGGTCAGCCGCATCCGCCCGATACCACGACCGCCCAGCGAGTCGGTAATAACCATGCCGTCGATCTGGTAATAGGCGGCGCCCCAGTTACGGCGCTGCTGCGGCGCATTGGTGATACCGCCCGTAACGGTATTGGGATTTTCCATTTCCATCACCCAGATGGCCTCTGTATTGCCCTGGTTCCGGCGCTGGTTGCCATATACAAACATGTCGGAATAATAATCGCCCGGCTGGCTGGCCTTCACCCCATAACGTACTTTTATAAGCGAAAATTTGCCACTGGTGATGATATCGTCACACAAATCTTCTGCTTCCTTAAATTTATTCATGCGGAGATATACTTCCGCTAACAATTGCTGCGCGCAGGCTTTGTTCACGCGTGCATACAGGCTTTTGCCGTTGGCCTGCTTTACGTTATCAATATCAGGCAGGTGGGCTGCTGCAAACAGGAGATCTTTTTCAATCAGGGAATCCACCGATGCTACGCTTGCGCGCACGAAGTCTGTTTTGGGCGCACTGAGCGGCTCCGTAATCAGCGGCACGCCGCCGAAACAGGTATTCAGCATATGATAGGCATACGCACGGAAGAACCTGGCTTCTGCATTGAACGCATCCTTCCCTGACTGCGTAATGCCGGTGAGGTCAGGATTTTCCACGTTTTTGATAATGATGTTGGCATTGTTGATCATGCGGTACGCCCATTCCCAGGTATAGGAGGCAGCCCCATCTGTAGAAATAAGTGTATTGTAATTATAGTAAGGCACTTCAATGCCCTGCGGCTGCGTGGCATAAGCAATGTCTGTGCCCACCTGCCAAACGCTTGGCCATCCCTGCTGATCACTGTAGGAAAAGAAGGTGCTGAGATGATTGTGCAGTCCTACTACGCTCGCTTCAAAACCCAGCGAGTCGGTAAGCGTGGAAGGCGCATAATCTGAATACAATTCTTCTTCCAGGAATTTCTTACTGCAGGAAGTGACCACTGCCATTGCCAGCGCACATCCTGTGATATATAAATAGAAACGTTTCTTTTTCATGTCTTACATACAATTTGGTTACTGAAGAAATGGTTAACGCAACGTAACATTGGCGCCCAGCACAATCGTACGGGTATTGGGATAGTTGTTGGTCCAGTCGCCCGAACCCCTGAATGAGTAATTGTATTCAGGGTCCCATCCAATCCAGTTGGTAAACGTGTACAGGTTTCTGCCGCTGAGGTAGAGGGTAAGACTACCCAGCCCCAACCGGTCAGCCTGCTCCTGCGGAAAAGTGTAGCTCAGCGTTACGTCTTTGATACGCGTGTAACTATTATCTGACGGGTAACCATAACCGCGAGAGTTGGTATAAGCCAGGGAAGGACGCGTATTGCTTCTGTTTTCTTCTGTCCAATAACCTACGGCTTTCGGGGTATTCATGCGTCCTGCTTCATCCGCAAAGGTCAGCGTCACATTGTTTTTCATGGCGCCCTGGATGGTTTGTATGAAAATGTTCAGGTGAAAATTTTTGTAGTGGAAGGTATTGGTAAAACCGCCGATCCATTTCGGATTTTGTTGTCCAAGTACCGATTTGTCATCGGCGGTAATTTTTTTATCACCATTGATATCGGCAAATTTCAGGTCGCCGGGTTGTGCGCCCGGGTCCCATTCGGAAGGGTCCTCCCCTACCTGCCATACGCCTACCAGCGTGTAATCATAAATCACCCGAATGGGATGCCCCAGGAACCAGCGGTTGCCCACATCATTTTTGCCATCGCCGTACAGCGACACGAGAATATTTTTATTGGAAGAGAAATTGATGTTGCTTTCCCAGGTAAAGTCTCTCGTTTTTACATTCACCGTATTCAACACAATGTCTATACCGCGGTTTCTTGTTCTGCCCAGATTGTCGAGCACGGAGCTGTAACCGGTAATAATGGGCAGTCGCCGCGAAAGCAGGATATCTTTTGTTTCGGTGGCATAATAATCGATGCTGCCGCTAACCCTGCTGTTCAGCAATGCAAAATCAACGCCGATGTTCAGTCCGTTGGTAGTTTCCCACAACAGGCTTTCATTACCGAGATTATTGGCCACCACACCAATGGTGCTTACGCCGGAGAATGGAAAGCGCACGGTGCGAGAACGGGTGACGGTGCCATATACATTGATCGCCTCATTACCTGATTTACCGTAGGACGCACGGATTTTCAGGTTGTTCACAAACGACACCGGCTCCATGAAATTTTCGCGACTGATATTCCATCCCACTGCCACGGAAGGGAACACAGCGTATTTATCTGTCTTGGCGCCAAACACGGAAGAGCCGTCACGACGGGCAGTGAGGGTCAGGAGATACTTTCCATTGTAGTTGTAATTGATGCGCGCCATTTGCGATACGAGGCTGTAGCGGTCGCGGTAAGAACCGGCAGACTGGGTAGAACCGGCGCCGAGGTTATAAAACGACAGTTCATCGTTGATAAAACCGGTGGCCGATGCATTGCTGGAAAAATAATTTCTTTCCTGTGCACTGTACAAACCGGTAAAATCGATATGATGCCTGTCCCAGTCTTTGGTATACGTCAGAATATTTTCAACAATCCACGAATTGGTTTCAGCGGTTTCCAGGCTGGCTGACCCGATGGTGTTGTTGGCGTTTCTGCCCTGGTAATTGCCCCTGCGCACCGGGATGTAGGTATAGGAAGCATTCACCCGGTATTTCAAGCCCTCCAGGAAACCGGGCTTCAATTCCGCATATACATTACCGTTTAAATTCCTGCTTCTGTCTATGCGGTCATTGTACAATCCCAGCAAGGGATTGGTATATAATAATTCCGGATAGGCAGGATAGATTTCATAAGCGCCGGTGGCATTGTGCACAGTACCATACGGGCTCATGGCCGCTGCAAAATAGAAATTGGCCCTGCCACCATCGTAGTTGTTGTTGGTGATAAACAAATTGGTGCCCGCCGTGAGGTAGTCGGTGATGTTGATGTCGAGGTTGGTGCGCAGGCTGAACCGGTTGTACTGGTAACCACGCACTACACCCAATTGTTTCATATAGTCGCCGGAAATGTAGTAACGCACATCTTTGGTGCCGCCGGAGATGCTCACGTTGTGGTCCTGTATAATGCCCTGTTGTGTAGCAAGATCGATCCAGTCTGTTACCCTGCCCGCATTGTAGTTGTCAATCTCATACTGGTTTTCGAGCACTTTTGTTTGCGGCAGGTTTCTTTGTTTGAGGTAGTCTGCATATTTCTGCACGTATTCTTCCGGCGAAAGCGGCTCCAGCATATGCGCAATATTTTCCAGTCCCACATAGGCATTGTACCGGATCACCGGTTTGCCGGTAGTGCCTCTTTTGGTAGTGATGAGTATTACGCCATTGGCGCCGTTTACGCCGTAGATGGCCACAGCAGAAGCATCTTTCAGCACTTCAATGGAAGCAATATCGTTCGGGTTGATATCATTGGTAAGACCGCCTGCCTTGTTGAACGGAATACCATCCACTACAATCAGCGGACTGGTCCTGTCATTGCTGATTGAATTCTGACCGCGCACCAGGATGCTGGCAGAAGTGCCCGGCACAGCAGAGGTCTGCGTAATGGTAACGCCGGCCACCGCGCCTTCCATGGCATGCAGCACGTTCGTAACCGGCAATTGCGAAAGACGTGATTTCGGAACAGATACCACAGCGCCGGTTACATCGCCTCTTTTTTGCGTTCCATATCCTACCACCACCACCTGGTTGAGGTCGTTGATATTTTCAGACAATACCACCAGGATATTGCTGCGGCCGGCCACGGCCACTTCCTGTTCTATAAAACCGATGGAACTCACTACCAGCACAGCATTGCCTGACGCCACTTCGAGCGTAAACGTACCATCGCCCCTGGTAGTGGTGCCATTGGTAGTGCCTTTTTCCACGATGCTCACATTCGACAACCCTTCATTGCGCGCATTCACTACTTTTCCGTTTACGGTGAAAGCGGGCGGTTTGTTTTCTGCCCAGGTTTCATTGCGTCCTGCCGAGATCACGATCAGGTCCTGCCCTACTATCTTATGGACGAGGGAAGTATTTTCCAGCAACTTCTTCATCACATTGCCCACCGGTTCCGATTGCACATTGATGGTGATGCGCTGGTCGTTGGGCAATATTTCTTCATTGTATACAAAACGAAAGGAGGTGTTCTTTTCTATTGCTTTAAATGCTTTTCTGAGGGTGGTATTTTCAAGCCGCAGGGTAATGGTTTCCTGGGCAAATCCATCATTAGCAACGGTTTGCAGTGAAAAAACAGTAAGAAGCAGGAGTACAAATTTCATCATCAGCAAGCATTTGATGAAAGAGGGAGCAGTGCGTATGGACACACTACTTCTGTTTTTTTTCATAACTTAGTTTTGATTAGTTAAAGGATGAAAAAAATTACTCGTCAGAGAGTTATGCGTTTTCAGAATTTAACTACAACGGAGAATGGGCCAACATTCTCCGTTCCTGTTTTTACAAGGTCATACGTTCATATGCAAGCGTTTTGGTTAATAAAATGCCAGGGCATATCACCGTCAATAAATAACAGGAAATATATACGAACCTGATATTTGTTATGCTGTGATCTACCTGTTGATATTTGGTAATCTGTGATTAGCTATTGATACTTATTATTAACTCTTCCCTACCATACCGTCACTTCACTACCCTTGATTTCATAATGAAACTCTCCTGAAATACTCAGCGCCTGTAAGACTTCATCCAGCGACTTGTTTTCGAACACGCCATAAAAGCGGAGCCATTTTAGTTTTTCATTTTTGATCAGGAAGCGCACGTTGTACCAGCGTTCCAGTTCCTGTACCATTCTTTCAAAAGTTTCATTTTCAAAAGCGAGTTTATTTTTCACCCACATAACCTCCACGCTGGCGCTGCTATCGGCCCTGGCATAACGTACTTTGCTGAGGGTAAGCATCGGTTCATTATCCCAGTTATTTGCTACCTGCTGGGCCGAATCGTCGAGCATATTGTTGTTCACCACCAGTTTCTCGTTGGGCTTCAGTATGATCTTCTTGTCAGGATTATTGTGCAGCGTCACTTCCACTGATCCGCGTATCAAAGCGGTTTCCGTAGTTTTTTCATTGGGATACGACCGAATATTGAAGGCGGTGCCCAACACCCTTACGTCCACCGAACGAGTATGAATGATAAAAGGGCGTGCGCTGTCGTGCGCCACATCGAAATAGGCTTCTCCTGAAAGATGCACTTCCCGGTATTCGCCGGAAAAATGCTGGTCATAGGTAATCCTGCTGTCGGCATTGATCCACACCTGGGTACCATCCGGCAATGTGATGTGTGATTTTGATCCAGGTCTTGTACTCACGGTATTGCCGGCCACCTGTTCTGTTTGTTTTTGCGGCCACCTGTTTTCCCTTGTATACAGCAGGAAAACGACCAGCAGCGAAGCGGCTATGCTTCCGCCGATCAGCAAACGGCGAACGATGCCCCGTGAGCGCCTGGCCGTAGGTCCTTCACCGGGACCTGCCGGTTCATATTGTAATACCGGTTCTGACAAATGATTGCTAAGCCGCTGCAAATGCCTGTCGTAGCTGTTGTTGCGAAGCATCTCGTTGCCAGTAGCTTCCTTCTTCCACATGTTTCGCACAATTTCTACCTGCAGGTGCTTTTCCGGATGTTGTTGCAGCAAATTGTTCAGTTCTTCCAATTCTTCTGGCGTAGCCTCCCCGGAAAGTTGCAAACTCACCAGTAACCAGAGTCTGTCTTCATTCATAATATAAAAGCTGTATCCATCAGACACCCAAACGAAAGAAAATGTACCAAAGCGGTAGCAAAAAAATTTTGGAGGAGCGCACTACCTGGTGCAATGATCCGTGGCGTAAATGGCAATGCCGCAAACAGTTACACCCGGAACCGGATATCTTCCGCCAGGTAGGCAGGCAGCGTATCCGCAATCTTTTTGGTAGCGATGGCGAGTTGATTACGCACAGTAAGCGCGGAGATATTAAGCACTTCCGCCACTTCTTTATAGCGCATGCCATCTTCTTTCACCATTTGAAAAATCAGCCTGCATTGCGGGGGAAGCTGCCGGATGGTTTGCCTGATTTTGCTGACCAGGTCGGACGAAATGCACAACTCTTCCGGGTTGCCGATGCGTACTACCGGATCGATGTCCAGTTCATCGAGACTGGTGACCGGGTGCTTGTAGTTCCGGGTGATATAGTTGAGGGAGAAATTTTTGGCAATGGAATAGATATATACCTTCAGGTTATTGATCTCCATCAGGCGGTCCCTGATCTGCCATACCTTGATAAATACATCAGACACAATTTCTTCTGCCACTTCATTCGACTTCACAAAGGAGTAACAGAAATAACGCAGGTTGTCAAAGAAAGCATTGTACAACGCATGATAGGCTTCCATATCTTCATACAAAGCAATGCGTTGCTGAAGCTCCTGTATAGTTTTGGTTTCTTTCACAGTGGCAGCATTAAGCAGTAACGGAGAATCGCAGTAACTAATGTACGTACTTTTTGGAAGAAAGAAATCCAATAATTGTAAATAGTACAATTTTAAACAGGATGCTGAAGGAATCTTTTCTGTTGCATAAGTTGCATAAAAGAATTCGTGCAAACTGCACTATTGGTAAGACAGGTGTATTTGTGTTATACAACTATGAAAATATAATTATGTAGCCTTGTTTACCGCCGGTATCTTATGCATTATCCGGTGGCTCAACACGAGCACAGAACGTCCTTCTACTTTCAGCACACTGCCGGCCTTGTGCTTCTCGCCGGTTTCCGGGAACAACAGTTGCGTGGTGTCGAGTACGCGCGTCCACTGACGGCCATATTTTGCGGGTGGTAATTTGAAATCTATTGGTTCATAGTGCGCGTTGAAGATAAGGTAAAAGCTGTCGTCAAAAATATGTTCGCCCTGCGGGCCAGGATAGTGAATGCCTCTGCCGTTCAGAAATATCGCCAGCGTTTTGGCAAAACTCTCGTTCCAGTGTTTATCTGTCATAATGGTACCATCGGGCAAAAACCATTCAATGTCTTCCACACCGGTGCCGCGAATGGGCAAGCCCTGGAACCAGCGGCGGCGGTTGAACACCGGATGCTGATGTACAAAATGGATGAGGTCGCGGGTAAAGGCAAGCAGTTGCTGGTCGGCCTTCTCCCAGTTGACCCACGATATTTCATTGTCCTGGCAATAGGCATTATTGTTGCCCTGCTGCGTGCGACTGATTTCATCACCCGCCAGCAACATTGGCACACCTTGTGATAACATCAGTGTGGTTAGAAAATTCCGCTGCTGCCGTTGTCGCAATTGAATCACAGCGGGATCATCCGTAGGGCCTTCCACTCCGCAATTCCAGGAGCGGTTATGCGTTTCACCGTCTTTGTTGTCTTCGCCGTTGGCTTCGTTGTGCTTTTCATTGTAGCTCACGAGGTCGTTGAGCGTAAAACCGTCATGCGCAGTAATAAAATTGATGCTGGCTGTTGGCCGCCGGTAATCGCCGGCATAGAGATCGGGACTGCCGGTGAAACGCGCAGCAAACTCGCCCAACATACTGTCGGCGCCGCGCCAGTAATCACGAATGCAATCGCGATACTTTCCATTCCACTCTGCCCATTCGGGCGGAAATTTTCCTACCTGGTAACCACCTTCGCCGAGGTCCCAGGGTTCTGCAATGAGTTTTACCTGCGAAATGACAGGGTCCTGATGAATGATATCGAAAAACGCGCTCAACCGGTCCACCTCATGCAGTTCGCGCGCCAGTGTAGCGGCCAGGTCAAAACGAAATCCATCCACATGCATTTCCTGAATCCAGTAACGCAGGCTGTCCATCATCAGGCGCAGTACATTGGGCAGGTTGGCGTTCAGCGTGTTTCCCGTTCCCGTATAATCGAAGTAGTAACGTTTGTTTTCAGTTAATCGGTAATACGATGCATTGTCGATGCCCCGAAACGATAAAGTGGGCCCCAGGTGATTCCCTTCGGCGGTATGGTTATACACAACATCCAGGATCACTTCGATGTTGGCCTTGTGCAGTTCCTTTACCATGTTCTTGAATTCATTCACCTGTCCGCCCTGCACATTGGCCGATGCATACCGCGCGTCTGGCGCAAAAAAACCGATGGTATTATATCCCCAATAGTTAGTCAATCCTTTTTGTTTGAGATGCCAGTCGGCCACAAACTGGTGCACCGGCATCAGTTCAACAGCTGTAATGCCCAACTTCTTCAAATAATCGATCACCACCGGGTGCGACATTCCTGCATAGGTACCGCGAATACCTTCGGGAATATCCGGATGCAATTGGGTAAAACCTTTCACATGTGTTTCGTAAATAACGGTCTTGTGATACGGAATATCGAGCAGTTTATCGCCACTCCAGTCAAAAAACTGGTCAATTACCACCGACTTGGGTATATAGGGCGCACTGTCTGTATCGCTAAAACTCAGATCTTCATCAGGGTGACCAATTTCATAGCCAAACAACGCATTGTTCCATTCTATAACACCTGCAATAGCTTTTGCATAAGGATCGATCAATAATTTGGAAGGATTGAAACGATGCCCGTTGCCCGGTTCATAGGGACCATACACGCGGTAACCGTACAACTGCCCGGGCTCAACGCCGGGCACATAAACGTGCCAGATGCCATGCGACCGTTCAGTCATTTTGATGCGCGCCGATTCAGCCTCATCATTTGTTGTGGCAAAAAAACACAACTCCACCGCAGACGCATTTTCTGAAAAGAGTGCAAAGTTCACTCCCAATCCATCCCAGGTGGCGCCCAATGGAAACGGTTTGCCGGGGTAAGCCTTCAGCTGCATATAACGAGTATCAATAGGTAGTAAGAATGTGCCATTCCGGGGGTGTTGATGCAAATATTAATCCAGCGCAACTGCACTGCCTGAGGGTATGCATGGAAGCAATACCTGGCGCGCCTGCCACTCCGGCCTGTGTTCTGCCATACGGGCCCAATTTTCTCTGGCATAATATTTTAGCTGCACGTGAAGATGGAATATACCTACCCGAATGCCGGAGCACACTATAAAGACGGCGCCTGCCATTTTGTTGTATGGGCGCCGCTGAAGCAACGCGTTGAAGTACTGCTGAATGAGCAACAATATTTTCCGCTGCTGCAGGATAAGCGCGGCTACTGGTCTGCCACATTGCCCGATGTACAACCCGGCGATTTGTACCGCTTTCGCCTGGATGGTGAAAAAACATTGCCCGATCCTGCTTCCCGGCATCAGCCCCAGGGCGTGCACGGGCCCTCTGCCATTGCCGCCACCCATTTTAACTGGACAGATGATGACTGGAAAGGAATGTCGATGGAAGCATTGATCATTTATGAACTGCATACCGGCACGTTTACCAAAGAAGGTACGTTCAAAGGCATCATCAGTAAACTTGATTACTTACAACGGTTAGGAATAACCGCCATTGAACTTATGCCGGTAGCCGCCTTTCCCGGCAGCCGGAACTGGGGGTACGATGGCGTTTACCCTTTTGCCGTACAGGAAAGTTATGGCGGTATAACCGGGCTGAAGGAACTGGTAAACGCAGCGCATGCTGCCGGCATAGCCGTTATACTGGATGTGGTATATAACCATCATGGGCCCGAAGGCAATTACTTCAATGAATATGGCCCTTACTATACCGAAAAATATAAAACGCCCTGGGGCAGCGCCATCAATTTCGACGATGCCTGGTGCGATGCCGTACGGCATTTCTACTGGCAGAACGCGCTGATGTGGCTGGATGAATTTCATATCGATGGGTTGCGGCTTGATGCCGTACATGCCATCTGGGATTATAGCGCACGGCATTTCGTGGAAGTGCTTACAGAAAAAGTGCGTCAGCTCGAACAACAATCAGGTCGCAAAAAAGTGTTGATTGCAGAGTTTGACCTGAACAATCCACGTTACATCAATCCGCCGGAACGTGGCGGCTACGGGCTGGACGGCCAGTGGATGGATGAATTTCATCATGCCCTGCACAGCGTGGTAACCGGCGAAACAGACGGGTATTATGAGGATTTCGGGAAGGTATCAGATATCGCGAAAGCCTTGCGCGATTCTTATGTTTATACCGGGCAGTATTCCGTGCACCGCAAAAAACATTTTGGTGTACTGCCGGCGCAGGACCCGTATAACCAGTTTGTGGTGTTTGCGCAGAACCACGACCAGGTAGGCAACCGCCTCCTCGGCGATCGCATCACCCAACAGGTTTCGTATGAATGCCTGAAGCTGCTGGCGGCCACCGTACTGCTGTCGCCGCATATCCCTCTATTGTTTATGGGAGAAGAATATGGCGAAACCAATCCGTTCAGTTATTTCATCAGTCATACCGACAAAGAACTGGTAGAGATCGTGCGCAAAGGAAGACGCGAAGAATTTTCCTATTTCAACTGGCAGGGAGAAATTCCCGATCCGGCTTCGGAAGAAAATTTTCAATCCTGCCAATTATCGTGGAACCATGAACGTGATAAAAGAGCCGCCACGCTGCTGCATTGGTACCAGCAACTGGTCCACCTGCGTAAAACGCATCCTTCTTTACGTTCTTACCAACGTGACCACACCATCATACATTACAACCCGGCAACAAGCCCGGTGATTGCCATGGAAAGAAAGTCTGCAGACGCACAATTGCTGGTGCTGCTCAATTTTGATAAACAGCAGGCCTGCATAACGCCGCCGGTTACCGTTACGCTCCGGAAGGTCATGGATTCCGCCGCTGCCGAATGGGAAGGCCCGGGCGCTGTTGCAGCAGCGCAAATACCAGGCCGCCAGCCCATACCTGTCCATGCCGAATCGGCGCTGATTTTTGAATGTCAATAAAACATATGGATATACCATCTGCCACATACCGGATACAATTCCACAAGGATTTTACGTTGGCCCATCTTGCCCGCATAGCCAATTACCTGCATGAACTGGGCATCAGCACTATCTACGCATCGCCCATTACGCAGGCAACACCCGGCAGCCTGCACGGGTATGATGTAGTGAACCCGGATATCGTTAATCCTGAAATTGGCACGGCGGCAACATGGAAAAAACTGACTGCTTCCCTGCGCAAAAAAAACATGTGGTGGCTGCAGGATATTGTACCTAATCATATGGCTTTCGCCACGCAGAACACAAGGTTAATGGATGTACTGGAAAGAGGTTCCTATTCACCTTACCACCAGTATTTCGACATCCGGTGGAAACATCATGCACCAGACCTGCATGGCAAGGTAATGGCGCCCTTCCTGGGCGATGATCTCGTGCCATCTGTTGAAAAAGGCGATATCCGGCTTGCCTGGAGCGACAGCGGATTGAACGTGCAGGTGTATGACAATCCTTACCCGTTGTCTGCACCCGCGTACCACTTCATAGCAGCACAACTGCCGCCGGCCGAACATACCGATGCGCTGAGGGATGCGCTGAACCAAATGCCTGCGGCAGCGGCAACCGGAAGTAGTTTGGAGGAATGGTTTCAATTCAAACATGAATGGACCGCACGGCTACAACAACACGAAGGCATGCTGCCATTGCTCCTGGGAACGGTGGATACCATCAATGCAGACCACAACAGGTTGCTTGAACTTTTAGGCACGCAGTATTATACACTAACCAACTGGCGAAGGGCGTCTTATGAAATCAACTACCGTCGTTTTTTTACTGTCAACAGCCTGATCTGCCTGCAAATGGAGGAAGACACGGTGTTTGATGATTACCATCGCTTTTTACATTCCGCCTACCAGGAAGGCATTATCCGAGGTTTGCGCATCGATCATATCGACGGCCTGTACGATCCGACTGAATACATTGGCCGCCTGCGCAAGTTGTTCGGTACTGATTGCTATATCATTGCTGAAAAAATCCTGGAAACAGAAGAGAACCTTCCAGCCTCGTGGAAATTGCAGGGCACCAGCGGCTATGAATTTCTTTCTTACGTAAATCAATTGCTTACCAGCATCAAGGGCGCCGCCCACCTGTTGCAGTTCTACCGTCAGCTGTTTCCCGAAATGCCTGCTTACGATGAACTGGTATTACAGAACAAGTTGATGATACTGGAAAAATATATGGGCGGAGAATGGGAAAACCTGATGCAGCAATTCATGCAGTTGAACCTGCATCACAACTACGACCGTGAAAAAATAAAGAAAGCCTTCGGCGCCGTGATGGTGGCGCTGCCTGTATATCGAATTTACCCCGACCATTTTCCGCTGGCCGGAGAAAGCCTTGCGCTCATGAAGCAGGCATTTGAAACAGCCCGTCACCTGCGGCCGGAACTGGTGCCGGAACTATTTTACCTGGAAAGTCTCCTGCTGAATCCCGGCATGGATGGCGACCTCAACAACAGGGCCCTGCTATTTTTGAAACGCATGATGCAGTTTACAGGGCCACTGATGGCCAAGGGTGTGGAAGACACTACGTTTTATGTGTACAATGCCCACATCGTGCACAATGAAGTAGGTGATGACCCTTCGGTAATTGGCATTTCTATAGAAGCATTTCACAATACCATGACGCAACGGTACCACAACACACCGCTGTCGCTGAATGCAACGGCCACCCACGATACCAAACGGGGTGAAGATGCGCGGATGCGCATCAATGTATTAAGCGAAGTTTTCGACGAGTGGCAGGAGAAAGTGAAGCAGTGGCTCGATATCAATCAATCGCTGCGTACCATGGTGCGGGATAAAACAGCGCCTTCGTTGAATGATGAATACTTTTTGTATCAATCCATCGTGGGCGGATTTCCGCCTGATTTTAAAATAACCGCAGAATGGATACAACGCCTTCAGGCTTATATGGTAAAGGCATTGCGTGAAGCAAAAGTGAACAGCAACTGGGATGATCCCGACATGGAATATGAACAGGCCTGCAAGCAGTTTATACACAATCTCTTCCAGCCCAGGCATGCTTTTCTCGCCAGCTTCAAACCTTTTGTAGAAAAGATCAGCACTTATGCCGGCATTTATTCGCTGGCGCAGGTACTCATCAAGTTCACTGCGCCGGGCATTCCTGATATATACCAGGGATGTGAACTGTGGGATTTCAGTTATGTTGATCCCGACAACAGACGGCCGGTAAATTTTGCCAGAAGAAAGAAGATGCTGAAGGCACTGCAGGAAAAAGAGCAAGAAGGCGCTGATACCCAGATTGCCTTTGCCAAAGCGCACTGGCGTGAAGGATATGAAAAATTGCTCACCACGTGGAAAATCCTCCAGTTCAGACGGCAGCACAATGAACTTTTTGCCGAAGGAGAATACCTGCCGCTGGAGGTAACCGGTCCGTCTACAGAAGCCATAGCTTTTGCGCGGCGTTTCAACGGGCAGTACATAATTGCTGTGGCACCGCTCAATGTGGCATCAAAATATACAGACCGAGGCTCCGTGCAGGAATATCACAATGAAATTCAATTGCCCGATGGCGCACCCACGCGCTGGCAGCATGTTATCACCGGTGAAGTATTTGAGGTGGCGCACCGGCTTTCGCTTCAACAATTATTTGCTTCGTTTCCAATTGCCTTGTTGACTGCAGCACCATAAAAAATAAAGAACTTTTTCGGGTAACGATATCCACATTTTGTTGCCAACACATTGTGCATCTGGCAGTAATGCACATGCGAATCCATTTAACAGTTGCAACACCGGTTCTTATTGTTTCACAAGTTTCCAACACCTGATGATTTTTTCAGGTATATTCTATACATTTATGTACCATTAAATATTACTGCCGGATATTCCTTATCCCACCTCTGTTGTGAAATCGTCCTGATCCTGGTTCATTCAGTCCCGTCAAGGTTCCCTGTAGAAAGCCCGACTTTCAAATATCACTATACTAATACCAGACTGCATGCAAACCTTACTTACTGAACGCGCCCGGTCGCAGAGTGGCGGCAAGTCATCTGCACGAATATGGGAGGCAAATTTTCAGGCATTTATCGATTGTTTTGACGGATATGCGTGGTGTATTGACAGCACCCGTCAGTATATATTCCTCAATACCGTATTGCGCAACCGCATTCGGGAAGTACTGCAACAGGACGTGCAACCTGGCGACACGGCTGTAAACATCCCGGACCTGGTCTATCCCGGCAGCGACCAGCCATGGGACACGATCTATACCAGTGGATTTGCCGGAGTTGCCCAGCAGTTTACAGCAGAAGACAGGTCAGGCGGACAGTCAACATTTCTTGAAATTTCCATTCATCCTATGCGTGAAGGTGACTCGGTAACGGCGCTCTGCTGTTATGCCCGCAAACTATCACCGGTGGTTGCCAGAAACCAGTTGAACGAAAAGAAATTCCGCGCATTGATCGAAAATGGAACCGATATGTTCTATATGGCAGACGAAGCCGGTAATTTTACCTATGCTTCGCCCAGCGTGGAAAAATACCTGGGCTATACAGAAAGCGACTGCCTGGGAAAGTTTGCCCTTAGCCATGTTCACGACAAATGCCAGGAAGAGGCCCGGCAATTGTTGAGCAATGTATTGAATAACCCCGGCGTGTGCTTTACCTTTTATCTCTCCCTGAAACACAAAGACGGAAGAGAGATCCCTGTTGAAGGGCTCGCCTGTAACCTCCTTCACGTACCGGAAGTGAATGCGTTGCTGGCCAACTTCCGCGACATCACGGAACGCAAGAAAGCCGAACGGCAAATACGCGAATCGGAAGAAATGTACCGGAATATATTCAACAGCTGTCCCTTACCGGTATGTGTATGCGATTCAACAACCCTCCGGTTCCTGGAGGTGAACGAAGCCGCCGCCAGCACCTATGGTTATACCCGCCGTGAGCTGCTGAAAATGACCCTGTTTGGTATTGTGCCCATCCATGAACATGACGGACTGAAACAGCAACTGGCAGCCGTTTCCGACAACCATGAGCGTATGCAGCGAAACCATGTGAACAGGCTGGGAGAAGAAATAGCTGTAGAGTTGCTTGTACACCGCATCAATTTCAGGGGACGCGAAGCCTATCTCATGCTGGCCAACGATCTAACCCAAACCATACGTTTGCAAAACCGGCATATTGAAGAAAAACTGCAATGGCAGCAGGAACTGATCAGGGCCAGCCTGGACGCCACGGAAAAAGAAAGGGCGCACATCGGCCGTGAACTGCACGATAATGTAACCCAGTTACTCACCACCGCCAAACTATGTCTCAGCTGTGTGCCGGATGATCCCGGTACATCTGACATGATCCGGCGCAGCATGAGCAGCATCAATGCCGCCATTGAAGAGATCAGGAACCTGTCCAAATCCATGATACAGGACTTTCACCACGAAGTGGGATTGAAACTATGCATTGAAGACCTGGTGGAAAACATTCGCGTAACAGACCGATTTGCCTTCCGGCTGGATTTCTTTATACCGGATGAACACCGGATGGACGATAAACTGAAGCTTACTATTTTCCGCATCATACAGGAACAGCTCACCAACATTATCAAACATGCGAATGCTACTGAAATATCCATCTCGCTGAAGCAACAGCAGGACCAGTTGGAACTGATTATTGGCGATAATGGGCGTGGGTTTCGCGTAAGTGAAAAGCGCAAAGGCATTGGCATTACCAACATCACCAACCGTGCGGCGTTGTTCAACGGGCGTATGCGTATTGATTCGTCGCCCGGATGCGGGTGCAGGATGAAGGTGGTGTTTCCGGTGAATGGGAGGTGATAAGCGTAACCTATTGCCGGTTCTTTAATTGCTTTTCGAGTTCTTCGATACGCTTGTTTTGTTCGATAATGTACAAGGTGAGTTCTTCAATTTTTCTCAGCAACACTGCCTGGTTTTCTCCAAGGTCAATGCCTTCTTTTTTTACTTCGATGGCAGATGGTACATCAGGCAGGTGTTTGTGCGTTTGAATAAACTGCTCTACTTCGCGCAGGGGACGCAAGCGATAGCCGGGATCAAACACAAAATCAGCCCAGTTGTCTGCATCTACCCGCACCTTGCGCGTGCGGATATTTCCTTCCACGAACAATTTATAAGAAGCGTCTTCGATATTGGTGGTGCCGATTCCCACATTTCCGGAACTGCCGTCTATGGTTATACGCGCAGTATTGTTGGTAATGATCTGCAGGTCATGAGCGGAAGTGTTGCCTATGGTAGCAGTGGAGGAAACGCTGTTGCCTCCATAGGTCCAGGCATTGGCAGCACTGCCACCGAGCGTAGATGCGTCCCGCCAGGATACATTGCCATTGGCATCAGTAGCAAGCACACGTGTAAGCGCATTGTCGTTGGCAAGTCCGGCAAAACGAACCGTGCCGGTGGTATGAAGTTGTGCGGAAGGATTGGAAACACCAAGACCCAGATTACCGGATTCATTCAATATGGATACTACATTTCCTGCCAGGTTGACTATTTGAATGGTGCCGTTTTTGAATCGTGTATGATGAAGAAATTCATAATTATTATAGGAGTTTCCTATTGTCAACATAGCAGGTGCAGGATTGTATGCCCCGAACACTGGAGAACCAAGGCCGAAATTGCCACGAAGTCTAATACTGGCAGGAGCTCCGCCGTTTGTCTGAAAATCTATGTAATTATTGGCAAGCAGGGTTAACGCGGACTGGGAGGAACTTATGGAGGGATCACCCCCGCCATTCCTTTTAAGGGCCAGTGTGCTACCTACATTCAGCGTAATAAAATCCTGGGTATTTCCATAAACTACCGTCACATTGGAATTTACATTGGGCGAACGCCCTACTTCCAGCACTTTCGCATCCGCAACATATGGCTTGATCACAGATAGCAGGTCTTCAAACCTGACTGTTCCGTTTACCTGAAACTTTTGTCCGTTGTCTGTTGTACCACCAATCAAGGTATTGCCATTAGCCAGTATGGTAGCCCTTTCAGCATTGTTGGTTTTGAATACCAACAGCTGGTTATCGGTAGTACCGATGAAATGAGTGCCCGGGGTAGTAGCGGTATTGCCGGTAAGGTCCCAATAGACCTGTTGGGCAAATGTGGGGGAAACGGTCATTAAGCATAGTGCTACAAGCACGCCTGCAGTAAGCTTCATGGTTGAAAGGTTTTGGTAGAGCAATGTCAATCCGATGCTGATCACCAACTCTTTTTTGGAATATGCCGGCATATGCCCGGCACTGATTTGGGAGTTGTATACCACAACTAACTGTATTCGCCTGCATTATTAAAGCGGATTCAGCCACCAATTGCTTTTGGATTTAGGTGCCAGTGCAATTTATAGATTACGCCCACACCAAAAAGTACCATTTCATATTCGCGCAGTTTTGCAAATAAGTGTGCAGTTTTGGCGTGTAAGTGTGCAGAGGAGGACTAATCCGGGAAAGCGCTTTTTCTAGTCAATATCCTGCTGATTTTTAGGGAAGCTTGCAGAAACTTTCACATTCAACCTATAGGAAAATCTATCGCAAAAGTGTACTTTCTTTTCTTTTTGTTACTTCTTTTTGTTAGACGTAAAATTTACCGGCTTTATAGGTATGTTATAATATTTCTCAATCCACTCTTGTGTAGCACAATACAGTGCTTCCTCTTGAAAAAAAGCTTGACTGAAATGGATACTTTTTACATCGTAACAAACTATCGCATCCTTAGATAGCTTTTTTTAATATCAACTGCAAGTGCTTTAAAAGCAGCACCAATCCACTTAATTGAAGTTTTTTCGGGAAGCGATGTTTGGTCACTTATCTGAAGATATATACTCGACAAGTTGAACGCCACTGTGGTCAATAGGGGTTATCAATTCGTCAATATCCAAATATACTGCAAGTTCAACACCAGGAGCCAGCAGCTATACTTCTGTTCCATACTTTGGTCAATGGGTGAACAAAGACATTTTAACAACCAATCCTATTTCCATTTAAGGAACACCCAATATCAGGCTTACCATGGAAACCGCTGTGCCAGGGTAAGGGACCCCTGTTTGGTTCCATAACTTAATTTTTTGTAGACTATGCTCGACATTGGCAGTAAAATCGTGGAGCTGCGCAAGCGTAAAAACTGGGGGCAGGCCGACCTCGCTAAAGCCATCGGCGCTTCCAGGTATATTATTGGCAAGTACGAACGCAACGAGAACAGCCCCTCCGTGGAGATGGCTTTAAAAATTGCCAGGGTGTTTGATGTGTCGGTAGATTATTAATTGGGGCAGGGCAAACATGCCGCTTATGACAAGGAGACAGTTAAACGGCTGGAAGACATCGAAGCCCTCGACAGCCATACCAAAACCATGCTCTTTAATATCATAGATACCTTTCTGCTCAATGCCAAAGCCAGGCAGGCTTATGCCCATTAATTTTTTAAATTGCTTACTATGAACGCACCGCAATATATCACCGACGATAAAGGCAAAAAGCTTTCCGTGGTACTGTCCATCAAAGAGTACCGGAAAATCATGGAAGAACTCGAGGAACTGGAAGATATCCGCCTGTACGATCAGGCAAAGGCCGGTAAAGAACGCTCCATGCCTATTGACAAAGCCTTTAAACTCATTGAAGCCAAACGTAAAAAAAAGTAAATGCCCTATCAGGTTACGATCAAACCAAAGGCCGCCAAAACCCTGGAAAAAATCAACGACCCTGATTTACTCGAGTATTAAAAAAACAATCCGCAGCTTAGGGGGCAATTCCCGCCCGCATGGGTATAAAAAGCTCAAAGGCCGGGAGGGCTACCGTATACGTGTAGGGGATTACCGTATTATCTACAACATCTTCGACAACATCCTCACCGTGGATGTCGTGGCACTCGGGCACCGGAAAGATATTTATGAATGAAAGAAAACCGATTCATTACCAACGGTCAATCATTTTTTTCAGGGATCACTAACGATCATCATTAAATGTTGCGAAAGAGGACTCTTACGCAGAGCAACAAAGCTATGTTTTACGCCATTTTTCTAATACAATTTTTGCTTGGTTGACAATATCCCGCCAATCAGGGTCATTTATAATTTTTATATCAGTCCCCTTCTCTTTATAATTATTTAAAAGGTGCCGCAATCAGCACTTCTGAAGAAACTTCACTTCCCGGAACAGCATCATCTATGAAGCCATCCAAATTGTTATCATCAAACAGCCTACACATCAATTCAGTAAAGGATTTTTATAATTCATGCGGATATCCTTGTCTTCTATCTGAAACAATGTAAGGGTACAATCCTCGTCCACGGCCCAAATTGAGTCATTGCCTGCAAATCGGTAAATAAAGTTAACAGTATCATATCCACTACCTATCTGAATTGCCAACAACTCATATTCAGGTAAACTACCTGCGTCTGCAAACCTCATTTTAGTTGTGTTTTGCAGCACCAGCCCGTGCAATTCAGAGTCTACGGCTGCTTTCTTTGCCGCAAACTTATACCGTTTCAATCCCCTCCAGAAATCGTCACCGGCAAAATTTCTGAAAGAATGTACTAACACCGCCACCACCAATATTTTTACAATCGCCAAGTTAGGGAATGCATTCAAGATGAACTAAGGACCTTTCTTCCTTTGAACTTCTGTTGGGCATTTACCGGACCAGGTGGTTGTGAATTTTTCATGGTGCCGCGTTTTGCAAATAAAAAGGAAATTCATAATCGGCGCCCTCGCCGAATTGAAACAAACTAACATCGCGGGAGACCTCCATTAACAACTCCCGGTAGGCCTGAATAAAATCATTGATTGCTATGTGCTTCGTGTCCGGGTGAATACGGGAGAAAAATGTTTGGATGGTCCCCCAGTTTACATAGAGAAATTCTCTGCATAATAATACATCCTTTATTATTTCCATGTTGCAGGCATTTCTTTAAGGGTTGCCAAACAATATTTTTAGGTAAGTATCCCCGTTAGTACCGAATAGCATTTAGTGTAGTACAGCAATAAAACTAATAATTATTTTTAGCCTGCCTAAAAACAGGCGCAACAAAGCAGATGAGCCATAGGAAGTTGGGCGATACCGTGCTGAAGAGAATCAGCACCCCCACCCCATTTTCCCCGATCCAATTACATTTGCAGTTTGTAACCATAAAATCCGGTACATGGCAAAGGCATTTATTTTCGATCTGAACGGCACCATGATAGACGATATGCAATTTCACTGCAGGGCCTGGTATCATGTGCTCAACCACGAACTGGGCGCCAATCTTACCTACGAAGAAGTGAAAGAACAGATGTATGGAAAAAATACTGAACTACTGGTGCGCGTGTTTGGCAAAGACAGATTTACACAAGAAGAAATGGACAGGATATCCATTGAAAAAGAAAAACGGTACCAGCAGGAATTCCGGCCGCACCTGCAACTGATTGCCGGACTCCCGCAGTTCCTGCAAGACGCCTATAACCACGGTATCCCCATGGGCATCGGCTCAGCCGCCATTCCCTTCAATATCGATTTTGTGCTCGACAACCTGCACCTGCGCCATTATTTCAAAGCCATTGTGAGCGCCGATGACGTGGCCCACAGCAAACCCGACCCGGAAACCTATCTCAAAGCCGCCGCACAAATGGGCGTGGCTGCCGAAGATTGCATCGTTTTTGAAGATGCGCCCAAAGGTGTAGAAGCCGCTCTCAACGCAGGCATGCAAAGCGTAGTGCTCACTACCATGCATCAGGCGGAAGAATTCAGCCAATACCCGAATATTATCCGGTTTATCAAAAATTATGAGGGATTGACCACAGCAGCAATCACAAAAGACCAATAAAGCAGAACAGGCTGTTGCTCCCGCAACAGCCTGTTCAAAGCATCGCATTACGCAATGGCTGGAAACAGAGGGACTTCAAAAACTACATGAATGAGAAAAATCACTATAATAGAAACAGCCGGATTGGCCGTTTGTACTAACTCCTGCAAAAATTTTTTCCATGCTGCGCACACCAGCCGGTCATCCAATTACTGGTAACCGGAATTCATTTATTGCAGCTTCAGCAATACCACCGATTTTGCCGGCAACTCCACTACCAGCTCTCCACCCTGCTTCCGGGCGCCGGAGAAAGGCTGCGGTACAATATTGTTGGGTTTTTCAAATGTGTTGTGGTCAGTAAAATTGGCCGAAGTAAGCTGCTGTCCTTCCACCCGCTGCCAGTTGATATTTGACAAATTCGCGGTAACGGTGATTTTGTTTTTGGGATCGAGATTCACCAGCGTAATGTGTACGGCCCCGTTCTTATCACGGGAAGCAGATGCATTCACAGCCGGCACTTTCACGTCGCCCAGCACATAATCCGGCGTATTCACCTGCAGCGGCAGCCAGGTGGCGTCGTGGTGCACTTTGTACATATCAAATACATGATACGTTGGCGTGAGTAACATTTTCTCCTTATCCGTAAGGATCAGCGCCTGCAGTACGTTCACCGTCTGCGCCAGGTTGGCCATTTTTACGCGCTCGCAATGATTGTTGAATATGTTAAGCGAAGTAGCCGCAATGAGCGCATCGCGCAAACTGTTTTGCTGATAAAGGAAGCCGGGATTGGTGCCGGGTTCCACATCGGTCCAGATGCCCCATTCATCCACCACCAGCGCTACGCGCTTTTGCGGATCGTAGCGGTCCATAATGGCGCTGTGCCCTTTGATGTATTGTTCAATACGCAGGCAGCTGCGCAGAGCTGCAATGTATTCCTCCTCAGTAAATTTAGTGGCAGAACCTTTCTTTTGCCAGGTGCCGGGAATGGTATAACAGTGCAGCGACAGTCCCCACATCATGCGGGCAGGAATATTTTTCATCAATACTTCCGTCCAGTGATAGTCACCATCGCTCGGACCGCCGGCAATTTTTTTCAGTGTAGCGTTGGGATAGTTCTTGGCGTAAGAAGCATAGCGTTTGTATTGATCGGCATAAAACTCTGCCGTCATATTACCGCCACAACCCCAGTTTTCATTACCCACGCCCCAAAAGGTTACGCGCCAGGGTTCATTGCGGCCATTTTGTTTCCTTAGTTGTGTCATGGGACTCTCACCATCGAAGTTGAGGTACTCCACCCATTTCGACATCTCTTCCACCGTACCACTGCCTACATTACCACAGATGTAAGGCTCGCAGTTCAGCAGGCTGCACAGTTCAAGGAATTCATGCGTACCAAAACTATTGTCTTCCGTAACGCCTCCCCAGTTGGTGTTTACCATTTTGGGGCGCTGCTCTCTCGGACCAATGCCATCACGCCAGTGATATTCATCGGCAAAACAACCACCGGGCCAGCGAAGATTGGGAATATTGATTTTCTTCAGCGCCTCTACCACGTCGAGACGTATGCGATCTTTCTTCGGAACATTCAATGAAGGGTCTACCCAATAGCCGTCATAAATACAACGGCCCAGGTGCTCGGAAAAATGCCCGTAAATGTGTTTGCTGATTGTGAGATTGGAGTTGCCCTGGATGGTTACATAAGCCTTGTTTTGTGAAAATAACGGCAACGCCATCAGGCACCACACCAGGGTAAATAAGTTCTTTTTCATATTGGCGCATTTTTTAAGTGTAAATTTGACACTAATTCTACACAATATACATTTTCCTTCCTAAAAAAACGGTTTCCGGAAAATTTTTTGAGGGCGCCTCCGTCAAAAACCATTGAAGATTTGCCTGTTGGGGGTAAAAATTTTAATTGGAAGAAAGGATCTCAGTAGTCCGGCGAATGATTTCAAGGCAGGCCCTTCCGTTATGGTAGGGGCATTTCCACAGGCCGGCCTTATCCTGGTTGGGCAAGGGCTCACCCTTTTCATTGACGCCCCAGAACCACTCTCCCTGTTCCCGGTCCCGGATACGGGCTTGTATGAATTGCCAGGTATGTAAAACGTATTGCAGGTAACTGGCATCACCGCTGAGCTGCCAGGCATGAAAAAAACCTACCAGGGCCTCTGCCTGCGGCCACCAGTGTTTTTCCCTGGTCAGTTGTTGTTGCGCGGGTTCATATTCATACCACAGTCCGCCATCGGCATCCAGTCCTTCAGTGACGCCTTTGGCCAATAGCAGCGCATTGGTGCGCATGATGTTGATCAATTCCGGATCTTCCAGCACCTCCGCCGCTTCACACAACAACCATGCGGCTTCAATATCGTGCCCATAGGAAATGGTATGCGAACGCCGGTCCCAGTGCTCATCAAAAAACAAATGCAGGTGCCCGTGCTGGTGGTCGATGATGTGTTCCTCGAAATTATACAACAGCCTGCGTAATTGTGCGGCCAGTCCCGGGTCTGGCCAGATAGCATAGAGTGCGGTATAGGCTTCCAGCACGTGCAGGTGCGTGTTCATCGTCTTTTTTTCATTGGCGTCTTTGGCGCTCAGGCGCAGGTCGGCAATGGGCTTCCAATCCCGACTGAATGCTTCGAGGTATCCGCCCCTGTCCGGATCATAACTGTATTGCTCTATGAGCCGGTAGAGTGCTATTGCCTGTTGTTTTACAGCTGTTGAACCGCAGCAGCGATACCAGGCGGTATAGGCATAGAGCGTGAAAGCGAGGGCGTAAATCTGCTTTTTGGTGTCGAGCGGCTGCCCGCGATGGTCCACCGTCCAGTATACGCCGCCATATTCATGATCAGTAAAATTCGTTTGTACATAATCGTAAGCCCGTTGGGCCATAATCTTGTATTCATCACGCGGCTGGTGCAACCAGGCGGCTGCAAATGTCCACAGGATGCGTGCATGCAAAACTGATCCTTTCGGTGCAGTACGATCGGGCTGGTTGAAATTGTTTATACTGCCGTAAAATCCGCCCTGCTCTTCGTCGGGCGTATAGCGCATCCAGTAACCGAGCAGTTGCTCCAGTTCCTGTTGCATGTCGTGTTGCAGGCGGGAAAGTACCGGTGCGGGATTCATGTGGCAGCTTGCATGGTTTTAAAGCCGGATGGCTCTTGTCACTCGTATAGCTTCTCCCTGGTTACATCTTCCTGGAAAAGCATATACGCTTCGTTGTAAAATTTCCTGAAATCGGCAGCAGCGGGATGGCCCTTATAGGGCACATAAAACTCCACAGTGCCATTGTATTTACGTCCGGCATTGCGCCAGGCAAGCACCCAGGCCATTTTATGCCGCGACAGCACTTTACCAAACACATTTGTCCACCAGGTGCTGTCCGGCAGGTTGCCATAGCCGAATTCGGTAAGTGCCGGAATTTTTTTCTTTTCATTTGCGATATTTTCCAACCGGGTAAGCATGCGGTCAAAATCCTGTATGAACTGCTCGTGGTTGCTGTCGCGCTGATATATATCAAACCCGATCACATCCACCCATTCATCACCGGGATATCGTTCAAGGTATTCTTCACGGGAATAAAAGCGATCGGTATTAAAGGCATACAACAAATGGTGCAGTTGCTTTTCGTCCCGCAAATACGATACGGTAAACCGCCAGAGCTCCCTGAATTCATCAGGCGTGCAATGATTTTTTCCCCACCAGAACCAGGAGCCGTTCAACTCATGAAAGGGACGGAAAATTACGGGAATGGCTTCACCTTTGCTTCCTTTCAGATCGGCGAGAAAAGCCGCCACCTTATCTAACCAACTTGCATATACGCCATTCTTTTCGCCTCCGGGCAATATGGCCTTGACGGTGCCCGGTTCGGGATGCCAGGCAGATTTGCCGGTAAACGGGTTGTTCAGGTGCCAACTGATGGTAATCACCCCGCCGCGTTCATACGCTTCGCGGATGAATTGCTTCATGCGGTCAAACGGCACGCTGTCAAGGTTTACGGGACGGTCGAGTTCGAGGTGTCCCAGGTCCCACCCGTACACAGCGGGATAATCGCCGGTTACGTCTTTGATATCGCTGCGGCCTTTTTCATATTTCCAGCCAAACCCATAGGCCAGGTCGTCCTGGTGACCAAAGAGGGTGCCCTTCATGCGCAACCGCTGCAGTTGATGAAACAAATTGGAAGTATGGCGGGTAGCCTGCTTGTCTACCAGCAATGCCGTCTGCGCCTGCAGGCCGGCAGGCAGCAATAGCGCCACGAAAAAGAATATGGCAGCAATCGTTTTCATACCTGAATATAATACTATACCTGTTGCAGGTAGAACATCGAAGTAAGTAAATCGCTTGTTCTTGCGTCGCTGTTCATCACCGCGGCAACATGCCGCCAAAAATAGATGGATGCATGATGGAACTCTAATACTTTTTTATCCCATTTTCATAATTTTTTATGCTCATTATTCAATTATCCGGCTCAATATGGGCAAAAGACACTGCCTGTCTGCACTTTATAAAATGACCAAAAAACAACTTTACATGATACTTACTTAACCATGAATTATATACTTTTGATGGTGTGTGTTGGAATGGCGCATTGGACCATGCTCTAATTGCTGGCATATGAAAACCAAACTGATGCGGGAAATTACCCCCCTTACGCAGAGTGACTGCTTTACAATTTTTTCGCGTGTTAAATCAGCTTTTGATTTTCCCCTGCATTACCACGAAGAGTTTGAACTGAATTTCATCCAGAATGCCAAAGGCGCGCGGCGCGTGGTGGGCGATCACATTGAAGAGATAGACGAACTGGAACTGGTGCTGGTAGGTTCCAACCTGCAACACGCCTGGTTTACGCACCGTTGCACCAGTCGCGAGATACGGGAAATCACCATCCAGTTTCACAAAGACCTGTTCGATGAAAAATTCCTGCGGCGCAACCAGCTCAGTTTCATCCGCACCATGCTGGAAAAGTCGTTGCGAGGCATTCTATTTTCGCGCGAAACGGCCCAGGCACTGGCGCCGCGGATCATTGAACTGAACCAGAAACACGGCTTCGACTCCGTACTGGAACTCATGTCGATCCTCCACGACCTGTCCATTTCCCGCAATATGCGCATCCTTTCCGATGCCAGCTTTACTAACCATGATCAATACACGTACAACAGCCGCCGCATTGAAAAAACGCTGGAGTACATGAACCAGAACTTCGACAAAAGTATTACCCTCTCCGAGGTAGCGCGGCTGGCCAATATGTCCGATGCCGCTTTCAGCCGTTTTTTCAAACAGCGTACGGGCAACACGTTTATCGACAGCCTTACGGAAATCCGCCTCGGCCATGCCTCACGCATGCTGATCGACACCACGCAGTCCATTGCAGAAGTGGCGTACAATTGCGGGTTCAACAATATTTCCAACTTTAACCGTATATTCAAAAAGAAAAAAGGGTGCACGCCCAAAGACTTCAGGGAAAGCTTCAGTGGAACGAGGATATTCATTTGAGGGAACCCGTATCCGCCCTTTATTTTTCTTTGTTGCACAATTGAAGAAAGCTTGTACCTTGTACTCCGTAACTTGTTGTACTTTACATTCGTACCTCCTGATCGTACTGCTGTAACCGAAATTGCCTTTCGTACCTTTCACATGTTACTTAAACCTTTATATTTGGCACCAGACTGCTATGAAACATTATTCCCGACAAACCAGAATGCTTGTTGCAGTAGATTGTATAATATTCGGATTCGACGGACATGACCTGAAAATACTACTGATACAGAGAGGCTTCGAGCCTGAAAAAGGCAAATGGAGCCTGATGGGCGGCTTCGTAAAGCCTGATGAAAATTTTGAACAGGCCGCTGCCCGCGTGTTATACCAGCTTACCGGCATCAAGGACCTGTACATGGAACAGCTCTATGCTTTTGGTGAGCCTAACCGCGACCCCGTGGAGCGCACCGTATCCATTGCCTATTTTGCCCTGGTAGACATACACAAGTATGAGGCCCAGTTGAACAACGATTATCACGCCGAATGGTTTTCGCTCAAGAAAATCCCCCGCCTGATCTTCGACCATAGCAAAATGGTAAGCATGGCGCGTCAGAAACTCCGTTATAAAGCAGCCTTCCACCCATTGTTGTTTGAATTGTTGCCGGAGAAATTCACCCTGCCACAACTATACAACCTGTACACCGGGGTATACAATACCGAGCTGGACAAAAGGAATTTCACCCGGAAAATTTTGTCTACCAAACTGCTCATCAAACAAAAGGAGAAAGAAAAAGAAGGTTCCAAAAAAGGCGCTTTCTACTACAAACTCGACAAGCGCCGGTACCATTCCGCTTTTCATGCATTTTTGAATTTCATACCGAACCCGGATAGTTTGCTATAATAGCAGGCTTTTGAAATACAGGAACAAGGTTATCTTGGTACCAGATAACCTCCCCCCCTATTTACCTTAAGCTACCACCAGCATGAAAAAATGCCTTATCATCGCTGCCTGCCTCCCGGTAACCATGTTGTAGTTTGCCCAACCCGATTTCGATGCCATCTGCATCTCCATTGTGCAGGAAGCTATGAAATTGTATCGGTCTGAAATGGCATCATGGCATGGCACAGACCTGTTTCTTGCAAAACTCCCTCAGATCACCACAAAAGAAGTACTGGAAAAGATTGCAGCCGACCAGGAAGAACGGCATGGCAAAAAGAAGAAAAAAAGAAGTCCCGGGACTAAGCATGCAAAAGCCCGATCTCCTGAATTGCAGGCGACCGGGCTTTCAGTGAGCAATTATTTTTTCTCCGATGGCAACAGCGGCCAGTTACGGTCAGGCACATGCGCTTCCTGCATGATCGCTTCGATTTGCTTCACAATATCAGGATGTTTGTCCGCCACATTATTTTCTTCCACCGGATCGTGATCGAGGTTATACAATTCGATGGGCGGATTTTCCTGCGTCGATACATTCAGCCGGATGCCCTTCCAGTTGCCGAGTCGCACAGCCTGTTTACCGCCCTGCTCATGAAACTCCCAGTACAGGTAGGCGTGCGCCGGTTGTTTCTTTCCTGTAAGCGCCGGCACCATGCTGATGCCATCAATGTGTTGGGAAACCGGAATACCAGCCAGTTCCTGCAGTGTGGGAAAGATATCGTAGAGAATCAAAGGATCGTTGTTCACCTGCTTCTTGCTGATGGTGCCGGGCCACCAGGCAATAAAGGGTACACGAATGCCGCCTTCATATAGATCACGTTTGATGCCTTTGTAAATACCATTGCCATCGAAGAATTCAGGATCGCCTCCGTTCTCGCGGTGCGGTCCGTTATCGCTGGTAAACAGGACCAGGGTATTTTCTGCCAGTCCCATTTTTTGTACCTGCGCCACCACTTCTCCTACATAGCGGTCCAAACGGCTAACCATAGCCGCAAACCCGGCATGCGGATAAGATTCAAACACCTTATGCCTGCGTTTTTCTGCGGGTGGTGGCGGTACGGAATCCCCGGCAAATTGCTTTTTATAATGTTCATACACTTCGTCGTGCGGCACCATCACGTCGCCATGCGGAATGGTATACGGCAGGAAGAGAAAGAAAGGCTGTTCCGGTTTTTGTTGTTCCAGGAATTGCAGGGCTTTACGGTGAATGGTATCTGCTGAATAGATGCCGGCGCCTTCTTCGTTGGAAGGGAAGAATTCTTTTTCGCGATTGTTCCAAACATAGGGAGGATAATAGTTATGCGCCTTTGCCTGGCAGAGGTATCCATAGAACTGGTCAAAGCCCTGGTTCAAGGGTTCGCCGGCAGAGGCAGGAGGTCCCATACCCCATTTGCCAAAAGCGCCGGTGGTATATCCCATTTTTTTCAGCCAGGCGGCAATGGTAACAGTCGAGTCAGGCAAGGGGAACTGTCCTTCGGGCTGCATGGAGCGATTGCCGCGGATGGGTGAGTGGCCGGTATGCAGACCGGTCATCAGGGTAGCCCGCGCGGGCGCACACACCGTGGAGCCGGAATAAAACTGGGTAAATCGCATGCCTTCCGCCGCGAGTTTGTCGAGGTTAGGCGTTTTGAATTTTTGCTGACCGTAGCAACTGAGGTCGCCGTAACCTAAATCATCGGCAATGATGAGGATGATATTGGGGCGGCTGCCCACTGGCGATTTTTTTTGTTGAGCTGTTGCGTGAAACCTGGTAAGCAGCAGCAAGAAAAGAAGATGGAAGGAGAAAAATTTCATACTTCAAGTTGGGGAATAAATGGGAAAGTGCAAAACGGAGGTGGTAAAATTTTTGGAACCATCCCAACACTTCACCTACTCACCATCGGGGTCCCTGCTCCCTGTTTCTCCCTCTATTCTGAACCCCGGTAAACTTGTTGAAATTATACGTAAAGCTCAACATAAAATACCGCTGCAACACCTCCGTATAGGTATCCTCAATATAATTCTCCCCTACATTCCGGTCAATATTTCGGTTCTGGTTCAACAAATCATACACCCGAAAACGAATCTCCCCATTTCTTTTTTCAAACAACAACCACGAACAGCCCGCATGCCACAAGGGAACCGGCTGGTTAAACCCTTCCGCCCTGCCGGTATTGATGTAGTAATCAAAATCGCTGTTCACTACCAGGTTCCTGATGATGAAATAAGTAATATCCACCGAATAGTTGTGATTGAAGTATTGATAGTTAAGATCCTTTTGCACACTATACCGCGCATCGTTGTAATTGAAATTCGCAGTAACGCTCAAATCCAGTTTGTCCGGTATATCCCAACCAAAACGAACACGCTGCCCCACACGACGCCTGTAATTAAAGTTGATCTCTTTGTACAGCTTGCTTACATCGCGGTTGTATCGCAGCGAAGTGGTGAGGTGAAGATTCAGCGGACTTCTTCTTCCGCTGGTAGCACGCTTCAAAGGAATGCCCACTGTTCCGGAAAAACTCACATCATAGGCCCCGTTCAGGTTTTCCGGCTTGATAAGCTGCACGGCATTTTCCAGCGAATCGATACTATTTACAATCTTGTTACCCGTAACAGTGCCGGACAGGTTGATGTTGACATACAAATAGTTTTGCAGGTTCATGGTATTGTAACTCAACCTGAAATTGTTGGAAAACTCCTGTTTCAGATCGGGGTTACCGGTGCGGATGCGGAGCCGGTTGCTGATATCCTGCACATCCTGCAATTGGTTGATGGAAGGAGCGCGTGTGCTGCCGCGGTAATTGAAGCGGATGGTCTTGCGCGTACCCAGATTATAATTAAACGAAGCATTGGGAAAGAAATTGGTATAGCGTTGCTCCATGATGCTGTCTTTCCCCGTGGTAGCACGGTTGCTCAGGTTGTGCAGCGACGCAAAATGCACAGCGCCCCCCACCTGGAAATCGTATTTCTGTTTTTTTACGCGAAAATTCGTTCCCAGACGGCTCGACTCAAACACGTTTTCAAAATAATTCGTCAACGGTTTGTTCACTTTGGAAAACTCACCCGATGTGCTGTCGTAATCGTATGTATCCCGGTCGCTGATACTTTTGTTGCGGGTGAAAGCGTAATTAAACTCCAGTATCTTATCCGTGTCAATCATTTCCGTTACCGAGGTGGAAATGGTATTGTTAAACGATTTCCCGCGCGTACGGTTCAGCTGTTGCCGGTCATCGGTACGGTCGAGCGAACTGTCGGGACGGAAAAAATAGTATGGCGCATCCGTATAACCATCGCCGTTATTTTCATTGAGCGCTGTTTTCCAGCCTATGGTAAAAGTGCGTCCCGGCTTGCGGAAACGGTGCCGGAACAACAGCTCATTTTGAAAATTGCTGGCGTCGCGTTCGTTGTTGCGTTTGGACAATCCCCGAATGGCCATGTAATTAAACTTGGGACTGGTGGCGCGGGTAATCAACGAATCGATACTTTCCGATTCCGCCTGCTGAATGGTAAGATTGGGGATCAACAGCACGGAATTCATACTATCAATCTGGTATTCCAGCCGAAGTCCCAGCCGGTGGTTGAGGTTCAAATTGCTGCTGGAAGACCGTGAATCAGCATAGGCCACGGAATCATTGGGGAAAAAATTCTGCCGGTGCCGGTCGCTGCGACTTTCATTCACGGACCTGGCCACAAAGTAATTGCCGCTGATGCGCAGTTTTTCGCCCCATTCATCGCGGAAATTGATGCCAGTGCTCCAGGAGCGTGTATTGCCGTTGCCGGCGCTGCCGCCTGCATTATTGTTGGCGCGATTGAACGAACGCATATCGCCCCCGCTGTTCATGAGGTCATCAAATGTATAGCCGCGCCTGTTAGTATTGTTGGCGCCTCCTAATATGGAAATCTGCCTGTTGTCTTTAAACCGGCTGAATGACGCCGTGGTTTCATAGCGTCCGCTGCTGCCGCCAGCCCCGTGCAAACGGCCAAATACGCCTTTCTTGGTATTTTTCTTGAGTTTGATATTGATGGTGCGAACCCGGCTACCGTCATCAATCCGTGTAAATTTAGCCTGGTCACTCATATCATCAAATACCTGCACGCTCTCGATCAATTCAGCGGGGATATTCTTGCTGGCAAGTTTCGGGTCGGAACTGAAAAATTCCTTGCCGTCCACATAAATTTTGGTGATGGGTTCGCCCTGGGAAGTGATATTGCCATCTTTGTCTACTTCCACGCCGGGAAGTTTTTTAAACAAATCCTCTGCTGTAGCATTGGGCAACGTTTTAAAAGAGCCTGCCCTGAACTCCACCGTATCTTCTTTTACCTTGATCGGAGGCGCGGTAACTACCACACCAGCCATCATGGAGGTATCAGTATACAGCAATACGGTGTCCATGTCAATTTCCAGGAGCAAGGGAGCAATCTCAATGTTCCGCACCAGCGGATTGTAACCCGTATAGCTGATATAAAAGATATAGGGACCGGCAGGAATATTCTTCAAATGAAATGAACCTGTACTGGCAGTAACGCCAAAACCCACTGCGGTTGAGTCTTCGGGCGACATCAACGTAACAGTGGCATCCGGCAGCGGCAACTTGTTCATTGCATCTACCAGCGTTCCTTTTATACTTCCGGTTGTTTTTTGCTGCGCCTGTACCTGCACGCACGCAAAGCCAACCAGGATAAGGAGGGATAGAAATCTCATTCAACGGTTTTTTGGGGCACACAACTGACCCGTTTGACGACAAACCAACTGCATTCACGCAGCTAATAACGATTTTTTTCAGGTGATCACGTGTAAAAAATACACTTGCGGAAATTTTGCTGTGACAACAGCAAAATTCCCCAGTAAAAGTCACATAGACGGGAGACAATGTATCAGCGTTGCACGCTTAGAAACAACTATTATTAAAAAATTTTGTGCAGTCCTTCCCATTTCACCTTCCATCCTGCCGGATATCCGGGGCTTTGTTTTGTATTGCCGTCAAACCCGGCACACATCATGGCAACGGCAGTAAGCAGGCCGCCATTGCCCGGAAGATAAATGGTCAAACGTTTGTCCTGGTAATTATGCCCGTTGGGCAGGTACGTATTGGTACGTACAGGCATCAGCAATGCCTCCACGGCTTTTTCGGTTATTCCTAACCGTGTAGCTGTCATGGCTGCAAGCGGGAAGTCCCATCCCCAGGTATCTTCCCATTTCCATACCTTCCAAACGAGGTCAAAAGTATTTTTCATAATGGAACTGTCCAGCCCGTTGGCAGCCGGTATACCGGCATAGGCGGCCAGCACTGCGGGATGATCGGTCATATATTTTTCGGTAGTGTAGCAGTCAGGCGTGCTTTCGGTGGCCAGGTATACGCTGTCGTTTTTGGGCAAGGGAGCCAGTTGCTGCAACACAGCATCCCATTGGGGATGACGTTCCATACCCAAACGTTCCCGCCATTGCTGTGCCACCGATAAACCCCAGTGCCAGTAGGCCAGTTCAAAAGCGGGATTAAAGGTGGTTTGCGGATCAAAGCGTTCCTGTGCGGGAATGATGCCGGGCCCCAGGTTGTATCTCCCGGTAGCTGAATCATAGGAAGGAAAAGAAGCCATAAAATCCGCCGTAGCAAAAACGAGGTCTTTGTACTTGTTCAATACTTCTGCGTTGGCCTTGCTGCGGTACACCAGTTCGGCCATATAAATGAAATGCGGCTGCTGCCAGATAAGAAAGGACCCAACGGAAGAAGGCGCTTCCCTGCCTGCATGATCGGTCATTTTCTGCCAGCGCAATCCCTCAAAACCCTGTCGCTGCGCAATAGCGCGCGCACTGTCTGCTATGGTAAAATACCAGTCGAGACTTTTCTCCAGTAATTCAGTTCTTCCCCACAACGCAAAATGTACAGCATGCCACCAGTGCATTTCCAAATGCGGTTTGCCATACCAGCTGTTATAGGTAAGACCGGTTTCCTGCGGCGGAAAAGGGGCCGCACATTGCACACGGGTAAGGTATTGTGACAACACTACCCTTCTTTCCAGTTCTGACGCGCGTGGGTCCGTACTGCCGGCAAAATCAACGGCGCCACCGCTTTTCCAGAATGCTTCCCAGGCCGTATTACTGCTGATTTCTATTTCTGCAAAAGAGGGGAGCTGCGCCTGCAATTGCGGTGTAAAACAAAACACCATTTCCAGCACATTGGAAGCAGCATTGGGAATAAAGAGGAAATCATGTGCGCGGCGTTGTTTGAATGCAATACGGTTCCGACTGGCCACCTGTACAAAATAAGCCGTGGCATCCAATGCATGTCGCAGCACTACATGGTGGGCATTGCGTTTTTCAACAGTGGACCTATGTTTATCAGCGTTGGTGTAATTGGCGCCCACATCTTTCCATTCGCCATTGGGATAGGGAAATTGCAGGCGGAGCCGCAATTTTTCTTTGGCTACGAACGGTGAAATGATCCTTACTCCCACAGCATCCAGTTCAGGATGCACATAAGTGACCACATTTACCAACTGGCTGTCTACATAAAACGTGCTCGTAATACTGCCCTTCCACATATCCAGTTGCTGACTGATGTTTTTAATATCCCGTATAGTAGCCAGACGCCCGTTGCTACGCACAATTTCAAGACCGATATGGCCCAACTGCAGGCGATGCGGATTCTGCCGGAAATAATCCGCTGCCCGGCGTTTCCGCTCCGGTTCCTTCCATTGCACCGGGTAAGGAATACGCCGCCCATCCAGTTCATAGGTTTTCAATGATTCTTCAAAACGGTATCGCGCAGTATTGGGAAAGCTGTGCCAGCCCCAGGATGATTGTGTTCCCAGCGGTACGCCGTTTTTATAATAATCGGGAAAACTCTGCAGTCCCGTTACATCCACGGTAAACGCAAAATGGCCATTACCTACAGTAAGCGAACTGAGCGAATCTGCTTTGTTGATATATACCGTATGTCTTTTGACTACTGCTTCCCTGTCGATAGCGCCGCTTTGCGCGTGTGCGCCCATAACAATTGCCCCGGCAATTAAAAGAGAAAAGATTTTTTTCATCCCATCCTGGTTAAAAGCAAAATGCAAACAACAGCTGTCCGATGCATGGATACTGTCATTTGCCTTTTGCAACAAAATTTATTGACTTACGGTACTCTTACTGCCTGCCTTGCCAGCAATTTCCATTGTCCGCCCTGTTTCTGCCACACAAGCAGGATATGCAGTTTTACAGAACCGGGATTACCATTGTCGTTGGTTTTTGCCGACAATGTGTGCCGGACGATAGCAGCATTGCCTGCCAGTTGGACCGTTTGATCGGTAAGATCAATGGAAACAAAATCTGATTTGCCCGATACAATATTCTCAATAAACTCGGCTTTGTTCTCAACCTTGCCGCTGGAATGCCCATAACTCAATTCCGGGGCCGTCCATTTGTCGAGGCCGGCACGATCGCCATCCACCATTGCTTTGCGCAGGCCTTCCACTGCGGCAGCAACGGCATTTTCCTGTTTCGATTGGGCATGAAGAAAATTAACTACAAATACTACTGCGAGCAATGCAAGCATTTTTTTCATATTGGTGCGTTTTATCAGTGAATACTCTATTGCGATAGCAACACGGGCGTAAGCGTAACAGGCCCCAGGAGACCGGAAGGTTCCGGTTGCCAGTGTTGGGCGGTAAACAACCCGTTGGCATCCCGATTGGCGGCCAAACGGGCCGGAAAGTTAACATTATAAAATTTCTTCCACGGCATCCCCTGCTTCTCCAGGCAGATAATCCGGTTGGTCATGCTGTTCGACACCCGCACTTCCAGCAGGTTGTTTTCCCGCAAATCTGCAGCCGGAATGGTTACCTGGTACAACGGCCCGATAAGCGTGGCTATTCTCTTTCTGTTCAACCATACTTCCGCAGATTGTTCCACTTTGCCAAGATCAAGCAGGAATGCGTTGTAATTACCGGCCGTTTCCGGTTTGGCAAACCACATAGTATAGGCGGCAGTACCGGAAAAGCTATGCGCGGCGGTATCTTCCAGGGTTGTCCATGATTTCAGTTCCGGCAGCACAACATCTGCCGGCAAGGCAGGACCACCGCTGATGAACTGCAGGGACCAGTTGCCGGTAATGGTTTGCGGCATTGCCCGCTGGTCAATATACATGTATGCTTTACCGGTAGCCTCTTTGGTACTTGTCTGCACTATACAACTTTGCCCGGGTTGCAATTGCAGCCATACCATCGACTGACCATTCTCTGTTTTTGTTCTGGCAACTCCGGCTTGCATCAGCATAGGATCATACAGGTAGGCGCCCTGGCAGGTGGTGGCCAGCGGCACCCATTGGTTTACTGTTTGTGTACCGGTATTGCTGATAAAATAGTATTTGCCGGAACCTATGCTGCGGCGTACACATTGCAGGCCATACTGCACCATCGTTTCCTGCGGCACTGCTGCGTAGTGCAACAGTTGCTGCAAATCATCTGACAGAACAAAAGCGCCTTTGCCGCAAACTGCTTTTTGCTGCTGACCATCGTGCTGCAATTGTAGTGAAGACATGATAGCAGTAAATCGCTGGCGGTTTTCACCCAGTTTAGCAAAGCCGGGAACATCGGCAGGCAGATTTTTATACACCAAAATAGTGGCGCCATTTTTTGCCAGTGCCTGCAGTTGCTCCATACTTTCCAATGGTATGAGCCGCACATCAGGGAGGATGATCGTTTTGTAGTTTCCTCCCGGCGCTTGCAATATGGAACCATTGCAGGTGAGTTGCTGCAGTTGCCGGTCACTCAGCAGGTCAAACGCTACCCCTTTGGCCAGCAGTTGTTCCGCCACTTCTTTGAAACCTGTGCTGTCAAAACCGTTCATGCCATCGAAATGATGCAGCAGTTCACGGCCCGGTTGTGATATCTTGTCGGCAAACGGAAAATACAACAGCACATCATTGTCTGGCCCGCCGCTTTGCAGAAACGACTGGCAACGGGCTACATAATTATTCAATGCTTTGAAATGATTCCAGAACGGATGCGTTGGCTGAAAATGTACCGCAGCATAAAACAACCAGCCGGGCCAGGGATCGTTGGCCGGAGAATAGCTCGTGCCATGCCATACAATATGATTAACGCCCCCTAAAAAATATTTGTCAACCAGCAACTTTACATCCCGCAATCCTGCCTTGAAGTGTTCATCCAGCCAGGTGGCCGCTTCTGCCGCTACCAACGGCTTGCCAAGCACATGCGCTGCAGAGGCGGCAAATTTGAATCGCAATATCTCCGAGCCTTCCGTTTCAGGTATGTCTACCGCACCATACAGGTCAAGGATATTGGCCGGTGATCCATGCGACTGGTTACGCACTAATTTTCCTTTCGCCTTAGCCCATTGCTGCCAGGGGATGGTAAATTTTTCAAGCAAGAGTTCAGATAGTGTAAGCCGGTAGTCGTGCAAAATGCGCAGGCTGTGTTCATCATGATCTTTTTTGATCAGTGCAGGCAGATGCAGCCGGAGATCATATCCGCGACGCTTTTCAAATTCCTGCAGCAGGTCAGGGGTATAGTTGCTCTGGCCGCGTGCATCGTCCACTTCGTAGGAATCATTGAAGAAGCCACGAAGGCCGGACAGGTCGTAGCCGGCAAAGGCCTTATCAAAAGCTCCCAGGTATTTTTGGAGGGCAGGCAGCGAAAAATGATCAATAACATTGCCTTCGCCCTTTGGAGCAGCACGTTCTACCATTTTGCCGTGCCAGCCCATGAACAGGCCATACAAGGTCCAGTTGCCTTCCGATGGTGTCCATTGCAGCACGCCGGCTTCGTCTACATAACGGGTAAGGTCCAGTCGATCGCCTTTATCGGAATAGCCCATCAACACCTGCAAGGGCATGCGTTTGCGAAATTTTACCTGGTCCAATGCCAGCGCCTGGAGATTTTCGTTTTGGGAAACGGGTTCTTTTAACGTATTGATATCCGGCGCACGCGTGGCTGCTTTCTGCAACGGTGCAGCGATGCTCCCTTTGGTTGGCTCCGTTTTGTAAATACCATGCAATTCATAAATCTGATTACCCACGGCGCGTATGAAAGGTTCCTGAAAACATATCACGGTATCGGGCAACCGATTACCTGCCTGTAATGTCCAGGTTCTGATAGAAAAATCTTTGCACGCTTCCGCCGCATCAATATGGGGACCGCCGAAAGGCCAGCCGGTACCGGTAGCCATGTCAACACCGAGTTGTAATCTTTTTGCTTCCCTGAGCGTATGCTGCAGCATGTCCATCCACCGGGGCGAGAGATAATCGATAAACTGGTCCTCATATCCGGCAACGCCATAAATGGGCGTTATTTCCACACCACCCAGCCCTGCTGCTTTATATGCTTCGAGGTTGGCGGAAAGGTCGTTGGTATTGACCGCGCTGCCCGGCCACCACCAGCGCGTCCAGGGTTTTGTAGTACTGCTGATAGCGGGCCACTTCACCTGCGACCATCCGCATAATGATATCAGTAAACCAAGACTTGCAATCAGTATCTTCTTCATTAGTCTGGGAGCAATTTCAAATCACATAGACAAGTTCCAAAGAAAAATCATACCAGCAGCATTCACCATTCCTGTTTTGTGATTTGTTTCTGTTTAGTTTTTGCTAATGTCTAATCGTTATTAACTATTCCGCGCTATCTCCACAGCATATATCTGCTGCTTCCCTTCAAAATTTGCACGGAAAATAACCCATTTGCCGTCGGGAGAAAAATGTACGTTGGGTTCAAGACGGTAATTGTGGTGTTTCATGTTCACTAACTTTTCAGAAAGTAACCGGTCGCCCTGCGGACGGAACAGGTAAATCCATCTGCCATCCTGAGCTCTTGCCACCTGGCCGGGATCCCCGCCATCGCCGGCAAACAATTGCTGGTCGGGCGAGATATTATAGTGAATGCTCCATTCATCGCGTTGCAGCGCATACCTTACTTCCTCCCCCGTTTGCACATCAGCAGCAGCGAGGTAAAACGTCACACTCCTGGGTACCTGCAGATCAAACCATATCTTTTTTCCATCGCGGGAGAAGAATTCGTGGCCGGCAATTTCTCTTTCCACTGTACGGCGGTGCATGAGTTTGACAGCACGTGTGTGCACGTTAATGGTCCAAATCCTGTCAACCAGGTGCCAGGGACCTTCGTGGCAGAACATAAGTAACGCCGGATCAGCAGGTGAAAACTGCACATGATTGAGCCAGGCGCTGTCGGTATGAATTTTCCGGAGCGCTTTGGTTTGGATATCGATCACAAAGAGGGTGCGCGGCAATTTTGCTTCATATATGATATTGAAATAACTGCTCTTCTGCGGATTCCTGCGAAACAATTCGCGCTCTGCTTCGGTTGCATACACACCGCCCAGCAATGTTTCGTCGGCATTTACGGTAGTGATGCTGCCGCGAAAATTTTCGGGAAATCTGAAAATGAGTTCAGTCTTTTTGGTATCAATATGCGTAGCCATCACGCTATCTCCACATTGAAAATAGACTTTCCGCGTTTTGGGGGCTGTGATCTCTCCAAAAATTCGTCCGGGGTATTGGGTAAGCGGCGTTACCTGCCGGGTGGCAAGGTCCAGTGCATACAATTGCCTGCCGTTTTCACCTGTATGGTAATACACCATGGTGTTGCCGATAAACGGATTGTTGTGAAAGTAGAAGCTGCTGTTTTCGCCGGGACCTTCCGTAAGGCGGATTACTTTATGTTTGGTATCCTTATCAATCCATTCCCGCGGCATCTGTTGTGCACCGGTTTCCAGCAGCGGTTGTGCGATGGCCTGCCCGTGCACAGCTAAAATTATAGCAACATACAGGGAGTGGTATGTTGCATAATGGGTGGTTATGCGCAATTTTTTCATATGGCAGTAATTGTATGTATTACAATTAACGCTCAATGTAACCCATCATAGCTTTTTGTACGTCCTGTGCCGTCCTGAAAGACAGCAGTTCATGCCAAGAGAAAACCTTTATTGCAAGCCTGCAGGCTGTAGCAATTGCAGCAGTGCCTGCTCACAGCATTGAATTTTTTTTTTGCAAACTACCCGATCACGATAATTTTTTATTTCTTTTCCCATAAATTTACCCATCCTTTCTCCTTATCTGTATACTACCTTACCTGCAGCAAAGTAAACCTGGTCCTTGATCGCATTACCAACCAAACAACCGGAAACACTATTTATGGCTTGCTCAACTGCTTTTGTTACTGCTGTACACAGCATACACTGTTATAGATTTCTCCTCCTCTCCAATAGACACCGTCAAATTTGTTCATCCCGAAAGGTTCGGAAGTTGCCGGATTGACAAGCAACCCCTTAACCCATATTGATCAGGCAATCTCCACCCCAGGGAAAACAAACCTAAGACTGCATCGCTTAAGAAGTGGTGCAGTTCTTATTTTATGCATACCGCATGGGGAGTAGGTGGTTGCTCCCGGCAACTAAAGGGGCTATCGTGCGGACATAAATACTGCTGTCTTCTTTGGCACATCCAGAAACCTGCCCATC
Organism: uncultured Chitinophagaceae bacterium; assembly: GCA_937961055.1. Classification (GTDB taxonomy): domain Bacteria; phylum Bacteroidota; class Bacteroidia; order Chitinophagales; family Chitinophagaceae; genus CALCIN01. Next base: position 219,209 of record CALCIN010000033.1, on the reverse strand, counting down.
CCCTGCTGGCGGGGCGCTAGCACGATATTACCGCAGCAACACTACTGCATGGATGGGGTGGTCCTTTTAACCACCCCCATCCATAAAAGAGGTTCACATAGTAAGTTGCTGCCGGCGCGTCCGCCGGCGGGGGACAGACGGGCATTGGGACGTGCCAAAGAACTGCAGCAAAGTTGTGTCCACAAGATAGATAAGTACCAGGGGCTGGCCGGCTCTCGGCTCATAGCTCATAATTGCCGTTTAATGTGCCGGATTTTGCAGTTCATGATGCACGACTGCGGGAACTATCAGGCAGAACAATATTTTAGCTCCCGATAGGTAGGCTATGCAAATTCCGTATTATACGAAAAAAGACTGGCTGATCATTGGTGCATTGCTGCCGCCGGCAATAGCAGGATTCAATTTCTGGATATTCGGCGCCCGGTATTTCACCGAAGCTGATTTGTTCTGGTGGTCCACCGCTATTGCTTTGCCTATCGGACTCGCCTCCTGGTTTCTGCAGATAAAAGTGGCCCTGGCGCTCCAGCGCTCCTTCCCCCGGTACAGTCAAACCATCAAGCGCCTCGCCATTGCACTTTCACTGTACATCCTGATCACCTGTAGTACCATGATACTGGTGTGCCTCACTTACGACTACCTCAATTTTTTCGATTATCAGCTCGATATACCGCACCTTGTTTGGGCGCTGGTTACCGGTGTGTTGGTGGATATAGTGGCCGCGAGTTGTCACGAAGCCGCTGCTTTTTATGAAAGATGGAAAAAAGCCACCGTACTGGCCGAACAACTGAAAAGAGAGAACCTGCAAACCCAACTCGACAGCCTGAAAAAACAGGTTAACCCGCATTTCCTGTTCAACAGTCTCAATTCCCTGTCGTCGCTGATCAGTGAAGATCCATCGCAAGCGGAAATATTCCTCGATGAACTGAGTAAAGTGTACCGCTATCTCCTGCGCAATAATGAAGACGATCTTACCACACTGGCAGCCGAACTGCAGTTCATCCATTCCTATTGCCACCTGCTGAAAACGCGTTACGGCGATAGCCTGTTACTGCTCACCCATGTGGAAGATCATTACCTCGACCACCTGTTGCCGCCGCTAACCCTGCAAATGCTGGTCGAAAATGCGGTTAAACATAACCGCATGATGAAAGAAAGCCCGCTGCAAATTGTATTGAAAACCAACGAGGGAAAACTGGTCGTCTGCAACAACCTGCAACGAAAGGTGCGGCAGGTAACTTCCAACCGCGTGGGTCTCAGCAATATTGCGAAGAAATACAAGCTGCTGCAGCAGGGCGATATTGAGGTAAAAGATGATGGAAAGGAATTCGCGGTGATTATTCCGCTGATCAAATTGCCGGAAGTTTAGTGAGAAAAACGAGACCTGTATGATTTGCCGCACGGAACAGCCAGCAAACGCTACAGGCCCCGCAAAAATCCTTATCGCAATGCTGTAATGGCGCAATGGTCCATATCGCCATAATCCAGGTTTTCTCCGGCCATGCCCCATATGAAGGTATAATTGGAAGTGCCTGCACCCGAATGAATAGACCAGTTGGGCGATATCACTGCCTGTTCATTCTGCATCCAAATATGGCGCGTTTCCTGCGGTTCTCCCATGAAATGGCATACGGCCTGTCCTTCCGGGATTTCAAAATAGAAATATACCTCCATACGCCTGTCGTGGGTATGCGCGGGCATGGTGTTCCACACACTGCCGGTCTTCAATTCGGTAAAGCCCATTTGCAGCTGGCACACTTCCAGCACACTCGCCACGATCATTTTGTTGATCACGCGGTGATTGGCAGTGGCCGCACTGCCGAGTTCCACCACTTCCGCATCGGCACGCGAAATTTTTTTGGTGGGGAAAGCATGATGCGCCGGCGCTGAATTAATGTAAAACTTCGCCGGTTTTTTGCCGTCGGCGGAAGAGAATTCCACTTCCTTCGTACCCTTGCCTATATATAAAGCTTCCTTGAAATCAAGTTCAAAAGTTTTGCCGTCTGCGGTAATGGTCCCTTTGCCACCCACGTTGATAATGCCCATCTCCCTTCTTTCGAGGAAATAAGCAGCTTTCAGTTTTTCGGGGTTCGGCAGACTCACCTTCTTCGTCACGGGCATCACCCCACCGGCTATGTAGCGGTCGTAGTGCGACAAGGTAAGCAACACTGTATCCGCCTCAAAAACTTTCTCGATAAGAAATGCTTTCCGCAAAGCTGCGGTATCCATTTGCTTTGCTTCCGCAGGACTGATAGCAAATCGGTTGTCCATGATGTTTAGTATACTTTGGTTTAACTGAAAAAATTATCTTCCCATCCATCCGCCGTCAACGGTGAGTATGGTGCCGGTTACATAATCGGATGCCGGTGAAGCAAGGAACACGGCAGCGCCTTTCATATCGTCCGCAGTACCCCAGCGCCCCGCCGGTATACGGCTCAGTATGGATTGTGAACGGTCCGGATCATTGCGCAGCGCCTCTGTATTATCTGTAGCAATATAGCCGGGCGCTATGGCATTCACCTGTACTCCCTTTCCGGCCCATTCGTTGGAAAACGCCATGGTCAAACGCGCTACGCCACCTTTGCTGGCCGCATATCCGGGCACCGTAATGCCTCCCTGGAACGACAACAACGATGCCGTGAAAACGATCTTCCCCTTCCCCCTTTGTATCATATCTTTCCCAAACTCACGCGCCAGGATGAATTGCGAAGTAAGATTGACTTCTATTACTTCATCCCAATATTCATCAGGATGCTCGGCAGCAGGTTTTCTTTTGATGGTACCTGCATTGCAGAAAAGAATATCCACTGGCGCACATTCACTTTTCACTTTTTCAATGAAGGCATACAATGCTTTGCGATCGCCGAAATCGGCCTGGTAAGCTTTGAACGAACGGCCGGTTGCTTTCACTTCCTGCTCTACGGCGCTGTTGTGCAGTTCAAGACTGGCAGACACACCAATAATATCCGCGCCCGCTTCGGCCAATGCCACGGCAATGGCTTTTCCTATTCCCCGTTTGCAACCGGTTACCAATGCTGTTTTCCCGGTAAGGCTAAATTGTGCGATAATGCTCATATTGAATTTTCAATTGTAAATCCGACATTTATTTTCGGCGGCAAGGTAGGGAATTAAATACAACATTCATTTCAGTATATTCAGCACCTCATACATTTTGCGCACTACCTGCGAAGCGCTGCCGTCGTAATTGTTGATGATGATGGCAAAAATGTATTCCTTGCCATTACCCGCCTTATGATAACCTGCATAGGCACGTGCGCCGCCAATGGAGCCGCTTTTCATTTTCATACCATTGTAGGTAGGCAGCGCATGGTAAAAAGAAGCAAACCAAGGTCGTGTGCGGGCATACCGCAATGCCTTCACCAACGCATCGGTAGTAACGCGGTTCTGGGGCGATAACCCGCTGCCGTCGATCATATGCAAAGCTGCTTTTGAAATGCCTGTGCCGGAAAAGAAATCACGCACAATCTCCACACCGGCTTCGGTAGTAGCAAATCCGCTTTTTTCCAGTGCAATCGTTTTGATCAACGCTTCTCCATACAAATTGATACTGCGTCGCTGAAACCAGAAATGGATACTGTCCAGCACCGGCGACCAGTGCGTGGCCAATGGCTTTATACTGGTCACTGTATCATGCTGCACCATCACATGGCTGCCCGCATCAGGCAAAGGCGTTACTGCTATGGATTGATCGCGCAATGCAGCTGCAAGGTCGGTCAGCAACACCGCTGCCGGGTCTGTCATGGCGCCTGAAATAGAGAACGACTGCTCGCCCGCAGGGATGGTGCCCTTTACCAGTGGATGATGATGGCGCGCCGTGGGTAAATAGATGTAGGCATTGTCGCCACTGCCTTTCGGTCCTGCTGACAATTCATTAATATAATTACTGAAGTGCGTACTGCGCGGCCGCATCGAATCGATGTTCACCGGGTCGCCGGGATTGTTGCCGGAACGCAGAAAGAGATCATACTGGTTTTCGCGCCAGTTCAAAGCATAGGCGCCCGCCCCGTAATAATTGCCCACATCCTGCCAGATCCATCCATCCGGTATAGCCTGGTGCGAAAACGGTGGTACAATCGTTCGTATGCCATCCGTTACTTTTTGGGTAATACCTGCTTTGCTGATGGCCTGTACCCATTGCCGGAGTAGCACAGAGTCTTTCGTTTCCTGCCATCGCCAGCTGCCCAGTGTTGGGTCGCCACTGCCCTGCACTACCAGCGAACCATTCAGTTGGCCGTCAACGATGGTGCCGGTATACCCCAATTGTGTTTTGAAGCGATAATCGTTTCCCAGCAACTCAAATGCGGCAATGCCGGTAAACAATTTTTGTGTGCTGGCCGGCGCCAGCCCTATTTGTTCGTTGTGCCCAAAGATCATCTTGCCGGTGGCGGCATCCAGTACACAGAGACTCACAATGGCATGGCGCAATTGCGGATCGCGTTCCAGGTGCTGGATGGCTTTGGACAGTTGTTGCGGTACGGACTGCCCCAAAACTGTTGCCATGACACCGGTCAACAATAACAAAAAAAATATGCGTTTCATCAATTTCTTTCCTTTTAGTAGTGGCCAACGGCCTGAGTTATAATACAGCGCCCGCACAATTTCCGTAAATTGATCATGCATGGGCGATAATGGCTCACAGTTTGCTATCACGATGGTAGCAACCCGAAGACAAATCTCCCAACAGCCTTTTCAAAAGACAAATTCCGCTTCCACCGTACCTCCGGAAATTGCTTTCCTGTTGTAGCGTAGTATTAGTTGATTTGTGTACAAAACCAGTAACAAAATTGGTTATGCAGAAGCCTGTTGCCATCACTCACAAAAACAAATGTATTGATTTTTTTGCCCTTATCTCCCTGAACATAAAGCGGAATAAGCCATTCAACATCTATAGGTCTGCGTGCAGGTATTCATTTCAATACCTACAATAGTATTACCGGATTGCTCGCCTGATACAAGTTTTCCTGCAGCGGACTGTTAACCCGGACCCTTAACACTTCCTGCACACGAACAGCGCAGCACGCTTTACATAATCGCATTAGCTATCCATGAATTTTCATATGAACAGATCAGTATTATCTGACCAAAACAAAATTTCCGGATTTCTTTCTGGTGGCGGAGAAATGGGTGCATTGATCGGCGCTTACAATTGGTCTGCCACACCGCTGGGACCTGTCGAAGACTGGCCCCAAAGCCTGCGCACCACCGTATCGTTATGCCTGCATTCAGCCTGTCCGATGGCTCTATTGTGGGGACCTGAATTTTTGATGCTCTATAACGATGCCTATCGATTCCTGGCAGACGGCAAACATCCGCAATCGCTCGGGGCCCGCGTGCAGGATGTGTGGCCGGAAGCATGGCCTATAATAGGTCCCATGCTGCAAGGCGTGATCAATGAAGGCAAAGCTACCTGGTCTGAAGACCGGCTGCTGCTCCTGAACCGGTATGGATTTGCAGGAGAAAGTTATTGTACGTTGTCCTGTTTACCGGTGCACGTGGAAGACGGCGGTGTAGGGGGAGTGTTGTGCATCGTAAATGAAACCTTCTCTGCAAAAGAATTACTGGTAAGTATGAATGCGAATATCAAGGTGGCAGGAAGCCGCCTGTATGCTTCGCAGCAAATGCAAAACCTTTTCATGAATACACCCTTCCCTGTGGTTGTATTGTCGGGGCCGGAATTAAGGTTTAGCATGGTGAACGATGCGTTTAAGGCAATAATATTTCATAGGGAAGTGCTGGGCAAAACCATGGCGGACGTATTCCCGCAAACCGGAAAAGATTTTTTGCAGTCAGTAAAAAATGTGTTCAACACCGGCACACCCTTCATAGGACATGAATTCAAATTAATGCTGGAAGATGAACATGCTGTGCAACGGGAAAAATATTTCGATTTTGCTTTCTCCCCCATGTATGAACTCAATGGCGAAATCATCAGCGTGATAGGTATTGGCACCGATTGCACCGAAAAAGTAAAAGCACGCGAAAAACTGCTGGAGAACGAAGAGCGTTTGCAGCAGGAAGTGGAACAACGCACGCTTGACCTGAAAAAAACCAATGAAGCATTGGCCAGAAGCAACAGGGACCTGGAGCAATATGCATTTGTGACCAGTCATGACCTGCAGGAGCCGCTGCGCAAAATCCAGACTTTCGCCAACCAGCTGTACCGGCTGCACAAAGACCGGTTCGATGAAAAATCGCACCTGTATTTCAGCAAAATGATGAGCGCATCGAAAAGAATGTCTACCCTCATCAACGATCTCCTGTATTTTTCACGGCTGGCCCACGACGAAAAATTTGTACTTACTAACCTGAATCATATACTTGAAGACGTGGTGAATGATTTTGAATTATTGATTGAACAGAAAGATGCCACCATTCAAAGTGAACCGTTGCCTGTGATTGAAGCCATTCCTTTCCAGATGAACCAGTTGTTCAGCAACCTCCTCAGCAACGCATTAAAATTTACCAACCCGGAAAGAAAGCCGCAGATATACATCGCTTCTTCTGTAGCTACGCCGGAAGAATTGGCCGGCGCCGGTTTACTCCCGTCAGGCAAAACCTGGTACAAGATCCTGTTCCGCGATAATGGCATTGGCTTTCATCCCCGGTACTCGGAAAAAATTTTCGAGGTGTTCCAACGGCTGCACGACCGCGGGTCGTATGAAGGTACCGGTATGGGACTGGCCATGTGCAGCAGGATTGTAAGCAATCACCATGGCGTTATTTACGCGCATGGTGAAGAAGGCCAGGGGGCTGCGTTTTATTTGCTTTTGCCCGATAAACCCCTCCCCTAACTTCACATTCCCTAATTTTGCCCCCTATGGAACAACTCAACGCCGCCATCGTCACCATCGGCGATGAACTCCTGATCGGTCAGGTAGTTGATACCAACAGCGCCTGGATTGCCCAGGAACTGAACAAGGCTGGCATCTGGCTGAAATTACGTTTATCAGTAGGCGATAACAAACAGGATATTGTAAAGGCCCTCGATGCCGCTGCCACAGAAGCACGCGTCATTATCATTACCGGCGGACTGGGCCCCACTGCCGACGACATCACCAAACCGGTATTGTGCGAATACTTCGGCGGAAAAATGGTGATACACGAGCCAACCTTGCAACGCATCCGATACCTGTTTGAAAATGTTTTGAAAAGGCCGCTCATAGAACGAAACATCAAACAGGCTGAAGTACCGGACGTTTGCACCGTACTGCCCAACGAGCGGGGCACCGCGCCCGGCATGTGGTTCGAAAAAGAAGGCAGGGTGTTTGTATCGCTTCCGGGGGTACCGCATGAAATGACGGGCCTGATGGAAAAAGAAGTGATCCCGCGGCTGAAAAAAAACTTCACCCTGCCCTTCATATCGCACCGCACCTTGACAACTGCAGGCATCGGTGAATCGTTCATGGCCGAAACCATCAAAGAGTGGGAAGCAGCATTGCCGCCCAACCTGAAACTGGCCTATCTGCCAAACTATGGACTATTACGGTTACGCATCACCGGTATAGGACAGGATGCCTTGCAACTCGAACAGCAACTGGACAACGAATTCGCCAAACTGAAAATGCAGGTGCAGGAATGGCTGGTGACCGATCGCGACGAAACCATTCAGATGACGCTCAGCCGCATCCTGCGGGCACAAAATAAATCATTGTCCACAGCAGAAAGTTGTACCGGTGGTTATATTGCACATCTTATTACTTCCATTCCGGGCGCCAGCAGTAATTTTAAAGGCACGGTGGTGAGTTACGACAATGAAATAAAAACACAGGTGCTGAAAGTGTCGCCGGAAAGCCTGCGCAGTTCGGGCGCAGTAAGCGAAGAAGTAGTAAAACAAATGGCCGAAGGCGTTTTGCTGCTGATGAACAGCGACTATGCCATTGCTACGTCCGGCATAATGGGACCGGATGGCGGCACGCCCGAAAAACCTGTGGGAACGGTATGGATAGCCGCCGGCAACAGGAATAAAGTCATCGCACAAAAATTCCATTTCCGCTTCGACCGCCAACGGAATATAGAATTAACGGCAGCGAGCGCCTTGAATCTTTTGCGTAAGTTTATTATGGAGAACGGGTGAGGGTAACTGCCAAAATTGCGAACGATTGTTAGCAAAATCCTTACCTTAGCGGCTGCTTAGCAGCCACCGGTATTTCGTCAATACCCCGAACAGTCAGGGGCGATAGGAAAACGGAAAGGCCGTGGCGCTGAATACTTTATTAATTGACATCCTGCTACTTGCAGGACTAACATCAAAAATTATCGATCCAACATGGCTTTAGTTGACCTGGTTATGCCAAAAATGGGAGAAAGTATTATGGAAGCCACTATCCTGAAGTGGCACAAGAAACCCGGAGAGCCGGTAAAGCGCGATGAAACGGTGCTGGAGATCGCTACAGACAAGGTGGACAGTGAAGTGCCTTCTACCGCTGAAGGGATTATTGAAGAAACCTTATACAAAGAGAATGATGTGGTTCCGGTAGGGGCAGTGATTGCACGCATCCGTTCCGGCGCCGCAGAACCTGCTCCCTCATCCCCCAACACTGGTAGTCCGGCAACCACCACCAGTCAAAACGTGCAGACCAGTGCTGCCAGTTCCTCCTATAGCACCACTGCGGCAAAACCGCAACAACCGGCCAGTAACGGAGCGAGTAACCGCTTCTACTCACCGCTGGTATTGAATATTGCCGCCAATGAAGGCATCAGCATGAGTGAACTGGAAAAAATACCCGGCACGGGCAATGAAGGAAGAGTAACCAAGAAAGATATCCTGCAATACGTGGAAGCACGGCGCTCCGGGCAAACAGCCACCACCCCTACTGCTACGCCTACCCCTTCCCGTAAGGAAGAAGTAGTGACCACGCGCGAAGTGAGCACCCCGCAAACGGAACAACTGCAAACCATCTATAGTGGCAACGTGGAAGTGATTGAAATGGACCGCATGCGCCGCCTGATTGCCGAGCATATGGTCCGGAGCAAACAAACCAGTCCGCACGTAACCAGCTTTGCCGAAGCCGACGTTACACACATGGTAATGTGGCGCGACCGTGTGAAGAAGGAATTTGAAAACCGCGAAGGAGAAAAGCTCACTTTTACGCCGCTCTTTATTGAAGCCATTGTGCGCTGCATCAAGAAATATCCCTGGCTCAACAGCAGCGTGGATGGTACACGCCTCATCATCAAGAAAGACATCAATATCGGCATGGCCACAGCGTTGCCCAGCGGTAACCTGATCGTGCCTGTTATCAAAAACGCCGACCAGTTGAACCTGGTAGGACTTACCAAACAGGTGAACGCATTGGCCAATGCAGCCCGCAATAACCGGTTAAAACCCGAAGACACACAAGGCGGCACCTTTACACTGACCAACGTAGGATCTTTTGGCAGCATCATGGGCACGCCCATTATCAATCAACCACAGGTAGCCATCCTCGCAGTAGGCGCTATCAAGAAAAGACCGGTGGTGATTGAAACTGCACAGGGCGACTCTATTGCCATTCGCCATATGATGTTCCTTTCTCTCTCCTACGATCACCGTGTTATCGACGGTGCGCTCGGCGCCACCTTCCTCAACGCCGTTGCCAAAGAACTGGAGAATTTCGATCCTGAAAGACAGTTATAATAGAGTTATAATATAAGTTGCAGGTTGCAGCCCAGCTGTAACCTGCTCCCCTTTAGGGAGCGGTGGGGCTTCCAAATTGCTTCAACCTATAAATTATTTTCTTCCCCGGAAACCTTTTGTATTTTACAATAAACAGGTTACTGTACTCACTTTCCGGAAGATCACCTGCAACAGACTGCCTGCCGGTTAAGCCGTTTACAATATCATCTACCGTATTGCTATGTCCAACAACCAGCACATTGTGCCGCAAACTTTTCAGTTTATTGATAAAGGCTGAGTCGGGAAAGGGCCCGTAAGTTTGAATGCTCAAAGCCCGGTGATTGCGTAAGGGTTCTGCTGTAGATTTCGTACGGATAGTGTTGGTAGAAAATATGTACTCAATCTTTTTGTCCTTCAATACTTCGAGTAAATCCTGCGCCCTCTGCGCGCCGGCTTCGCTCAGGGGCGGGTCATTGGGCGTATGCATAGTGGGTCCCGCGGAGGGCGTAGCCTTTTCAGCATGGCGCACCACATAATAAGTATGGCTGCAGGCCGTTAGAAGTATAGCAGCAAGGGATACCAAAACAAATGATTTCATGGAAATGTTTTTAACGTTTTAAAATTAAACGGCTTTTCCTAACGAAAGTCTTTTTTTGTAAATTCATTTTACCGTTAACCCTGATTTTTCCACGAAATGACCCTATAGCTACTCACTGTCCCGCGCTGCAACACAACCATGTGAGGTATGGCACAGGATATGTAACTTGATAAACGACGATGCTTTGCTGACTATGGAGCTGGTGATGTCCATTACCAAATAAACCTGCTGATATCTTAACTTAAAAAGGTGTATTATGAAAACCCTTTCTGAAACCTGGTTTGCCGACGGTTACATAGATTTCGAACTCAAGAAGTATGTTTTGCTGGCCTATTTGCAGGAAGTAAACAAATGCTTCAATGAAAACAAGCTGTATCCACAGCTGGCAGATGTTATTTTTCATTACAACAATCTGGTGGCTTTCCGCGAAAACAAGAAATACCTGCAGGAACAATTTCCCAAGAAACTCACCGGTATCCAGATGGAAAAATTGCAGGTGCTCTATGAGCAAATCATAGAAGACGATGAACTGATGCAGGAACTGGAAGACATCATCCAGTATTCTACCGGAAAAATGAAAAGCACCATTCAAAGCGGCAGCCAGATATATGAATTTGTAGAAGAAAAGCTGAACATATTTCCCATTGGCATCGTTCCGCTCGACACCAATGAAGGCTATTTCTTCCTCAGTGAAGGCTCATATCGCACCACTTTCGTATACCAGTACCGGTTAAGTTTTTTTGAAAAGCACGATGAAAAATTCCGCGCCATTCGCACAGAATATGTGAATGAATATGAACGGAATTTTGTGAATACCTATGAAAATATCAAGGCAGAATTGTTGCGGCACAATCCGCAATTGCCCAATCCGGCTGTTTATTCCATTGAAACGGAACTTACTTTTCCCATAGCAGAAACATTGCTGCCCGTGGCTAAACGCAGCCTGGTACGATATATATCACAGGCAGCATAGCCCACGACGCTAAAAGGGCAGCGAGTTGGTGACGCCAGCGTATTTCGCCAAATTGCAACAGCGGGCTCCCCTCCAGCCAGGGGGATACGCCTGCAGAAACTGATTTTTTTGCCAACAGGCGCCAGGCTCCTCGTGCGGGCAGGCTGCCCTACAACGCCTTCCCCTCTTCCACTTCTGTGCCCCACTCAATTCCTTTCAACACTGCTGGCACGCCATCTTTAATCCATTTGGCAGCAGGCGCGCCTTTCAGGAAATGATCGAAGAACTGGGCCAGGCGGATGCTGAGGTCTTTACGATTTCTCCTTTCCACCAGGTTATGATCTTCATCGTTGTACTGCAGCATCCAGACTTTTTTCCCATTCCGCTTTAAGGCAGTAAACAACTCTATGCCCTGGTACCAGGGAACAGCACCGTCTTTGTCGTTGTGCATGATGAGCAATGGCGTAGTGACTTTATTAGCTTTGAACAACGGAGAATTTTTAATGTACAATTCAGGCTTTTCCCATAAAGAGTAACCCAAACGGCTTTGCTGACGCTCATACTGGAACTGGCGATTCCATCCACTGCCCCATCGGATGCCTCCATAGGCGCTGGTCATATTCGCTACAGGGGCGCCTGCACCGGCCGCCGCAAACATACTGGTGCGCGTTACGAGATAAGCCACCTGGTAGCCACCCCAGCTTTGTCCCTGTATGGCCATTTTGGTAGAATCCACCCAGGGCATTTTGGCAAGGTATTTTGCGGCAGATACCACCGAATTATAAGCGCTCTCGCCCGGCTCCCCGTTTTTGTAATAAATGTTGGGATCAAATACAATGTAGCCATTGCTTACGAAGTAAGGAATGTTGATGGTGCTGGCACTGGGCGCGGGCGCACGATAATTGTATAAACCATCGGCGTTCTTTTCGTAGAAGTAAAAGATTACCGGGTATTTCTTCTTCGGATCGAAGTTTTCAGGCTTGAACAACAAACCTTCCGCCTGTTTGCCGTCGAACATTTTCCATTTTACCAGTTCTACCGTAAACCAGTTGTAATCTTTCTGCTGCGGGTTGAGGGCGCTCAATTGCGTATATTCCTTGCCGTCAGCAGTAGCAAAAATATTGGGTGATTCCTGCGGCGTCATGCGGGTAACAATAAACTGTGCCGTATTTTTTGCTTTTACAATGTTAGACTGGGCATAGGGGCCACTGTGCAGTTTTACAGGGTCGCCGGCAACACCGAGTTGTTTGGCAAATAAGCCATCGTACTTGGTATCGCGGTTAAATGCCTCCAGTAACATGTTCTCTGATGGCTGCAAAAAGCGCGCATCGCGATCGGTGCGCACGTAGCGCAACACTGTTCTGGTCTTTTTGCCATAGCCATTGGTGACGTTCACCGGCGCCTTTACACCATTGGGGTCTACCTGCCAAATATCATACCGGTCGTAAATAAGTACGGTTTCATCCTGCGCGGTCCATCCAACCGTGCCAAATGGATCAGGTAAATCAGGGCGATCATCTTCATCATCATACAGCGGCGTGGTAATTTTTGCCGAGATGTTTTTGATAACACCAGTGGCCACATTATACGTGAAATAATGCCGGGCTTTTAAATCATACCACAACACATACTTACCATCAGGCGATATCGAAAACGAACCACGATGTTTGTCCTTCACCAATTTCCTTGAACCGTCTTTGGTAGAAATGATCCATGCCTTGTTCAGCGTATAGCCCTGCCACTGGAACGCGGCACGGTTTCCTTTATCGGAAACGGCCAGCACATGGTCTGCGTTGCCTTCATTGGCCAGGGTTACATTGTCTGCGTCCTCTGCTCCCAGTTGCACTACCTGGTCGCTGTTGCCATTCAACACTGCCAGGTAAGAGCGGCGCAAGGTATTGTTCAACGTCACGAGTTGACGCGGTTGCAGTTCTTCATCGTTATAGTGCCAGATATCAAGACGGGCCGTTTCAAATTCTACCAGGGTAGTGTCTTTGGGTTTGCGGATGGGGGCCACACCAAAGAAAAGTTTTTTACCATCTGCGCTGAATACCGGCTGCCTGTGTTCACTGATGGTATAACCTTTGGCAACGCCGGCAGTGTTTCTGTCGGCACGCAGCCTGGCGCTGTCCATGCCCGGCTCATAATACCAGAGTTTGTAAAACTTCTGCAAAGCCTTGGCCGCGCTGTCTCGTTCCGCTACAAAGGCGAGTTTGGTGCCTTCCTTATCAAACACAATATTTTTCACGTCATTAAACACACGAAAAATGGTATCTGTTTTTGTAGCAGGCAGACTTGTCCATAACAAGGACGCAGCTACCAGCGTATCGTTGTTTTTGCGCGTGGTTGCTACCACCAGTACATTTCCTTTTTCGCTGAACACATAATTGTTTACGCGTTCGTACCTAAATTCTTCACCGGTTCGGAGGTTGCGCAGTACCAGCCCGGTGCCTTCTTCCACTGGTGATGGTGTTGCGGCGCTACCCTGCTTTTTAGGCGGCTGCAACACCGCCAGGCCTTTTTGTCTGGCTTCATTGGCTTTGTTGAGCATGCTGTCTGCCACCCGCCTGAGACTGTCTGCCATGCGCTCAAGGTTGTTCAGCCTGGTAAGGGAATCTACCTGCGCTTTGGATGGCAATGCTTTTTCGAGGTGATAAGCCAGCCACGTTCCATCGCCTTTGACGGGTATGCGGTAGGTTTTCACCCGCGGTATTTTCAGCAGGCTGTCGTTGCGCACATCGTAAATAGCCAGACTGTCTTTAGGCATCTCGTCCGGCTTTTTCTTTTTGATACGCGCTTCGCGGGTGTCTTTAAAAAACGGGCGTATTTTGAAAATCACAAACCGGCTGTCTTCTGAAATGGCAAGATTATAACCGCGTGGAAATTCTTTTTTAAATGCATTGTCGGTTGACTGCACCACCAGCACCCCGTCTCCTTCCTGCGGATTGATGGTATAGGCTACCAGTTTACCATCGTTGCTGATGGCCCTTTCTCCAATACTTTGCCAGCCGTCGTAAACCGAATGATCGAGAGGCTTTTTTTGAGCGAGCAAGGGTAAGGTAATACCGAGTACGATACAAATACAGGTAATTTTTCTCATAAAAGCTGTTTTGGCGCGAATAAACGCGTATGGGCAACGCGCAATTCGCAAATGAAACCAAAGAATAAGGATAATGCTGCAGCGCAGCATGGTTATTGACGATTTATTGGTTACAGGTTTGCACGAGGTAACAAAATTCTATCCACATGTCATGTGCATAACTGAGCTGTCGTTCCTGGAGGTTGCTATGCTGCTGGCCAATGTAACCGATCATAAAAATAATAGAAATAATAAACGCGAATGGCCCGGTTATCATCGCTGTACGCCGTTTGCGTACAGGAGGCCATCGCGGGTTCCATTCGCGTTATCAATCTGGTAAAGAGGTAAGTGCCGGGCCGTGGCTTTAGCGCCCGAACATATAGCCTATGGAAATGCCCACCACGCTGTGGTTTTTCCAGGTCATGCTGCCACCCAGCAAATCCTCCGTTTCTCCAAGAAATGATACAAAGCCCGAATCCAGGATATCGGCAAGACCATTGGTAATATTAATGCCAATGGTGAGGCCGCTGGAAAGCTCTACACCTGCCAGGAAATTGATCCCGAAATCGAAGCGTTTGTACACGCCTGCATCAAAAAAATTGGAACTGGTGCCTTCGGCTTTTGCCTTGCCGCCAATACCGTAGGCCAGGCTGGGACCTGCGCCTGCGAACAACCGCAGGCAACCCTTCAGCTCATGACTGTAAACCAGGTTCAGCGGCAATTCAAGGTAAAGCGGACGGAGCTCCAATTCAGAACTTTCCTCTGTCGTTTCACTTTCAAAATTAAAATTGCTGCCTTTGCCGCTCACTAACAGCTCCGGCCTGAAGAACAATTTATTGGCAACAATGGGAACTTCAAGAACGCCGCCTACGTGAAAGGAGGCTATGCCATCGCCCGCCTGACTGGCTTTAATGCCCAGGAGGGAGACAGTCAGTTTCTGGTTAGCGAGGTTCAATCCACCTTTTACGCCAAAACGGGTTTGGGAAAAGGAAGCGCTAAACACGAGCAGTGCCGCGCAGCAGGTGAGCAATTTTTTCATAAAGAATGGTGTTAAGGGTTGAATGGAAAACGCAAATAAGTATACGCGGATTGTGATTGAATAGAAAATAAGCAGACCCGGTATGCAGGTTCTTGGTGGTGCTATACGCTTTTCTACCGTTTGAACATATATCCCACTGATACGCCCGCTGCCGAATTTCGCCATTTGGTAGCGCCGTCAAATACCGGCTGGTAATTGAAACCCTTGTCTGCAATATTGAACAACCCGGGCGTAAAATTCACGGAGAAGAAAATACCCGACCGGAGTTCAACGCCTGCCAGCATGTTTAATCCCAGGTCGAAATTGCGCCAGCGGCCTTCGTGAAAGAAATCAGAATGAATGCCATCCCGCTGGTCTTCGCCCGCTACGCCGTATGCCAGGCTCGGGCCTGCGCCGATAAATACATGATCGCCTTTTCCATAGGTATGCCGGTACACGAGGTTCACCGGGATTTCTATGTAGAAAGCCTGGAATTCCATATAGGAAGGACTGTAGGTGTTGTCGAGGCGCCAGCGCGAACCTTTACCGGAGAATAACAATTCAGGCCGCAACCATAATTTTTTCGCCAGCGGAAGTTCGGTAACAACACCAAAATGAAAAGTGGGATGAGAACCGCCAAAATCTTTTTCTGTGCTATTGCCGTCCTGCAGGGTAACCTGCTGGTTGGCTACAGTTAAACCGAATTTTGCGCCTATACGTAACTGTGCATGGGCAACAGTAACCATGGCCATCAGGGTAAGAAGCGTAAAAGTTTTTTTTCATATTAAACAGGTTTGATGAATTTGTATAGACTACAAATAAAATCAACACCTGCTTAAATAAAAGTTAAGCTCCGGGTAGGCACAAAGCATCAACTTATTTTTAACAATTTCCACCAGGCACAATCGAACATATCAAATTTTTTCTTTCTTATGCTTTCGGTATACACTATACGATTGCAGGAAAACTGCGAGAAGAATGATACCAAGACCAATGTAAAAGGAGCGGGTCAGTAGTTTGTCTTCTCGGTATACAATGAAGGCAAGCGCAATACCATATACCGGCTCGAGGTTGTAGGAAAGATTGGCGGTAAATGCAGATATCCGTTTCAATGCTTTCATAGAAAGATTAAATGCCAATACTGTGCACAGCCAGCTCAATACCAGCAGCCAGGCAAAGTCTGACCAGGTGGGAACAATATGCGTTGCCGGAAACCATTGCAGGTATAACGGCAATAAGATGCTCAGGAAAAGAAACCCGCCAGTCAGTTCATACCGTGTTACAGTTTCGGAGGTATACCGCTGTACCAGTTGCCGGCTAAACACGGGAAATAGACTGCCCAGGAATGCCGATATGAGACCGATGATGATGCCGGTTTTATAATGCGGGTCGAAATGGAAAATGAGGCTGATACCTGCCATCACCATCAGGCCAAATAATATTTCGGCTATTTGTAACCGTTTGTTCGATATCAATGGCTCCAGGAAAGCCGTAAAAAAACCAACAGCAGAAAAGCATACCAATGCCACCGATACATTGGCATATTTGATGCTACCATAAAAGGTTACCCAGTGCAGGGCAGCGATGGCCCCTACCCCTGCCAGTTTCAGTAAATCCCTTGCCGGCACTTTCTCCGGACTTTTTTGGAAGTAAACAAGCACCCACAAGGTTACCGCCGTGATCAACAGGCGATACCATACCAGCAAACCTTCATTCAGGGTAATCAACCGGCCCAGTATACCGGTAAATCCGGCGAGGAATACTGCTGTATGCAGTTGGAAAAAAGCTTTACGCATCGCGCAAAGATAATTGGGGGAATGGAGAGAAGTTTGGAAAACCGGATGTCTGGAAAACTAAAAGTGCATGCGTAAAGAGAGCTATGGGATTGGCAAAGCAGCAGATTGCAGGCAAACCTCCAAAGATTTTTATAACTGTAACGCTGTATACAGCAATCTTAAAGCACTAATAACCGGTACGTAGCAATACCGGTTGCCGATACGTCCGAATACTACCCTTATTTGGATTTCGCCAACACTTCTTCCCGCGAAACAGGAGGCATAACAGGAGCATTGTTATTCTTAACGCGGTTGCGGTAATCTTTGAAGAGACTGTACCAGCGGAGTTTCAACACGCCCAGGATACCCTCTTTTACAATGCCTTTGTGCATTTTGGACGCGCCATATTTGCGGTCTTCAAATATGATCGGCACTTCCTGGATGCGGAAACCAAGTTTCCAGGCGGCAAATTTCATTTCTATCTGAAATGCATAACCGAGGAACTGTATCTGGTCGAGGTTGATGGCTTCCAGTACTTCCCGCCGGTAGCAAACAAAACCGGCCGTGGTATCGTTTACGGGCATCCAGGTAATGAGGCGGGTATATAAGGAGCCGCCTTTCGATAAAAACACGCGGTCCCAGGGCCAGTTTACGGTGCCACCGCCTTTTACATAGCGTGAACCGATAGCCAGGTCGGCGCCGCCTGTTTTACAGGCATCGTACAGGCGTTTGAGATCGGCAGGATTATGCGAAAAGTCGGCATCCATTTCAAAAATAAACCGATACCCTCTTTTCAGCGCCCAGCGAAAACCATAAATATACGCGGTGCCCAATCCTAATTTGCCCTTTCTTTCTTCGAGGAAAAGTTTATCGGGATGTTGCGCCTGCAATTCCCGCACGATCTGTGCGGTACCATCAGGAGAATTATCATCTATCACCAGGACATGAAAACCCTGTTGAAGGGAAAAAATCGCACGGATAATTCGGGAGATATTTTCCTTCTCATTGTAGGTTGGTATGATGACAATTTTTTCCAAGCAAGCGACAAACTAATAAGTACGAATTTACTATTTTTCGTGGTCCCCGGCACTGCCGCAGACCGATTACAATCTTTTAGCCCTTCTTTAACACCGTACGACGGAAAATTTCTGTAAGCTTTTGTTTGGTGTGCATCGGGAAGTCGCCCTTCATCATCCAGTCGTAATACTGTGGTTCTGCTTTCAATACTTCAGCTACGGGTCTGCCCTTATGCTTTCCGAAATTGAAGACCTCCACACCATTTTCCATGATCATCCTGCGTGCAAAATCTACGATGCGATCTTCTCCAATGCAGGCAACAATGCTTTCCACGCTGTTACCCAGTTGCGGGTAACGTTCCAGTTGAGCTTCCAGGATTTCCCAGGTAGCGGTAGCATCTGTCTCGGCACTATGCGCACCATCCAGCACTTTGTTACAATAGAACTTGTAAGCTGCGCTGAGGGTACGCTGCTCCATCATGTGGAATATCTTTTGTACGTCGATTAATCGCCTGTTGGTAAAGTCGAACTCAAGTCCCACCCGCAAAAACTCTTCTGCCAGCAACGGTATATCAAAGCGGTTGGAATTATAGCCGGCAAGGTCACAGTTATCGAGAAACTGCCTGATCTCGTTGGCCACCTGTTTGAAAGTGGGCGCATGCTGCACCATTTCGTCTGTAATGCCATGCAACTCACGCGAAACGGGCGAAATGGGCATTTCCGGGTTGATCAGTTTTCGCTTCACCTGACGTTTACCATCCGTAAGAATTTTTACAATGGCAATTTCCACAATACGGTCGGTACCAAGATTTACGCCGGTGGTCTCCAGGTCAATAACCGCTAATGGCCTCGTTAACTGTAACATTCAATTTTTGATATTGGTTATAAACTTAAATAAGGTTCAGGTCTGGTAAAAATCAAAGCAAAATTTCACTCGCTTCTGACGGGCAAGTTATTTTTTCTTTACGATGCCTTTTGCAAATGTAAGTATATCCGCTCCATCATAATTGCCCGAACTCATCAAAAGCAAATTGGCATTTTTGTACGACTGTTTGTTCATCCATTCCATTAACTGATCTTTGTTATTGATCACGACCAGTTTATTGTTGCCAAAGCCTTCGCGCACCTTTTCCGGGTCCAGGGGCGGCATGCGTTTCAATTCCAATGCATGCTGCGAATAAAACACACAGGCGGCATCGGCCTCATCCATGGAGCCGGCATACTGGGTAAGGAATTGTTCATTCAGGCTGCTGTATGTATGCAGTTCCAGCACTGCGATCAACTTTCTTCCGGGATACTGCTTTTTTACCGCTTCCATCGTTGCCTTTACTTTGGAAGGCGCATGGGCAAAATCGCGATACACTGCGGTAGAGCTGCTGTTAGCCAGTAATTCCAGCCGTTTGCTGGCGCCGGTAAACGAAGCAATGGCTTCCACAAATTGTTCCGGCGACGTACCCGTTTCCCTGCATGCCAGCCAGGCCGCCTTCAGATTGAGCAGGTTGTGATTGCCAAACACTTTCAATGGTGTTTGATAACCTTCCAGCTCTACCCAGGTAACGCCCTCTTTTATTTCGTGTTTGGGCAACCTGTACGGAATAAATTCCAGATCGCTGCGCTTGTTGGAATTCACCAGTTTTTCCAATGTTGCATCCGTGGCATTATAGATCAGGCGACCGCCCGGCTCTATTTTACGAATGAATGTGGCAAATTGTTCAAGATAAAGGTCGAAGGTGGGAAACACATTGATATGGTCCCAGGCAATGCCGGTAATAATGGCGATGTGCGGAAAGAGAAAATGAAACTTGGGGCGTTTTTCGATTACGCTGGCCGGGTATTCATCTCCTTCGCACACGATCAGCGGTGCATTGGTAACCTTTACCGACTGGTCAAATCCTTCCAGTTTGGCTCCCACGAGATAGTCAAAATTCCTGCCGGTTTTCTTCATCACGTGCATGATCATGGCCGTAGTGGTGGTTTTGCCATGGCTGCCGCCCACGACGATGCGTGTTTTCTGTTTGCTTTCCTGGTATATGTATTCGGGAAAAGAATAAATGGACAAGTTCAATGCGCGGGCACGTTGCAGTTCCGGGTTGTCTTCCCTGGCATGCATGCCGAGGATCACTGCGTCGATATCGGGTGTGATTTTTTCGGCAAACCACCCTTCTGCCTGCGGCAGCAATCCTGCCGCCTGGAGATTTGAACGCGCCGGTTCAAAGATTTCATCATCGCTGCCGCTCACTGTATAACCCTTGCGGTGCAGCGCTATTGCCAGTTGGTGCATCACACTGCCTCCGATAGCTATAAAATGTACTTTCATGCCTACACAATTTGCCGCTAAATGTATTTGGAAAATGCGGAATTGGGAAATCGGAAAATGGGTATAAAAGATTGTACCCCGATGCGGAGGCGGGCATTAGCGGCTAAAAAGTTTGAGCATGCTTCCCGGATAACCGGGTATACATTTTTTACACGCTGTCGGTTGAAGGTGTGCGCGTTACACCCCTATTACCCGAAAACTTCGCCAACGGGCTTGCATATCCCGCTTTTTATTTGTTATTTTGACCTGTATTCGTCCAATTCTTCTGAATTTCCCACACTTATTTACTGAATCAAAGTCCGCATACCTGTGATTACAAGGTGATCGTAAGCCCTGTCACGCATGGCTTATTTGTAAACCTAAATACCACAAAAAATGAAAAGGACTTTAGTTATTCTCGCATTGGTTATGCTTATGGGTGCTGCTTTAACTTCCTGCACTGCCTCCAGGGGTGGCTGCAAAGGAACTGCAGGTATGGTTGGATATGGAAGCCGTTAAGGTATGTGCTGATGAGTGAATGAGAAAATTAGCTAATATGCATATTAGCCAATTTGAAAATGTGAAACGGTAGCATAAAACGAGAAGAACAGTATTCATTGAGAATGGGCCTTATGGCCCATTTTTTTATGCCATCCTGCGAGCATCCTGCCCATTCCCAATCCCAATTTTCCCACTCTGCCAAAAACAAAAAAGCCATCCTGAGAACAGGACGGCCTCTAACGATTGCTTGCCATATGAAAAAAAACTTACTTCTGCAGAGTGGAATCGCCGGTGGCAGTAGAATCAGCGCCAGTACCGGTGCTATCGGCAGGTGCAGGTGTGGCAGCTTCAGGTGCAGGCTGGTTAATAGTAGTGTCACCACCAGCAGGCTTTTCGCTGGAACCTGAATCATTACAAGCTACAAAAGCTCCGATAGCTAAAACTAACAACAGTTTTTTCATTGTACCGTTTTTTGTTTTGTTAACAAATGATTTAATGGTTAATACTGAAAGCGGCAAAAAGTAACCCGGCCAGGCCGATTTTTTTTTAAGACTCTTTTGCAACCATTGAAAATCAAATACTTGCAGGCAAATGATTAATCACTACCTGGCATCCCCCTGCCCACGCCTGCCGGTTTTCAATCCATGATTTTTCATTTGCCCGATTTCACAGTGGGTTACTTTCCTGTATATTCGGTATTAATAATTAGGATAACCGTGAAACCTGATTCTACAGAAGAAATAGCTTTATTACAGAGATTGGCTAAGCATGACCGGCAGGCGACTGAAACCATTTATAAACTGTATTATAACATGGTGCAGTCGTTGATTCTCAACAACAATGGCTCATTCGACGATGCACGGGACATATTCCAGGAAGCCCTTATCGTACTCTATGAAAAAGCCAGGTCCGGAACCTTTACCCTTAACTGCCAGTTAAAGACATACCTGTATTCTGTATGCAGGCGGCTGTGGTTGAAAAAGTTGCAACAACAGCAGCACTATCTTCCCGAGATGAATGGGATGGAAGACATGGTACCGGTGGAAGAAGACCTTGAAGCCCACCAGCAGCGCAATGCAGAATTCCAGATGATGGAAAAGGCACTGCTTCACCTGGGCGAACCCTGCCGTAGCTTAATCGAGGCATTTTACCTGCAGAAGAGAAATATGACCGAGATTGCCAGCCATTTTGGATATACCAATGCTGATAACGCAAAAAATCAGAAGTACAAATGCCTGATGCGGCTCAAAAAACTGTTTTTTGCGGAATATAAAAACAACAACGTGTGATGGAAGAATTAAAATTATTGGATGCTATTGAACGCTACCTCAATGGCGAGATGCAGCCGGATGAAAAAACACAGTTTGAACAACGGCGCAAAGACGACCCGGAGCTGGACCATCGCGTGGTAGAACACGCCATGTTCCTCCAGCAAATGGACCAGTATTGTGAAGGAAAACGGTTCCGCAATACCCTTCACGACATTCATCATGAACTGCTGGCCACCGGCGCCATCAAAGAAGTACCTCGCAAAGCCACCATCATCAACCTGTGGAAAAAATACAAGCGTGTGGTGGCAGTAGCAGCATCCATTGCGGGTATCACCGCGCTTTCCATTTCCATCATCACCTATTATTTCACCCCGAATGGAAATATTTCAGAGATACAAAAACTGTCTCAACAATTCAAACAACTCGAAAACTCGCAACGGCAAACCAACCGCGAACTTAATAACCTGAAAGAAAGTACCAAACCCGCTGCACAGGCCAAAGTGGGCGGAACTGGTTTCCTGGTTGATGGCAAAGGGTACCTCGTAACCAGCGCACACGTTGTGACCAATGCCGACTCCGTATACCTGCAAAATGTAAAAGGAGAATATTTCAAAGCAGGCACTATTTATATCAACCACCTCTCAGATATAGCCGTCCTGAAAATTACCGATGATCGTTTTCAACCGGTAAAGCAACTGCCCTACTCTATTCAAAAGAACCCTGCCGCACTGGGCGAAGAAATCTTCACCCTCGGGTTCCCCCGGCCAAGCTCTGAAATTGTATACAACCGCGGCTATCTCAGCGCCGGCACCGGCTACAATGGCGATACACTGGCTTACCAGATTGCCATCTCCGCCAACCCCGGCAACTCCGGCGGACCTATCTTCAACGAAGATGGCGATGTAATCGGCATCCTGAGCGGCAAACAGATTACTGCAGAAGGCGTGTTCTTCTCCAGCCGTTCAAAAAATATCTTTACCGCCTTGCAGGAAATTCGTAAAGATTCTACAATGGAAGACCGCATCAAACTTCCGCAAACATCCTCCCTGAAATCACTCGACAGAACACAACAAATAAAGAAGATTGAAGAGTGTGTGTTTATGGTGAAGTCTTATTAAAAAGCAATTGTCAGGATTGAACGGTTTGGTAATCATTCAATCCTGACAACTCAACATTTATCGAATTGTTTACCACAATTTCTCCGGATACTCTCCTGCCTTCACCAGTTTGCTCAAACTTGCTTTCACTTCAGGCGCATCTTCTTTGTACGTAACGCCAAACCATTGGGCAGAAGTAGGGATCACTTTGATCACACCCACACCATCGCGAATAAAACGATCGGCAACAATCGGTATGAAGAATTCAGCCTTGGGCTTTGAAATATTCGCATCAAGAAACTCTTCAAACAATTTTTCTGAATAGGAAAAGATAGACGGATCGAAGCACCAGAAGTTCATAGACACTTGTGCATCGAGCGGCAACTCTTTCGGTTCCTGGTCATCATCGCAACGAATGACGCCATTGATGCGGGCAATATTCAATCGCTCTGCAATACCGGCGAGATTGCCTTGTCCGTTTACCTGGCACACGCCTCTGTTCACGGTACCGTTGTCAGACAAAGTCTTCAACAATTCATAGCCGATAATGGAATACGTTTTCTCATTACAGTCGTTCACGAGAAAATGATATGCTTTTTCAAATGCATCGCGACCATAAAAATCATCTGCATTGATTACAGCGAAAGGCTCATTGATTTTGTCTTTAGCGCACAACACAGCATGGGCCGTGCCCCATGGTTTGGTGCGGTCGGCAGGCACCGTGCGGTTGCCGATATAACTTTGCAGGTCCTGGTAAACATAATCAATAGCCACTTTTCCCTTCAGCCTCGGTTCAAAAATCGCTTTGAAATCTTCTGCAAATTCTTTGCGGATAATAAATACTACTTTTTTAAATCCTGCCCGGATGGCATCATAAATAGAGTAATCCATGATGGTTTCACCGCCGGGACCGAAAGATTCAATTTGTTTCATACTGCCATAGCGTGAAGCCATGCCGGCAGCGAGAATCAGAAGGGTTGGTTCCATTTCTTATATTTAAAAAAATTGAGCCACGAAAATAAACAAGATATACATTGCAATCAATTGTTGCCGCAAAAAATCGCATATGATCCCATAGACATCTCCAAAGCAGTGATTCAACCACTGCATGATGCTGCACTGTCATCGTACGGCATTGCAGCAGATGTGCTGCGCCTCGATGCCATTCATCCTGTAGTGTCGGGCAACAAATGGTTTAAACTGAAGTATCACCTGCAACAGGCTATTGCTGCCAATCGTAAAGGACTTGTTACATTCGGTGGCGCCTGGTCCAATCACCTCGTGGCAACTGCCTATGCCTGCCGGCAATCATCCCTGCCCTGCATTGGTATTGTAAGAGGCGAAGCGCCACCTGTACCGAGCGTTACCCTGCAAGACGCCACGAGCTACGGCATGCAATTGCGATTTGTGTCACGCAAAACGTTTGCCAGCCAGGAGCAACTGCACCACGCACTACAGGCCGAATACCCGGACCATCTCATAGTGCCCCAGGGAGGCCAAAGCGCATATGGCGTACAGGGAGCTGCAGAGATTTTGCAACTGGTTTCCCTCTACCGCTATTCGCATATCCTGTGTGCAGCCGGCACTGGCACCATGCTGGCCGGACTGGTCCAGGCAAGCCTGCCGCATCAACACGTAATCGGGATCAGCGTTTTGAAATTGCCGGAAGCGGAAAGCAATTCCATTGTTGAATGGGTAAAACAAAATACTCAAAAGCGCAACTTCTCCGTACTCCTGCACTATCACTTCGGCGGTTATGCCCGCAGTAAGGAGGAATTGATCCGGCTGATGAACGAAGTGTATCAAAAACACCAGGTGCCTACCGATTTTGTATATACCGGCAAGCTGTTTGCCGCATTCGCCGATCTGGCGCGTCAGCAATATTTTCCCAGGGGCAGCCATGTGCTGCTGGTACATAGCGGAGGTTTGCAGGGCAACCGGTCGCTGGCCCCGGGAATCTTAACATTTCAATAGCCATATTCGCATAAAAATTGATACCTGCAATGGCCATACAGGCTTTGACACTGTTATCTTTACACTGCCCAAAATAGAAGGGAAATAAATTCGTTATAGGCACATGACCAAAAAGCTTGCGGCATTGCTGGCCTGGATGATGGTCGCCTGGATGCATGGCATTGCCCAGGACACCTTACCTAATTTTTCCGCCGTTACGCGCGGCAATAACAAAGTCATTATCAGTTGGACCAATACCTACCCGGTTACCAACCAGATCAGTATACAACGCTCTGCCGACAGTACCAGGAACTTCAAAACCATTCTCACCGTTCCCGATCCCAAAGTGCTGCAAAACGGTTTTGTGGATGCCAAAGCGGAAAAACCCAATATGTTTTACCGCCTGTTTATTGTACTGGACAGCGGCAAATACCTGTTTACCCCTTCCAAACGCCCGTTCTGGGATACAGCCTACAAGGCCGCGAGCGAATCGCTTGTTGAGAACAATGAAACCAGCAGGCGCGTAGTGGTGGCGGACGATGTGCCCGCCAACGAAGCAGCGCTTATCAAAGAAAATATCAAAGAGAACATCAAAGCCGCGGAAAAACCCGCGCCGCCCGTACCGAAACCTGAAAAATGGTTTGTGGTGATGCGGCGTGATACCCTGCTCACACAGGTGCGGGAAAAAGATTTCAGGCGGTTCAGGGATTCCGTAGTGAACAAAACTAAAGACACCATCTCTTTTGCCAGCGTTGACACCATCGTGATCAAGCCATTTGTGCCAAAAGAAGTGTACAAACCTTCGCGCTATGTTTATACGGAAAAAGACGGCAACGTGTCCATTGCGCTGCCCGATGCCGGCAGTAAAAAATACTCCCTGAAGTTTTTCGATATGGAGGAAAATCCGCTTTTCGAAATCAAGGAAATTAAAGAATCACCACTGGTTTTGGACAAGGTAAATTTCCTGCACGCCGGCTGGTATAAATTTGAATTGTATGAAGACGGAAAGCTGAAAGAGAAACACCGGTTCTTTATACCAAGGGACTTTTGACGGTATCTGCCTGTTCTGCGCGTAATTCCACCCCGAATACCTTTTCAAAATTGGCTTTCAGCAGTTCCTTTACTTCGTTCATTTCAAGCTTGTAACCAAGCTCTTTTTCCAGTGAAGTAACCTGTTTGTTCTGAATACCGCAGGGTATGATGTGATCAAAATAAGACAGATCGGTATTGACGTTAAAAGCAAACCCGTGCATGGTAACCCAGCGGCTGCACCGGATGCCCATGGCGCAGATCTTTCTTTCCCTTCCCCGCACCGATGGATCGAGCCATACCCCGGTTTCACCCGGCGACCGATCGCCCTTCAGCCCATAAGCCGCCATGGTAAGAATGATCACTTCCTCCAAATTGCGCAGGTATTTGCTTATATCGGTAGAGAATTTTTCCAGGTCAAGAATGGGATAACCCACCACCTGCTGATAGCCATGGAAGGTAATATCGCCACCACGATTGGTGCGGTAGTAGCTGATGCCTTTTTCCACCCTTTCCGCCTCCCCGATCAGTATATTGGACTCATTGCCACTCTTTCCCAGCGTATAAACGGGCGGATGCTCCACAAACAGCAGGTAATGCCGGGTGGCGGGGCTTTTATCGGCAGACAATCCGGGCGCGGCAGGCTGCTCAGTGCCATTGGCAGACAGCGGGTACAGACCAGCCAGTTGCTGCTTGATGTCCACGTTTTCCCGCATCAGCTGCTCCTGGTATTGCCAGGCCTCGCCATACTCCATTATGCCCAGGTCGCGGAACCAGACGGTTTGCTTCGACGATGTTGTCATACCGCAAAAGTACGCCCTTTGGCCACTTTCGGAAAACGCCGCTCCGCAAATTGGTGACCGTTTGCGTCTTTGTGGTTCAGGCACAATAGCTACCTTTGCGCAAATTTGTGATATACCATCTTATGAGCAACCCGGAAACCGATCGCCTGATTGACCCCGAAGAGCAAGGGGAAAGCTCTGAAGAGCTGTACGAACGACTGAGCCTGGTAGTAGACAAAGGGCAGGAACCTATGCGGCTCGATAAATTCCTGGTAGCCCGCATAGAAGGCGCCTCCCGCAACAAAGTGCAGCAGGCCATTGAAACAGGGCGCGTACTGATCAATGGCCGACAGGTTAACGCCAATCACAAAATCAAGCCCGGCGAAGAGATTATTGTGTATTCCGACAAAGAGATGCAGGGAGAAGAAATTATTCCCGAAGAAATTCCCCTCAATATTGTTTACGAGGACGAAGACATCCTCATTATCAACAAACCTGCCGGTCTTGTGGTGCATCCGGCCAGCGGCAACCCGCACGGAACGCTCATCAATGGCGTGGCCTGGTACCTGCAGCAACAGAACAGCAGCATCAACGCCAGCAACCTGCCCCGGTTCGGACTGGTACACCGCATCGATAAGAACACCAGCGGACTAATGGTACTGGCCAAGACCGAAAAAGCGGTGAGCAGCCTGGCAAAAGAATTCTTTGCACATACCATTACCCGCCACTACATCGCACTGGTATGGGGCGATGTGGAGCAGGACGAAGGCACCGTCAGGGCGCATATCGGCCGTCACCAGCGCTTCCGCAAAATATTCGACGCCTATCCCGACGGAGATTACGGTAAAGAAGCCATCACGCATTACAAGGTGCTCGAGCGGCTGGGCTATGTTACCATCATTCAATGCGAACTGGAAACCGGTCGCACGCACCAGATCAGGGTGCATATGAAGCATATCGGTCATCCCCTGTTCAATGACGAGTTGTATGGCGGCGACAAAATTGTCAAGGGCACGGTGTTCAGCAAATACAAACAATTTGTTGAGAACTGTTTCGCCATCTGTCCACGGCATGCGCTGCACGCCAAAACCATTGGCTTCACGCATCCTCGTACACGCCAACCCGTTGTATTCAACAGTGAACTGCCGGAAGACATGCAGGCATTGTTTGAGAAATGGAGGGGCTATGCCAATACGAAGATGATGAGGGGCTAGCGCATAGCAACGTATTTTATGGGTGCGGAGCACTGAACGCCTGAAGCAATCCTATATGGCGTGGGAAGATTATTGCGCTACAGCGGCTTTTCAAAATCAAACAAGGTGGCCGTAAACACCCCGTTTTCTCTTTTTTTAAATACCACATCCCAACTGCCGTGGTAGCGCATCAGTTGCGGAACAAGGTATTCGCCAAATTTGGTCATCTCCACTTCCATGTGTACGTCAAAATCATACACACCTGCCTTGTAACTCAGGGAGTATTTGCGCGCCACAATCTCCCAGGTGTTGATGTTGAACCAGGTGACCAGTTCATCCACTACAATATTATCTTTTTTCCGCGCACTATCGCCGCCGCGTGGACGAAGGGTGAATACATAACACATTTCTCCCTTGAAAGCATCCATGTCGATGATAAAATCATAGCGTTCCGAAACATCTTCATCAAACAGGGCAATCTTGTTACCGATAAAAGGAATGCCGGGAATCTTTTTCCCGGGATTAAAGAAGAGCATTTTCAATTGCTCTTTGTGTTTCTCCAGTCCTTTTTTCCCTTTGAGGGTAAAGGACACATCCTTCACCACGTTGGTTTCGCCACAAACCGTGTCTGCTGCAAAAAACAACCCGGCATACATTTCGGCGGTGTAATAATTCAGGCGATGTTTTTTATCGTATAGATCGCCCGTTACCTGTTCTTCCAATACTTCCGTCCAGCGGCAACCATTGCGTACATGCTGGCGCGTTCTGCTGTTCAGCGAAGCTTTCTGCCGGCCCTTCTTGTCCATCATCCGGATGTCGTTCAGCGCAGTATATTGAAGGATGCGCAGGTTGCGGAAAGCCTTGTAAAAAGTGGTATCGTTCTTTACGCGTTCGATGAAAGCGGGTACATTGAGGTTGCTGCGCACCACCACTTCTTTCAGCATGATGTTCTTTTTCTCCACCGTCAGCAGCGAGTCCTGTGCAGTTGCGGGGAAGCAGCAGCCAACAATACCAATCAATAACAGCGGGAAGAACCTGGTATGATTGTCAAATGCCCGGGTTGCAGCCAAGGGAACTTTATTTTGGGAAAACCATCTTGTAATCCACCTTCACCTTGCCTTTGGTAATATCTTCCAGTTTGCCTTTCAGCAACTTCCGCTTCAGCGGCTTGAGGTAGTCGATAAACAGTTTGCCTTCTGTGTGATCATATTCATGAAGAATGATGCGTGCGGTAATGCCATTGAAGGTTTTTTCGTGCGGCTGGAATTTTTCATCTACATACGACAGCGTAACCGTTTCATTGCGCATGACGTCTTCACGAATCTTCGGAATACTCAGGCAACCTTCATTGTAGGCCCATTCCTTGCCGTTCAGGCTCTTGATCTGCGCATTGATGAACACCTGTTTGATGCCCGGCTCATCCGGGTATTTTCCCTTTTCATCTTCATCCTGGTTTTCAAAAACCTGCGCACTGTCTACAATGAATAGTCGTATGTCCCTGTTCACCTGCGGTGCTGCCAGCCCTACCCCATTGCTGGCATACATGGTTTCCCACATATCGGCAATCAGCTTTTCCAGGTCCGGATAATCAGGTGTGATTTCCTTGCTCACGCTCCTCAAAATCGGCGCACCGTAGGCAACTATTGGTAAAATCATTGTTTAATTGCTTGAATATTCAATGGTTCGATTTGGAATGACCATGCAAAGGTAAGCCAAAAGCGGGAAGAACAAGGAATGGACAAGGGGGAAGAGTAAAGGGTACCGGGCGTTAAAATGACAGCATGCCTCAATGGTTGTTCTTTATTGATTGTTGGCCAGGTATTCCTGCAACATAATAGTGGCCGCTACTTTGTCTACCAACGATTTATCGCGACGTTGTTTCTTCCTGAGGCCCATGTCCAGCAATGCCTGGCTGGCCATGCGGGAAGTATAACGTTCGTCCACTGTTTTCAGGGGAATATCGGGAAATTCCTTTTGCAGCTTTTTGATTGCGTTCCGCACCAGCGGGGTAGCATGGGTATCCGTTTCATCCCAGTTTTTCGGGTCGCCGATAATGATCAGTTCCACTGCTTCACGACTTATATAGTCTTTCAAAAAAGGGATCAGTTGGGGCGTTTCAATGGTGGCCAGCGCGGTGGCAATGATCTTCATCGGATCAGTGACCGCTATGCCGGTGCGTTTCAACCCGTAGTCTATTGCAAGTATTCGCGCCATGAAGGGTTAAATGTAAGTATTTCCGGCTGGTTGTTGTCAGGTTACCCTTGACAGTCGGCCTGCAGCGTTACCAATGCAGGTAAGGAAGGAACAACAAATCAGCTATAACCAATACGGCAAATACCACGCTGGCAATGCCGTTGGCCGTCATGAAAGCAATATTCACTCGACGTAAGTCATGTGGCTTCACCAGCGAATGCTGGTATACCAGCATGCCTGCAAACACTGCTACTCCTGCCCAGTACAGCACATGAAATTTACCATAAATACCGGCAGCCACCACACACAGGAAGCTACACAGGTGCAGCACTTCCGATACGCGTAAGGCCCGGGCCTTGCCCAGCCTGGCAGGTATAGAGTACAAGTCATTTGATTTATCGAACTCTTCATCCTGCAAGGCATATATAATATCAAAACCGCTTACCCAGAAAATTACCGCCAGCGAAAAGAGAATAGGCAGCCAATGAAATTCCCCCGTTACCGCCAGGTAAGCGCCAATGGGCGCCAGCGATAAACCCAGTCCCAATACCAGGTGACATAAGGCTGTAAACCGCTTGGTATAACTGTAAAAAAGAATAACGAACAATGCTACCGGCGATAAATAAAAGCAAATGCGATTGATAAAGAAACAGCAAACAACAAATAGCAAACTGCAAACGATGGTAAACCACAATACGCTATCGGCTTTCAATATGCCTGCGGGTATTTCGCGAATGGCAGTACGTGGATTTCTGGCATCGAATTGCCGGTCGAGGTAACGGTTGAATGCCATGGCGGCGCTGCGCGCAAAAACCATACACAGCACCACCAGTATGAAACTGAGCCATAGCGGGTTCTTCTCTTTTCCTTGCAATGTCCATGCTGTAGCCTGGTATTCGCTATGTAAAGAGGCCAGCCACGAAGTTCCCGAAGATTTTGCAGGACCAATAGCCGCCAGCACAAACCCGATCATGGCAAAAGGCATCGCAAAAATGGTGTGCGAAAATTTTATAAGCGAGAGATAGTTCTTTACCGTTTTCATTGCTTATTTGTTTGCATCCGGCATAGCTATCCGCAAAGGAGGTATTTGCATGGATAAAGCATCATCGCCGGCGCTATTGGTGCGAAACTTTTCAGATTTATGATAATGCAGCCCAAAAACTCAGGCATCGTTTTTTGTGTGTAGTTGTTTAAAGAGTTCCCACAATACGATACCGGCCGCCACTGAAATGTTCAGCGAGTGTTTCATACCCAGTTGCGGAATTTCAATACACCCGTCGCACCAATCCAGTACTTCCGATGATACGCCGCTTACTTCATTACCAAAAACAACTGCCATTTTCTGATGCGATCGGGCCTCAAACCGGTGCAGGTAAATGCTTTCATCGGCCTGCTCTACAGCCAATACGGTATAACCTTCTTCCTTTAACTGTTGCACTGCTGCTGTAGCTGTGGGAAAATATTTCCAGTCTACCGTTTCCGTGGCGCCCAATGCTGTTTTGTGAATATCGCGATGCGGCGGTTGAGGCGTATAACCGCACAGATAAATACCCTGCAGCAGAAATGCATCGGCGGTACGAAACACGCTGCCTACATTATGCATACTGCGGATATTGTCCAATACCACTACTACAGGCACTTTTTCCGAACCTTTGAATTCCGCTACCGTTTTTCGGTTCAGCTCATCCATGCTCAGTTTGCGCATGGAACAAAGATAGGTGAATGTGCCAATTTGCTGATGTGCCGATGCGCCAATCCACGCAGTAACATTGAAGGAACAACCTGCCTTCAAAGGCTTTGCAAAATAGCTGATTTGCTCTCTGGATAATTCACATTTGTTTTGTAAACATGGGTATATTTTCCCATTCCCTCTTTGGTGCATTAGCAGTTTAGCACATTATATTTGCCAGCCATGAGCAAATCAACTACCGATACCCCGCTGATGCAGCAACACCGGGCCATCAAGCAGAAATACCCGGACGCCGTACTGCTGTTCCGTGTGGGCGATTTTTATGAAACGTTCGGGGAAGATGCCATCATTTCGTCCCGCGTGCTGGGTATTACCCTTACCAAACGAAATAATGGCGCTGCTGCGTCCAGCGAGCTCGCCGGGTTTCCGCATCATGCCCTCGATACTTATCTGCACAAGCTGGTGAAAGCCGGTTACCGGGTAGCCATTTGCGATCAGTTGGAAGACCCGAAAACGGCCAAAGGAATTGTAAAGCGCGGTGTAACAGAAATGGTTACCCCGGGCGTGGCCACCAATGAAAAATTGCTGGAGCACAACAGCAATAATTTTCTTGCAGGCATTCATTTCAGCGAGAGATTGATCGGTATTGCGTTTCTCGATATTTCAACCGGTGAATTTTTCATTGCCGAAGGCAACAACGAATACATCGATAAACTGCTGCAAACGCTGAAGCCGGCGGAAGTGATCTTTCAGCGCAGTTATCAAAAGCATTTCAAGGAAGTGTATGGTACCCGCTTCTATACCTACACCATGGAAAGCTGGATTTTTGATGAAGCCTATGCGCGGGAAAGTTTGCTGAAACAATTTCAAACGCATTCTCTCAAAGGATTCGGGGTAGAAGAACTGACGCATGGCATCATAGCGGCTGGTGCGGTGTTGCATTATCTCAGAGATACCGAACATCCCAACCTGCAACATATTACCAGCCTGCAGCGGATTGACCGGGAAGATTATTTGTGGATGGACCGCTTCACCATTCGCAATCTTGAACTCACGGGTGCCGCGCATGACGAAGGCAATAACCTGCTCAAGGTACTTGACAATACCGTCAGCCCTATGGGCGCACGCCTGCTGAAACGCTGGATATTGCTGCCACAGAAAGATATCCGGCGCATCAACGAGCGCCTCGACCTGGTAGAATACTTTATAAAAGAAGCGGACCTTCGCAATCAACTCGTTCATCATATCAAACAATGCGGGGATATAGAACGGCTCGTGAGTAAGATACCGCTGAAAAAAATCAATCCCCGTGAAGTAGTGCAGATTGCGAAAGGATTGCATCATGTTGCACAGTTGAAAACGCTCATCGCAACGGCCCCGCAACCTTATCTTGCTCAACTGGCCGCTTCGCTGGATGGGTGTAGCACTATAGCAGACAAAATCACTCGTGAAATTGAAGAAAACCCGCCGGTGGTACTGGCCAAAGGCGGCGTGATACGTGAAGGCGTACACGCAGAACTGGATGAACTGCGAAAAATATCCAGCGGCGGCAAGGAATACCTTACCGTACTGCAGCAGAAAGAAGCCAATGCCACGGGTATTTCGTCGCTGAAGATCGGCTTCAATAATGTGTTCGGTTACTATCTTGAAGTGACCAATGCGCACAAGAGCAAGGTGCCCGAAGGCTGGATACGCAAACAAACACTGGCCAATGCCGAGCGTTACATTACCCCTGAACTGAAGATATATGAAGAGAAGATTACCGGGGCTGAAGAAAAGATTATCGTTATAGAACAGGAGTTGTATGAGCAACTCTTGCTGGAACTGCAGGGATTCATTGCGCCCATGCAGACAAATGCGCAGGTGCTGGCCATGCTGGATTGCCTGTTGTGTTTTGCGCACAACGCCATGCAATACAATTACAGAAAGCCGGTTATGCATGACGGTTATGAACTGGAATTGAAGGAAAGCCGGCACCCGGTGATAGAACGCAATCTGCCACCCGGCGAGCCATACATCACCAACGATATTTTGCTCGATCCGGGTTCACAGCAAATCATCATTCTCACCGGTCCGAACATGAGTGGTAAGAGCGCCTTGTTACGACAAACGGCATTGATCACCCTCATGGCGCATATGGGAAGCTTTGTGCCCGCAAGCAGTGCCCGCATTCCCATTACCGATAAGATATTTACCCGTGTAGGCGCTTCGGATAACCTCAGCGGCGGCGAATCAACTTTCATGGTGGAAATGAATGAAACCGCCAGCATCATCAACAATTTTACCAGTCGCAGTCTGATCCTGCTCGATGAAATCGGGCGTGGCACTTCCACCTACGATGGTATCAGCATAGCATGGAGCATTGCAGAATATTTGCACCAATCGCCCTTTGCGCCCAAGACTTTATTCGCCACGCATTATCACGAACTGAACGAACTGGAAAACAAACTGCCGCGAATACGCAATTATCATATTACCAATAAACAGGCCGGGAACAAAATCATCTTCCTGCGCAAACTGGCTCCGGGTGGCAGCACACACAGTTTCGGTATTCACGTTGCCCGCATGGCCGGTATGCCGCCTGCACTGATCGACAGGGCAAATGAAATATTGAAACAACTGGAACAAAAACATGCAGATCAACCCGATTCACCACGTGAACAGGTGAAAAACATCTCCACGCAAAAATTGCAGCTATCCATTTTTGATGCACACAGCGAAACGT
This sequence comes from uncultured Chitinophagaceae bacterium, assembly GCA_937961055.1. Lineage (GTDB taxonomy): Bacteria > Bacteroidota > Bacteroidia > Chitinophagales > Chitinophagaceae > CALCIN01. Next base: position 184,428 of record CALCIN010000033.1, on the reverse strand, counting down.
TTGAGCAGATACGCCAATTGCTGGAAGGTATTGATATCAATCGCCTCACACCGGTAGAGGCGTTGCTTAAGCTGAATGAAATTAAAAGCCTGCTGAAGTAGTGTGCCGGACCGCCAAGACGCTGCATCCTTGGCTCCTTCGCAGTTTCCTATACATAGCTTAACCACCAATGGTTATGCGTTGCCTTATACCTGTTGTACCACCTGCAAGGCAGGTATAGCAACAACACCACACTGATCCATACCAGGTAGGTAATAAACAAATTATACCCGAACTCAATGGGGCGGAACAGGAATGGGGAGTTGGGCGCTGCAATATCCTTTGCGCCATAACCTTCCAGGAAAAACGCAATCACTGTAAGGATATGGATGAGATAAAAGTGCACTACGTAGTAAAAGAACGGCACCCGGCCATAGATAATGGTGAAAGCGGTAAACCTGTTCTGCACCTTCTCAATAAGCGCCAACACAATTAGCGCCGGTCCCAGTGTGATGCAAGTGTACATCAATGAGGGCGGGTATTTGGTCACATTCATAAAGGAAAAGAAAGTGGCCCAACCATCCTGAAACGACCGCCATTGTGCCGGGTCACCATATGCGTTGATGGACCGCAGTACCAGGAACATTACAATCAGCCCCGAACCGATCAACAGGAGGCTTTTCCTGCGTGCAGCCACCGATACGGATGGCCGGAACAAGCGCCCGGCACTATAGCCGAGCATCATGATACCGGTCCATGCTATGAATGGATATACTATGATCACACCATGTTGCGGCGCAAAGGGGTGGAAGGAAAAGCGGCCACCATGCACCAGGTCCCACCAGAAACCAAGATTGCCTAATCCTCTTTTCGCTTCGGGATAATCCAGCAGATTATGTCCGAGCACAATCACAGCACCGATGGCAAAAATGGCGGCGTACGGCAACCGTACTGCCAGGCCCAGCAACACCATACTGATCCCGATAGCCCAGATCACCTGTAATATGATGGCATTGTAGAAAGGATTGAAGGAGATGCCCAGCGTGATCACCACTATTTCGATCAATATCAGCCACAGGCCGCGCGTGATGAGAAATTTGCTCAGTGCAGCCTTGTCTTTTTTCAGTCCTACCAGATAGGCAGAAGTGCCCGCCAGGAACACAAATACCGGCGCGCAGAAATGCGTGATCCAGCGGGTGAAGTACAAGGGACCGTTGGTAGTGGCCGGATCGAGCGGATCGCTCTGAAAGGCGCCTTCATGAAAAAAATCACGTACATGGTCAAGCGCCATGATGATCATGACAATGCCGCGCAAAACATCAATGCTTTGTATACGGCTTTTTGCTGCTATCGGCTGATTCATTGTATGGAGGTTTATGCACGCCTGCAGTAAATTTCAGCAAAAGCTGTTGCACGGCTTATCCCCAAAAGTGGGTAAGGTTACACACACGGACAGGCGGTAAAACAAGGCATATCCCCAATCTACGGAAATCGGCAATATTATTCAATTATCGAACTGCTTCTTACCAGTATATATTTTTAAAGTTATCTGTAGCGCCCGTTGGTCCCTGGCCTCCTTACGATCCTTCTATTGGCAGGTTGATGATAGTCTATAAGGGATGGTTCTTAAAATTGGCGCAATGAATACCGGTTAGTTGGTCATGCAGCCGAACTGCGCATTCTGGACCATTGTTAACCCAAAAAATAACACAAACTTAATATTGAAAATGTGGAGTATTTGTGCGTTATTTTTTTTGAAAAATACTGTACTTTGACCCCGTATTTGTGTGCGTCCTTTAAAAAAGATCAACTAAATAACGGCTTATGAAATGGGTAAAGGTTAAGCATGCCTCTCCTGCTGTGCAGAAGTACCATCTGGTAGATGGTACTGAAAAAAAGCTGGAGTTGAAATACACCCACCCCCAGCAGTCCGTCCGCATATCCAATGAAATTGGACAGCGGGTATTCTTCGTGGAAAAGAAAGGCTTCTGGACCAACAAAACCCTTTTCAAAAATGAATATGGCGTGGAAGCAGGGAAAATGACTGTTGAAAAAGGATTTCACGCCGGTTCCATTGAAGTGGATGGCCATAAATATCATTACCTCATTCACGATACTCCCTCCCCTGCCCTGGTTATTTACGATGAACTGTCGAACCCGTTGCTGCACTGCGAACTGAATGCAGAATACAAACAGGGACAGGACCTCAGCAGTTTGTTACTGGGCTTGTGCTGGTACCTCTGTCCGGTTGTGCCGGGGCAAGCTGTAGCGCCGCGTGCGGCGGGTATAGCAGCAAAGGTTACTGAATAAGCAATTATTCTTACTATGTTCCACTGAACCAGGAAAAATGGCATCAAAAAATGCCAGAACAGTCTTCTTTCGTTCGGGGGCTGGGATGGTATTTATTTTCTATTGTTACCGGCCACATTGGTTGCAGCGCATATAAAGGAGCCACGCAGTACAGCACTAAAGATTTAATGAACAATCCAGGCTAATCCCGCACACATCTGAACCCGGTATGCTCCAAACCTGTATCAGGCGATGTTTTCATGCGTGCAGACACCCTGTAACTGGCGCAATAGGAAGCATGGCACAGAAATGAGCCGCCCCGCACCACCTTTTTGGGCACTGTAGGTTCATCGGGATCATAGGGTGATGCGGCACCTTTCGGATCTTTCACTGTTGTGTTAGCGCATTGCGCATAATAGTCGGCGTTATACCAATCTGCTGTCCACTCCCACACATTTCCTGCCATATCGTACAAACCATAAGCATTGGGCGGAAATGATTTCACCGGCGCCGCACCGGCAAAGCCGTCTGCCTTCAGATTATTATCGGGAAAACGTCCCTGCCAGATATTTGCCTTATGCGCGCCTTTGTCAACCGGTTCGCTGCCCCAGGTGTAAGGCTGGTTGATCATACCTGCGCGTGCCGCAAATTCCCATTCCGCTTCGGTAGGCAACCGCTTGCCCGCCCATTTGGCATAAGCGTTCGCATCTTCCCAGGAAACATGCACAACGGGGTAATCGTCTTTTCCCTCAATACTGCTGCCGGGCCCCTGCGGATGTTTCCAGTTGGCCCCTTTCACCCAGCGCCACCACTGCGCTACATTCTGCAGGGAGGCCAGCGGACGATCGGGTGGCGTAAACACCAGGCTGGCTGCCGTCAACAGGCTATCGTGCGGTTTGGGCGTACCAGGCGGTAATTGTTTTTTCAGTTCTTCCCAGTCGGGTGCGCGCTCTGCGGTGGTGACATAGCCGGTAGCTTCTACAAATTTCCGAAACTGTGCATTGGTCACTTCGGTGGCATCCATCCAGAATCCCTTTACCTGCACCATGTGTTGGGGATATTCATCCGGGCGGCCTTCATCGTCTGCTGCGCCCATCATGAAAGTGCCGCCGGGTATCCATACCATCCCTTCGGTGCCTGCGCTGTCAGTGGTCACGACGGAACTATCTGCACCATTACCTGCTACAGGAAAGCGGGCAGGAATACCAGTAGTACAATGCAGGAGGGAATCCTGGTTGATTTCATTTTCCTGCTGCGTGGCGCCACAGCCGGCCAGCAAACAGGATAACAATACTACCGGGAGCGAAATTTTCATAAGCCAAACTTATGTTTTTTTTCAACGGCGTTCATGCGCATGGCAAAAAGAGTTGGCGGATAGTAGCCTGGACCGTTTCAACTCAATACGAGCGAGGGCGCCAGCACATCTTTCAACATAGTAATAGACAACCAGTAATATACCCAGCCACTGAACATAAAACCGTCAAAGCGATCGAGCAGACCGCCTGCTGCCGGCAACAACCGGCTATGATCGCGGGTGGCCATGGTACGACGAAACCAGTTGGCCAGCAGGTCGCCGGAAAAAGCTGCAGTGGCCGTGAGCACCCCGATAAACAGCGACACCAGTACGGGCAGCCCCGACAACAGGGAAGTGATCAGGGCAGTAAGAATGCAACAGACCACACCGCCTATAACACCTTCCATCCGTTTGTACGGACTGATGGAACTGCGGCGCCGACGCCCGGCCAGGTGACTGGTAATTTTGCTCGCCACATCGTATAGCATCACCTGCAGGAATACAGAAAACACAAACCACGGCTTGAATATGAATGAGAAGAACAGGAAGCCGGCAGCCAGCAGGGTATAACCGGCCACAACAGTAATCAGCAGCGGAAATGTTTTATGCCGGCTTACCACCACTGCGCGGATTACTTCATATAATCCGGCCAATATGATCAATATCGTCAATAAGGGAAACAGATGTACAAAAACGGTGGCGCCCACAATCGTGGTAAGGACCACCCATATCCAGTAGTCTATCCAGCGTTGATGCAACTGGTTGCGGTCGGCCCCGCGACCCGCAATTGCTAAGCCGGCTGCTCCCAGCAATGCACAACTTATGGCGAAGTATACAACAGGATGCATGAAGGTGCAAACAAAATACAAATAACCTGCAAGAAAAAACAAATGTGTGCTATGGGAGCACTACCCCATTTGCCCATTATTTTTTCCTGATAATGCGTTTGCGATGCGCAACACCCCAGTTGTATAAGGCTGTAATGACCGGGTTCAGGGTACGCCCGTAGGGCGTCAGGGAATATTCTATTGTTACGGGTACCGTATCGTATACCGTCCGTTGCACCAGTTCATTCATCTCCAGGTCTTTCAGTTCCTTACTAAGCACCTTGGCGGTAATGCCACGCACTTCACGCTGCATTTCCTTGAACCGCCGGTTTTCCCAGAACAAGGCATGAATGATGGCCAGTTTCCATTTGCCGCTCAGTACGTCCAGCGCATCACGCACAGGCAGCACCCGTTCAATGCATTTCGCCACCAGTTGCTGCTTGTCTTTTCGCTCCATTGCTGTTGCTTCTAACATAGGCAAGTGTTTTTCATTGATCACAAATTACTGCACGCCATCGCAACCTGTATACGCGCAAACGATAAACTGCGGTTTCCTTTAGGTAACCGGGTTCCAAAAGATACCACATTTTACCGGGTATACCGCCCGGTTGGCTGTTCCCCGCATCAGCATACCCGCCACCTGTTCCCAATAAAAAAGCTGCCCGTTGGGGCAGCCTTCAACCTCTTTCACTACTGTCACAGGCCTATTCCAATCCAAACAACCCTTTATTTAACAACTGCAGCGTTTCTGTTTTAAAAGAAGAGGGCACCAGCAACGAAACATTGTGCCTGCTGCCGCCATAACTTACCATACGTACCGGCACCGGGGCCAGCGATTCAAAGAGTTTGCGCAATACCTCTTTCGTTTGTGCAATCTCGTTACCCACCACAGAAATAATGGTATGATTGTCTTCCACGCTGATGGTACCGAATGGTTCCAGTTCCTTTACGATTTCTTTGAGGTGGGCGCCATTATCAATGGTTACGGACACTGCTACTTCGGAAGTAGTGATCATATCAATAGGCGTGCGGTATTTTTCAAATACCTCGAAAATTTTGCGCAGAAAACCATATGCCAGCAACATGCGACTGCTTTTGATATTGATGGCAATGATACCGTCTTTGGCGGCTACCGCCTTCACGCCTGTGCTGCCGGCTTCCTGCATGATCACCGTACCCGGAGCATCGGGCTGCATGGTGTTCAACAGTTTTACCGGCACCTTTTGTTGTTGCGCCGGCCAAATACAGGTGGGGTGAAGAATTTTTGCGCCGAAATACGCCAGCTCTGCAGCTTCTTCGAAGCTGAGTTGCTCCACCGGCACGGTTTTCTTTACCACGCGCGGATCGTTATTGTGCATGCCGTCAATATCTGTCCATATTTCGCATACCGACGCATTTACTGCTGCTGCCACGAGAGAAGCCGTGTAGTCGCTGCCACCGCGTTTGAGATTGTCCACTTCACCACGGGCATTGCGGCAGATATATCCCTGCGTAATGAACAGTTGTTTGTTTTTGTGCTGTTGCAGTATCTGGGTGAGTTTTGTTTTAATAACACCCAGTTGCGGTTCATCATTCGCATCGATCACCATGAATTCCAGTGCAGGCAGCAATGCATGGTCAATGCCTTTTTCTTCCAGATAGGTGCAGAAAAGTTTGGTAGATAACAATTCTCCCTGCGCCAGAATATCTTTATTCAATGCTTCGCTGAAAGAAATACGCAGGATGATATTTAAAAACTCGAAATGCTCTGCAATGATTTGCTTTGCCTTGTTATAGGCGGTATCGGTCTTCAGCAATTCCTTAATGAATGCCTGGTAGTGTGTTTCAAGCTTGTCAATCTGTTCTTTTGCAAGCGCGCGATTGCCGGACGCCAGTGCTTCTCCGATCGCTACAAGGGCATTGGTGGTACCGCTGAGTGCGCTCAGCACAACAATACGCGGTTCTGCATCTTTCGTAATCAGTTGCGCCACCTGGTGCATACGCTCCGGTTTTCCCACGGAGGTGCCGCCAAACTTCATAACTTTCATTGCTGATGGGTTTTTAAGGGCGCAAAGATAGCAATTGAAGGAAGAAGAAAGAAAAAGGCAGGCAGAAAACGGCCTTCACCACGTTACCGCAACGGAATGCTGAATTTCTCTGACAAGGCCTCCAGGTCCTTCACCACCGTATCGAGTAACGGAATGCCGTGTTGCAGGCGTTGCTGGTGCATTTCGCGTTCAGGATCGCCGGGGATCAATACCTGCTTTTCGCCGGGCACTGTTTTGGCACTTCGAAAACGGCGTATCCATTGGTCCATATGCTGTTTGAACGCTTCTTTCTGCCGGAACGCATCCACGCGCATCGCGCCCAGAAAATGACCTATTCCTTTACCGGGCATCGCTTCGGGCATGGGCACATAAGCAGGAAAAGGAGGCACCCAGGGCCCGTAATTGGCGCCGCTTAATACTCCACTGAAAATGTCAACTATTGCGCCCAGTGCATAGCCTTTATGACTGCCATGTTCACGATCGCCTCCCAGAGGCAGCAAGGCGCCGCCTGTTTTCAATTCATGCGGATTGGTAGAAGGGTTTCCGTCTTTATCCTGCACCCATCCCAAAGGAGCGGGTTCATTTTTTCGTTGCAGTATTTCAAGCTTTCCATTGGCAGCGGTGGTGGTGGCCAGGTCGGCAACAAATGCAGGTTCTTCACCGGCGGGTATGGCTACGCAAATGGGATTGGTGCCCAGCATTCTTTCAATGGAAAAAGTAGGCGCTACCAGGGCGCTCGCATTGGTCATGGCCATGCCAATCATATCATGTTCAAGGGCCATCATGGCGTGGTAACCCGCAATACCAAAATGATTGCTGTTCTGCACGCTTACCCAGCCCGTGCCCACTGCTTTTGCTTTTTCAATAGCCACCTGCATGGCAAATGGACCTACCACAAGTCCCAGTCCGCTGTCGCCGTCCACTACAGCAGTAGAAGGCGTTTCATGTATGATGCGCGGAACCGGGCAGGGATTGATACGCTTTACTTCATACAAACGTACGTAACCGCTCAGGCGCGCTACACCGTGGGAATCGATACCGCGCAGATCGGCGCTGAGCAACACGGCTGCTGCGGTGGTGGCATCGGTTTCATTGCATCCGATTGCCTGGAATATTTTTTTGGTGAAATCGAATAATTGCTGGTAGGTAAAGATTTGTTCGGGCATGTTGCAAAGAAAAGATTTATCGGGGAAATGTGGGGAAGATCCGATTTATGTTTGCATCATGAAATTGCTTACCGGTCTTGTAGCGTTATTGTTTTTTCTCCCTATGCAAAGCCTTGCACAACCCCGGCAGGAAGACATTTACAGGGAGGAACTGGAACGATTTGCTAAAGAAAGATAAAAGCGCATTTTGCAGGCCATGAAAGTGCAGCAATTGAAAGCAATCACACAATGCGGCACCCTCTCAGTACCATTAATTTGGCTGTACGGCACCGAAGTGGCAGCATACGTTGAGTGAAAAGCTGCTACACAATTTTTTCTCTTCTTTCAAAAAAACACGCCCCGCTGTGCGGGGCGTTTATAATGTTGAAACATATCCGGGCAGATTTAGAATGGCAGATCATCAACAGGCTCGTTGATATCGCTGGCCGCAGGAATGGGTTCATTCCTGGTAGAAGCGTAGCCTGCTTCCTGGCTGGCAGATTGTCCGCCGCCAACGTTGTCACCCCGTGAGCCCAATAACTGAATATTGAACACACGCAGCGTCAGCGCAGCACCTGCAGTGCCATCATTCCTTTGAAAGGATCTTACGTCAGGAGCACCCTCCACAAAAACCTGGGTCCCCTTACGTAAATAAGGAGCAATGTTGGTACGATCGGTCCAATAGGCGCATTCAACCCACGTGGTCCGCTCCTTCAGATTGTTCTGTGCATCCCGGAACCTTTCCGAGTGCGCCACAGAAAAGTTGATCACGCTCTTCCCATTCACGGTGTTGGTGATGCAATCCTTTCCCAGGTGGCCGATTACTTGTAGTTTAATCATACTCCTAAAGTTTAGCTACGAAAAAATATTTCAACCCGTGCAAGATAGTGTTTCCGCCAGGAGTAACCATGCCTGATTTTCGGTTGGGGATAAAATATTGGTAAGTCGGCAAAGCCTGTATTTCATCCCTATCTCGCTGATGCCGCATCAATTATTCTTCCAAAAAATATAGAATTCATAAAAAGTTTGGTGCCACCCAACCAGAATGCGCGAAAATTTGGATTGTCAGCAATTGATATTACACGCCCGGAACCTACTGTGTTGACCAATACGGCAGCCGAATTTTTTAACAATTCATAATTCGCACCGGTAATAAACCCACTTTGCAAAGGCTTCTCACCATATACGAATGGATTGGACCAGGGATTTTTATTTTTTTCAGGAAATACTGCATTGCTTTTGAACAAATCGGCAAATTCATAATTGTATCCATACGCCAGTGGATGCGTGCGATCAATCTGTGCACGGAATATGGCGCCGCTCATCCGTTGGGCGCCTTGCCGGAATTCCCGTTCAGCATAAGGCAGCACCGATGCCTGCAGTTGCTCATTTTTCTTTTTGAACGTTACGCCTGTAATCCCATTACGTGCTGCCCATTGTACGGCTTCTTCCGTAAGGATCAATGTACCGCCGGCCTGCACCCAGTTCTTCAGTTTTTCTTTGTCCAACTCACTATAATTGCCGCCTACCATGATAAGCGTATTGTATTTCTCCAGCTTTACACGATTGAATGCGCCAATTTCAAGATGCGTGACAGGTATATGAAAACGCTGGTCCAGCAAAAACCATACTTCACCCGCGTCCAATGCATTGACGCCTGCGCCCACCAGCATCGCAATGCGGGGCTTGGTGAGTACTGCCATTTTGCTGCTGCCCAGGTCGCTGCCTGATAACACATTGCCGCTGTTTACGGCATACATGGTAATGTGATTGCGTTGCGCCACCTGTTGCACCAGTGCATACAATTCTTCTGCATTTTGCTGCTGCAACGATACGGGAACAATGATTGTTCCGTAATCGAACCTGCGTACATTTCCGCCTGCTGTTGTCTCAAACGGATTGGTAGCCACTTTGGTGAGAATACCTGCCTGCTGCAATTCATAGAGGGCACGTGGCGCATAGTATTCATCCCATTCAAACAGGTAGGCATAACCGCTTTTACCGCCGGTGACGGTACCTTGCGGAAGCGTAACTTCTCCTACAGGTTCTCCCCGCAGCGATGGAGCATATTTGGCAGCATTCAGTTCTGCATAGGGAATACCAAATGCCAGTGGCAACGTCCAGGAAGTAATATCATAAAATACACTGTCTTTATAATCCAGTGTTTTATCGAAAATTGCCCTGATGGTTTTGTATTGTGTTTGCGCCGCAGGTACCACCCAGGCGCTTCCTTGTTCAAAACGATAACCGTCTGCTGAAATAGTATTATTGAGCGCATACACTTCTATTTGCTGCTGCCGCAACAGTTGCAGGAAAAGGGCGGTTTTGGTTTTGTCATGCGCATCGCCAAAGACATACGCTTTAACCGGCGCCGCATTGGCTTCTGCTATCGCCTGCTTGTAAAAATCGCGCTGCCAGGAAAGAAATTCCCTGCGCAATGCCTTGGCTCCTTCCAGCGTGCTCAAGGCCGTTACAAACTGGTTGCGAATGGTAAACGGGAAACGCAAAATACCATGCGATGTTTCCTGCGCATGGCCGCGGGAAGAAGCCTGTTCAAACAGGATGCCGATAGCGCCATTGATATCGGGATAGGTAGAACCCTTCCCGTAATAAAAATCATCGTAATTCTCTTTGGTAAAATACAGCGAACCGATGCGGTCGAGGAAAGCAGCGTGAAATTTTGCCAGGGCAGCCGTCAGTTCCTGGTTCCTGGCAGGTGTAAGCGGGTTCACGCGAGACGGAACGCCCGGTTGAAAAAAGAAAGTAGCATTGCTCCCCTGCTCGTGATGGTCAGTAAGAATATTGGGTTTCCACCGATGAAACCATTTCAGGCGGTTCCTGCTTTCCACATGTACCAGTGGCAACCAATCGCGGTTCAGGTCGAACCAGTAATGGTTATAGCGACCGCCCGGCCATACCTCATGAAATTCGCGGCTATCCGGGTCCGTTACCAGCGTTTTACTTTTATGCTGATTGGCCCAGGTAGAGAATCGCTGCAGGCCATCGGGATTGAAGGAAGGATCTAGCAGGACCACCACATCGTTCAGCAACTCTTCTATTTGTTTACCGGTTGCGGCTGCCAGGTGATAAGCAGTAAGCAACGATGCATTGGCGCCGCTCGGTTCATTGCCATGAATGGAATGACCAATATATACCACTATCGGCATCCGGTCGATATTCAAAGAACCGGAACGGGCGGGATCAGACAATTGTACATGCTCCTGCCGGATTTGTTCCAGTCGCTGGTGGTTTTGGGGAGAAGTAATGATGAGGAGTACCTGCGGACGGTTCTCGTAAGTAAAGCCCATCGTTTCCAGTTTCACCCGATCCGGGGCTGCAGCGGCAATTGCTTTCATGTAATTCACCAGCCGGTCGTGCGTTACATGCCACTCGCCCACTTCATGATAGATCACGTCCTTTGGTTTTGGAACAGCAGGATTGTATGAAAAACTGTCGGGAAGATAGTAGCTAAGGTCCTGAGCGCTAAGCTGCTGGCTGAACAAGACGCCGCATAGCAGTACCAGCGAACGCAATAGCATACCGGTCCGTTTCGGGGAATCTCCTTTTCTCATAATTGTAGTGATTGGTGGATAAAAGAGAAAAATACAAAAGTTTCGGGTTTTGGAGTTGCCGCCCCCTCTCCCTCCTTCTTCGTATATTTGCCAATTGAATTTTTTTGAAACATGAGCCGGAATGGAAAAGTTTTAGTGGCTATGAGTGGCGGCATCGACAGCACCGTCACAGCACTCATGCTCCACGACCAGGGGTATGAAGTGGTGGGCATTACTATGAAAACCTGGGACTATGCCGGCAGCGGAGGTGGAAAAAAAGAGACCGGCTGTTGTAATATCGATGCTTTCAACGACGCCCGCATGGCGGCAGTGCAGCACGGTTTTCCGCATTATATACTGGATATCAGGGATGAATTCGGGGATTTTGTGATCGAAAATTTTGTGGAAGAATACCTTGCCGGCCGCACGCCCAACCCCTGTGTGATGTGCAATACCCATATCAAATGGCGGGCATTGCTGAAGCGTGCGGACGCACTGGGCTGCGATTATATAGCCACCGGCCATTATGCCAATATTCACCGGCACGAAAACGGCCGCTATTACATCAGCAAGGGCGTTGATGAAAACAAAGACCAGAGCTATGTTTTGTGGGGCCTGCAACAAGACCTTCTGAGCCGCACCCTGCTGCCGCTGGGCACCTACCAGAAAACCCAGATACGGCAAATGGCTATGGACTACGGCTATCCCGAACTGGCCAAAAAGAGCGAGAGCTATGAAATATGCTTTGTGCCCGATAACGATTACCGCGGTTTTCTGAAAAGAAGAGTAGAAGGACTGGAAACAAAAGTTGCCGGCGGCAATTTTGTTGACAAACACGGCAACATACTCGGCAAACACAAAGGCTATCCGTTCTATACCGTTGGTCAGCGAAAGGGTTTGGATATCACATTCGGCAAACCGGTGTACGTTACCCAAATCATTCCCGAAACCAATACCGTGATGCTGGGCAATGAAGAAGATTTGAACCGGCACGATATGCCCGTAAGCAAGATCAACTGGATCAAATACGATGGCATTACCGACGGAATGGAAGTGGTAACAAAAATCAGGTATCGCGACAAGGGTACTTTGTCCAACCTTTTCAATACTGCAAACGGGCTGATGGTCCGCTTTTATGAAGAGGCCAAAGGCGTAGCGCCGGGCCAGAGCGCGGTGTTTTATGAAGGAAACGATGTAGTGGGTGGTGGTATTATTCAGCGGGGATAATATCCGTCATGAAACTACCTGACGGCAAATACTGGCAGGCGACGTTATCCTCAATCGGGAATAAATAGCCTGATTGTCAGGCAATAAAATACAGTCACGGTACGTTTTTCAAACCGGTAATTGCACAATTCACCCCGATGCAATTACCGGTTTTTTGCAGTCAGCATTTCCCGGAATCATAACCCGAAAAGCAACAAATACGCATGAGCAGGTGTCAGGATTACAACAGGCAAAACCGCCTGAAATTTAACCCCATGATGAAGCAAGCTGCCTTTACCGGGTTACTCCTTGCGGGCGCCCTGGTAATGATCCTGTCGGGAAGCTGCAGGAAAAAGACCGATGATTTTCAGCCTGAGCCGCTTACCGATTATTTCATTACTCTGGAGCCGGGCAAATACATTCGCTACCTCCTCGATTCCACGCTGTATATCGAATTCGGTCAACGTGATACTGTTATTTCCTATGAAGCCAAAGACGTTGTGGACGCTCCCATAACGGATGGGCTTGGCCGCCCGGGATGGCGCATACTGCGGTATCTGCGCCCTGTGGGCAGCACCAACGAAGCAGCCTGGGAACCCCGGCTTACCTATTTCGTGTTCCCGGAAAAGAGCCGGCTGGAAGTAGTGGAAAACAACCTGCGCTTCATCAAACTCTATACGCCCGTCAAAGAAGGAAACAGCTGGCACGGCAACATGCACCTGCCCGATCATCCTTACGAACAGTTCTATGGCATTTTGAGTGATGCCGGCATACAATTCTGGGACTATACCTACCAGGATTACGGCGCTTCAGAAGAAATCAACAACGTGGTGTATGACAGCGTGGTTACCGTTCTCCAGGTAGATGAGGAAGATTACAGCAGCACGCTCGATTACAAGAACTACTGGGTTGAAAAATATGCCAAAGGCATTGGCCTGGTATACAAAGAAGTGATCATGTGGGAACATCAACCCGCCGTAGGCTCCAACCCCGATTACATGCAGGGATTTGGCATCAGGCTTTCCATCCTGGACCACAATTAACAGATGGTTACACCGCAGTTTGGTCAGATTGGTTAAATTGAGATACCAATCACCTCTCTCATGAGAAAAATGCGGCTATTCATCCCGGTTATACTTGTACCTGTATTGGTGCAGGCCCGGCATACCCGCCACCTCATCCGGTTCACCGATAAAAGCAACAACCCTTACACCATCGACAAACCCTCTCCTTACGTGTCGGCAAAAGCAATAGAACGGCGCAACAGGCAAAAAATTCCTATCGATTCATCAAACCTGCCGGTATCACCTGCTTACCTCGACAGCCGTAATCAGGCAATAAGCAATGCGGCAAATAATGTATCGGCCTTCAGTTGATACCCCTGCAACAATTTCATTTTCACCAGCGTCAGTTGGTGTTGCCGGCAAAGCTGTTCCACTACTACTTCATTTTCCTTACTGAATACCGAACAGGTAATATACAGCAGGGCACCGCCCTTCCGGAGACGGGCTATGGCATTGCCGGCAATTTGTTGCTGCAGCGCACTGAAACGATCTATTTCCGAAGCAGCAAAAAACGACAAGCGTTCCGGTGTTCTGCTCCACGTACCCGACCCGGTACAGGGAACGTCTGCAATGATCAAATCGAAAGATTCGCCGGTTGTTTCAATCCGGCGTGCTACATCAGCAGGAAATGATTTGTATTTGCGAATGCCTGCTTTAGCAAACCGCTGTGCGAGATTGTTCAATGCCAGCTTTCGTATATCCGATACAGTAATGTCAATATCCTGCAATGTGTCCACTGCCAGCATGGCTTTGCCACCGCCGCCCGCACAACAGTCCCATACGCTTGCCGGTCCCTGGTGGTACTGCTGAAACAATTGTAATAGCTCGCCGGTACGCTGTGAACTGTAATCCTGTACCACGACTTCCTTATCCAGCTCCAATACCGCATCAGCACCGGTCATATTGGACAAAGCCAGGCAACGCCCATTGATGATTCGATAAGGAATATTTGCTCGCGCCAGTTTTTCCTTTACCACAGTCTCATAACCGGGGCGAATGCGCAGAAAGAGATCGGGTTGCGCCAGGAAGGACAAAGCAAACGCGTCTGCATCCATGCCGGCGCTCAGTTCATTTTTCCAGGGAAATAGTTGTGCAATAGAACAGGGCGCACCGATGTGCGCGCATTTTTCTTCCGGTGTCAATGTAGTCAGTTCATTCCATGCCGGGCGGAGATGGTGCAACAGTTCATTGGGCGCCTGTGAGCATAAAAAAAGCCCTGCAACAATTTTATCTGCTGTTGACAGGCTGGTAAAAACATGGGCCGTACGGAAACCGGCATAACAAAGCTGTGCAATCTGTTTCCGGTCGCGGGAGCCGTATTTTTTATGCTGACGAAAAAAATTCTTTAAGTAGTCTGCAAGCGGCATCACTCCCCTGTAGGCTTCAGTTAACTGCACCGCCGTCTGCAATTGTGAAAAATACCTCATGGATAATTGCCAAATGTGCAAATTAGCAAATTACCCTTTTCTTCTTTCATAAAAAGAACAGCCGGCCACACAGCCGGCTGTCTGATCAAGCAACCCCTAAACCAGCGAAAACATTTTTAACGGGTGAATATCCTTGCACTACAGTGCGTAATTTGAACAAAGCTGAACCCGCTGCCAATGTTAGCTAGTATCCTTATAGCCTCCCCCTCCGGTATCTTTAACATGCGTCGCTGGCATGCATTAATCAGGTTAAGTAGTCCAGGTAATAATTTGTTGCATGGGCATGGCGGAATGGTTGCTGAATCAGCTACACCACATAAGGACGCGGTGATGCAACCATGGCTGTTAGTCCATGTACAACGATTCAATAAATATCAGCTTAAGATCTTGTAGGAGGGAAACTTGTTCAACAGAGTGAGCAAGCAAGTTAGGAGATTAATCGAAAAATAAAAAAAAATTTCGCGGGTTTTTTAAAAAAGTTGTGGCGACAAATTACTGTTTTGTCTAATAATACTGATGATGTGTAAGGAAACGTCCCCGTTCATGTGAATAGTTGCTACCGTACAGGTATAACCGCTATCGTATCATTCCGGGTAAACTTCAGAAAATACGGTTCGTAAAAATACCATCAGCGGTCATACGCCGTCAATAACAAAGGTGGACCACCGATGCCGGCAGTCCACCTTTTGTTTGTGTTTAACATTGCATTAAAAACCTTTCTTCGTATCCTGGTTATCGCTTTCAGCGTCACTTTCCGGCATTTGTATCGCCACAAATTCGTTTTTGCCGCTAAAAATCAGCTTTGCAGCCTGTTGCACATCGGCCGGCTTCAACCGCTCCACGTATTTTTCATAGTTGATAAAACGATCAGGATTGCCGCCCTTCAGCTTATAGTCCAGCAGTTGGTTCCGCCAGGTATTATTGTCCTGGATTTGCGTTTTATATTGTTCAATCCATTGCCTTTTCACCTTATTGAGATAAGAAGTATCAGGTCCGTGTTTCACCATCAGTTCCATTTCTTTCTTCAGCGCTTTCAGCAGCGTATCCACTTTTTCCGGACCGCAGGGCAATTGCACCATGAATTCGTATTTGGCATAAGGGAATTTGGTGAGGCTGGCAAAAGTACCACCGCCATAAATGCCCTGTATTTTTTCGCGCAATTCTTCAATGATGCGGATATTCATTACTTCACTCAATGCCTGCGCGCTCATTTCGAGATCTTCGCTGTAGGGTGTTTCCCCTGTATATACCGCAATGATCATGCTCTTCTGTTCCTTTCCTTTATGCAGTGTGAGGGTTTTAATTCCCTTCACCGGGCGCACCTTGTTGTCCGTAAAGGCAAATTCCTTTTTCTCTGCCGGCAGCGAAGCAATGTATTTTTCTATCAACGGAATGAGCTCTTCTTCCTTGAATGAACCCGTAAATACGAAATTCATTCCATAGGCGTTGCCGAACCTTTCCTTGTACATAGCCAGTACCCTGTCCAGATTTACCTTATCGAAGTAAGCGCTGTTGGGCACTGGTACCGGCGCCAGCGGATGGTTTTGGAACAGCGTTTTATATAAGGTATCAAAGAACACTGCTTCCGGGTTGGCGCTGATATTGGCGTACTGCGCCTTGTTGCGTTGAATGAAAGAACGGAAAAGCGAAGTGTCTTTGCGCGGTTGGGTAAAATGCAGGTAAACTAACTGGAACATGGTCTCCAGGTCTTTCACAGTAGACGTACCGCGAATACCTTCGCTCAGGTTATTGAAAGCAAGACTTACATTTACCGATTTTCCTGCCAGCGCCTTGCGAAGGTCTACCGGAGAAAATTCACCAACGCCCATGGCAGCAATTACATTCGCCATGAATTCGGCATTGAATTTATCATTCACGCCATAAAGGTTCTTGCCTCCCGGGCGGATGGCCCCCATCAATATTTGGTCGTTTTTATACGTGGTGGGTTTGAGTGTTACCGTTACGCCATTGCTCAGTTTCAGTTCCGTAGTGCCCAGCACTTTGTCGGTACTGCGCGCAACCACCTTACCTGCTTTAGGCATGGTACGCAACAGTTCACTGGCTACCGCTTTTTCTTCATACGGTTTTATGTCGGCCTTCGATTTGGCATTTACCAACGCCAGCAAATCCTGTTCGCCGGGAAGCTTTGCGTCGCCGGAAGGTTCAGGCCCCATCAGGAACACAAACCGGTTTTCCTGGTCCTTGAAACGATTTACCATAGCGTTGACTTCCTGCAGGGTAATAGCCGGCAGCAGCGCCTTCACGTATTCAAATTCTTTTTCAATACCGGGAATGGCGTCCTGGCGCAAGAAGTGACGCAAACATTCTTCCACATAATTCTCCGACTCATTTTTGTCACGGTTATTGTATGCCCGCTCATAGGAGGCAATCATGCTTTTTTTAATGCGCTCCAGTTCTGCCTCTGTAAAGCCGAAACGTTCTACGCGTTCTATTTCTTCCGTCAAAGCTTCCAGCGCCTTTTGGGGATCATTGGTGCCGGAAGCAGCAAAACCGCCAAAGGCGCCGTAGCCGCGGGCGTAGCTGTCGAAGCCGACGGAAGCATATACAAACGGCGGATTTTCCTTTTGCGTTAATTCCTGTAATCGCTGGTTAAGGAGATTAGTAAAGATTTCTTTAATCAGGTGATTGCGATAGTGGCCCAGCGTTGTTATCGGCTCCACACTAAACGCGGGATAATTGATTCCTACCAGGTAGCTGGTAGCCTCCTTGTCGGTAACCACCATTGCTGTACTGGAACGATAAGGCGGCACTTCGGCATATTCCCGTTTGCGTGCGTTGGCGGGATTGGTCAAACCTGAAAAATGTTTGCGCACCAGTTTTTCGGCCTGCGCCGGATCAATATCGCCTACCACAATCACCGCCATCAGATCAGGACGATACCAGTCTTTGTAATACCTCCTTATTACGTCATGCTTGAAATTTTTGATAATTTCTTCTTTGCCGATAGGCAGCCTCGATGCATATTTTGATCCTTCAAACAACTTCGGGTAAATCTGCCTGAACATGCGGTCGTTGGCGCCTTTACCGGACCTGCTTTCTTCCAGGATGATGGCCCGTTCATTGTCAATGTCTTCATCAAGGTAGGTTACATTGTGCGCCCAGTCTTCCAGCACCTGGAACCCTTTTTCAATGTTGCCGGGCTTATCGGTAGGTATGGGCAGAATGTACACTGTTTCATCAAAACTCGTATAGGCATTCAGGTCATTGCCAAAGCCTACGCCAATGTCCTGCAGAAAAGAAACGATCTCATTTTTCTTGAAATTGGTGGTGCCGTTAAAGGCCATATGCTCCGCCATATGCGCCAGGCCCTGTTGATCGTCGTCTTCATTAATGGAACCGGCATTCACTACCAGGCGCAGTTCCACCCGCTGCTCCGGTTTTTTGTTTTGCCTGATGTAATACGTAAGGCCATTTTCAAGTTTGCCAATTTTTACGTGCGGGTCGAGGGGTAGTTGCTCCGACAGGTTCAGTTGTGCGGATGATGTTTTAACAATGGTGGTTACTACGAATAACCATAGTAACTTTTGCAACACAAGTAAGGATCTATTCATAACGTGAGTTGATTTGCGGTCAAATAAAAAGCAAAAGTCAAAAAACAGGTCCCGGAAAATTACAAACGGTAAATTTAATTCCCCGGAATTCGTTTTTTGACTTTGCGTTTGCAGGCGGTGTTATTTCGCCACTTCCTCAATCACGGTACCTACACAACCGCTGGGCATCTGTATACGCAACATAGCCGCTACGGTGGGTGCAATGTCGGTCATATAAGTCTCACGGTTAGTTTTGCCCGGCTTCACTTTCCAGCCATAAAAAACCAGTGGAATGTGACTGTCGTGCGGATTCCAGCTGCCATGCGTTGTACCGGTTTTTCCCCCTTCAAACCAACCGGGTTCCAGTATCAGCTGAATATCGCCGCAACGCGAAGGGAAATAGCCATTGGCTACCATGTCCCTGATCTTTTTGGGCAGGGGAATTGTCATCAGTTCGTCAAATGTAAATACACGCGCCACGCCGGGTCGTTTTTCCAGGTATTTAACCAGCCATTGCTTCAACGCTTTTACATCAATGCCGAGCGAATCGATCAGCGGATGATTGAGATGTACCTGGTTGTTGGCAAAGCTGGAGATCAACTGATCGCTGCCGAATTTTTCCTTCAACAGCTGTTTTACTTCTTTTTTAAATGCATCGTTTAGCACGCGGCCTGGTAATTTATTTTCTTCCATAAATCCGGGCACATGTGCCACCGCATGGTCGGCTGTAAGGAATACGAGGTATTGTCCCTTACCTACCTTGTTATCAAGAAACGAAAACAAGTCGGCCAGGTCCTTATCCAGGCGGAGGTAATTGTCTTCCACTTCAATTGAATTGGGTCCATAGGCATGTCCTATATAATCAGGCGAAGAGAAACTTACCGTGAGGAAATCAGTGATGTTGTCAGCACCGAGTTGTTCATTGGTCACGGCAGCCTTTGCCAGTTCTACAGTCATGGTATTTCCCCAGGGAGTGGAATTGATAACGCCATAATCTTTGCCTATATACCTGCTCAGATCATAGGGAAAGCCGGGCTGATCGGAACCGAACTTGTTGCTTTCATAATCCTTCTTGTCTGAAGTGCTTTGCACATAGGTATTGATGGGGTACAAGGTGCTCCATCCTTTTGCGTAGTATGTATCAGGCAACTTGCGTGCATTGAAGTCCTGCACCCATTTGGGCAGTTCATTCATATACCAGGTGGAGGTAATCCAGTTGCCGGTTTTGGGATCATACCAGTAAGCCGCATTGGCGCTATGGCCGGCCGGCAATATGGCGCCACGGTCTTTTATGGCAATGCCAATTACCTTGCTGCGGAAATTGGTGGCCAGTCTTAATTCATCACATACATTTGTAACCAGCATGTTGAGCGGGCTCATTTCTCCGGCACGGGTAGTGCTGCCCACTGTTTTTACTGATTTATCTTCCGTGCAATACACGTTAGCCAACTTACGGTTATCCCACCACGAATTTCCGGTAATGCCGTGGATGGCAGGCACGCTGCCGGAGTACACGCAGGTATGGCCGCATGCAGTATAGGTGGGCGTATACGGAATAAATGTGTTTTCGCAGGTAAAGCCCTGCCCCAGCATCCGCTTGAAACCTCCATTGGCCGCATAGCGGTCATAATAGCGGTACAAATAATCCCAGCGCATCTGGTCTACCACAATTCCCACTACCAGTTTCGGCCGCTCGGGTGCGTTCACGGGCGTTGTGCTTTTGGCTGTAGTGGTTTGGCTGGATACTGAAAATGAAAGAACAATAAGGGCACATGAAAGAAGAAGTTTAAGCATTGCAGATCAGTTTTGGGCAAAGATAGCCGGTGACCGTAAAGGAGCAGTAAATTTTTCACAAAATGATTTCAGGGAAATAAATCCGGTATCATGTCGTTACATTCGTGGAGTATTTATTCAAAGAGCGGCAAAAAGACGCAGCACCTTTAATAGACTGAACCGCAATCCTTCAAACGGTGGCAAGACCTAAAAACGCTACCTTTGCGCATCCGCCGGACGGCGGGCAACCCTTTAACAAATCCATTATTATGGCAGACATCTTTGAACGACTCTTAAAGAATTACGGCCCTATCGGGCAGCATCGCGAACGGGCACATGGGTATTTTGCATTTCCCAAACTGGAAGGAGAAATCGGTAGCAGAATGAAATTTCGCGGCAAGGAAATGATTGTTTGGAGCCTTAATAATTATCTCGGACTGGCCAATCATCCCGAAGTGAGAAAAGCAGATGCAGAGGCAGCTGCCCAATTTGGTCTCGCCATGCCTATGGGCGCACGCATGATGAGCGGGAACAGCAAATATCACGAAGAACTGGAACAAAAACTGGCGGCTTTTGAAGGTAAAGAAGACGCTATACTGCTCAACTACGGATACCAGGGCATGGTAAGCCTGATAGATGTATTGTGCAGCCGTCATGATGTAATTGTATACGACGCAGAAAGCCATGCCTGCATCATCGACGGTGTAAGACTGCATCCCGGTCACCGGTATGTTTTCAAGCACAACGATATGGAGGACCTGGAAAAACAGTTGCAACGCGCCACCACGCTCATAGAAAAACAAAAAGCCGGCGGTATATTGGTGATCACCGAAGGCGTATTTGGCATGGCCGGCGACCAGGGCAAATTGAAAGAGATCGCAGCCCTGAAAAACAAATACCAGTTCCGCCTGCTGGTGGATGACGCTCACGGTTTTGGTACGCTGGGAAAAACAGGCGCCGGCGCTGGCGAAGAGCAGGGCGTTCAGGACAAGATCGATCTGTATTTTTCCACTTTCGCCAAATCTATGGCCTCTATCGGCGCATTCATTGCCGGTCCTAAAAATATCATTGATTACATCCGTTATAATATCCGCAGCCAGATTTTTGCCAAGAGTTTGCCCATGCCGCTGGTAATCGGCAACCTGAAAAGACTGGAACTGCTCACCACCCGTCCTGAACTGAAGGAAAAACTGTGGAGCAATGCGTTGAAGCTGCAAAACGGTTTGCGCGAAAAAGGTTTCGATATCGGCAAAACCGACTCAGTGGTAACGCCTGTATATATGAAAGGCGGCGTGGAAGAAGCTACCGCCATGGTGATGGACCTGCGCGAAAACTATAATATCTTTTGTTCTATTGTAGTATACCCTGTTATTCCCAAGGGACATATCATTTACCGCCTGATCCCGACAGCGGTGCATACTGACGAAGACATCGATCTGACGCTCAAAGCATTTGAAGCTACCAAGCTGAAACTGGACGCAGGCGCTTATAAAGTATCGGTAATACCGGATATGGCGGAAGCATAGTTAATCAGCACTAAGAATAAGAACAAGGAATAATGAAGGCAAAAGAGGGCATTTAACTATGCCAGCTTTGCGTTCGTTATTCCTTGTTTGATTTATATCCCATACGAATAGCCGTACCTGGGACAAGCTGGCTACTGGCCGGCGAAATACGTTGCCCCCATGCAGGCAGGCGAAAGCTAATGGCTATTGTATACTAAACGCCACGGGAAGTTTTGACCCTTACGATGGTCATCAGCGTATGGATAAACTATTTTGCACAAGCCGATGTGCGCATCGCTCCATTATTTTACGCACATAGCCCGGAGCCATTACAGTGATCATCATTTCTTCACGGTCGCGCAACACACCCATAACAATGGCTTCTTTTCTTTGAAGGAAGGAATTGGAACTGATGCCGTTTACCATGTTTCCCTTATTCAATCTGTTCGCATTTATTCGGGCAGGCACAAAAAAAGAGCCTCCCGGAGGGGAGGCCGCACTAATCAAATACCATTAACCATTAAACCTTATCCTATGAAAATTCAAATATAAGATGATAACGTTGAAACAATGGTTGCAACGTCTAAAAATTTTTATGGCTGGTAACGTTTAATTGACTTAAATCAATGCAAAGGTAGCCAAATTAAATTACCGGAAAAGAGGAAACCTGGGCGCAAACGTTTGCGGAAATAAAATTTTTTTCCGGCTTACAAACAAGTGTTTGTTTGACGTTTAATCAACACTTGCAAACGCAAAACTATTTCCAGGTTGGCTTAAAACTCTTCCTGTATTGCTCAAATGGCACTTTACCGAATTTGTCTTCCCCGAAATACTTCACCAGCAATTCAAATTCTCCCGGTTTGAGGTAACCCGGAATGGCCTGTGGTTCGCCATCAACAGGAATGAACACGGTAGTGGGATAGGATAATTGGCCATTGGTGAGCCAGATGGCAAAGTCGTGGGTCCTGTAATTTCGGTTATAGGTATACGTTTTACCCATCCACCTGATCTCCCCTTTTGATTCTGCATCGAGCTTTACCGGGTAAAATTTTTCCTGTACATACTTGCTTACGTCTTTGTGGGCATAGGTGTTTTTGTCCATCACCTTGCACCAGCCGCACCAGTCGGTATACAAATCGATCAATACCGGACGCTTCACTTTTTTGAGCGTATCCTGCACTTCCTGGAGACTCATCCAGCGCAGTTTTTCCGTTTTTTCTACCGGTTTCTGAGCGCAGGAAAAAATAATCACCCAGGAAAATAATACCGACAGTTTCAGTGCTTGCATGCTACTTTTGTTTGTTCAGTAAAAATAACTCAATTCCATGCATAAAATTGTATTGGCCATTACCGGAGCCAGCGGGTCCATTTACCCTAAATTATTGATTGAAAAACTATTAACCATTCAGAAACAATGGCTTGAGCTGTCTGTAGTGATGACGGAAAACGCCCGCCAGGTATGGTTTACCGAACTGGGTAACCAGGATTATAGCCGCTACCCGGTGAAGTTTTACAATACCAACGATTTCATGGCCCCCTTTGCTTCCGGCTCGGGTCAATACGATATCATGATCATCGCCCCCTGCTCCATGGGTACGCTTGGCCGCATTGCTTCGGGCGTTTCCTCCGACCTGATCACCCGCGCAGCGGATGTTATTTTGAAAGAAAGAAGAAAACTGATTTGCGTAATCAGGGACACCCCTTATAACCTCATCCATATCCGTAACATGGAAACGGTAACCCTTGCAGGCGGTATCATCTGCCCGGCCACCCCGTCTTTTTACAGCCGGCCGTCTACCATTGAAGAACTGGCCGCCACCGTTACCGACCGTGTGCTGGACCTGGCGGGGTTAAAGATCAGCACGTTCAGGTGGGGCGCGGATGAATCGGATCTACGGAAAGTATAGTATTTCCCTTCATTTTAATGCAAGTATCTGCAAGTCGGGATGGCTGATAAACGAAAATGCCAATTCTGTTCGCCCGCCAAAAACAAAATCCGAACCGGCTTGCGCCAATTCGGATTTCTCTATATCAATAAGTTCTTTCATTATCTCAAATCAATCACCTCTACCCCGGGATATTTGCTGGCATCAAATACAAACGTGGAGTCGGGAAGTTCTGCCTTGGTATTCAAGGTTTCCACGGTATAGGTGAACACAGTTCCGGTCTTGTCCAGCACGCGGGTACTGTAGATGGTTTTGCTTTGCTTGTCAATCCACAGGTATACTTTGTGAAAAGTGCGCGTTTTGTCCACCGGGGTCATTTCTATTTCCTGCAATATTTTTTGGTTCTCCCGTTTTTCACCATTCAGTTTAGACAGAAAGTCCTTGTCATAAAAATTGGTGAACAACTTTTGCGGCGTGATGCTGCCGGACGAGGCATCGAGTTTGGTGATGGTCACCTCATTGGCGCCTTTATCGTAGGTCCAGATATTGGAGCCATCACAAAAAATCTCCTGCCCATTGATCACTACGCGATATTTCGATCCCTTCATATACACGGTGCCTTTTTTGGTGCCCAGCACCGTTCCTTTGTTGTCTTCGTTCTTAAAACTGAAGGTAGCCTGTACGGACTTGAATGTTTTGAACCTGGCACTTACAGCATCCAGTATTTGTTTGGCTGCCGGATCGTTAGTGCCGAGGCTTCCCTGACCGGATACGGATATAGCTGCAATAAATGCGGTAATGAATAAAAAAGTTCTTTTCATTATTATCAATTGGGTGGTTGCTTAAAGGCCGCAAAGATACCGGATAAATTTAAGTTTATCATGCGCGGCATTGGTAAGACGGCGATTCCCCCAAAAGGTTTATCCGGTAAAACAAATGATTAACAAATTGCTAACCCAGGTCCAGGAAATACTGCTCCAGTTCTGATTCGGTCTTTACCAGTACGTCTCTGGCCTTACTGCCCTGGCTGGGCCCTACAATGCCCGCTGCTTCCAGTTGGTCCATCAACCGTCCGGCGCGGTTATAGCCCAGCTTCATACGCCGTTGCAGCAATGAAGTGGAGCCCAACTGGTTTTGAACAATCAGGCGGGCAGCTTCCTCAAACAGCGGGTCGCGGTCGCCCAGGTCTACGTCCTTGCCTTCCATGTCTTTTTCATCCACATATTCAGGCAGCAGGAACGCCTGCGGATAGCCCTGCTGGGCGGCAATATGATCGCAGATGCTTTCCACCTCCGGCGTGTCTACAAAGGCGCATTGCAGGCGGGTAAGCTCGCCATTGTAACTGATCAGCATATCACCTTTGCCGATCAACTGCTCGGCTCCGCCGGTATCAAGAATGGTGCGGGAGTCAACTTTCGACGATACCTTGAAGGCGATGCGCACCGGGAAGTTGGCTTTGATAGTACCGGTAATAATATTTACCGAAGGCCGCTGGGTTGCAATGATGAGATGAATGCCAACGGCGCGGGCCAGCTGTGCCAGGCGGGCAATGGGCATTTCCACTTCTTTGCCGGCGGTCATGATCAGGTCGGCAAACTCATCGATCACCAATACTATAAACGGCAGGAACTGGTGTCCTTTCTGCGGATTGAGTTTCCGCTTGATGAATTTCTCATTGTACTCGCGAATATTACGCGAACCGGCCTCTTTCAGCAAATCATACCGGTTGTCCATTTCAATACACAAGGCATTCAACGTGTGAATTACCTTACGCGTATCTGTTATGATCGCTTCTTCTTCACCGGGCAATTTGGCCAGAAAGTGACGCTCGATGGTGCGGTACAGGCTCAATTCTACTTTCTTCGGGTCTACCAGCACCAGTTTTAGCTGCGAAGGATGTTTCTTATACAATAAAGAAACAAGGATCGCATTCAATCCAACCGATTTACCCTGGCCGGTGGCGCCGGCCATGAGCAGGTGCGGCATGGTGGTAAGGTCAACAATGAAATTCTCATTATCGATTTTCTTACCTATGGCGATGGGCAGGCTGAAGTTGCTGTGCTGATATTTTTCTGAAGACAACAAGGTCTTCATGCTCACGACGGTCTTCTTCACATTCGGCACTTCAATACCGATGGTCCCTTTACCGGGTATCGGCGCAATGATACGAATGCCGAGCGCCGCCAGGCTAAGCGCAATATCGTCTTCGAGATTCTTAATACGTGAAATACGCACGCCTGCTGCCGGTACAATTTCATACAAGGTAACCGTGGGACCTACCGTAGCACTGATCTTTTGTATGGCGATATCGTAATTCTTGAGCGTATTGATGATCTGGTTTTTATTGGCTTCCAGTTCTGCCGCGTCTTGCACAATCCTTTCACTGCCGTGCTGTTCCAGCAGGTCCAGTGAAGGATATTTATAATCGCGCAGGTCAAGGGTAGGCTCATAGGGAGGCAGTTCTTCTGTATTGCCCTGCCAGGCTTTTTCCATTGCTTCGTCCACCTGTTCCTGCACCACTTCCGGTACTTCTTCCAGGGGTTGCGACTTGATTTCGAGTTCCAGCGGAGGTAATTCTTGTTTAGCGGCTTTTCCTGATTTCCGGGTTGGCCCGGGTGTGGGCTCCTCCTCAACAGGCGTTTCCACTTCGCCGGCTGCAAGTGTATTGTCTGCGGTTCCTGTTTCCTCCCCTTCCGCTTCATCATCCTCCTTTTCCACTACCTGGAATTCAATCTGTTCTTCTTCCTCTGGTTCAGTGGCCGGCGGATTGGCTGTTGTCTTGCCGCCCTCTTTCAGTTTATTACGGCTTTTTGGTTCGCGTGTTTTGGGCGTTTCTTCAACAGCTTCTTCGGCTACCGGTTCGTTATCAATTGCAGCTTCAGGCTGTTTACGCGCCGGCAACCTGAACGCAGGATTAAAGCGCCAGATCACATAAGCCAGTGCTCCCGCCGCCAGCAAAGCCGTAGTACCCACTTTACCAATCATGCGCACCAGCCAGTCGCTGATCATATTACCTACGGCGCCGCCCCATGAAAAGGCGCTCTGCCGGCCAAAAAATGCAAACGCAACACTGAAGAACAACACCCCTACTATCACGTACCGCACATTCCGCCATATGCTGAAAATCTTCCGGGCGAATACGGCATTTATCCCGATCACAAAAAATAAGGAACAAAAGAAAAAAGAAGCGAGACCGAAACCATTGTAAAAAAACTGGTGAGATATATAGGCGCCCACATTACCCAGCAGGTTAGACGTACGGATGTCCTCATCGGGAAACAATACGGCTACGCCCCTGAACACCTTGTCCTGGTCTTCTTCCCAGGTAAAGAGATAAGAAGCAAATGCTATAAACAGGAATAGACTGATAAGCAGGGAGAAAGTGCCCGCAATTTTTTGGGTACGTTCATCCTTCACGAGGTCCTTTACCTTAACCTGTTCTTCTTTCTCAGGCTTGAATTTATCGGCACCAGACGCTTTGCTTTTTGCAGTTTTTAAGCGATTAGCCATGTCGACAAAGATAAGTAGTTGAACAGAACCGGACTACCCCCCTGCCAATTTCTCAGCTTCCTGATGCCCTGAATTATCAATTCTTTTGCCAAATCATTTATCTTGGTCATTGCAATACCGCTCTAATGACCGTTAAAACCAACATGATGGCCCGATTGTGTGCCGGCCAGTTCGCTGCTGCCCTACAGTTAACCTTCATCGGCAGATGGATGTTGACCGCAATAATAACCTGCTGCAGCCTGGCTGCTTTTGCCCAATCGGCCGATTCCGGAGCAGTTGATGTGGCCCGCATCCGGTTTACAAAGCATATTTACGACCAATGCTGGTTTTATGCGGCGCCGAAAGGCAGTACTTCACCCGAACAATTCCCTGCATACCCCTATATCCGTAGCGCCAGGCATATGTTGAGGTTGATGGACGTTCCCGACACGCTCATGGAACGCGACAACCTGCTGAAGTTTATCGTATACAATTCATCGGATTCGGTGGAAGAAATTTGTGTGTCGCCTGGTATGTACTGCAATGTAATAGAATTGTACAAGGCTGAGCAGGAAGGCAATACCACGCGGCTGCAACTTGTACCGGACAGCATTAGCCGAAAAGTAAAATACAACGGCGTACGAATGATCAGGGTAATGCCGGGTGAAACGGCCGTTTATTATTGCCGCTTCAATTTTGTGAGGACCAATGTGAACAATTTCATACCCCGCCTCATCGAAAAGGATTATGTGTGGCAATGGGTGGCGCAGTTGCGCGACAACGACCGGCTGCTCGATATTTTTACCTATGTGGTGTCGGGCGTAATGCTGCTGATGGTATTTTATTCACTGGCCGTATTCCTGCAATCGCGCAACAGGGAATTTATCTTTTATGCCATCTACACTTTCTGCACGGCCAGTTTGTTGTTCCTGAAATCTTATTTCAACCTTACCGCCAATGCCTTCAATTATTTTTACGAAGAATATCTCGACTTCATGATCATGTCGGGCAGTGTGTTTTCTTACCTGTTCTTCGTGCGGCGGTTTGTCGATACACGGAAGAATTATCCTTCGCTGGACAAATTTCTGCGGCTGGCCGACTGGATGCTGCTGGTATTGTGCGCTGTCTATTCCATGATTTACTTTCTAACCGACAGGTATGGCATTCTCAACATCATGGAAAACCTGGTGATCAAGATTTTCTTCTTCCTCATAGGTGTAGTTTTTATCCTTTATAGCATCAAGCGCAAAGACCCCCTATTGAATTACCTTGTGGCCGGCAATTTTGTGCTGATCGTTTTTTCGGTGATGTCGCAGGCCATTATCCAGTTTCACTGGCAATTGGTGGAACCCGATACGTCTATATTTAACCGCGCCCTGTTCTACTATGAAAGCGGGTTGGTGCTGGAACTGGGTTTCTTCCTGTCGGGACTGGCTTACAAGAACAGACGTGATATTATTGAACGCGTGAAAGAAAGAGAACGTTTGAAACTGGAAAATGAGCGCAAGGAATTTGAAAAGCAGGTAGCCGTGCTGGCCGCACAACAGCAGGAACGCGACCGCATCTCGGCAGACATGCACGATGAACTGGGCTCGGGTATGACGGCCATCCGCCTGATGAGCGAGATCCTGAAACACAAGATGAAAGACCAGCATTTTCCCGAACTGGAAAAAATATCCAGTTCTGCCAATGACCTGCTGAGCAAGATGAATACCATCATCTGGACCATGAAGAGCAGCAACGACACGCTGGAAAGTCTGGTTGCCTATATCCGCGCCCATGCTACGGAATACTTCGACAATACGCCCATAGAATGCAAAGTGAATGTGCCGGCTGTTATTCCACAGGTAGATATTTCAGGTGAAAAAAGAAGAAATATTTTCCTGAGCGTGAAGGAAGCGCTCAACAATGCCATGAAACATTCGCAGGGCACGCAGATACGCATCGATATCATCACCCGCGACAACAAACTCATCATAAAAGTGGCCGATAATGGCGTTGGCATCAACCCCGAACAACTCCGGCGCTTTGGCAACGGGCTGAGCAATATGCGCCGCAGGATGGAAAGCATCAACGGCTCCTGCAAAATAGAAGGTGAAGGTAGTTGTGTGGTAACCTTTGAAGCACCGATAGGATAAAAAAGGAATTGTAACCGCAGCAGCATTATTTCCGTTCTGGTTGCAACACTGCCCAAAACATAAAGAGCCAGCCTGCAACAAAGAAAAGTCCGCCAATCGGCGTAATGATGCCGATGCCTGACAAGCCTACCGTTGCTTTTGCCTTGAGTGCAGTAATGAGGTACAGTGAACCGGAAAACAAAACAATGCCTGTTATAAAACAATATCCCGCGATCTTCATCCACTTCGCCGGGAACTTTTCAAATACCACGGCAATAATCAGCAGCGCTATCACATGATAATACTGGTAGCGTACGCCTGTTTCGAACGTTGCTACAGTTTCTGCGGATACCAATTTTTTCAGTCTGTGAGCACCCAAAGCGCCGAGTGCCACTGCCAGTGCGCCGAGAATAGCCCCGGTACGTAAGAAGCCTTTATGCATGCAATACGGTTTGAATAAATTCATTCATCGAAAAACAATCTTCCTTGTCAATTATCACATCGGCCTGCTCATAATACATTCTGCGTTCGTTCAGTTTTCTCACGATGTAGTGCTTCAATCCTTCATCGCTGATATCTTTCAGTAAAGGACGGGAATCACGTTCTTTCAGCAGGCGTTTCATCAGTATATCAACATGTGTGTTCAGCCAAACCACAGTCCCGTATTTTTTCATAAAATCGATATTGTTGAA
The DNA here is from genome assembly GCA_937961055.1 of uncultured Chitinophagaceae bacterium. Classification (GTDB taxonomy): domain Bacteria; phylum Bacteroidota; class Bacteroidia; order Chitinophagales; family Chitinophagaceae; genus CALCIN01. Next base: position 154,606 of record CALCIN010000033.1, on the reverse strand, counting down.
AAAACACGGCGTGCCACCACCGCAGCTCACTACCATCGATTCATTTTCATCTACCAGTTTTTCCAGCATTTCCTTTTCCTTGCTCCTGAAATACTCCTCTCCCATTTCGCTGAATATGTCCGTAACAGATTTGCCTTCTGCCTGCACGATGGTTTCATCGAGGTCAAAAAAAGGCAATTGCAACCGCTCTGACAGTTGTTTGCCCCAGTGAGTTTTGCCTGAGCCCATGAAACCAATTAAAAATATTCTCATAGTTGTAGTTGGATCGTCTGACGGGCCGGAAGCCGCAAGTCGCAAAAATTCCATTGTTTTTTCGCGCTCCCGCCGTTCCCGGCTTATTTAAATGCATTAAACCCTGTAACATCCATACCGGTAATGAGCAGGTGAATGTCGTGTGTACCTTCATAGGTAATCACACTTTCCAGGTTCATCATATGGCGCATGATGGGATATTCGCCCGTTATGCCCATTCCACCCAGCATCTGGCGCGCATCGCGGGCAATGTCTGCTGCAATTTCGCAGGCATTGCGTTTGGCCATGCTCACCTGTTGTGGCGTGGCTTTGCCTTCATTCATCAGCACACCCAGGCGCCAGTTCAGCAACTGGGCCTTGGTGATCTCGGTGATCATTTCCGCCAGTTTCTTCTGTTGCAACTGGAACGAGCCGATAGGCTTGTCGAATTGTACGCGTTCCTTTGAATAACGCAGGGCTGTATCATAGCAATCCATGGCTGCCCCCACAGCGCCCCAGGCAATGCCGTAACGCGCTTTGGTAAGACAGCTCAACGGGCCTTTCAATCCTTTTATTTTGGGCAGCAGGTTGTCCTTGGGCACTTTTACATTGTCAAACACCAGTTCGCCGGTGGCGCTGGCCCGGAGGCTCCATTTGCCATGGGTGGTTGGCGTTGAAAATCCTTCCATGCCCCGCTCCACGATCAGTCCGCGAATTTCACCGGCTTCATCTTTGGCCCATACCACGGCAATTTGGGCATAGGGCGCGTTGCTGATCCACATTTTGGCGCCGTTCAGGACCACATGATCTCCTGCGTCCCTGATGTTGGTTAGCATGCCGCCGGGATTGGAACCGTGGTCAGGCTCCGTAAGACCAAAACAACCCAGCCATTCGCCGCTGGCCAGTTTCGGAAGGTATTTCCGCCGCTGGTCTTCACTGCCATATTCATAAATCGGGAACATGACCAGCGATCCCTGCACAGAAGCAGTTGACCGTACGCCACTATCGCCTCTTTCCAGTTCCTGCATCATTAATCCATAACTGATATAGTCGAGACCGCCGCCGCCATATTCCACCGGAATAGTGGGTCCGAAACAGCCCAGCTCACCCAGTTGCTGCACAATCTGGACCGGAAACTCAGCCCTTTGCGCATAATCTTCTATTATGGGCGAAATTTCCTTTTTTACATAATTGCGCACCGACTCCCGCACCAGTTTCTGCTCTTCGGTAAGCAACTCATCCAGTTGGTAATAATCCGGACTTGTAAATACATCGGTTCTGACTGCCATGACGTACAGTTTAATAAATGGTTTGCTAATGTAAGAAATGTTTTGTGTTACGAAGGCAGGCTACGCGTCCATACAGGATTCAGGGCAATCCTACAAAGGCACGGCAGGCAGCGGCAAGGTTCGTATCAAACTCGATGCGCATTTTTCCGCGCTCACGATTGCCCATCATGTGGAATCTGCCAAAGCAAAGAATAAGAGGGAAGCCAAAATGTAAAAAGAAGTCAGGCATCTGCTGCAAACTTTTGCAGTCAGCTGCGTCGAGACGCACGCAACGGGATAACTTAGGAATAAGTGTTATCCCGTTTTTATTATCGCTTTAATTGTCGATATCTTTTAAGAAGTCTGGGAAAAACAGTGAAACAAGATCGTAGTTGGAAGTTATTTTACCAATTCCGCTGGCTGAGCCAATTCCTCTTCTGTCATTTCAAAACTTGACTTTTTGGCTCCGCCAAAACGAAAAATAGGGTTCTTTCTTATTGTCCATAGACTACACTTGTAAATCTAATCAATTAACCTTACCATTAACATGGTGATAACAAAGATTCTTATTGATTAGTTGTTACAATTGCCTTCCTCAACCGCACCAGTTCTTCCAACAACGGTTCCAGCAGTTCCAACCGCAGCATGTTGGCGCCATCGCTTTTGGCTACGGAAGGATTCGGGTGTGTTTCAATGAATAAGCCGTCGGCGCCTGCTGCAATGGCCGCTTTGGCGATGGTGCCGATGAGTTGGGGATTGCCGCCGGTAACGCCGGAAACCTGGTTGGGCTGTTGCAGGCTGTGGGTGCAATCCATGATCACCGGCACACCGTGCTCTTGCATCCAGGGAATATTGCGGTAGTCAACTACCAGGTCCTGGTAGCCAAAGCTGTTGCCTCTTTCGGTCAACATCACTTTGTCATTGCCGGCTTTTACGATTTTTTCTACGGCAAACTTCATGGAGGGGCCGCTTACAAACTGGCCTTTCTTTACGTTGACAATTTTACCCGTTTGAGCAGCGGCAACCAGCAGGTCGGTTTGCCGGCATAAGAACGCAGGGATCTGCAGGATATCGATGTATTGGGCAGCCAGCGTTGCTTCGTCGTGGGCGTGTATGTCGGAGGTAACCGGCAGTTTGAATGTTTCGCCGGTCTTTTTCAGCAATCGCAAAGCGGTTTCATCGCCCAAACCAGTAAAGGAGGAGGCGCTGGTGCGATTGGCCTTGCGATAAGAGGATTTAAACACATAGGGGATTCCCAGTTTCCTGCAGGTGGACGATACTTTGTCGGCCACTTCCATCAGCAATTCCTCGCTTTCCACCACGCAGGGACCGGCTATCAGAAAGAAATTATTTTCATCGTACGACTGTTCCCGGAACAGGTCTTGCAAAAAGATTTTCATGCAGCAAATATAGGGGGTTAAGGGTGGAAGTTTTGGATGTTGGTTCCGAGTTGGAATTCCAGGGCTCAACTTTTGGAGGGGGAAGTATAGTTGGATTTCCACATTCACGAGATTCCCCGGAATTTGGAATTCGTTCTTCTTTCACTACGTTTGCGAAACTTTTTTGCTACACTATGATTAAAGATAAAATACTGGTGATCGGCGCTTCCGGACAAATCGGCGTAGAACTGACCCTCGCCCTCCGTAAAATATATGGCAATGCCAACGTAATAGCTTCCGACCTGCGGGAAGAAAATGAATTGTTGAAAGGCACAGGTCCCTATGTAAGCCTGGACGTAATGAACAAGGAAATGTTGCACGTGCAGGTAATCCGCCAGAACGTAACCCAAATCTACCTGCTCGCAGCCATCCTGAGCGCCACGGGCGAAAAGAACCCCAATCTGGCCTGGAACCTGAATATGCAGGGACTGCTCAATGTACTGGACATAGCCCGCGAAGAAACGATCCACAAAGTATACTGGCCCAGCAGTATTGCCGTATTTGGCCCTACTTCACCCAAACAACAATGTCCCCAACATACCATTATTGAACCCACTACGGTGTATGGCATCAGCAAATATGCCGGCGAATTCTGGTGCAATTATTACCATAATCGTTTTGGCATTGACGTCAGAAGCCTCCGGTATCCGGGACTTATTTCCTATAAATCCGCACCCGGCGGCGGTACTACCGACTATGCCGTTGAAATATTTCACGAAGCCCTGGAGCAGAAAAGGTATACCTGCTTTTTAAAGGAAAATACCTACCTGCCCATGATGTACATGCCTGATGCCATCCGTGCCACCATTGAACTGATGGAGGCGCCGGCCGAAAAAATCTCCATCCGCACATCGTACAACGTGGCCGCCATGAGTTTTTCACCCAAAGAAATTGCGGCCTCCATTAAACAACACATCCCTGAATTCAACATTTCCTATCAACCCGACTACCGGCAAACCATAGCAGAAAGCTGGCCACAAAGCATTGATGATTCTGTGGCAAGAAGTGACTGGGGATGGAAGCATGAATTTGATTTGGATAAGATGACGAAGGATATGATTACCAACCTGAGACGATAAAGGAAGGTAGCTTCAAAAAACACTTCTTACTACAAGAAATGTGAAAATCGCAGAAGACCAAAAACTTTCGTCGTAGATTCGTAGCTGTCAGCAAATGAATGTACCTCATATGAGAAAATTTGTCTGGGGCTGGATAACCCTTTTGGTCACAACCATCGCTGCATCAGCTCAACCTGCACTGCCTTCCGGTTGGTGGAGGGCCGAATTGGTACGGGAAGACAGTCAACATATTGTTTTCAATTTCGAACTGAAATATGAAAAAGGCCAACCGGTATGGTACGTGCGTAATGCTGCTGAAAGAATCGCCGTAAACAATATCCAATGGAAAAACGACTCGCTGATCGTTCACATGCCCCTGTTTGAATCGGTATTTTTTCTCCGCCCTCGCTCGCCCCGCATGCTTACCGGCAAATGGGTGCGCGGCACTGCCGGAGCCGACCTGGAAATGCCGGTACGCATGACTTACGGTGAACGCGAAAGATTCCCCGGCAAAAAGCAAAAACCAGTGAAAAACATCAGCGGAAGATGGGCCGTATCTTTTTTCGACGATAACCGATCACGGCCTGCCATAGCCGAATTTAAACAAAACGGCAACAAACTTACCGGCACCTTCCTCACCCCCACCGGCGATTACCGTTACCTGGAAGGCGCTGTAAACGGTAACCTGCTGCAACTTTCCACTTTTGATGGCCATCACGCTTACTATTTTGCAGCCACCATAGAAAATGATTCCATCCTCAACGATGGACGCTTCACTTCCGGCCCCACCTTCCTCGAACAATGGAAAGCCATCCGCAACGAAAACGCCAGCTTGCCCGATACGCTTTCGGCCGTTTACCTCAAACCCGGCGAAGAACGGCTCGATTTCCGCTTTCCTGACCTGGACAGCCAAATGGTGTCCATTCACGATGAACGGTTTCGCAATAAGGTGGTCATTGTGCAATTGATGGGATCGTGGTGCGCCAACTGTATGGATGAAACAGCCTTCCTCAGCGAATTCTATAACAAAAACAGGCAGCGCGGCATTGAAGTGATTGCCCTTGCCTATGAATACAGCACCGATTTTCAACGTTCCAAAAAGAGTTTGGAAAAATTCAGGCAACGCTTCCATATTCAATACCCCATGCTCATTACCGGCGTACGCAGTAATGATGCATTGCGTACCGAAAAAACCTTGCCGCAACTCACCACCATCCGCATGTTGCCCACCACCGTCTTCATTGGCGCCGATGGCAGAGTAAAAAAGATCCATACCGGATTCAACGGCCCGGGGACCGGCGTGCATTACGAACGATTCAAAAAAGAGTTCAACGCCATTGTGGAAGTACTGTTGAACGAACGCATCACGCAACCCACCCAATAAAAAACCCCGCCAGATGGCGGGGCCAGACCAAATGCAACAACTCTGCTTGAAAAGCAGTATCGTTTATCGTGATGCCTCGTCAGGTTCATACAGCCTGGCCAGACAATAGGCGCCAACAGCCATTACCACATCGCGAACGGCAATATCATAATGGCCACCAGCCAGTAGTACAATCGCAATGGCCAGGAGCCACACCGCCACCACATAGGCTCCCAAACGCGTATAACGCAATACCAGTAACCCGGCCACTATTTCTATTACCCCTACTACCATCATAAAGGAGGCCGGCGACATGGGCAATAAATGTTCTACCGGCTGCAGATATGCAGGCCAGTCGGCCAACAGGTTCAAAAACTTGTCGGCGCCGGCAATAATTGGCACCAGTCCATACGTATACTTTAATATTGTGCGAACGGTATCCAGTCTTGAATGCGGAATCGTAATTGTAGTCATGTTCTTTTTTGTAATTGGATACCCCGGCAACCTTCCGGTTACAAAATTTGTAACTTTTGAATGCACGGGGTATCCAATGAACAAGACACAACAAATGACAACTTCTCTGGCAGCATCGGAACAGGACCTCCTGGCGATCCGCGAGATCCGCAACGGCAATCCTGCCGCGTATGAAAAGATCATACGCAGGTATAATCAGCAACTGTACCGGATCGGCACCGCCTGGCTGGGCGCCGATCCGGTAGTGGAAGATGTGATGCAGAACACCTACCTGAAAGCATGGCATCATCTGCCACAGTTCAGGGCAGAAGCAGCTTTTGGCACGTGGCTCATCCGCATCATGATCAACGAATGCAAACAGGTGATCCGGAAAAAAGAAAATGAACGTCGCGCTTATCAGCAACTGGCGCAGGACAAACAGGAATCATATGACCAGGGCATACAAAAAACGCTTATGCAAAAAGAGATGAAGGAAAGAATACAGGAAGCCGTGCTCCTGTTGCCGGTGAAATACCGCACAGTGTTCATGATGCGGGAAGTAGAGCAGTTGTCTACGGAAGAAACTGCACAATTGCTCGACATCTCTGCAGAAAACGTGAAAGTGCGGCTGTTGCGTGCGAAGGCTATGATCAGAAAAACGTTGCTGGGCTCCCTGGCTGGCCAGGAATTGTTCACGTTCCGTGGCGCTCAATGCGACACGATGGTAAAGAGTGTGATGGAGCAGATTTTACATAAATGCTGAATGGTTAAATTGTCAAACAGTTAAGTTGTCCGGATTCCGGCGAACCACACTCCCCCATTCAACAATTCAACCATTCAACAATCTTCTTACAACGGTCTTATCCAGATATTTCTATAGCTTACCGGGTTGCCATGGTCTTGCAGCACCAGTGGTTCGCGATCACCATGCTTTTCATAGGCGGCAATGCCTATGTACTCTGTGCTGCCCCACAAGGCACGGTCATGATGAATCAGCACGCCGTTATGGAATACGGTTATTCTTGCCTGTGATTTCAGGGAACCGTCTTCATAAAAGCGGGGCGCCGTGAAGATCACATCGTAGGTTTGCCATTCGCCGGGGCCGCGACTTGCATTCACGAGGGGCGGCAATTGTTTATAAATACTTCCTGCCTGGCCATTGGCATAGGTTTTATTATTGTACGAATCGAGCACCTGCAGTTCGTATTGTCCCATAAAAAAGATGCCGCTATTGCCACGTCCCTGCCCTTCACCAGAAACTTCGGCGGGCGTTCTCCACTCAATATGCAACTGGCAATCGCCAAAACCCTGTTTGGTGCGAATGTCGCCGGTGCCGCCTACCACCGTCATAGCGCCATCCTCCACTTTCCATTTTATCGGTTTACCATCCCTGCCTACCCAGGCATCTGCATTGGTACCGTCGAACAGCACAATGGCATCGGCCGGAGCGTCTGCCGCTGTTTTACCGGGTGCCACCACCCTGGGTTGCGGTTCCCATAATTCTGTGAGTTTGGGATCGCCCTGCCGCAATGGTTGGGCAAGCGAAGAAACAGTGGTCATCAGGAATACTGTGCATAGCAATGTTGGTTGGTTCATAACGAAATATTTATAGTGCTTTCGAAAAATGTAAATACGGTATTAACGTTACATGTGAATCCGGTATCAACGCTGAATGGTAAAGCCTGAAAAATGGCGCAAGTCCTGCTCTTCTGTGTGCACTCCGGTCACTATTGCGCGTGACGGACCTTTTTTGCACCATTCCAGCAATTTGTTGAGCTGGTCTTCGGTTCCCGTAGCCAAAATATGCACGCTCCCATCAGGCTGATTCCTTACCGTTCCTGTAATGCCCAACTCCGATGCAACTTCTTTGGTGCTCTGCCGGAAAAACACTCCCTGCACTTTACCTGTTATTGTTATTGACAACGTTTTAACCATATTAGAAAGATACAAACTTGTGTTTACATACAACTGCTCCGCGCACAATGCGCTTAATTTTTAAGAAACGGCAACATATTGCTTCTGTTTCCTGTGCTTTTTCCAGCTATGAAATATAAACCGGGCGGAAGCGAAGTTACATGTACCATAATAGTATTGACGCCTTTTTCCACTGCCTGCATGCTGGTTTGCAGCACTCTTCCGCCAATGTCGGTGATCAGCCATATTACGCGGTCTGGCAGCGGCGAAAAAACTTCCAATTGCAATACGCCCCTGTCCTGCATGGTACGAGCGTGCAACAAACGGAATGGCCGCGACCGAATATACACCGGCACAATTTTGCTGTGCGCAACAGCACCGCTCCGTTCTGTCATTCGCAGGCGATAATACCATTTCCCCTCGCCCACCTTTTTATCAATAAATGAATAATGCTGCCGGTTTTCATCCCCATCGATCATCATTATGGTTTCAAAATCTTTCTGCTCACCGGCACGTTGTACCTCAAACCGTACGCCCTGCACGTCCTCGCAGGTCCATTCCAGCCTGGTTTGCTGCTGATAAACATAGGCTGAAAATTGCTGCAGCTTTATTGGCAAGGGATTACCGGCGTCACTGCCTGCAGCCAGAGTAAAGCGTTGCATTGCACTGGTAAAATTTTGTACCACATCGCTCCATACCGACCCGCTGGCGCCTGCACTGCCTGTAATGCCTGCATTTCCCCTGTTGATCCAGGTATTATCTACCAATTGCGCCACCCGTAAGGATGCCAGCTCTGTAACGCCGCCGCCGTTGGGATCATCAAATGACAATTCAATACCGGCTGATGCATTGCCTGGTGTTTCGGTTGCAATGGTCCAGTATTCTATTTGCGAAATTTGATGAATGCCTGTGTCAAGCATATGCCCCGGTTGCCAGGCATTGCCTTTTACATACGCTACTGTAAAATCGCCTGTTGCATTTTTCAGCGCCAGCCACCGCAGTTGATCTTTGCCTACTGGAAATAGAAAATGCGGGGCGGCAAGCAGTCCCTGTTTGCGTATGGGACCATCCACAAAACTGCTGCGCGACAAACTATCCGCCTGCACTGTACAGTCAGGCAAGAGCGTGAGCATGTTTTCAGCAGAACTGATGATTTTGCCTTGCTCCAACTCCAGTTTGAACGGCAGCTCCAATGGAGCAAGTAACTTCACGCCTTCCGGATTATTTATACGGACGCTAATGCTGTTCTGAATACTGCCCGTAATGGCTATCTCCTGTGTTTCATTTCCGCACCACTCCATCACCGGAAAACCATCTGAGCTTTCGGTAATGGTACCCGTTACATAGCACCCCTTGCGGATTTGCACTACGGTGCTATCGCCACCGGGCGAAATATTAAAGATGGCGCTGTCTACCACCAGATCACGGTCAATCATCATATTGGCATTAAGGCGCAGGCTATAACTAACGCCGTTATTTATACGAAAACCGCCGCGCACCTGGAAAACACTACTACCGGAAGAAGAGTAGCTTCTCGTACCTCCCGCTGCCGTGGCCGAGAGCACCAGGCTGCCATATACTCTTCCACTAACTGAAATTGTATACCCTGTAGTTCCGGGCACGTCAAATTCCATGATACCGGTTTCTGTGCCGGGAGCGCGGGAAAGAATGCTACTGATGGAACCGGCATGACTTGCCCGCGTCTGGTGAACATACCTGCCGCCATTGCCTATGCGTAACGAATCGGCAATCATCAGCGATTGTCCGCTGCTGATACCGGAAGCATTCCGGAAAACACCTCCTGCCTGCACATCGAGGCCATAAACGGCTCCCTGCGCCACCAGCGCCGGCATGGCAAGATTGGTGGCCGGCACCACCACCTCTATGGAAGCGCCTGCGGTAGGTCGAATCGTCAAAGATTGTACTGCTACAGTGGTGGTACCTGCCGGAAGCGTTACGGTATAATTGCCGGAAACAAAACGGTTGTCGAGGATAACGGCATCTGAAGGAGTGGGCAGAGTATCGCCCGCCCAGTTGGCAGGATTCGTCCATTGGTTGTCACCACCGCCGCCATCCCATGTACACTGACTGTAGCCATGGAAAGACTGGATGAGAAAGAAGGGAAACATTATTGCACACGCTCCCCGAAGCTTGCTGTTGCACGCCATAATATTTCATTTTTTTATGAAAGCTATCGGTGAGCATTGAGCGACGAAGGTATAAAAAAATTTTCCAACCCCATTCAACCAGCCACAAAAAAAGCAGGCTTCCTGGTGAATGGAAGCCTGCCGCTATGTTGTTTTGGTAATTGTGCTGTATTTATTGCCTGATGAATCGGATAACAGAACTGCGCTTACCGTTCAGGTATCCCACAACGTTATAAGCGCCGTTGGGCAGTGTCCGCAGGTCCATCCAGATTTCCTGCGTGCCGGTTTCTACACCGTTGATCTGCTGCTTCACCACACGGCCATACATATCGGTTACCACCAGTTGGAGGTTGCCTCTTTCTGAGGTGCTCACACTTACCCTGGCGCGGTCGGTAACGATGGTGGGCGTCATGGCAGTCAGGAACAGGCCGTCAACACCGTTTGATACGATGGCTACCTTGCTCAGTTTCACATCACCTGTCACATCCACCATGCGGAGCCTGTAGTAGATATTGCCGATGGGCAGGTTGTTATCGGTCAGTTCGTAGTTCACCTGGTAATCCACACCGGGCACTTTGCCGATGCTTTCGTAATGGTTGCCATCGGTTGAGCGCAACACTTCAAAATACGCGGGCGTGCTGTTTTCGGTGATGGTCCAGGTTATAAGCGCTTTACTACCTGCCAGTTTCTTCGCATTGAAAGAAACGAGGTATATGGGCAGTGAACCGGCAGGACCAAAGCCGAGCGTATAGGGACTAACACTACCCAGCAACGCGTCTGAAAGCACCGTACCGCTCGAAGCAGTGCCGGGCGTAATGGTTGTTCCGGTGGTGCCTTTCGCCGATGTCCATGCGGAACCATTGAATCGGGCCACCACAATCCCGTCAGAAGCTGCGGCACCCGGCACACTGCCGTTCAACGTCAGTTGCACACTCGCAAGCTCGCCACTGATGCGGCCGATTTGCCAATATTCTGTATTGGAAACGCCTGATAAAGGCAGCGCTACGGTAAGATTAGGATGGGCAGCATTGAAGTACTCAGCTGTGTAGGTGGAAGCGTTGCCGGATTGCGGTACTACTTCGCAATACCTGTACACGCCACCTTTGCCCGTGGGGAAAGGATAGGGATCGGTACTATTGGTTACCCTTCTTACCGGACCACTCACATAGCCATCATCGGAAGGACTATTGATAACAGTGGGATCGCTTGCATCGGGATTGTTGATGGTAAGATAATTAACAGCAGTCGTATTGATTATACCAGCATTGTCTGAATTCCAGCTCACTTTGCCTACAGCTACCGGACTGAGTAATGTAACGCCGGCGCTATTGTCGATACGCAGCGTGATCATGTTATTGATATTGTCAATGGGACCTGCTGCTGTGATCGTTTGTACGCCACTGGTACCATTCATTTCTACCACAAAAAGGTCGGTTGAACTGCTCAGGCTGTTGCTGGTGCAATCGAATGTACCATCCGTGAAATTCAGGTTACCGGCTATGCCCAGTACGGTGGGTTGAGATACTCCGTCTGCATACTGCATCAGGAATGCTCCGCCGGCCAGGTTAAAGTCGCCATTTACCTGTAAACGGAATGCATTGAAGGCATCGTCTGCCACATAAACACGGGAATTGCCGCTGATGGTCACATTACCGCCTACTGTTACCGTAACCGGGTCGGGGTCTACGGCTGTTAACAATACGATATCTGCCCCGTTGGTATTGAGCACCTGCAGATTGCCCTGGATCAAAAGACCGGAAAACAGGCTGAAGCTGTAAGGACCAAACAAGGGGTCCAGATCAGGGCAATCAATGATGAGGTTGCCTATCTGGTTGCCGGCGTTCAGGTTGAGCACCGGCGCAACAGTAGTGACGCCCGTTATGCGAATGGTAGAGTTGGCGTCCCAGTTGGCATCGGGCGTAGCCCCTTCGTTCCGGTCGAGCCAGAATTCCGAGCCACTGTTGAAAAATAGATACTCCTGGCCTGCAGCGGGTGTGGGCGCAGGAGGAATTGTATTATCGCGGAAAATAATTGTTCCATTTACATCTAGGCGGTTACCCTGCCCCGTTGTAGCAGGCAATACAAAAGTAGCACCATTGGGAGGGTTGACACCCGTAGCGCCCGCAAAATACCAGGTGCCATCAATCAGGCCCCCGGCGCCATTGGCAAAGGTGAAGTTAAAGGCTACGTTGGCGGCGCAGCTGTCGTTCAGACGGCTGCCGGTTTCTATACGAAGCCCTTCACTGCCGGGCGAACCGCTCACTACCGTTATGTTGGTTGCCGCATTGGCCACCAGGGTAGCTGTACTATTCCCCGTAACCGTTATACTGTTCAATGAAAAAGATCCCATGTCCACATTTACCAACGCATCCTGGTCAAATACCACATTGAAAGAACTGGCATTGGGCACTGAAGCCATTCCGGCACCGCCAGACGTAGCCGACCAGTTATTGGGGTCGCTCCAATTACCCGGGGCGCCTGAAGAAGGGCCAACCCAATACCTTGTTTGACCATTTACCAGGCTGGAACAGAACAGGCAGACCAATACCATTCCGTAGAAGTAGAATTTCTTCATAACATGAATAAGTTTATCAGCAATAAATGACAGAGGATTTGGATTCCAGAGGTTTTTGTGGTAGGAGCCAGGTAGTAATAATGGCGAGGCAATTTACAATAATTAACAATTCGCTGCAAGGTTGGCAGAAAAAACATTCACATTGTCGTAAAAGCCCGCATAAATAGGTAATACGGTATCCCGTTCAGGATAATTGGCGTAAGAACGAAAATAAGGTAACAGGCCCTGCAAAACCGATTTACCAGGCGCCGTTATTTCTTCCGGAAGAATATCCGCACCGGCACCCCGCTGAAGTCAAAATGCTGACGCAATTGATTTTCAAGGTAATTCTTATAGGGTTGCTTAACATCTTCCGGGTAATTACAGAAAAAGGCGAAGGACGGCACCTGGGTAGGCAACTGGGTTACATACTTGATTCGGATCGGGTTGCCACGCACCACGGGCGGGTGATAGGCTTCAATGGCCTTGAGCATCACCTCGTTGAGCTGACTGGTGGGTACTTTTCTTTTCTTGTTTTCATATACTTTCAATGCCACCTCAATGGCCTTGTGGATGCGCAGCTTTTCCAGTGCCGAGATAAACAGTATGGGCACATCCGTAAAGGGCGCCAGCCGCTCTTTGAGAGCGGCTTCATAGTCGCGGGCGGTATTGGTTTGCTTTTCCACCACATCCCATTTGTTTACCAGGATAACGATTCCCTTCCCTTTCCGGGCGGCCAGGCTGAATATGCTCAGGTCCTGGGCAGTGATGCCTTTTTCCGCATCGAGCACCAGCAGGCATACATCGGCCTCGTCCATAGCCTTGATGGCCCTGATCACAGAATAGAATTCCAGGTCTTCGTGCACTTTGGTCTTTCGCCGGATGCCGGCCGTATCGATCAAAATGAATTCTTTCTGAAAAAGATTATAATGCGTGTGTATGGTGTCGCGGGTAGTGCCGGCAATATCGCTAACGATGGTACGCTCCTGTCCTACCAGCGCGTTGAGCAGGGAAGATTTACCCACATTGGGCTGCCCGATGATGGCAAATTTGGGCAGCGCGGCCATGTGTTCAGTTTCGGCAATGTCTTCTTCGGTGATCAGGGCCGACAGCGCATCGAGCAATTCGCCGGTACCGCTGCCGCTGACAGATGAAATAAAGAAGATATTATCGAAGCCGAGGCGGTAAAATTCGGTGGCTTCCAGCAGGCGTTCGTGGTTGTCTACCTTGTTCACCACCAGGAAAACCGGTTTGGCCGTTCTGCGCAGCACATCGGCCATGGCTTCATCGAGATCGGTGATGCCGGTAGCGGCATCTACCATAAAGAGGAGCGCGCTGGCTTCTTCCACGGCGATCATTACCTGCTTGGCGATTTCTTTTTCAAACACATCTTCACTGCGCGGCACGAAACCACCGGTATCGATCACGTTGAATGTTTTGCCATTCCACTCTGCCATTCCATACTGGCGGTCGCGGGTAACGCCGCTTACGTCGTCTACAATGGCCTTACGTTGCTCCAGCAAGCGGTTAAAGAACGTGCTTTTGCCAACATTGGGTCTGCCTACTATTGCTACAGTAAAACCTGCCATACTTTCCTGAATAATTTATTGATATCCGTATTCGCGGAGCATCAGTTCATTGTCGCGCCATTTCGGGCGCACTTTTACAAACAATTCCAAAAATACTTTTCTGCCCAAAAACTGTTCAATGTCTTTCCGCGCTTCGGTGCCCAGCTGCCGGATCATCTTTCCGCCCTGTCCTAACAGGATGCCCTTCTGGCTTTCCCGCTGCACGATAATATCCGCTACAATTTTTGTAAGCGTGGCTTTTTCTTTAAACTCATTTACGATCACGGTGGTGTGGTAAGGAATTTCTTCATGAAAAAGATAAAAGATCTTTTCGCGAATCAGTTCCGCCACAAAAAAGCGGGTGGGCAGGTCGGTCATTTCTTCACTGTCGAAAAAAGGCATCCCTTCCGGCAGGTATTTCACCACCAGCCTCACCAGTTCCGAAATATTGTAGCCCTGCAATGCACTGATGGCAACTATTTCGGTACAATATTTTTTTGCATTGAAGAAACGGAAAGCTTCCTGTTTTTTGTTTTCGTCCGCTTCATCCACTTTGTTGATCGCTACAATGGCAGGCACCTGCAGTCGCAATGATTCGAACAATTGATTGACATCTTCCCAGTTTTCATTGATATCAATCAACAGCACCGCGACGTCTGCATCTTCCAGCGCCTGTTTAACGGCATTCATCATTTTTTCCTGCAACTTGTACTGCGGCTCGATGATGCCGGGGGTATCGGAAAAAATGATCTGGTATTCGTCGGTAGTAACAATTCCTTTGATCCGGTGACGGGTGGTTTGCACCTTCGGCGACACAATGGCCAGCTTCTCCTGCAGCAGTGCATTGAGCAGGGTGCTTTTACCGGCATTGGGACGACCGAATATGCTGACGAAACCGGATTTCATATTATCATTTGAACAATTTATTGCGACAGGTGTTTTGTAAGGTTTAGCCACCAAGTCGCAACTTGGGTAACACTGTGTATTGGGCTGTGTTACGATCCACATTTTCGACTTAGTGGTAAAAAAAATTCCGTGGCAAAGTTAGATGATTAAAAATTGTTTGGTAGCAAAATTGAAACTCTTTATCTTTGCACTCCAAATCGCGAAGTAGAGCAGCGGTAGCTCGTCGGGCTCATAACCCGAAGGTCGGAGGTTCGATCCCTCCCTTCGCAACAAAGAGGAGATTTTCGAGAAGGAAATCTCCTTTTTTATTTATTAGTTATTTCTTCCCGAATTGCGAAATAAAGTAGTGGCGGCTCACGGGTTTGCACTAACCTTGAGGCGGACAATGGTGAATTTTCCTTCCCTGTAACAAAACAGCCGACTAATAAATTTTAAGCAAGCTCTTTAGCGGGGGAACTTTTTTCTTTTTAATGTGGACGCAGGTATTTACTCAGTCCTTCCTTATTCAACAGCGCATAATCAATAGCCGTTCTCACAAAATCATTCAGTGAAATATTGAGGGTGGCCGCAAACATAGCTGCATCTTTATGCAGATCGGCGCCTATGCGGACGTTGAAGGTCCCTTTATAGGTTTTGTTCGGTTCCTTGCCAATTTCTTTGCAGGTACGGATATAATCTTCCACAGCTTCTTTAAAGGACTTCTTTAGTTCTTTCACAGATGCCCCTTCAAAGCTGATGAGGTCATCCACACCCAGCACTTTTCCATAAAATACCTCGTCTTCTGCGCTGAAATGAACAGAAGCAATGTAGTCCTTATATCTTAATACATCATTCATCTTGAATGTATTTTTTTTCTTTCAGATAAGTAATCACTTCTTTAATAGCATATATTTTAACAATATTCCCGGGGTGCGGTTTATGCAGCATGATTACATTCTTATTCTCAAGGGCGAATTTTCTTCTTGAGCCTCCGGTTTTTCCTTTTTTAAGCTCAATAAACCCGAAATGACCTAATACCGTAACCATTTCGTCCCAGGTAAAATCGCTGGGTACTGTTAAAAGCCGTAGCAGGAGTTTTTGGTTCTTCGACATAACCTTTCTTTGAATTCATTAAAAGTTCAGCTCTTCTTGACATGATGGACATTTATTAAGACGTGCAACTAAATTATAGTTGCAAATTATAAAATTGTTTGCACACCAAAAATTCTTTCTCTCAAAAAACAAAAAAGCCACGAACCCCTCGTGGCCTTTCATGGCTTTACTATAAAACTACAAATTCATGACTTCTGCTTTCTCACGCTTCCCCCGCTATTCGTCTTCAACTTCCGCAACTTCGCATCCCCCTTGTACCGCACCGCTCCCCCGCTGGTGGCTGTGGCAGTAAGTTCTTTGTTTACGGTAACTTCCACCGCAGCCCCGCTGTTCGTTTCGGCGTAACAGTTGTTGACCGCCAGGTCGAAGCCACAAAACTTACTGCCGCTGCTTCCGTCTACTTTCATATTGTCGGCAAAACCGGCAATGTTTACGATGGCGCCGCTGCTCTGGTCAACCTCAATATTGTCCGCGTTGATTTTGCCGTTTACAATGGCGCCACTGGAAGCAGCAATGGAAATGGCATTTGCCTTCAGCTCGCCATCAATTTCCACCAGGGCACCCCCTGCGGCACGCAAACTGCGGAGTTCTTTTACAGATACATAGGCCCTTAATTTACGCGCCACCTTCCCGCGTCTACCGTGCTCACCCTTGACCTGAAATGAAATTTTCAGCACACCGTCTTCCACCACTGTCCTGATACGTTCCCTGTCATCCCGGGCGGCAGCACTTACGGCTACTGCTTGCTCTTCAGCCTGGGTCAACAGGAGGTGTATGCCACCCGATATTTTGATACTGTGAAATACACCCACCTCGCGTACCTCAGCGTTCGGACCATTGATGGTTTTCTGTGCCAGCAAGCCGGTGCTTACCGTCATTGCCAAAACGAACAATATGATTTTTCTCATCCTGATATATTTACAATGACGAAAAGGTTTCGCATCAATTTCTCCTGGTAACACTGGCGCCGCCTCCAACCGATTTGTATTTCAGTTTTGCATCGCCTTTAAATACAACATCGCTGCCACCGGAAGCTTCCACGCCAATTTCATTGGTGGCTGTTACACGCACATCACTGCCGCCACCTGCAGACACAAATACATTTTCTGCTATCAAATCGAAGCCGTGAAAATCACTCGCTCCGCCGGCGCTGATTTTCAGGTTGGCTACCTTCCCTTTGATACGCACATCGGAAGCACCACTGATCCTTACCTCCATGGCGCTGGCAGTAACCGTCCCGCGAAAATTGCTGGCCCCTCCTATCGACATTGTAAGCACATCTGCCGCGATACCGTTTTGCACCACCACATCCGAACTACCACCTGCTACCAGTCGCTTCAGCGTGCGCACCGATACGTACGCTTTCAGGTTCTTGTTCCCCCGCCAGAAAATGGAATTGTCTTCATAATAAATTTTCAATACGCTGTCTTCCACCACCGTTTTGATACGGTCACGATACTGCGGCTTGCCGGCGCTCACAGCCACCGCTTCCTCATCAGACTGCGTAATATAAAGGTCAATACTATGGCTCACCCGTATGGAATGGAATCCGGACACCGTTCTCACTTCCGCGTTTTCATCCTGGATCACCTGCCCCGTTGAAGCCAGGCAAGTCATAACACCCAGAAAAACAGTCAGAACAATTCCTTTCATAAAGCGACAGTTTGCAGTAATACGCCCGTCACGGCAGGAATGTTACAATTTTCCAAAACTTTTTTGTTCCTATCTTTGTGCCCTCTTTGGCCAAAGAGATTCAGATTCCTCGGGGTGCTTTCTATTCTGCTGTAGCGCGGATACGAAGGCTGAGATGATACCCGTAGAACCTGACCAGGGTAATGCCTGCGCAGGGAAGGTAGATTCCACTATTGCCTACACTTTCATTGTCGCAGCATTTCTCTCAAACCATTTTTTGACCAGGAGTTAACGCTCCGTCGCTCACCATTTAAAGCATAATGGAAATGAAAAAAATGTTTTTGGGGATTTGCTATTTATTGATTTCCCTTTGGTTGCCTGCACAAGTGATTAAAGGTGTTGTTGCTGATGACAAAGGCAAGCTTGTTGCCGGCGCCACCGTAGAACTTTCAGGTAACAATATCTCAACCACCACTACAACAGATGCCCGTGGCGAATTCAGCTTTAACCGTCTCAAAGCGGGCGATTATGTGTTGCGTATTTCATTTGTAGGGTTTGAAACACTTGAACAGGCCGTTACCCCTGGCTCCGAACCGATCCGTTTCATGCTCAAACGCCATAACCTTTTCCTGCAACCGGTAGAAATCAAAGCTACCCGGGCCGGCGAAAATGCGCCTTTCACCCGGAGTGATCTCAATGCGCGTGAACTGGAAAAAAACAATCTCGGGCAAGACCTGCCCTTCATGCTGAACATGACGCCCTCCGTGGTGGTCAATTCCGATGCAGGTAACGGTGTTGGCTATACGGGTATTCGCATTCGCGGCAGTGATGGCACCCGTATCAATGTTACGCTGAACGGTATCCCTTACAACGATGCAGAATCGCAGGGATCGTTTTTTGTAGACCTGCCCGACTTCACCTCTTCCGTAAACAATGTGCAGATCCAGCGCGGCGTGGGCACTTCTTCCAATGGCGCCGGTGCGTTTGGCGCAACCATTAACCTGAGCACCAATGAAGTGAACACAAAGCCTTACGTTGAAATCAACAACAGTTTTGGTTCCTTCAATACCTGGAAACACACTGTAAAGGCCGGCAGCGGACTGATAGAAGACCATTTTACATTCGATGCACGCCTGTCGAAAATCGGCAGCGACGGGTATATCGACCGCGCACGCAGCGATCTGAAATCATTTTACCTGTCCGGGGCCTATCTCACCAGTAATACATCCCTCCGACTGAACGTTTTTTCCGGTACGGAAAGGACCTACCAGGCATGGAACGGTGTGGCCGAATGGGACCTGGAAAACAACCGCACCATCAATTATGCCGGTATGGAAAAGCCGGGTGAACCCTATCACAACCAGACAGACAATTTTCAGCAAGACCATTTCCAGTTTTTTGTAAACCATCGCTTCAGCGATCGGCTTACGGCAAGCACCGCCTTCTTTTACACCATAGGCAAAGGCTATTATGAAGAATACCATGCCGGAGAAGCATATGCCGATTACGGACTGCCGGAGCCGGTAATTGGAAACGACACCCTACATGAAACTGATCTAATCAGGCAGTTGTGGCTGGACAATGATTTTTATGGTCAGATATTTTCTGTACAGTATAATGATGATGTAAATGAATTGACGCTGGGCGGTGGCTGGAGCCGCTACGATGGCAAACACTACGGCGAAATCATCTGGGCAGAACACGCTATTCCCAACGACTATCGCTGGTATGATCTTGACGCCTACAAAACCGATGTAAATATTTACGGAAAATACCAGCGCCGTCTTGGTGAATCATGGTCTTTGTTTGGCGATTTGCAATACAGAAGGGTGTTGTACAACATCAACGGATTCCGCAAAAACCCGGATTTGCAGGTGCGTAACACTTATGACTTTTTCAATCCCAAAGTAGGCGTTTCCTGGAGCAACAGGAATTACCGCATATACGCTTCCTATTCGCAAGGCAATAAAGAACCGGTGCGTGACGATTTTGAAGCTAGTATTGTTGAACAACCCAAACCAGAAAAATTGCACGATTTTGAACTCGGTATTGAACGGCGCAACAAGGCTGTTAGCTGGGCTGCCACCCTGTATTACATGTTGTACAAGGACCAGTTGGTACTTACCGGTAAAGTGAACGAAGTGGGCGCCTATACCAGGGTGAACGTTCCCAACAGTTTTCGCATGGGTATTGAACTGCAGGGAAGCGCCCGCATCACCAACTGGTTGCAGGCGGGGGCCAATCTCACGTTGAGCCGCAACCGCATCAAGGACTTTACAGAGTATTATGATGATTATGACAATGACGGGCAAAAGTCCATACAGCATGGCACTACCGATATCTCCTTTTCACCAGACCTGATTGGAGCGGCCACGATCAGCATACTCCCGGTAAAAAACCTGGAAATCAGTTTTCCTGGCAAGTATGTTGGCCGACAATATCTGGATAATACGTCTAACAAACAACGCAGCCTGGACCCTTATTTTGTGCAGGATGCACGGATTATGTATACGGTGAAAAACATGCTCGTTCGGGAGGCAGCTGTTATTTTCCAGGTGAGCAATGTGTTCAATAAAAAGTATGAACCGAATGGATATACTTTTAGTTATCAGTGGGGGGGTGAGTTGATAACGGAGAATTATTATTATCCTATGGCAGGGACTAATGTGATGGTTGGGTTAAATGTGAAGTTGTAGGATGTTGCAGTCGTCACGCAGGTAAGCCTATTGTGTGGGCAGATATGTTGACCACCGCATGCAGGCAGCATAGCTGGAGGGTCACCAGCGGGACCACCCCCTCCAGGCAACATTGTTGCCGGGGTAAGTTCGCGCTGGCGCCCCCGCCAGCGGGGGGATGGAGTGGTTGGTGGATGTGCCAAAGAATGGGGAGCATATTGGTGTCCATATGATAGGCTTACAGGCGGGACGATTGTTTTAATAGACGATTGTTTTTATAATTATCTTCATGGTGAAAGTGACAATCATCCATGAAAGTAATCAGCCTGCTGCTCATCGTTTTCTTCACTGTTTCCGTATCTGCTCAAACTATTGAAGTTGCCGCAGGAGCGTATGAACGCTTTAATACCCCCATTACAGTTCGTTTGAACAAACCTTTACCCGCCCATACCGGCTACCAGGTCGTCAACACCGCTACCGGCATCACTGCACCGGCACAATTGCTCGATAGCAATACACTGGTTTTTATTTTGCCTGAAAAAATTTTGCCGGGCAACAAAGCCCGCTATCGGTTGAAACCGGTTGCTGTTGATCCGTCAAAATACCCGGTAAAAGTGGAGCAGGAACCTGCAGGACTGATGGTGCTGGTAAAAGGTCAGCCGTTGTTGTTTTATCATACAAAAGAAGCCTCACCACCGGCAGACAGCCCCGCGTATTACAGCAGAAGCGGTTTCATTCACCCGTTATTCAGTCCGAACGGAAAAATTCTTACTGATGATTTTCCTGCAGGACATACGCATCAACATGGCATCTTTCACGCATGGGTGAATACCTCCTTTAAGAAAAGTTTTGTTGACTTCTGGAATCAACACATCAAAACCGGCAATGTAGAACACCTGGAAGTATTACGGGTTGTAGAAGGTCCGGTACTGGCAGAAGTACAGCTATTGCTGCGCTATACCAGTTTTCAGCACGGAGAAATACTACGTGAAAAATGGACACTGCGCTTTTATCCCTACAACCGGCATTATCTTTTCGATTGCTACCTGGAGCAGGTAAATACCACACCCGACACGCTATATCTCAACAAATATCATTATGGCGGCATGGCGCTTCGTGGCAGCAGACAATGGAACCCGGCTGATTCACTGCATTATAAAACCAACTGGCATGTGCTGACGAGTGAAGGGGCAAGAGATGCAGACGCTAACCATACCCATGCCCGCTGGGTAGATGCCTATGGGATTATTGATGGTGCGGTGGCAGGTGTAACAGTGTATGACCACCCTTCCAATTTCAGGTATCCGCAGCCGGTACGTGTGCATCCTTCGATGCCATACTGGGTGTATGCGCCGATGGTAGATGGTGCGTTTACCATCAATCCGGGCGGCACTTACCGCGCACAGTATCGCTATTTCGTGCACGATGGAACAACAGACAAACGAACGCTGGAAGCTATTGCTGCTGATTGGACAGAACCGGCAGTAGCAACCATGCAGTAACTTTTTTGCCGGCCCTTTACGATTACCTGTCAACCAAACAGCAGTAGCCCCTGTGAAGCAGCCTCCTCTACCCTCCGAATTTCTCCTGCCACTTCAGCATACCGCCGGCAAGGTTTTTGGTATTCTTGAAGCCGAGCGTATCAAGAATCAAGGCCGCCTGTCCGCTGCGGTTACCACTGCGGCAATAGACAATCACTTCTTCTTCCTTGTATTTTTCGAGTTCGTCTACCTGCATGTTCTGGATCTTTCCCAACGGGTACAACACACCGCCTATATTGAATTCTGCATGTTCATGCGGCTCACGCACGTCGATAAGGTTTAATTTTTCTCCTTTATCCAAACGTGCTTTTACTTCATCTGCAGTAATGGTTTGCATGGCAAATAAGTTTATTGATTATTCATATTCATCCTGCCCCGAATTTAAGTTAGAATCTATTCTGACGGGCTTTTGCGTTTGCACAAATAAATCGATCGACTGACCGCGGCGAATGGAATTCGGGCGACCATCAGGGGTAAGCGGTTTCGGCTCCTGGTCTTTTACATACACTTTGTTCGGATCGTCCTTCAGATCAGGGGGAATGACCACGCCCAACAGCAATCCCATGCTTTCCAGGTATACCTGTGCTTCGGCCAGTGTAAGACCAAACAAATCAGGCACTTTGAATTCTTCATTGCCCACACCGCTGCCCAGGACCAGCACAATGCTGCTGCCCATATGGATTTTGGTGCCGGGCTTGATGGGTTCGCCATTATACAACTGGTCTATCACCACATCGCGACCGGGGAATACCCGGTAGATCGTATCTTCTATGTTCAGGTTGTTTTGACGTACCACCATTTCGGCGCTCCGGTAGCTTAATCCGTCGAGTTTGGGCATTTCAATGAGCGGCGGAACGGCCCGGTTGATGGTAAGCCATACCGTACGGTTTCTTTTCACCGTGGCGTCGGCTTCCGGGAACTGCCTCATTACCTGCAACGGCCTGGCAGTGTCTATATAAACCGAGTCCTGGAGCACCACTTCAAAGCCCTGGTTTTCCAGTTCTTTTACTGCCTGATCGTAGCTTTTACCGGTAACCGACGGAATAGTAAGCGTTTTTCCGTGCTCTGTCATCCAGTCGAGGGAAAGCAGGAAGATAAACACCAACAAAAACAAAAGGCCCACTGCCACGAGGATATGAACCCAGAGCGGTTTTTTGGTAATGAATTTAAACACGGGTGCGATTAATTTTATCTTAGAAATGACTTGCCTGAAAATAAGTATTTATCCCTTACCACTCACTGCCTGCCGGGTTTCCTGCTCAGCGCTTCTTCAATAAGGGCAGTGTAAAATTCTTTCAGCGTCCAGCCCATTGCCTTTACCTGCTGGGGCACAATGCTCGCTTCACTTTGACCAGGGACCGTATTGATTTCGAGCATGTACGGCGCCTGCGTGGCCTCATGGTAAATAAAATCAATCCGCACTACTCCCCTGCAGTTGAACACTTCATACACCTTACGGGCTTCGGCACGGATACGTTCTGCTACCGCTTCATCAACCTGCGCCGGCGTAATTTCTTCGCTCATCCCTTCATATTTCGCCTCATAATCAAAAAATTCTTTTTTGGAACGAACTTCCGTGAGCGGCAATACAATGATCTCGTCTTTTGTTTTGAAAACCCCTACCGTGAATTCCCTGCCGGAAATGAACTCCTCCACCAGCACCTGGGAATCTTCCTTGAAAGCTTTTTCCAGGGCAACGGGCAGATCGGCAGCATTGCTCACTTTACTCATGCCAATGCTGGAGCCACCGTTATTCGGTTTCACAAACACCGGTAATGTTACCTGCTGCAGAATAGCTTCGGGCGAAACCGGGCGGTCTTTGAACAAATGCACGGAACGGGCCACGTGCACGCCACCAAAAGCGGCCACCGCCACCGTATATCGTTTGTTAAAGGTGAGCGCAGAAGTAGCAGCATCACAGGAAGTGTACGGCAATCCAACCATATCGAAATATCCCTGCAGTTTGCCATCCTCTCCCGGTGTGCCGTGAATACCAATCAATACGGCATCAAACAGGATTTTTTTACCCTCTGTGATGATGGAAAAATCATCGCGCTGTACGGCAATTTTTTTCCCGTTAGCATCTTCATAAAACCAACCGTTGGGAGTGATATCTATTTTGTAGACCGAATATCTGCCGAGGTCGATGTTTTTTTCAATAGTGACGGCGCTTTTGTAACTGATCACTGCTTCCGTGGAATAACCTCCTGTAACAAAGGCAATATTCGGTTTCATGAATAGCTGAAAATTTTCAGCAAATAAACGAAAAGGATTCGAGTTTAGTACCGGCTAATTTATTGTTGCACAATTGTTAAATATGAAGCATGCAGTAAGTCTTAATATCCGGACCGGAAGTATACTCCCTGCTGTAAAATGCGTACGTGGCTCCCCGCCCAAAATAACAAAGGTGAAGGACGTCAATCCCTCACCTTTTTTCGACGGGACATATCACCCGCCACTCGTAGTAGCACAAAGGCTACAGGTAATTTTTAATATACTTTAAGTTACTACTTTATAGCTGCCGTTTCCAAATTTTGGCGGTACTAATTTTGCACATTTTCCCGCTTAGAGGTGCAGTTTTTCTTTTTTCGCCATCAATTGCTCCACAGTTTCCTGGTACATTTCATCGGGCACGCAGCAATCAACAGGGCATACCGCCGCACATTGGGGCTCTTCGTGAAACCCCTGGCATTCGGTGCATTTATTGGGAACGATATAGTAAGTATCTACACTGATCGGCGCATGACGCTGTTCTGCATCCACTACGGTGCCATCGAGCAAGGTAAACGGTCCCTTCACAGAAGTGCCGTCTGCAATAGCCCACTCCACTCCCCCTTCGTAAATCGCATTGTTCGGACATTCCGGTTCGCAGGCCCCGCAATTGATACATTCGTCTGTAATTTTTATGGCCATTATGCTGAAATTTTAATGGATTGAATACTATTACATTTGCACACAAATATAAGGTGTAATGGATTTACAACATCGGATCAATTTGATGACGCAACTGGGTGAGTACATCTTATCGGATGGTCCGCAATGGAATGCAGCCAAAGAGAAAGCGTTTCTGCAAAATCCCTGGTTCACGCCCGAATTTATCAACCTGTCTGCGCACAGTATAGCGCAGCAGTTTTTGCAGCGAAATGCTTTGGAACCATGGGCAGCGCAATACCAGGTCCCAGACAAGAAGGATAAGCCCCTGAACGTAGGCATCATCATGGCCGGCAATATTCCGCTGGTAGGTTTTCACGATTTTCTCTGCGCTTTTATAGCGGGTCACCGGCAAACCATCAAGACATCATCCAAGGACGATGTACTGATCAAACACCTGGCAGACAAACTGCATCAAATGGATGCGGACACCAAAGCTTATATCTCCTTTGCCGATATGCTGAAGGGCTGTGATGCGTACATTGCCACCGGCAGCAACAATTCCGCCCGCTATTTTGATTATTATTTCAGCAAGTACCCGCACATCATTCGCCGTAACAGGACTTCTGTTGCGGTGCTTACCGGTGAAGAATCGCGCGATGAACTGGAAGCGCTTTCGGATGATGTTTACCGTTATTTCGGCCTCGGCTGCCGCAATGTGACCAAATTGTATGTTCCGAAAGACTATGATTTTGTACCGCTGCTGGCAGCGTTCGGAAAATACAATTACCTGGCCGACCATCATAAATACCGCAACAACTACGACTATCAGCTGGCGCTGATGATTTTGAACAAAACGTATTACATGACCAACGGTTCCGTCATACTGCGCGAAGACGCCTCTGTATTTTCGCCCATCAGCCAGTTGCACTACGAGTATTATACTTCCCGCGAGGAGGTTATGGCAGGCTTGCAAAACAATGCCGACATCCAGGCGATCGCCGGAAAAGGTCAATTCCCGTTCGGGCAATTGCAGCAGCCGCGGTTAATGGATTATGCAGACGGGGTGGATACGATGGAGTTTTTAATGGGGTTGAAGTAATAGTAATAAGGGGCTCGGTCTTTCCGGTTATCTTTATTAAATTTGTACTGTTCCAAGTACGAAGACTTTAGTAAATTCTTTGTTAAATGGGCAGGATGGTGCCACGGCTTTGTTCTTTCTTGCGTTAATTTGTTTGTATTCAGGCAACTATTTTTAGCATTAATAACCTTTTTTAAAATACAAGGAATATGAAGCTGAAACAAATAATTGCAGTAGTATTACTCAGTGCCGGCACAACTGTGGCTACACTGTGGGGATACAACCGCATTACAGAGCAGGATTCGTACGTATACAAACATTTGGGAAATGATACAGGGAAAATACCCGCCAACTATGCCGGGTTCAATGGACTGCCGGAAGTGGACGCATCCCTGGATTTCACCGCCGCAGCAGAAGCAGCTATTCCGGCAACCGTGCATATCAAAACAAAAGCAACACGCACTGTAACTAATAACCTTCCTCGCAGAAGCCCCTTCGGAGATCTTTTCCCTGAACTGGAAGATTTCTTTGGTGATGCCTGGGGCGAACGCCGCTATCGTTCCATACCACAAATGGCATCCGGCTCGGGAGCCATTATCAGCGAAGACGGCTATATTGTTACCAACACGCACGTAGTGGATGGCGCCGATGAAATCACAGTGACCCTTACCAATAAAAAATCTTTCAAGGCAAGACTGATCGCTTCCGATCCTGCCACCGACCTGGCTGTAATCAAAATCGACGCGAAAGGTTTGCCCTTCCTGCTGTATGGCAATTCCGATAACGTGAAGGTAGGTCAATGGGTACTGGCAGTAGGTTATCCGCTTACACTGGAAACAACCGTTACCGCCGGTATTATCAGCGCCAAAGGGAGAACGCTCGATATCAACCGCCGCCAAAGCAATGCGCCGGTAGAATCATTCATCCAGACCGACGCAGCTGTAAACCCCGGCAACAGCGGTGGCCCGCTGATTGACCTGAACGGTAAACTTATCGGCATCAACTCCGCCATTGCAAGTCCTACGGGCGCATATGCCGGATATAGCTTCACTATTCCGGTAAATATCGTGAAGAAGATTGTAGACGACCTGATGAAGTACGGCACCGTGCAAAGAGCATACCTCGGTATTGAGTATCCGCGCGATAATATCAGTGAAGAAGACAAAAAACAAAACGGCATTAAAGACGAAGGCGGCGTATACGTAATGAGCGTACGCAGCGATGGCGCCGCAGCAGCTGCCGGTATTAAGAAAGGCGACGTGATCACCAAAATCAACGGTGTGCCGGTAATGAGCGGTGCAGACCTCGTAGGGCAGATTGCCACCTACCGCCCCGGCGACAAGATCAGCATCACCTACCAGCGCGACGGCAAGGAATATACGAAAACCGTCACCCTGCGCAACCTGAGCGGCACTACCGAAATTGTTAAAACTTCTGTATTGGACAAACTTGGTGCAGAACTGGCTCCGCTCAGCAAGGAAGAAGCAAAGGAACTGGATGTAAAAGGTGGTGTGGTAATCAAATCAATTGGAAGCAAAGGCCTGCTCAGCAAAGTGCGCGTACAGGAAGGTTATGTAATTTTGAAAGTAGACAATAAAGAAGTGACCAGTATAGATGATCTGCGCAAGGCGCTCGAAAATGCCAAAGGCAGTGTAAAGATCGAAGGTATTTATCCCGGTTACGAAGGCGTATATCCGATCGTGATCAATATGGACAATGCTCATTAATACATCGGGATAATTGGAAGAAGAAAAGTCCGAAAGCCTGCTTCATGCTTTCGGACTTTTTATTTTCATTCTAATCAACAAACACACAGTAATCCCATCCCTTTATACCATTCACCACCGGGTCATCAGGGCTTACGGTTCTGCCTGAAAAAATATCTTTGAGCGGATGCATGAGTTGTTGCCCGGGAATTTTGATGCTTACTTCATGGGGCGATAGGTTCAGCACTACTACCAACTGCCGGTGGTGATAACGTCTGGTAAAGGCAAGCACCGGTTCGTGCGTACCCAGGTTGATGAAATGCGGTGCTGCATCATCATAACGCAAAGCAGGATGCTGACGGCGCAGGTGCAGCAGCGTTTTGTAGAAATCGTGCAGTTCGCACGTACCTGTCCATTCGATCTGGTCCTTATCAAAAAATTTCAGTCGTTTACGGTTCGGTAATTCCTGGCCGCTGTATATCAGGGGAATGCCTTCCCAGGTACAGCTGAATACTGCAAAAGCTTTGGCCGCATCGCCATATTTTTCATATTCGGTGCCATTCCAGCTGTTTTCATCGTGGTTGGCAGTGAAATACAGTCCGATGGCCCTGGCGGGAAAATCGTGGCGGTAGTGGTGAAGCACTTGCAACAGATCAGGAAGCGAAGCCTGCTGCCTGCAATACTTTTCCGTGGCGGCCATCCATTGCCAGGTATACCAGCTGTCGAATACGTTGAGATATGCTATATTTTCTGTTTCGGCCAGCCAGAACAAGGGCCTGATGGCATCGAGCTTTGTACGGGCTTCGCGCCAGAAATCAAGCGGCACCAGGTGCGCCATATCGCAGCGGAAGCCATCTATATTCGTTTCTTCTATCCAGAAACGCATGGCATCTATCATAGCGCTCCGCATGGCATGATCGTAATAATTCAAGTCGATTACATCGTGCCAGCCATTGACATCGTAAAATTTGCCATCGGCCGTGCGCCGGTAAAATTCAGGATTCGTTCTGGTCCAGGTATGGTCCCAGCCGGTATGGTTGGCTACCCAGTCGATGATCACTTTCATACCAAGCCCGTGCGCCTCGTCTACCAGCGTTTTAAAATCCTGCAGCGTACCAAATTCAGGATTTACGGAAACGTAATCGGAACAGGCGTAATAGCTTCCCAGGCTGCCCTGTCGCCCTTCTTTGCTAATGGGGGTTATAGGCATAAACCACAGTATCTCCACCCCCATATCGCGCAACCGCGGCAAATGCCCTGCAAAGGCATTGAACGTGCCTGCCTCCGTATACTGACGGATATTTACTTCGTACACATTGCTGCCCTTGCACCAGGCAACAGGCGTAAAGCGTTTATACATATGCTGCGTTAAAGCGTTTCTTCCTTCGAAATTACCGCTTGGCACCGGGAAAAATGCATTCAACGGCAACTTTGTACCTTCGCAGTCGTTATAGCAAAGCATGAAAACGTTCAATGTTCCCATCATCTATCGCAGCCCGTTGATAACAGCGGTGAAGAACAGGCGGAAGCAACAGGATAAAATGAAAAAAGATTTTACGCCTACCCTGCTTGATTTCGGTCCTGTACAGCTATTCCTGGCGCGCCATTTCGGGTTTTGCTATGGAGTGGAAAACGCCATTGAAATTTCTTTCCGCACCGTTGAGAACAATCCCGGGCGAAGAATTTTCTTATTGAGCGAAATGATCCACAACCCCCATGTAAACGCCGACCTGGTACAACGTGGCGTACGATTTCTGCAGGACACACAGGGCCGTCAACTGATCCCTTTTTCGGATCTGACGCCCGATGATATTGTGATCATCCCCGCTTTCGGCACCACCATGGAAATTGAACGCCAGTTGAATGAACTGGGCATTCAAACCGAGACCTATAATACCACTTGTCCCTTTGTAGAGAAGGTGTGGAACAGGAGTGAGCAGATTGCCAAAAAAGGGTATACCATCGTTATTCACGGCAAACCCAAACACGAAGAAACGCGCGCTACTTTTTCCCACGCTGCGGCCAATGCGCCGGCAGTGATCGTAAACGATATGCAGGATGCCACCGAACTGGCGCAGTATATAACCGGCGCCAAACCGGCTACAGAATTTTATACCGCTTTTGAAGGAAGATATTCCGCAGGTTTTAACGTTGAAAAAGACCTGCAACGCATCGGCGTGGTGAACCAGACCACACAACTGGCCACCGATACACAGGCCATTGCCGAATACCTGCGGCAAACCATGAAGCAACATTTCGGACTCACAGAGGCCAACATCAGCGAACGTTTTGCCGACACCCGCGATACATTGTGTTATGCAACCAACGATAACCAGTCTGCCGTTATAGGTATGCTGCAAACACCTGCCGATATTGCTATTGTGGTAGGCGGTTATAATTCTTCCAACACCACGCACCTGGTAGAATTGTGCGAAGTGAAACTGCCTACTTATTTTATCAGCTCGGAAGAAAAATTATTGTCGGCAGAAACTGTACAGCACTACGACTGGCATATCCGCAAAGAACAGATCACCAGCAATTACCTGCCTTCCAACTCACCCGCACGCATCCTCATTACCAGTGGCGCTTCCTGCCCGGATGCACTGGTAGAGGGGGTTATCCGTAAGCTCACTTCTTTTTACGGGGTGGAAGATAAGATGGAAGATTTGATTGCGGAATTTACTACGGAATAATATTCAAGATGAATAGCAAGTGTTTACGCTCCACTCGCTATTCACCCATATCGGTTTAGATCATTTTAAATGACTCGAGGAACTTCGTATTGAAATTACCGCTCCTGAATGCTTCGTTACGCATCAACTGCTGATGGAAGGGAATGGTTGTTTTCACCCCTTCAATCACGTATTCGCTCAATGCCCTGCTCATGGTGTTGATCGCTTCTTCGCGGGTGCGTGCTACTGCAATGATTTTTGCGATCATGGAATCATAGTAAGGCGGGATTACATAACCTGCATACACATGCGAATCGATCCGGATGCCATGTCCGCCGGGCTGATGCAGCACGGTAATGCGTCCGGGGCTTGGCCGGAAATCGTTATAGGGATCTTCTGCATTGATGCGGCATTCAATGGCATGCATCTGCGGTTCATAGTTCTTACCTGTAATTGCTTCGCCGCAGGCGATCTTGATCTGTTCTTTTATGAGGTCAAAATTGGTTACTTCTTCCGTTACGCAATGTTCTACCTGGATACGCGTATTCATTTCCATGAAGTAGAAATTGCGGTGTTTGTCAACCAGGAATTCGATGGTGCCCACGCTTTCATACCCGATGGCCGATGCGGCTTTGATAGCAGCTTCGCCCATGCGTTTGCGTAGTTCGGGCGTCATAAACGGCGAAGGCGATTCTTCTACCAGTTTCTGGTGACGGCGCTGGATAGAACAGTCGCGTTCGCTCAGGTGGCAAACTTTTCCATATCGGTCGCCGGCTACCTGTATTTCGATGTGCCGTGGTTCTTCCACGAACTTCTCCATATAGATGCCGTCGTTCTTAAAGGCAGCGCCGGCCTCTGCTTTAGCCATGTTGTAGCTGTTTTCCATTTCATCCTCAGACCAAACCACGCGCATACCTTTTCCGCCGCCACCGGCAGTAGCTTTCAGAATAACAGGGTAACCGATTTCTTTGGCCAGGCCCTTTGCTTCGTCCAGGCTTTCCAGCAGTTTTTCCCCACCGGGCACTACCGGTACGCCGGCCTTGATCATGGTTTCCTTGGCCGTCATTTTATCGCCCATGGCGCGGATCTGTTCCGGCGTAGGCCCGATAAATTTGATATTATGTTCGCCGCAGATTTCCGCAAAACGCGCATTCTCCGCCATAAAGCCATAGCCGGGGTGAATGGCGTCGGCATTGGTAATTTCTGCCGCGGCCATAATATGCGGAATATTAAGGTAGGAATCGGTGCTGGCTGCCTTGCCTATACATACTGCTTCATCGGCAAAACGCACGTGCAGGCTGTCTTTGTCCGCAGTGGAATAAACTGCAACCGTTTTAATACCCATTTCCCTACAGGTACGTATTACCCGCAAAGCAATCTCGCCCCGATTAGCGATTAATATCTTTTTAAACATCTTGGTTAATGTGAATAGGTGAAATTGTGAAAATCGGCACTTGTGGTCAGCAGGTGGCCAATTTTCAATGATCACTAATATAAGAACTAACTGCTGCCTGCCAATTTGCTATTTCACGCCGGTTCTACCAGGAATAACGGCTGATCGTATTCTACGGGAGATGCGTCTTCTACCAGCACTTTCACGATACGTCCTTTCACTTCGCTTTCAATTTCGTTGAAGAGTTTCATGGCTTCAATGATGCACACCACTTTGCCGGGACTTACTTCGTCGCCTACTTCCACGAACGGCGGTTTGCCGGGCGACGGGCTGCGATAGAAGGTGCCGATCATGGGGCTCTTGATGGTCAAAAGATTTTCGGTGGCCGGTTCTGCGGCACGCGGCTTTTCAGCAGCAGGCTGAGGAGGAGGCGGTGGAGCAGCGGCAGCGGCGGCGGCAATGGTCGGAATTGCCATCTGGGCGGCCGGAACCGGGGCAGCAATTACGTTCTGGGCCGGCTCTTCTTTTTGCTTTATTTGTAACTTAAATCCTTTCTCTTCAATTACCAGTTCTCCGATGTTGGATTTGTTGACCATTTTGATCAACTCCTGAATTTGCTTGAAATCCATCTGATAAAATTTTTTTTTATCGGTCATTGCCGGTAAACAGGCGGCTAAGATAAGGATAACAGAATAAATAATTTGAAAACCTGCTTTTGAATTGATTCGTTATGTCAATCATACTATTGGCAATATGATGCTACGCATAAGTTTCGCCCGTGCAATGGTACAAAAAAAGACAATGGATGGCCATTGTCTCCCACTATAAATACTTAGCTGTTTTACTCTTTTACACGCTCTACGTATTCGCCCGTTTTCGTGTTTATACGAATCACTTCTCCTTCATTTACAAACAATGGCACGTTTACGGTTGCCCCTGTTTCGAGCGTAGCCGGTTTGAGCGTCCTGGTGGCCGTATCGCCTTTTACGCCCGGCTCTGAATAAGTGACTTTCAATGCAATTTTATCAGGTAATTCCACGCTCATGGGCTGGTCTGTTTCAGTATTGATCAGTACCGACACTTCCTGGCCTTCCTTGAGAAATTGTGGCGCATCTACCAGGTGCTCCTGCACAGCAATTTGCTCAAATGTTTCGTTGTCCATGAAATTGTACCCGGTATCATCCTTGTACAAAAACTGGTATTGCTTGCGCTCTACCCGTACAGGATAAATTGTATCGCCACTGTTCCAGGTCTTTTCTATGCTGCGGGTATTGTCTACACCCTTCAACTTCGCCCACACTTTGGCAGCGGCCCGGGCAGTTTTGTTTTCGCCAAATTCCACCACGGTATACAGGCTGCCATCCAGTTTGATGATCATACCGCGACTGATATCTGCTGTAGTTGCCATAATTGGTAAAATTTCAGGAATTGTATGTAGTTGACAAGTTTGAATGGAATACCAATTCCATCCTTCAATTTACAAAGTGGCGGCAAAATTATGGCAAAAATGGCAGAAATGAAAAAGGGGATACAGCAGCGTTCAGACGGAGTATAAATGCTTCTTTTCCAATGAAAGGGTAATCCCTCTCCTGCCCAGTTCCTGCTGTATTTCTTTCAGCTGTTCAGGGGTGTTATCGTTTTTAATGGCAATATTAACGTTGTCATTATCGACTCGTTGCACTGCGTGGGCATACATAGTAGCGTTACTGCCCGGTTCGTTGATGAGGCCAGCATCACCCGGTTTTGCGCGGTGGCACCGGGCGCATTGCTGTACCCCCGCGCAGGCACAGTGCGGCTGTTGTTTGAAGTAACAGAACTGGCGGATGTTACGCGCGGTTTCCGGGACGTACGCTTTTGGGGTGCTGCCTAACTCACCGGGGTTTGAGCTGGTACTTCCGGTCGAAGGCAGCTTTTTGGGCCGGATCGCTGAAATCATACTCTTCCTTTCTCCCGGTCTTGAAAGTGATGGTCGCTTTGTTGTTACCGATATGCGCGCTGGTCACATCGTCAGGCATATGATATCCGGCGCGCGCTGCCGGAGGCGGCGCAGGGGCTGTGGGCTGTTCGGACGACGCAGGAGGAACGGGCGTTCCGGCAGTTGCCGCAGGTGTTGAAGACTCCTCACCATCTGTTGGTGTTACGGGAGGCGCAGTTGAAGCAGGCGTACCTTCTGCCACGCGTGCCCAAGCTTTTGCCGGAGGCACTGCCGGTGTTCCGGGCGCCACAGCAGCTTCCTGCACGGATGTTCCAGGAGGCGGGGGTGGCGTGGGCGGCACAGGCACTTCTTTTCTTCCACTTGCCGGAGGCTTTGGCGGAGCGGGTGGCGTGCGCAGTTTGCCATACTTTTTTACAAAAGCGGCCTTGTCATCCGCATTGTCCAGGTTATAAATTTCCGTTTTACCGTTTTTCAACGTAACAATTGCCTGGTTATTGGTAACCTGCACGCTTATCACATCAGCGGGCAAAGCCTTTTTGGGCATGGTGTCGGTAATTGTGGTCGGAACGGCAGCGTCCACCCTGCTGCTTTGGGGCCTGAGGCTTTCAACAGGATCGGAAGCCACCGTTGGTATGGGGTCATCGGCGCCAACTATGTGCGCACGCTTTTCCTGGTTGGTTTCCGAAACTGCAGCTGTCGCGGCAACATCAACAGCTGCCCGGTTTTGCCTGAAAGCAAGCAGTATTATTGCCAGTACCGGCAACAACAGCAGGAACCTGGCCAGGTGTACCCTTGCGGATTTACTTTTGTTCATCATGGCTATACGTTTTTTTAAAGATGAGAAATTAAAATTGCTGGCTATACTAAAATCATTGATGCCTACTACCCGCAGTAGCAGGTACTGATACTGTTTCTTGTCTAACCCGCTTTGCAGCACCTGCTGGTCGGCTATGAATTCAAGGTTTTGTCGTATTGCCTGCCGGAGCAGCCAGGCAAAAGGATTGTACCAGGCGAGCACACACAACAATTCGCTCCAGATAATGTCGATGGTATGCCGTTGCTTTACGTGGATAAATTCATGACGGATAATTTCCTTCAATGCTGCTTCATCATGCTGGTGCACGTTTACATAAATGGCATTGCCAAAAGAAAAAGGTATCACCGGTTTGTTTACCTGGTATACTTTAACCGGTCCGCTCAACAGCAAAGTAGCAGCCCTACGCATACGCATCAACGATACAAACTGGATAATAAGTTTTACCAGCATCACCACCACACCTGCTGCCAGCACATACACCACGATGTCTGCTATGCCCGTTCCTTCCTGCACCACCCTTTCGGTTGCAGTATAATGATCGGCATCGTTGGTCACAGGAAAGCTGGGAATGGCAGACAATACAGCATTTTCAGCAAGTTCATTCTCTTCCAGCACCGGGTAGATATTCACCAATGGCAGCACCAGGGCCAGCAGGGAGCCTGCCAGCAGGTACCAGCGATTCCACGTATAAAACGTGAGGCGGCGTAATACCAACTGGTAAAAAATCCAGCAGGCGGCGAGACAAACGGATAACTTGAGTATGTATGGGATGATCTGCATGCTTTTATGTTCTTTGGGTGATCAGAAGGAAAGGGATGCAATGGACAGGATGCTTGCAGCCGGGCGTCTATTTCTTTTTTCCTTCAATAAGTTCGATAATCTCCTTCAGTTCTTTGGGGCTCAGTTTCTTTTGCTCTACGAAAAAATTCACCAGTTCTTTATAGGAATTATCGAAATAGTTTTTAACCACCCCGCTGAGAAAACTCTTTTTATACTCTTCTTCCGAAATGGTAGCCTTATACAAATAGGTATTGCCTACCAAGCGGCTTTTGAGCAATCCCTTTTTCTCAAGATTTTTAATGGTAGAAGCCAGCGTGGTATACGGAGGGCGCTGTGAACCGATATTTTCCAGGAACATCTTCACATTCCCTTCGCCCGTTTTCCATACCGCCATCATAGCCTGTTCTTCCTGGGGTGTTAATTTTTCCATATCTACGATGTTTTCGTAAAGCTACGAAACTTTCGTAGATCACCAAATCTTTTTTGTTAAAAGAATGAATATGTTGCAGCGAGAAGCATTTCCGGTTATTTTTGTTGGCTGTAAATGAAGGAGTAAGCAATTGCCGCAGGTGTGCAGCGCAACGATATGCAATCTGCAACACTGCGGTTGTACTTAACAGAATTGATGATATCGTTTCAGAATAAAAAAAATTGTCCCGTGAAAAATTGGATGCTTACCTTGTTATGTGCCATTTGTATGTTTGGCGCCATTGCACAAACCGATACGCCTGCCTACAAGAAATATCCTTCTGTGCCGCCGTTTACACTGTTGCAGGCAGATAGTACCCTGTTTACCAAGAATGATCTCAAAAAGCAGCCTACTATTATCATGTATTTCAGTCCCACCTGCGATCACTGCCAGCACCAATGGGCTGATATGGTGAAGCGGAAAGAGGACCTGCAACAATTCCAGATTGTAATGGCAACCTACCAGCCATTTGAAGAAATGGCGGAGTTTTACGAGAAGGAGCAAATTGCCTCCTATCCCAACATTCATGTGGGCCGCGACGAAAAATATTTTCTTCCCCCCTTTTATCGCATGCAAAGTCTCCCTTACCTGGCCCTTTATGATAAACAGGGCAACCTCATTACCACCTTTGAAGGGAACGTGAAGATCGACAAATTGCTGGATGCGTTCAAAAAGAAGAAGTAAGGCCGCGTAAAAGCCACAGGGCAAGCTTCCTTCTTTACCTGTTCATTATTCTATTACCTTTGCCCCGGCAAAAAATTCATAACCTCATAAAACTGTCTATTGATGAAAGTCACTGTTGTAGGCGCCGGTGCAGTAGGCGCAACCTGTGCAGATAATATTGCCCGGAAAGAACTTGCAGAAGAATTGGTATTGCTCGACATTAAAGAAGGACTGGCAGAAGGCAAGGCGCAGGATATGATGCAAACTGCTGCCCTGCTTGGATTCGATACCCGCATTACCGGTTCTACCAACGATTACAGCAAAACGGCCGGTAGTGATGTAGTGGTTATTACATCCGGCATTCCCCGCAAACCGGGTATGACAAGAGAAGAACTGATCGGCACCAATGCTGGCATTGTACGGGGTGTATGTGAAAATATCCTGAAACACTCACCCAATGCCATCATCATTGTGATCAGCAACCCGATGGACACCATGACCTATCTCGCCCTCACCTCCACCGGTTTACCCAAAAACAGGATTATCGGAATGGGTGGCGCACTGGACAGTGCCCGTTTCCGCTATCAGATCAGTCAGCACCTCGGTTGCAGCCCTGCCGACCTCAATGCCATTGTTATCGGCGGTCACGGCGACACTACCATGATTCCCCTCATTCGTCATGCTACCTGGAACAGTGTGCCGGTAACCAAATTCCTGTCTGCTGAAAAACAGCAACAAATTGTAGCCGACACCATGGTAGGCGGCGCTACCCTCACCAAACTGATCGGTACTTCTGCCTGGTATGCTCCCGGAGCTGCGGGCGCTGCACTGGTAGAAAGCATCGTGCGCGATGAAAAGAAACTGTTTACCTGCTGCGTAAAACTCGAAGGTGAATACGGACAAAAAGATATTTGTCTGGGTGTGCCCGTGGTAATTGGTAAAAACGGCTGGGAAAAGATCGTGCAGATTGACCTCAACGATGAAGAAAAAGCGTTGTTCAACAAGAGCGCTGAAGCAGTACGGGCGATGAACGATGTGTTGAAAACGTTGTAAGCGTTTAATGAACGCTGATAAAGGTCAGCTGAACAATATTACCGCAAAACAATACTTTCAAGGCGCTCCGGCGCCTTTTCTTTTTGCGTAAATTTGAGATGAGGCATTGATTTTGTACACATATCATCAGGCAACCCTTGCCGGGTAACTGCATTACCGGCGCTCCGCATACAAACTTAAAAATGAGCGATATGGCAAAGGTGTACACTATACGGCTCCATGCGGGCTTCCTGCTCTGCCTGTTCTGCATCTCCACTACTATTTCGGCGCAACTGGTGCGCGGCGATTATATGACGGGGAAATCGCTCCCCAGGCAAGACAACCTCATACGTGCCGACCCGGAAATATGGTTGCCCGCCGCCATTCCCGACATCCAGTTGCAACCCGCCAACGGCAATATGCTGCTTACCTGGCAAACTTCCTGGGAACGCGACCTTACACAATTTGATATCGAGTACAGCACCGACAATATCCACTGGCGGTATGCCGGCAGCATCATGGCGCACAATGAACCACAAGGGGCCCAATATCGGTTTTCCCACACCGTTATAAATGCCGACAGGGTATTTTACCGTTTAAAAATGACCGGCCGCAACGGCACTGAGGTATACACTTCGCCGGTTAGCCGGTATGTGACCGGCAATGCGCGGAACGCTATTCCTACGCTGATCAACAACCACACGGTAACGCTGTTTTTGAATGAAGCGTTCGAAGCGGTTATTATATCCGACATGAACGGCACAGTGCTGCGCAGGCAACAGGTCAGTGGTCGTACCGGGCGAATAGACATTGCCTTGCCACAGGCAGCCAATGGTATTTGTGTGATAAGCCTGTGGCATGTGGATACCAGTAAAAATATAGCTTACAAGGTGCTTAGTGATTGACAGGATGCCTGGCAATGGATGTCGGTTGCCATGCCGATATACCGGGACGCACAGTTACCTCCTACTACATTGCCCGGGTAGCCTGAAATATTTTCCGGGATTTTGTCTGCATTTTTGCTTCCCGTTCGTCATACTCTTGGTAACTTAATTACGAATCCCTTAAAACATTTATTATGAAGGACTTCATGTTCATTTTCCGTGGAGCAAATGAGCAATACAGCATGGGCCCCGAAGAAATGCAGCAGCACATGCAAAAATGGCTTGCCTGGGTAGCAGCACTGCAAAACAAAAAGATTTATGCAGGCGGACATCCGTTACTGCCTTATGGTAAAACGGTGCAGGGCAAAAAACCGATTGTGACCGATGGGCCTTTTGCAGAAAGCAAGGAGTTGGTAGGTGGATATTTCATCATCAAGGCGGCCTCCATGGAGGAAGCTACGGAAATTGCAAAGGATTGTCCCGACCTGCCCCTGGGCGGCGCCGTGGAAGTAAGGGAAGTGATGCAGCTTGATTAATACACAGACCAGGAACGCAATGGAAGCAACGCCCGGCCATACCAAACACCATGTTAATGCGATTGTAGACCATCTTTTCCGGCACGAGTCGGGAAAGATGGTTGCAGTGCTCACGCGCATCTTTGGTATGCACAACCTGGAAATGGTGGAAGACGTGGTGCAGGAAGCATTTCTGCGCGCTACCCAAACCTGGGTGTTTAATGCAGTGCCCGACAATCCCGCGGCCTGGCTGATGCAGGTGGCAAAGAACCGGGCAATAGACATCATTCGCCGGCAACAACATTTTGCACAGTATTCCAGGGAACTGGCGCACCAGTTGGAGCAGGAAACGGAGCACACGGTACAGCAGTTCTTCTCGGAAACAGAAATTGCCGACAGCCAACTGCGTATGATCTTTGCGTGCTGTCATCCGGCTTTGAAAGAAGAAGACCAGGTAGCGCTCACCCTGAA
Organism: uncultured Chitinophagaceae bacterium; assembly: GCA_937961055.1. Taxonomy (GTDB): domain Bacteria; phylum Bacteroidota; class Bacteroidia; order Chitinophagales; family Chitinophagaceae; genus CALCIN01. Next base: position 115,475 of record CALCIN010000033.1, on the reverse strand, counting down.
AACGGTATCGGGTTTTGGCATTGCAGAAATTGCACGGGCGCTGGTGACAAATGAAGCGGTTATACAAAAGCGTTTGTACCGCGCCAGGCAGTTCCTTAAGGAAAGAAACATTGCGCTGGAAATACCTGCAGGCAATGAATTAACGCAACGCCTCGAAAGCGTGTATACCATCCTGTACCTGCTGTTTAACGAAGGGTACAATTCCGGCAAAGCCGATGAACTGATCAGAAAGGATTTATGCGCCGAAGCGATGCGCCTTTGCCTGTTGCTTTCAACACACAAAGCCGGCAACCGCCCTGCCACCTTTGCCCTGCTGTCGCTCATGTGCTTCCATGCTTCGCGGTTTGAAAGCCGGGTTTCCGAACAAAACGACATCATCCTGCTGCCCGGACAGGACCGCAGCAAATGGGACCGGGAACTGATCAGCCGCGGCTATTACTATCTGAACAAATCAAGTGAAGGCGAGGAACTCACCATTTACCATCTTGAATCTGCCATTGCCGCAGAACATTGCCTCGCGCCGGAATTTGCCAGCACCAACTGGCAGCGTTTGCTGCAGTTGTACGACATGTTGCTGGAGATTAAACATACACCGCAGGTATTGCTGAACAGGGCCATTGTGGTAGCGCAGCTACACAGTATTGCAACTGCCATTAATGAAATCAAGCAGATAGAAAATATCGATCAGTTACTGCGCACGCAATACATCTTCCCTGCCGTGCTCGGCGATTTGTATTGGCGCCTCGGCGACCATGAGCAGGCAAAGCCATTGTTAGAGGCTGCCCTGCAGCTGACCACATCGCAGGCAGAAAAGAAACTGATTGCGGAAAAACTGGAAAAATTAACGCACACGCACCTGAACTAATGCAGCTTGCTTACTGCACCTTTGTCCATTCTTCGTGAATGGGCTCACCTCTCGAACTGAGCCCTTTATGCGTCCACACATTGTTGCTGACGCTGCCGTCGAATGTGAGTGAAGCCCCTACCCTGCTGCTGTCGCGGGAGAAGAATTCAATGTGTTCTGTATACTTCCCGTTTTCAAAGGTGTAGGTGCCGCCACCTGTACCGGAAATCTGTTTGGTTTCGGTATTCATGGCCACCCATTGAAACCGGGTACCCGAAAGGATCTTGTAGGTTTTCCGTGCACCGGGGTTCATGGTGCGCATTTCACCGCCCTGCATCCTGCCGGATATGCGCCAGGTGCCGGCCAGTGCGCCCTGGTTATCATCAATGCGCGTCCAGGTTTCTTTGGCGCCGTTGGCCTGTATAATCAATTGCCCGTTTTCCACGGCATAAGTAGAGGTAACGCTGTTGCCAACCTGGTCATTTTGCTGCGTATTGAATTCGTAGTGGATGGTAAGTTTATTACCGGATGTGCTGGCAACGCCACCTTTGGTATAATGAAATTTTTTTCCGGCTTTGTCGAAAGCGGCCTGGGTAAGGTAATTGTCATGCAAAATCATCACCACTTCGCCATTGGCATCTGTTTTCTTCCAGGCCCCGGTTATGGATGCCTGTTGTACATGGATAAAACTACCTGCTGTGATCACAGCACTTACCAGCAGGCAGGCAAGCATTATTCTTTTCATGACAGTTTTTGTGAAAGGTACAAAAAAGGGGCATTATGTAAGTTGATTATTTCACTCTCCCCAACCGCTCCAGCACTTTCCGATATATATCTTCCACATCAATTTCCTCCATGCAACGGAAATGCCCCAGCGGACATTTATCATACCCGATTTTTGAGCAGGGACGACAGGCCAGCGGTCTGATTTCCATTACATCGTACAAGGCAGCTTGTTGATTGTTGTTTACAGCAGACTGACCATAATAAGGATACATACCAAATTCCGGCACCGTATTGCCCCATATACTGATGACCGGCTTGCAAAAAGCGGCTGCAATGTGCATCAGCCCGGTGTCGTGGGTAATGATCAGTTTTGATCTGCGCACAAGGTCTGCCGATTCATGGATGGAAAACTTGCCGCAGGCATTGTATATTTTGTGAGGGTCAACGGCAGCAACCTGGTCGCCGGCGGCCTTGTCTTCTTTACCGCCTAAGAGGATCAACGGATGGTCAATCATTTTGCATAGCTCCATCCATTTGTGCAGCGGCATTTTTTTAGTAGTATGGGCAGCGCCCAATACAATCCCTATATAGCCGGCATGATGCGATGCCGGGATATCATTTTCCTTTACCCATTCTTTTTCAGGAATGAAATAATCCAGGCCACCGCCGTCATTGCGCACGCCAAAAGCCGCCACTGTTTCGAGGTACCGGTCTACAATATGCTTATCCGGCATTACATTTTTGTGGAAATTGGTGTAGAGCCATTTATGGATATTCAGCTTATCAAAAGCATATGATTTTTGCTTCAGCCTTCTTTTTACTTTCAGTGTGCGCAGGTTGTGATGCAGGTCGATGATATAGTCAAACTCTTCGCGCTCCAATTCCTCCATCAATTGGTTCCAGTTGTTATCAAGGCAGTGGATTTTGTCTATATAGGGATTACTTTCCACCAACGGACGATATACCGCTTTTGTAAGATAGTGCACTTCCGCCGTCACCACCTGCTTCTTCAGGCACCGCACCACCGGCGTTGTGAGCACGATATCGCCAATGGATGAAAAACGTATGATGAGAAATTTCATGAACTAAAGATTTAAGCCGGGAAGTCCGGAAGCCGGGAGCACAGCATCCTGTTTACAGCCTGTGGACTTGCCGACTTCCCTAAGCTACCGCCACTTGCTCTCCTTCCACATAATTCAAATCTTTATGGAAGGTTTCCTCGGTGAACCAGGCAGCTATTAGTGTAATCACCATAATGATGATGCCCGTCACCACAGCGCTTTGTACAAAGCCCCAGCGCAAGGTATCCTGGAATAAATCCTTAAACAACAGGTTAATACCAACCAGCGCGCCGCGCACCATATTGGGAATAGTTGTGGCAGCGGTAGCACGCAGATTGGTGCCGAATTGTTCAGCGCCCATTGTCACAAATATTGCCCAGAAGCCGGTACTGAATCCAAGCAGCGTACAAATCACATACATGCTGGTGTCATTGTTGTTGAACCCGCTGAAGAAATAGATACTAAACAATAGCGTTAATCCGTAAAACAGGTACAGTGCTTTTTTACGGCTTTGGAAAAGTTGTGAAATCAATCCAACAAGGATATCGCCGATGGCAATTCCCACATATGCAAACATAATAGCTCTTCCGCTGTCAACGGCGTTCTCACCATACAACGACGTGGCAAAACGATTGCTGAAATTTACCAATACGCCAATTACAAACCAGGTGGGAAGTCCTATCAGGATTGCCAGCATATATTTTCTGAACCGCGTAGCATTGTTGAAAAACATCAAAATATTGCCCCGCTGCACATTGTGCGTTTTAAGCGATTTATACATGCCACTTTCAGCAACGCCTATACGCAAAAACAAAAGTACAATACCGAGCACGCCGCCTATTTTATAACACAGGCGCCAGTCGCCTGTAACCTGAAAAGTAAAGTAGGCAAAAACGGCCCCGAACAACCCGATGCCCGCAACCAGCGAAGTACTGATACCTCTTTTTTCTTTGGGTGTCAGTTCGCTAACCAGTGTGATGCCTGCACCCAGCTCTCCGGCCAACCCGATTCCTGCCACAAAACGTGCCCAGGCATATTGATCGGTGTCAGTAACATAACCGGTCAAAAAGTTGGCAACCGAATACAGGAGAATGGAACCAAACAAAACGCTTAGGCGTCCACGTTTGTCGCCCATAACGCCCCATATAACGCCGCCCAGCAGCAGCCCGACCATTTGCCAGTTGATAATTTTGGTACTGGCTGAAACCACATCGGCATCTGCTACGCCAAGACTTTTGATACTGGGTTCCCGAACAATGGTAAACAGCAGCAAATCGTATATATCAACAAAATAACCCAATGCAGCTACTATCACTGCCAGACTGAATACAGAAGCTGGTTTTTGTTGCATATGTCATTCAGGAGTTTGTGGAGGAATGGATGTAGGTTCTTTTTTCTTGCTAAAAAATAATTTTATCAAAACAGGGGCCGTGGTTACAATCACAATGCCCAGTACAATTACTTCCAGATGCTCTTTCAGATCAAATCCAAACTGGCTCAGTATCCATTTCTGCAGAAAGTGCCCGGCAAACAACATACTGAATACCCAGGCCACACAACCAACCACATTGAAAAAAGCAAATTTCTTCCTGTCCATACCCACAATGCCCGCAACAATTGGCGCAAAGGTGCGGATGATGGGCAGAAAACGCGCCACTACAATGGCCCCGCCGCCATGCTTGTCGTAAAAATCATGTGCCTGGTACAAGTATTTTTTCTTGAACAACAAACCGTCTTTCCAATTGTACATAGCGGGCCCGATTTTGCGCCCGGTCCAGTAACCCACTGTATTGCCCAGTATGCCCGCCAGCGATATCAATATCAACAACGCGGTAAGTCCGATCCACTCATTTTGGATACCGCCCATACCCAGGTCTTTAAACAATTGATCGCTCAGGTTCACACTGTAGATGCCTGCCACAAACAGCAGGCTATCGCCCGGCAGAAAAAATCCGGCAAACAAACCGGTTTCGGCAAATACGATAAACAGCAGCAGCCACAATCCGCCATAAACAATATAGAACATCGGGTTTACCAGGTCTTTCCAGGTAAACTCTTTCTTAAGGGTAATATCCATACCTTCTGTCAACGCGGCGCCCGACAGTTCCTTCGGGTCATGGGCAGGGGCAGAAATTACCACAGGGGCGGAAGGATCGAAGCTGATGGTAACCTTTCCATGGTCGGTTTTATAGCCCGTGGAAGCGTCGCCTGTTTGCACAACAATGCTGTCTACCGCTGCTTCATATTGATTGATGACCCTGATGCTGATCTGCTGCTGTGCAGTAACTCCCAATACTGAAAGAATGCCGATTAAAATACAAACAACGCGTTTTGCCATACAAGCGATCTGTTTAAGTTGGTAGCGGGAATTTCCATAGGGCGAAAACTCCTTTTGTTTTTGTAAAATAAATCCTGTCTAAAAATATCAGCCCCGAAGGTAAGCCCCTTTTCCCGTTGGAAAAGGCCTGCCCCTCCTTATGTCTGTGCACTATACCTGGTCTGCAGACTCAGGTTCCAATGCGCCTTCCCATTTGCTAACGGCGCTGGTGGCGAGCGCATTGCCCACCACATTGGTCATACTGCGAAACATATCGCAAAAGTGATCAATCGGGAGGATCAGCGCAACACCTTCCATCGGAATACCAAACATGCCGCAGGTAGCCAGCACAATTACCAGCGAAGCTCTCGGCACGCCGGCAATGCCTTTACTGGTCACCATCAGTACCAGCAGCATGGTGAGCTGGGTGCCAAGGTCCAATGGCACACCATAGGCCTGTGCAATGGCCATACTGGCAAAGGTCATATACATCATGCTGCCATCAAGGTTGAACGAATAACCCAGGGGCAACACAAACGAAACAATCTTGTCTTTACAGCCGAAACGTTCCAGTTCTTCGGTGAGTTTGGGAAATACCGCTTCGCTGCTGGTGGTGCTGAATGCGATCAGCAAGGGCCCGCCGATGCGGCGCAACAGTTTGGTAATGCGATTGCCCAGTATCAGGTATCCTACGCCAATCAATACTGCCCACAGGGCAAGGATGCCTATCAAAAAATAGGCGAAATAGTGCAGGTAAAATCCGAATATCTCCAAACCTCTCATAGCCACCACCGCCGCCAAAGCGCCGAAAACACCCACCGGCGCAAAATTCATAACATAACCCACCATTTTCAGAATAACATGCGCGGCAATATCGAGGGCTTTGATGAGCGGACGTGCATAATCGCCCATGGCAGTAACGGCCACACCAAAGAATATACTGAACACTACCAGTTGCAGAATTTCATTGGTGGCCATGGCCTCAATGAAACTGCGCGGGATGATATGCTCCACGAACTTTTCCAGTGAAAACTGCTCGTTCTTGGTCATGAGGTCTTTTACCCCTTCTGTATCGGCCTGCGACAATTCAATATATTGCCCGGGTTGAAAGGCATTCACCAATACCAGTCCCAGCAGTAACGATACCAGCGAAGCGCTGATGAACCACAACAATGCTTTCCCCCCTACTCTGCCAACTGCCTTCAGGTCGCCCAGCTTGGCAATGCCCACCACCAGCGTACAAAAAACGAGCGGCGCGATGATCATCTGCACCAGCCGGATAAAGGCGCGGCCAAGCAGGTTGATATTTTTGGAAAAGCTTTGAATAAATTCAGGCGAAGCATTTCTGTTGACAATATAGCCGACGAAGAACCCCAGCACCATGGCGATGAGGATATAAAGCGTGAGCCGGTTCTTTTTCATGCAGTGTTTGTTAAGTATAGATTGCGCAATATAATGTAAATGTATAAATGACCTGCCCGTATATCACCAGATGCCTTCGTTCTTATTCCAGGAAAGCGTTCGGATGGCAAGACACCTTCCGGGAATATTCCCATCACACCCCCACCCCTGCGCCCCCATTATGGTGAAAGAAAAAAAATTTTTTCTATTTATTTTAAACGGGCGCTAACAGGTATAGGGAAAAGAAAGCAACCGGCAAATGGTTCCTTCGGCGTATTTTCCTGTCTTATGTGTGTATTGAAGGCTGAAGGCAGAGGAGTAAGTATAAATGGCCAACCACCGGCTGCCAGTGTCAATAGCCTTGCCCGGATAAAATAATTTTCAAAAAATATTTCTTTTCTGTCGAAAAATTAAAATAAGTCAATACCTTGACGCATTTAAAAAACACGCCAGAACTACATGAAACGGAGCTTTAATACAGCCTGCCTGGTAATTTTTGGATTAATTACCCCTTTCCTGGTTTTTGCGCAGGACACCCCTTCTTCCCCCGGCCTGGATGAACGAATTAATAACTGGTTTAAACCCATTGCAGATAAATGGGAAAGTATCGTCTTCTGGATACCTTTTGAAGCGGTTCCCTTGCCCCTGGTGGTGATTGTACTGGTGCTGGGAGCCCTTTTTTTTACCGGCTATTTTTCGCTGATCAACCTGCGGCGGTTCGGGTTGGCCATCAGGGTGGTGCGGGGAAAATATGATCATCTCGACAAACTGAGGGATGAACCCGTTGCTACCGGTACCGTACATACGGTTAACGGGGATATTGTAGACACGATCAAGGACGAATCCCATCATGGTGAAGTGAATCACTTCCAGGCGCTGGCAACCGCTGTATCGGGCACAGTTGGCCTGGGCAATATTGCAGGGGTAGCTGTTGCCATTGCATTGGGCGGACCCGGTGCTACTTTCTGGATGATCGTTTGCGGGCTGCTGGGTATGACGCTCAAATTTGTAGAGTGTACCCTCGCCGTTAAGTACCGGGATATTGACCACAATGGAACAGTGTATGGCGGCCCCATGTATTATTTAAAAAAGGGCCTTGCCGGATTAAACATGCCGCGACTGGGTAAATTCCTTTCCATATTGTTCGCCATTTTATGTATTGGCGGTTCATTGGGTGGCGGCAATGTATTCCAGTCGAACCAGGCTACCCAGCAGATCATCACCATGACAGGATTCGACAGCGGCTCAGCCGGTTTCATCATAGGTCTTTGCCTGGCGGTGCTGGTAGGACTTGTAATCATCGGCGGAATAAAAAGAATCGCTACGGTAACGGAAAAGATCGTTCCGGCGATGGCCATCCTGTACATTGTAGCTTCCTTGATTATTATCTTTTATCACTTTACCGATGTTGGAGCGGCCTTTTCATTAATTGTTTCTTCAGCCTTTACGCCGGCTGCCGGTCTTGGCGGTGTGGTGGGCGTAATCATCCAGGGTTTTCGTCGGGCGGCATTTTCCAATGAAGCAGGGGCCGGCTCGGCGCCTATTGCGCATGCCGCTGTAAAAACAAAATATCCCGCTTCAGAAGGGCTGGTGGCGCTTCTTGAGCCGTTTATCGATACAGTAGTGATCTGCACCATGACCGCACTGGTAATTGTATTGTTCAATATGAATGGGGCCTTTACCTATGGCAACCTTACCAGTGATGGACAGGTAATTCTCAACAACGGGCAGGGATCGCTCGGCGGCGTTGACCTGACCTCGGCAGCCTACAACGATGTGATCCCGCATTTCAGCTATGTGCTAACAGTGGCTATTTTCCTGTTTGCATTTTCCACCATGATATCCTGGTCGTATTATGGATTGCAGGCTTGGAAGTTCCTGTTTGGCAGAAGCAAAATCGCAGACCTCAGTTACAAAGTACTGTTCCTGGCATTTGTGGTAATTGGCGCATCCGCTACTTTGAATGCAGTGGTGAGCTTTTCCGATGCCATGATCCTTGCTATGGTATTTCCCAATATGGTCGGATTGATTTTACTGTTCCCTAAAGTAAAGGAGGAACTGAACCGGTACCTGCATGCCATTCGCAAGTATGGCGCCCGGTAAACGATCATTGTATGATTTGCTTTCCAACGATAATTGCTGACCAAACAAAAATTTATAAACAACAATTTCTATGAGTCTATTTGCACGAAAGCCAATGAAGGCTTTGATCAGCGAAGCCGAAGAAACAGGCAGCCATACCCTTAAAAGAACACTGGGTGGCGCTTCACTGGTGGCTTTGGGTATCGGGGCAATCATTGGCGCAGGTTTATTCTCTATTACCGGGCTTGCGGCCGCCAACCACGCAGGTCCTGCCATTACCATATCGTTTGTTGTTGCTGCATTGGGTTGTGCATTTGCAGGATTGTGTTATGCAGAATTTGCTTCCATGATCCCCGTAGCGGGAAGCGCATACACCTACTCGTATGCCACCATGGGTGAATTCATAGCCTGGATCATAGGATGGGACCTGGTGCTGGAATATGCCGTAGGTGCGGCCACAGTGGGCATCAGCTGGAGCCGCTACCTGGTACGCTTTCTCGAGGGTTTTGACATTCACCTGCCCCTGGAATTGGTAGCGGGGCCCTGGGATGGAGGTATTATTAACCTTCCCGCCGTCTTCATTATAGCACTGATGAGTTTGCTGCTTATTAAGGGCACCCGCGAAAGCGCCGGCGTGAATGCTATTATAGTGGCCCTGAAAGTATCCGTAGTGCTCATCTTCATTATTCTCGGCTGGAAGTATATCAATGAATCCAATTACAACCCTTACATTCCGGATAACACCGGCAACTTCGGTGAATTTGGATTCAGCGGGATCATACGGGCTGCAGCCATTGTTTTCTTTGCCTATATAGGTTTTGATGCAGTAAGTACGGCCGCACAGGAAACCAAGAACCCCAAACGCAATATGCCCATCGGCATACTTGGTTCCCTGGCCATCTGTACAGTTTTGTACATCCTGTTTGCACATGTTATGACCGGCGTAACCAATTATACAGAATTTGCCGGCAGAGACGGTATCGCGCCGGTAGCTCTTACCATTGACCAGATGGGCGTGCCCGATGCTACCGGCACTATTCGGCCAGATTATCCTTGGTTGAACCGCGCCATCGTGGTAGCTATTCTGGCCGGATATGCTTCGGTGATCCTGGTGATGCTCATGGGCCAGTCAAGGGTATTTTTCAGCATGAGCCGTGATGGTTTGTTGCCGCGTGTATTTTCAAGCGTTCATCCGAAATTCCAGACGCCGGCAAAAAGCAACTTGTTGTTCATGCTGTTTGTAAGCTCATTTGCAGCATTTGTTCCTGCCCGCGTGGTAGGCGAAATGACAAGTATAGGCACCCTGTTTGCCTTCATCCTGGTATGTATCGGCATACTGGTGATGCGCAAGAAAATGCCGGATCTACCCCGCGCATTCAGAACACCGCTTGTTCCCGTGGTGCCTTTGCTGGGCATTGCCACCTGCCTGTTCATGATGATATTTTTGCCGATGGACACCTGGATACGGCTCATCGTTTGGATGCTGATCGGATTGGACATTTACCTGGCCTATGGCGCCAAACACAGCCATCTTGGCAACGGCACTACCACCCGCAAGGGTATGCGCATTGCGCGGTTCGTAGGACTGGCGCTTTGCCTGCTGCTCCTGCTCACTGGCTTTTTGCACCAATACAGTGTAGGGTTCGGACCTGAAGAAGATCGCACGCTGCTGTACATTTCCATTGCATTTGCAGTGATACATATGTTTGTATATGGCAGCAAATTAGGAAGGCCTGAACCTGCCGATAATTAAAATTTCCGTTTTAAAGAATAGAAAAAAGGCTGTCTCAGCAATATTGAGCAGCCTTTTTTTTGTTGGGGCGCCTGCCGGTTAGCCAGGTAATGCCCGGTGTTGATCTATCGTAATTTCATTTTGCGCTAGATGGCGCGCCCACCGCATTTTCATTTCACACTGTAGTGGCGGCGCCCACCGCAGCCCCTGTTTTTGTTTTGTGGCCATATGCTTAAATTTGCACACCTTTTTCAATTGTATAAAACCTGGTAAGCCGCAGCAGGCGGCCACTACAAACCAAGCAAAAAATGGGTCGAATATTTGAAGTACGTAAAGCCACCATGTTTGCCCGCTGGGACCGCATGGCCAAACAATTTACCCGCATAGGGAAGGATATTGCCATTGCCGTAAAAGCCGGCGGCCCCGACCCCGCCACCAACCCGGCCCTGCGTCGCTGCATACAGAACGCCAAGAGTGTGAACATGCCGAAAGACCGTGTGGAAGCCGCCATCAAACGGGCCATGGGTAAGGAAATGGAGAATTACGAGGAAATACTGTACGAAGGGTACGCCCCTCATGGCGTGGCCATACTGGTGGAAACTGCTACCGATAACCACGTTCGTACGGTTGCCAATATCAAAGCACATTTCAATAAAGGCGGCGGCTCGCTGGGTAATAGCGGCAGCGTGAGCTTCCAGTTCAAAAAAATGGGCGTGTTCAAATTAAAACCTGAAGGCATCAACCAGGATGAACTGGAATTGGAACTGATTGATCATGGCCTGGAAGAAATGGGTGAAGGTACCGGCGAAAACAATGAGACCGTACTGGTAATCCGCGTAGCCTTCAACGATTTTGGGAAAATGCAGAAAGCGCTGGAAGAAAAAGGCATTACGCCCGTAAGCGCCGAAGTGGAATGGATTCCTACTACCACCGTACAATTGCCCGAAGAACAGGCGCAGGAAGTACTGAAACTGGTAGACAGGCTAGAACAGGATGAAGACGTACAGAAGGTATTTCATAACCTGCAATAATCTACTTGCCGCTTCATAAAAAAAGACACGGAGCCGCACCAGGTTTTGCCTTGTGTAGCTCCGTGTCTTTGCTTTTTAGCGGTTTCAGTTTCTTTTTGGCGGTGGCGTAACCACCACGGTTTTGGTTTTTGTATTGGATACACGCACCAGCCGCAACTTCATGGGGTTTAACTGCACGGCTACCTGCGTGTCATCGTGGGGATTATCGTCATCGCTGATATCATCGCCTGCGGTATCTCCTACAATATGCCAGCGCCTTACAAGCCCATCGTCCTTGAACGGCACATCATTGCCTCTGGCTCCCCCTATTGCCTGCACCAACCCCTGCGGCGTAAAAGCGTTTACACCCGGCTTGCTGATATAATGCACTTCGGAGTATTGTCCTGACAGAATTTGCCTGATTTCATATCCTGCCGGCGCCGTGTAAAGGCGTTTGGTCCAGGTGCCCTCTGTTTCGCTCCAGTCGTGTGTAGTCTCACGGGCATGCATATACACAGTGGCGTCAATATGTTTTTTGTCTACGATCTTCAACCGGATCCATGCCCATATTTCAGGGCCGTGACCGTCGAATTCACGGTCGCCGCCCAATAATTTTTTGGGACAATAGGGCCCGATGGTTGACGGCATTATTTCCACAGTGGAATCAGGCGCCGCCAGCGGCGTGGTTTGCAGGCGGGTATAAGTAGAAGGGGTGACTGTTTTGTTCTGCGCATGGGCATAAAAACCAGGCAACAGTAGCAGCTTGGCTGTGACATACAGCCAATATGATCTTGACATTTTTTTCATATACATAGTTGTGCGGTAAAAAATTGGGTTCCAGGGAATTTCAAATTTGTCCCTCCATCAAAACTAACGGCCCCACTTTATCCCTGCACTACACGATGATGTAGTATCCCACCCGTACCTTTGTTCCATGGCTCACTCTTCTGCCCGCTACATAGTGCTGTTTGACGGTGTGTGCAACCTGTGCAACCGGAGTGTGCAATTCATTTTAAAAAAAGACAGGAAAAAGCAATTCCTTTTCGGCTCCTTGCAGGGAGAGACCGGTCAGTCGTTACTTAAAAAATTTTCACTGCCGGTAAGCGAATACAATTCCTTTGTATTGATTGAAGGAGAGAAAGTATATACCCGGTCCACTGCAGCGTTACGCGTAGCCAGGCACCTGGGCCGTGGATGGCAACTTTTGTATGCAGGGATGATCATTCCCCGCTTTATACGCGACGGGATGTACAATTGGATTGCGAACAACAGGTATAGATGGTTTGGCAAAAGAGACAGCTGCAGACTGCCCACGCCGGAAGAAAAAGCACAGTTCCTGGACTGAACGCAAACACCATTCAGTTTTCGCCAGCCTCTCTGCCCTCTTCCATTTCGCGACGAATGATTGTCCTGAATTTCTTCTCATTCACCTGCCACGACACAAACGATATAACGGTGACTATCACCAGGCTGGCGGCGGCTATCCTGAACAAGGTGCTGTATTCAAAGTAGGTAAACATAGCCGCCAGGAACGACAGCACAATCGTTCCTACAAAAGTACCGGCGGGGATATACAGCAACAGGTACCGCCATTTTCCACCGGCACGCTGGTCTTCCCAGTATTTTATAAAACGTTTTTCCCTGTTGGTTAACACATCAGAAAGTTGATAATGCTATGGGCATATCCACAACACGCTGTCTTTATTCAGCCATCATCTGCCTGATGACATCAATGATTTCTTCGCGGTTGGGTTTGCTGAAATAATCGCCATCGCTGCCGTAGCTGGGCCGGTGTGCCTTACCGGTGATGGTGCGCGGCGCTACGTCAAGCCAGCGATAACCTCCCTGCACTTCCATGACCTGATTGTACATAAAACCACAGGCACCACCGGGCACGTCTTCATCGATAAACACAATGCGGTTTGTCTTTTTGAGTGAGTCCAGTATCTTATGGTGAATATCGAACGGCAACAATGTTTGTACATCTATGATTTCGCATTCAATACCGGTTTTTGCCAGATGTTCGGCGGCATCCTGGATAATGCGCAATACAGAACCGTACGAAACGATGGTAATATCGCTACCCTGGCGAATCACTTCCGGCACGCCGAGCGGCACGCGGAATTCGAGCAGGTTGGATGGCAGTTTTTCCTTCAACCGGTATCCGTTCAGGCATTCCACGATAATGGCCGGGTCGTTGCCCTGCAGCAAGGTGTTGTACATACCCGCCGCCTGCACCATGTTACGCGGCACGCAAATATGCATACCCCGCAGCGAATGCAGCATCATACCCATGGGCGATCCGCTGTGCCAGATGCCTTCCAGCCGGTGACCACGACTGCGTACAATCAGCGGCGCACATTGCCTGCCTTTGGTACGCCAGTATAAAGTGGCCGTATTATCGCTCAAAGGTTGCAGACCATACAACAGGTAATCGATGTACTGGATTTCCGCAATCGGGCGTAAGCCACGCATGGCCAGTCCTATACCCTGCCCGATGATGGTAAGCTCTCGTATAGCGGTATCGAATATGCGATATTCACCGTATTTATTCTGCAGGCCGGCAAATCCCTGGTTCACATCACCGATCTTTCCTACATCTTCGCCAAAAGCCAGTACTTTCTTGTTGGTTTCAAACAGCTTGTCGAAGTAATTGTTCAGAATTTCATAGCCGTTCATTACCGGCGCATCGGGGGCATAAGTAGCCGGAACGGCCTGCACGCGCAGCGGGCTTTTCGGGCTTTCATCGTACAGGTGAGAGCCATACATTTCATATCCTTCCCTGCGCAAACCTTCATAATACTCCCGCAGTTCCTGGCTCAGCGGCGAATCGCCGGTTATTTCCAGCACACTATGCAGCGCGTGTAATACATCCCGACGATGGGGTTCGCGGTTATGCAGCAGATCGGTTTTTATTTTCTCTACGGCGCCGTTTACGTCGGCTCCGGCGGCAATCAGGGCTTCCATCAGTTCCCTGCTCCTTTCCACCTGCATTTTGATAGGCCGCGTGAAGCGCTCCCAGGCCCTTTCCTTACACTCACGCACATACTCTTTGGCCTGGAGTTCAATGTCGTTCAATTCATCTTCTGTGGCCAGTTCATTTTCCAGTATCCATTCGCGCATTTTTTTGTTGCTGTCCCATTCACGCTCCCAGGCCAGTCGTTCGGGGCTTTTATAACGTTCGTGACTACCCGAAGTGGAATGTCCCTGGGGTTGTGTTACCTCTTCAACATGAAAGAGGGCAGGTATATGGGTTTCCCGGATTTTCCGTATGGCAGCTTCAAATACTTCGCACATGCCGGCATAATCCCAGGCTTTCACTTTATAAATATCAAAACCGTTGGTGCCTTCTTTCCGTTGCATGCCACGCATGGCTTCGGAAATGGAACCTTTTACCGTTTGCGTGGTGCGGGGCACGGAAATGCCATAGCCATCGTCCCACACAAATACGGCCAGCGGCGCCTGCAATACGCCGGCTGCATTCAGGGCTTCCCAGAAATGCCCTTCGGAAGTGGCAGCATCGCCAATGGTGCAGAAGCAAACCTCGTTGCCGTTATTGCTGAGATGTTTGAATTCTTTCAGGGCGGGAGAATGGCGAAATAATTTGGAGGCATAGGCCATGCCCAATGCAGGCGGCATCTGGCCGGCAGTGGGCGCCAGACCGGCTGCAATGTTTTTTCGGTTAACGAGGTCAAGCCATTCACCGTTTTTATCTACAAGGGGTGTTGCAAAGTGGGAGTTCATTTGCCGCCCCGCACTATGCGGCTCGTGGTTAATGTCAGGGTCAGCATACAATTGTGAAAAGAATTCCTCTATTGTAGCCTGACCGGTAGCAAATGCAAAGGTCTGGTCGCGGTAGTAGCCGGACAAAAAATCACCGGGGGCAAAGAATTTGGCGGCCGCAATCTGCGCCACCTCTTTTCCATCGCCGAAAATGCCGAATTTGGCCTTGCCTGTCAGCACTTCCTTGCGACCCAAGAGACTTGCCTGGCGACTTTCACAAGCCATCCTGTAATCCTTCAATACCTCCTCACGAAATTTTTCGAAGGACAGCTTTTCACCGGCAAGCAATTGATTGTGAATGGTATTTTCCATACGGCAAAAATAGGATTATATGCATATTATGTACCCGTTTACTAACGAGTGTTAAAAAAATGTCCCTAACGTGAAAATTAGTTGGGAAATAGGGCGTTAAAAATGTAATTTTGAAACAGTTAACTCGTCGCACGGTTCCCACATACCGTGGGATGCGGCGCCTCAAAAACCTTACATGATGAGAAAGATTCTCGTACTCCTGCTGCTAACCGGCTGTTTGTCAGGTCTCCAGGCGCAGACAATAGCAGAAAAAAAGGCCACAACGGAAACGCTCGTACTGAAAGAAAAGAGCTACGACTTTGGTAAAATTCCCCAGGGCCGCCCCGTTACACATGTTTTTGAAATAACCAACAAAAGCGATGCTCCGGTGTTTATTGAAAATGTGCTGACCAGTTGCGGTTGCACTACACCCGAATGGAGCCGCGAACCGATCCAGCCCGGCGCCACCACTACTGTTAAAGTAGGATACAATGCCGCCACGGAAGGTTACTTCAGCAAGAGCATCACCATTCAATATAATGGCAACCAGGTGCAAACCCTTGTGATATCCGGTACCGTATATAAGACACCTGCAACTTCGGCTCCTCTGAACGCGTCAATGACATTATTAAAGTATTAATGAATTTTAAACCAAGCACACATGAAAAGATTTGTACTGGCATTCGCCGCCCTGATTATGACCGCCGGTGCTTTCGCTCAAACCACTGCCCCGGTAAAAGTGAAGACTGCTCCTGAAGTAATAAAGTTCAAAGAAACTACGCACGACTTTGGTAAAATACAGAAAGACGTTCCTGTAACGTACGAATTTGAATTTACCAACGTATCTGATAAACCTGTTGTAATTGAAAATGTGTCCACCAGCTGTGGTTGCACTACCCCGCAATGGCCGCAAACACCTGTTGCAAAAGGCAAAACCGACAAGATCAAAGCCGGTTTCAATGCACAAACAGTAGGTCAGTTTACCAAAACCATCTACGTAAAAGTAGCTGGCGTTGACAGACCGATTGAATTGAGAATAACGGGTGAAGTGCTTCCGAAACAAAGCTAAGGCAGTACAAGAAAGTAAATAGAAAATAAGGCACAAGCCGTTCAGTGGAAGTAATGAAGCTGAACGGCTTGTGTATTTTGTTTGCATGGCAGAATACGCCGGATACCCATTTAGAGCATATTCCCAAAATGATTCCGGTCTTTGCAATCTGTCATGCGCGATTTGTTTTTTGTGCATGTATATTGTTCGCCCTTGTCACTATATTTGCCGTATGTTAACGATCAGCCAGCGCGGTGAAAAAATGCCGCCTTCTCCCATCCGGAAACTGGTTCCTTATGCAGAAGCAGCCAGGAAAAAAGGTGTTAAAGTATTTCATCTCAATATAGGTCAGCCCGATATAGAAACGCCCCGCAGCATTCTCGATGCCGTAAGGACGGCTGATTTCAAGGTATTGGAATACAGTCACAGCGCCGGCAATGAAAGCTATCGCCGCAAACTGGTAAACTATTACAAGAAAACAGGTATTGATATAGATCATACCCAGATCATCGTCACCACCGGTGGTTCGGAAGCCATCCTGTTTGGCTTCATGACCTGCCTCGACCCGGGCGATGAAGTAATTATTCCCGAACCATTTTATGCCAACTACAATGGCTTTGCCGTAGAAGCAGGCGTAACGGTAAAACCTATTACCTCTTATATAGACAATGGCTTTGCGCTGCCGCCTATCGAAGAGTTTGAAAAAGCTATTACGCCGCGCACCAGGGCCATTATGATCTGCAATCCCAACAACCCCACCGGCTACCTGTACAGCCGGCAGGAAATGGAAACCCTGAAGCAGATTGTCATCAAACACAACCTCTATCTGTTCTCGGATGAGGCTTACCGCGAGTTTTGCTATGGCGGAGAACATATCAGCGCCATGCAACTGACAGGTCTTGACGAGCATGTAATACTGATGGATACCATTTCCAAGCGCTACAGCGCCTGCGGAGGTCGTATAGGGGCCTTTGTTACCCGCAATAAAAAAGTACTGGACGCGGCCATCAAGTTTGCACAAGCCAGGCTCAGCCCTCCTTCCTTTGCGCAGATACTGGGCGAAGCAGCTGTTGACCTGCCCGACGATTATTTCAACGCCACCAAAGAAGAATACCGTAAACGCAGAGACACCCTGGTGCAACGGCTCAATGCCATGCCCGGCGTATTCTGTCCCAACCCCGGCGGCGCTTTTTATGCCATTGCCAGTTTGCCTGTTGACAATGCAGATACCTTCTGCCAGTGGTTGCTCGAAACGTTTTCGCACAATAATCAAACGGTGATGCTGGCCCCTGCATCCGGTTTTTATGGTACAAAAGGATTGGGTACTAACCAGGTGCGGCTCGCTTATGTGTTGAATACTGCTGAACTGAATCTGGCCATGGATTGCCTGCAGATAGCGCTGGAGCAATATCCGGGCAGAACAGAAAAAAGCAGCAAGCAGGAAAAATTGGTACAGCAGTAAAGCAATTTTCTGCTTACCTTTAAATAAATCCTGATCCGGTACCTGCAGATGATACAACCTCTCCCACTTACCGTCAGTGCAAAGTGTTTACTACAAACCGCACCAACCGGGCTTCTTTGCCTCAACCGTAAACCGTGCAGGCCTGCTATTAGCGTAGTTCCTTTGTTTTAGAAAATTATACGGTTACTAACAGTATTGTACCGCAATGCATGCAGCAGCAGTGTTCACGAACTAATGGACCAATGGTCCGACTGCAACCTGCATGGGCTATGCAATGGTGTAGCCCGCAAAGACGTCCGTTTCCCCGAATCAAGCTACCTGTTAACCACTAAACGTCTGCTATGAATGTACCATTGAAAATTCTGCACCTGGAGGCCAGCGCCCGGGATGCCGGGTCCATCGGACAGGCGCTTACAGCGGGAGGCCTTGTGTATAAAAGAATGGTAGTGCATGACAGCAATGCCTATACGAATGCTTTGCCACAATTCCGGCCACACATCCTTTTGTGCGACGGGCATATACCCGGATGGGAAGCGCATGAGGCGCTTGCCCTTGCACAGCAAACCTTGCCCGGTGTGCCGTTCCTGCTGGTAACCCATCCCGTATCGGAAATGTTTGCCGTTAGCATGCTGAAATCCGGAGCAGCGGATTATATACTCAAAGAAAACCTGCAGCAATTACCGGATGCCATCAGGCAATGTATGAAAGCAGTGGAACACAACCTGCAGGATAAATACCGGCAACTGTTTCAGCAACACCCCATCCCCATGCTGGTTTTGGACCAGCTCACCAACAACCTGCTGGACGCCAACGATGCGGCCATAGCCCAAGGGTACACGAAAAACAATTTTACCGTGCTGCAAACCGGCGAATTAACTGCTCCTGTTCCCGGAAATAATCACACAAAAGGCAAACGCCGGAAAGGACCTGAAAAGCAACGGGACATTGCAGCGGATACCTGCCTCACCGTACATCCCATTCTGTTTGATAACAAACCTGCCAACCTGGTGTTGGTTGAAAACACAACGATCTCCGGTAAGCGAGATATAGATTGGGTGAGTAGCCAACTGCTGAGTGAAAAACTGGTGGCCGTCACCAGCGTGCAGGCCCAGGAACAGGAACGCGAAGAAATTGGTAAGGAATTACACGACAATATCAACCAGGTGTTGAACGCCACCCGGTTGTACCTTGAATTTGCGATGGTGGCTGAACCCGGTCTGGTTCCGGAACTGCTGGAAAAGAGTTATAAAAATGTAGTACAGGTGATTGATGAAATCCGGCTGCTCAGCCATAAGCTCGTTGCCCCTTCGCTCGAAAACACCAGCCTTGTACAGGCCATCTCACAACTGGCCGCCAATATGTGCGCCGTTACGCCTTTGAAGCTTACGATCAACACCGAAGAATTTGACGAATCGTGCACAGACGGCAACATTCGGCTTACCCTGTACCGCATTGTGCAGGAGCAACTGAACAATATTCTCAAACATGCGCAATCATCCTGCGCCACCATCGTATTGCGCACCCTGGCCGGGTATATCACCCTCACCATACAGGATAATGGCCGCGGCTTCGATACCGGCACTACGCCGCGTGGCATCGGTCTGCGCAACATCATGCACCGCACTGCTGCCTGCAATGGCACGGCACGCATACTTTCTGCACCCGGGCAAGGTTGTACACTGGAAGTGATCATTCCTGCCAGAAAAAACGGGCGCAAGGTGTATGCTGCAGAGCGGCGGAGTGATTTTTTCAAATAATGGATCTATTTCTTATTTTACATTATTATGAAAAAAATTGTACTCCTGACATTTATTGCCGGGCTGTCAATGGCCGGCGCTGACGTACAAGCGCAAAAAACCTACAGCTTGTTTAATGGTAAAGACCTTACCGGCTGGCATATGGATGTTCCGGAAATGGACACCAATAAAAATGCCAGGGCTCCCTTTATTGTGCGCGATAAAAAGCTGGTGAGCCTGGGTACGCCGGGCGGTCACCTGATTACCGATTCTGTATACAGCAATTACCGCCTTACGGTAGAATACCGCTTTGCAGGCAAACCCGGCAACTGTGGCGTGCTGGTACACGCTTCCACCCCGCGTGCGTTATATCAAATGTTCCCCAAATCCCTGGAGGTTCAAATGCAGCATCAGCATGCAGGCGATTTCTGGTGTATAGTGGAAGACATTGAAGTGCCCGACATGGAAAAGCGTCGCGGGCCCAAAGAAGAATGGGGCATAACGGCAGGCAAACGACGCAGAATTGAAAATCTTACCGATAACTCGGAAAAACCAGTGGGCGAATGGAATATCATGACGATAGAGTGTGTGACCGATACCATAAAAGTGTGGGTCAATGGCGATCTTGTCAACTACGGCTATAACTGCACTGCTACCAGCGGCCAGATTGCCTTGCAGGCAGAAGGTTCTGAAGTGGAGTTCAGAAAAATAGAAATAACAAAGTTGCAATAATAGTCGCAGTATGGCGCAATGCCACCTGCGAAACAAGGCCGCCGCGTCGCAGTAAAAGGCTCCTTGTTTGGCGCCAAAACAATACTTGCCCGAAAGGCCGGCAGGTTATTCAGTGATGGATAGCTGCCGGCTTTTTGCTGCCGCCAATGCCCAAATTTTCCCTTGAAGGGATTGATTTTTGTCGCACGGATTTTACCCATTCATACACACATTCTTACAAATCTACCATATCATAATACCTCCTGCTTTTTTCACCATCAAGGCATTATTCCGCCCCGATTTTCGTTATAGTAAACGAGACTAAATCCTTTACCGTGAAAAAATTAACCCTATTCTGCCTGTTAACGGCCGGCATATTGTATGCGCATGCCCAGACCGCGGCCGATACAGGAAAACTGATCGCGCAGAAAGACAATATCATCAAAGCCTCTACGGTTATCAAAGTTGAAAACCTGGGCCCCAATGTAAACAGTGAATGGGCCGAATTGCGGCCCACTGTTTCGGCAGATGGTACTATTTTGTTTTTCATTGTAGAAAACCACCCTGCCAATACCAAGTACAATTCCGTAAACAACTCACAGGACATCTGGTATTCGTTTCGCGATGAAAACGGCGTATGGAGCGAAGCGCAGCATTTGGGCTATCCTATCAACACCGCCCACTACAATGCGGTATACTGGATTTCGCCCGACAACAACCGCATCCTGCTGCGTGGCGCTTTTATCGACGGCGCCTATCATGGAAAAGGCGTGAGCATGAGCTACCTCGATGAACGCGGTTACTGGAGCCCGCCCAATATGCTGCATATCAAAAACTATCACAAGTACGACAGGGGTTTGCAGTCCGGCGCCACCATGGCCCACGACGGAAAAACCTTACTGTTTTATATGACCGAAGAAAAAGGCGGCGTCAACAACGACCTCTACGTTTGCTTCCTCAACCCCGATGGCTCGTGGACGGAACCGAAAAGCCTTGGCAAAACCATCAACCTGCCAGATTATAATGAAATGACGCCCTATCTCGCTGCCGACGGCGTAACACTGTATTTCAGCAGCAACCGCCCGGGCGGGTTGGGTGACAACGATATCTGGATGACCAGGAGACTGGACAAAACCTGGCAGAAATGGAGTGAGCCGGTGAATCTCGGCGCCCCGATCAATACTGAAGACTGGGACGCATTCTTTACCCTCGATGCCGGTGGCGAGTATGCGTATATGACCACCAATCGCGACACCTATGGCGAAAGCGATATCGTACGCATCAAATTGCTGGAGAGAGAAAAACCCGATCCGGTGGTGATGGTTACGGGTAACGTGTACAACGCCAAAACAAAAGAACCGCTCAGCGCTTCGCTCATTTATGAAACCCTGCCGGATGGCGTGGAAGTGGGCAACGGTATATCGAGCCCGGTTGACGGTTCATTCAAAATTGTACTTCCCTACGACAAGAATTACAGCATCCGCGCATCAGCTGATAAATTCTTTGCCATTTCAGAAAACCTGAAACTCGACTCGCTGATCAAAGCAGGTTATAAGGAAATACACAAAGACCTGTACCTGGTACCGATCGAGATCGGGCAGGTAGTACGGCTGAACAATGTGTTCTTCGACTTCGACAAGTGGGACCTGCGACCGGAATCGTATGTGGAACTTGACCGCGTAGTGAAGCTGCTGAAAGAAAATCCTGCCATAGAAATTGAACTGAGCGCGCACACCGACAGTCATGGTACGGATGAATACAACTTCAAACTGAGTGACAACCGTGCCAGGTCATGTATGGAATACATCCTGTCGAAAGGTATTTCACCCAACCGCATAACATCCAAAGGTTATGGTGAAACCATGCCGGTGGCTACAAATGATACCGATGAAGGCCGACAACTGAACAGGCGCGTGGAATTCAAGATCACAAAGAATTAATCGCAACCAGCTATAAATGGAAAGAGGGCCGGTTTACCGTTGAAGGGGAACCGGCCCTCGCCTGTTATTGCTTTTCTTTTTCAACAAGCAGCGCCACTCAATTCATACAGGTAGCGTGCAGTGTTCAATATCTTTTCATAGCCCGGTGGTTTGAAGAGAAAATTGGCAGCACCCAGGCGGAGGCAATCTGCTTTTTCTTTTTCACTGAGCGATGTGGTAAGAATGATCACAGGAATATTATTATACCGCGCACAGCTTTTTAAACGCAGCAATGTTTCGCGACCGTCAAGCAGCGGCATGTTGAGGTCCAGTACAATGAGATCGGGCAGACGGCAGTTGTCTGTAATCCCATCCAGAAAACTGAGCACTTCCTTTCCGTTCTGTACAAATTGAACGCTTACGGCCAACCGGCTTTCCCTGAAAGCGGCATTCAATAAAAACTGGTCATCCTGATCGTCTTCTGCTATGAGCATGTAAGGTTGCTGCATGGTTTAATGGCTTTGCGATGGTGAGTAATAAATGTAGGAAAAAATGTTTCGCTATCGCCAACAACCCGTAAAAAACAGCCATAAATCTAAAGTTTTATCCAATGCGGGTAAATGGAGATTAATGTATGCAAACAATTACATGACATGCGACAACAACGTGCGGTTCAAACGCCCTTCCATGACCAACGCCGTCTCGCCCCCAAGCACAACCGCTTCTTTATAATAGCTTACCATCAACTTGCCGCCACGTGCAGAAGCCTGCCATGCCACCAGTTCATTTTTTTGCAGGCGTTGTTTCCAATAACCTGCCAACACGGCTTGCACGGAGCCGGTTACGGGATCTTCATCGATGCCTATCCATGGACAAAACGAGCACAACACATAATCATAACCGTTCCCTTCCGGGAGGCAGGTCACCACTACTTCCTTGATGTGGTTAGTGCTTTTTACCAGCCGCGGATAATCCGGTTGCAATTGCCGTAGTATGGTTTCATTTTCTGTTTCTATGAACAAAGTTTCCAGTTCGGGAGAAAAGAAAGCAGTGCAGTACACCGTAAGCCCGAGCGCTTGCAACACTTCATGGTCAACCTGCACATGAGTCCACGGCAGCGGTGCATAGTTGATAGTGATGAGTTTTTCCGTGCAATTGGCAGGAATCAGTTTCTTTTGTATCGTTTCAAACAATACCGAACTGCTTTTTTCCCGTAAATGCACTACCCTCGCTGCAGCCAGCGTGGCATGACCACAGGCAGGAATTTCGGTTGTTGGTGTAAAGTACCGGATAGAATAGCCGGCCGGTTGGTCCTTTTTTGCAATGATAAAAGCAGTAACAGGAAGGTTGAGTTCCGCCGCTATGGCCTGCATGGTTTCAGCCTGCATGGACAGATCTGCACAAACCACTGCCGTAGGATTGCCGCCAAAGGGCCGGTCGGTAAAGGTATCCAGATAGTAAATGGGGTATGACATGCAAATGACTGGTTGGTGAACAGTAAAGCAAAGATATTGGTCAGGCAGCAGTCTCATAGCGGGGAAAACCGTTTGCGCAGCCTGTAGCCAGGCTTATTTGTGTAAAGACTTCTTCAACCTGTTACGGTTTGCAGGGCTGTAAACAGCGGCACGTTTTTTACAGCCCTATCCATACCTGCAATCATCTCCCACAATTTCACCATTTAATCAACTAAAAGGCTGTACTATGCTGGCGATGAACTATCGTGGCCCTTTCCGTGTGCGGGCCGACCGCAACAAACCCTATCCGGAAATACTCCATCCCAACGATGCCATTGTGCGGGTAACCCGATCCTGCATATGTGGGTCGGACCTGCATTTGTATCATGGGCTGGTGCCCGATACACGGGTAGGGATGACGTTTGGTCACGAATTCACCGGCGTAGTGGAAGAAGTGGGACCCGGTGTACAAAAGCTCAAAGTAGGCGACCATGTACTGGTGCCTTTCAATATTGCCTGTGGCACCTGTCCCTTCTGCAAGCAGGAACTATATGGCAATTGCCATGAATCGAATCCTGAAGCAACGGCAGTAGGTGGCATTTTTGGCTATTCGCATACGGCCGGTGGCTATGATGGCGGGCAAGCGGAATATGTGCGCGTGCCCTATGCCGATGTAGGACCTGAAGTTATTCCTGCGTGGATGGACCCCGATGATGCAGTATTGCTTACCGATGTGGTGCCTACCGGTTACCAGGCTGCGGAAATGGGAGGCATCAAAAAAGGTGATACCGTGGTGGTCTTTGGCGCAGGACCGGTAGGGATTATGGCCGCCAAATGTTCCTGGTTATTTGGCGCAGGCCGCGTCATTATTATTGACCAATTGGATTACCGGCTCGAGTTTGCAAGAACATATGCACAATGCGAAGCCTATAATTTCCGCTCATTAGGCGATCCTGTACTGTTCATCAAAAAAACAACAGACTATTTTGGCGCAGATGTATGCATCGATGCTGTGGGATGCGAAGCTGCAGGCAGCGCCATGCAAACTTTAACGGGAAGGAAAATGCTGTTGCAGGCCGGCTCCTCCACAGCGCTGTTCTGGGCCATCAATGCGGTAAAAAAAGGCGGCATTGTTTCCGTAGTAGGCGTGTATGGCCCTACCGGCAACCTGGTGCCTATTGGCAACGTGTTAAACAAAGGATTGACCATCCGCGCAAACCAGGCATCGGTAAAACGACTGCTGCCTAAACTGATCAGTCATGTACAAAATGGTTATATCGATCCCAAGGGCATTATCACGCACCGTTTGCCACTGGAAGAGGTAGCCGAAGCCTATCATATCTTTTCACAGAAGCTCGACCATTGCATCAAGCCCGTATTGGTACCTGCGGCAGCATAAGCATTGGTCCCTATAAAGCAGTATGATTTATGGAAAATATTCCCGAACAATTCGCACACATCAAAGGCTGGGGCGTGGACGCCGACCCGGAGAATGAACCTACTTATCCCATGAAGCATTATACCGGCGATGACCGACGTCGTATGAATTACGAGCGGCCACCACGCCAGACGAATGGCATTGAAGTACTGCATAGCAACGAGCGGCCAGGTCTCACTGCCGTATATGGCACTTCCTCTCCCCCGTCGGGACTCAGCGGCGTCATTCGCCGGTTTGCGTTCCGCTTCAGCGAAGGCAGCTTCGGTCATTGGTTACCGTTAATACTGGCCGACCGGGTGAATATGATTGAAGGCATCTTCGACGATCTCCGGCATGGTTTCTTTCCCAACATTATGGCCGAAAGAGGCTGGAAAGCCGAATGGAAATACAATAAAAAAGGACTGGCCAAAAGAGCGCTGATCGGCGCGTTGATCGCTACAGCAGCCATTGTATTGCTTTCTAAAAACAAAGGTCCAAAGAAAAGACAACTGGCAGCCAGCGACGACGATTGGCTGCATAGATGGTAATTAATGGCAAGCAGCGTTCCTATTTAGTTTGAGGAGACGGCTTGGGCGTTACCAATATGCCGCCATACGCTGCATGTAATTTGTCAATAGCCTTTTGTGATTCCGCATCTGTTTCCACCCTACCTTTGCTGTAAACATTCCCTCATGGATGATCTGCTCGCCGCCCGGTTACAAATGGCAGTCTCCCTGGGCTTTCATATCGTTTTTGCCTGCATCGGTATGACAATGCCCGTCCTCATGGCTTTCAGTGAATGGAAATGGTTACGCACGCAAAAACAGGAATACCTTGATCTTGCCAAAGCATGGTCTAAAGGTGTTGCCATATTTTTTGCAGTTGGCGCCGTATCGGGTACTGTATTGTCATTTGAACTCGGATTGTTGTTTCCGGGTTTCATGCAACATGCCGGTCCTATTATCGGCATGCCGTTCTCCTGGGAGGGGACGGCATTTTTTGTAGAAGCCATTGCGCTCGGCGTGTTCCTGTATGGATGGAACAGGTTAAACCGGTGGGTACACTGGGCTTCCGGGATAGTGGTAGGTATTTCGGGTGTTTTGTCGGGGATTTTTGTAGTGTCTGCCAACGCCTGGATGAACAGTCCTGCCGGCTTCGATTATCAAAACGGCGCCTACACCAATATTGATCCGGTGGCAGCCATGTTCAACGACGCCTGGTTTTCGCAGGCGCTGCATATGACACTGGCGGCGTTTGTTGCCACATCATTTGCTGTAGCAGGCGTGCATGCTTTTTTACTGATCAAAAACCGAAACAATACATTCCACCGCACCGCTGTAAAAATCGCTTTGTCATTTGGCGCTGTCAGCGCCTTATTGCAACCCATCAGCGGGGATATCTCTGCCAAAGACATCGCGCAGCGGCAGCCGGCCAAACTGGCCGCAGCAGAAGCATTGTATAAAACCAGTCAACCGGCAGATTTGGTGATCGGCGGTATTCCCAACGACAAAGAGGAACGCGTACAACATGCCATTCATATCCCCCGCTTGCTCAGTTTCCTCGCTCATGGCGATTTCAATGCAGAAGTTACCGGGCTGGATAAATTTCCCAAAGAAGAAAGGCCACCTGTATTCATTACGCACATTGCGTTCCAGGTAATGGTAGGCCTTGGCGTGCTGATGGCGCTGGCCGGTTTGCTCTTTCTTGTATTCAGCGCATGGTGGAAAAAAATTTTGTCGAAAAAATGGTGGCTCACCTGTATTGCCTGGCTGACGCCTGCCGGTTTTATTGCGGTGGAAGCAGGCTGGACGGTAACGGAAGTAGGCCGGCAACCCTGGATCATATACGGTTTTATGAAAACCAGCGACGCGGTATCACCCATGCCGGGTTTGCAGTTTTCCTTTTATATTATTTCAGCCGTTTACATTTTACTAACGGTGATCCTTATCTGGTTAATGTGGCGACAGATTGCCACTGTAACCAATTTTTATCCGTCAGCAAGAACCGATTGAACAGCCTATGCTACTGTCAATAATCATTATTCTGGGCATTGCCTTTATACTGTACGCTATTCTCGGCGGTGCAGATTACGGCGCCGGTATAGTAGAAATCTTTGCCGGTAAAAAAGGAGAACATACCATCACAAAAGCCATTGCGCCGGTATGGGAAGCAAATCATGTATGGCTGATTCTCGCAATTGTAATATTATTCGCCGGTTTCCCATTGATATTTTCCACCATCAGTACGGTACTGCATATACCATTGATGATCGTCTTGCTCGGCATTGTGCTGCGGGGCTCTTCTTTTACTTTCCGGCATTATGATGTTGGGCAGAATGGTTCCCGGAAATACTACACATTATTTTTCAGGATATCCAGTTTCATCACGCCCGTTTTCCTCGGTGTTACGCTGGGCGCCATGATACTGGGTGAAATTGATTTGAGCGCATCCGGAACATTTTATGAGCAGTACTTACGTCCCTGGTTAAATATTTTCTGCTTCACCATGGGACTATTTTGCGCTGCTTTGTTCGCCTACATTGCGGCTGTATTCATGATTGGTGAAGTGCCTTCAGTAGGTGAACGAAAACGATATATTCAACTGGCGCGCCTGTTTCTCTTTGCCACCACCATCCTGGGTATACTGGTATTTGTGGCAGCAGAATGGCACGGCCACCCATTGTTCAGGGAATTCTTTGCATCTACTTTCAGCGTAATAGCGCTGGGCATGGTGCTGTTGTTGGTCCCGGTGCTGCTGCGATTGTTCCGGCAGCCGAACATCCTGTACCTGCGCGCCGTGGCGGGATTACAGGTATTGCTTATCCTGCTTGGCTGGTATGCCATCCAGTTTCCCATACTTGTTTATGAAAAACATGGTAACCATCTCACCTTTTATAACACGCAGGCTCCTGCAGCAACGCAACTCCAGATGCTGATTGCGTTGTTCGTTGGTTTGCTGCTGATAGTGCCTGCCTTCTATTATTTGTTTAAAGTGTTCAAAGGCGCACAGGAGGAACAATAGATCGTCAGTTTATGAGCAGCAAGGCAACTCACCATAGGTGCTGTGTTTGATTGCGCTGTGCAGGATGTTGCAAGGGCAAAAGAAAATTGCCACCTGCATGACGGGCAGCAATTGGCTGCACACCACAGCAGATGGCAATGGTAAGAGAGCTTCCCGGCTTACACCACGTGAACGGGCGTAAAGCCATCTTCACTCAATACCGGCTCATAGGGCTCGGTCATCAACTCGTTGATACTCTTCTTTTGTTGTTTTCTTCGGTTAAACCATTCTATCCAGCGATCAAAAATGGCATAAATGACCGGTACAATGATGAGGGTAAGAAACAATGAACTGATCAAACCGCCAATGATTACCCAGGCAAGGCCGTTTTTCCATTCCGCACCGGGACCAGAGGCAATGGCTATCGGCAACATACCAAACACCATGGCAATGGTTGTCATCAGGATCGGGCGAAGCCTGGCATGATTGGCCTGTATCAATGCCTTGAAAGTGGATTCACCGGCTGCTTTTCGGTGGTTGGTAAAATCTACCAGCAGGATGGCGTTCTTACATACCAAACCCACCAGCATGATTATACCCAGTATGGTAAAAATGTTCAGGCTGTTGTTGGTCAATCCCAGCGCCAGCAACGCACCGATAAACGACAGCGGCACAGAAAACAACACCACAAACGGGTACACAAAACTATCATACAACGATACCATCACCAGGTATACCAGCAGGATAGCGGCCAGCAATGCCACGCCCAATGTTCCAAAGCCTTCCGTCTGGTTCTCCATATCACCGCCCCATACATACGATACGCCCACGGGTTTAGGTAATTTTTCAAAAGCAGCCTGCCATTCTGCGGCAACAGTTCCTGTAGGACGACCTACGGTTTGTCCCTGTACAGTTACTGAAGGGCTCTTGTCTCTTCTTTCCAACTGACTGGGCCCGGAGCTTTCGGTAATGGTAGCAAACTGTGATAACTTAATGTATTGTCCTTTATCGTTTACAAACTCCAGATTTCGCACATCATCAATGTTCGATCGGTTAAAACTGTTGTAGCGGATATTGATATCATACTCGTATTCACCTGCCCTGAACTTGCCATCGGTATTACCGTTAAAGGCAGTCTGCATGGTTGCTCCCACTGTTTGCAGCGTCAATCCCAGGCTTGCCATTTTATCGCGGTCTACCTGTACGGTGATTTCCGGGTTGCCGGCTTCCACAGTGAGTTTGGTTTCGGTGGCGCCTTTGATCTTGCGTAATTCAGCCAATGCTGCATTGGCAAAAGTCATAGCGCTGTCCAGTTCAGAAGCCGTTACCACCAATGCCAGCGGCGCTCGGTCTGCCGTACCCATAATACTGATCGGCGTGGTTTTTACCTGTGCGCCTACCAATTGCTGCTGCAGTTCGCGTTTGATTTTGGCAGCATACACATAAGAATCGTCTTCAC
Source organism: uncultured Chitinophagaceae bacterium (assembly GCA_937961055.1). Classification (GTDB taxonomy): domain Bacteria; phylum Bacteroidota; class Bacteroidia; order Chitinophagales; family Chitinophagaceae; genus CALCIN01. The sequence goes on along the minus strand of CALCIN010000033.1, from coordinate 86,022 downwards.
GATGTTTTTTGTCAACGAGTTTCACCCGGATCTCCGATTTATAGGCAGTGGACTGGCTGCCGGCAAATCCTTCACTGGTTTGTCCTACCGTAGTGATCAGGTCTGTTACTTCCGGTTTGGTGCGCAAATACTGTTCAGCTTTTTGCGTAACCTGGTTGGTTTGTTCAATGGAAGCATCTTTGGGTAATTCGAGTTGCACCATGAACTCTCCCCTGTCGCTCTTGGCAAAAAACTCAGCACCTACATATCCGCCGGCCACCATGTATAAGGAACCAACAAACAATGCCAACACGATGCCCAATGTAACACGTTTATGATGCAATGACCATTTGAGCAGGTTGGTGATCCAGTGCGTAAAGGCAGTCAATCCCTTTTCAAATCCCAGAATAATTTTTCCAAAAATTGTTTTGCCACTCAAATGCTCCAGCTTGCCGAAGCGGGAAGACAACCAGGGCACAATGGTAAAGGAAGACAGCAGCGACAGCATGGTGGCAATGATCACCGTTACACAGAATTGTTTGATGATGTTCGACACCAATCCGGTACTAAGCGCAATTGGTAAAAACACTACTACAATCACCAGTGTAATGGCGGTAACCGTAAAGCCGATCTCTTTTGTACCATCATAGGCTGCACGCACGCGGTTCTTGCCCATTTCCATATGGCGGTAAATATTTTCCAGTACCACAATGGCATCGTCTACCAATATACCTACCACCAGCGAAAGTCCCAGCAGGCTCATCAGGTTGAGGGTATAACCAAAGATGGCCATACCAATAAATGTGGCGATCAGCGAGGCCGGAATGGACACCATTACGATCACAGAGTTGCGGAGGCTGTGCAGGAAAAACAACATTACAAAGGCCACGAGCACTACGGCCAGCAACAGGTCGAACACTACAGAGTCGGCAGCTTCTAAAGTAAACACGGTACTGTCGTTGGCAATATCCAGTTTGAGGTTGTTGGCAGCATATTCCTTTTCCAGCGTTGCTATTCTTTGTTTGATATCTTTACTCACTGCCACTGCATTGGCATCTGATTGCTTGATGATCTGTAAGGCGATGGAGCTTTGCTGGTTCACGCGTGATAGCTTTTCCACTTCTTTCTGCGCGTCCTGCACATCGGCAACATCAGACAAACGAATGGAAATACCATTGCGCGAAGTAAGCACCAGGTTTCTCAGTTCGTCTACTGTTTTGTATTTACCGGCAAGGCGCACCAATATACTTTGTTCACGCGTTTGTACATTTCCGGTAGGAAAGTCCAGATTTGAACCAAGGACAATCTGCTGCACCTGCGGCACCGACAATCCATAGCCTTTCAGTTTTTCCGCATCCAGGCTAACTTGTATTTCTCTTTCCTGTCCACCGATCAGGTTTACCTGCGCTACGCCGTTTACCCGTGACAGGGCCGGGCTGACACGTTTGTCAACCAGGTCGTAGAAAGCTGCTTCGTCCATTTTCCCCGTAGCAGAAAGGGTCATAATGGGCAGATCATCCAGCGAGAATTTGTTCAGCGAAGGCGGATCGATATCATCGGGCAGGTCTTTCAAAATGGCGTTGATCTTGCGTTGCGCATCGTTCAATGCATAATCCGCATCGGCGCCGCTCACCAGTTGAATAGTAACCAGCGACACATTTTCCATTGATTTCGATTCCAGCTTCTTGATATTTTCCAGTGAAGCAACCGCATCTTCAATCTTTTTGGTAACGGTATTTTCCACTTCTGAAGGAGACGCGCCGGGATACACCGTGGTAATAGTGACGGCGTTGCTCTCGAACTTGGGAATCAATTCGTATCCCAGCAAAGTGTAACTAAATAAACCGCCCAGGGTAAGAATGGTAAATAATACTATTACCAGTGATGGACGTTTTATTGAAATTTCAGCTAATTTCATCGTTGTATAATTTCAGGCAAGCTGCCTTGTGCTTATTGAATAATGCTAATAGGCGTACCATCTACCAGGTTAATCTGTCCGCTGGTGATGACCAATGTTCCTTCATCAAGACCATCGAGAATCTCTACCTGTTCACCTGCAATACGTCCGGGTGTAACGGTGCGCAAACGCGCTACGCCATTTTCCGCAACAAATACCTGCCGGCTGTTTACGCTACCAACAAAAGCCGCACGCGGTACCATGATAACAGGTGTTGGGTCCTGCTGATTGAAAATGGCCGTACCATACATACCTGCTTTCAGTTCGCGGGCGGCATTATTGGTAATTTCAATTTCCACCGGGAAATTCAATGCGGCGTCTGCTTTGGGCGCAATGAAAGCAATTTTACCGGTGAAAATTTTATCGGGAAACACGCTGGCCTTTACCTTAACAGGACTCCCCACTTTCAGATTTACTACCTGCGTTTCATTGACTGCTACCTGCAATTTGAGCGTTGACACGTTCACAATATCGAACAAAGGCGTACCCGGTGAAACCACCGATCCCGGTTCAATGTGCCGCTTATTGATCACTCCACTGATGGTGGCGCGGATATTGGCATCGCCCACATTGATACGCGACTGTTCCAATCGCGCTTTTGCATTGGCCAGGTTCAGTTTTGCCTGGTCCAGTTGCTGTTGTGTAACGCCGCCGGTCTTAAACGCATTTTCATATCGCTCCAAATCGGCCAGCGCTGTCTGGTAGTTGGCTTCTGCCTGCCGGAGGTCCACCGCCAACTGGTCCACACGGATCGTTGCCACGGTTTGTCCGGCACGTACATAATGGCCTTCATCTACCAGTACCTGCACAATGCGGCCCGACTTTTCAGCAGCCAGGCTCAGTTCCTGGGCAGGTGCAAAATTCCCGTTCGCTACTACTTCAAGCCCCGGAATTTTCCGCGCAGCAGTATCTACACGCACTACTACGCGGGCATTTTCCTGTGCTACTATTTTTGTTTTTTCTTCAGCTTGTTTTTTGTTGTTGCTTAATACCATTGCGATCGCTCCGAAAGAAGCTGCTACAATTGCGATCGTTACAATGATCCTGATGATCTTTTTCATCTTAGCGTTTGTTTTATGAATGCGTTGAATAGGCGTGTTGGGCACGCTGATTCGTTGGTTAGTTGATGAGTTGGCATTGCTTCCATCCGGAAGTTCGGTGCTGAAAGCGTTGCATATGTATGTTCGTCACGTCGTTTCATTATTTAGTTTACCAGTGTTTTCAAAGTGCCCTGCGCTTTCATCAATTGAATCTCTGCCAGCCTGTAATCCAGTAATGCAGCTGCGTAGTTATTTTGCGCTGTGGTCAATGAACTTTGTGCGTCCAGCAAATCTGTCAATGGCGCCAATCCCTGGTTGTAATTGTTCATCGTATTGGCATATACTTCTTCGGCCAGTGCTACATTTTCCTGTTGGGCATTCAGCGTAATCAAACTGTTTTCCAACTGCGCACGTGCATTCTGGTAAGTAAGGTTCAGCGACAATTCCTTATCGCGTATATCCTGTTGCAGTTTTTTGATCTCCACTTCTGTCTGCCGCACTTTCGACCGCGTAGAAAACCCATTGAACAGCGGAATGCGCAGCGTCAAACCCACTGATGCATTATCGAACCAGTTGGCGCCATTGCCATTGGACTTTCCAATCGGAAACTGATTCCCCAACCCGGTATAACCATAGGTCCCTGATAAAGACAGCGAAGGATAATTGGCGGCCTTATGTGCTTCTTTCTGCAGGGTCAGCAACGCTTCCTGTTTTTTCAGCACTTTATAATCGGATAGATTTTTTACATCGGGCAATTCATTCAGCACATTTAATTGCGGCTGTATGCTGTCCACTACAGAGGAGGGAATACTGATCGGTGTTTCAATGGAAATACCCATCAGGAATTTGAGCAGGTTTTCCTGCAGTTGCACCGCATTGAGCAATTGCTGGCGTTGCGCCTGCAGGTTGCTGAGGTTCACGCGACTCCTGTCCAGGTCGATTTTTTTGGCCAATCCGTTTTTGTATTGTCCTTCAATTATATCCTTGACCCGAGTGGTAATAGCGATATTGCTGTCGATCACTACCAGTTGCTGCCGTTGTACCAGCACCTGGTAATACTGGGAAGCCACCTGTTCAATTACCTGCTCATCGGTAAAGCTGGCGAGGATGTCGTAGTATTCGCGGGTAGTCTTCGCAGCTTTCAATGCAGTGAACACCGATTTATCAAACAACTTTTGCGACAAGGTAACCGATGCGCCGCTGTTCCATTTTTGTCCAAACGGAATGAGCAGGGTGGTACCCGGTTGGCCTGCAAGATCGCCCGGAACGGCGCTTAACTGCAAAATGGGATTGTAGGTTAGACTGCCCGAGGCGCTCACCTGCGGCAAGGCCTGTGACCTGGCTTCATCAATTTTGTGCTGACTGTTCTCCTGGTCGAGCTTTGCTTTCACTGCGGCCGATTTATTTTTCAGCGCATACTGCAACGCATCCTGCAAACTGAGCGGATTGGTTTGCGCCTGAGATGCCGAAAACAGGCCCAGGCAGGCGATAAGCAAGACCAGTTTTAGTACTATTTGATTCTTACGTTTCATTTATGACAAATTCAAATGTTCTGATTGTTGGCTGTTCAATCAACCTTTCGGTTATTCAACACCGCTATGCACCATATCATTGCCCAATGCCTCTTCCAGTTGCGGAATGGCGTGCGGGGCGATAATGCCATACAGGAACAGGTACATGGCCTGCCTGAACACTTCATCCTTTGCATAATCGTTCACCAGTTCGGAAGCGAACTCAAAATCCTTTTGCATGTGTTGCTGCAGGATGGCCACCACGAGCGCGGGATGCACACTGCCACGGAAAAGACCGTCTGCTATCCCCTGCTCCAGTTCTCTCAACAAGCGCTGGGAGGACGTTGCCTGCAGCGAGGTGACGAGGTTGGCGGCCAGTTGCGGGTGATGTTTGTACAAATCGGAAAAGAAGGCGGGGTTGATCTTTTTGCAGAATTGCAGGTTAATATTCATGTATGCCAATACCCGGTGGAGAGGATTGGAATGCTGTTCATCGGCCCGGGTAAAAGCGTCGGTATACCGGGCTTCAAGGTGTTTGCACACTTCCTCAATAAGATGCTGCCTCGAATCATAAAACCGGTACAGCGTTTTTTTGGAGATGGCCATTTTAGCGGCAATGTCGTCCATGGTAAATGGTTGCATCCCCTGGCTGGTGAATAACCGGAAGGCGGTATGTAATATCTGATCTTTCATTTTAATTTTCGACCATTTTAGTTGATAAGTCAAAATTAGAAAGACTTTTCGACTAATTCATACAAATAGTCTAAAATATTTGTTAACGTTGCCGGGATTTTTGGCGATGAAGCAGTTGGAGGTTTGGAGTGTGAAGATGTAAATTATTTATTGTCAGCATGTTACCGGCGAGTGCTTAGGACACAATTAAAATATCCGCTGTTTCCCCGGTTTCGGGAACAGAATGCACAGGAAATTGTAGTTTTGTCACTATCTTAGAGAATCGACTAAAAATGTCAGTTAGTCAAAATATAAAAGACCCGATCCGGGAAGAAATCCTTCGCGGCGCCACGGAATTGTTCGAACGGTATGGTTTCAAGAAGACCACCATGGAAGACATTGCCCGGCAGATAGGCAAGTCGAAAAGCGCCCTGTATTATTATTACAAAACCAAAGAGGAGATTTTCGAAGCGGTAGTATTGCAGGAAATAGACAAGCAGCGGATGGAGGCTTCGGCAGCCATGAAAAAGGTGGAAACGGCGCCCGAAAAGTTCCGCATCTTGTTTACCAGTCTGCTGGCGGGGGTTAAGGAAAAGGCCAACAAATTTTCCCTGTTCAGGGCAGAGGTGTATGAAAATCCGTTTTTGCTGAACAACACCATGAAGTTGCGCGACTCGTATGTAGAAGAGCAGTTGCGCGACATTCTGATACTGGGGATCAGCCGGCAAGAAGTAAAAATGATGAACAGTAGTGAAATTGGATTATGGGCAAAGATGGTCAATCTTACGATGAGGTCTTTGGGCAGTAAATTGTTTTTGGAGGATGATTGGAATATTTCGAAGGAGCAATTGGCGTTTCTGGCGGATACGTTGTTTCAGGGGGTGGCGCGGTGACGGGAGTGATTGACGGGTAACGGGCTTTTCATCAAACACATTTTTGGGGCTTATCCTGATATAGAAAAACTCGACTCTTGCTTCTTCACTCTTAATTTGCATGGCGCAATATACATAGCAAGCTGTGGAGAATTCTTAGCCCAGTACCTTTCGAATACCTCGCCTTCATGAATTCTTTCAACATAACACACCAACGCAAAAAAAAGGGCTGCTTTTAACTGCAGCCCTGTCATTTCTTCGGGTGTTCTACGCCCATTCGTAGCGGGGATGGGAGTTGAACCCATGACCTCAGGGTTATGAATCCTGCGCTCTAACCGCCTGAGCTACCCCGCCTGTTGACCGCCAATGATTTATCAATGACGGAAAAGCGGCTGCAAAAATAGAAAAAAGCAGTGTAGTAAAAAACTTTAATTTTAGTATATCGCTCCCCTGACCAGCCCCTGAAATCCCGGGTGAACCCAACCGGTCAAACCAGTTTTTTATGATAATGGCCCGTCTAAAAAATGGGAATAATACCTATAAATGGATAGGGAAAATCACCTAACCATTTATAATATAATTTTTTGTAAACTTGCAGCCTCAATTGACCCAATAGGTAAACTTCAAAAAATTTTCTGCAAGTCCGCCCTGTGTCAGGTAAATCAATGGATCATTGTCTCAATGAAAATTCCCGTTCACAGTCTTGGCAATATGCGCCATTAAACCATTATCACTTACCTGGAATTATGCCGGGATTGCTGTAGCGTTCTGATAGTATGCTCTTAGAAGCTCTGCTCGCCGGGCAGGTTATTCCTGTTGCTGGCATTAAAATGTGGCCTGACAAATGAAAAACGCCCCGGATAAGATGGACTGGTTTGCCCTGTTTGTTGAGGGAAATACCCTGGCTCTAAGCCATTACTTCGCCGTGTACAACAAGCGCCTGTTCTATATTGCCCTGAAACAGATCAGCGAGCCGGAACCCGCCGAAGAAATTGTTTCCGATGCCTTCCACCATCTTTGGCTCCATCGTGAAAAGATCAATTCAGAAGAACACATTAAAGCATTTCTGTATACTGCCACACGCAATGGCTGCATCAATTATCTGAAAAGCCTCAAACGAAGAACAACGGCGCAGCAAAACATGCTGCACGCACTGGAGAACCAGCAGGAGAACGAACTGGAGAATGAAGAAATAGAAGCAGAATTGCTGGCACGCATTCACCAGGCGTTGGACCAACTGCCAGAAAAATGCAAAGCCGTTTTTGAACTGATATATTTTGAAGATCACACCACCAAGGAAGTGGCACAAAAACTTCGCATTACAGAACGCAATGTGCTCAACCAGAAAAGTCGCGCCATCAAACTGCTGCGTAATATACTTAGCTGATCACATGTGTCAGCATTTTCTTTCATATCCTGAACCTTCACAACGAATACTTTATACCGACTCCTAGCTTGCTCAAAAATTTTTTTTCGGATTTTTTTGTCATACGGCTACCTCGTGTTGTTTTATTATATATAGAGAGCCGGCAAAATTGACGGACGAATGATTAACCCGGCCCTATATAATCTAACAAACCCATGATATTGCAACAATGAAAGCCAAAACCGCTAGAATCACTTATCTGCTGGAAAAATACGTTGGGGATGACCTGACGCCGGACGAACAGCAGGAGCTGGAAGCGTGGGTGGCAGCAAGCGAATACAATCGAAAAAAGTTCATTGAAATAAACAATGGAGTCGACCTGCTGCATAGATTGCAGTCTTACGGCAAGGCAAACAGCGTGTCCATGTGGCAAAAATTGATGGCGAAGGTTTCTGACGGCGCCACAATCATAGAAATGCCACGCGTAGAAGTGCCCGACAGGGAATTGCCAAGCCGTAAACCAGTATGGCTTAGGAGAGCAGTGGCAGCTGCAGCCATCCTGGTCATAACAGCAGGCACTCTTACAATATATATAATGTCCCGGGATGTTTCCGGCAATCTGGCGCAGACGGAAAAGCAGACCGATCCCTCCGCAACGGCCATCTCTTATGGTGTGCCGGGTGGTGATAAGGCAGTGCTGACACTGGCGGACGGATCTGTGATTGAGCTGGAAAAAGCACCCGATGGCAGGTTGACACAACAGGGTTTGATGCAGGTGTCAAAAGCCGCAGGACATTTATCCTACACCGGACGGTTTGTACCCAATGACCGTGTTTCTACTCGGTCAGCAGAGTACGATTCTTTGCTTAATATGGTGTCGACACCAAGAGGAGGTCAGTATGCGATCACTTTACCTGACGGAAGTAAGGTTTGGTTAAATGCTGCTTCATCATTGCGTTTTCCTTTAGCTTTCGCCGGTAAGCAACGTACTGTTGAACTTACCGGCGAAGCTTATTTTAAAGTGGAGCCGCTCTCACTGACCGATGAAGCAGGAAATGCAACCAAAGTACCTTTCGTTGTAAAACTGGTTTCGGCCGACAGATCGCAAAACCTCGGCGAAATTGAAGTATTGGGGACCGAATTCAATGTAGCTGCCTACGAAGAAGATAAAAATGTGCGCACTACACTGGTAGAAGGTTCTGTGCGGTACAAAAACGGGAGGCAGTCCCGACTGCTGAAACCAGGTCAGCAGGCCGTTCAAAAAAACGGAAAAATTGCAGTGCATGATGTCGATATAGACCAGGCACTGGCCTGGAAAAGTGGTCAACTCACCCTTTCCGGATCAACATTGGAGGTGCTTAACCAGCTGGCCCGCTGGTACAATGTAGCAGTAGAAATCAGGGGCCCCGTACCTGATAAAATCGAAAGCGAAGGCATTGAAGGAAGAATCCCCCGCGACTCCGACCTGAAAACTGTAACCAACGTTCTCAACCAGTTTAATTTACATATTAAACAAGAGCATAACAAAATCATTGTAACGCCGTAATTGCCAACGCCTGACACACGATCTAACCTTAGGCTGACAAGAGATTTCCATTGATCATTAAACCGTTTAACTGTAGCTGTTGTACTACTAAATTCCAGTAAAGAACGACAACGGCCTCAGCTACCGCCGCGACCATGGGCTTTTCGCCCATGGTTCGCAGCTTATAGCTGCAAAAGATTATTTTTGTAACTTTCTTGTTTCCAAAAACAGGCACCTGCTTTTGTACAGGAAAGACAGTTTAAACGGATAACTCGTATGGTAAACCAAAACTATCAGCCCATACTTGCTTTTTCCTGCCGCAAAGTAAAGCTGCCATTATCAATCTTTGATTGATCCGGTATGGGCCTGAAAATACCATATATCAAAACCTTAATTCTGTTTGCCTGCCTTATCTCGGGTACCAGTGCGCTTGCACAAACAGTAACAATCAAAAGGAAAAATGCTACACTTCTCGAGGTACTCCGGGCAATCGAAAAGCAGACTGCTTATGGCCAGGTTACGGACCGGGCAGCCCGAAAATATGCTAAACCCAGGGATATAGACGTAACCGGAGAGTCCATAGACACGGTACTCGCCCGCTTTTGCCGCGACCAGCCTTTGATTTATACAATTACCGACCGCGTTATTACAGTAAGATATGATACTTCTGTGCCCTTCCCCGAAATACCATCGGGTATTACCATCGTCGGCCGCATTGTGAACGAAAAGAATGAACCGGTGCCCGGCGCCACAGTCGCTATCAGCAACAGCAACCGCGTAATTGCCACCAATGACGAAGGAGAATTCATCCTCGAAAACGTAAGTCCCAATACTACGCTGGTGATCACGAGTGTAAATTTTGAATCGAAGGAAGTACAAGTGGATGGCGAGCCATATGTCAATATCCAGATGATACAGCGGGCCAGGGAGTTAACGGAAGTTTCGGTTGTGTCGACGGGTTATCAGGATTTGGTGAAAGAGAGGAGTCCGGGGTCGTATGCGAAAATTGACAACAGGCTGTTTAATCGAAGAGTATCAACGAATGTGTTGGACCGGTTGGATGGTGTGACGCCGGGGATGATATTTAATAAGAATATTGTTCCGGGGTTGAATCAAAGTAAGACCACCATTCGGGGCCGCAGTACTATTTTTTCGAATGCAGAGCCGTTGGTTGTAGTAGATAACTTCCCCTACCCTGGTGATATTAGCAACATCAATCCGAATGACATTGAAAATGTTACCGTTCTTAAAGATGCTAATGCTGCAGCCATTTGGGGTGCTTTTGCGGGCAATGGGGTGATAGTGATTAATACTAAAAAGGGGAGGTTTAGGCAGGAGCCGACACTTACTGTTAACAGTAATATTTCCATTGGAGCTAAGCCTGATGCATATTACTTGCCAGCACTAAGTTCTGCAGATTACATATGGGTAGAGCAGTATTTATTTGAACAAGGATTTTATGCAGGCAGGGAATCCGGTCCTGTGCCGTTAGTGCTTTCACCTGCCGTAGAGCTATTCATCAAGAAAAGAGACGGAATCATCAACGATGCAATATTCAATGCGAGCCTTGATTCTTTAAGAGCCATTGATGTTCGTCGGGAGAAAGAAAAATATTTTTACCGCAATAGCGTGAATCAGCAGTATGCAATCAATACGAGTGGCGGTAGTGTGAACCATCACTATTATTTGTCCGTGGGCCTTGACAGAAATTTGCAAGATTTAGTAGGCAATCATTCCCAGCGATTGACCATAAATGCGAGCAATACTTATTCTTGGTTTAATAACAGATTAACATTGCATACTGGATTTGCCTTTAGCGAAAGTAAATATGCACTTAATAACGATGGCAAATTACCGGTAAATTACCCATACCTGACTTTAGGAGACAATGCCCCTGCTTACTTTGAAATAAGGCAATCTTTTAAAGAGCAAGCCAAAAATGCCGGGTTACTTGACTGGAGTTATCGGCCTATGGAAGAAATTTTCCAAGCCGACCACACTAGAGAAATAGCCGATTCGCGAATGAATGTAAATCTGGACTTCAAGATATTCAAGGAATTCTCTGTCAGAATCTTGTACCAATACAATAAGGGCAGGTTAGAAGAAGAAAATTTTCACAGTGAAAAAACTTACTTCACAAGGGATCTTATAAACCGGTTTACACAGGTGGATAGCGCCGGTAACTTCAGTTACCCAATTCCAAAGGATAAGGGAATTTCAGATCAAAGAAATGAAACGTACACCGCACATAATTTCAGATTGCAGCTAAATTACGCACACGAATGGGAGGGCAAACATAAATTGATGCACGCCATCTCAACTTTGGCTGGCGCTGAAGTTCGTAACATTTGCTTAATAAAAGAAGAACGCAGGCTGTACGGTTATAAAAAAGGAATGCTGACTGGTGCAAAAATAGATACAAGTATACTATTTTCTCAATTTCATGATCCTTTTCAGCGCGTGCCTATATTGATGCCTTCTGACAACTTGGAAGAGATTGATCGTTACGTTTCCTTTTTTATAACTGCCGGCTACACCTTGCAACAACGATATACCTTTTCAGCGACAGCCAGGAAAGACGAGTCAAATCTATTTGGTGTAGAAACAAATAAAAAAGGAGTGCCCCTTTATTCATTGGGTCTTGGTTGGGAATTGAGCAAGGAAAAATTTTACCGAATTGCGTGGCTTCCTCATCTTAAATTGCGCATCACTCACGGTTACAATGGAAATGTAAATAAATCAGTTAGCGCCTACACTACTGCTGCGATTAGTAACCGACCTAACGCTTATGGAGCAACAGTAGGTTCTATCATTAATCCCCCTAATCCTGACCTCAGGTGGGAAAAAATACAAATTACGAATATCGGCTTGGATTTTGCCGCTTTTAAGAATATCGTTATAGCAAGCCTGGAATTTTATCGCAAAAAAGGAACGGATCTTATCGGCAATGCGCCGCTTGATCCCACTACTGGCACCGTGCAATACTGGGGCAATGTTGCTGCAATGGAAGGCAGTGGTATAGATTTCATGATTACCGCTAACAATTTGAACAGGAAACTCAAATGGCAATCTATTCTACTTTTTAATTATACGAAAGATAAGGTAAGCAGTTATGGTATCAAGCACCCCACCATTAGTCCATATTATCACCCTGAGCAATTAAATCCTATTCCTGGCAGGCCTCTTTACGCTATATACAGTTTAAGATTTCTTGGTCTTGACCCTCAAACTGGCAGCCCGATCGGCATGCTTGATGGTCACAACAGCCAAGACTATACAGCCATAATCAATTCTTCCAATTTTGAAGACTTGGTATATTCGGGCCCGGCCAATCCTGTATTGTTTGGCAACCTCCGCAATACGTTCTCATGGAAACAATTGACTTTTTCTTTTAACATATCTTGGAAAGCAGGACATTACTTTCGTAGAACTTCTATTGACTACAATGATCTATTCAAGGAAAAATCCAACGGGCATCCGGATTTTACGCTACGATGGAAAAATCCTGGCGATGAGGCTTACACCAACATTCCATCTTTGATTTACCCTGAACCACCCGAACGAAGTTTCTTCTATAAATATTCTGAAACGCTTATTGAACGAGGCGATCATATCCGACTACAGGATATTCATATTCACTATGACTTTAACCACAAGCATAGCAAAAAATTACCCATGAATTCTTTGAGTTTATACTTATATGCAAACAACTTGGGGATTATTTGGAAAGCCAATAAAAAAGGAATAGATCCCGATTACGTATTCGAAATTCCCAATCCTAAAAGCATTGCGCTAGGTGTGAAGGCGCAATTTTAAAACAAAAGGTATGTTGACCCTTTTTAAAATATGTGGCATTATACTAATAGTACTATGTTGCTTACCTACCTGCAACAAAAAAGAATTCCTGGATAAAAATCCTTCTTCAAGAATTGTAGTACCTAAAACATTGGACGATTTTCAAGCGCTGCTGGATAACCATGCCATTTTAAGCGAAACGCCTGTATTAGGAGAACTGTCCGCAGATAACTATTATTTACTTATGCCCTTCTGGCAAGCACTGAAAGATCACGAGCGCAACATTTACACGTGGCAACACGAAATATTCAGATCCGATGAACATATTGGTGACTGGGAAAAGCCTTATCAGCAGGTATTTTACGCGAATGTCGTTTTGGATGGTTTGCCTCCCGTTCCTCAAGAATCCAACGAAGTCCTTCGCTGGAACCAAATTAAAGGAATTGCTCTTTTCATCAGAGCTTATGCTTTTTATAACCTAGCCCAATTGTTCTGCCCTTTTTTTGACGAGAACATTACTCCTTCCGAAAATGAATTTGGCATTCCATTACCGCTAAAACCTAATATAAAAGCTACGTTAAAAAGAGCCAATTTAACGGATACATACAACCGAATTATTATCGACCTTTCAGAGGCTATTCGCCTACTACCGGATGCATTGCCCGCGGAGTTCCTTAACCGACCATCCAAACCTGCAGCTTACGCATTAATGGCAAGGATTTACTTAAGTATTCGATCTTATGACAAGGCACTTAAATACGCTGATAGCAGCCTTAACTTATACAACACTTTGATTGACTACAACGAAGTTAGCACCACCCGTGCCTTGCCATTTGGCAGATTAAATGAGGAGACCTTGTATCAAAGTACCATGCTCACTACCACCAATGTATTGAAAGCTCTGGTGGTACCTTCCTGCATTGCTGATTCAAATCTGTACAGATCTTACGACATCAATGACTTGCGTCGCTACATTTTCTTTGGAGGTACAGCTGATCTTCCCACTTTGAAAGGAGGGTACAACGGCACAATTTTCCTCTTCAGCGGATTGGCTACAGACGAGTTATACTTAATCAAAGCCGAATGTCTGGCCAGGAGTGGTGCTTTCCAAGAAAGCATGAATGTATTAAATACGCTACTCGAAAAGCGCTATAAAACAGGCACGTTTATGCCACTTACAGCATCAGATGAGGAAGCCGCATTGGAATTGATCCTCAATGAAAGAAGGAAAGAATTGCCTTTTCGCGGACTGCGCTGGAGTGACTTGCGCAGATTGAATAAGGAAGGCTATAACATAACATTGCAACGTAAATTGGATAAGAACTACATACTGCCACCGAATGACCGCAGGTATGTACTTCCTATTCCTCATACAGTTTTAAATCTCAACGGAAACATTACCCAATACCCTCGCAATTAGGAAGCTTAGGTAGTACGCATAAAAAAACCTCCCCGGAGGGGAGGTGCACTAATCAAATACCATCGACCATTAAACCTTATCCTTGGCATGAATATAAAGATTTTAAAACAAACAAATAATTTTTTTTTGCTCTTCTTAAAAAGTGCTCCATTTACTATTTTTTAATCCTCCACCTTGGGAACTGCAAAAGGCTAAACAGAACCGCTTGAATAGTTCGATATTATTCAACTTTTTACACAAAAAACTGGATATTATTTAGCCGCAAAAGCCACTATATTTACTCAAAAATTTGTCGTTTACGAGCACTGTAGCCTTTGATTTCTAGTCATTCTTTCCAATTTTAGGAAAGCAATGATTTAAATATTTGCGCTCTGGCGAACTGACGATCTTATTAGCTGTAGTTAATAATATCCCTCAAAAAATTTATAGGAAAAAAGCCACCGTTATACTGCTATATAACGATGGCCAACCATTTCTGAAATCACAAACTTGCTTATCTAGGCGGAATCCAAGCAAATTGTCCTATCCGGCAAGGCAAGTAGGAATATGAGAATGCATCCCAATAATAAGTACAAGTTTTTGCCTCATTTTGCTCACAATAAAAATCGACTCCAAAATCGCCAAAGATTTCTACATACGCCCCATTAACTTTACGAAATTGAATTTCCCAGATGCAATTGGGGTCCGGTATTGTCGCAAACGCTCCCCCCACGCCTGCTATCAGGGCCAGCGCAATAAATACCAACCGTAATTTTTTCATAATGTAATTACATTTAGATCATTTAATGGTCACCTACTCTTTTGTAAAGGTTTTCGGCTTTCCCTTTTCCTGCTCCTATGCTTAACCGAAAGCAGGTCTTACCCGCCTGGCCAGGCATCAGAAGCAATCATCCTTACATGTCTGAAAAAGGTTGCAGTTTCTGCCATAAACACCATAAGGGTTGCTGGTTGCGCCCTGAAATACAGTTTCCACACTGTACTCCAAAACGCGATGGGTTTACCGCGGTACGCCGTTTGCTGTATGTGTGTGCAAACAACAAACAGTTGCAACCTTGCCTTTCATGCCAAAGATGTTGTACGCACAACCGGCCAACAGGCCAGCTTGCATAGCGAAGGATAGAGTTATGGCAAACCGGTATTTGCCTGCCGCCCGGATCGCTTCCAGGACCAGCGGAAAGCAGGTATCCGCTATTTACCTGCATCTTCCTGTAGCGCTCACGGGTAGCGAATGGCAGGTCCTCCACTTACCACGTCAATTACCTGCGCAACACATCACGATTATAACGATCACTTATAAACGAAAATGTATGGCAGGCTTTTGGTAATGGAAAGCAGGAGAAGGTTTGTCCCTGCCCATGCGCGTATGGCCATTACAACAGCATGAGCAGTGCGTCTTGTCACGGGACCACGTGTATTCCCGTTACTGACCTTGATCACGGTCAGTACTGACGACAGTACATCCTGTTCGGGCCGGAGTATAATACAACAGCCCTACGCGTTCAATGAATTGTTTCATGAAGGGTGAGGCTTAACTACCCTATTAGCCGGCGCGCCGCAACGGACTCAATGGGTAGAAACAGGTATCCCCGGGTCATCGGTTGCGAACAACCGCTGATCTGTTTCATCCATACCAATGCCCCGTTAATGCATGGTAATGGAAGGTGGCAAAACAAATTGCTTTGCTCATGTTATTCGCCAAAACATTGCCTGGCTTTTTCCCTGCAGAGAAAAAACCCGGCTATATGCTTCAGCTTAGTACCGGTAAATTTGACGATTCGTTATTGCTTCCATTCTTCCTTAACCATATCCCCACTGCTGATATGGCTACAAAAAACACATTGAGAATTAAATGCTGATTCCAGGACAGGCTTTTAATCACACCTCCACACGAACAAGGTATGTAATCAAAAACATGCATTAGTACAGCTGCAGAATACACAGTATAGGCTGACATCAGAATAAGGGAGGCATAAAAACCAGCCTTGCGTGTTCGGTCAAACATTACAGCAATGGCAATTAACACTTGTAACGGAGGAAGTGTGTATATCAACCACGGCGTTATCCAGTTGGGGAAAGGTTGGTTGTTGATGTCGCCTCGGAATGTTTTAAAATCAAGCCACTTGCTTACGCTTGCATACAGGAACATTACCATTAGCAGAAATGCAATAATTTCTTCTACTAGCTTTCGTTTCATGACGGTGCAGAGGGGTTGGGTTAGTTTAAATAATGTGACTTTGCGCCTTACTGCGCCCACAGTATTCAGCAACAATCTTTTTTAACATGAACAAGACAATGGTAATAGCGGCAGAGGATAAGGAAGATAAGGGAAGTATCAGACGGGATAAAAGTAGTTATGCAGGATAAGTGGCAAGCATGTCTCTCAAAAATATGTAATCAATTTTAAATCACAAGTAAAGAACTTAAAGATATTGAACATTCCTACTCCTGCAAGAAGAATTCATTAATA
Source organism: uncultured Chitinophagaceae bacterium (assembly GCA_937961055.1). Lineage (GTDB taxonomy): Bacteria > Bacteroidota > Bacteroidia > Chitinophagales > Chitinophagaceae > CALCIN01. Next base: position 69,418 of record CALCIN010000033.1, on the reverse strand, counting down.
TGTCCGCTATTTACTCTGACCGCAATTATTGTGCCTGCCATTTTTTACATGTTTGCACGTAGCACCCACCTACAATTTTTCACTTATGCATGTACCCGCATACTCGTTTTTACTACCCTGTAAACGTTAGCATCAACAACACGGTTGTCCCAACGTCCATTATTTTTTTATTGGCTGCATTGCTTTCCTATCCTCACTGTATCAATGCACTATATGAACAAGCGTTAGCTTCCGCCAGCACATTTTGCTGCGTTTGCACGCATTACCTGCTCAATATTTAACTACGCCCCACTCACAACGCCCCCATTCGTTACAAATACGTATCTTTTCACGCACATACATTTCCATATGACAACCAGAAGATCATTCTTTAAACAGGCAGCTATCACTGCAGGCGCTGCAGCGCTCGCCCCCGTAGCAACCAAAGCTAACCTGCTTGCATCCACAGCCCCCGCAAAAACCCTCACCATGGGCATGGCCGGGTACTCCTTCGTTCATTTCAATGTTGACGACAGCATCAACATGATGACGCGATTGGGCATTCACCAGGTAACGCTAAAAGATTTTCACCTGCCATACGACAGTACGCAGGAAACCATCAACGAAATCATTGGCAAGTTCAAACAGGCAGGCATTAACGTATACGGCCTCGGTGTGATTTATATGAAAACAACCGCTGAAGTTGACCGCAGTTTCGAGTACGCAAAAAAAGCAGGCGTGGAAATGATCGTAGGTGTGCCTACCTATGAATTGTTGTCGTATGCGGAAAATAAAGTTAAAGAATACAACATCAGGCTCGCCATTCATAACCATGGTCCGGAAGACAAATTGTATCCCGGTCCCAAAGACATTTATGACCGCATTAAGCAAATGGATGCACGCGTGGGCATCTGCCTCGATATCGGTCACGCTTTACGTGCAGGCGCCGATCCGGCAAAGGCCGTTCGCGATTATGCTGCGCGCATCTTCGATATGCATATCAAAGATGTGACCGCAGCCGAAAAAGACGCCAAAGCCATAGAAGTAGGCCGCGGCGCCATTAATTTTCCGGCACTGGTAAAAGCCCTGCTGAAAATAAATTATACAGGCAAATGCAGCCTCGAGTTTGAAAAAGATATGAAAGATCCGCTGCCCGGCATGGCAGAATCCGCCGGCTACTTCCGCGGCGTACTGGCGGCCGTAAGCGCATAGCATTTTACAACCTTCATAAAAAGCAACTGCCGGGAATTACCCGGCAGTTTTTTTACCATACGCAAAGCATGGCATGCTTCAAACTTAACCACAGCTATTTTATAGACTATATTTCAACTTGTTTTGTACGCAGTATATACCGGAAAAACATGCCAGTTAAGAAATGATTAACGAAATAGAATGTTAAGGCTATCCGGTAAGATGCCACCGGTCACATAGCCAGGTCGCTGAGTTGGCGGAAATCAATTTTCAGTTTGTTGTAGAGCGATGCGTACACTGTGTAGGCTTTCATATAGTGGGCATGTGATGCCTGTTGCGGCAAAAAGGTTTCGGTAGTACGCACAAAGTTATGGCCCGATTGTTCTGTTTCCATTTTCCCCAGAGCACTCAATCCCAGCACAGCTGCCCCCGTTGCAGAAGCATCGGCAGTGCTGCTTACCGTGATGCTTTTCCCGAAAAGGTTGGCCATCCATTGCAGCCACAATCGCGAATGAATAAAGCCCCCGCTGCCATAAATGTGGCTGGCAGTCCCCACTGATGCTTCCACACAACTGGCAATCTGGTATAACGAATAGTTAATGCCTTCAATAATGGCGCGCATGATATGCGACTGCGTATGCCCGCTATGCAACCCGAGAAAAACGCCACGCGCATGAGCATCCCATACCGGCGCTCTTTCACCGTGCAAATAAGGCAGGAAAACCAGTCCGCCCGCCCCCTGCGGCGCTTTCGCTGCTTCGCGCACAAACCAGTCAATGTCCGCCACCTCCCGTATCGGGCGCTGCAAAAAACCGGCAGCATACCATTTCAGAATATTCAATCCATTATTGGTAGGGCCACCGCACACATATTCTTTTTCTGTAAGAATATAATTGAACACCCTTTGCTGCTCATCGTAGCGCGGGTTATTGGTAATCATGCGCACAGCGCCACTGGTGCCAATGGTTACACAGAGATCGCCGGGTTTGGTGGCATGGCTCCCCAAATTGGCCAGGCAACCATCGCTGCCGCCCACAACAAAGGGAACGTCGGCGTCCAGTTTCAGTTTTGCGGCCCATTCTTTTTTCATCCCGCGCATGATATAGGTGGTAGGCACCGGTTCAGGTAATTGTTGTTCGGTAATGCCTGCCATTTGCAACGACGGCGCGTACCAGCAGTGTTGCATGATGTCAAACAACCCCGTACCTGATGCTACAGAATGGTCAATGATAAACCTGTCAAATAAGCGGTAGAACAAATATTCCTTGATGCTTACAAAGCGGTGTGCGGCCGCAAAAATGCGTGGGTCATTTTCTTTCATCCACATCAGCTTGCAAAGCGGCGACATCGGATGAATGGGCGTACCCGTATTACGGTAAACCTGTTTACCGGTTTCGGATTGCAATAGCGTTTGCGCATAACCGTTGCTGCGCAAATCGGCCCAGGTAATAATATTGGTTAATGGGCGGCCCTGCTTGTCCAGCGCCATCAGTCCATGCATAAAACTGCTGAAACTGATCCCCAGCAGGTGGCGGGTTGTTCCCATTTGCATTACAACTTCCCCGATACTGGTTACCACCGCTTCCAGCAGTGCTTCAGGGTCCAGCTCATGTATGCCTGCTTCGCCCGGTAAACGCTCATAGGATACATAATAATTGGCCAATACCGCTCCCTGCGTGCTGAATGCAATCGCCTTGGTGCCGGAAGTACCGATATCTACGCCAATAATGTATTCCATATAGTGAAAGATACCACGAAGAAGTGAAGTGGCAAAGAAGCGGCAGGCTAACTCTTATATCATCTCCTTTAATTGCGCTACTACCGTATCTATTTCTTCCTTGGTGTTATACTTACTAAAAGAAAAGCGTACGGTAACCTGGTCGGGATTGTTGTTGATAGCCCTGATTACGTGTGAGCCCTGGTCGGCGCCGCTGGTGCAGGCGCTGCCGCCGCTGGCGCAGATATTATTGATGTCGAGGTTGAAGAGGATCATTTCCGAACGGGCCGTCCGGGGAAAAGCCACGCTGAGCACGGTATACAGGCTGCGACCCAGCGGGTCGCCATTGAAGGCAACGCCGGGAATATGCTGTTGCAATTGCTCCATCATATACAGCTTCAATCCCTTGATATAGGCGCTGTCCTGCTCAAACCGTTCCGTAGCCAGTTCCAGCGCTTTTGCAAATCCTACGATGCCATAGAGGTTTTCGGTACCTGCCCGCATGTTGCGTTCCTGTCCGCCGCCATGGATATAAGGTTTGATCTTTACGTTTTCGTTTATATAAAGCAGCCCCACCCCTTTGGGCCCATGGAACTTGTGCCCCGCGCCCGTGATAAAATCCACGGGCGTATGGCGCAGATCGAAGGGATAGTGACCAATGGTTTGCACCGTATCGGCATGAAAAACGGCGCCGTATTTCCGGCAAATATTGCCGGCAGTTTCAAGGTCAAGCAGGTTGCCGATTTCATTGTTGGCGTGCAACAGCGTTACGAGGCATTTTTCTTTGGATGTTGCCAGCAATTGTTCCAGATGCTCAAGGTTTACATGTCCGTCTGGCAGGATTTGCACAAAACTCAATGCAACACCGTACCGCTGGTGCAAATGTTCTACGGTATGCAGGGTGGCATGATGCTCAATGGGTGAAGTGATAATATGCCGGCACCCGAGGTCGTGCACGGCAGCATTGATGGCCGTATTGCTGCTTTCTGTGCCGCCGGAAGTGAAGAAGATTTCGGCTGGACGTGCACCCAGGATTTTCGCCACCGATTTACGCGCATTCTCAATGGCCAGCCTGCTTTCCCTTCCGTAAGAATAAATGGAAGAAGGGTTGCCGAACTTTTCCGTGAGGTACGGCATCATGGCTTCCAGCACCACCGGATCGAGCGGTGTGGTGGCGGCATTATCGAGATAAATGCGTTTAGTGTGACTTGTCATATGTTGAAATAACCCGGGAGGGAAAGAAAAAGTTCACCCCTATCACACCTACATAAACTCCTTGATATCGTGCATCAGCCTTGAGGCAATATTATTGGCCGTTGTTTCAAAATTGCTTTCGGCGTAAATGCGGATAATGGGCTCTGTATTGGAGGTACGCAGGTGCACCCAGTCGCTGTCGAATTCGATCTTCAGGCCGTCTTCCGTGTTCACCGGCTGGTTTTTGTATTTCTTTTTAATCTTCTCGAAGATGGCTTTCACGTCGATGCCGGGGTTCAATTCGATCTTATTTTTCGATATAAAGTAGTCCGGATATTTGGCCCGGAAAGAACGAATGCCATTTTTGTGATTGGCCAGCGAACTCAGGAACAGCCCGATGCCGATCAATGCATCCCGGCCATAGTGCAAATCGGGGATGATGATACCGCCATTGCCTTCGCCACCAATCACGGCGTTCACTTCTTTCATACGCTGCACCACGTTCACCTCACCTACAGCCGAAGGGAAATATTGTCCGCCATGCTTCAGGGTTATTTCCTTTAAAGCACGGGTGCTGCTCATATTGCTTACGGAGTTGCCTTTGCGCTTGCTCAGCACGTAATCGGCAACAGCCACCAGGGTGTATTCTTCGCCAAACATGCTGCCGTCTTCACATACAAAACACAGGCGGTCTACATCGGGGTCAACGGCTATGCCCAGGTCGGCGCGGTGTTCGCGCACTGCATTGCTTAACGCTCCCAGGTTTTCAGGCAAAGGCTCGGGATTATGGGCAAAACGGCCGGTTACTTCGCCGTTCAGCACAATCACTTCCTTTACACCGAGCGCCTCGAGCAAGGGGGGCACCGACAAAGCGCCTGTAGAATTGATCACATCCACCACCACCTTATAGCCTTTCTGGCGAATACCGGGCACATTTACCAGCGGATAGTTTACAATGGCGTCAATATGCTTCCGGATATACGTATCGTTTGTACTGTAATTGCCCAGCTTGTCAATGGTAGCAAATGAAAAATCTTCTTTGGCAGCCAGGTCCAGTATCTGCGCGCCATCGGCCGCACTTACAAATTCGCCTTTATGATTGAGCAGTTTTAAAGCGTTCCATTCCCGTGGGTTGTGACTGGCGGTGATAATAATACCGCCGGCAGCTTTTTCCCAGGTAACGGCCAGTTCTACGGTGGGGGTGGTTGATAACCCGATATCCACTACATCCAGTCCGAGTCCGATCAATGTGCTGGCAACGAGTTGCTGCACCATGGGACCGCTGATGCGTCCGTCGCGGCCGATCACTACCTTATTGCCCTGTTGCTGATCGAGAATCCATCTGCCAAAGGCAGCTGTAAATTTTACGATATCCTGCGGAGTGAGATTGTCGCCCGCATTACCGCCGATCGTTCCGCGAATGCCTGATATACTTTTGATCAATGCCACAATGCCTCAGTTTTTTTGCGATTACAAAAATAAGTTATTGAAAACAAGCAACTATTACCACTTCCGGGTATTTTACAGGATGGGACCAGAGCGGGCGGAAAATTATAAAAGTTATTCCGATAAAACGCAATTGTGGAAAATCTGCCTCAAACGTTTGTGTTGGAAAATGGACAAAATACCCGGGGAAGGTTGGGGGCAAACCTACCTCCCCTCCTTCACCATTACAATCTTTGGAAACTCCGTTACCTCCATCCGCACAACATTATTTATTACCTGACGGCTGATAAGTTCCCCTTCAGTGGACGCTTCCTTAAAGTTCAGCTCCAAAGCAGTATTTACATCCACCGTTCCTACCTCCAGTTCAAAATCCGACACTTTCTTCCCACTACGCGTAGGACAGTAAACAAAATACGCCACCGAATCCGGCACAGCCTGGTGCCGCCACCTATACACCCACACATCCCCTGTTTCCCGAATAATTTTATCTGGTATATAATTACCAAGATGATTGTACAACGTGCTGATATAATACCAGGCCGGATACGGCACATAATAATTTTCATATTGCCTCAACAACCCACTGGTATTAAATAATGCCGGATTGTCTTCATCGTAGTTGTCCACCATCCAATATATAATGTAGCGATCGAAGCCGGACATGAATATAGCATTGATAGCCCGCAGCAGCATAATGCCCTGGCTTTGCGAAGGACTGTATCCCGGCACCAGCGGTGCAGACACTTTACTTTGCTGGCTTTTATCGTACCCGTATTCGCCCAATATACATTCCACTCCCGGCTGGATGCGGTAAGTAGCGTTCCGGGCGCGGGTAAGCTTCACGCGCAAAGAATCTTCTTCGGGCGTGATGCCGCCACGGGCGCTCATGAATACCTCTCCCGGACTGGTGCCGGTACCGTTGGTGGAGTACCAGTGGTATTGGATCCCCCCTTTCCAGAGAAACTGGCTGTCGGAGCGGAGGTTATCGCACAGGAATTTCAAAATCCGCAGGCGGTTGGTATCGAACCGCGTCATGCCGGCCATCATCAGCTCGCTGTGGGGGTCAGCGTTCTTGATACCGTGCCGGGGACCGAGCCGGCCTTCATGCCCGTCGTAATCTGCACTGCTCTGGGCAAAGTATTCTACCGGGTTACAATAATTGGCGCCGGAAAATGCGTCCGACTCGTTACCGTTCTCATACAGGTTCATCACCCCCCGCCCGCTGAAGCGGTGCTCGTTGGAAGCCTGGATAAGATTGGTATCAACCGGTGTGGAGCCATAGCAGGCAGCCATGTTCCAAAGCATATTGCTGTGACGTGCATAACTGAGCGGGTCTTCCATGTTCTGGCCCAATCGGGTGATGGGCCGGTTATCGTACGGATATTTTGCCTTGTGCAACCAGGCAGGAATGCCCAGGTAACTGTACCAGGTTTTCTTGCCCATGCGGTGCATGGAATCTACGTACAACACATAATCCTGGATACCATTGTTCCACCAACCGTGCGGGGTGATATTGTATTTGATATTCGGGTATTCATTAACGGTATCATGGTCAATAAATCCCATATTCGTATAAACGCGGGAGTAATAGAAGGGCTCCATATACTGCGTGGGCGTACCCTGGTAACAATTCACGCCCAGAAATTCTTTCAATGGTTTTGGCGGCAGGCGTGGACCTGTATATTCGCCGGGAGGAGGCGGCGGTGGTGTTTCCAGCGCACAGCCATACATTACCGCTTCTGCAATTTCGGCTTCCACACTGCGGAATCGGAACATTACAAAACGTGTACTATCGGTAATGCCAAACCGGCGCCACCCCCACCCTGCCGGATCGCCGCGGGTAACGTATTGAGCGCTCAGTTTCCATTCCTTCATGGTGCCGGTATAGATCCATACCGTATCACTTTGCCGTGCGCGATCGTACAAATAAATTTCGCTGAGTTTGTACGGCACGCGCAGGTCAACCACAATGCGATTGCCATAATCCTTGAAATAGGTAACGGTACCTACCCGCGGCACAGGGCTGGTAACCGGAATGAAATCGGAAATGCTTTTGGGGTCTGCATAATTTTCATCGAACAGGGCAAAGGCAGAAGGCCCTGTTACATCGGCATAGCCCGACAAATCGTACACATATTCTTTATAGATGGCGGTAATCTTTTGCGGACTGTTGCATACCGCTCTTCCTGTGCCGGCCGACAAAATGTTGGTGGAAGTACCAGGCTGATCATTGCACGATACTGCTGCAATCAGCAAACCGATCATACAAAAAACACCAGCTGTAAAACGGGGTTCAGGGCGAGCCATGGGTTTTCTTTTTATTATGCAGCAACAGGTAGCGCGCACTTTCATAGATTGCTTCGGTAAGCAACCGCATTTCTTCTTTCACCGTTTTTGTTGCTGCATCGTTTGGGGGTTCATCATTGTTTTTGACAGATACCAGTTCTTCTGTAGTACCGTCCAGTCTTTTCCGGTAAAAATAATCTCCCTTGATTACTCCTGCCGTATTATAATCCGGGTCAAATATAAAAGCAAAGCCGGTAGCCGTGCTGTCGAGCATATTTCGTCCAAGCGTAGTGTTAAGGTAGGGAATGTTACACAAGCTGGCAATAGTGGGCAGCACATCTATCTGCGAACTGATGGTATGCACTTGCCGGGGGGCCAGCCAGCCCGGAGCATAAAACAGCAAAGGCACATGTTCCATCGTGAGCCGTTGCTCTGTCCAGGAACGGGGAAACAGTTTGCCTGCATCGCCGGGGATGCCATGGTCGCCGATAAACACAAACAAGGTATTGTTGAAGTATTTTTCCTTGCTGGCGGCTTCAATAAACTTTTTGAAAGTAAAATCCGTATAGCGGAAAGCGTTATATTCTGCATTCGATTCAAAACCGTTTTTCTTCAGCGAATCCAGCGGCAGTTCCTGCACGGTGAACTCGTCGAGGTCTTCATCCGGAATTGTATAGGGCCGATGATTGCCTGCCGTTTGTATCACGGCAAAAAAGGGTGATGTTTCTGCGGCCAGTATTTTATTGGCTTCGAGAAAAAGATTTTTATCGCTGATGCCCCATACATCTATTTTGGGCGATGCAAAATCATCTTCTTCATATAAACGCAGGTCGCGGATATTGTTGGTAAGCAATCCGCGGATATTGGCCCAGCTGGTGCTGCCGCCGAGAAAATAGTATTTGTTATAACCGGTAAAATTGTTCAAAATGATATGCTGGTCAACAGCAGAGGGATTGCGGCTGGCTGTTTTTGGCATGGCAACATCGGGCGTCCCGGTAAGCGTGGCCCACACGCCGCGCGCCGTTCCATAAGTAGGCGTAAAACAGCGATCAAAGAAGACGCCCTGCCGGCTCAGGCTGTCGAAAAACGGTGTTGTGTTCAGCGGATTGCAGAACATGGTGCTTTTGTAGGCACTGAACGATTCGCAGATCACCAGTACCACATTGGGGCGCGCTACCGGCAATATGCTGTCTGTTCTGGCGGCCACCTTTCTTTCAAACTGAAACGCACCGTTTGCATCCTGGTCAAAATCATAATATTGTTTCAGTACGGGGAAGAGCGTTTGCAGTTTTTCCTTATCATATCCATTTTTCCGAAACTTCAGTGTGGAGAAAAATGATTGAAAGGGATTGAAAGCAAGATTTGCCTTGTAATCATCGCCCAGGGCAAAGGCATCGCTCCAGCGGAGCGGGTATTGATTGAATTTACCGAAGATGAAAAATCCCGTAACGACAAAAACGATCACAAAAGACAATACCCGGCTGCGCCTGCTGCCATTGGTGGCAGCGCGGCCAATACGCACGTAGCCTGCCCGTACGGCCCACATAATCAGTACAGTGAGCAGCACCAGGCCAAGCAGGATGCGCACCACCGGGTACGATTGCCACACCATGCCCATGGAAATGGCCGTATCGTCGAGATAATTCAGCACGCTTGCATTGAGGCGCTGGGAGAGGTAATTGTAATGCGCAAAGTCGGCCACAAAAAAGAAAACGGTCACCAGCGTACCCACCCATAGCACCGTCATCCAGAATAATTTGGAACGCACGCTTTCAAAAGGATGCATATAGGTAAAGCTGCCGATGAGGAGCATACCAAGCATGAGCACAGACACCACGCGCAGGTCGTAGCGCAATCCCAGCAGGAAGGCGTCCAGCACGCCGGACCAGCTATATCCCTGGCGGCCAAAAAACGTAAACAGTCCTACCCGCATAAGGGTAAACACTAACAGGAAGACCAGGCCTGTCCACAAGAGCCATTTAACCAGGCGGGGTACGCTACTCCAAAACTTCATAATAAAAACAAAATAAGCAGTAAAATTATAGCTTTATTTTTGCAGTTATGAACAATGACCTATGTTCTATTTTGTTGAACTTCTGGCAACATATCCAACCTTTCGACTTTTGGCTGCTGACGCACATCAATCAGGACTGGGGTAATTCATTTTTAGATGCAGTATTGCCTTATTTGCGCGAAACGTTGTTTTGGGTGCCATTGTACTTTTTCCTGGTATTGTTTGTAACCATGAATTTCGGCGTTAAAGGCTGGTGGTGGATATTGGGTTTTATACTGGTGGCAGCTTTGAGCGATGTCATCAGCAGCAAGCTTATTAAAGAAAACGTGATGCGGCCGCGGCCCTGTCGTGATCTCAGCGTATTACAGCATATTCGTTTTTTTGTTAATTATTGCCCCGGAAGCTCCAGTTTTACCTCTTCGCATGCCACCTCACACTTTGCACAGGCGATGTTTATGTTCCTTACATTGCGACATATCATTGGCAAATGGTCGTGGCTGATCTTTGTGTGGGCGTTCCTGATTGCATACACACAGGTGTATGTGGCCGTGCATTATCCGTTCGATGTGATAAGTGGCGCATTGCTTGGTTGCGGTATCGGCTTTGCAGTCACTAAATTGTTCCACAAGCAGATAGGAATGCTTAGCTTAGTTAAATAATACAACGATGGGCGAATTTTTTATCATCCTGGGGTTGATACTACTGAACGGATTATTTTCCATGGCCGAAATAGCACTGGTTTCTGCAAGAAAAGCAAGACTGGAAGCACAGGCAAATAAAGGCGACAAACGGGCTAAGGAAGCGCTTGAACTGGCCAATCATCCCGATACATTCCTATCCACTGTACAAATAGGCATCACGCTGATCGGCATATTGACCGGTATCTATTCCGGTGAAAAGCTCAAAGCCGGCCTGGTGGAATTTCTCGCACGTTTCGACGCCATTAATGAGTATGCCAACGGCATTGCCACAGCCATTATCGTAATCATTATTACCTATCTTACCCTGGTGCTGGGCGAGCTGGTGCCCAAAAGGATCGGTCTTTCACGCCCGGAGGTAATAGCCAAAATCGTAGCGGCGCCCATGCGTGCCGTAAGTCTTATTACCTATCCTTTCATATGGCTGCTCACCAAATCCACACTGGTAATCGTAAAACTATTTGGCATCAAACGCGCCGATACGCAGGTAACGGAAGAAGAAATCAAGGCCATCATCATCGAAGGTACGGAACAGGGCACCATTGAAGAAGCCGAACAGGAAATCATTGAACGCGTATTTCACCTGAGCGATCGCAACATCACGTCGCTGATGACGCATAGAAGTGATATTATCTGGTTTGATCTCAATGATACGGAGAAGTCTATCCGTGAAAAAATATTACAGGAGCCGCACAGCGTATATCCTGTGTGCGATGGCGACCTGGACAATATCAAAGGCATTGTATCCCTTAAGGAATTATACCTGAACAGAAGCCAGCCCGGCGGGGCCAAAACGTTGAAAGACCTGATGCGCCCGCCGTTGTTTGTGCCGGAAAATATTACTGCCTACCGACTGTTGGAACGATTCAAAAAACAACGTATCGGTTCCTGCTTTATCGTGGATGAATACGGTACGCTGCAGGGCATGGTAACACTGGACGATATCCTGCACGCCATCGTAGGCGGCATACCGCAGGCCGAAGACCAGGACTATGAAATCCTGAAGCGCGAAGACGGTTCTTATCTTGTTGACGCGCAGATACCTTTCTATAATTTTCTCAGCCGTTTTGACAAAGCCGAATGGCTTACCGAAATAGAGCAGGAATTTGACACGCTTGCCGGATTTATTCTGCACCAGCTCGAACGTATTCCCCATGCCGGCGACAAACTCGACTGGCGCGGTTTCCATTTCGAAATAGTGGATATGGACGCGCAACGCATTGATAAAGTGCTGCTCAACATCAGCGACGAAATCCGGCAGGGCATGGAAGAAGAATAAGCAAAGCCGGCCCTACCATTTTTACTACCTCGCACCGTAAAAATACCATCCCCCATAATACCCTATTTCTGCGCTTGATTGGGTGGTAAAATGGCACCATCTTTGACTTACCCGCTTTTAAACCATTATTCGACCAGTATGAAAAACTATTTCCGTACGCTGTGCTTCTTAATCGTACTTACCAGCGGGGTTGCCTGTAAAAAAGAGGGCAACCCTGGTCAGGCCGCAGATAATCCTGACAACAATCCCGCCAACCTGGTTGCTGAAACCAAACCCGCTGTAATGAAAGGCATTACAGTAAACGTCAACAGCAATATCGGCGGTTATGTGCAGGCGTTACCTTACCGGTATGATTCCACGACCAAACATTATCCCTTGCTGGTATTCCTGCATGGCATTGGCGAATTGGGCAACGGCGCCGACAACCTGATGAACGTAGCGGGCGTAGGCACACCCTTGCTGATCAAAAACAAACAATTCCCGGCCAGCTTTTCTGTAAATGGAAAGAATTATTCCTTCATCGTGATCACACCGCAGTTCAAGGCCTGGCCTTCTGCAAAGGATGTGAACGACATGATCGATTTTGCCATTAAAAAATACCGTATTGATACCACGCGTATTTATGTAAGCGGACTGAGCATGGGCGGTGGCGTTACCTGGGAATATGCTGCAGCGTATGCCAGCCGCGTGGCGGCCATCGTTCCTATTTGCGGCGCCAGCACACCCAACGATACCAAAGCCAAAAAACTGGCGCAAGCCGGCGTAGCGGTATGGGCATTTCACAACAAAGATGATGGCACCGTTCCCTACACCAATTCCGAAGGCTATGTTGCCAGGATGAACAACTTCAATGCGAACCCCAAACCGCGCTTGACCTTATGGCCTACCGGTGGTCATGATGCGTGGACAAAGGCAACAAATCCAAACTACAAAGAGAACGGAATGAATATGTATGAGTGGATGCTGACGTATCAACGCGTGGCAAACAAATAAGGCGGTAGTGTAAGCTCGCCGTATGATAGCGCAATGGAGCGCCTTGCGTGATATTAAGCAAACCTGGAAAATCATTATCGGAAAAATCAGCTACTTCATAAGACGCCATTGGTATGGCGACAGTCACCGGCATGCTTATTTACATGTGTGATCTTATTCACTTCATATACGATCAGAACTGAAACTTTGCATTCTTTTCCGGATTGTCCAATCGCGTGCTCTTCCGTTTTCCATTGACTGTAACATGCATGAGGTTCATCTGCTCACTGAAGGCATCGTATAGAATGCTGTTTTGAATTTCTATTACGGAAGGCGCCGTGGTGATATTGGTTGCCTCCAGGTAACTCCAGGTGGCGTCCCGCTCTTTTTCGTATCCAACAAATTCAAGATTCACCGGTTTCCCATCAAGCACAATGCGCAGGTTGTGTTTGAGATAACCATACACCTGCTGATTGGCAATATCCTTATCTTTCGGATTGGTAAGATCTATTTTGGTATGATGTATGGCGCCGAGCGCATTTTCAAAATCGTCGGTAAACAACCGGCAACTGACTTCCAGTGTCTTATCAGTTGCATTGTAGTTGATTTCAGTGACGCTGATATAGAGTGGATGGGGTAAGGGCTCCGGACGGGTTTGCCCTGCCAGCAGAAAGTGCAACAGAAATGACCACTTATACAAAAGAAACGCCATTGACCATCAAAATTTTTTCATTACAAATCTCTTATTTATTTTGAAACCATAACTGTCGCATGGAAGATTTTAATGTTTATTTTGGGTTAGGCGTACATCATATTCTCGGCCGAAATTTTGAGGGGCTGGACCATATTCTTTTTGTTATAGCCCTGTGCCTGCGGTATTTATGGAAAGACTGGAAACAGGTGGCTATCCTTGTTACCGCTTTTACCATCGGGCACTCCATAACACTGGCCCTTTGCGCGCTCAACTACCTGGACTTTTCCGCTGATTGGATTGAATTTCTGATCCCCGTCACGATTGCTGTTACCTGCCTGAACAATATAATGCAACGTCCGGCTGATAACGTGTCGAAATTACCATTGATCTATTTCTTTGCGCTTTTCTTCGGACTGATTCATGGTGTGGCCTTTGGCGGAGAATTTTCCAGTCTCGTTTCGGGAGGCAGACTGGTGGCTGCACTGTTTTCTTTCAACCTGGGAATAGAAGTGGCGCAACTCGCCATCGTAGCCGTAGTACTTTTCCTGAGCTGGCTGGTAGTGCAGGCGATAAAATTGCCGCGAATCTTATGGTTACGTTTTGCTTCTGTATTAATTTTAGCCTTTTCCCTGAAGTGGGCATGGCAACGATTTCCTCTAAATAAAACCTACAATGATGATGAAAAAGCGCTTGTTATTGATGGTAGCCGTTTTCGGATGGATCAATGTGCTGTGGGCACAAAATATCCAGAACAACCCCGGCTCTAATCATGGTAACAAATTTGAACAGTTGGGAACCATCTTACCAACGCCCAACGAATACCGCACTGCCAGTGGCGCCCCCGGCCCCAAGTATTGGCAGCAACGCTGTGATTATGATATCAAATGTGAACTGGACGAAAACAACCTGAAACTGACAGGCAGCGAAACCATCACCTACTACAACAACTCGCCCGACGAACTGCGTTACCTCTGGCTGCAACTGGACGAGAACCAGCACAGTTCTGTGAAGAACGCCAATTACCAGTCAGGTTCCAGCATGCCCCGGGCAATGAACATCAACAATATTGAAAGGCTGGAAGAATCCAAAAGCGACAACGGCTATGGTTTCAACATCACCAAAATGACCGATGCGCTGGGAAAATCGTTGAAGTACACCATCAACAAAACCATGATGCGGGTAGAACTGCCTGCTCCGCTCAAACCCGGACAAAAATTTGTTTTCAATATCAACTGGAATTACAAGATCGCGGACCGTTTTAAATACGGCGGCCGCGGCGGCTATGAATATTTCCCTGAAGATGGTAACTACCTCTTCACCATAGCCCAATGGTATCCGCGCCTGTGCGTATACAGCGACTTCAGAGGCTGGCAGAATCACCAGTTTACCGGCCGTGGCGAATTTGCCCTTACCTTCGGCAACTTCAAGGTGCAGATGACGGTGCCCGCTGACCATATTGTAGGCGCTACCGGCGAATGCCAGAATTACCCGGCAGTACTCACTCCCACGCAATTAGCGCGCTGGAACAAAGCGCAAACTGCCAAAGAACCGCTGGAAATCGTTACGCTGGAAGAAGCCAAAGCTGCTGAAAAGAAGAAAAGCAACGCCAAAAAAACCTGGATCTTTAAAGCAGACAACGTGCGCGATTTTGCCTGGACTTCTTCCCGCAAATTCGTTTGGGACGCTATGCCCACTTATGTGGAAGGCAAGAAGGTAATGTGCATGAGCTTTTATGGAAAAGAAGCTTACGGCTTGTACCGCAAGTTTTCTACCAAGGCAGTGGCCCATACCATCGAAACGTATTCCAAATTCACCATTCCATACCCCTACCCTGTTGCGCAAAGTGTGGAAGCGGCCAATGGTATGGAATATCCCATGATCTGCTTCAACTACGGACGCACCGATAAAGACGGCACCTACAGCGAAGCCACCAAGTATGGCATGCTTGGCGTGATCATTCACGAAGTGGGACATAATTTCTTCCCCATGATCATCAACAGCGACGAGCGCCAGTGGAGCTGGATGGACGAAGGCCTGAACTCCTTTGTGGAATATCTCACCGAAGAATTGTGGGACAACAAATTCCCCGTGCGTGGTAAAGGTCCGGCCTGGGCTATTGTAGACTACATGAAGCTCCCCAAAGATCAACTGGAGCCCATCATGACCAATTCTGAAAACATTGTGCGCTTTGGTCCCAACGCCTATACCAAACCTGCCACAGGGTTGAACATTCTGCGCGAAACCATTATGGGCCGCGAACTGTTCGACTATGCTTTTAAAGAATATGCAAGACGCTGGGCATTCAAACATCCTGAACCGGCTGATTTCTTCCGCACTATGGAAGATGCTTCAGGCGAAGATCTCGACTGGTTCTGGAGAGGCTGGTTCTTCGGCACCGATCCCTGCGATATTGCCCTTGATTCTGTAAAATACTTCAGGGCAGATGTGGACGCTGTAGTAGGCCTCACCAGGGACACCTTCGAGATGGTACAACTCGATCCGCCGATGGAATCAAAATATCCCACCGATGTTTCGAAAGATCGCAACCGCGAAGACAAGAACATTACTTTCTATACCGATCGTGATACCGCAACACGTGATTTTTACTGGCGTTATGCACGCGGCCTGGAACCTTACGATTCCACTACTTACCGTGCTCCCGTAGAAGCAATGGTAGAACCGTTGTCGGATGAAGACAAACGCAAAATTGCCGACAAGCATTTCTATGAACTGAGCTTTAGCAATAAAGGCGGACTGGTAATGCCGATCATCATCGAGTGGACTTACAAAGACGGCAGCAAGGAAGTGGATCGTATTCCTGCGCAGATCTGGCGTCACAATGAAGAAAGGGTTACCAAGGTATTTATGAAGGATAAAGAAGTGGCCTCCATCAAACTGGACCCCATGCGCGAAACAGCAGATATCGATGAATCGAACAATACCTGGAACGCAGTGCCCGCGCCTTCACGCTTTGCCCTGTATAAGCAAAAACAACAGGCACGCGGACAATCATCCGGCCTCACGCCGATGAAAAAAGCTGAAGAAAAGAAGAAAGGATTTTAATTTCAGTAAGTAGTCTATCAATAAGCAAAGGACCAAAGCCAATTTCTGATCAAAGTATTTGAATTGGCTTTGGTCCTTGTTTTTTTACTGTTTGAAAAATACTCCCTCAGCCATTGCAGGACTTGACGAACAACCCCAGGGCAGCAATTACAAACGGTATGATGAAGAAGGCGTAATATCTTTTCATAGCTGTTGTTTTAAAGTGTTAAAGAGAAGTGGCGTTTTTTCCACTGTTCCTTTCCTGCGGGTACTTCAGACTTCAAAGGTAGTACGGGTATGATAGAATCCGCGCTCGCTGGTGTAATTTCTGTCATGCCGCCGGTGTACATATCTATTTTTTTTCACTTCCTTTACTCGCTTTCTCTGAGTGCTTTTTGCGCCCCGACTCTTTCAATGCCCGGTCGATGATCCATTCTATCTGGCCGTTCACACTACGGAATTCGTCCGCCGCCCATTTTTCAAGGGCTTTGTAGGTGTCCTCGTCTATGCGTAATACAAAACTTTTTTTATCGGCCATAGCTTTCCGGGATTCGGGTTTTGGGTTTGGCATGGGTAGTACCGGGCCCTGGCATTCCTGTATATTGAAATCCGTAGCCCGATGCTGCAAACCCAGTTAACTTATTGGTACAACGTTCCTGTATTTAAAATGGGCTGCGCGCTTTTTTCGCCGCACAAAACTACCATCAGGTTGCTAACCATGGCAGCCTTTTTTTCCTCATCCAGTTGTACAATTTCTTTACGTGATAAATGCTCCAGCGCCATTTCCACCATACCCACGGCCCCTTCAACAATTTTCGTGCGGGCAGCAACAATAGCGGTTGCCTGTTGCCGTTGCAACATGGCGCCGGCAATTTCAGGCGCATAAGCAAGATGACTGATGCGCGCTTCGCGTATTACAATGCCTGCCGGGGCCAGGCGATCGTGTAGTTCTCTTTCCAGCAATTCATTTACCTGGTGGCCACCGTCGCGCAAAGTGA
Organism: uncultured Chitinophagaceae bacterium; assembly: GCA_937961055.1. Taxonomy (GTDB): domain Bacteria; phylum Bacteroidota; class Bacteroidia; order Chitinophagales; family Chitinophagaceae; genus CALCIN01. The sequence continues at coordinate 51,908 of CALCIN010000033.1, read as the reverse complement.
TCGTGGCATTTTCATCTTCAAAATGGTCATAGGGACAACTGGTGGCAAGGTGGCGGACAGCGGCTTCGCTCTGCACTTTTACATAGTGCTCATAATCCTCTACATCAAAGGTAGCCTTGAAAGTATCACTTACCTGCCATACGATCACTGCCGCAATTTCTATGGGATTGCCCATTTTATCGTTCACCTTCAGGCGGGCGCTTTCCAGGTTTTCCGCACGCAGGCTGATGTGTACACGGCGATACAACGGGTTCACCCATAACAAACCATTTTCCTTAACAGTACCAACGTATTTACCAAAAAGAATGCACACACGCGCATGGTTGGGGTTGACAATAAAAATTCCGGGAAAAATAAATCCTGCCACCAGGCAAAGTATTACACCATGAACTGGTAATGCGCTTACGACCAGGAAAATTCCACCGGCAAGCAACAAAATGCCAATAAGCAGCGCCATGTAACCGGAGTATGGCTTCAACGTTCTTTCCATATGAATGTTTTTGGTTGATATCAATTTGATATCAAAAATACATCATTGCCGGGAAACGGCCAAGCGGATCCGCTACCATACCAGGAGGGGAATGGTGAGCGGTGGAAATCAGGGGCGAATGGTGAGTAGTGGAAACCTGCCGGCGAACAAGTAAACGGCGGAAGCCGGGTATTGCACGCGCGTGTCTGAATCTGGTGACGAAAAGCAAACGACGAAAACCAGGAGTTGCAAAGAGCGTGTCGGAAACCAGGTGACAGAACGTAATCTTTCAAATGATACGAGACGGCACCAACCCATTACAGATTTTTGTTGCGCCCAAATCGCCATTGATTCAAAAGAAAAAAGGATATTAGAACATCCAAGTAGTAATTACCAAAAGGGAAACCTTTGATCAGGCGTTGAATAGCAGCAATCTACATAACGAAAGGGAATTACTGGTCCGTACTGCCCATGGCGATCAGCAGGCATTTGCGGCCATTGTTGCGCACTATACACGCATCCTTTACGGTCATTTGCTTACCTATATTAAAAACGCACAGCAGGCAGAAGAAACTACGCAGGACATTTTTGTAAGCCTCTGGAAGCAGCGTGAAAAATTACCGGCTATCGAAAATTTTTCGGGGTATCTCTATACCATTGCGCGTAACAAAGCCATCGATGCCTTGAAAGCAAAATTGGCAACACCGGCAACCCTGCAACCGGATAAACTCAATGAATGGGCCACGCATCCTGAGCCTGGCCTGGAATTGAAAGAACTCGCGCAGGTATTGGACCAGGCCGTACAGGCATTGCCCACCCGGAGAAAAGAAGTGTTCATACTTAGCCGGCAGGAACAACTGACCTACGAAGAAATTGCCGCCCGCTTGAATATTTCCCGCAGCGCCGTAAGACAACATATGGTAGAAGCCCTGGCATTTCTCAGAAATGTTGTGCAGGAAAAAACCGGCATCATCGTGTCAGCCATTGGATGGATACTGATTACCAGTTGAAAACCCTTTGCCCGGAAAACCACAAAAAATTTTTAGTCCGCACCTGTCCTACCCTTCCACAAAGCAGACTATTATAACGCACCATGGCCAGTAAACCACTCGAATATTATGTTGACCGCTATCAGCAGGGTACGCTAACGCCCGATGAAGCGATTGTATTCAGGAACATGCTGGAGCAACCAGAGCACCGCCATGCGCTTGAACAGTTGCTCGATGCAGAATTGAAAGCGTGGGAAACCAGCGATATGGATTTTCCCAATGTGGTACAACGCGTACAACAGCGGGTAGCACAGGATATCAATAAAGAACAGCGTATAACACCTGTTCATCGCATTCACCTGTTGAGAACTGCGTGGTTTCGTTATGCAGCAGCGGTGTTGGTGCTGATCGGAACAGGTGTTATTTTCTGGTTCGGCAACCAGAAAGAAACGGCTGACAAACAGGTGGCATCCAATGAAGCCGTATCGGATATACTGCCACAACGTGGTGCTGCCGTGCTTACGCTCGCTGATGGGCGCACCATTGTACTGGACAGTGTGGCCAATGGCAATCTGGCCAGCCAGGGTGGTGCACATATTGTAAAGCTGGACAACGGACAATTGCAATATGTAGCTGACAGTGCCGCCGCCAACGGTGAAGCATTGTACAACACCATCAGCACACCGGCCGGAACGCAATACCAGCTTACCCTGTCGGATGGAACAAAGGTGTGGCTGAATGTAGCTTCTTCCATCACCTACCCTGCCGTGTTCACCGGCAAACAGCGCACGGTGAAAGTAACAGGTGAAGCGTATTTTGAAGTAGCTAAAAATAAAGACCGCCCTTTTGTAGCGGAGGTAGACGGCAAATTTTCCATACAGGTGCTGGGCACCGCGTTTAATGTAAAGGCATACCGCAACGAAAGCAATTTCAAAACTACCCTGCTCGAAGGAAGCGTACAGGTAACAAATCATACAGGGGATGCCAACCCGGCGGCTGGCCAGACAGTAAAGCTGCAACCCGGCGAACAGGCGCAGGTAAATCATACAGGCAGTATTGCCGTTGTAAAGAACGTGGACCAGGAAAAAGTGATGGCCTGGAAAAACGGTCTCTTCAATTTCAACAATGCATCGCTGGATGAAGTAATGCGTGAAATTGCCCGGTGGTACGATATCGAAGTGGTATATGAACAACAGCCACCTCACCTGGAATTTGTTGGCAAAATCAGTCGCGACCTCAGTTTGTCGCAGGTGCTGAACGGTTTGAAAGGCACCGGCTTTAATTTCAGGATTACGGAAGAAAGAAAACTGATCATTGCACCCTAGCATGATCTGAACAATATAAAACCAAAACTAACCGGCTGACTGCTATACACGCCCATCGATATTGCACGATGATGTATAAGCGCTGCACCGGACCGATCACATAAAATTCAGACAAGTTTCATAACAGACCGGCAAGGCCTGATTGGCGCCGTGCAGTATTGGCACGTTGCCCAGGGTTTCATTGCCGCCACTCAACCAACAACCATGCGGATGAAACGCTCAACCCTACTGCTGATGGCTGGCTTCCTGTTGATCCATGCCAGCGCACTCTGCCAGGTGATCAGCTACTCCGGAAAGAATGTATCCCTGGAACAGTTGATTCCCATTATTGAAAAGCAAACCGGTTACACTGTTTTTTGCAACAAGGAAATCCTGCAGCAATCAAAACAGGTATCCGTGCATGCAGAATCGATGCCACTTGAAAAATTTCTGGATCTGGTGCTGAACGGACAGCCGATGCGGTACGATATCCAGGGAAAAACCATTTTCATCAAGGCAAAGGAACCCGCAACCAACAAACAGGGTGGAGGCAATTCTATTCCTGAAACCGAACCTGTAGGTATAAACGAAGAAATCAAAGGCCGGGTGACGGATGCTGCTTCCGGCGCACCGGTCGTTGGTGCCAGCGTAAGCCTGAAAAATACTACCATCGGCACCAGTACCGATGCTACCGGTACTTTCACTCTCAAAATTGAACAGCCCGGTGTGCTGGTGATCAGTTCCATTGGCTACATGCAACAGGAAATACGCGTGCAACCCGGCATGGATTTTCTGCACATCAAACTTGAACAGGCGCTGGACAGTATGAAAGATGTGGTGGTGACCGGTTACCAGCGCATCGATAAAAGAACATTTACCGGTTCCGTAGGAAAAGTGGAGGGCGAAGCCATGGCTACTGCCGGCATTTCCGATGTAGGAAAGGCGCTGCAGGGCATGGTGGCCGGTGTGGCCGTTGAAAATACCAGCGGCACCTTTGGTACCAAATCGAAGATCAGGATCCGGGGCACTTCTTCCATCAGCGGCAACCAGGAACCGTTGTGGGTGGTAGACGGCGTGGTGATAGATGATCCTGTATACATCAACCCCAACCAGTTATATTCCGGCGATGCCGCTACCATGCTCAGTTCCGCTATCAGCGGCATCAACCCTGACGATATCGAAGAAATACAAATCCTGAAAGATGCCTCCGCCACTGCCATGTATGGTACACAGGCAGTAAACGGGGTCATTGTAGTTACTACCAAGAAAGGAAAAATCGGCGCGCCGCAGGTTTCGTATAAAAACAGTTTTTCCATGGCGCTGAAACCCGACATTGAAAATTTCAATGTCATGAACTCCAAACAACGCATGGAGTTTGCGGAAGAAATGTATGAGAAAAACCTGCTGGACTTCACCAACCTTAACATGAACTACGGCGCCTTCGGCAAATTGCTCACCCAACTGAGCCGCAAGGAAATTACCTGGGATGAATTTTATGATAACATACAACGCGCTAAAACTTACAATACCGACTGGTTTGACGTATTGTTCCGCAATTCCATCAACCAGGAACACAGCGTGAGCGTAAGCTCGGGTACCGACAGGGCGCAAATCTATATGTCGGGTAGCTATTTCCGTGATGCAGGTCAAACCATTGGGCAGCATGCCGACCGGTTCACGACCAATATCAGGGCCAACTTCAAATTTTCGAAGAATTTCAGTTTATCAGGAACGGTATATGCTTCTGCACGAAACCAGCGCACGTTTGGCGCCAGTAATTCGGCAGAAGAGATTGCCGGTATCGTAACAAGGGATTTCGACATCAACCCGTACACATATGCAAGAACTACCAGCAGGGCGATGCGGCCGTACGACGACAACGGCAACCTGGAGTATTACCAGATGAATTATGCGCCGTTCAACATCATCAACGAACTGCGCAATAATTTCATTGATGTAAGACTGCGCGAAATCCGGTTCCAGCTCGATGCCAACTGGAAGATTTTGAAAAATCTTTCTTACAATGCCATTGTATCGGGCAGACTTACATCGGCCAACAGCGATCACATTGCTACAGAAAATTCCAACGTGGCCAACAGCTACAGGGCCATGCAAAACAGTGCTGTACGCGCCGCCAACCCCTGGCTGTACAACGACCCCTATGACCTGAGCCAATACCCTATTTCTGTGTTGCCCCGTGGTGGTATTATCATCACCGACAATACGCTGGGTGAATTTTATACCATCCGGAATTCGCTGAACTACAAAGCGTATTTCGCCAGGAATCACAGCATTGATCTCATGGCCGGTACGGAATTGCGCCACCGCAAATACCTCACCGATTATTACAAGGGATATGGTTTTGAATATTTCCGTGGTATGACGGCCAGTCCCGACTACCGCGCCATTCAGCGCGACATCCTTTCCGGCACTGCCGATCCCTATTACGGCAAAGCACAGAACCTGCAGCGTGAAGCCAGCTTTTTTGCCAACCTCGCCTATTCCATCAGCAACAAATACAACTTTACATTTTCTACCCGCGCTGATGGTTCCAACCGGCTCGGCACTTCAGAACGATTCCGGTTTTTGCCCATCTGGGTGGTTGGCGCCAGCTGGAACGCAGATGAGGAACCCTTCCTGCAAAACATTGAACAGATAGATTTTCTGAAACTGAGAAGTTCGTACGGATTGCGCGGCAATATCAGCGGCCTGGGAAGCGCGGAAATGCTGGCCTATTACGGCACAACTACCCGCTTTGATCCATCCACCATTGAAACCAGGATCAATATAGAGGCAGCAGACAATCCCGAAATGCAATGGGAAAAGGAAAAAATGTTCAATGCGGCCATTGAGATCGGTTTGTTTAACCGGGTGTCTGCCACTGTTGAATATTACACCCGCACCAACTTCGACCTGATTGGCGCCATTGAAGTGTCGCGGGTAAGCGGCTTCCAGCGCAAAACCGTGAACTGGGCCGATATGAAGAATGAAGGATTTGAAGTGACACTAAATACTACCAATATACGAAACAGGAACTTCTCCTGGAACACCATATTCACTTTCGGTTACAACACGAATAAGGTGCTGCGGCTGCAAACCAACAATACCCTGTTGCTGGCCACGGTTGATAAAGGCGCTGCTGCGCTGGGCCGGCCGGTGAACGGGCTATACTCTTTCCGGTTTGCAGGACTGGACGAACAGGGATTGCCGCTGTTTTACGATGCCAAAGACAATGCCACCAACAAAATTTCAAAATACAGCAGGGACCTTTCCATGCTGCAATATGAAGGCAGTCGCGATCCGTTGGGTTCCGGTGGTTTAACCAACCAGTTCCGGTACAAACGGTTCAACCTGTCGTTTTTGTTCACCTACTCGTTCGGCAATGTGATCAGGCTGACCCCCATCATGCAGCGTTACTTCTCCGATGTGGAAGCATTGGACGCATCGCTGGTGAACAGGTGGCAGGCGCCTGGACATGAGCAGTATACCAATGTGCCGCGCATCATTGAAGCAGAAACCAGAACGATGCTGCTGGAAGCGAGCGCTGATCCCTTCACATTCTATAACCGTAGCAATATCCGCACGGCAGACGGTTCTTTCATTCGCCTGAAAAACGTGATGTTCAATTACACCGTGCCGGAATCGCTGCTGAAAAGATTTGGTATGAAAGGATTGCAGATCATGGCGCAGGGACAAAACCTGGCGCTGTGGGCCGATCCCTCACTGCACGGGCAGGACCCGGAAGCTTTGGTAACCGGTATATCCATTCCGCCCGCCACCACATTTACATTAGGTCTGAATCTCACTTTTTAACCCGGTGTTATGAATCAAATGATGAAACAACTCAGTTTTATATTACTGGCCCTGGTGCTGTTTGCTTCTACCGGCTGCAGAAAATTCCTGGAAGCCAATCCTGATAACCGCGTGCGCCCCGGCACTGTGGAAGATTACCAGGCCATCGTCACCGGCGCTTACCCGGAGGCATTTCACCTGTTCACGGAATTGTATACGGATAATTTCAGGTTCTACGATTATCCCGACTTCAACAATGCCAATATCAATTCATGGCTCAAGCCCATCTACCTGTGGTCTGATGAATACATCACCGGCAATGCCATTACGCCGGAAGCAGGATGGCGCAAGTACTACAATTCCATTTACAAGGCCAATGTGGTACTGGAAGGCATTGATGAGGCAGCAGGTGATGATGCCCTGCGCCGTTCGGTAAAAGGAGAAGCGTTGCTGATCCGCGCGTATGCCCACTTCATGCTGGTGAACATCTTTGCCAAACATTACAATCCTGCAACGGCGGCTACCGACCCGGGCGTTCCCTATTCGTTGGAAACAGAAAAGAAACCGGGCACACCGTACAAACGCAATACCGTACAGGAAGTATACGACCTGGCAGAAAAAGATGCATTGGAAGGCCTCGCGCTCATCAACGATGCATACATGAAAGTGCCCAAGCATCATTTTAATAAGAATGCTGCCCATGCATTCATGAGCCGCTTCTACCTGTTTAAAGGCGACTTTGAAAAATGTATTGAGTACAGCGAAAAAGTACTGGCCGCCAATTCCAGTGTGCGCGACCTGCTGTCCGACTGGGATAAGGATTTTGCCATTGGCAACTACACCGAATTCGCACAAGCCTATTGTTCGGTAAGCAAGCCCAACATATTGATGATGCAATACACGCTGGAATGGAATTCCTTTTATATGTCGGGACTCTATGCCAATGAATTCAGGAGCACTTTCTCTTCGGACGATATCCGGGGCAGGCTGTTCACCTATACCAGCAATCAAACACCGAACTACTGGTGCCGCAAATTCCGTTCAGCGCGACTGGATGGTCAACAGTATTCAGATGTAGCGCTCTTCGTAGTAGAAGAAGTGATGTACAACGCGGCAGAAGCGCATGTAAGGAAAGCAAATCCGGATATGCAGTATGCGGTGGATATGCTGAACACCATTCGCATCAAAAGACTGCGCCCCTATACGGCGCTGAAGGTGAGCGATTTTGCCACCTCACAGGCGCTGCTGGAAAAAATTATTGATGACAAACGAAGGGAATTGTGTTATGAAGGCTATCGCTGGTTCGACATCAAGCGGTTTGACATACCCGTTACTCACTGGAACGGGGTGCGCGATATTGAACTGCCGCCCGGCGACCCGCGCAGGATCTTCCAGATTCCTTATGCCGAACTCAATGCCAATCCCGATATGGAACCCAACCCGAGATAATTCTAAAACAAGCAACCATGACACATACAATAGCATGCTTCATCGCCATCGTTATCGGTATCAGCATTGCTGCCGGATGCAAAAAAGGCACCGCTATTCCCTATGAACCATATGAAGAAAACATCCGGCTGGAAAATGCTACCGATTCAGCGCTGTACGCTATCTACAAAGAATACCAGACAAAGATCATTTATCGCTGGGACCGCCGCTACATCAGCGCGGACGCCTTTGCTTCCCCTCCCGAATATGAACTGGTATTGCCCTATGTAGAGAATGTGCTGCGCAAACTGTTCATCGCCCCTTACGACCGGCAGAAAACTGATTTCATGCGCGCCAATATGCCCATTGAAATGATCCTGTTCGGAACAAAGATGAATTATGTGGAAGGCGACGAACGCAACTTCAGCGCTTCGGGTATGGCCTACGGACTGAGCCGCGTGATCGTAACGGGTGTGAACGGCTATGACCTGAAAGACGCTGCCTGGCTGCGCAACCAATACGCTACGTTGCATCATGAATTTGCGCACGTGTTGGACAAGAAATACGGACGTCCCGAAACATTCGATAAAGTATCGGAAGGTTTATATGCCGGTGGCACCAGCTACGCTGCGTATTCACAGGCAGAAGCAAGAAGCAGGGGGTTCTGGAGAAATTATGGTATGACCAACGAGTCGGAAGATTTTGCCAGTTGGGTAGATGGCATTGTTACCACGCCCAAAGCAGAAGTGCTCAACATCGTTGCACAAAACGATCTGCTGCTACAGAAATACAAGATCGTGTACAATTTTTATCTCGACAAAGGAATCGACTTGCATGAACTGCAGGCTTATTTACAAAGTATACTTGACAATCTCTGATTATGAAGCGACTCAATCTCTATATCACGTACATATGCTGCGCCGGCATGTTGGCGCTGGCTGCCTGCAAAAAGGCTACCACCACCCTGCCGCCACGGCCATTGCCGCCTTCCCTGGACAGCCTGGCCGCTCATTACAAAGCATTGCTTACCGGGCATACAGCCGGTTGGTATATGCTGTACCAGCCCTCAGAAACTGCTGCGGCCACTGCCATTCGCATACAATTCCACCAGGACAACAGCACTACCATTGTGGCGGGTCTGAAAGGGTATCATGAAGAAAAAACCGATGGCAGTTATACTTTTGATGGTATATATGCCTTGCAACTTGTTTTTTCAGATAATACTGTGTTTGGCGAATTATCGCGGCGCTGGAATGGTTTCAACAAGTTCAAAATCGAGCTGCAGGAAAACGGTGAATTTGCGCTGCGCCGTGCTGATGGATTCGACAATACAACCATATTGCTGTCGAAAGCAACACCCACCAATACACAATTGCTGAACGACCAGGTGCAAGCCATTTATGAGCAGATAGCGCTGGAAGCTGCTACGCGGGAAAAACTCAAAGCACTGATCGAAGCGCAGCCCGGGTATTATTTTAACAACCTGTTGCTGGAAAATTTCGGCGCTTATTTGGAAGGCATTGATTCCAATACCAGCGAGATTACGCTCAAATGGCGTCCCGCAGGCAGCACCACAGAAAGCACTACCACCCTGCATTACGACTTCTTCCCCGGCGGTATAAAGCTGGAACCCGCTATTCAATACGGCGCTTACACCATCGATTCGCTCTTTTTTGGCGCGTTTGATGACGGAGCTATTGACATTACAGCCGGCGGCAATGCCGGCGCAGGCAAATTAGGCTGGATGCACATTCCACCCTATCCCTACCAGACAGCCTATACAGGTGCGCCTGCAGGTTATACCACAGCTGACTTCTTTATACGCCATGGTGAATTGCCGCGCTTCTTTGGTTATACGCTCGACGATATGGACACCTACTACAGCCCGGCGCTGCAACCGTATATACAGGACCTGAAAGATTACTTTGTGAGCCAGGGATTCAAAGCCGATGAGGTGTTCAGGCTCCAGTTTTACAACAACAATTACAATGGCACTACCCTGCCCGATGACCATGCAACCCGCAACCAGTTGCAGTTACTGGTTCGCAATGGCGCAGGTTCCAACACCTTCCAGGTGTTCTTTTACGATTTGCAAAAGCATGGCCCCAATCATGTTTCCATGGTATCGTTCGGGACCACGGGCAGTTCCGCAGCGCCCTACAAGGACAAAGTGGTTGGATTCATGAATGAAATATTTACGCCGGAAGGATTTACCGTGGTGCCCGCAGGCAGAAACGGCACGTCAGCCACGGCATTGCAGATACTTCGACTGGTAAGCAGGAAAGACAGCCGCATCTGGATACAGTTGCTGGTAGCCAATTTCCCGACACCCATATATTTCGATTAATGATCACTGTTATAAAACTTTTACTCATTTACAAATAACAGGCAATGAAGCATCTTACATATATCCTGTTCGCAACGCTGCTGGTAGCAGGTTGTAAAAAGGAATCATCGGAAAATATTATTCCTGACGATGTTCCTGATATGGCCGAACTGCAGGCGGCCTATACCAACAAATTGGTGCAGGAGCCGCTGGGATGGTATATAGAATACCGCCCTACTGCTGACCCTACCACCGTCAGCCTGCTGGTGCGTTTTTATGAAAACGGCACCTGCGATATCCTATCCGACTACCAGGGTTTCACGGAAGAACAGAAAGATATAAAGTTCAGGGTGGGCGGACTGCTGAAGCCGGAGCTTATTTTTGAAACCTTTTGCGTATGGCATGCAGTTGCGGAAAATATCGGCGGCAAATTTGAGTTTTACATATCTCCGAAAGATGACAACAGCTTTTCACTCACGCAGGTAAACGGACCAGTGAACACCGTATACACCCTGAGAAAGGCACAGGCCAATGACCGCACCAATATACAGGCCAAAGCCAATGTAGTACGGCAATTGCAGGATTTTGCGGCCAACGCTTCTGCCTATTTTAAAAATCTCAACCTGCCGGGGCTGGCCGCATTCTGGGAACTGGACCCCGACAAGCAAACCGTAAGAATTACCTGGGAAGATGCCAACGGCGAAAGGCAAAGCAATACCTTCAGCTACAATTATATTCCCAACGGCATTCTGCTCGGCACTCCTTTCGAGTACGAAGGGAAACGCATTGATACCATTCTTTTTGGCAACATGAATGCGGATGAACTGGAAATTGTCCAGGCAGGCAACGCAGGCCCCGGCAGCATTACCGTATCGCATGTGCCTGCATTTCCATATAAAGGCACTGCCAACCTGTTCATGCGCATAGAACGCGAGTTACCACGTTTCTATGGCTATACACTTGACGATCTTGACACTTATTACAGCAAAGATCTGCAACCATATATCATTTCCCTCCGCGACCAGATTTCGCCCCAAAGATTCCGTGTGCAATTGTACCACTACAATATGAACGCAACCGGCACAACACCGGAAAACCGGTTGAACAGTCTGCAACTGCTCACCTGGGACGCCACCAATACCAATACCTGGCTGGCATTTTATACCGATCTTACCAAGGTAGATGAAAGTCATGTAATCGTGCGGCCCAACGGAGAAATCAACTCCGTAGGCCTGCCGTGGGCCACAGAAGTGCTGGAATTTATGGATGTAATTTTTCCGCCCGAAGGCGTTACCATTGTGCCCAACGGAAGATCAGGCAGCTTGCAGGTACTGCGGGTGATCAGCAGGAAAAACAGCCGCATTTATTTTGACATCGTTGTGAGCACGCCCACCGGAATTTATGTAGATTAGGCCTTTGCTTTTAACCAGCTGCATGAATCAACGTCACCAGTTCACCAATCTGACTGTAGCGGCCGGCCGTGCAATTGTGGCGGATGGAAAATCCTGGCTCTTTTTCGGGGGAACGGCTTACCTGTCGCTGACGCAACATCCGGCCTTTATGGAATTGTACCTGCAAGGCATGCGCACTCATGGCGTCAATTACGGCACTTCGCGCAACAACAACGTACAGTGTGGCATATACGAAGCAGCAGAACAATGCGCAGCGGCACGTTTTGGCGCCGAAAGCGCCCTGATCACTTCCAGCGGATTTCTGGCCGCCCGCTTGGCGGTTGAATGGCTGGCACACAAAGGAGAACTGCTGTATGCACCCGACTGTCATCCTGCCCTCTGGCTTCGTGAGCGGCCTCATACTACCGGTGATTTCAACGAATGGGCAGCACGCACCGTTGAATATATCAATAGCAGTGAAAAAAGCAATTTTGTAATTATCAGCAACACCATCAATAACCTGGTGCCGGAACAATATGATTTTTCCGTTTTCAAACATATACGGGAAAACAGGCAGGTATACTTCCTGCTGGACCATTCGCATGGTATCGGCGTACTTCCCACTATGCCCCGGGTTCCTGCAGGCGATCACCTACGCGTTTGCATGGTCGCGAGCATGGCCAAGGGACTGGGCCTTGATGCCGGAGTATTGCTGTCTGATAAAGCCACTATTGAAAGTTTAAAGCAATCGCCGATATTCCTGGGCGCTTCTCCACCCGCTCCTGCAGCGATGTATGCATTCATACACGGCAACGAAATTTATCAGCAACAACTGGCACGGTTACAGGAGAATACGCTGTTCTTTCGTGAAAACATCCGGCAGGCCTGTCGCTATACGCCCGGGTTCCCGGTGTTTTACTTTCCGGAAACCGGACTATACGACCGGCTGCTGCATAAAAATATCATCATATCAGCTTTTCCGTACCCGCTCCCAACATCACCACTTTTAAACCGGGTAGTGATCAGCAGCGGGCATACCCAATCAGATATGGAGCAACTCCTCGCGGCCATTCACGGGGACAATTAAACGAAAAACTTATGAGATTCCTGTTTATTTGCTTACTATTCCTTACCCATCCGGCACATGCACAGCACTATACCCTGGACGAATTGCTGGCCACTCCCTATGTGTCCAACCTTACCGCGGCCAGGAACAGCGCAACGCTGTTATTTACCGTAGCGCAGGAAGGCAAAAGAAATGTATTTAGCGTTGATGATAAAGGCGCCTTGAAACAGCTAACGCATTTTACAGAAGACGACGGACAGGAAATTACCAGCCTGCAGCTCCACCCCAACGGCGAATGGGCAGTATTTGTAAGAGGCGGCGATCATGGCGCCAACAGCGCGCCCCGACCGATCAACCCTGCATCGTATACTACTGCGCAACAAATTGCTGTTTACAGCATTCACCTGCCTTCGGGCGCCGTAAAAAAGCTGGCCGAAGGCGATGCGCCTTTATTACATCCCATTAACAATGAAGTGGTGTTTATTGCCAAAAACCAGCCGTGGACCGTTCCATTGGATGGCAGCAAGGCTGCCCAATCGTTGTTCACCACCAAAGGCAGCGTGCGCAATATGCAATGGTCGCCGGATGGAAAAGCGTTGGCCTTTACGGCTGCCCGCGGCGATCATGCTTTTGTTGGCATATATTACCAGGACAGTGTCCGCCTTCGCTGGGTTGCGCCGTCATTTAACAGAGATGAATACCCGAAATGGAGCCCGGATGGCAAACAGCTTGTTTTTGTGCGCCTGCCGGCCACCGGCGGCGATCCGGATTCTTTGCTGGCCAAAAAACACAACCCATGGTCTATCGTTACGGTGGACCTGGCAACCGATGCCGTGAAAGCAATATGGAAGGCGCCCGCTACGCTGCGTGGTTCCGTGCCTGCCATTTCCGGTCGCTATAATTTGCACTGGCCGCAGATAGACCGCATTATATTCACTTCTTACCAGGATGGCTGGCCACATTTGTACAGCATTCATCCCAATGGCAGCAATTTCCGGCAACTCACCAGGGGCCATTTTGCCATAGAAGAAATTACCGTGAGCAGCAATGGCCAACTCGTCGCTTTCAGCGCCAATCACGGCCCCAAAGTGCAGGATAAGGACCGCCGCCATATTGGTTTGGTGAACCTGCAGCAAAATCAATTTCAACTGCTCACCTCCGGTGACGGTATTGAGACTTCACCCTGTTTTACACAAAACGATGAAGCTATTGCCATGCTCAGTAACACAGCCAAACGCCCGCTGCTGCCGGCATTGCTATCACTGAAAAAACAAAGCCAACCGGTATTGCTCGCGCAATCATTGCTGGGAACATTCAATTATGACCAACTGATCATTCCCGAACAGGTGAGTTTTACCGCGCCGGACGGCTTAACCGTTTATGGCCAGTTGTTCAAACCAAAAAATCTTATTGGCAAAGCACCAGCTGTTGTGTATGTACATGGCGGTCCGAGAAGGCAAATGTACCTGGGCTGGCACAATATGGACTATTATTTTTACGACTACCAGCTAAACCAGTACCTCGCCAGCAGGGGATTTGTAGTGCTTTCCGTGAATTACCGTATGGGTACAGGATACGGTTATGAATTTCAACACCCTGACAATGCCGGCACCAACGGCGCATCAGAATACCAGGACGTACTGGCAGCTGGCCAATGGTTGGCGAAGCAACCATATGTGCAGGCAGACGCTATTGGCATTTATGGCGGATCGTATGGCGGCTATCTCACCGCAATGGCATTGGCCAAAAACTCCGACGTTTTTAAAGCAGGTGTAGACATTCACGGTGTGCATAACCGTAAGAAAAAACTGAATCTGGAAGCCTATCCACCGGACTTTGAACAGGCGGCAAAAATTGCCTGGGAATCTTCTCCATCACATTGGGTATCGTCGTGGAAATCGCCGGTATTGATCATTCATGCAGATGATGACCAGAACGTTGATTTTGCGCAAAGCATTGATCTGGTAAAGCGATTGCAGCAACAGGGCGTACCGATGGAATTGCTGGTAATACCGGATGATACGCATCACTGGATGCTTTATGCCAACCTGTTGAAAGTGAAAAAGGCTACTGCTGCATTCCTCCAGGAACATTTGTTTAAGCGAAGGCATTAAAATGCAAAGAGGCACTAAGAAAATTCTTAGTGCCTCTGTATATCTTTGTTTGCGTGCCTGTATATCTTTTGAATACGCGCTTGTGACAGCTTACTAGCATATTAATTCCCTGTACTTCCATCACGGTATTTCACCCGTTTCTTCCCCGCATTTTTCTTTTCAAACTCCAGCACTTCTTTGGGTTTTTCCACCGGTTTCTTTTCTTCATTCCTCACCATCGGTTTGTCTTCCTGTTCCAGTTTACCCATGGTATAGAGTTCGGTGCGCACCAGCGCACCGGTCCTGGGATCATAATATTTCCATACGCCGTGCCGGATGGCAGCGCCTTCATTTTTTACAACCACGGTTTTGTAACTGTCCAGTTTGTCCACATCTTCTATGATCAGCGTGTCGTATTGCTTGTCGGGATTGAGCGCCTTCCAGCTTTGTTCGAGCCGCAGTTCGCCGTGAATGGTATAGTAGCGACATATACCGTCTTTCAGTCCCCATTTATAATTCTCCACGCCTACCAGGTCGCCGCTGAGGCTATACAGTCGCCACTCCCCTTCTTTACGGTCATTCTCATACCAGCCTTCTTCTTCATATCCCGGTTCACCGCGCAGCGCTTCGTACCGGTGCACCCAGGGGCCTTGCTTACGTCCCAGCATGTCCACACGATTCAGGGTGTCGCCCTTCGGAGAAAGTTTATATTCTTTCCACTGCGCAAATCCGCTGATGGAAAAAAGCAACAATAAAATCAAAATCAAGCGCATCTTTAGTAAGTTTGACGTTAAGGCAATGAAGTCACATGAGATTATGGCAATAATAACGCCAATCCTCGCCATTCATTGCCGGATTAATACTAAAACTGCTGTTATAAAATGAGATCGACCCAGCCAAAAAAAACTGGTCTGAACCTGTTTTGTGTCCGCCATGCCCTGCCCGGCCTGCTCCACAAAAGGGCCGGTTCCATTAACTTTCAACCCGTTAAGTATGCAGCGTTGCTGGCCATGGTCCTGCTTGCAACGGCGGCTTCCGGCCAGATCAAACCCACACCGGCCGCCGACCGGCTCAAAGTGAGGGAGCAACGTAAACTACTGTCGCACAAATCCCTGCTTACCGATGTAAAATTCCGCAACATCGGCCCCACTATAATGAGCGGCCGGGTGACCGACATAGAAGTGAACCCCGAAGACCCTACAGAATTCTATGTAGCCTATGCCACCGGCGGCTTGTGGCATACCGTGAACAACGGGCAGAGCTTTACGCCCATATTCGACAGCGAAGATGTGATTACCATCGGTGATATAGCGGTATTCTGGGAACCCGGTGGTGCTACCGAAAACCGCATCATCTGGGTAGGCACCGGCGAAGTAAACAGCAGCCGCTCTTCGTATGCTGGTCTGGGTGTGTATAAATCCACCAACAACGGTAAGAGCTGGGAGTATGTTGGCCTGCCCGAATCGCATCATATCGGAAAAATACAGTTGCACCCCACCAATAAACAGGTGGCCTGGGTGGGCGTACTGGGACATTTGTATTCTGCCAACAAAGAACGGGGCGTATTCAAAACCACCGATGGCGGTAAAACCTGGAAACACACGCTGTACATCGATGACAATACTGGCGTAGTAGAGATGGACATCAACCCGTCCAACCCCAACGAACTGTACGCTGCCGCCTGGTACCGCACCCGCACCGCCTGGAATTTCGAAGAAGGCAATAAAACAAGCGGTATCTATAAAAGCACCGACGGCGGCGAAACCTGGCTATCGCTTACCCATGATGGTAAGAGTGGATTTCCTGCCGGAGAAGGCGTGGGCAGAATAGGGCTGGCTGTTTTCCCAAGAAATCCACAGATAGTATATGCGGTAGTAGATAATAATTTCCGCCGACCCGATACCGCCCGTCGTACTACCGACACCAGCCGCTATGATTTGCGGCAATTTGAAAACATCACCAAAGAAGAATTTGCGCAACTCGACGACAGGAAACTCGAAGCTTTTTTGCGCCGTAACCGCCTGCCGGCAAAATACACGGCTGCCTCCATAAAAGAACTGGTGAAATCAGAAAAGGTAAAACCCACTGCTTTGTACGAATACCTGTTCGATGCCAATGCAGCATTGTTTACCACACCCATTATTGGTTGTGAGGTGTACCGCAGCGATGACGGTGGCAAAAGCTGGAAGAAAACCAACGAAAAAGAGATCAACATATTCGCCACTTACGGTTATTATTTCGCAAAGATTTATGTGTCGCCCTATAATGAAAACAAAATAGTAATACTTGGCATTACAGCACAATTGTCCACTGACGGCGGTAAAACTTTCACCACGATGGACAAGGGCAATGTGCATGCAGACCATCACGCCCTCTGGATCAACCCGAAACGCGATTCGCACATGATCAATGGCAATGATGGCGGCGTTAATATCACGTATGACGACGGCGCAAACTGGTTCAAGGCCAACACCCCTCCTGTTGGACAGTTTTATGCCATTACGGTTGACAATGCAAGGCCCTACAATGTATATGGCGGTCTGCAGGACAACGGCACCTGGATGGGCCCTTCTACCTATAAAGCCGACATTGGATGGATTGATAACGGTGTATATCCCTATAAAAATATCGGCGGCGGCGATGGCATGCAGGTGCAGGTTGATACCATCGATGGCATACTTTACGCCGGCTACCAGTTTGGATCATATTTCCGCAGAAGCATTAACAGCGACCGGGGGCGTGCCGTGAGTGTAAAACCGCAACACGATTTAGGTGAACAGCCTTTGCGTTTCAATTGGCAAACGCCCATCCTGCTAAGCAAACATCATCCACATATATTTTATATCGGCAGCAACCGTTTTCACCGCTCCCTCCATCGCGGCGAAAAAATGGAAACTCTCAGCGGTGACCTCACCAAAGGCAAAAAAGAAGGAGATGTGCCCTATGGCACGCTGACAACAATTGATGAATCGCCGTTGAAATTCGGTTTATTATATGCAGGCACCGATGATGGTAATGTGCATATTTCCAAAGACGGCGGTTATACCTGGACATTAATCAGTAAAAACCTTCCCCAGGGATTATGGGTAAGTCGCGTGATAGCATCTGCCCACAAAGAAGGTCGCGTGTATGTTGCCCTGAACGGCTACCGGTTTGACCATTTCCTGCCTTACCTGTTTGTAAGTGAAGATTATGGCAATACCTGGAAAACCCTGAGCAAAGACCTTCCCTTTGAGCCGGTGAACGTGGTGCGTGAAGACCCGAAATTCGACAGCATTTTGTATGTAGGAACCGATGGCGGCATTTATGTAAGCATCGATGCCGGCAACAGTTTCATGATGTGGCAGAACAATACGCTGCCGGCCTCCATACCAGTGCATGATATTGCCATCCAGGCGCGCGATAACGAAATTGTACTGGGCACCCATGGGCGCAGCCTGTACGTTGCCAAACTCGACAGCGTTCACCTGCTGCTGAAAGACCCCGGTTACCGGGCTAAACGCCAGGCGGAAGCAGACCGTGTGCTGGCCATTGTGCAGGGACAACCTTTCGACCAGTTGTTCCGCCGGGAAGGTATTGAAGTAGAATGCCCGCCCGTTCACAAGAATACAGGCAATAAGAAAAAGAAGGGAATGGTAACGGTGCAGTAATTCGCTTGAAAAAACATAACTATAAACAGAAGAGGCATCCCGCACAGGATGCCTCTTTATGTTTACTTGAAAAGCAATGATCAACCTTCCGGACGACCTGTTCTTTTCATTATTACTGCAAAAAATACTGCAACGCCAGTTCATACCCTTTCAGTCCCAGTCCGAAAATACTTCCAACAGATTTACCGGACACATGCGACAGTTTCCGGAAATCCTCACGGGCATGCACATTTGAAATATGCACCTCTATTACAGGCGCCTTGATAGCCGCTATTGCATCGCCAATAGCAACGGAAGTATGCGTATAGCCGGCGGGGTTCAGGATAATGCCATCACACTCGTAACCTACCCGCTGCAGTTCGTTGATGATCTCCCCTTCTACATTGCTTTGAAAATAAGTGAAGTTCACCTGCGGGTATTTCTGTTTCAGTTCGTCCAGGTACGCTTCAAACGGCATGTTGCCATAGATATCCGTTTCCCGCTTGCCCAGCAGGTTCAGGTTGGGTCCGTTGATGATGGCGATGTTCATGGCGGAATGGTTCTATGCTTCTCTTATGTAGTCTTTAATCATATTGATAAACTCATCAAAGAGGTAACGGCTGTCGTGCGGGCCGGGCGTGCTTTCCGGGTGGTATTGCACGGAGAAGGCCGGTTTGTTTTTCAAGCGAATGCCTTCAATGGAATCATCGTTCAGGTTCTTGTGCGTTACCTCTACATGCGTGGCTTTCTTTACCGACTCGGGGTCTACACCAAAACCATGATTTTGGGTGGTTACCTCACATTTGCCGGTGATCAGGTTCTTTACCGGGTGGTTCAGTCCGCGGTGACCATGATGCAGTTTGAAAGTAGAAATACCATTGGCCAGCGCCAGCAACTGGTGCCCCAGGCAGATGCCGAAAGTAGGTTTATCTTCTTTCAGAATTTCTTTTACAGTTTCTACGGCATAATCCATAGCGGCGGGATCGCCGGGACCATTGGAAATGAAATAGCCGTTGGGATTGAAAGCTTTGAGCTGCTCAGCCGGTGTTTTGGCCGGAAATACTTTCAGGAAAGCACCTCTTTCCACCATGCAGTTCAGGATGTTTCTCTTGGTGCCAAAATCCAGTACAGCTATGCGCACCGGTGAAGCGGGATTGCCTAACGTGTAGGGGTTTGGTGTGGTCACCTGGCTGGCCAGTTCCAATCCTGCCATGCTGGGCACTTTGGCCAGTTCGCGTTTCAGTTCCTCTACATCCAGTATTTCAGATGAAATGATACAGTTCATGGCGCCCTTTTCACGTACATGCGTCACCAGGGCACGGGTATCAATTCCTTCAATGCAAACGATATTGTTCATTTGCATATACGTGTCGAGGGAAGCATTGGCTTTCTTGCGACTGTATTGCTCTTCGAGGTTGCGACCGATGAGGCCACGGATCTTTACGCTGCCCGACTCCACTTCATCGTCCTTGATACCATAGTTGCCGATGTGTACATTATTCATGATAATGATCTGGCCAAAATAGCTGGGGTCGGTAAACACTTCCTGGTAGCCGGTCATACCGGTATTAAAACAAATTTCACCGGCAGTAGTGCCTATTTTGCCAAAGGCCTTTCCATGGTGTACGGTCCCGTCTTCCAATACAAGTACGGCGGGTTTCTGAAGCGTAGTGGACATGTTCAATTGAAAAATTTTACAAAGAAAAATAATAATTGTTGATAAGACAGTCTTAGTTTTTCACAGTATGGCTGCCATCATCCTTTCAAGGTCATCAATAGCCGTTCAGGCAAAAAAAAGCAAGACCCCTTGTGAAGAGTCTTGCCTTGCCAGTAAAAAACTTCGTCATTATTACCTTAGGATTCCTTTTGGTTTTCTTCTGTGCTTGTTGTTTCTTCTGCAGCGCCTTCTTTGGCAGCTTTCTTACCACGGCCACGGCGTGTTTTCCTGGCGGTTTCTTTCACTTCACCTTTGCCTTTGCCGTATACTTCGTTGAAGTCAACCAGCTCGATCATGGCCAGTTCAGCGTTATCGCCCACACGGGTACCAAGTTTGATGATCCTGGTATAGCCACCGGGGCGGCCGCCTACTTTTTCTGCAATGGGGCCAAACAGCTCGTTCACTGCTTCTTTATTTTGCAGGTAGCTGAACACCACACGACGCTGGTGCGTGGTATTGGTTTTGCCTTTGGTGATCAAAGGTTCCACAAAAGTACGCAGGGCTTTTGCTTTTGCCAGCGTAGTTACGATTCTTTTGTGTGCGATCAGTTCGTTTGCGAGATTCGTGAGCAGCGCTTTTCTGTGCGACGCTGTTCTGCCAAGGTTGTTGATTTTGTCTCCGTGACGCATGACTGTTGATTTTAGTACCGGTTACACCGTGTCAGGAATTGTAACCTACATGATAAATAAACTGATGTGCCGGGCATGCTACTCCTGGCACATCAGCGTTGTATTTAAAGTTCTTCTTTATCCAATCCCAGCTTGCTGAGGTCCATACCGAAGTGCAAACCTCTTTCTGCCAGTACCTGCTCAATTTCAGCCAGAGATTTCTGACCGAAGTTGCGGAATTTCATCAGGTCTTCCTGCTCGTACTGTACCAGCTCGCTCAGGCTGTTGATTTTAGCGGCTTTCAGACAGTTGAAGGCGCGTACGGAAAGATCGAGATCTTCCAGCGGCGTCTTCAGTATCTTGCGCAGCTGCAGCATTTGTTCGTCTACCACATCTTCTTTCTTGTCTTCCTTATTATCAAACGTGATGTTTTCGTCGGTAATGATCATCAAATGCTGGATCAGGATGCGGCTGGCCTGTTTTACAGCTTCTTCGGGATGAATAGTACCGTCGGTGGTAACTTCCATGATCAGCTTCTCATAGTCTGTACGTTGTTCCACACGGGTATTTTCTATAGCATACTTTACGTTCTTGATAGGCGTAAAGATGGAGTCGGTAGGAATGTATCCGAAAGGAGCGTCTTTCACCTTGTTGTCTTCAGCCGGTACATAACCGCGGCCTTTGGCAACAGTGAGTTCGATATCCAGTTTGGCCGTAGTATCGAGCGTACAGATCAGCAGGTCGGGGTTCATGATCTCGAAGCTCTGGGTGGCCTCTCCAATCATGCCCGCTGTGAATTCTGTTTTATTCTTGATGCTCAGGGTGATCTTTTCCTGGTTTACTTCGTGCTCTACCTTCTTCTTAAAACGAACCTGTTTCAGGTTGAGGATAATTTCCAGCACGTCTTCGGTGATACCCTTGATGGTGGCGAATTCATGATCCACCCCTTCAATGCGGATACCAACGATAGCGTACCCTTCCAGCGAATTCAGTAATACCCTGCGCAAAGCATTACCGATGGTTACACCATAGCCTGGTTCCAGCGGACGAAATTCAAATTGCGCTTCAAATTCCGTGGCTTTCTGCAGAACTATTTTGTCTGGCTTTTGGAAATTTAAGATGGCCATATGTTAGATTGAAATTTTAATGATTATTGTGATTGTGTGTTATTTCCGTTTCAAAGCTTCAGATTTCCGGCTTTTCAGTATTCCGGTCTTCAGCTATTATTTAGAATATAACTCAACAATCAACTGCTCCTTAATGTTCTCAGGAACACTTTCACGCTCGGGATACGCAACAAATGTGCCCTTCATTTCACTTTCATTCCAGTCGAGCCAGGTGTATTTCTGGTTCTTACCCCTGAACTGGCTGGTAATGGCAGTGTTCGACTTGTCTTTTTCCTTGATGCTGATGGTATCGCCGGGTTTGAGCTGGTAGGAAGGGATGTTCACTACCTGGTCGTTTACGGTGATATGCTTATGAGAAACGAGCTGACGCGCAGCGGGACGGGAAGGAGCAAGCCCCAGGCGGTATACGGTGTTGTCGAGGCGGGCTTCCAGCAGGCGGATCAGGTTTTCACCTGTAACGCCTTTCAGCCTGGCAGCTTCTTCAAACGTTCTGCGGAATTGTTTTTCCAGTACGCCGTAGGTATATTTTGCCTTTTGCTTTTCCCTCAACTGCAAGGCATATTCACCCATGCTTTTACGCTTGCGGGCGGGACCATGCTGTCCGGGAGGGTTGCTGTTCTTGCTCAGCCATTTTCCATTGCCGAGAATTGGTTCTCCGAAAATGCGGGAGATACGTGTCTTGGGACCTTTGTAACGTGCCATAATTGTTTCGTGTGATTTTTTGGTGACGATGCACGATCAGTAAAAATCTAAAATCAATCGTACACCCCTTTTTAACAAATCGGGAATCCGGTTACCGGACCCCGGTTTTATGTATGCGGAATTATCCGTTATACTCTTCTTTTCTTGGGCGGACGGCAGCCATTGTGCGGCAACGGCGTAACGTCTTTGATCATGGATACTTCGATGCCGGACTGTGCCAGGGAGCGGATAGCGCTCTCACGGCCGGCGCCGGGACCTTTCACATATACGTCCACTTTCTTTACGCCTGCATCGAAAGCTGTTTTTGCAGCATCGGCAGAAGCCATTTGCGCAGCATAGGGCGTGTTCTTCTTGGAACCTTTGAAGCCCATTTTACCGGCACTGCTCCAGGAAATTACCTGGCCGTTCTTGTTGGTAATGCTGATAATAATGTTGTTGAAACTGGCGGTGATGTGTGCGTCGCCGTAGGCATCCACTTTTACGATCCGCTTCTTTGCCGCAGCTTTTGCGCTGGGTTGTTGTGATTTTGCCATAATCTGTTTGTAGTAGGTAATCTAGTTAAAATAAAGCTCACTGTAGTGAGTGGGTTTAATCCTCCTGCTGACATCCGGTGCGATCCGGCATTAAACCCTAATTGCTCATATGGTGCAGAGCAGGTTCCCGGTTGAAGGAAACCTGGTCTGCACCGTATGAGCTGGATGTCAAATATTATTTCTTCGGCGCCTTCTTCTTACCGGCTACTGTCTTACGTTTGCCCTTACGGGTACGGCTGTTGGTACGGGTGCGCTGTCCGCGAACGGGTAATCCTTTACGGTGACGCAGCCCCCTGTAGCAGGCAATATCGAGCAGGCGCTTGATACTCATCTGCACTTCGGAACGAAGCTGACCTTCTACCTTGAACTCGTTGGTAATGATGGTACGGATGGCATTCAACTCATCGTCGTTCCATTCATGTACTTTCTTGTCGAAAGGAATGTTGGCTTTGGACAAAATGTACTGAGCAGTAGAACGACCAATACCATAAATATAGGTAAGGCCAATTTCTCCTCTTTTGTTCTTTGGTAAATCTACACCGGCAATACGTGCCATATTCTATTTGAAATTTGAGATTTGTTTTTTTCTGAATGTTCAGCTTATCCCTGGCGTTGTTTGAAACGAGGGTTCTTTTTGTTGATCACATACAACTTGCCCTTGCGACGCACGATCTTGCAATCAGCACTGCGCTTTTTTATGGATGCTCTTACTTTCATCTGTTGAATGTTTTATGATTTATCAGATGGAACCTGGCCTGCGCCCGGTTTCAAAACAACGTTTTACTTGTACCTGAATATAATTCTTCCCCTCGTCAAATCGTAAGGGCTCATTTCCACTCCCACTTTATCGCCGGGCAGAATCCTGATGTAGTTCATCCGCATTTTCCCGGAGATGGTAGCCAGTATTTCGTGACCATTTTCCAGTTTGACCTTGAACATTGCGTTTGACAAGGCCTCTGTAATTACTCCATCTTGTTTGATTA
The DNA here is from genome assembly GCA_937961055.1 of uncultured Chitinophagaceae bacterium. Lineage (GTDB taxonomy): Bacteria > Bacteroidota > Bacteroidia > Chitinophagales > Chitinophagaceae > CALCIN01. Next base: position 27,751 of record CALCIN010000033.1, on the reverse strand, counting down.
GCGGTTGTTTACCCATACTTGTTTTAGGAGGCGCAAAGATAGGATAATCAGTCAGAAATCTGAAAAAAACGAGCTTTTTTTCTGAAGGGTAAAGTTTATATACCTGGGATTTATAAGGTTGAATGGTCAGAAGATCCCTGTCCAAAGCCGGTTTCCCGGCCCGGTTTGCGACCATCCAACCATTCAAAATTAGCAATAATTTACTATCAATCAAACGGTTATGCCGGCGTCAGCTCCACTTTCGTCATCTGCAGGTAATGGTTCTGCAGTTCGTGCACGTATAATGGCCCGTGGAGGTGCCGGTGGTCTTCACGCCACCAGATTTCCATTTCCGAGAAATCGCCGGCCCGCGGCAGCAATACCCGGAAAGAACCTTTCATGTACTTGGCGCTCCCGTCGGGATTGTCCTGGCGGGTAAACCCGAGTTTGCGCAGCTGCTCATCGCTGAGCTCAATGGGAAACAGATGGTCTGGCGTGAACCAGAATTCCTGCACGTCTGTTTCCACACACACTTCACCGTCTTCCCTGTTCAGGTCAGTTACTACTCCTTCGCGGCGCTGACCTTCAAATTCGGTCATAACAATGTCGCCGGGTTTGAGCGCTGAAAGTCTGATCATATGGCAGCAGTTTTAGTGATCTTTCAATTTACGGAAATTGTTTGGAACAGCGAAGAGGGGAAATACGGAAGGCCTATACCATCTCCTCCTCCGCCACCTGTTGCGAAAGCTGCTGCATGGCAGGCGCTGCTGGTTTGCTGGAAATATTCCGGTTTACGTAAAATAATAGCCATATACAAATGATCATAGAGACAATCACAATATAACCCAGCGTATCATAATGCACCAGTTGTCCGCCGGGCGTTTCCATCACTATCATTCCCGCTACGGCGGCAGCAATGCCACCCGACACCTGTTGCACCGAAGCATTCACGCTCATGAAAGCGCCCCTGTCCTGTAGTTGTGGTACAGCCGTAAGTATGGCGGAGGCTGCAATCATGCGGGAAGTGACCCCTGCAAACAACAGCACATTGACCAGCGCCACGGTAGCAAAAGGCGTAATACCCATGTTTACGTATATGGCAACCATGGTGATGCCCAGCAATGAACCGATGATAAACACCCGGTATTTCCCCAATTGATCGCTCGCACGACCGATCAGCGGACTGAACACCATCGAACTTATACCGGTGATGCCGTACAGCAAGGGCAAATCGTCCATGCTGATACCGAGATTGTGAATGCTGAACGCACTGCTGAACGGCATCAGCATAAATCCGCCCGTAGCCAGCAACGTAGTGGCAAGGAAAGCCTGCAGATATCTTTTGTTACTGACTGTTTTGATAAGATGCAGCAGCGGCTGCTGATGGCCGGGAACTTCGAGGTGCTTGCGAACCGGTTTCATCTGTAGGGCGATCACCAGGCCAAGCCCAATGCCAAACACAGCGATCATCCAGAAAGTGCTGTGCCAGCCGAAATGATTGGCCAGGTACAATCCCGCAGGAATCCCCAGCACCTGGCTCACCGCAAAAGCCATTTGAATAAATCCCATCACCCGCCCGCGCACTTTCAATTCAAACAAATCGGTTACAATAGCGTAGCCAATGGAACTCACCACGCCGCCAAACAGGCCGGTGATGATTCTCGCGACCAGCAGAAAATAATAACCGGTGGCAACGGCGCAAAGGATGGTGCCCGCCATAAAACCGGTGTAAAAGAAGAGGAGCAGTTTTTTGCGATCGAATTTGTCTGCAAAACCAGCCGCCAGCAGACCCGAAGCGCCCGCACTGAAGGCATAGGCTGATACTACGAGGCCAAACTGCCCGGGCTGAATGTTCAGTTCCTCCATCAAAATGGCGCCCAGCGGCGAAATGATCATAAAATCGAGCACTACTGTAAACTGCATCAGGGCCAGCACAGCGATTACAAAAACCTGGTAGGGTGTGAATATGCGTTGTTTGGTTGCGTTTGTAGTGTGCATAAAACGAAGAATGGTTTTAAGTCTGGTATTGCTGTTTCAATCGGGTAAATTCATTTTATTGGATTAATGCTGTTTTAACCTGGTAATCCTATTGTATCCTGAATTTTCTTTTAGTCGGGATATTCCTTTTATCCGGTAATTCCTTTAGTCCGGCAATTCTTCACAACAGTAGCCAGCCTGCTGAACCAACGCAATGATGGCTTCCACATCGGGGCAGGTGGTTTCGATGCGTAATACATTGTCAACATCCTGCCGGTCAACATTCCACCGGATGATACCAGGTAGTTGCTGCAGCCTCGCTCCTACTGCCCGCACATCTTTTGAAAAGCGCAGGTTCGTCCGGAACACGAGGATGGTGATCTCCTGCTGCACCGTTAGATTACTTTTCATATGATTAGAATGAACGTTCATTTATTTATAATTTAAAAAAAAAGAGTTATGGTTTCACTGCCTTGAGCACCAGCGCCAGGGTCTGGTCCATAATCTCCTGTGTAAGCGTAAATGCCTTATCATGGTAACTCCCCTGGGAGTGAAACTTGATGAGTTGATATAAGGGGGCATAACACATTGACCAGTATACCTCAAACGAAAGAGGCATCAGTTCGCCTTTTTCTACTGCATTGTGCACAAATTTTCCCATTACGGAAGAAAATCTTGTTTTGATGTGGTCAGCAATTTTTTCATACAGGGGCGAATAACGGATCTGTTCAATAAAATTTACCTCCAGCGGATGTTCCAGAAAAAAATGCGCGCGGTTACGCCATTGAATTTTCAAGCCTTCGGCAAAAGGCATATCCGGGCTGAAATTTTTCATACTGGACTCGATCATTTCGTCGCTTACTTCGCGGCAGAGTTGCAGAATAAGATCCTCGCGGTCTTTGTAGTAGATGTACAAAGTGGCCGGGGACACGCCTGCCGCCTTGGCGAGCTTTTGCATACTAAACCCGTCAAGGCCGGATTGCACAATCATTTCGATGGCCTTCTGGCGGATGGCCAGTTTTTTATTTTCATCGCGCAGACGCATAGGACAAATATAAATGAATGTTCGTTTAATTAAAAGCGGAAGGGGAAAATTTTTTTTAGAAGTTTTTGGACAATAAGTATGGCGTGTCGGAAATATTTGATTTTTATTCGGTTACGTGGTTAACCCCTCACGACTCCACCCGCAGCGGCGTCTCTTCCAACTCGCGGATGTATTGGTTGATGGTGTCCATTTCACTTTGAGAGATCGAAACACCCACTGCCGCCGCATTTTCCTTTGCCTGCTGTGCATTGCGCGCACCCGCCAATGCCACCGTGATGCCGGGTTGGCGAATGGTCCACGCCAGCACCAGTTGCGCCAGTGTAGCTTTCTTACTTTCGGCTATGGGTAACAGTTTGTCGAGAAACTGGTTAACGCGCCTGATGCTTTCTTCCGTATAAAAGCGGTTGCCTTCCCGGCTGTCACCTGCATTGAATTTATGACCGGGTTTGATTTTACCGGTAAGCAACCCACGTTGTAGCGGGCTATAAGCGATCACACTGATGTTGTGATTGATGCAATAACCGGTAACATCCTTTTCAATATCCCTGTTCACCATGCTGTAAGGTACCTGGTTGGAAGCAAGGCTGATCACCTTTTCAGCTTCTTCCATCAGCGGAACGGAATAATTGCATACGCCGGCCGCCAGAATTTTTCCCTGTTCCTGCAAACGCAACAAGGCCTCCATGGTTTCGGCCACCGGTGTGGTACCGTCTGGCCAGTGGATCTGGAACAGGTCAATATAATCTGTTTTGAGCCGGCGCAGGCAATCTTCGCATTCTTTCATCACGCTGTCGCGGCGCGCCAGTTTGTAGAGGTCTATATTCCGACCTTCATTATCAACACTGGAAAAAAAGTATTCTCCTTCTTTGGTATCCCACCGCATGCCGAACTTGGTAAACAACTGCACCTTGTCGCGCGGGATATGGGCGATGGCTTCGCCTACAATTTCTTCACTCAATCCCTGTCCGTATACGGGTGCCGTGTCAATGGAAGTAACACCCATTTCATAAGCGGCCCTGATGGCCTCAACAGCTTCACGGCGGTCGGCGCCACCCCACATCCAGCCCCCTATTGCCCACGCTCCAAACGTTATAACCGATGCTTTTACTTGTGATTTTCCTAATTGCCTGTATTCCATAAATACATTTTTGATGAATGCGTTGCTTTCAATCCGAAACCCGAATTTCGAAAATCATAGGAAAATTTTCGTCAGCAACTTCAAAATACGTTTTTTTACTGCGCCTGTCTTTTGCTATCCCTATAATGAGTGCTTACGACCGTTTTTTATAATGCACCACTGCCCACGTGTTCAAAACCACGGCAAACCCCAGCATGGTCAGCATATGCGGCACAATATCACGAAACCCGCTTCCCTTCAGTACCACCATGCGCATCACATCTATGAAATAGGAAACCGGGTTGATTTTCGTAATGGCCTGTGCCCAACCGGGCATACTTTCAATGGATGTATACAATCCGCTCAGCAAAATAAATACCATCATCAAAAAAAAGCTCAGCAGCATAGCCTGTTGCTGGTTGACGGTATAGGTAGATATTAAGAGTCCCAATCCCAATACGGCCAGCAGGTACATGGCCGCAAAGCCGAAGATCACCAGCAAACTGCCGGCAGGAATGATGCCATAGAAGCACCGCGCCAGCAACAACCCCAGCAACAATACCACCAATCCCAGTATCCAGAACGGGATCAGTTTGCCCAGGATAAAATGATGTTTTTTTACCGGCGTTACATTGATCTGTTCAATGGTACCGATCTCTTTTTCACGCACAATATTCAGGGAAGCGAGAAAAGCGCCCACCATGGTAACCAGTATCACCAATATGCCGGGCACCATAAAATATTTGTAATTCAGCAGCGGATTGAACCAGTTGGAAGCAGTGACCTCAATTTGCAGTTCGGGACTGAAACGCGGAAACTGGACCCATTCAGTACGCACTTCGCGGTTATAGTCCTGTATAATGCTGCGCAAATAGCCTGCGCCCAGATTGGCTTTTACGCCATTGATAGCGTTCACCGCAATAAACAACCCGGCTTCGTCTTCCTTCACCAGGTTTCGTTCAAATCCTCCAGGAATTTCGAGCACCAGGTCTGCTGCATCCTGTTCAACGGCCTCCATGGCTTCTGCGAACGAGCTGGTATAACTTTCCAGCCGGAAATAACCCGAAGCTGTGATCTTCGAAACCAGTTGCCTGCTGTACGCCGAATGGTCATGGTCCACCACACTGAGATGGATATTCTTCACTTCATAGTCGGCGGCCCAGGGCAACACAATCAACTGCACCATCGGCATTATGAAGATGATGCGGATGATAGCCGGATCGCGAAAGATCTGGCGAAATTCTTTTTGTAATAAAAATTTGAGCGTTCGCATGGAATAAATTGTTTCGGGTTTACGCCAGCCTGATCTTGAATCGTTTTACACTCATGGTCAGCAGCACCAGCATCATGCCGGTCAGCACCAATGTTTCTTTCCAAACCGCGGCAAAACCAAGCCCCTTGATCATCACTTCTTTTACGATATAATAAAACCATTTGGCCGGTACGATATTCGAGAGGATACGCAGCGGCAACGGCATATTCTCAATGGGAAACATAAATCCACTAAGCATAACCGTTGGCAAGAACATGCCGGTTAGAGAAATGAACATAGCTGTTTGTTGTGATGCGGTAGAAGAAGATATGAGCAGGCCGAAAGCCAGGCAGGTTAGGGTGAACAACACACTCTCCCCTATCAGCAACAACAAATTGCCACGAATGGGCACGTCCAGCACAAACACGCTCAGCAGCAGGATGCTCGTAATATTGATCATGCTTAACAGCAGGTAAGGAACTGCTTTGGCCATTACAATTTTCATAGGTTTCACCGGCGATACCAGCATCACCTCCATGGTGCCCATTTCCTTTTCGCGCACCACGGTGATGGCTGTCATCATGGTACATACCAGCATGAGCACCATGGCCATTACGCCCGGCACAAAACTGTACGCGCCTTTCAGTTGCGGGTTGTACAGCATGCGCAATTCCGTATTGATGGTATAAGGCAGGCGACGATCGTGGGTAATGCGGTCCTGGTAATCCATAATGATGGCGGTAGCATAATTCACCAGCGTGGTGGCTACATTAGGATCAGATGCATCGGCAATCAGCTGCACCTGTGCTTTGTTGAAGTGCCGCAAATCTGCATCGAAATTTTTTGGGAACACTACCGCGAGCCTGATCTTTCCGCTTTGAAATGCTTCTTCAATGCCTTTATAACTGTGCAGGTCTCTTTCAATGTCGAAGTAGCGACTGGCGGCCAGTTCCGTGCGCAATGCCAGTGTAGACACATCATTCGACTGGTCTAGGATGGCGATTTTTGAATTCTTCACCTCATTGGTAAGCGCAAAGCCAAATAACACTATTTGCACGATGGGCATTCCGAGCAGGATGAACATTGTTCGCTTGTCGCGCAGTATGTGGTGAAATTCTTTTTTTACAAATGACCTGAATTGCTTCATACGAATATTTTTTTCTGTTAGTCTGCGCTGCGCACTGCCTTGCGGGCAAGTTTCAAGAATACTTCGTCCATGGATTGCGCACCGAAGGATTGTTTTAATTGTGCCGGCGTGCCCAATGCATCGATGCGTCCGTCCACCATAATGGATACGCGATTGCAATATTCTGCTTCGTCCATGTAGTGGGTGGTAACAAATACCGTGATACCTGATTCTGCAGCATCGTAGATCATGCTCCAGAATTCACGACGCGTTACGGGGTCTACGCCCCCGGTAGGTTCATCGAGAAAAACGATTTGCGGTTCGTGGAAGATAGCCACAGAGAAAGCCAGTTTTTGTTTCCATCCCAGGGGTAATGATTTTACCAGTTTGTTGGCTTCTGTCCCCAGGTGCAACTGATCAATCAGCCAGGCTGTTTTTTCTTTGATAAACGCATCGCTCTTGCCATAAATGCCGGCATAGAAACGGATATTCTCTTTCACGGTAAGGTCTTCATACAGCGAAAACTTCTGGCTCATGTAACCGATGTTCCGTTTGATCTGCTCATTCTGCCGGTACACATCAAAGCCGGCCACGGTGGCTTTGCCGGAAGTTGGCATAGAGAGGCCGCACAACATACGCATGGCAGTTGTTTTACCGGCTCCGTTCGCACCGAGAAAGCCGAATATTTCTCCTTTTTGTACTTCAAAGCTGATCCCGTCTACGGCAGTAAAATCACCAAACTTTTTGGTGAGCGATTCAGCTTTGATGGCGATGTTGTTGTTCATACTCATACATTTCAGTTGCGCATCAATGCCATGAAACAATCTTCTATATCAGGGCGTATCGTCGTTATGGTAACCGGTCCATGGCCCCGCTGGCGGAGATAATTTTCCAGCACCGCGGGTTCGGTCCCTTCTTTCAACACTACGTGGTGGTATTCACCAAAGGGATAAGCATTGTCGCTGCCCTCAAATGCTTTCAGATCATTGAGCAGCGGCAGCATACGGTTGGCTTTTACCGCCAGTAATGGTTGCTGAAAACTGTTAATAACGCCTTCGGGTGAATCCACTGTCAACACTTCCCCATTCTGCATCAATGCCACACGATCGCAGAGGCTGGCTTCATCCATATAGGGAGTGGAAACAAGAATGGTGATGCCCTGCTGTTTAAGGCGGTTTAGCATTTCCCAGAATTCTTTGCGCGAAACAGCGTCCACGCCTGTAGTGGGTTCGTCGAGGAATAACACCGAAGGACGATGGATCAGTGCGCAACTCAATGCCAGTTTCTGTTTCATCCCACCCGATAATTTTCCTGCCCGGCGATCTTTGAATGGTTCTATTTGCGCGTAAATATCTTTTACGAGGTCGTAATTTTCTTCGATGGAGGTGTTGAATATGGTGGCAAAAAATTCAAGGTTTTCTGCTACAGTGAGGTCCTGGTACAGGGAAAACCTGCCCGGCATATACCCTACTCGTTTTCTGATTTCGGAGTATTGTTTCACCACGTCATAACCATCTACGGTTGCTTCGCCACCATCGGGCAACAAAAGCGTGGTAAGAATGCGGAACAAAGAGGTTTTGCCGGCTCCATCCGGACCGATGATGCCAAACAACTCGCCTTGTTGCACTTCGAAAGACACACCGCGCAGCGCTTGTACCAGTTGTTTTTGGGTGCCATAGTGCTTTATTAAATTGTAGGCACGTACGCCGCCGGAGGAGGCGGAGGTTGGAGGGAAGTAGGCGCCGCCCATTGAAGGGGTGTTTGAGGTGTGGCGGGGATGGAAATTTGTATGAGGCATAGTTAGCGGGTTGATGTTTGTTATCGGTTATCCATTTTGGTTATGACCACCCCATTTATGGAGCAGGTGAATACTGGTGGCGCGTCGGCGGCGGGACTACCCCCATCCAGACAGTATTGCGCCTGGTGTAAGTTACTGCTGGCGACCCTGCCAGCACGATCTTACCACACCAACAATGCCGCATGGACGGGAGTGGTCCGCCTTTCTACAAGTTTTGCCCTCCCTTCACGAGCCGCTTCCGTGACCGGCCAATTTTACTTCCCCATACATACCAATTTTCAAATACCCATCATTCGGCACGCGCACTTTAATGGCGTATACCAGGTTAGCCCTCTCATCGTTCGTCTGGATGGTTTTGGGCGTAAACTCCGCCTTGTCGGCAATCCAGGTGATGGTGCCGGGATAGCTACGGTAATGATGGGCGCCGCTATCGACCAGCACCTGCACCGGTTGATTCAACTTTATCTGCGGCAGCTGTGCACCAGTTACGTATGCACGAAGGGTGAGGGTATCGAGGTTGGCAATTTTGTACAGTGCTTTTCCTACGGAAGTCATTTCCCCGGTTTCGGCATATTTGGTGAGCACGGTCCCTTTAATGGGGTTAACAATATTGGATTGTTCCAGTTGATCGCGCAGTTGGGCAACCCTTTTTTCCAGCGGCTTTTGTTCGCTGAGAATGCTGCGGTTCTGGGTGGCAACGGTGTTGCGCTGCACGGCAATCTGTTGCTGCGTTACCGCCATTTGTTTTTTCAGTACATCAATCTGCGATACAATGTCGTCCAGTTGCCTGGGCGTAGCGGCATCGCTTTTCACGAGGTTTTCAGTACGAATTTTTTCCCGTTCCAAAGTTTGCAACTGCGCCTGTTGCACAGACAGCTGTTCTTCCAGCAATCGTACCTGCGGCGTAACATCAGCTGTTTTCAGTCGCAGTGCTTCTATGGTAGCTTCTACCTGCTCTTTTTGCAGCGCAAGGTTTTCCGCATCAATAACACCTACTACTGCGCCATCGGGCACTTCCTGTCCTTCGTGCAGGTTCAGCGACAAAATTTTTCCTGTTAGTTCCGCTGATACAATCACTTCTTCTGCTTCAAAGGTGCCGGAAGCATCGGCTCCATTGTTATTGCCGCCACAACCCGATAACACCGCTCCTATCCAGATCAATCCGGCGATACTGTATTGTTTCATGGTCAAAATAGTTTTTATAGACTGTGGTTTTTATTGGTTTCCTGCTATGGTCTGGTAATTGATGCGGGCCTGCAACAGTTGCAATTCATGTGCTATGAGGGTAAGCCGAGCCTGGTCTTCTGCATTTACTTCGCTCAAATAATCACTTGCCGTAATTACACCATTCTGCAATTGGGCATGGGCTGCCTCCTTTACCTGTTGCCGTACTGCAATTATTTCCCTGTCAGTTGCAATCAACGCTTCCAGTTTTTGAATCTCCGCCTGCTGCTGACTGAGTTGTGCGTTGGTGTTCAGCAAAAACACATCTTTTTGCACACCAAGCATCTGTTGATTGATGGCCAGCATCTCTTTTTCCTTTCGCGCAGTATACAAGTTGCCCAGCGACCAGTTCAACCGCAATCCGCCGATATAAAAGAATTCAAACTCATTCTTGAGCATGTTCAAACCCGGCCTGCCATAGCCACCCTGTACAAACAGGCTGGTACGCGGACGGTTCCTGGCATTGATCAATTGCTTCTGTACATGCAGCAAACTATCCTGGTACTGAAACAGCGCCAGTTCCGGGCGGTTGATGGCTGCGCTTACCGGCTGGTCCCATACCGGCTTTTGCAGTTGTACGGTTTCCCGCAACGGCTGGTTAACATACACCGACAGCACATCTATCAAACCTTTGCGATTGGCGCGCAATTCAATTTCCCGCTGACCGGTTTTCAGTAGTTCAGCCTGCAGTGTGAGCAGGTTGGAACGAAAGGCAGTACCATATTGCACCTGAGCTTCCACCCGTTTGATGCCGCGTTGGATATCTTTCTTCACCAGTTCGGTTTGCTTCAGTTGTTCATCCAGCAGCAGTATGCCCAAATACAATTGATTGATGCGTTCCTTTACTTTATACAGGTCTACTTCGGCGCGTTGCAGTTCTACTTTTGAAGATGCTTGCTGTACATTCTTTTGAGCAGCAGCCGAACCACCATCATACAGCAGTTGGTTCACTTCAGCCGTAATGCGGTACTGGTCTTTGGAGGGTTGCTCAATATCAAACCCTGGAATCTTCACCGGTATGCCCGGCACGTCTGACTGATAGGTAGCCTGTCCTGAAAGCGATGCCTGCGGCAACCAGCTTTTGCTGATATTTTGTAAGGCCAGCGCCGTATTCCTGGACACCAGCAGCCGTTGTTTGATTAACGGATAATGTTCCCGGGCCAGCTGGTACGCCTTTTCAAGGGTAAGCACCGTGCTATCCTGGGCCTTAACCTGCGCGGGCAATACCATACTGACATACACAACCGAAAACCAACTGATCAATTGTTTCATAAAAAATTATTTCCGGATTGAATCAATAATAAACGTTGCCACTTCTGTTTTCCTGGCTTCGATGAATGCGCTATATGCTTTCTCGTCCATTTTCAGTACCCACTGCACAACCGGTTTGGCCACGAAGGGAAAAATGCACAGCGACACCATGTTGATCATCAGCTGGCGCGGATCGATGGGTTTGATAATGCCCTGCGCTACTTCCTTCTTCACCTGTTTGGCCAGTTCCTCTATGGGCGGTCGCCTGTTACCGAACACTTTTGCCAGGAAAGTTTTCGGTTGCTTTTGCACTTCGTTCAGTACAAACAGCGGGATATAAGGATTTTCCGCCATCATGGAGATATAGTGATGTACAAACCGGGTGATTTTTTCAAACAAAGAGGTATCGGCCGTAAGAATATTCACCATGCGGGGAAAAAAGCGGGAAGCGGCTTCCAGGAACACCGTTTCAAATAATTTCTCCTTGTTGCGGAAATAATAGTGCAGCAAGGCCTTGTTGATGCCGGCACGGTCTGCTATGTCCTGCATCCTTGCCCCGTCCATGCCTTTCTCCAGGAAAACAGCACGCGCTGCTTCGAGTATTTTTTCCTGGGTATTATCGTCTTGTTGAACTTTAACCATATAGTTTAACCAATTGGTTAAATGCAAATTTATAACGGATTCACTTAAACCGCCAAACTTTTTGCCGGATATTTTTATTGCAACTGATAAAGCCTTAAGGGTAAGGGTAATGTGCGGGTAGACGAAGTAGCGGTGGGAATATTGTAAGAGCTGCAAAATTTTTAAGTGGAGTGAAACCGATATAGGAATTGGTGGAAAAAAGGTTGAATTGTTTTAACAATTCAACCTTTAACTTTTCAAATTTTACATAGTTCACTGCGGCAGTTGTATGGCTCCGCTTATTCTGCCCAACTCATGGTATAACCGGGATTTTCGATGCTTAATGCTTCCACGGTAAGTTGCAGCGGATGGAAGGTATCTACCATCACAGCCAGTTCTTTGGTTTCTTTGGCGCCGATACTTCTTTCCACAGCACCGGGATGTGGTCCGTGCGGAATACCACCGGGATGCAGGGTTATCATGCCGCGGGTTACATTTTTACGGCTCATGAAATCACCGTCTACATAATACAATAGTTCGTCGCTGTCGATATTGCTGTGATTGTAAGGTGCGGGAATAGCCTCCGGGTGATAATCGTACAAGCGCGGCACAAAAGAACATACCACGTAGTTATTCCCTTCAAAAGTCTGGTGCACTGGCGGCGGCTGGTGTACGCGTCCGGTAATCGGTTCAAAGTCGTGGATGCTGAACGCAAACGGATAACAATAACCGTCCCAGCCCACTATATCGAAGGGATGATGCCCGTAGTGAATGCCATACAGCCGTCCCCGCTTTTTTGTTTTGATAATGAAATCGCCTTTTTCTTCGATGGTCTTCAGATTTTGCGGCGGACGGATATCGCGTTCGCAGAAGGGCGCGTGTTCCAGTAATTGCCCATACTTGCTCAGGTACCGCTTCGGAAAACGGATAGGACTAAATGATTCTACAATGAACAAGCGGTTGTTTTCGGTTGCAAATTCAATCTGGTAAATTGTACCGCGCGGAATTACCAGGTAATCGCCATACCCGAAGGGCAGCTCGCCATACATGGTGTGCAATATGCCATTGCCTTCATGCACAAAGATCAATTCATCGGCATCTGCATTTTTGTAGAAATAGTCTTTCATGCTTTGCTGTGGCGCCGCCAGCACAATATGACAATCATTGTTGACGAGGATCGGCCGGCGACTGTGCAGGTAGTCTTTTTGCGGAGCAATTTTAAACCCCTCAAAGCTGCGGTGCTTCAGCATTTTTTCTTCGGCCACCTTGGGCATTACATCAAAGGGTTCATCGGTTTTGATAATGTCGGTGGGAGGATAGCAATGATACATCAGGGAATAATCATTGGAAAATCCTTCCGTGGAAAATAGTTGCTCGGCATAGAGACCGCCATCCGGCTTGCGGAATTGCGTATGGCGTTTGTGCGGAACATTACCTAATTTATAATAGTAAGGCATAGCAATAGGTTTTGAAATGGAGAAATGCGTATACTGATGGTTGCAAAATGTCAAATAACAATAATCAAATTGAAATCCTGGACGGTTTCAATTTGATTTTACTGATGCCTGTATGTTGTAATGACAAATCCTTTTACTGCGGCAGGGTCAGCAACCGGACAATTCGAGGGTTTTTAAGAGAAAAACGTACTTCCATTTTCTCTTGTCTATCCAGTAGGTGAAGTTGCGGAAAAACGGCATAGCAACAATCGTTGTTTCCAAAGGTAGTTGTTTTTTTCACAAAAGGAAACAGCAACTGAAGGGGGCACTCCCCATGCCCGGTTTTCCGAGGAACGCTTATATTGCACGTTATGACCCGCATCGGTTTGATTTCTGATACGCACAATTTCCTCGACGAAGCCGTATTGCAACATTTTGCTTCCTGCGATGAAATCTGGCACGCCGGCGATTTCGGCTCCATTGCCATTGCCGAACGGTTACAGGCATTGAAACCGCTCAAAGCGGTGTATGGCAATATCGACGGCCGGGATGTGCGGAGCGTTTACCCGCAAAGCTTGCGCTGGACCTGCGAAGCAGTGGAAGTATACATGACACATATCGGCGGTTATCCACCCCGTTATACGCCTGAGGTTCGTAAAGAGCTGATCGCCCGCCCGCCACAATTGTTCATCTGCGGGCATTCGCACATCCTGAAAATTATGTACGACGAAAAATTACATTGCCTGCATATGAACCCCGGCGCAGCGGGCAACCAGGGATGGCATAAAGTGCGGACCATTATCCGGTTTACGATAGATGGTAGCGAAATGAAGGATTGTGAGGTGATTGAGTTAGGGAAGCGGGGATGAACAATTGCCGGGTCATTGAAATGGCCAATCTGTCCGGCAATTGTTACGAATCAACCTCGCCATTTTTGGGCAATACCAGGTTCAATAGTACATAACCAATCCCTCCCGCCAGCAACGATCCCACCAACACCGCAATCTTACTTCCATTAATCAACTCCCCATCATCAAACGCCAGCAAAGCAATAAATATCGACATGGTAAACCCTATGCCTCCCAGCAAACCGGTACCCGCAATGTAATTCCATTTCAATTCGTCAGGAAGCGTTGCCAGCCGCATCCGCACAGCAAGGAACGAAAAAAGACTGATGCCCGCCGGTTTACCAATAAGCAATCCTGCCATAATGCCGATGCTGTTCGACTGCAATAATCCCGCTACCACATTGCCTGCTATCGGTATACATGTATTCGCCAGCGCAAATACCGGGAGAATAAAAAAAGCAACCGGTTTGTGCAGTATGTGCTGCAATATATACGAAGGAGATTTTTCTCCGCCATTGCCAAACGGTATCGCAAAGGCCAGCAACACACCGGTAATGGTGGCATGAACGCCCGATTGCAACATAAAGTACCACATCACAACGCCGCCCGCCAGGTAAGGCACCAGGTTGTATACACGAAGCCGGTTCAACACCAACAACACGGCAAAAATGCCCAGGGCAATCAGCAAACTGCTGAATTGAATACCTCCCGAATAAGCAACTGCAATAATGATAATAGCGCCAAGATCGTCAATCACCGCCAGTGCCGTCAGAAAAACTTTCAGCGACGCCGGTACGCGGTTACCCAGTAACGATAGTATACCAATGGCAAAGGCAATATCAGTAGCCATAGGTATACCTGCACCCGATTGCGTGGCTGTGCCGGCGTTCAAAGCGAGGTGAATGCCTGCGGGCACCAGCATACCGCCCACCGCCGCAATTATGGGCAACGATGCACTGCCCAGGTCGCTCAGCTCACCCTGGTAGATCTCGCGTTCCAGCTCCAGCCCGATCAGCAGGAAAAATACAGCCATCAAGGCATCATTGATCCACTCCACTATGGTATGACCACCTGCCTGGGCATTCCAGAATGCAATATACCCTTCGCCCACACCCGAATTGGCCAGCACGAGCGATAAGACCGTACAACCGAGCAAAACGAATCCACCTGTTTTTTCGCTTTCAAAAAACTCACGGAACAGTTTCGTTAATACCGTTGTCATACTATCAGAATTTTACTAAAAAATCAACCTAAGCAGGGAGACCCGGAGGTACATTTTAAAGAAGTATGCATTCGAAAAATTGCCACCGCTTTACTATTTACTCACCGGGCCAAAACGCCGAATGATTGCTCATTCTACAAAACAACTGCCACATCTTGCAAAAAGAAAAAAAAGCGAAACTCCATAAGGAGCTCCGCTTTATATCAGGATGGGAAGGAGACTACGCTTTTGCAAACTGTGCCCTGATTACATTCAGCGCACCGCCTGCCTTGAACCACTCGATTTGCTGTTCATTGTACGTGTGGTTCAGTTTGATTTCATCGGTTGAACCGTCTTTATGGTGCAATACCATCGTTAGCGGCTGACCGGGCGCAAAGGTAGTAAGTCCGATAATATCAATCGTATCATCTTCCTGCACTTTTTCATAATCTTCTTTATTGGCGAATGTGAGCGCCAGCATACCCTGCTTTTTCAGGTTGGTTTCGTGTATACGGGCAAAGCTGCGCACCACAATGGCCCTTACACCCAGGTGACGCGGCTCCATAGCGGCGTGCTCACGGCTCGATCCTTCTCCATAGTTCTCATCCCCCACTACCACTGTTCCAATACCTGCTGCCTTATAGGCGCGCTGGGTGGCAGGTACAGGGCCGTATTCGCCGGTGAGCTGATTTTTCACCTTATCGGTTTCGTCGTTGAAGTAATTCACGGCGCCAATCAGCATGTTGTTGCTGATATTGTCCAGGTGACCACGGTATTTCAGCCAGGGCCCAGCCATGGAAATATGGTCGGTAGTACATTTTCCTTTGGCTTTGATCAACAGTTTCATGCCGCGCAGGTCTGTACCTTCCCAGGCCGGAAATGGTTGCAGCAACTGGAGGCGCTGGCTGTCAGGGCTTACAATCACCTGTACGTTCTGTCCGTTGCTGGCAGGCGCCTGATAACCGGCATCCTCAACCGAAAACCCATTGGGCGGCAGTTCCACGCCGGTGGGCTCATCCAGCATCACTTCCTTGCCTTCTTCATTTTTCAGTTTGTCTTTCAGGGGATTAAAAGTGAGGTCGCCGGCAATGGCAAATGCCGTAACAATTTCCGGCGAAGCCACAAAGGCATGGGTAGAAGCCAGGCCATCATTACGTTTGGCGAAGTTGCGGTTGAAAGAGGTAATGATGGAGTTCTTGCGCTTCGGATCATCAATATGCCGTGCCCACTGACCGATGCAGGGTCCGCAGGCATTGGCCAGTACTACCCCGCCGATTTTATCGAAGGTTTCCAGGAAACCATCTTTTTCAATGGTATAACGCACCTGTTCCGAGCCGGGAGTAATGGTGAATTCGGCTTTTGCCTTCAATTTTTTATCAATGGCCTGCTTCGCCACGGAAGCAGAGCGGCTGATGTCTTCGTAGGAAGAGTTGGTGCAGGAACCGATCAGGGCCACTTCAAGGCGTTGCGGCCAGTCGTTGGCTTTTACGGCTTCTGCAAATTTGGAAATAGGCCATGCCAGGTCGGGTGTGAAAGGCCCGTTGATATAGGGTTCCAGTTCGGAAAGATTGATCTCAATAAGCTGGTCGAAATATTTCTCCGGCTGGGCATATACCTCATCATCCGGACGCAGGTGTTCGCGGATGCCTTCTGCCAGCGTGGCTACTTCTTCGCGACCAGTGATTTTCAGGTAATCGGCCATTTTTTTGTCGTAGGCAAAGAGCGAGCAGGTAGCTCCTATTTCGGCGCCCATGTTACAAATGGTGGCCTTGCCGGTGGCGCTGAGGGTTTCGGCCCCTTCCCCAAAGTATTCTACAATGGCCCCGGTGCCGCCTTTCACTGTCAGGATACCGGCTACTTTCAGGATTACGTCTTTGGCCGAAGTCCAGCCGCTCATTTTACCGGTCAGCTTTACGCCAATCAGTTTGGGCATTTTCAGTTCCCAGGGCAGGCCGGCCATTACGTCCACCGCATCGGCCCCGCCCACACCAATGGCAATCATACCCAGACCGCCGGCGTTGGGGGTATGGGAATCGGTACCGATCATCATGCCGCCGGGGAACGCATAGTTTTCCAACACTACCTGGTGGATGATACCGGCGCCGGGTTTCCAGAAACCGATGCCGTATTTATTGGAAATGGAAGAAAGAAAATCGTATACTTCCTTGTTTACGTCCAGCGCCGTCTTCAGGTCTTCCTTCGCGCCGGTTTTTGCCTGGATAAGATGGTCGCAGTGAACGGTGGAAGGCACCGCTACTTTTTCCCGGCCGCAGGTCATGAACTGCAGCAGCGCCATCTGTGCCGTAGCGTCCTGCATGGCAACGCGGTCCGGCATGAAATCTACATAATCCACCCCGCGGGCGTAAGCTTTGTTAGTAGCTTCAAAGAGATGGCTGTATAAAATTTTCTCTGCTAAAGTCAGTGGCCGTCCTACCAGTTTACGGGCTGCCGCTATTTTTTCCGGCATGGATGCGTAAACTTTCTTAATCATATCCAGATCAAAAACCATAGTAATTATGTTTTGATATTGTTAAAAAGGTGGTGCGAAGTTACCTAAAAAAGGGGTTCAGGGAAAGTAAGGGTATTGTACATTTTTGCGCAAAATTTTAATTTAGGGGTATGAATCGTTTCCGACGCTTCATTGAATGGCAGGCATTTGGCGTTTGTACCGCCATTGGCGACAGACTGGGTATTGCCACGTCCCGCATCCGCACCTGGTTTGTCTATATCTCCTTTCTTACCATGGGCTCGCCCCTCATCATCTATTTCATACTTGCCTTCTGGATGAATATGAAGCGCTATATTACCGCCGTTCGCCGGAACCCTGTCAAATATGAATAACCACGCCAGGTCCCGGTTTCATGATACAATACCCAAGCCATAGGGTGGCACGCTTTGTGAATGCAATGAGAGGTTATGGATAAAAAGCAGCACATCCAGTGATCAGGTTTGATTACTCCTTCGATGATTATCAACTGTTGTTGCAGGGACTTGCCCAAAAGCTCAATACGCCGATTGTCAACGACCGGATCGTCTTTCCCAAAGAGTATGGCGAAGGTTATTATAAAATCGTTCACCTGCCCAACGGCATACAGGCAGGATTGATAGATATTACGCTGAACAGTGACTGGTTCATTTACCGCCATCAACAATCTGAAAAGGAATACTACATCCTCCGTTTTGATGAAATAACGGTGCCGGGCACACTAATTATCTCCATAGCAGATGAAAAGGTTACGGAAAAAAATGTGACCACCTCCATGGCATATCTCATCAGTTCGGTATTCGACTGGTCATATTATGGTACGGCTGGTTCGCAGTTGCGGGGCGTGACCGTTATTTTTCATAAAGAATGGCTGGCGCAGTACCTCGATCTCGAATCCACAGAAGATGTATTGTCGAAATACATTTCCATGAAGGCCGACAAGCTGCATATGGAACCACTGGACGCCCAATACCGGCAATGGATGCAGACCATTTTTGAAAGCGAAGAAGACAACCCGCTTCGCACTACCATCATACAGAACCGGATCATGCTGATGATAGAACGTTTTTTCGATCACCTGATTACGAAAATGCGCGAAAGTCCTAAAACCACTGCCCTTGCTCCGGAAGATATCAACCGTGTAATTGCCGTTGAAGCCATACTCACGAAAGATTTGTTTGAGCCGCCGCCCACCATTCAGCAACTCGCCCGCCAGGTTTCTGTAAGCGAATCAAAACTGAAAAAAGATTTTAAAAAAATGTACGGGCTGCCCATTTATGAATATTATCAGAAAGCCCGTATGAAAATTGCCCGGGACAAGTTGATGACCGGCAAACATTCTGTAAAAGAAGTAGCCATGGAACTGGGCTATGCCAACATCAGCAATTTTACTGCAGCCTTCAAAAAGCAATTCGGGGTGCTTCCCAGCACGCTCCTGAATTAAGTTGTGCGTACCTGATGGTACGATATTTTAATACCTGTATAAAATCAATAACACTTGTTCGTATAACCGGATGATGTACAGCACAAGGCCGGTGAATTATGGAACGGGGCAACCAATGCAGGCACTATTAAATCCATTGCAGGTATTCTGTCCGGCTTATCCACAATATTTTTGCACCGGATTTTCAAGCACAACGAGAGTTTTTGGTAAAGGCCCCGTTTTTAACCGGTATCCCTGTGAAGCGTACGGCTCCTGATTGAAAACTTAGTAGAAAAGCGATACCCTCATAACCCTAAATAACCGTACCGGATCTCTAAAAATCAACAACCCCGTGTAAAACAATATGTTAAGCTTCCTTAGGGGGGCTTTTCCTTTTTTTGGACAAATCCTCCGGCTTTATTGGCACGATCTGTGAACCGGGCAGTTAGCAAAAACGCGTGTAGCTACAAATGTGCTGCAGGCAACGGGCAATTTTTTGTTTACCCGTTATGAATGATTGCTACCAGTATTTCATGAACATGTTTACAGTTGGACCTGCTATGAAAAAAATGGCGGTTGAAGCGGTGAGTGAGGCGTGCCGTTAACCTTCCGCAAACATCAGAGATGAGAATAGTGTTGCCTCAGGAGAGGCTGTCTCAATGGTATTGAGCAGCCTCTCCTTATTTTCGTTTATGCAATCACGTCTTCGCCCAGGACAACAAACCACCGATAGAACAAATCCGCCGGTATTGGTTTGTGATGCTCGCGGCCGGTCCGGACCGCTCACACGACAGAAGCAGTTTTTTAAAGATTGGCATCCTTCAGATACTGCTGCATTTCCTGCTGGTATTGTTTGGCCGCTTCAGCCGCCTTTGCCGCAAAATCTTCACCTGTTGATGCATAAATCACCGCGCGACTAACGTTTACCAATATCCCAACATTCTTGTTCATGGCCTTCTTAGAAATTTCTTCCAGGCTACCGCCTTGCGCGCCTACGCCCGGTACGAGGTAAAAATGGTCCGGCGTTAGCTTGCGGATATTGACAAATTGGTCGGCCTGTGTGGCACCGATGACAAACATAAGGTTATCCGGGCTGCCCCAGCCGGACGCAGTTTGCAACACTTTTTCGTACAACAAAGCCTCACCGGAAGGTTGCAGTTCAAAATCCTTTGCACCGGGGTTAGAGGTTAATCCCAGCAGTATGGTCCATTTGCCTTTATATTCCAGGAAGGGCTTTACACTGTCTGCACCCATATACGGCGCAACCGTAATAGCATCAAAATCGAGCGCTTCAAAAAAAGCTTTGGCATACTGGGTGGAGGTGTTGCCGATATCGCCCCGCTTGGCATCGGCAATACGAAAATGCGAATTGGGAATATAATCCAGTGTTTTCTGCATAGCCTCCCAGCCCGATAATCCCAATGCTTCATAAAAAGCTGTATTGATCTTATAGCTCACGCAATAATTTTTGGTGGCATCAATGATCGCCTTGTTGAAGGCAAATACAGGATCGGGTTCAGAGAGCAGATGCCTCGGAATTTTCGTGATGTCGGTATCGAGCCCGATACAGAGATAGGATTGTTTGGTACGAATCTGTTCTACCAGTTCTTGACGGTTCATGCGTAAGTTGCGTGTTGTTGTAGAATTTGTTGCAGTACATGGGCAAATTGCCACACTTCTTCAAAAGTATTGTATAGAGGCACAGGCGCCAGCCGGATCACATTGGGTTCGCGCCAGTCGGTAATGATGCCCCGCGCGGTGAGCGCTTCAAATATTTTCTTTCCATGCTGCAGCATGTGCATAGACACCTGGCAACCACGTTCTGCTTCTGCCCGCGGTGTAATGAATTCGATGGTTGGCGTTGTTTGCGCCCGGTTGATGTCATCCAACAAAAACCATAACCAGGCATTTAACAATTTTCTTTTTGCCTGCAGTTGTTCCCACCCGGCTTCTTCAAATATTTCCAGCGCCGCCCGGTGCGCCGCATAGAGCAAGGGCGAAGGGGTGCTTAACTGCCATCCTTCTGCCGATGCAATGGGCCTGAACCCTTTTTCCATCAGGAACCGCGTAGCCTTATCATATCCCCACCAGCCGGCAAAGCGTGGCAGGTCCTGCGTATGATAACGTTCATGCACATACGCGCCACCAATACCACCGGGACCTGAGTTGAGGTATTTGTAACTGCACCAGCAGGCAAAGTCAACATCCCAGTTGTGCAATTGCAGTGGAATATTGCCAATGGCGTGGGCAAGATCAAAACCCACCTTAGCGCCGGCAGCATGTGCCGCGCGTGTGATCGCTTCCATATCAAACACCTGGCCGGTATAATAATTTACGCCGCCCCACAGCACCAGCGCCAGTTCGTCCTTGTACTGTTCAATAGTGCTGAGTATATCTTCCGGGGCAATGCGGTGGGTACCCAGGCGTGGCCCTACTTCAATAATCACCTCTTCCGGATCAAGACCATGGTGTTTTACATGCGTTTCCAGCATGTACTGGTCGCTGGGAAAAGCCTTGGCCTCGCAAATGATTTTATTGCGTTTGCCCTCCGGACGATAAAAACTTACGAGCATCAGGTGGAGGTTCACCGTCAGTTGGTTCATGGCCACCACTTCATGCGCACCGGCGCCTGCCAGCATGGCCAGTTGTTTGGTAAGCCGGTCGTGATAATGCATCCAGGGTTGCTCGCCCATAAAAAAACCTTCCACACCATAGGAAGCCCAGGCATCCATCACCTGCTGCATATAGTGCGCGGTCCGCACCGGCTGCAGTCCCAGTGAGTTGCCGAGAAAATAGATCTGCTGTTTGCCTTCCGCAGCGGGAATGATAAATTCCGCGCGGAAACGTTGCAGCGGATCTTCCTGGTCCAGTTTTAACGCGAACTCCCGGCTATTTTCAAAATCATTTTTCATTTATTCCTAAACGTTAGTACAGGTTATATAGTCCCGGTTTTTCCACCGTCAACCGGAATGCTCACCCCATTAACATAAGAAGCGGCCGGCGAAGCCAGGAAGGCGGCCACTGCCGCCAGCTCTGCAGGTTCTCCAAAGCGACGCATGGGGATGTCTTTCAGCATATTGTTTTCGATATCGCTTACCGGTACGTTTTGCTTTGCCGCATTGCCTTCTATCAGGCTCTGCAATCGCTGTGTTTTGGTAAAACCAGGCAGAATATTGTTGACGGTAATGTTGAATTGTCCCACTTCATTCGCCAGGATTTTTGCCCAGGTGGCCACAGCCCCGCGCACTGTGCCCGAAACAGCCAGATTGGTAATGGGAATACGCACTGAAGTGGATATAATATTGATGATACGTCCATAGCCGGCATTTTTCATGCCCGGTAAACAGGCTTTTACCAGTAGCTGGCTGCAGATGAGGTGCTGGTCAAAGGCCAGGCGAAAATCCTCATCCGTAGCATCCAGTACGGAGCCCGGTGGGGGACCACCGGTATTGTTTACGAGTATGTGTACCGGTTGTTTTTTGACATGGTCCTCTATGGCGCGTTTCACCGCATCAGGCTGACTGAAATCGGCTACCAGGTAAGCATGTTGCTGACGCAAGGCAATATCCAGTGTTTGCACTGCCGCCTGCAGCCTTGCTTCGTTCCGCGCCATCAGGGTGCAGTTCGCTCCCAGCAGCGCCAGTTCTTCGGCAATGGCGAGTCCAATTCCCTGAGAGCTGCCGCATATCACTGCGTTCTTTCCTTCCAGCGAAAGTTGCATAATGTTTTTTTTCGTCGGGCAAACCTACAGAAAAAGCGTCAATCAGGGGGAGAATGCAAAAACCTGAGATCGCGATGAAACGGGATGCCCTTATAGATAAAAAGGGAAGCGTCTATATATGAAGCGGGATGCCGCTATAAAGGTTAGCTGCGGGGTTGACAAGTGCAGAAAAAATATTTGGTCACTTATGTTAC
This sequence comes from uncultured Chitinophagaceae bacterium, assembly GCA_937961055.1. Lineage (GTDB taxonomy): Bacteria > Bacteroidota > Bacteroidia > Chitinophagales > Chitinophagaceae > CALCIN01. The sequence continues at coordinate 5,053 of CALCIN010000033.1, read as the reverse complement.
TTTGTGAAGTTATTTCCTTTCAAACAGATCCGGGTAATCCGTAATAATGCCATCTACCCCCAATTCCTGCAATTCCCTGATCTTTTTCTTATCGTTCACCGTCCAGGGAATCACTTTCATGTTTTTCTGATGGCAGGCGTCTACCAGTTCCTTTGTAACAAGCTGCCAGGCTGGACTATAAATAGCCGGAACAAAACCCAGTTCTTCGAGGTGTTTGTCGAGCGGTCTCTTATCAAAAGCTTCTATCAGCGCGGCCGTGCGAATGCCGGGATATTTACTGTTGATGATTTTAAGGGTGCGAAAATCGAATGACTGGATGATGACCCTGTCTGCAATTTTCTTTTTGCGGATCACATTCATCAACAGTTCTACAAATTCTTCGGGGGCAGGATGGTAAATATTATCGGTGAAAGGGCTACACTTGGTTTCGATATTGTAAAATACCTTGTTGATGCCTTTTAATTTGACCGATGCTTCAACATTGTCAATCACATCGCTCAGCAAGGGTTTGGTGGCTTTCAGTTTGTTCTGGCGGGGGAAGCGCGGATGCGGTTTCATACCTACATCGTATTGCTGTGTTTCAGCAAAAGTCATCTGATAGATATTCAGGCTGCGTTCTTCCTCCGCGGTCACATATTCACCATTGGGTTTGGTAGTAATGTCGTGGTTGAAATAGTGGTCGTGACTTAATATCACCTGTTTGTCTTTGGTAATCACCACATCCATTTCGAGGGTGGTTACCTGCATATCCAGTGCGGCCAGCATGGCCGGCAAGGTATTTTCGGGCATCAGTCCGCGACAGCCGCGGTGTCCTTCCTTATCAAATGCGGGCAACATGGCCTGTTTTGTATTCCTGGTAACATGACACGCAATAACCATTGCTAAGATGAACATGAGTTCAATGGCTTCCTTCGCTTTATTCATGTCCTGATGATTGATTGATAACGGGCTTTTCAGTATACAACCCGGCTGCCCTCTTTTTCATTTCTGCTGCAATGAGGCCGGCATCGCCACCCTGTTGCTCCAGTTTTTCAATGACGGTGTAATAATCATCCCGCTCACGGTTCTGGCTAAGCTTGAACAGGTTGTCGAGTTTCGTCACTTCAACTGCAAAACCTACAATGGCTTTGCTCATTTGGGCCACATATGCTTCCGGAAGTTTTTCAAACAAGGAAGGGGAATGCTCATTGTTTTCAAAGCGGAAGGTCAGTTCTTTCAGGATATCGGTCAGTTCATGCTCGTCCAGCAAGTGAATAATGCCCTGTGCATGAACAGTAATGTAATTCCAGGTGGAGCCCTGTTGGGGGTTTTTATACCAACTGGCGCTTACATAGGTATGCGGACCGGAAAATATCGCCAATACCTTTGGGTTGGCTAGGAAAGCTTTGTGATGGTCGGTTTTTCTTTTGATATGCCCGTAGATATACAATTTGTTTTCACGCTCTTTCAGGAAAACGGGCACATGCGTAGCCACCGGTCTGCCGTCTGCATCGCAACCGCAGAGTGTAATAAAAGGATGCTGTTCCATAAACTGCCTTACAACAGTGGCGTCATGTTCTATGAATACCGGCAGGCTATACATGACAACGAAGATATAGAGAATTGGCCAGTAATGCGTTGGTCTTTTAGTTATCGGAACAATAGGCTACATTAGTGGCATATCCCCGGATATGAAAATCTTTTATCTGCTACGCTTATCCGGGCCGTTATACTGCTTTTTTTGGTACTGCTACCGGTCAGGCACAAACCGACAATACCTGAAGGCAGATATCCTTACGCAGCCAGTGGCAACTGATGCCACCACTGCGGCCATCGGTCCGGAACAAGCCCGGTCCAGGCAGTATGAGTCAGCGACAAACGATACCACCACTGCGATGCAGGCGCGTATTGGATTCAGGCAATGAACAAGTAGAGGTGCGTAAAACTCCCGCAAGGACAAAATAGTTTTACTCAATCACTTCGGCCGTTTTCAATGCGCTCACATTTGCATTGCGCATCGATATGCTGCGGATGGCATTGGCGGCAAAGTCTTCAAATGCTTTACGGCTGATATAATCATCGCTCACCATTACCGGCACGCCGATATCACCGCCTTCGCGAATGGATTGCACCAGCGGAATTTGTCCCAGGAAGGGAATTTCATATTCTTCTGCAAGTTTCTTACCACCTTCTTTCCCAAAAATATAATAGCGGTTATCGGGCAATTCGGCAGGAACGAAATAGCTCATGTTTTCCACCAAACCAATAATGGGCACCCTGATCTGCGCCTGGCTGAACATGGCAATGGCCTTTTTGGCATCGGCCAGCGCCACATCCTGGGGAGTAGTTACGATCACGGCCCCGGTTACCGGCACTGTTTGCACCAGGGTGAGGTGAATATCCCCGGTGCCGGGCGGCATATCGATCACGAGATAATCCAGTTCGTCCCAATACACATCCGTAACAAACTGGCGGATAGCACTGCTGGCCATGGGGCCGCGCCAGATCACGGCATTTTTTTCATCTACAAGTAAACCAATACTCATGAGTTTGATGCCAAAACGCTCCAGGGGAACGATCATCCCTTTTTCTCCTCCCACGTTCATCATCATGGGGCGTTCGCCGCGCACTCCGAACATGATTGGTACGCTGGGGCCGTAAATATCGGCGTCCATCAATCCCACTTTTGCACCGCCCTGCGCAATGGCCAATGCAAGATTGGCAGCAACGGTACTTTTTCCTACACCGCCCTTACCGCTAACCACGGCAATGACATTTTTTACGCCCGGCAAAACGGCGCGGGCATCTTTTCTGTTGGAGGTGGTGCTGGCGGTAAAGTTCACTTTTACATTGGCATCTTTATTCACCAGCGACTTTATGGCATCTGCGCATGCCTTGCCGATCATATCTTTCAGCGGACATGCAGGTGTGGTCAATACAACTGTAAATGAAACATTATTGCCCTGGATCACAATATCCTTCACCATGTTCAACGTAACAATATCCTGTCCCAGGTCGGGCTCCTGTACATTCCTTAGTGCCTCTACAACTTTTTCCTCCGTCATCATCTAATTGTTTTGTTAAAAAGAATTGTTGCCGCAAAATTAACCATTCAACCCCGTATTTTGTTGTAGTAATTAAGGCATAATCTCTATATTTGAAACGGATGAAAAAATATCTACTATTCGTATGCCTGAGTGCTTTGGCTATTCCGTTTACTGCCAATGCGCAGTTTGAAAGCCTGAAGGACTCTGTAGTACAATTGTATGGTGTGGTGATGACTGCCGACAGTCTGCAGGCCATTCCTTATGTCACTGTGCAGGTGCAGGGACAGCGCCGTGGCACCATGACGAATGAGGAAGGTGTTTTTTCTATTGTGGTGTTGAAGGGAGACAAGATCGAATTTTCGCACGTAGGTTATCAGCCGAAGCTGGCAGAAATTCCCCGCGATTTGGAAGGCAACCAGTACAGTTTGATACAGCTGATGATTACCGACACCACGTATCTCAGCGCCACCATCATACGACCACGTCCCACCCGCGAACAATTTGAACGCGACTTCGTAAACATCCAGATACCAGACGACCAGATAGAAATTGCGCGAAAGAACACCGATGAAAGTAAACGGAGAATATGGGCGCAAACCATTCCTACCGATGGTCGTGAAAACAGCAATATGCTGTTGAACAACAATGCCCGCCGATATTACTACAGTGGCCAGGCCCCGCCTCAAAATATATTCAATCCTTTTGCGTGGGCAGAATTTATCAAGGCGTGGAAGCGGGGCGATTTCAAGAACAAGAACAAGTAACGTTTTCCCCGAATCGGATTATTCAATCCATCTCTCCTGGTATACGGCCATCCATCTCAAACTATTTTCTACATTTGTCGCCATTCCACAAAACCAAACAAAAACTACTATGGCCGTAAAAAAAGTAGCCGTAATTGGCGCCGGCACTATGGGAAACGGTATTGCTCATGTATTTGCACAAAATGGATTTACAGTTTCCCTGGTTGATGTGCAGGCTGCCCAGTTGGAAAAAGCGCTACAAACGATTGCAAAAAACTTCGACCGGCAGATTGCCAAAGGTTCTGCCACCGAAGAACAGAAACTTACTGCTTTAAAAAACATTACTACCACTACGCAACTGGCAGATGGCGTAAAGCAGGCAGCGCTCGTAGTGGAAGCTGCTACGGAGAACACAGCACTGAAGCTGAAAATCTTCCAACAACTGGATGAAGCGGCAGCACCCGGTACTATACTGGCTACCAATACTTCTTCCATCTCCATTACAAAAATTGCCGCCGCCACCAAAAGACCTGCACAGGTAATCGGTATGCATTTTATGAACCCCGTGCCGGTGATGAAACTGGTGGAAATCATCAATGGTTATGCTACCAAACAGGAAGTAACAGATACGATTGTATCGCTCAGTCGCCAACTGGGCAAAGTGCCCTGTGTGGTGAATGATTATCCCGGCTTCATCGCCAATCGCATACTGATGCCCATGATCAATGAAGCTATTTTCAGTTTGTACGAAGGTGTGGCCGGTGTAGAAGAAATTGATACCGTGATGAAACTGGGTATGGCGCATCCGATGGGGCCGTTGCAACTGGCCGATTTCATCGGGCTGGACGTGTGTCATAGTATACTGCAGGTACTGCACGATGGGTTCGGCAACCCGAAATATGCGCCCTGTCCCCTGCTTACCAACATGGTAACGGCCGGTTATCTAGGCGTAAAAAGCGGTGAAGGATTTTACAAGTATACGCCGGGCAGCAAAGAGTTGGTGGTGAGTGAGCGTTTCAAAAAATAACTGGTTTTGAATGGTTACATTGTCATGGCTGTGACAGTGTAACCATTCAACTTTTAATCATATCATTATACCTTTTTTACTTCCACTCCCTTTATATCATTCAGCCTGTACAATGCCTCGTCCAGCCTGTTTTTGGGAATGCCGATGGTCATGCTGCAAAACAACTGCATTTCCTGCTGGTGCACGGTGCAGTTGCATTGCCTGATCACCTGCATTACATCGTTCATGACGGTATAATCAAATTGCAGGCTATAGTT